>CAVOQM010000013.1:0-168906 GCA_963698365.1 uncultured Alphaproteobacteria bacterium
GAGGGGTCGCTCGAGCGCGCTCCCTCTCCTCTCCTCTCTTTGCTCTCTCACACGCACACGCACACGCACGCGCACACGCACACACACACACACGCACACACACGCACTCACACACACACACACACGCACACACCTCCATCTCTCTCCAGGCCGCCCCCGAGGAGGGCGTCCCCTCCCACCCGCCCCCCCTGGGCGGCGGCGACTTCCTTGCCACCTCCACGCCCGCCCCGCCCTCCGCCACCGGCACGCTCACCCAGGCAACCGGGCTGGCCGTCAAGGCCGCCCTCGCCCGCCTGGCCTCCAAGCGGCTCCCCGAGACAGGGTCGGCCGTGGAGGAGCTGCGCGTCCGCCTGGCCAACTCGCTGAAGCGCCACTTCCACGCCAAGCGGGCGGACGGCCTGCTGTCCGGGCGGGCAACGCGCGTGTTGGACACGGCGTGCGACGAGGCGATCGACGAGCCCGGCGCCCCGCTGCGCCTGTGGGGCGCGGTGGAGCGGGACGTGACGGCCCGGTGGGCGTCCCAGGGGCCTGGCCCTGGCGGCCTACTGGCTGCGGCGGGCGGCCATCCGCGTGGCGGGCGACAGCCGGGGCGCGGCCCGCCGGCGCTCGCTCGGCGGCGTGCTGCGGCGGGGCGCGGCCTGGCCCCTGTCCAAGGCGGCCCGGGGCCTGCTGTGGGCGCTGTCCAGGCTCATGCTGACCGCGTGCGAGGCGGCGGTGGAGATGATGCAGGGCCTGGCGGTGGCTCCCGGGGCGGTGCTGGCGGCGGCGGGCGCGGCGGGCGGGCCGGCCGCCGCGGCGGTCGCGGCCGAGGTCGACGCCCAGCTGGCCGAGGTCTGGCTCTTCCTGCACGACCGGGAGGCGGAGGCGCCGGAGCGGTTCCAGGCCATCCAGACGTACCGGGCCACCGCGGCCGCCCTGCGCCGGCAGGCCGCCTTCGTGAGCGACCTGTACGAGTCGGGCGCGGTGGACGCGGACGAGCGCGACGCGCTGGCCCGCCCGCTCGCGTCGCGGGAGGCCGCGCTGGAGCGGACGGGCCCCACCTGGCGGGCGCCCTCGCCCGCGGACGTCCTGCGCGACCTGCCCTTTGCCCGGTCCTCGCCCGACATTGCCGCCTTCCTGCTGGCGCGCGGGGCGCTGCGGGTGCACCGGGCGGGCGCGCTGGTCGCGGAGAGCGATGGCGGCCGGGGTGGTGGTGGAGGTGGGGGCGGTGCAGGAGGAGGAGGAGCGGGCTCCTCCTCGCACGGCCCGGCCTCCACCCCTCCCAGCGGCTTTGTCGTCGTCATCTCCGGCCTGGTCCGCGTCACCGCGCACGGCCGGGCCGGCGACCGGCACGACGTCTACATGGGCTGCGGCGGCGTGGTGGGCCTGTACACGGCCCTGACGGGCGAGTCCTGGGGCGCGTGGGCGGCCGTGGCGGAGGGGTCGACCCTGGGGCGGGGGCCGCTCGTGCTGCACGTGCCGCAGGCGGCGGTGGACGCGCTGCGGGCGCGGTCGGCGGCGGGCGTGGCGGCCTTCCAGCAGGTGGAGGTCGACATGTGGCGCATGGCGGCCCTGTTTGTGGTGGAGCTGGAGAAGGCGCGCCTGCTCGGGTACCTGGGCGCGGTGCTGGGGCGGCGGGGGGATGGTGGCGGGCGTGCTGGTGGGCGTGGCGGGGGCGGCGGCGGCGACAGCGGCACCGACGGCGACGCCGGCGACGCCACGCCCCGCCTGCCCTCCCCTTCCTCCTCCATCGACGCCGAGTACCGGGCCCTGGTCCGCGGCCTGGCCGCCGCGGAGCTGGTCGAGCTGCCGCCCGGGACGGCCCTCCACCTGCGCTCGTCCGCGGTGCTGATGCGGGGCAGCGTGTCCGTGGCCGCGTGCGTGGTGGGCGGGGACGGGGTGGTGGGTGGAGCGGGCGGGCCCGCGCCCGCGCCCGCGCCCGCGCCCGCGCCCTCCTCCTCCTCCGCCCGCCCGCCCTCCACCAAGGCCTGGGTCGCCCCCGCCGGGGCGGACATGGCGATGTACGCGTACGCGGCGCCCGCCCTGCTGCCGTGGCTGGGGCTGGGCGCGGGCGGCAGCGCGGGCGGGGGCGGGGGCGGGGACGGCCGGGCCGCCGCCTCCCCCGTCGCCGCCCGCCCGGGCCACGCCCGCCTGGTGGCGGGGGAGGCGGGGGCCGCGCTCATGGTCACGCCATGGGCGGGGGCGGCGCCCGTCACGCACGCGTCCTGCCTGGACTTGGCCGCCCTGGGCGCGGCCGAGGTGAGCCAGATGGGGGTGGGGCGGGGCGGGGGTGGCGGTGGCGGCGGCGGTGGCGGCGGCGGCGGCGGCGGCGGCGGCGGCCCGAAAAAGTCGCTGCTGGGTGGCGGGGCCGCGCGGGGCGACGTCGGCCCCGCCCCCCTCCACTCCACCCGGCACCGCATCACGCGGGCCGCGCCCATGGACGGGGTCGGCGCCGCGTCGGGCGGCCTGGCGCACACGGTGCCCCGCGTCCTGGTGCGGACGAGGGAGGAGGAGGGGGAGGGGGGTGAGGATGGAGGGAGGGTGAGAGGGGCTGAGGGAAGTCGTGGTGATGTGATGCTTGGGTGTGTTGTGGTGTGTGTGTATTCGTGTGGAGAAGCGGAGGTCGACCGCCTGCATCATTTTTCGAAGCTCCGTGCTCGCCGTGCGCGCTGCTTCTTCCTTCTCCCGGCGCCGACCGCATGCCCCTCCTCCCTTCTCCCACGCTCCCCGCCTGGCGCCGGCACCCGCCCCGCCCCCGCCGGGCCCGCCGCCGGGTGGCGCGGGCGGTGGTGTGGGGCGGCGGGCTGACGGGCCTGGCGCTGGTCATCCTCATCTTGTCGGGCCGGCTCGGCGGCGGCGGCGCGCCGGCGCATGCGCCGGCCCGCGCCCGCCTGGCGGCCGAGGCGCGGGGGGCTGCCGACCTCGGGAGTGGTCCTGTTGCGTCTGGCGTTGCACTGGACAGCCCCGCCACGCCCTCTGCCCCTCGCCCGCCCCTGGACGCGGCGCGCGTGTTCGTCCAACTCGACGGCGGCGCCGGCGGGCAGCGGGCGCCCGCCGCCCCCTCCCCCCCCTCCTCCTCCCCGCCCCCCCTCGTCAACTGGGCGTGCTGGGCGGTCGCCCGCCTGGGCCTGCCCGTCGGCGTGGTCACCCTGGTCGGCGGCGGCCGGGTCGACCCGGGCGGCGCGGCGGGCCGGGCGGTGGCGGGCGCGGTGTATGGAGGAGGAGGGCAGGCGCGGCTGGCGCACCCGGCGCTGGGGGCTGTCGTCGCGCCGGGGCGGGCCGCCTGGCGGGCGCTGGGGGCGGCCCTGGTGGACGGCGGCCCAGGCGCCCTGGTGACGTCACCCAGCGCGCTGTGGCTCCAGGACGCGCGGGCGGCCCTGGGCGCGCAGTGCGGCTGCGACGTGTGCTGGGTTGGGGATGGTGGCGGTGGGGGTGGGGGTGGGGGTGGGGGTGGGGGTGCCGCCACCCCCACCACCCTCACCGCCGCCACCGTCACCGCCCCCGCCACCGCCCCCCCCACCACCCCCACCACCTCTCCCCCTGCCCTGGTCGGCCTGCGCGCCACGGCTGCCGCCCGCCAGGTGGTGGCGGCCGTGGCGGCGTGCATTGGAGCCGCCGCCGCCAGCGGCACGCCCGCCCCCCCCCCCTGTTCACGGTGGCCTGCCTCCAAGCGGCCGGCCGGTCGGCCGGCGGGTCGGCGGTCTGCGAGGTGGCGGGGCCGGCCGGGGACGGCCCCGCCGGCCAGCCGGCCCTGGCCCTGACGGCGGACCAGTTTGCGGCGGCCGGGCCGGCCGTGACCGGGCTGTGGCCGGTGGTGGTGGTCGTCAGTGGTGGGCGTGGTGAGGCGGCCGGCGGCGGCGGCGGCTTGGTGGCCGGCGGAACGGCCGGCGGCGCCGCGCCACCCCTCTCCTCCCCCGCCTTCCTACCCCCCGCCCTGGTCGCGGTCGCCCCTGACGGGACGTGCGCGCTGGCGCCCCGCAGGCCGGCGGACGGGGACGGCATCGCGGCGGCGGTGGCGGCCACGGCGCGGGCGTCCACCACCACCACCCCCCTCCCCCCCCCCTCCCCCCCCCTCATTCTCCCTGAAGATCCGGGTGCTGACCATGTCCCGGCCGGCCGCCCTGGCCCGCCTGCTGGCGGGGCTGGTGGCGACCGACTTCCGGGGCGACGCCGTCGCCCTGCAGCTCTCCATCGACGCCCCCCGCCCCGCCGGCTCCAACCCGAAGTTCGACTCCATGTTCCCGACCCCGGCCGCCGCGTCGGCCGCGCACGCGCGCCGGGCGGCCGGCCACGCGGCCGTCCTGGCCCTGGCCCGCAACCTGACCTGGCCGCACGGGGACCTGGACCTGGATGTCGCCCCCACCCCGCGCGGCCTGGTGGAGCAGTGGGTGCACGGCTGGCGGCCGCCCCCGGGCGGCCGGGAGGCCCTGCTCGTCCTGGAGGACGACCTGGAGGTGGTGGGCGGCTGGTACGGGTGGCTGAGGGCGAGGCTTGATGAGGCGGCGTTGCAGGGCGGGGGGGTGGCCGCCGCGGCCGGGCCGGCCGCCCACCTGGCCGGCATCTCGCTGTCCCTGCAGAACCGGGTGGTCGGCGAGGCGGAGGCCGGCGCGTACGGGCGGGTCGACCCGCTGGCGGTCGTGCGCCGGGGGGCGGCCGCCGCCGCCGCCCCGCCCCCGCCCGCCTACCTGGCCCAGCAGGTGTCCTCCTGGGCGCCCGTCCTGCTGCCCGGCCCGTGGCGGGCGTTTGTGGCGTGGTTTGACGGGGTGGCCGGCGGCGAGGGAGGGGGTCTTGCGGCGGGCGGTGCGGGGAGGAGGGGGCGCCGGCGGCGGGCGGTGAGGGAGGGGGTGCGGCGGCGGGCGGTGAGGGAGGGGGTCTGGCGGCGGCGGCGGCCCAGCCCTCCGGCCCCGCCCGCCCGGCCGGCCTCTCCGCCTTCTCCGCCTCCGCCTCCGCTGCTGCTGGCGGCGGCGGCGGCGGCGGCGGCGGCGGCGGCGCCGGCGCGCACCCGCACCCGCACCCGCACCCGCACCCGCACCCGCACCCGCCCCGCCCTCCCACGCCACCCACCCCCTGCCTGCCCGGTCTGATCTCCAACCAGTGGTGGCGGTGGGACGGGTCGGCCATCTGGACGGTCTGGTGGCACCGGTGGGCGTACGGCGCGGGCGCGGCCTTCCTGTACCCGACGGCCGAGGGCGGCGGCGCGGTGGCGGTCAACCACATGGAGCCGGGCGAGCATTTCATCACCAAGCCGGAGGGCGGCGATGGTGGTGGAGGTGGAGGCGGGCGGCGGGCCGACGGCGGCGGCGTCGGCGGCGGCGGCGGCGGCGGCGGCGTGCCGCCCGCTCCCTCCTCTCTCTCCCTGTCTCCCCTCGCCACGCTGCCCCTGTACGACCTGCACATGCGGCGGGTGTGGGGGTCGCCGGCGGGCCTGCTGTACCGGGGCGCGGTGCTGGAGGGGTTGGGGGAGGAGGGGCTCTGCCGGTGGGTGGGGGAGTAGAGGTCGGGGCTTCAGCCGGCGGCGTGCACAGCCCCTGGCCACGGTCCTGGCGGTCATGCCGGGCGCGTGGGCGGGCGAGGCGTGCGAACACATGGCGTGCGTTTTTGTGGAGTGTCGGGGGGGAAGGAGAAGAGGTGGGGGTGATGTGATATGTGATAGAGGCGATGATGTGTGAGGGGTTGTCAGGTTGGTGCGTTACATTTTCGCCGTCTACATTTTGCCGCATGTGTTTTTGTTTTGCCAATGACACGGATCTTACACCCGCCTCAACGCACCACAATTCAAGCCAAGCCCTGTGCACGCCACAATATGAAGCCCGGCCAGCCGACCTCCTTCCACCCGCCTCCCAAGAAAATGAGCAAAGCAATGAAAAAAGAAAAGGCGGCCAATGTAATGTAACGTTACTCATTCCTACATTCATTCCTCTCTCGTTTCTAAGCGAGTCTATTGTCAATAAAAAGAAAAAAAAACATGAAGGCTGTTGCCATGCTCACCACCCTGCTGGGCTGCGGCGCCATCGCCGCCTCGGCTGACGAGGTGAGGGTACTCTGCGGGGTCGAATCGACGGAGAGGCACGCGGCGCATGCCTGTTGGGGAAAAGTTTTTACCCCGCCCCAAATGCAGGCAAAAGAAATGGCATGAATAAATGCGCATACATGGCATATATGGGCAATCATATGAAATTTAGAGACTGGGAATGCGTCCTGACGGTCTATCTCTCCCATTCGAACGAAAAACTCTCTGTCCGTCCTCCTTTTTACCAACAGGCTCATTTTGAAATCCCCGACCTCGTCAAGGACATGGACAAGAAAATGGACATGCTTGCTTCCATGGAGGTGCGCAGAGTAGGAGACGGGTTTTTTATGCGTTGAACACATGCCTTGGTGCGCAACAGAGTGGGCCAGCGCTGCCCTACCTCGCGCCCAGCAGGGCCAGGGCCTCACCATCCCGCTCACCTCGCCGCCGCCGCCGCTGCTTATTAATCACTCAACTTTATTCATCAACACCCTTACCTCGGACTTATTTTACCGCTTAGGAAAAGACCGAGTCAAAAATTGGCATCTGCAAGCCGATCATGCTGCCGGATACGTTTTGCGGGGTGAGCATGCCGTGTCCCGACGTGAAAGACAGAAACGGAGTGCCGTGCGTAAACGGCGACTACCCCTTTACATTGGGGCCTTACACCGGATTGGAGGGCAATGACGTCAACGCGGTCGAATGCAAACTGGAGTGCCTCAAGCGCGAGACCTGCCTGAGTGCGAGCTTCTGGTCGTACAACAACACGAACATTTGCACTATCTTTGACGCTCCGACGAGCGCGGCGTATTCGCTGGTGTGTGGTGGGCTGCAAAACCCCATCATCGGAGGTTTTGCAGAGATCGCTGGTTTGGACGAAAATGCTACCGCGGCCTTTGACAAGGCCTGGGTGTTTGGCTGCCGGGCCGAGGAGCTGACGCTGGAAGCTCCTCTTCCTCCTCTTCCTTGAGCAATGAGTTGGATCGGTTGAATGCAAGGTGTCAATAAGTGGGTCTTGTCGCAGACCGGGGCTGCAAGCTTTGGCCGCGCGACCTGGCTGGCGAGACCAGGTCGCCTAACCGCAAAAGTGCGCTTGATCAACACACCCGTCTGCCTATGTGCAGGCTGGCGCTGGCGGGTGGCAATGCCGGACTCATCCTCGCACAAGGTATGCTTGCCTGAGCAAGGAATGCTTGCCCCGTCCCCCCCCCCCCCGCCCCGTCCCCCCCCCCGTGAACAGCCTCGAATAAATAAAGAACGTTTCCAATTTCTCATCGCGACAAATGTGCGGAAAGATTGCAACGTCGTCCCCGGGTCACATGTTCGGATGTTGAATGCATGTGACGGCATGAGCCCGGCTCCAGATATATATAAACGAGGATGTGCCCTTTCGTTGCCGACGTGTAATAAGCAACTGCTTTCTTTGCCCGTCAGCGCTCGGGCCTCTGGTGTCCCGTCCAGCGGCAGCAGGCGGCCGTCCTCATGGCCGGCGTCTGCCCTGCCTGTCAGGCGTGGAAGACGAGTGCGCGTGCGCCCGCCGTCAAGCCTGTCGCTCAGGGGAAAGCTTCACGTGCCCTGACCGTGCAAGGCCAAGGGCCTGGCAGCCGGGTCGTTGGCGGAGGCGGCGCGTAGGGCGGAAGGGTGACCTGTGACCTGAAACGGCGCCAAGTGAGGGGGAATGGGGGCAAAAGGCGGCGAGCTTCCTGCACGCTCTCCTGCCCAGTGAGCTGGGGAGCCGGGACGTCGGCACACACCCCGCGTGCATTTTGCGGGGGGCACTGCTTGTTATCGGATAATCGAAGGGGTCGTAAGGGTCATAATACACAGACACAGACACAGGCACACACTCCGCACAATTCTCTTCTCTGTGTCCGCATCTAAATGATGAGCACCTCACCAGATGGAGGGAGGCAGCAGGGCCCGGCGGCGGCCCCCGCATGAGCACAAGAAAGAGACATGATCAGAAAGGGGAGTTGCGCAGGTCGAAACATTCGTCGGAAGAAAGCAGAAAAAAAAACTCCCCAAAAATACGGCACACGGAGGACACCCTCCTCTTCCTTTCCACCGGGGAAGGAAATAGTAGGATAAAGAGTAGATAAGAAACGCGACCTAAAAGAGATCTACGAAAAGCACGCGCGCAGGCGCCGCGGCCACCGAAAACAAAACCAGCATGGTCTATTGGTAGCGGAGCGACGCCGGCGGGCGCGTGCCCTAACCAAGCACAGGAGAAGAGGGGGGAGGGGGGAGGGGGGAAGGAGGGGGAGGGGGGGAGGGGACTTTTTTGAAGGGGAAGTTGAACAAAGGGGGTCATCGCAATCCCCGCTCCCCGCAACACGCACAGGCGTGCAGAGGAGGGCGGAGGTGGGGGGGAGGTGGGGGGGAGAGGCGGGGGGACGGAAGGGAGGGGGACGGAAGGGGGGGGGTGAGGGAGGGGTCAGTGTTCACCATCGCGATGGTGAACACTGGACACCACCACTCCCTCCACACGGCCACAGGCACACAGGCGCGGGTTGGTAGGGGGGAATGGAGAATCCGGTCTCCATTCCCCCACAGAGGGAACACTTCATCCACTGTTGGATGAAGAACCCTAAGGCCCTACGCCGCCTCGAGCCGAGGCGACGCAGTGATCCAAAAATGCCACGAAGGCCCTCAGGCCCTTCTGGCGTTTTCCGTTGCCCTCGTTATTCGTTGGGGGAGGGGTGGGGGGGTGGGGGTGGGGGGGGTGTTCCAGGTCGCCTCCGGAGTCGAGGCGACGCAGGGCCCTCCTGGCGTTTTTGGCGGCCCTCGCCATTCGTTGGGGCGTGCGTGTTCAGGTCAGCAGGATCATGTCCTTGCGCCGCATGACGTCGTCCAGGTTCAGGCTCTCCTGTGGAATGGCGAGGTGGTGGGGGGAGGCAGGGTGCAGGCGTGCGTGAGAGGCGGCGCAGCAGAGAGCCTGGCGCGCGCGCGCGCGCGCGCGCCGCCGCCCCCTCACTCTCTCCCTTGCTGTCCTCTCCCCCCCCCCCCCCCCCCCTTCTCTCACACACCCTCCGTCTCACCATCTCCCCGCTGACGTAGCGCACGACCGCGGTCCGAGCGCTGGGCTTGACGCCGGCACTGGGCAGGGGAAAGAGAGCGAGAGAGCGAGCGAGGGTGAGTGAGCGAGCGGCCTCGCCGTCCAAACCCGTGCTCCCACTCCCCCCCCTGGGAGTGGGAGCCGCCCTTGCCTCTCACACCGTCACGCCCCCCCGCCCCCACTCCCTGCCCGCGCCCTCACCGAACGTGACCATCCACCACCGGTCGTCCGTGTGCCAGTACAGCGCGGCAGCCCGGCCTCGCAGGGACCGGTTGATGAGGGCTGGGCGCAGGGGGATGCCGTACGGGGCCGGGTCGCGCACGCCCGGGGGGCGACCGCCCCCGCCGCCCGGCCCCCGCCAGGCGCGGACCTGTGTGGACGCAGGGAGAGGCGCGTAGGAGGAGAGGTGTGAGCCAGAGGTGTGGGGTGCGCGAGCGGCGGGCGCAGCACCCCCCCCCCTCTCTGTCTCGCGCGCGCACGCACGCCGCGCACGCCGCCCCCCGACCCGTCCTCTCTCGTTTCCGCTCCCTTCTCTCCCCCTCCCGTCTCTCTCTCTGTGCAGCGCCGGGGCGGCCGGCCCGTCACGCCAGGAGGAGGCAGGGCAGAGCACGGCGGGCGGCACACACAGGCCGACGAGGCAGGGAGGCGCACCCGCCACACCGCCCCCCCCCCCTCTCCCTCCCCCCCCTCTGGTCGCGCCCCCGCCCCCCCCTGTCCCCCCCCCCCTGTTCTTTTTTCTTCCACCCACCCACCTCTTCCAGCAGGGTGGGCAGCTCGTTCATGCGCCGGAACAGCTCCGCCCGCTCCGCCGCGTCCAGGGGCTTGGCCGCCGCGTGGAAGAAGGCCATCTTGGTCAGCCAGGCGTCCGAGTGGACGGCGACCTGAGACGCACGGAGGGGGGGGTGAGGGGGCGCGCGAGTGTGGACCCGAGGAGCATCTTTTTTTTTTTTGGTGTCGCCCCCGCGCGCGCGCGCGCGCGCGCCGCCGCCCTCGCCGCCCGGTCGCACCCCTCTCCCCCCAGCCGCTCCACCAGGGCTCGTGACCCCCTCCCCCCCCTCCCCTGTCCCTCCCGACTCACCAGGACCGCCCAGTCGGTCGGGTGCATGCCCTCGCGCGCAAAGTTGACGCCGGCCGTCGGTTCCGGCAGGGGCGCGGGCAGGCGGGTGCAGGGGTCGGCCAGGGACCAGGCGCCGTCGGGCGTGGCGGTCAGCGCCATGTTCCTGAGGTCCGGATCGGCGGCCGCGAAGAGCCTGTCGAAGTCTGGGGGGGGGGGGGGCGCGTGTGGATAGAAGGTGAGGGTGTGTGTGTGTGTGTGTGGGGTGTGTGTGTGCGAGGGAAAGCGGCGGTGTGACACGAGGCATCTCTTCATCTCCATCTCATCCCTCCTCTCGGGGGCGAGGGTGTTCTCCCTCTCGGTCGGTCGGGAGCGGCCCTTCCCTCCTCCCCTCGGCCGCCCGGCCCGCTCTCTCACCTCGCATCAGGGCGTCGGCCAGCCCGCGCCTGCGGCCCAGGTGGTCGGCCATGACGTCGTCGATCGACATCGGCGGCGCATGGGCGAGCGGATGGGCGGGCGGGGCGGAGGCGGCCATTCCTTGTCGTTGGCCAGTCGGCGCTGTTTGATGACTGTTGGAGGGGCGCAGCAGGTGTACACACGACTCGGCGCGGCGCGCGCGGCCGAGCCTTGCGGACGATCACCACGGCCTGTGGAACCACGGCCGTGGTGATCGTCAGCCCTGTCCGAGGACGGGCAGGGGTTGTGGGGGGGAGGCCCTGGGTGTCGCCCAACGTGGGGAAGTAGGTTTTTTTTTTTTTTTTTTTGTTGTTGTTGTGGTGTGCGTGTGCGAGTGTGTGGTCTCGACTTTTCTCGTGTCCTCCCCTCTCATACGGTTCACGCGCTCGTCAACCAGGGCAACCAGGGGGGGCAGGAGGCTCATCACCCCTTCTCTCCCTGGGCTCGGCACGCGTCCGCACCCGCGCCGGGGCGCCTGCGCGTGCAGGTAGCCGCTGAACAAGGGAGAGAGGGATGGCAAGGGAGTGAGCGGGCCAATTGCTGTGGTGCGCGCGGCCGGCGGGGAGCGGGGTTGCAGGGAGGGAGAGCGCGCGAGCGAGAGAGGGTCCGCCCTGCCCCTCCCCGCGCGCCGCCCTTGCCGCCCCCCATCCAAATACCAAACCCTGGCTCGATTGCAGGGCACAATGACGAGGCTGGTGGTGTGTGGGTCGGGCGGAAACAGTGCGCGCGGCCGGCGGGGAGCGGGGTTGCAGGGAGGGAGAGCGCGCAAGCGAGAGGGTCCGCCCTTCCCCTCCCCCCCCCCCCCTTGCCGCCCCTTCATCCAAACACTAAACCCTGGCTTGATTGCAGGGCAAGGCCAGGAGGCTGTTGGGGTGTGAGTCGGGCGGAAACAGAGCGCGCGGCTGGCGGGGAGCGGGGTTGCAGGGAGGGAGAGCGCGCGAGCGCGCGAGGGTCCGCCCGCCCCTCCCCCCCCCCCCCCTTGCCGCCCTCCCATCCAAATACTACACCCTGGCTCGATTGCAGGGCAAGGCCAGGAGGCTAGTGGGGTGTGGGTCGGGCGGAAACAGTGCGTGCCCGACCGGCGGGAGCGGAGTTGCAGGGAGGGGAGAGCGCGCGAGCGAGCGAGGGGTCCGCCCTGCCCCTCCCCCGCGCGCCGCCCTTGCCGCCCCCCCATCCAAATACTACACCCTGGCTCGATTGCAGGGCAAGGTGAAGAGGCCGGTGGTGTGTGGGTCGGGCGGAAACAGTGCGTGTGCGGCCGGCGGGGAGCGAGGAGGTCAGAGAGAGAGAGAGAGAGAGAGAAGAGAGAGTTTCTCGCCTATTCCAAGGACAGTCCAGTGAAAATAGGTTGGGAGCGTCTCCCACGGGCTCCCCGGGCGCGGGCCGGCTCGCCCCGCGACCTGCCGCGCCCGCCGTCGCCGGCACACGCATGCAGGTCATGCCCAGGACCTGTGGCGGGGTGGCGGTGGCGACTCGCCCAGCAGAAGGGGGAGCTGACGAGAGAGGGCGCCAACTGTGACGGAGAGCTTAAGAGCACAGAATGAGGCCGGGCGCCGCTCTCACCACTGTCTCTCTTTCTCTCTTTCTTCGCACTTGCCCAGCCCCTGCGGGCGTGCTCGAGCCCTTCACCCTGGGCAGGTGGCCCGCACGCTCTTCCGCCGTACGTGCCCGCGTGCAAAGCCCTGGGCGGGTCCGCGCGCGCGCGCCTGTTGAGGGAGAGGGTGAGAGGCAGAGGGGAGAGCCGAACCGATCGGGTCCGCATAGGCCCGCCCTGCCCCTCCCCGCGCGCCGCCCTTGCCGTCACTTGATCCGCAAACTAATCTATGGCTCGATTGCCGGGCAAGGTGAGGAGGCTGGTGGTGTGTGCGTCGGGCGGAAACAGTGCGTGCGACCGGCGGGAGCGGGGTTGCAGGGTGGAGAGAGAGGGAGAGAAGAAAGGAGCACGGCAGGCGGTGTGCCTGGGCCGCACCCGCCGCGGCGAAAAAGCGCACGCGTGCTCAAGTGCGCTCTTTTTCGTTACCTGCACACGTGCGACCACGCGCGCGCGCGCACCGCCTCTTCATCCCTCGTCCACCCCCTTTGCCGCCGGGCCAGCTCGGCCCCGGTCCTGCACGACTCGAGCCGGGTCGCACCATGAGGGCGGGGGCGAGAGCTCGGCGCTGTGTCGGCCACAGCGGCCGGCGTGGTGAAGGCCGCTTGTTCCTGTGGGGCCGCGCTCGTCAAAGGGGCGCGCCTGTGTGCACAGTGCCGGGGCGCCTCACGTGTGGGGAGAGAGGCAGGGAGACCACATAGAGAGCAGGGCGCGTCGTGAAGAGAGGCGAGCAAGAGAAGCATCACGATTTTTCTGCCCTGTTCTCATGCACATGGCTCAAACCCGGCCCGCACGTGGGTGCTGCTGTGTGGTGTGTATGAATGAATGCTTTTGGGGATGGGCCGTCATCCCGGGCCTCTCCGCGCAACGCCGGAAAAAAAAATCAGGTGCGCGCAAGAAAGTCGTCCCGGCATGGCATTAGCAATGGCGCAGAGAGAGAGAGAGATTGCATTCGATTTTCTCCAGTATAATCCGGAGGAAATCGCAAAACGTAGAAGCGTCCACCCAAAGCATCGCCCGTCACAGAATCTCGCGGACCGATGCCCTGCGGCTGGAAACCACGCAGCCAGTCGGACTGCTGCTGGAACTGATCCTGAACCCGCAGATCGTTACCGATGCTGGTGATGTAACCACCGCCGGTGCGGAAGACACCAACGACGCCCCATTCCGGATAGACCTCATGATAGGCGCGACCGTCGACCGTGGTACGGATGTACTGGCTATCGCCGCCAAGTCCCGCGATCTGCTGGTCGAACTTGAAGAAGAAACCGTCGCGCGGATTTTGGTTGCTGTCGAGCGTATTGTAGACGATCGAATAGCCCGGCGCCGACGTCAACGTTTGGCCCAGTCCGTCCTGGATTGCGGCCGAAATCGTATTGGCAACCGGTGTATTCTTGAGCGTAACATCACGGTTGAAGATGTTGTAGTAGAGGTTTAACCGCAGTTCTTCCTCACGAAGGGGCAAGCCAAAGGAGAAACCGCCACCGGTCGAAATCCTCGTCATAGCTGCGGAAATCGTTGGCGCTATAGCTGCGCTGGTAGGCATCCAGCGACAGCGACACCCGACGCCCGAGGAAGAATGGCTCGGTGAAGGCGAATTCATAGGTGTTGGAGTCCTGACCCGCACCGACCTTGAAGCGGATGAACTGACCGCGACCGAGGAAGTTCTTCTCCGAAATCGTGATGTCACCAATGACGCCATCTGCCGTCGAATAACCAACACCGAAGGACACCTCACCCGTCGGCTGTTCTGTTACATCGACGTTGATGATGACCCGATCCGGCGCGCTGCCGCGCTCCGTGGTTATGCTGACATCCTTGAAGAACTGCAAGTTCTTCAAGCGGCGCTCCGCCTTGTCGAGCAGCACCCGGTTAAAGGCATCGCCTTCGGCCAGATCGAACTCGCGACGGATAACATACTCACGCGTACGGTCATTGCCGCGAACGTTGATCCGCTCGACATAGGCCCGAGGACCTTCCTCGATATAATAGGTGATCGAGATGGTGCGGTTTTCGTAGTCGCGGTTGGCGCGCGGACGAACTTCCGCAAAGGCGTAGCCCTGACGCGACACTTCAAGCGTCATCTCTTCAAGGCTCTTTTCCACGTCGAGCGAGCTATAGGTATCGCCCGGATCGGTGCGCACCTTCCGGCGCAACACTTCGGGATCGACCGACTGCAGCGCTGTCTGAACGTCGATATCGCCATAGGTATATTGCTCGCCCTCTTCCACCGTGAAGGTGACATAGAAAACGTTCTGCTCCCGATCGAGATCGGCGACCGCCGAGACGATGCGGAAATCCGCATAGCCATGACGATAATAGAACTGGCGAATCAATTCCTGGTCCGCATTCAGGCGATCGGGATCATAGGTATCCGTCGTGCGCAGAAAGCCGAGCAAGCCGGTTTCGCGCGTACGGATGACATCCTGCAGGCGGCCATCGCTGAAATTCGTGTTGCCGATGAAAGTGATCCGCTCAACGCCGGTCTTGTCGCCCTCATTGATTTCGAACACGAGATCGACGCGGTTGTTATCGCGTGAAATCAGCTTCGGCTCGACGGAAGCGCGGAACCGGCCCGAACGGCGGTAAGCCTCCAGAATATTTTGAACATCCGACTGCACTTTGGCGCGGGTTAGAACCGAGCGCTCCGTGGTGCGAACCACGCCGCCGAGGTTTTCATCGGAAATACGCCTGTTACCCTCGAAGGAAATCCGGTTGACGATCGGATTTTCGACGACATTCACCACAAGCACATTGCCTTGCTGGGAAATCGACACATCCTCGAAAAGGCCGGTATCGAAAAGCGCCTTCAGCAATTCGTCGACATCCGCGGGTCCATACTGCCGCCCAGGCTTGATGGTCAGATAGCTCTCGACCGTCGAATTCTCGATGCGGGTCGTGCCCTGGACGGAGATGCGGCTCACCACCGCTGCTTCCGCCTGTTGAACGCCGATCACCGGTAGGCCAGCAGGCGCCAAAGCCCCCGCGCCAAACAACGCCGTCGCCAGAAAGATTGCCCGAGTCAAAGTCTGCAAACGCTGCATAGAGACACTATGCCTTTTGTTTCTCGTTCCACCGCCAACCCATGAGGGAATCCGGGGAAGAGGTTATTGGAAGATTCTTCAATACCGTCAGCCGTTTTACAGGCTTTTAGCTGTTAAGCAACCGCTCTCATCCGAACCATGCGATTTCCTCACCATCCGTTGCTCCCTTATCACGCTGGAGCTTAATTTTTTCGCCCCATTGCCCTGTGAACAACAAATCAGCCCGGGGATTCGCCCCCATCGAATGAACTCCCTCTAAAGCGATGACAAGTGCATGACATCGTTCCAGGTGGCAAAGACCATCAGCAAGAGCACGATGCCGATGCCGATACGAAACCCGAAATCCTGCACCCGCTCGCTCAAGGGACGTCCCCTGATCGCCTCGGCCGCATAGAAAAGAAGGTGCCCGCCATCCAGCATGGGAATCGGCATCAGATTCAAAAGTCCGATACTGACGGAAAGAATGGCGGTCAGATTGATAAGCGCGGCAAATCCGAGCGTCGCGACCTGGCCGGAGATCTGCGCCACGCGGATCGGACCGCCAAGCTGGTCAGCCGATTCGCGCCCGGCCACGATACCGCCAATGTATCCGCCCGTGCGCTCAACGACGTACCACGTCTCCTTGACGCCCTCCGACAACGCCTCGATCGGGCCGTAGGTCCGAACCACAATGTCCTCAGGCTTGGGACTGCGCTGCACTCCCAGGACTCCGACTTTCTGTACATTGCCGAAGGGGTCGGTCACCTCGCGCCGCTCAGGCGTCACCTTCAGCGCCACGACTTCACCGGCGCGATCCAGCGTAACATTGAGCTCGATATCCGCACTTACGGACACGGCGCGCTGAAGATCGGAAAAGGTCGTGATAGCCGACCCGTCGATCGACAAAATCATGTCGCCTGGCATCATTCCCGCCAATTCGGCCGCGCTGCCCGGCTGCACCGCATCGACCCTGGGGGCAATTTCAGCCCGCCCCATGAAGCCGAAAAGCGCCGCGAAAATAACGATAGCCAGTATGAAATTCGCAATGGGGCCCGCAGCCACCACCGCAGCGCGCTGGCCAACCGACTTTCCGACAAATGCGCCTTTGCGCTCTTCCTCCGACATCGACTTGACCGCATCGCGATCCGGAACGCTCGCGGCGTTTTCATCGCCCGCAAACTTCACGTAGCCGCCGAGAGGCACCGCGCAAAGCTTCCAGCGCGTGCCTTTCCTGTCGCTCCATCCAAAAAGTTCAGGGCCGAAACCAACGGAAAACGCCGTCACCGTCACCCCGCACCAGCGGGCGACGAGAAAATGGCCAAGCTCGTGAAAGAAGACCACGATCGTCAGTACGAACAAAAACGGGAGTATATAACCCAACGTTCCACCCAGGATCGTTTGAAGAAATTCCATAGTCTACCCTCGTCAGCTTACCTTAAGTATTATCTAAATCGGTAAACACGAGGTTTCCGATTTAATAACCGATTATTCTCTTCGTCTTTTGTCGTGCTTCAAAATCAAGATGCATCACATCTGATATATTTTCAGGTTCTCCAAGGGCACCCGCCCTGTCCAGATCGTCGAGAACCCTTTCGACAATGGACGCGATTTCCAGAAAACCAATCCTGGCGTTCAAAAACGCCTCGACGGCAACTTCATCGGCCGCATTGAGAACCGCCGTCGCGCCCGTGCCCAGTTCCATTGCCCGGTAAGCCAAGGCCAAAGCGGGGAACCGGCTGGTGTCGGGCAATTCAAAGGTGAGCTTTCCCAATGCGGCAAGATCAAGGCGTTCGGCTGGAATAGCCATCCGCCTGGGCCAGGCGAGGCAATGGGCAATCGGCGTTCGCATATCCGGCGGCCCAAGCTGCGCCAAAAGCGAGCCATCCCGGTATTGCACCAGTCCATGCACAACTGATTGGGGATGGACCAAAACCTCCAGGCGACCGGCTTCCAGCCCATAGAGGTGATGGGCTTCTATCACCTCAAACCCCTTGTTCATCATCGTCGCGCTATCGATCGATATCCTTTGCCCCATGGCCCAATTCGGGTGTTTCAACGCTTGTGCCGGGGTGACATTTCGCATTTCACTAATCGTATGAGTGCGGAATGGCCCGCCCGAGGCAGTCAGGATCACTTTTTCGATCTGATCGGCGTTCGCCGTTTCCAGAACCTGGAAGATCGCATTGTGTTCGGAATCCACAGGCAGGATCGTCGCGCCCGCCTCCGCGGCGGCTTGCATGAACAATCGACCGGCGCAAACAAGACACTCCTTATTGGCAAGTGCCACCGTTCTCCCCAACCTGACGGCTGCAAGAGTGGGAGCAAGGCCCGCCGCGCCGACAATGGCCGCCACGATCATATCGCCGTCCAGCCGTGCGGCCTCTTCAACCGCATCACGCCCCGCACCTGAACGGATCCCCGTTCCTTCGAGACGCTCTTTCAGTTCCAGGTAGGCCGCATCGTCGGCAACCGCAGCAAACTCGGCGCCAAAGCGGATCGCGGCGTCGGCAAGATCCCGGGCATTCCTGTTGGCGGTCAAGGCGACAATCGAAAATCGCGACGGATCGCGGCCGACGATATCGAGCGTGCTTGCGCCTACGGAGCCAGTTGCCCCCAAAATGGAGAGGCGCAATGGCTTTTGCTCCTGCATGTCCCCATATCCTCTAGCGATCCAGAATGAACTGCCGTGCGATGGCCTTATTGGCCGTATTGGGCGTATTGGGCGATGATCCGGCCGATTGGATCGCTCCAATCGCCGGAAACGAATCCCACAACACCATAGCCAAGGACGGCGGCTGCAACGAGGCCGTCGACACGGTCCATGATACCCCCGTGGCCGGGGATCAAACGGCCGGAATCCTTCACGCCGAAACGCCGCTTGAGCGACGATTCCAGCAAGTCGCCGCACTGGGAGAAGACAGATAGCACCAACGACGCCGCCAGCCATACCGAAAGCGGGAACAATTGAACTGTGCTGCCCGCAATCCAGCCGACGATCAGGGCCGCCAAAGCCCCGCCGACTGCTCCGCTCCAGGTCTTTTTTGGCGAAACGCGCGGCCAAAGCTTGGGCCCGCCAAGGGAACGGCCAACGAAATAGGCCGCGATATCGGTAGCCCAGACAACACCAACGACAAAGAAGGTGACCGCAAGGCCCTGCTCGCCATTTCTCAATACGATGAGCGAGAGCGCGGCAAGACCGCTGTAGACGATACCCTCCACCACCCAGCGGGCAACCGGCTCGCCGCGCTTGATCACTGTGGCGACGATGGAACCAAGCAATAGCAACAAAGCTGCAACTGCGACGGCACCGAGCGCGGCTGCGACAATGGCCGCCACCAGCGCGCCGAAGGCAACCAGCACGATACTTTCCACGCGCCTGACGCCGACAATCGTCGTCCATTCCCGCAGGAGCAGAAGCGATATCAGGCCCACGAAGCACGAAAAAGCCGGCCCGCCGAGCCACACGACCAGCAAAGCGACCGGCGCCAATACCAGCGCCGACATGACCCGCAAACGAAGATTTGAAACCGGGCGCGGATCAGACGCACGCCCGTCAGAGCCTGACGTCATGGACCGGTCCGCTCCGACAGGCCACCATAACGCCGGTCACGGCTTGCAAAGACCGCCAAGGCCTCGTCGAGCGATTCTTCGTTGAAATCCGGCCAGTTAAAGCTTGGAAACAAGAATTCGGCGTAAGCCGCTTGCCATAATAGAAAATTCGAAAGTCGCTGCTCGCCACTTGTGCGAATGACGAGGTCCGGATCCGGCAAGTCGGCCGTGTCGAGGCGCGAGGAAATCATGCCCTCATCGATTGCCTCCGGATCCACTTTTCCAGCTGCGACATCTGTGGCGATGGCGCGCACGGCGCGCAGCATTTCATCCCGCGCGCCGTAATTGAAGGCAACAACCAGCACCATGCCCGTGTTGGCTTCGGTCGTGTGTTCCGCCTGCTCCAGCAGCGCGATGATGGAAGGCTTGAGCCCGCTTCGCGATCCGATGACCTTCACCCGGATATTCGCCTTGTCCAGTTCCTCCAGGTCACGCTGCACGAAACGCTGCAACAACCCCATCAGGAAGCTGACTTCAGCCTCGGGCCTCGTCCAGTTTTCGGAAGAAAAGCTGTAAAGAGTGAGATAGCCGATCCCCCGCTTTGCGGCATGGCGGACGATGCGGCGAAGCGTTTCGACACCTTGCCTGTGCCCTTCTGTGCGCGGCAGCCCCCTTTCGAGGGCCCACCGGCCATTGCCGTCCATGATGATAGCCACGTGGCGCGGAAACGCGGCCTTGATGTCCAGATGCGCTCCAGACAGGGCGTTTCGCTGCAACGTCGCCGTCATTATCTCCTCCGAATCCGCACCTGCCATTTCGGCCGCATCGCCAATGATTACAGGATATCCCGTCAAACTTGCGAAATTTCCTGCTCTTTCTTGACGAGCATTGCATCGACTTCGGAAATCATTTCGTCGGTCATCTTTTGAATCCGGTCGGCAGCGGAACGGCTGTCGTCCTGGCTGAGGTGACTGTCTTTCTCAAGCTTCTTGACCAGATCCATGCCATCGCGGCGCACATGGCGCACCGCGACGCGTGCCTGTTCGGCATACTTATGCGCGATCTTGATCAATTCCTGCCGGCGCTCCTGGTTAAGCTCAGGCACCGGCAATCTGAGATTTTGGCCATCCACCACAGGATTCAGCCCAAGATTGGAATTGCGAATAGCGCGCTCGACCTTGCCGACCATCGTCTTGTCCCAGACCTGCACGGAAATCATGCGCGGTTCGGGAACACTGACGGTGGCGACCTGATTGAGCGGCATGGGCGTACCGTAGGCATCGACGGATATGGGATCGAGCATGCTGGATGAAGCCCGGCCCGTCCTCAGGCCAGCGAGGTCGGTCTTCAACGATCCGAGAGCTCCGTTCATGCGCCGCTGTATATCGCTATAGTCGACTTCCTTGTCGGCCATTTGCATTCTCCTGCGTTCTTCTTTTTATCATGCCGCTTTCGCGACGCGATAGCATCCAGAACCCTGTTGCCGAAACTCTATTGGCAGAATTCCATTGCCAAAATTCTATTGCCAGTCGCGCGGAGCGTCCACCGAAGGTGCCGACCATCCCATGTCAGCCCTGAATAACCGTATAACGCCCTTCCCCGTTCATGACATCCACCAGCGCACCGGGCGTCCTGATGGAAAATACGATTACCGGAATCGCATTATCGCGGGCAAGCGCAATCGCTGTCGCGTCCATGACTTTCAATTCCCGCTCCAGCACCTGCTGCGGAGTCAGCGTCTCGTAGCGTTCTGCGTTCGGATTGACCTTCGGATCGTCGGAATATACCCCGTCGACGCTTGTTCCCTTGAGGAATGCGTCGCAACGCATTTCCGCCGCCCTGAGAGCTGCGCCGCTATCAGTCGTGAAAAAGGGATTGCCCGTACCGCCAGCAAAGACGATGACATCGCCATCTTCCATGTAGCGGTCGGCCCCGCGCTGCGTGAACGTCTCGCATATGGAAGGCACCGGCACTGCCGAGAGCACGCGCGCCGGGACGCCAAGCCGGCGCAGAGCATCTGCAAGCGTCAGACTGTTCATGACGGTTGCCAGCATGCCCATGTGATCGCCGGTGACGCGATTGCCGCCCTTGGCTGCAACGGCGACGCCGCGAAAGATATTGCCGCCGCCAACTACCACGCCGACCTGAGCGCCGAGCCTGACCGCCTCGGCAATCTCATCGGCCACCCGCGCAACGGTTTCAGGGTCGATCCCGAAGTCCTGCCCGCCCATCAAGGCTTCGCCCGAAAGCTTCACTAAAACCCGGCGCCAGCGCAGTTTGCTTGTCATCGTTCAATCCATTCATCAACCGGCCAATTATTATCGGGCCATTCTTCAGCGGGCCATTCTTCAGCGGGCAAGAATTTCGATCAGTAGCCCTTAAACGCAATTACCAATTACGGAATCCGCTTTGACACATAACCAGATACGCAGCCCTGATGTCGGCTATCACCCTATCGCCCCCTGCTGTCCGCACGGACCTTTCAAGTAGGCCCCCCTGTCCCGAGGGACAATCCGCATCCTTCCTCTTCCCCAGGAAAAAGCGCTGGCCCCAGGAAAAAGCACTTGCGCAAGAAAAACACGGACTCCAAGAAAAAAGGCGCCGGATTGATCCGGCGCCTTATGGCTCAGTGACCTGCTACCGCGGCTACTTCCGCAGCAAAATCGGTTTCTTCTTTTTCTATCCCCTCACCGAGGGCGAAGCGAACGAAGCCTTTTATCACCACAGGCGTGCCCAGTTCCTTGGCAAGAGCTTCCGCCGCCGATTCGACCGTATTGTCCGGATCGACCACGAAAGCCTGCTTCAGAAGCGTCACTTCCTCGTAGAACTTGCGCAGCCGGCCTTCCACCATCTTTTCGATGATGTTTTCCGGCTTACCGGATTCACGGGCCTGCTCCACGAAGATTGCGCGTTCACGCTCGACAACGGTTGCGTCGAGCTCATCCGTGTTCAGCGCCAGCGGGTTCGTCGCCGCCACATGCATGGCGATCTTGCGTCCGAGGTCGTTCAGCTTGTCCTTGTTACCGGACGATTCCAGCGCGACCAGAACGCCGATCTTGCCAAGGTTCTCGGCAACGGCGGAGTGCACGTAGGTCGCCACGACGCCTTCGGAAACCGAAAGCATGGCGCAACGGCGCAGCGTCATATTCTCGCCGATTGTTGCAATCGCTTCCTTGATCTGGTCTTCAACCGTCTTGGAAGAGCCCGGGAAAGCGGCGCTGTTCAGCTTGGCCAGGTCGCCATCGGCGGTAAGCGTGGCTTCCGCCGTGCCCCGCACCAATTTCTGGAAGCCATCGTTGCGAGCCACGAAGTCCGTCTCGGAATTCAGCTCGATGACGGCCGCCTTGTTGGTGGACGCGGCAACGCCGACCAGACCGTCAGCCGCAACGCGGCCAGCCTTCTTTGCGGCCTTCGAAAGGCCCTTTGCGCGCAACCAGTCGATTGCCGCTTCCATTTCGCCACCGGTTTCGTTGAGGGCTGCCTTGCAGTCCATCATGCCCGCGCCGGTCGTCTCGCGAAGCTCTTTTACCATCGCTGCGGTAATGCTCATCGATCGCCTCGTTGATGGGTTATCGAATTGATTTAAGCGAAGCGGCATCCCGCCTCGCATGAGTGCTCACCCGGCGGCTGCGCCGGAATTTTCGGCCGGCTCACTGGCATTCGCCCGGAGCCGACCAAAAGAACGGGCTTATTCCGCCGGAGTTTCTTCTGCAGCAGCTTCCACCGGAGCTTCTGCCACCGGGGCTTCGGCTTCGATAGCCGGCTCCACCGGAGCTTCTTCCGCGGCGCCGACGTCGACACCCATGTTGCCCTGAGCGCGGGCGATACCGTCGATTGCAGCGCGCGCGACCAGATCGCAATAGAGCGTCAGCGCACGGCCCGCATCGTCATTGCCCGGAACCGGGTAATTCAGACCGTCGGGATCGCAGTTGGAATCGACGATTGCCGCAACCGGAATGCCGAGACGGCGTGCTTCCTGAATGGCAATCGATTCACGGTTGGTATCGATCACGAAGATCAGGTCGGGAATGCCGCCCATGTCCTTGATGCCGCCGAGGTTGCGCTCAAGCTTCTCGCGCTCGCGGCTCAGGAACAGGCGCTCCTTCTTCGTCAGGCCGACATGCTCGTTGGAAAGCATTTCCTCAAGCTTGCGCAAACGCTGGATCGACTGGGAAATCGTCTTCCAGTTTGTCAGCATACCGCCAAGCCAGCGGGCGTTGACGTAATACTGCGCAGAGCGACGGGCAGCATCTGCAACCGCGTCCTGGGCCTGCCGCTTGGTACCCACAAGAAGAACGCGACCGCCAGCGGCGACCGTGTCGGATACCGCCTTGAGCGCCTGATGCAGCAAAGGCACCGTCTGAGCGAGGTCGATGATGTGGATGTTGTTGCGGACACCGAAAATATAGGGACCCATCTTCGGGTTCCAACGATGCTTCTGGTGACCAAAGTGCACACCAGCTTCCAAGAGCTGGCGCATAGTGAAATCGGGCAGGGCCATGGCCTTGCTTACTCCTGTTTTTCCGGTTGGACCTCCGCGGGGCGCAACGGCAAATGCCGTGCTTGCACCGGATGGACTTCGACGGATCGAAACCGGCCCCGCGTGTGGAATGCGCGCGTTATAGTCGGCGTTCATCGGCAATTCAAGCCCGCCAAGGCATTTCTACCGCAGGACTCTCGTATTTCTGCCGTCGGATCAGCCGCAATCAGGGGATTGGCAGACTGATTCAGGCCCCATTCGGCTGCTGGCGATCAAGCCATTTGCACGTCGACGACGCCTGGAATCGTTTTCACGGCGCCTGCAATCTGCGGCGATAATTTGTAACGGTTCGGCAATCGCACCTCGACCTCCCGCCGCCCGTCGTCCAAAAGAACGACGACACTCACATCGCCGTCGCCACGATCCTTCAGATAGCGCGTCAAACTGCCGGCGACCATGCCGCTGCGCACGAAAACGGTAAGGTTCTTCTGCACCCGCGCCGCAGCCTGCTCCAGCGAATCGACGGCCTGAATGCGAATGCTCGGTTCGTCGTCGCGCATATCCGCACCCACCAGCAATACGACAGACTTGCCCGGTTCAAGCTGATCGCGGAACTGATAGAGGCTTTCGGAAAACAGCAGCGCTTCGTACTGGCCGGTCGGATCCGACAGGCGGACGATGCCCATGCGGTTCCCGGTTTTGGTCTTCCTCTCCTGGCGGGAAATGACCGTGCCCGCAAGACGCCCTGCCGAAGCCCCGTTCTTGACTGCGAACTGGAAGTCCGCCCACATCTGGACACGCATTCTTTCCAGGAGCTTGCGGTATTCATCAAGCGGGTGGGAAGAGAGATAGAAACCCACCGCCGCGTGCTCGCGCTGGAGCTGGTCGCCCGTCAGCCACGCGGCAGTTTCGGGCAGATGCAGTGGTTCACCCTCAGCGCCACCGCCAAACATATTGCCCTGGCCCGACGACGTTTCCTCTTCGGTTCGTTGCGCAACTCCGATGATGCGCTCGATCCCCTCGATCAATTGCGCGCGGTTGCGTTCCAGATCGTCGAACCCGCCGGCGCATATCAAGCTTTCCAGCGTCCGCTTGTTGACCTGGCGGGCGCTGATACGGCTGGCAAAATCGCCAATGCCGGAAAATGGCCGGTCGGCCCTGAGCGAAACGATATGTTCAACCGCCTGTTCGCCGACGCCCTTGATCGCGCCGAGCGCGTAACGGATCTTGCCATTATCGACCCGGAAATGAATGCCTGAGCGGTTCACATGCGGAGGCAGCACATCAATGCCCATGCGCCTCGCCTCCTGACAGAAATCGCTGAGCTTGTCCGTGTTCCCCAGATCGAGCGTCATGGACGCCGCCATGAATTCAACCGGGTAATTCGCCTTCAGCCAGGCGGTTTGGTAGGAGACCAGCGCGTAGGCCGCCGCGTGCGACTTGTTGAAACCGTAATTGGCGAATTTCGCAACGAGATCGAAGATCGTTCCGGCCTGATCCTTGTCGACGCCCCTCTCGATGGCGCCGTCGACAAATCGCGCGCGCTGCACTTCCATTTCCGACGCGATCTTCTTGCCCATGGCGCGGCGAAGCAAATCGGCCTCTCCGAGCGAATAGCCCGATAGCACCTGGGCGATCTGCATCACCTGTTCCTGATAGACGATGATACCGTTCGTCTCTTTCAGGATCGGCTCAAGCAGGGGATGCAGATAATCCGGGTCCTGCTCGCCATGTTTCACCGCGTTATAGACCGGGATATTGTCCATCGGACCCGGTCGATAGAGGGCAACCAGAGCGATGATATCCTCGAAGCGATCCGGCTTCATGCCGGCAATCGCCCGCCGCATGCCCTGACTTTCAAGCTGGAACACGCCGACGGTCTCACCGGCTGCAAGCAGCTTATAGGTCTTCTCGTCATCGATCGGCAGGGCCGAAATATCAACCTCGATACCGCGATTGCGGATCAATTTGACGGCAGTATCGATGACCGTCAGCGTTTTAAGCCCGAGAAAATCGAACTTCACCAACCCCGCCTGCTCAACCCATTTCATGTTGAACTGGGCAACCGGCATGTCGGAGCGCGGATCGCGATAAAGCGGAACCAGCTTTTCCAACGGCCGATCGCCAATGACGACGCCGGCGGCGTGCGTCGAGGCGTGTCGATAAAGACCCTCAAGCTTCTGCGCCATCGCGAGAAGACGGGCAACGCCCTCCTCATCGCGCTGCGCTTCCTGTAACCGCGGCTCATCCTGAATTGCCTGTTCAAGCGTGATCGGCTTGCCGGGAACCGCAGGCACAAGTTTCGACAGGCGATCGATCTGCCCGTAAGGCATCTGCAGTACGCGGCCAACGTCCCGAAGCACGGCCCGCGCCTGCAGCGTACCGAAGGTAATAATCTGCGCTACCTGGCCACGGCCGTATTTCGCCTGGACATATCGGATCACCTCTTCGCGCCGGTTCTGGCAGAAGTCGATGTCGAAATCCGGCATCGATACGCGTTCGGGATTGAGGAAGCGCTCAAACAGAAGCGCAAAGCGCATCGGATCGAGATCCGTAATGGTGAGAGACCAGGCGACCAGCGAACCCGCGCCCGAACCGCGCCCCGGGCCGACCGGAATATCCTGCGCCTTCGCCCACTTGATGAAATCGGCAACGATCAGGAAGTAACCGGGAAACTGCATCCGCTCGATGACGCCGAGCTCATATTCCAGGCGGTCCCAGTAATCCTGTTCAGACACCCCCGGCGCCAGGCCGTGAACCTTGAGCCGCTCGGTCAGACCTTCTTCCGACTGCTTGCGAAGTTCGGCGACTTCCATACCCACGGCCTGGTCGGCGTCGAAATCCGCACCCGCAAAGCGCGGCAGGATCGGCTTGTGTTTCAAAGGCCGGTAGTGGCACCGCCGGGCAATCTCAACCGTGTTTTCGACAGCCTCCGGCAGATCGGCGAAAAGCTCGATCATCTCCGCGCGCGACTTGAAATAGTGTTCAGGCGTGAGCCGGCGTCTATCGTCTTCCACCAGCACGCGGCCCTCAGCGATGCAGATGAGTGCGTCGTGGGCTTCATAATCGTCGCGAACCGGGAAAAACGCGTCGTTTGTCGCCACCAGAGGAAGACAATAGCGATAGGCCAGCTCGAGCAGCATGGGTTCGACCTGGCCTTCCTCCGGCGTGCCATGCCGCTGGATTTCCATATAAAGGCGGTCGCCGAAGGCGTCGGACAAATATTGCAGGCGGCTTTCGGCCAGCTTTTGATCGCCGGCAAGAAGCGCCTGCGCAATCGTGCCGGTGACGCCACCAGTCAGCGCGATCAAACCTTCGGCCTTTTGCGTCATGGCCGCAGCCGGGATGTGAGCGCGCATGCTTGGGTCGGTATCGAGATAGGCGCGGCTGACCAGATCCATCAAGTTGGCGTAGCCTGCCTGACTTTGCGCCAGCAACACGATTTCCGATAATTGCTCGGAGCTTCTGCGCCCCTTGACGCCGCCATCACCAAAATCGACAAGCAGTTGCGCGCCGACGATGGGCTGGATGCCCGCGCCCCAGGCTTTTTCCGAAAATTCCAGCGCTCCGAAGAGATTGCCCGTATCCGTGACCGCCAGCGCCGGTTGACCATCCGCCTTGGCGAGATCGATCAGTTTGCCGAGCGGCAAAGCGCCTTCAAGCAGCGAATAGGCCGAATGGGTTCTAAGATGAATAAACCCGACTTTCGACATCTCTAACTCCCGCCGCCCTGATTCCAGGCATCTTAGAGCATATCCCGCCAAATCTGAATCGGATCGGCGACAAGAATATGCTCCAACATATTGATCCTGGAGCGTTTTCTTATCACGATTGCGACTTCGCTTTCGTGGAAAACGCTCTTGCATGGCGCCGAGTGTCGCCCCGCTGCCCCACCATGTCGACAGGCAATACAGCCTACCCCCAGCCGCCTTTGCGATCTGTGGACAAATCGCGGCGGGATCGCTTGGCCATTGTCAGAGAAAAGCGAGTAGGACGTCGCCCCACACCGCAAGCGTCGTCACAAACATCAAGACCGACCCGAAGGCCACAAGGTCCTGAATGAAACCGCCGATCATGCTGGTCATAGCCACCTCCCTCAAATGTCCGTACCGTCAAATTACATTTTGTTCTTGTTTTGTTCTTTTTGCAAGCTGTATTCTTTTTCGTCAAATCCAATGGTTAATGATTTCTTTTTTTCCGACGCTATAGCCGCTCGCTTTGGCCCGCGCACATCACCTTCGTGACAGCGGGTGGAACTGACTAAACCTCCAGAACCTTGCCGTCTTCCAAGGTGATACGGCGATCCATCCGCTCCGCAAGCTCAAGATTGTGCGTGGCAAGAAGGGCCGCGAGGCCGGAGGCACGTACCAGCGCGACCAGGGCATCGAAGACATAGCCTGCCGTCTTCGGGTCGAGATTGCCGGTCGGCTCATCCGCCAGGAGCAATCTTGGCGCATTGGCAACGGCACGCGCGATGGCGACACGTTGCCGCTCTCCGCCGGAAAGCTCCGCCGGGCGATGCTGCACCCTCTCCGACAAACGCAGGTATCCGAGCAGTTCGCGGCTGCGCTTTTCAGCTTCCTTGCGGTCGAGCCCCCTGATCAATTGCGGCATGGCCACATTTTCAAGAGCGGTGAATTCCGGCAGGAGATGGTGAAACTGATAGACGAAGCCGATTTCCGTCCGGCGGATCCGGGTGCGCTCGCTATCGGACGCTTGCCCACATGGAATGCCGCCGACATAAACCTCGCCGTCGTCCGGCCGCTCCAGCAGCCCGGCGATATGCAGCAAAGTCGATTTGCCCGCTCCCGATGGCGCAACGAGTGCTACGACCTGTCCCGGATGCAACGTCAGTTCGGCGCCCTTGAGAACATCGAGCCGCCCCGTGCCTTCGTTGAAGCTGCGTCTTATATTGACAAGCTGCAGCGGCGGCGCCGGTACTCCAGCCGCATCCGCATCCTGCCAGTCGCTGTCGTGTGCATATTCGCTCATTCGTAACGCAGCGCCTCCACCGGATCCAGGCGCGCGGCGCGCCACGCGGGATAAAGCGTTGCAAGCAGCGACAGCACAAGCGCCATCAGCACCACCGTCACCGTTTCTCCCGTATCCATATCCGCCGGAAGACGGCTCAGAAAATATAATTCAGGCGAAAACAACTCGGTCCGCGTCAGCCACGAAATTCCCTGGCGAATGCTTTCGACATTCTGGCAGACGACGTATCCGAGGATGAAGCCGGCGATGGTTCCAACCACGCCGATGCTTGCACCGGTAATGACGAAAATACGCATGATGGCGCTTCTCGTCGCGCCCATCGTTCGCAAAATGGCGATATCGTGCCCCTTGTCCTTCACCAGCATCGTCATGCCGGAGATAATGTTCAGCGCTGCAACGAGCACGATGAGCATGAGGATCAGGAACATGACATTGCGCTCGACCTCAAGCGCGGAGAAGAACGTCACATTGCGCTGCCGCCAGTCGGAGACGAATGTCGGACGGCCCGCACCTTCCTCGACAGCGGCGCGCATGCCGCCGACAGCGTCAGGATCCTTGGCGAAAACCTCGATGCCGGTCGCAATTCCCTCCATGTTGAAATAGAGCTGCGCTTCTTCCAAAGGCATGAAAACGAAGGTGCTGTCGTATTCCGACATGCCGATCTCGAAGATCGCGGCAACGGGATAACCCTTTACCCGGGGTGTGACGCCAAGCGGGGTGACGTTGCCGCGCGGGCTGACGATGGTGACCGTATCGCCAACGGTGACGCCGAGTTGCTGCGCCATCCGCGTTCCGATCGCGATCGCTCCCCCCTCGTCGAAATTATCGAAGGTACCCGCCTTGACGGTCGTCGCGACGAGCGGCAAGCGCTGCAGATCAATGTCGCGAACGCCGCGAACCAGACCTCCGAATGCGCCCGACGGACCCGAAATCAAGGCTTGCCCCTCAACGAAGGGCATGGCGTAGCGAACCCCGTCGAGATTGTCGATCCGAGCGGCAACCGCGTCATAGTCGTCGAGCGGCGTGTCGATCGGCTGGACGAGCAGGTGTCCATTGATGCCGAGGATCTTCGACAACAGTTCGCCGCGAAAACCGTTCATCACCGACATGACGATGATGAGCGTCGCAACTCCCAGCATGATGCCGATGAAGGAGAAGCCGGCAATGACGGAGATGAAGGTCTCTTTGCGTCTTGCACGCAGATACCTGCCCGCCAGCATCCATTCGAATGCAGCGAAAGGGCGGGTTCCGGTCGGCTGTCTGGAAGCGCTTGCGCGGTCGCTCATACGGTCCTGGCTACCCCTGGTTCACGCCTGACTAAATACACGGGCGAGGAATCATCCCTTCAACTCGCCCACCAGACGGTTGATCGCATCCTGTGGCGAAAGCGAGACCTTTTCACCCGACTGCCGGCTCTTCAGTTCAACGACCCCGTCTTTCAATCCGCGTGGGCCGACGACGAGCTGCCAGGGCAGACCGATCAGGTCCATGGTCGCGAATTTGGCGCCCGCCCGAGTATCTTCATCGTCGTAGAGAACTTCAATCCCGGCATTCTCAAGCTGGGCATAAAGATCCTCGCAGGCGCTGTCCGTCGCGGCATCACCCGGCTTCAGGTTCACCAGCCCGACATGGAATGGCGCAACCGACGCCGGCCAGATGATGCCTTCCTCGTCATGGTGCGCTTCGATGATCGCGCCGAGGAGCCGCGACACGCCGACGCCGTAAGAGCCCATATGAACGAAGGCGTCCGTGCCGTCGTTCAGCGTCACCTTGGCATTCATCGGCTCGGAATATTTCGTGCCGAAATAGAAGATATGACCGACCTCGATGCCGCGCGCGGATACGCGCCGGTCTTCAGGGATCCGATCGAAGGCGGATGCATCATGCATCTCGTCGGTCGCCGCATAGGGCGCCGTCCAGGCTTCGACGATCGGAGTAAGGTCGGCGCGGAAATCCGTATCCTCGCCGGGGATCGGCAGATCGAGAATATCCTTGTCGCAAAAGACCTCGCTCTCACCGGTCGACGCCAGAATGATGAACTCATGGCTCATGTCGCCGCCGATCGGTCCGGTCTCCGCGCGCATCGGAATGGCCTTCAGGCCCATGCGCTCGAAGGTGCGCAGGTAGGCAACGAACATGCGGTTATAGGCATGGCGCGCGCTTTCCTTGTCCGTATCGAAGGAATAGGCGTCCTTCATCAGGAACTCGCGCCCGCGCATGATGCCAAAGCGCGGCCGCACCTCGTCGCGGAACTTCCACTGAATATGATAGAGATTGAGCGGCAGATCCTTGTAGGAGCGCACAGACGCACGGAAAATCCCGGTGATCATTTCCTCGTTCGTCGGGCCGAACAGCATCTCGCGCTCATGCCGGTCGGTAATGCGAAGCATCTCCTTGCCGTAGGCATCGTAGCGGCCGCTTTCGCGCCAAAGCTCTGCAGACTGGATCGTCGGCATAAGCAATTGCACCGCACCCGAACGGTCCTGCTCCTCGCGAACGATGTCTTCGATCTTGCGAAGCACCCTCAGCCCGAGCGGCAGCCAGGCGTAAATGCCGGCAGATTCCTGACGGATCATTCCCGCCCGCAACATCAGGCGATGGGAGACGATCTCCGCCTCCTTCGGGGTTTCCTTGATGATCGGCAGAAAGTAGCGGGACAAACGCATGCGATACACTCATAGCTGGCGCGGACAGGCGCGAGATTCTCTTGCTGGAACACAAAGCGCATACGCTTCAAAAACACAAGCCCCGCCCCCTGCCCGCGCCCGCGCAACAGGGGTCGATAGCAGCAATCGATCAGCGCTCATGCAATACGGGGCGGCAGCACCAAGCGCCTTCATCCCGTTTCCGGGCAAGTCAATCGTGCATTGCAGTTCCAATGCGGCCCGCCTGTAACAATCTGAAATATCGCCTTTCCACGCTTGCGAACATCGGCCCTTCGAAAGAGCAAAAATTTTAGGCGGATGCTGCACAAAATGATGACAAACGAAATTCAATAGAGTAACGTCTGCCTCCATAAGAAGGGGTCGAAGTGGCAATCACTTACAGACCCTAAAAAAACAGACATCGCGGTCTGAGTCTTGGGAGGAAAGACCTTTAGGCGCGCCTGTACAGGCTGCCGCCCGTTGGAAGGAGACAAAAGTCCCTGCTGACGTAAGAAGGTTTTAGGACGCGAAACTAAATTTTTGTGCAAGGCCTTTGGCCTTGCATTTTTTTTGCGTGCGCCTCTTGTTCCAATGCGAAGCGATCACGAAATTGCGCTGCACCGGATATTCTCCAATCACGACAATACAGCCTGAGATTGCAGTCGCGGATTTAAGGCTTGGCCGGCAATGCCGCCAAAAATTGCACGTCGGCCCTGACAAAAGCGCTCAGATCGGAAAGTCGTCCAGCGTCAGCCCTGAGTGAAATCGTAGCCAATAAAAGCCGGCAAAAACGATCCCGGCGACAATCGTTGTCATTACCGCTTTTCTTACCAGCAACGGTTTATGCGGCGCGCTGGAGACGGTGCCCGGTACGACTTCGCCCTCTTCTTCCTGGGTGCGAACGCCAATGGGAAGAATCGCGAATAGAACCACCCACCAGATAATGAAATAGATCGCGATTCCCGACGTTACCGACACGCCATGTCTCCTGATTCGAATTCCAATACGCGGCTCAGACCTGCTCTAGCTCGACAAGCGTACCGTTGAAATCCTTGGGGTGAAGAAAAAGCACCGGCTTGCCATGCGCGCCGATCTTCGGCTCACCCGTTCCCAATATACGCGCGCCTTGTTCCATCAAACGATCCCTGGCGGCCAGGATATCGTCGACCTCATAACAGACATGATGGATACCTCCGGACGGATTGCGTTCCAGAAAGGCGTCTATCGGCGAATTCTCACCGAGGGGGTAGAGCAGCTCGATCTTCGTATTTGGCAGTTCGATGAAAACCACGGTCACACCATGGTCCGGCTCATCCTGCGGCGGCGTAACCTTGGCGCCCAGAACGTCGCGGTAGGTCGCCACCGCCTTGTCGAGATCGGGAACAGCGATTGCAACGTGGTTCAGTCGACCGATCATCACCCATGTCTCCTGGAAATGGTTCCGCCACCCGCCCGGGAAGTTCTTCCTCCCCTCCGGATGACTTTCTTCCAATAGGTCATCGCATCTTGCTTCAAGGCGATCCAGCCGGCCAAAGGTCACACCTTGAATACGATCGTCCGTACGAGCGGCTTTTTGCCCCAGCGTTCCTGAACCGCGGCGCGGGCGGCGCGCCTCGCCGCTTCGGCCACCAGATCCTTGTCTTTCCGCCGCGCCTTGGGAATGCTTTCAACCGCGCCGGACACAGCATCGAGCACGACCTCTTCGAAGGAGACCCCGCGTTCATCGACATCCGGCAGGCCGAAGAGCGCTGCTTGCGGCTCGCTGGTGATCGCGCCCTTGCCGTCGATTGTCAGCGTTACGACAACCGCTCCGGCAAAGGAAAGCTTTCGCCTTTCCCGAACGCCTGTTTCTTCGGGATCGCCTGAGACAAGCCCGTCGCGCACGCCGATGCCCACCGGAACTTCATCGACGATCTCCAACGGGCCGGGTATCAGGCGCACCATATCGCCGTTTCTGGCGATCAGCGACTGAGGGATGCCGTATTCGAGCGCGAGCTTGTGTTGAGCAGCCAGATGAAGCGCTTCGCCGTGGGCTGGAACCAGCGCCTCCGGCTTTAGAAGATCGTAGAGCTGAACAAGTTCGCCACGACGGGGATGGCCTGAAACATGAACCAGACCATCGCGATCGGTCATCACTTCGATGCCTTGTTCGACCAATTGGTTGATGATCGCGTTCACCGCTTTCTCGTTGCCGGGAATGGTGCGGGAGGAAAAGATCACAAGGTCTTTTTTCGACAAGACGACATTGCGGTGATCGCCGGCGGCAACCCGCGCCATCGCCGCGCGAATCTCCCCCTGGCTGCCCGTCAATAGCGCTACGACCTTGTTCCTTGGCAAATAGCCAAAAGCTTCCTCATCCAGAAAGGACGGCAGGCCATCCAGGTAACCGAGTTCCGTGGCGACATCGATCACCCGCCGCATGGAACGGCCCATCACCACCATCTCCCGTCCCGCCGCTTTTGCTGCGAGTGCGACGGAGCGAATCCGCGCAACGTTGGAGGCGAAGGTCGTGACGACAACCCGGTTGGGCGCCGATGCGATGATGCGCCTGAACTCCTCGCCGACATCCGCTTCGCTGGGACTTTCGCCATCGCGAACAGCATTCGTGCTGTCACAAACGAGCGCCCGCACCCCTTCCCTGCCGATTTCAGCAAGTCTCTCCAAATCAATCGCCTTGCCGATTTCAGGCGTCGGATCGATCTTCCAGTCGCCCGTGTGAACCACCGCTCCAAGTTTGGTGCGTATAGCGAGGGCGCAGGGTTCGGGAATGGAATGGGACATGGCGATGAATTCGACATCGAACGGGCCGACCGAAACGCGCTCGCCCTGCTGTACCACCGTCACCGGAATATGTTCGACGCCGAATTCGCTCTCCTTCTTTGCTTCCAGCAGGCCAGCGGTGAAGGGCGTCATATAGACCGGCACCCGCAGCTTCGGCCAAAGATGGATCAAAGCTCCGTAGTGGTCTTCATGCGCATGGGTGATCACGATGCCGTCGAGACGATGCCGCTCTTCCTCGATGAAGCGAATATCGGGAACGACCACATCGATGCCGGGCAGATCCGGCCCGGCGAATGACACGCCGCAATCGACCATCAGCCACCGCCGGTCCTCCTGCGGACCATAGCCGTAGAGACCGAGGTTCATACCGATTTCGCCCAGGCCGCCAAGGGCGACAAACACGAGCTCACTGCCGCCCGACATATATTCACTCCCAAATACGCTCAGCGTATATGTGCTCAGCACTATGTCTGTTTACGTGTCGAAAAACACATCCCCGGCCGAGACGAGTTCAAACCCACCGCCGAAGAGCTGCAAACGCAAACGCCCATCCGCTTCGATGCCCTGGAAAATGCCGGTCAACTCCCTTTCAGGGTAGCGCACCGTTATCTTTTCCCCAATTCCGCTTGCCCGTGCCAGCCATCTTTCGCGCACGCCCGCGAAACCACCCGGCATTGACCAGTCCTTGAGGGTATCGCTCAGCGATTTCGCAAGGAGCGCAAACAGCCGGTCCGCCTGGACGTTATAGCCGAAGGCGCCCAAATTTCCGGCCGGATAGTGCCCGAGGTTCGGATGATGGCGGCAATTGACGCCAAACCCGCAAACGACCGCGTTTCGATCGTCCGCCAGAGGCTGCGCCTCCAACAGGATCCCGGAAATCTTCTTGCCGTCGATCAGCAGATCATTCGGCCATTTCAAACGCACGAGCCCAAGCGCTCCACATGCCGCCTCGACTGCATCGGCAAGTGCAACCGCCGCCACTAGCGGCAGTTCGCCGATCCTGTCGGCCAGCGCCACGTCCACCAGCAACACCGAGGCGTAAAGATTGCCGCGTTCGGAAGCCCATTGCCGCCCGCGTCTCGCACGCCCGGCCGTTTGCTCGGCTCCAACGATCCACAATTGCCCGGGGTCACCTGACCGGGCCGCCTCAAGCGCAACCGCATTGGTAGATCCAACAGAAGCGAAAGCCTTAAAACGATAGCCCGGCGCACTAGGCACCGGGCGCTCGTTACCGTCGAAGATCATCGAACTCAGAACAGGGTTTTCGCGGCAGCACCGGCCATCGTCACCACCGGTCCCGCGAATGCGAAAAACAGAAGGACAAACAAACCGGACACCCCGAGCACTAGTTTCAGCTCGCCCGGCATCGCCAGGAATTTCGGCGCCGGCTCATCGAAGAACATCACCTTGATGATCCTCAGATAATAATAGGCGCCAACAACCGATGTCAGTACGCCAATAACCGCCAGCGGATAAAGCCCGGCTTCAACCGCCGCCAGGAAGACATAGAACTTGGCGAAAAAGCCGACGAAGGGCGGAATTCCGGCGAGCGAGAACAAAATGATCGCCAAAAGGACCGCCACCGGCAAATTGGTTCGCGAAAGTCCGGCGAGTTCGTTGATTTCCTCAACCATTCCCTCTTTGCGCCGCATCGCCAAAATGCAGGCGAATGCACCGAGCGTCATCGCGAGATAGGCCGTCATATAGACGATCACACCCTGAACACCTGCTTCCGTTCCAGCCGCCAGGCCAACGAGAGCAAAACCCATGTGGCCGATCGAGGAATAGGCCATCAGCCGTTTGATGTTCCGTTGGCCAATCGCAGCAAAAGCTCCAAGCGCCATTGAGGCAATGGAGATGAAAACGATGATCTGCTGCCAATCGCCGGTTACCGGCTGGAACGCATCGACCACGAGGCGGGTTAACATGCCCATCGCCGCTATCTTCGGCGCTGCCGCAAAGAAAGCCGTTACCGGCGTCGGCGCGCCTTCATAAACGTCCGGTGTCCACATATGGAAGGGAACCGCCGAAATCTTGAAGGCGATGCCCGCAAGAATGAACACCAGCCCGAAGGTCAGCCCTAGCGAACTGCCTTCGCTCGTCAGCACCGCCGCAATCGGCCCGAAGCCCGTTTGCCCGGTAAAGCCATAGACCAGCGACATCCCGTACAAGAGCATTCCCGAGGACAGCGCCCCGAGAACGAAATATTTCAGACCCGCTTCCGTCGAGCGAATGTTGTCGCGATTGATCGACGCCACCACGTAGAGCGATAGCGACTGCAGTTCCAGACCGAGATAGAGCGCGATCATATCGTTGGCCGACAGCATCAGCATCATGCCGAGGGTCGCGATTACGATGAGAACCGGATATTCGAACCGCTCGAAATGTTCTTCTCTGGCGTAGGCAACGGACATGGCAATCGCCAAGACCCGAACCCATCAGCGTCAGAATTTTCAGGTAGCGTGAAAATCCGTCCTGCTGAAAGGCCCCTCCAAAAGTCGTCCCGTCGGTGGGGCTGAAAATCAATATGAGCACTGCCACCGCCAGCACCGCCACCGACATTCCGGTCACGACAGGGGTGGAACGCTCTCCGCCGAATACGCCGAGCATCAAAAGCACGAGCGCGCCGACAGCCAGCAGAAGCTCGGGCAATGCCGGCATGAAATCGGGAAGTTCAGTAACCATCGCTCTTCTCTCGCCCTTCCGCCGTCAATGCGCCAGCATGGCAGTCTGTTCGGCGGCCTGGATTGCTGCCTGATAGTTTTTGATCAGCGAGTTGACGGACGCCTGGGTCACGTCGAACACCGGTGCAGGATAGAAGCCGAAGAAAATCGTCACCACGATCAAGGGAACGAGGATGAACTTCTCCCGCATGTCGAGATCGAGGATCGACTTCAGACTTTCCTTGTCGAGCGTGCCGAAAATCACCCGCCTATAGAGATAGAGCGCATAGGCCGCCGACAGGATCACGCCGCTCGTCGCAAACATGGCGACCCAGGTGTTCACCTCAAAAGCGCCGAGCAACGTCAGAAACTCGCCAACGAAGCCACTGGTGCCGGGCAATCCGACATTCGCCATCGTAAAGATCATGAAGGCGACCGCATAGCCGGGCATTCTATGCACAAGACCGCCGTAGGCCGAGATCTCCCGGGTGTGCATCCGGTCGTAAATAACGCCGACGCAAAGGAACAAAGCTCCCGACACGATGCCGTGGGAAAGCATCTGGAAGATGCCGCCTTGAATACCCTGCTCCGTCAAGGTGAAGATGCCCATCGTCACATAGCCCATGTGGGCCACCGATGAATAGGCAATCAGCTTCTTGATATCTTCCTGGGCAAGAGCCACCAGCGACGTATAGATGATGGCAACCACTGAAAGAGTGAAGATAAATGGCGCAAAGAAATCGCTCGCCAGCGGGAACATCGGCAGGGAAAACCGCAGGAACCCGTAGCCACCCATCTTAAGCAGAATACCCGCAAGGATGACCGACCCAGCCGTGGGAGCCTCGACGTGCGCATCCGGCAACCATGTATGCACAGGCCACATCGGCATCTTCACCGCAAAGCTGGCAAAGAAGGCAATCCATAGCCAAGTCTGCATGTTCTCAGGGAAACTATGCGCAAGAAGCGTCGGAATATCCGTCGTGCCGGCATCCCAATACATCGCCATGACGGCAATCAGCATCAGCACCGACCCGAGCAGCGTATAGAGGAAGAACTTGTAGCTGGCATAGACCCTGCGCTTGCCACCCCAAACGCCGATAATCAGGAACATCGGGATGAGGCCCGCCTCAAAGAATACGTAGAAGACCACCAGATCCAGCGCGCAGAACACACCGATCATCAGTGTTTCCAGCACCAGGAAGGCGATCATGTATTCCTTGACGCGTTTCTCCACGCTCTTCCAGCTTGCCAGGATGCAAAAGGGCATCAGGAAAGTGGTCAAAATGACGAAGAGCATGGAAATGCCGTCGACACCCATCCGGTAGCGAATATTGCCGCCGAGCCATTCCCCGTTCTCCTCGAACTGAAAACCGGCGCTGCGATAGTCGAAATTTACCCATATCATCAGCGATGCAACGAAGGTGAACACCGTCGTTATCAACGCTACCCGCCGGATATTCTGCTTTGCGCTTTCATCTTCACCGCGAACGAGAAAGATGAAAAACACGCCGACGAGCGGAATGAAAGTGATCGTACTTAAGATAGGCCAGCTCATTAGTGAGCACCCCCGCCGGCAAACATGGACCAGGTGACAAGCGCTGCAACGCCAATGAGCATGGCGAAAGCGTAGTGATAGACATATCCGGTCTGGAGACGCACGACCCAGGCAGTTACCGCCTGCACCCGCATTGCAACACCATCGGGACCGAAACCGTCGATGATGGAGCCGTCACCCTTTTTCCAGAGCACCCGTCCCAGCCACATGGCCGGACGCACGAACACCACATCGTAGAGCTCGTCGAAATACCACTTGTTCAAGAGGAACTGGTAGAGGCCTGCGTGACGGGCGGCGAGCGCCTTCGGCGTCTCCGGCGAGCGGATATAGAAGTGCCAGGCAATAGCGAAACCGGCCAGCATCATCACCGTCGGCGAAACCTTCACCCAGAAGGGCGATTCGTGGATATCGTGGAGAATGTGGTTTCCCTCACCGATGAAAAGCGCGCCCTTCCAGAACTCTTCATAGCCATGGCCGATGAAAGTGCCGGAGAAAATGAGCCCTGCGAAGAGCGCCCCGGCAGCCAGAATGAACAGCGGAACCGTCATCACCAGCGGCGACTCATGCACATGCTTCATCACGTCCACAGGCGCCCGCGGCTTGCCGTGGAAGGTCATGAAGGTAAGACGCCATGAGTAGAAGGACGTCAATGCGGCTGCGGCGACCGTCAACCAAAAGCCATAGAGCGCAAAGCTGTTATGACCCGAATAGGCAGCCTCGATGATCGCGTCCTTGGAAAAATAACCGGCCGTCAACGGAAAGCCTGTCAACGCAAGGGTCCCGATCATCATCGACCAATAAGTCAGCGGGATGTGCTTCCGCAAACCACCCATTTTCCGCATGTCCTGCTCATCCGACACCGAATGGATGACGGAGCCAGCGCCAAGGAACAACAACGCCTTGAAGAAGGCATGTGTGAACAGGTGGAAAATTGCGATGGAATAGGCCCCAACGCCGAGCGCGACGAACATATAGCCAAGCTGCGAACAGGTGGAATAGGCGATCACCCGCTTGATGTCGTTTTGCACTAGCCCGACCGTGGCGGCGAAGAAGGCCGTCGTCGCGCCAAAGAAGGTTACAACCGTCAATGCCGTATGCGACAGCTCAAACAGCGGCGAAAGCCTGGCCACCATAAAGACCCCGGCGGTCACCATGGTCGCGGCGTGAATCAGCGCGGAAACCGGCGTCGGTCCTTCCATCGCATCCGGCAACCAGGTGTGCAGCAGGAACTGCGCAGATTTGCCCATGGCCCCCATGAACAGCAGCAGGCAAACGACGGTGAGCGCGGACTCCGCTTCCAGATGATAGCCAAGGAAGACCATTTCCTCTGCGCCCTGCCCGCTGGCCAAGGCCTGGGCATTGGCGAATATCGTCTCGAAATTGATCGAATTGAAAAGGAAGAAGACACCGAAAATGCCGAGGGCAAAGCCGAAATCACCGACACGATTGACGACGAACGCCTTGATCGCCGCCGCATTGGCAGATGGCTTTTGATACCAGAATCCGATCAGCAGATAGGACGCAAGACCCACGCCCTCCCAGCCGAAGAACATCTGCAACAAATTGTCGGCCGTCACCAGCGACAACATCGCAAAGGTGAACAGCGACAGATAGGCGAAGAACCTCGGCCGATGCGGATCGTGGTGCATGTAGCCGATCGAATAAACGTGAACCAGCGCCGAAACCGTATTCACCACGACCAGCATGACTGCGGTCAACGTATCGACCCGGATCGTCCAGTCAACGTCGAGCGCACCGGAGGTGATCCAGCGCAAGACTGTGATGCGGACGATTTCCGTCTCGCCATAACCGATTGTGAAGAAGGCGATCCAGGACAGGAGCGCGGCGACGATCAGTAGCCCCGACGTAACGTATTCGGAAGCCTTGTCTCCAATCACTCGGCCAAAGAGGCCGGCGATCAGAAAGCCGATCAGGGGAAGGAAGACGATTGCCGAGTACATTCGCGCCCTCAGCCTTTCATCATGTTGATGTCTTCCACGGCAATCGAGCCGCGGTTGCGGAAATATGCGACCAGAATGGCAAGCCCGATCGCAGCCTCTGCGGCTGCCACCGTCAGCACCAGAAGAGCGAAGACCTGACCGACGAGATCACCGAGGAAGGCGGAGAAAGCCACCAGATTGATGTTCACGGCGAGCAGGAGAAGCTCCACCGACATCAGGATCACGATGACGTTCTTCCGGTTCAGGAAGATCCCGAAAACCCCGATCGTGAACAAGATCGCTGCTACCGTCAGGTAGTGTGAAAGTCCGATTGTCATGGGCGCCTCGCCGTGCTCCCCGTTACGCTTGATGTGACGGCGACCGGGACCCGGCCACCCAAATACCTGCAGTTTGCCGAGCGGACCAACCGCTCAAATCCCCCGCCCGGACTCAACTTTGCGGACCTCGACGCCCATCGCCTTCGTACGACCGACCTGAGCGGCAATATTCTGCCGCTTCACGCCTTCCTTGTGCCTGAGCGTCAGGACAATGGCCCCAACCATCGCAACGAGAAGCACAAGCCCTGCAATCTGGAAGAAATAGACGTAGCGAGTGTAGAGAACTTCGCCGAGCGCCTGAACATTGGAGACCTGATCGACGGGTGCCACGGGCACCGCGACCTGACCCGCTATATGAGGCCCTATCACCCAGGCCCCGAGACCCAGAATCAGCTCGACCAGGAGGATGATGCCCACCAGCGCTCCAACGGGAAGATATTGGAGAAAGCCCTGCCGCAATTCGACGAAATCGACGTCGAGCATCATCACCACGAAGAGGAACAGCACCATCACCGCGCCGACGTAGACGACCACGAGCAGCATCGCCAGGAATTCCGCGCCCAAAAGCAGGAATAGTCCAGCCGCGTTGAAAAACGCCAGAATCAGGAACAACACCGAGTGAACCGGGTTCCTCGATGCAATCACCATGAAGGCGGATGCCACGCAGACGCCGGCGAAGATATAGAAAAAGACGGCTTGCAGGACCATGTTGCGGATTGCTCCCGTCACCACGCTTGGGAGCATGCACCCAAATGGCAATTGCCATTTACGGGTCCTCGCATGCTCACCCGTTTGAATTACAAGACGCCCTGTCAACCGGGCTTTACCGGCCAATTTGACAGTATGCCCGCCGCCTTACACCAGCGACGATCCCACGTCCACTCCATCGACCCTACTTCGGGCTATTGCCCACCGTACCGTCGCAAAAATCAGCTCGCTTCCCGACCCGACGCCTTAGCGATAGGGGGAATCGATAGCAATGTTGCGAGCGATCTCCCGCTCCCACCGATCGCCGTTTTCAAGCAGCTTCGCCTTGTCGTAATAAAGCTCTTCGCGGGTTTCGGCCGCGAATTCAAAATTCGGCCCCTCAACGATCGCATCGACCGGGCATGCTTCCTGGCAAAAGCCGCAGTAGATGCATTTCACCATGTCGATGTCGTAGCGGGTGGTGCGCCGCGTCCCGTCATTACGGCGAGGCCCGGCCTCAATCGTAATGGCCTGTGCAGGACAGATCGCCTCGCAGAGTTTGCAGGCGATGCAGCGTTCCTCCCCGTTGGGATAACGCCGCAAGGCATGCTCACCGCGAAATCGCGGGCTGACCGGACCCTTTTCGAAGGGATAATTGATCGTCGGCTTCGGCTTGAAGAAGTATCGCATCGCCAGGAAGAACGCCGATACAAACTCCTTCAGGAAGAGCGATGTCGCGGCCTGTTGAATTCCCATGGCCCAAAGTCCCTGTTTTGCGTTTCCTCTCAGCCCACAAGCTGCAAGGCTGCGATATAGCCGATCACCGGAAACCCGATGATCGTGATCACCATGATCAGGATTTGCACGGCATTCTCGAACCGCCCGAGGAAGCCTGCGTCTCCCGTTCTTTGTCTTTTTCGTTCCGCCGCCGCCCGAAGAACGCCGGTCATGATCTTATAGTCCAACCAACCGATATAGAGCCCGATTGCCGCCGCGATCAGACCCGCGAGCGACAGCGGCATGCTCTTTCCCTTTTCATGGTGCCCAGCCCATTACCATCAGCACCGCCGAGACGATGAACACCATGGCGAGCGACAGCGGCAGGAAGACTTTCCACCCAAGCCGCATGAGTTGGTCGTAGCGATAGCGCGGCACGATCGCCTTGACCATCGCAAACATGAAGAACACCAGAAGAACCTTCAGCACGAACCAGATCACGCCTGGCACCCAGGTGAAGGGGGCGAAATCGAAGGGCGGCAGCCATCCACCAAGGAAAAGAATGGTGGTCAGCGCGCACATCAGCGCAATCGATACATATTCGCCCAGCATGAACATCATGTAAGGCGTCGAGCCGTATTCGACCATGAAACCGGCGACGAGCTCCGATTCGGCTTCCGCCAGATCGAATGGCGGGCGGTTCGTTTCTGCCAGAGCGGAAATGAAGAACACCACGAACATCGGGAAAAGCGGCAGCCAGTACCAGTTCAAGAAGGTCAACCAGGGCAAGCCGATGGCCGTGGCAAGACCGGTGCGCTGCGCCAGCACGATCTCGGAAAGATTGAGCGATCCCGCGCAAAGCAGCACGGTTACGATGACGAAACCGATCGAGACCTCATAAGACACCATCTGCGCCGCCGACCGCAGCGCCGAAAGGAACGGATACTTGGAGTTAGACGCCCAACCGCCGATGATGATGCCGTACACGCCGAGCGACGATATTGCGAATATATAGAGAATGCCGACGTTGATATTGCCGATCACCCAGCCATCGGCAACCGGCACCACCGCCCAGGCGGCAAGCGCCAGCATCACGGTGACCAGCGGCGCCAGCAGGAAGAGCCCCTTGTTGGCGCTCGCCGGTATCACCGGTTCCTTCAAAACGAACTTCAGTAGATCCGCGAAGGATTGCAGCAAGCCCCAGGGGCCAACCACATTCGGACCACGCCGGATCTGCACCGCCGCCCAGATCTTGCGATCGGCATAAAGAATATAGGCAATCGCCACAAGCAGCACGACGAGCATCAAAACGCTCTGCGCCACCATGATGATCAGGGGAAGGAGATAATCCGCCCAGAGTTCAGCCATTGTCGCCCTGCCCTTTACTCGGCTGCCTCGGCCGCGCGAGCCTTGGCAAGAGCCGAGCATTCGGCCATCACCGCGGATGCGCGCGCGATTGGGTTGGTAAGATAGAAATCGGTTACCGCATTATGGAACGCAGCCTTGCTCGCCTTGCCACCGAGACCGGCAAGCTTTTCGATATCTTCGCCGCGTCCCGCTGCAATCGCGCCAATTTCCGCCAGATGTGGGAAAGCAGCGTATAGCGCGGTACGAAGCTCGCTCAGACTGTCGAAAGGAAGCACCTTGCCCAGTTGGGCGGAAAGCGCCCGAAGGATCGCCCAATCCTCACGCGCATCGCCCGGCGGGAAGCCTGCCCTTTCGCTGAACTGGACCCGCCCTTCTGTGTTGACATAGGTGCCGGATTTTTCGGTGTAGGCAGCACCGGGCAGGATAACGTCGGCGCGATGCGCGCCGCGATCGCCATGAGTGCCCTGATAAACGACGAACGCACCTTCCGGTACATCGACCTCATCGACGCCAAGCAGGAACAATACGTCCATCGCGCCCGGTTCCAGCATAGCCTCTGTACCAAGCCCGCCCTCACCCGGCACAAAACCGATGTCGAGCGCTCCGACGAGTGCTGCCTCGGTATGAAGAATATTGAAGCCGTTCCAGCCATCGCGGATTACCCCGAGCGCCTTGGCGGCTTTTACCGCCATCGCGAGGATCGCCGCGCCGTCCGGGCGATTGAGCGCGCCCTGCCCGATGATGAACATCGGCCGCTCTGCCTTTGCTGGCGCGTGATCGGCAAACTGCGCGAGCGTCTCAGGCCCGGCTCCGAGATATTTATAAGGGTAGGTCAGGTCGACACTCTCGCCGATCAACCCGATCTGCACGCCGCCCCTGGCATAACGCTTGCGGATACGCGCGTTCAGCACCGGTGCTTCCTTGCGCGGATCGGTGCCAATCAGCAGGATGGCGTCGGCTTCTTCGATGCCTGCCACCGTTGAATTGAAAAGATAGCTGGCGCGCCCGTTTGCGGGATCGAGCGGCGATCCGGGATAACGGCAGTCGAGGTTCTTTACACCCAGCCCATCCATCACACCCTTGAGCGCGAACAAGTCTTCCACGCTTGCAAGCTGACCGCCGAGCGCTCCGACCCGTTCAGGCTTCGTGGCCTTGACCTTTTCAGCGATAATCCGGAAAGCCTCGCTCCATGAAACGGGCTTGAGCTTGCCGTCGATCCTGGCATAAGGCCGATCCAGTCGCTGGCTCTTGAGCCCATCCCAGATGTAACGCGTCTTGTCGGAAATCCACTCTTCGTTCACCGCTTCGTTAAGCCGCGGCAGGACACGCATCACTTCGCGGCCACGCGTGTCGATGCGGATCGCCGAGCCAAGCGCGTCCATGACATCAACCGCTTCGGTTTTCTTCAATTCCCAAGGCCTTGCCTGAAAGGCATAGGGTTTGTGGGTGAGCGCGCCTACCGGACAAAGATCGACAACATTGCCCTGCATTTCCGAAGTCAGCGCCTTTTCCAGATAGGACGTGATTTCAGCATCCTCGCCCCGGCCAATCAGGCCGAGATCGGATACGCCACAGACTTCCGTCGTGAAGCGGACGCAGCGCGTGCAATGGATGCAACGCGTCATGATCGTCTTGACCAGCGGGCCGATATGCTTGTCTTCGACGGCGCGCTTATTTTCCTGATAGCGCGACGCATCGACGCCATAGGCCATCGCCTGGTCCTGCAGGTCGCATTCGCCGCCCTGGTCGCAGATCGGGCAATCGAGCGGATGGTTGATCAGCAGGAATTCCATCACACCTTCGCGCGCCTTTTTGACCATTGGCGTCCTGGTGAAGATTTCCGGCAGTTCCCCATTCGGCCCCGGGCGCAGATCGCGAACGTTCATGGCGCAGGAAGCAACCGGCTTGGGCGGTCCGCCCTTCACCTCGATCAGGCACATCCGGCAATTTCCGGCAATGGAAAGGCGGTCATGAAAGCAAAAGCGTGGAATCTCGGCGCCGGCCGCTTCGCACGCCTGCAACAGCGTGTATTCGGCTGGAACCTCCACTTCACTTCCATCGACGAGGATCTTGCGCATCGGTGTACTCCGAAATCCTTTTTCAGCCTTACTCGGCCGCTGCCAGCGTCGCACCAGCCGACCGCGACTTCGCGGTATATTGGTCGATGCGCTCTTCGATAACCGGCCTGAAGTGTCTGATCAGCCCCTGGATACGGCCAGGCAGCCGCGTCGCCAAGAGCGCAGATCGTATGACCCTCGACCTGCTTGGTCACCTGGAAGAGCATGTCGATCTCTTCCTTGGAGGCGTTGCCCTTGACCATGCGTTCCATGACACGCCACATCCAACCGGTGCCTTCGCGGCACGGCGTGCATTGGCCGCAGCTTTCATGCTTGTAGAAATAGCTGAGCCTGGCGATCGCCTTGATGATATCGGTCGACTTGTCCATGACGATAACGGCAGCCGTGCCGAGTCCCGAACCGAGTGTCCGCAGGCTGTCGAAATCCATGTCGCATTCGGCGATATCCTCGCCCTTGACGCAGGGAACGGACGAACCGCCCGGGATGACAGCCAAGAGATTGTCCCAGCCGCCACGGATGCCACCGCAATGCCTGTCGATCAGCTCACGGAAGGAAATGCCCATTTCCTCCTCGACCGTGCAGGGATTGTTGACGTGGCCGGAAATGCAGAAAAGCTTGGTGCCGGTGTTGTTCGGCTTGCCGAGACCGGCAAACCACGCCGCGCCGCGCCGCAGGATCGTCGGCGCAACCGCAATCGATTCCACATTGTTCACCGTCGTCGGGCAACCATAGAGGCCGACATTTGCCGGGAAATGGCGGCTTCAGGCGTGGCTGCCCTTTTTTGCCCTCAAGGCTTTCCAGCAGCGCCGTTTCCTCGCCGCAGATATAAGCGCCGGCACCGTGGTGCACATAGATATCGAAATCGTAGCCGTGGATGTTGTTCTTGCCGATCAATCCGGCGTCATAGGCCTGATCGATTGCAGCCTGCAGCCGCTCGCGTTCGCGAATGAATTCGCCGCGCACGTAAATGTAAGCGGCAATAGCCCCCATGGCGAAACCGGCGACCAGGCAACCTTCCACCAGCGTATGCGGATCGTGGCGCAGGATTTCCCGGTCCTTGCAGGTTCCAGGCTCGGATTCGTCGGCGTTCACCACCAGATAGGCCGGGCGACCGTCGCTCTCCTTCGGCATGAAGGACCATTTCAAACCGGTCGGAAAGCCGGCCCCGCCGCGCCCGCGAAGGCCGGAGGCCTTCATCTGCTCGACGATCCAGTCGCGGCCATGTTCGAGGATAGCCTTCGTGCCATCCCACTGGCCACGCTTGCGCGCGCCTTCAAGGCCCCAGTCATGCAGGCCGTAGATATTGGTGAAGATCCGATCCTGATCTTTCAGCATCTGGTCAGCCCTGCCTTAAGACTTGCTCGACGGCACGTCGCCGGAGTCGACGCGCCTGGAGAACTCGGTTTCGCCACCCTCGGCAAGGAGTTTCGCCTGAGCGATCCAATCCTCGCGGTCGATGCGGCCTTTGAACTTCAACTGATCGTCGACCCAGGCCTTGTTGTTTTCGTTCCAGCCGGCAATCTGGGCAAAGTGATAGACGCCAAGCTCATTCAGGGTTTCTTCGATCTTCGGGCCGACGCCCTTTATCCGCTTCAGGTCGTCTTTTTTGCCGCCATTGGGAGCAGAAAGAAGCTCCGGCTTATGAGCGTCGTCGCTACCGGTCGAGACTTCGGCAACGGAGCGAACCGTTTCCACTTCCGCGCGGTCGTCAGCCTTGGGCTTTGCAGCGTTTTCCGCCTTCGCCTCAGTGGTTGCGGGCGACTTTGCCGGAGCAGCACTCTTTGCCGCTTTCTTGAGCTGAGGCTTCGCTGCCGCTGCCTGCCGATCGGCACCGTAATCCACGCCACCGGCATTGATGGAGGCCCCGGCAAAAGCGTGAGATGCGCTCTCCGCCCCATCCACCAGATGCGGAGTGGGATCGCTGCCTTTGGTGCTGTCTTTTATATCTTTGAGAGCCGTCGCGCCGCTGGCTGGCGCGCCGAAGCGGCGGCCATTTTGCGGCCCGGGCGTTACCTCACGACCGGCGGATATGTCATCGATGAGCTTCTCGAAGGATTCTGGCGTCAGGTCTTCATAGGTATCCTTGAAGATCTGCACCATTGGCGCATTGACGCAAGCGCCAAGGCACTCGACCTCTTCCCATGAAAAATCGCCATCGCCTGAAATCTCATGCGAATGGGCAGCGATCCGGCTCTTGCAGATTTTGATCAGGTCTTCCGAACCGCGCAGCTGACAAGGCGTTGTGCCGCAAACCTGGATGTGAGCCTTGCGGCCCACCGGCTGCAGCTGAAACATCGTGTAGAATGTCGCAACTTCCAGCACGCGGATATGCGGCATCCCCAAGAGATCCGCAATGTAGCGGATCGCCGGCTCCGGCACCCATCCGTCATGCTGCTCCTGCGCCCGCCACAACAGCGGGATAACCGCAGAAGCCTGCCGCCCCTCGGGATAGCGAGCGATGATTTTATTCGCCCAGTCGAGATTGCCATCCGTGAAGGCAAAGCTCGCGGGCTGCTCATGGTGAAGGCGACGAACGGCCATTACCGGTCAACCTCTCCGAACACGATATCAAGGGAACCGAGGATGGCCGACACGTCCGCCAGCATGTGCCCCCGGCAAAGGAAATCCATCGCCTGAAGGTGCGCGAAACCGGGCGCCTTGATCTTGCAGCGATAGGGTTTGTTGGATCCATCCGAGACGAGATAGACGCCGAATTCGCCCTTTGGCGCCTCGACGGCGGCATAGACCTCGCCCTCGGGCACCCGGTAGCCCTCGGTATAGAGCTTGAAGTGATGAATCAGCGCTTCCATGGAACGCTTCATCTCGCCGCGCTTGGGCGGCACCACCTTGCCGTCTACCGACGACACCGGACCGCTTTCAACCGTCAGCTTCTCAAGGCATTGCTTCATGATGCGCACCGATTGGCGCATCTCTTCCATGCGGATGAGATAGCGGTCGTAGCAGTCGCCGTTTTTGCCGACCGGAATATCGAAATCCAGTTCCGCGTAACACTCGTAAGGCTGCGCCTTGCGCAAATCCCACGCGGCACCGGAACCGCGCACCATCACACCGGAAAATCCGCGCGCCCAGCATTCATCGAGCGAGATCTTTGCGATATCGACGTTTCTCTGCTTGAATATGCGGTTATCGGTCAACAGCCCTTCGATATCGTCCAGCGTCTGCAGGAAGGGATCGCAGAAATCCCAGATGTCGTCGAGGAGTTGCTTCGGCAGATCCTGATGCACCCCGCCAGGACGAACAAAGGCCGCATGCATGCGCGAACCCGACGCCCTCTCATAAAAAACCATGAGCTCTTCGCGCGGCTCAAAACCCCACAGCGGCGGCGTTAACGCTCCGACATCAAGTGCTTGCGTCGTAACGTTGAGAAGATGCGAGAGCAAGCGGCCGATTTCCGAGTAGAGCACCCGGATAAGCTGCCCGCGCTTGGGTACGGTAATTCCCACCAGCTTTTCGATCGCCAGCGAGAATGCGTGCTCCTGATTTATCGGCGCGACGTAGTCCAGCCGGTCGAAATAAGGCACACCCTGGAGATAGGTCTTATACTCCAGGAGTTTCTCCGTGCCGCGATGCAGCAGGCCGATATGCGGATCGACGCGCGTGACCACCTCGCCGTCCAGTTCCAGCACAAGACGCAGCACGCCATGCGCCGCCGGATGCTGCGGGCCGAAGTTGATATTGAAATTGCGGACCTGAGCCTCTGCCATCGGCTGCCTCAATTGGTCTTGGCTTTTTCGTCACCGGGAAGCACGTAATCCGTACCTTCCCAGGGCGAAAGAAAATCGAAATCGCGGAATTCCTGGTTCAGCCGAACCGGTTCGTAGACGACGCGCTTCTTCTCGTCGTCGTAACGCACTTCCACGTAGCCGGTGAGCGGGAAATCCTTGCGGAGCGGAAAGCCATCGAAACCGTAATCGGTCAGGATGCGGCGCAAATCCGGGTGGTCGGAGAACAAGATGCCATACATGTCGTAGGCTTCCCGTTCATACCATTCGGCGGCCGGGAAAATCGCAACGAGCGAGGGAACCGGCACGTCTTCATCAGCCCGCACCTTCACCCTCAAGCGGAGGTTCTGCCTCGGAGAAAGCAGGTGATAAACCACATCGAACCGCCGTTCGCGCCCCGGCCAATCCACCCCGCACAAATCGCTGAGATTGATGAACTGGCATCTGGCATCGTCACGCAAAAACCGGATCACCGAGATGATCTCAGCCGAGCGCGCCTCTATCGTCAGTTCGCCAAAGGCGACATTCCATCCGTCCACCGCGTCGCCAAGCGATGCCTCGATGTGTTCGCCGAGTTCTGAGAGCGTCTCGTCCATGACCTCTTCACCTGTCCGATTGGACCCAGAATTGCCTGTCTGACCCATGCCGCTCTATCAACGCTCGATCGTGCCGGTACGGCGTATTTTCTTTTGCAGCAAAAGCACGCCGTAAAGCAGAGCCTCAGCCGTCGGCGGGCAGCCAGGCACATAAATATCCACCGGCACAACCCGGTCGCAGCCGCGCACCACCGAATAGGAATAGTGATAGTAGCCGCCGCCGTTGGCGCAGGAACCCATCGAAATCACGTAACGCGGCTCCGGCATCTGGTCGTAGACCTTGCGCAGCGCCGGCGCCATTTTATTGGTCAGCGTACCCGCGACGATCATCACATCCGACTGGCGCGGGCTCGCCCTCGGCGCGAAACCGAAGCGCTCCACGTCATAGCGCGGCATCGACATCTGCATCATTTCGACGGCGCAACACGCCAAACCGAAAGTCATCCACATGAGCGAGCCGGTACGGGCCCATTGGATCAGATTGTCGGTCGCAGTGACGACAAAGCCCTTGTCGGCCAGCTCATCGTTGATTTCCAGAAAGAAAGGATCGTTCTGGCCAACGGGCTTACCGGTGTTCGGATCGATTATGCCTTTGGGAGACTGCGCAATAAGCGGCTCAGAGGTGGTCAGTCCCATTCCAGAGCCCCCTTCTTCCATTCATAGATGAAGCCGATGGTCAAAACGCCGAGGAAAATCATCATCGATGTGAAACCAAACCAGCCAAGATGGCCGAAGGTTACCGACCACGGAAACAGAAACGCCACTTCCAGATCGAAAATGATGAAAAGGATCGACACGAGATAGAAGCGAACGTCGAATTTCATGCGCGCGTCGTCAAAGGCGTTGAATCCACATTCATACGCCGAAAGCTTTTCGGAATCGGGATTCTGATAGGCAATCAGGAAAGGCGACACAAGAAGCGCCAGTCCGATCACCAACGAAACGCCAATGAACACGATGATGGGAACATAATCCCTGAGGAGGTCTTCCATGTTCAAACATGTCCCTGCACATGGATCTTAAGGCGTGGACCAAAGATCGTTCGGCGGCTCCAGACACAGGTGCAAGCACCCATCGCGTCCAGCTCCCGCCGATGAACGGATGCATAGGCTTCAATGCATTGGGCCGCGTCGGCACGCTTAGCCCACGCTCTGCTGCAACGCAAGTCCCACCTCTGACATATAAAGAACGCAATTACCGCCTGACCAGCCCCACATGGCCCGATCGGGCGATTTTCCCTCTTCAACAAACCGCAAAGCCACGCATCCACGCGGCTCGTTTTTCACAACCAAACAGACATTGCCCGGAAAGGCTCCATGCAGCTCGCACTGGAATCACCAGAATATTTCAAGGCGTGGAGAATTGGGAAATTCATTCAGTATGTGCCGCAGGCCATAGCCGTTGACCTGAACGCACAAAAGCCGCCTTGCGGCGGCTTTTGTTGTAATGGAATTTTTGTCTTCGATACGGATGGCGCGAGTGACGGGGCTCGAACCCGCGACCTCCGGCGTGACAGGCCGGCACTCTAACCAACTGAGCTACACCCGCTCGCCTATTCCGTATCCAAGCCCACTCCCGTTCAAAACGATATCTTGAAGGAAATGGCGCGAGTGACGGGGCTCGAACCCGCGACCTCCGGCGTGACAGGCCGGCACTCTAACCAACTGAGCTACACCCGCTTGGAACCAGGCGCTCCATGACCGCCTGAGGTGGCGCTGATGTACGGTGACACGCGGTCAGTGTCAAGCGCTGCAACGGCGCTATTATGACGTTTCCACCAAAGCTGCCGATTTCCACCAATTCCCGGCTAAAGGCCCTCCTATCGCTTTGTGGATAAGCACTTCATCCAGTCAACGGCTGAACAATCCCGCATAACCCGTATATCTCGATCGCCGCACCTGCAACAAGCTGAACTCGGGATAATCCGATTTAACAGCCTGACGCACTGGCCAATTCTCGCCATCGAACAACTGCACCGCTTTCACCGCAGTGAATAGCAGTCGTCATTTTAACGCCAAACGAAAGGCCAACTCCGATAGTAGCTGCGCGACTGAGTGTGATGGGTAGAATCAAAGATAACAATCATGACAACATCCAAGTTTTAACGTGCGTATATTTTACAATTACAAAGCTATCGCAATATCTATAAAGATTACAATCGGACACTATTGCACCATGCAATACAGACTACAGCTAAAAAATAATATTAAAAATAAGACACTCAGGATTTTTGCAACATTATTGAAGGAATTTGACTTATGAAAAAGCTCATTTGCACATTCTTAGCGTGCACTGCATTGGCGCTTAGCCTAAGCCCGGTCGCCGCTCATGGCGGCGGCTGCCGAAAGGACAGCCCCCCGGGACAATGCTGCCATGCAGGTTCGCAGCCCTATCACTGTCACTAAAAAACAGGCGCCAATATATTGGCGCCTATTGCATTCAATTCAGACAAGCCGACGCTATTCAGGCTTCAGTCACGCCCTTGTTGCCGCGATTGACTGCTGAAAGAAACACCTCGGTCACTCCGGTCGCTTAAGCGCCGGAATAACATCTCAATACCAAAGTGAAGAGAGTGGTGGGCGGTGAGAGACTTCGAACTCCCGACATCCTCGGTGTAAACGAGGCGCTCTACCAACTGAGCTAACCGCCCTTTGCAGCAGCGGGAATGAAAACCGCCGCGTGCGACCGCTTGTCTATGCTTTCATGCCCTCGAATGCAAGGCCTCAATCGCCGGATAAAGGCAGGGGAAGGTCGAACAATCCACAGTCTTGGTAGACCGTGAAAGATATGGAGCCCCATCCTGCTGAAGCCCATAGGGCCATAAAAAAGCCCTGCGGAAGCGTTTCCCGCAGGGCTGCAGCGACTGATAAGCCGTCGGCTTAGGCGTTAACGGCGTCCTTGAGGCCCTTGCCGGCCTTGAACTTCGGCGTCTTGGAGGCCGGGATCTGGATCGCTTCACCGGTGCGAGGGTTGCGGCCTTCGGATGCGGCACGCTCTGACACGCTGAAATTGCCGAAGCCGATGATGCGGACTTCGTCGCCCGACTTCAAGGAACCGGAAATTGCTTCGAAGGTCGCGTCAACGGCTTCGCCGGCCTGCGCCTTGGTCAGCCCGGTCTTGTCAGCCACGGCCGCGATCAGATCGTTCTTGTTCATGACAGTCACCTTTCTAAAAACATAGCGGTTTACCCGTCGAATTCGTGACAGGCCCCGGCGGGACAGTCTTTCGAAATCAGCTGGTAACGCAAGCCAAAATTGGCGGAAAACCGCGATTTCGGACGATTATTTCCCCGATTTTCAAAAGAAAAGGCCCCAACCGAGGCTGGGGCCCTTCAATTTTGCGTTTTTTGGCGCTTGTCAGTGGGCGACGAATCCGGGGGAATCTTCCTCCGCAACCGCCTTTTCGTTCGGCGCTGCGGCTTCCGGCTCCGTCCACTCGATCGCCTCCGGCATCCGCGTCAAAGCCGTCTTGAGCACTTCCTCTGTGCGCGACACCGGGATGATCTCCAGACCGTTTTTGACGTTGTCGGGGATATCCGCCAGGTCCTTGGCGTTGTCCTCCGGGATGAGCACCGTCTTGATGCCGCCCCGCAGCGCCGCAAGCAGCTTCTCCTTCAAGCCGCCGATGGGCAATATCCGCCCTCTCAGGGTGATCTCGCCGGTCATTGCAACGTCCCGCCGCACAGGAATTCCGGTCATGACCGAAATCACGGCGGTCGCCATGGCGACACCGGCCGAAGGGCCATCCTTCGGCGTTGCCCCTTCCGGCACGTGGACGTGGATATCCCGCTTGTCGAACAGCGGCGGCTCGATGCCGAAATCGATGGAGCGGGAGCGAACGTAGGACGCCGCCGCAGAAATCAATTCCTTCATCACGTCGCGAAGGTTGCCCGTCACGGTCATCTTGCCCTTGCCGGGCATCATGACGCCTTCAATGGTCAGCAATTCGCCACCCACCTCGGTCCACGCCAGTCCCGTGACGACGCCGACCTGATCTTCAGGATCGACCTCGCCATAACGATACCTCGGCACGCCGAGATATTCTTCGACGACCTTCTCCGTGACGACGATTTCCGTCTGCTCCGTCATCAGGATGTTCTTCACCGCCTTTCGAGCCAGCGAGAAGAGCTCGCGCTCCAGATTGCGCACGCCAGCCTCGCGGGTATAGCGGCGAATGACCATCCGAAGCGCTTCGTCGGTGATGCTGAACTCGCCATCCCTCAGGCCATGGTTCTTGATGGCCTTGGGGAGAAGGTGACGGCGAGCGATTTCAAGCTTCTCATCTTCCGTGTAGCCGGCGATGCGGATGATCTCCATCCTGTCCATCAGCGGGCCGGGGATGTTCAGCGTGTTCGCCGTCGTCACGAACATCACTTCCGAGAGATCGTATTCGACCTCCAGGTAGTGATCCATGAAGGACGAGTTCTGTTCCGGATCGAGCACCTCCAGCAGCGCCGACGACGGATCGCCGCGGAAATCCATGCCCATCTTGTCGATCTCGTCGAGCAGGAAGAGCGGATTGGATTTCTTCGCCTTTTTCATCGACTGGATGACCTTGCCGGGCATCGAACCGATGTAGGTGCGCCGGTGCCCCCTAATCTCGGCCTCGTCACGCACACCGCCAAGCGACATACGAACGAATTCGCGGCCAGTCGCCTTGGCAATCGACTTGCCGAGAGAGGTCTTGCCGACACCGGGAGGACCAACGAGGCAAAGAATCGGGCCTTTCAGCTTGTTGGCACGCTTCTGCACCGCCAGATACTCGACGATCCGGTCCTTGACCTTCTCCAGACCATAATGATCGGTGTCGAGCACCTGTTCGGCGAAGGGAAGATCGTGCTTCACCTTGCTGCGCTTGCCCCAGGGAATGCCCGAGCATCCAGTCGAGATAATTGCGCACGACAGTCGCTTCCGCCGACATCGGACTCATCTGCTTAAGCTTTTTCAGCTCAGCATTGGCCTTCTCACGCGCTTCCTTCGACAGTTTGGTCTTTGCAACCCGATCTTCCAGCTCGGCCACTTCGTCGCGGCCATCCTCGCCGTCGCCGAGTTCCTTCTGGATCGCCTTCATCTGCTCATTCAGATAGTACTCGCGCTGCGTCTTCTCCATCTGCCGCTTTACGCGCGAACGGATACGCTTTTCCACCTGAAGAACGGAAATCTCGCTCTCCATCAACCCGAGAACCCGTTCCAGCCGGCCGGACACGGATACGACGCCGAGGATTTCCTGCTTTTCCGGAATTTTGACCGCCAGATGCGACGCGATCGTATCGGCCAGCTTCGAATAATCGTCGATCTGGCTAACGGCGCCCAGAACTTCTGGCGAAACTTTCTTGTTGAGCTTCACGTAGTTTTCGAATTCCGAAACGACGGAACGCGCAAGAGCCTCGACCTCGACCGGATCGCCTTCCTCTTCCGCCAGAATGCGGGCGTGAGCCTCAAACAGATCCTCGCGATCGGTATAGTCGCTGATTTCGGCGCGAGCAGCGCCTTCCACCAGCACCTTGACGGTGTTGTCAGGCAATTTCAAAAGCTGGAGAACCGTCGCCAGCGTGCCGATTTCGTAAATATCCTTTGGAGACGGATCGTCATCGGAGGCGTTTACCTGCGTGGCAAGCAGGATCTGCTTGTCCGAATTCATGACCTCTTCAAGCGCCCGGATCGACTTTTCTCGCCCGACGAACAAAGGCACGATCATGTGCGGGAACACAACAATGTCGCGTAGCGGGAGGACCGGATAGACCGCTCCTTCGCCCACACCGGCCGTTCGCGTCTTGGGTTGAGTCATTTTTTGTCCTTTCATTGCGGTCCGCCGTTCCCCCAATTGGCAGGAACGATCGGGCGCATTTATGGCGACGGCCTGCCCGCCAAAGCTGGCACCGGCCGAAACTCAACACCCTTGATGGCGTGTCGAGACTCGCCCAGCCGTCTGTTATCCTATTAGGTGGCTACCGCGCCGCACAGTGTCAAGCAAGGCAGGCCCCACTCCCTGCGCCTTGCCGATAGCATCCCCGTCAAATCCACATCGACCGTGTCTTTTCCACAACGAATTGCACAGCGTACCCGGTGAGCGGAATCAAAAAGAGGGCGCCAGATCCATCCGGCACCCTCTCTGCGTGAATAATCAGCCCTCTTGCAACGTCAAGCGCTGGTAACCGTCTCTTCCACCCGGTCTTCGTAGATATAAAGCGGACGCGCCTTGCCCTCGACCACTTCGGGAGAGATCACCACTTCCTTCACGCCCTTGAGACCCGGCAATTCGTACATGGTGTCGAGAAGGATCGCCTCCATGATCGAACGAAGGCCGCGAGCACCCGTCTTGCGCTCGATAGCCCGCCGCGCGATCGCCTTCATGGCATCCTCGTGGAAGGTCAATTCCACGTTTTCCATTTCGAATAGCCGCTGGTACTGCTTGACCAATGCGTTCTTCGGCTCGGTCAGGATCGTAACGAGCGCTTCCTCGTCCAGATCCTCAAGCGTCGCGATCACCGGCAGACGACCGACAAATTCAGGAATAAGGCCGAATTTCAGGAGATCTTCCGGTTCGAGTTCCGAGAAGTACTCGCCCACCTTGCGGTCTTCGGGAGCCTCGACGATCGCCTTGAAGCCGATCGACGTCTTGCGCCCGCGATCCGAGATGATCTTTTCAAGGCCGGCAAAAGCACCACCGCAAATGAACAGGATGTTGGTCGTATCCACCTGCAGGAATTCCTGCTGCGGATGCTTGCGCCCGCCCTGGGGCGGCACGCTGGCGACCGTACCTTCCATGATCTTCAGCAGGGCCTGCTGCACGCCTTCACCCGAAACGTCCCTGGTGATGGACGGATTGTCGGCCTTGCGGCTGATCTTGTCGACTTCGTCGATATAGACGATGCCGCGCTGCGCGCGTTCAACATTATAATCGGCCGATTGCAGCAGCTTGAGAATGATGTTTTCCACATCCTCGCCCACATAGCCGGCTTCCGTCAGCGTTGTCGCATCCGCCATCGTGAACGGCACATCGAGGATACGCGCCAAGGTCTGGGCAAGAAGGGTCTTGCCGCAGCCGGTCGGCCCGACGAGGAGGATATTGGACTTCGCCAGTTCCACATCATTGTTCTTCGATGCGTGGTTTAAGCGTTTGTAGTGATTGTGAACCGCTACCGACAGCACCTTTTTGGCGCTGTTTTGGCCGATCACGTAATCGTCCAAAACTTTCCGAATCTCCTGCGGGGTCGGAATCCCGTCGCGCGACTTCACCAGAGAGGATTTATTCTCCTCACGGATGATATCCATGCACAGCTCGACACACTCATCGCAGATGAAAACGGTCGGGCCGGCGATCAGCTTGCGCACCTCGTGCTGGCTCTTGCCGCAAAACGAGCAGTAGAGCGTATTTTTCGTGTCGCCGCCGCTGGCCTTGCTCATCAGTTAAACCCCGCGTGCTTGGAAAGGATCATAAGCCCTTTCCGTTCCATTTCCAGGATGGGAAAGAACCGCCGTTCTTCCTCATTCCCCTCGGGTGCCAGACCATACGGCAGACTTATGGCAATTATTGCCAATGTTTGCCCCAGAGCGCCAAGCCTTCCGAGAATGTCACCATGCTTCCACCTTAAAAATCAATATTCGTTTAAGGCAAGGGCAAGGCGTTGTTCATAAAGAACCGATCAATTCCTCGCCATGTCCAGAAGGGCAAAAGCCCCGGCGGATTTATTCCGCTTTCTGGGCAAGGCTCGTGCGGTCGGTTATCACCTCGTCGATAATGCCAAAGCCCTTGGCCGTCTCGGCGGTCATGAAATTGTCGCGCTCCAGCGCCTCTTCCACCGAATCGAGGGTCTGTCCGGTGTGCTTCACGTAGATATCGTTCAGGCGGCGCTTCAGCTTCAGGATTTCCTGGGCATGCAGCATGATATCGGCCGCCTGGCCACGGAAGCCTCCGGAAGGCTGGTGAACCATCACCCTTGAATTGGGCAGGGCAAAGCGCATTCCCTTGGAGCCGGCCGCCAGAAGCAGCGATCCCATCGACGCTGCCTGCCCGATGCACAAGGTCGAAACCTCAGGCCGGATGAACTGCATCGTATCGTAGATCGCAAGCCCGGAAGTCACCAGACCGCCAGGAGAATTGATGTAGAGCGCGATTTCCTTGTTGGGGTTTTCCGCTTCCAGATAGAGAAGCTGCGCACATACCAGCGTCGCCATATGATCCTCTACCGGGCCGGTGAGGAAAATAATGCGCTCTTTCAGCAGCCGCGAGTAAATGTCATAGGCGCGCTCGCCACGGTTCGTCTGTTCGACGACCATCGGCACTAGCGTATTCACGGCGAAATCGACAGTATCCTGCATGCCTCGTCCATGGTTTGGAGGTGCCGTCGCATCCGGGCCGGTCTCCTTTGACGGAGTTGTGCCGCATGGCCCCGGATGAACGCCCTCTTTCATAGAGTCGAAAAAAGCGACACCCGGAACATAGGGGATGTCGCTTCGTTTCGAAAGATCGGTCGGGCGCGAGCTTCAACCATCGTTAAGGCCCGCGCCCACCGCGCGTCTGCGAGGATCAAGCCGAGGCTTTGTCGTCCTCGTCATCCTTCATAAGTTCATCCTTGGTCACGATTTTGTCAGTGACCTTGGCGATGCTCAAAATGTAATCGACCACCTTCTCCTCGTAGATCGGGGCGCGAAGGCTCGCCAGCGCTTGCTGATTCTGGCGATAGAAGTCGAAAACTTCCTTTTCCTGGCCGGGGAACTGACGAACGCGATCGTAGAGAGCGCGCTGCACTTCCTCATCCGTCACCTGGACGTCGTTCTTTTCGCCGACATCCGACAGCACCAGACCAAGGCGAACGCGCCGTTCCGCGATCTTGCGGTATTCGACCTTCAATTCCTCTTCCGAGGCACCTTCGTCCTCGAAGGTTTTGCCGGATTGCTGCATGTCGGCCAGAACCTGCCGCCACACGCCTTCGAACTCGGTATCCACCAGCTTTTGCGGCAGATCGAAGGAATAGGCGTCGTCCAGCTTGTCGAGAAGCTGGCGCTTGATCTTCTGCCGCGTCATCGCGCCATATTGGCTCTCGATCTGGCCGCGGATGATTTCCTTCAGCTTTTCGAGAGAATCGAGGCCAAGGCCCTTGGCAAATTCCTCGTCGATCGTAAGCTCGCCCGGAGCCTCGATCTCCTTGGCGACGATGTCGAAGGTAACTTCCTTGCCAGCGAGGTTTGCGGCCGGATAATCCTCGGGGAAGGAGACGGCGATGGTCTTTTCATCACCGGCTTTAAGTCCCACGAGTTGCTCTTCGAAGCCGGGAATGAACGTTTTTGAGCCGATCACGAGTTGCCCGTTCTCGTCCGTTCCACCTTCAAACGCGACGCCGTCCAGCTTGCCGACATAGCTCATGGAGACGCGGTCGCCTTCTTCAGCAGCGCCTTCCTTGGCTTCAAATGGCCTGTTGGATTCGGCGATACGGCTAATTTGCTCGTCCACCTCTTCGTCGGCGATCTCGACCATCGGCCGCTCGATCTCCAGAGCGGAGAAATCGATCAGCTCGAATTCCGGCAAGAGATCGTAGCTCATCTTGAACGCAAGATCGGCCTTGCCTTCGAGGATGGCTTCCGCCTCTTCCTCCGGCAGATCGATATCCGGCTGCAGCGCCGGCTTCTCGTTGCGGTCGTCGATCGCTTTTTGTGTCGTTTCCTGAATGAGATTGCTGAGCAACTCAGCCATCGCCTGGCGGCCGTAGAGGCGCTTCAGGTGCCCGGAAGGCACCTTGCCAGGGCGAAAGCCGTTGATCCGCACTTTGCCCTTCAGATCGGCTAAATAGTTGTCGAGGCGGCTCGCCAGATCAGACGCCGGAATGACGACTTTCAATTCGCGCTTCAGCCCCTCGGCCAGGGTTTCGGTCACCTGCATGGTAATGTGCTTCGTCCTCGGTCTAGAACGTCTGTCCGACAGCTCGTCTTGCTGAAGGCTCGAATGAGATTTGCCCCGCGCTCGGCCGGAGACCGGATTCAGGCTACTTGACGTGGTGCGGGCGGAGGGACTTGAACCCCCACGGCTTGCGCCACCAGAACCTAAATCTGGCGTGTCTACCAGTTCCACCACGCCCGCGACGGTCGAAAGCGCCCGAAGCCGAGGCGCGGCCTCTATAGCATCCAGATCGGCGTGTTCAAAGAAAAAACGCTACCCGTCGCACGCATCCCGATCATCCATCGGTGCTGAGCGTCGCAATCGCCGTTTTCAACGCCGGCAAAAGATCCTCTGCTATCAGCCCTGCACCTGCGATCCGGCCCGCCTCCCCGTGCAGCCAAACGCCCATCGCCGCAGCTTCAAAAGCGGGCAAACCCTGAGCCAGCAGGCCACAAACCATCCCGCAAAGCACGTCGCCAGACCCTGCGGTAGCAAGCCAAGGTCCGGCGTTGATCGTGATTGCCGCTCGCCCATCAGGCGCAGCTACCACGGTATCCGGCCCCTTGAGGATAACCACGGCGCCACTGAGCATCGCCGCCTTTCTCGCCCTATCCGGCTTGGAAAGCGACGGTTCTCGCGCCAGAGCCCCAAAGAGCCTTGCAAATTCGCCTTCATGAGGCGTCATCACCGTCTGCCCCCTGCTTTCCCTGATCAGGGTAAAAAGAGAATCGGGGTCGCCCTTGAAACTTGTCAGCGCGTCCGCGTCCAGGACGACGGATCGCTCGCCCTTCAAACAAATCTCCACTTTCGCCCGCGTTTCAGCCCCAACGCCGGCTGCAGGACCGATCGCGACCGCGTTGAGCCTGGGGTCGGTGAGAAAATCGCGAAGTGCGGCGCTGTCGCGGCAGGAGCGGATCATGACGGCTGTCAGATGTGTCGCATGTACGAAAGCAGCCGACGGCGAAGCGGCGACGGTAACGAGACCCGCGCCAGCCCGGAGCGCCGCTGTTGCCGCCAGCCGCGCCGCACCCGTCGCCAGAGCCGGGCCCGAGACCACCACCGCATGCCCGCGAGAATACTTGTGGCCGTCTTGTGCAGGCGGATGCCAGGCTTGCTGCCAGAGACCAGGTTCATTGACAAAAGTATTCGGCGAAATTTTTTTCAGCACCTCTGTCTTGATGCCTATATCCTCCACGTCGACTGGCCCGCACAGCACCCTCCCTGGCATCAGGACGTGGCCGGGCTTCCGCCTGAAGAAGGTGACCGTGCGTGTGGCTTGTATGGCGGCGCCCATCACCGCACCGCTTTCCCCAGACACCCCCGAGGGGAGATCGACCGCCAGCACCTTGCCGGCGTGCTCATTAACCAGCTTGACAATCTCCGCTACGTCACCGCTCAAAGGCCGATCGAGACCCGCGCCAAAAAGCGCATCGACAACAAGGCCTGCGTCGGGCAGCCGCTCGCTCAGTTCTTCCGGCCCCAGCCTGCCGACGATGACGCCCGCCGCGGAAGCCTCCTCAAATGCCTGTTTGGCGTCGCCGCGCAGACGGTCCTCTGATCCAAGCAGCAGCAGCGAAAGCGAATACCCCCGTTTTTTCAAAATGCGCGCGGCGACGAAGCCATCGCCGCCGTTGTTGCCCGGACCGCAAAGGACGAGGATCTGCGTTGACGGTGCAGCCATACGGATGCAGCAGTCGGCGACCGCCCGACCGGCAACATTCATCAACTCCATTCCAGGCGTACCGGATAAGATGGCAAGCCGGTCGGCCTCCGCCATTTCAGCCGGTGTCAGCAATACGTCCAAGTCTCTCCCTCGAATTGAGCGCCGCGCCCCTCATTTTGTCGTTGTTCAGGGCCAAACAGCATGACGAACGTCAGCCCGGCCCGGCCAGGACGATATTTTGCGGTTCCGACAATTCAATCAAGTTGCCGTCGGGGTCGCGAATGTAGATGGATCGTAGCGGCGAAATCGCCCCCGCCCTCGACACCGGCCCCTCCTCGATCGGAATCCTCGTCTCTTCCAGGCGCGTAATTACAGCCTCCAGACTTTCGACGATCAGACAGATATCGCCGGAGCCGGAGGTCGGCAGCCTGGCTTTCGGCGAGTATTCCTTGCCGTGTTCATGGAGATTGATTTTCTGCCGGCCGAACATCAACGCCCTGCGCCCGCCACCGTAAACGACCTCCTCCATTCCAAGGACAGCCACATAAAAGTCCACCGTGGCGTCGATATTCGCCACAGTGAGCACCAAATGATCGATCGACAGAATTCTCATCCGCCCCTCGTTTCGTTTGACCGCTCTAAATGACGTCAAGGCTAACACTTTGTGCCGGGCAGCGGAAATTCAAAGCCAGGCCATATTGACCTGACGCGTCGCGATGGCATCCGCTCGGCTATCGCAAGCCAGAAACAGCATCTCCAGGCAGGCTGGAGAGACACGACGCGGAACGGTCTCTGCCTATTTCTTAGGCTAATTGCCTGCTTTTTGATCGGTCTCTTTAATCCGGGTGAGACGGTCCATCCGTTTATGCGGAAAATTTGCCGCATTTGGAGGCGTTTTTTTCAGCATGCGTATGTGGCACGCCTCGTGCTAGCACAGATCAGGACTGGGTACGGCCACCGGGCCTTGAAGACCTGATGCGGAGAGATGGAGCCGATGAAAAAAATCGAAGCGATTATCAAACCCTTCAAGCTTGACGAAGTGAAGGAAGCGCTTCAGGAGGTTGGCCTTCAGGGCATCACCGTCACGGAAGCGAAAGGATTCGGTCGTCAAAAGGGCCATACCGAACTGTATCGCGGCGCAGAATACGTGGTCGACTTTTTGCCGAAGGTGAAAGTCGAAATCGTGCTGACCGACGAACTGGTCGAAAAGGCGGTCGAAGCCATCAGAAACGCCGCCCAGACGGGACGGATCGGCGACGGCAAGATTTTCGTGTCGAACGTCGAGGAGGCGGTTCGCATCCGTACCGGAGAGACCGGGGTCGACGCAATCTGAGAGAATTGAATCCAACGAATCCGGCGAGGTTACATCTGCCGATTGCCCATGCCCTCTCGGAGCCGGCTTTCATACCCTCGCCAAAAAGCCATGGCCTGAAAGACCAGCCGCCTGCCAATGCGGCGCTCTTCGCGCCAGCACCATCAACCAAATTGAAGAAATAACGGGAAGGACGATATGACGACCGCAAGCGACATTCTCAAGGAAATCAGCGACAAGGACATAAAGTTTATCGACTTGCGCTTCACCGACCCGCGCGGCAAGCTGCAGCACGTCACGATGGACGTCTCAGAGGTGAACGAGGACATGTTCGCCGAAGGCGTCGCGTTCGACGGTTCATCCATCGCCGGCTGGAAGGCAATCAACGAATCCGACATGACGCTGGTCCTCGATCCGGAAACCGCGCATATCGACCCGTTCTTTGCGCAGTCGACCCTGGCGATCATGTGCGACATTATCGACCCCGTCTCCGGCGAGGCCTATAACCGCGATCCGCGCACGACCGCCAAAAAGGCGGAAGCCTATATGAAGTCGCTCGGTATCGGCGACACCGTCTTCGTCGGTCCGGAAGCCGAATTCTTCATTTTCGACGACGCCCGCTTCACCTCCGACCCCTACAACACCGGCTTCCAGGTCGATTCCCAGGAACTGCCGACCAACATGGGTTCGGAATATGAGACCGGCAACCTCGGTCACCGTCCCCGCACGAAGGGTGGCTACTTCCCGGTGCCGCCGATCGACAGCTGCCAGGACATCCGCTCCGAAATGCTGACGGTCTTGAAGGAAATGGGCGTCACCGTCGAAAAGCATCACCACGAGGTGGCTGCCGCCCAGCATGAGCTCGGCATCAAGTTCGAACTCGCTGACCCGCAACGCCGACAAGATGCAGATCTATAAATACGCGGTGCATCAGGTCGCCCATGCTTATGGCAAGACGGCAACCTTCATGCCGAAGCCGGTTTTCGGCGACAACGGCACCGGCATGCATTGCCATCTGTCGATCTGGAAGGAAGGCAACCCCGTCTTCGCCGGCAATCAGTATGCGGATCTTTCCGAATCCTGCCTCTACTTCATCGGCGGCATCCTTAAGCACGCCAAGGCGATCAACGCCTTCACCAACCCGTCGACCAACTCCTACAAGCGTCTGGTTCCGGGCTATGAAGCACCGGTGCTGCTGGCCTATTCCTCGCGCAACCGTTCGGCCTCCTGCCGTATTCCCTTCACCTCCTCGCCGAAGGCCAAGCGTGTGGAAGTCCGCTTCCCGGATCCGTCCGCAAACCCCTACCTCTGCTTCTCGACGCTCCTGATGGCCGGCCTCGACGGGATCAAGAACAAGATCCATCCCGGCGACCCGATGGACAAGAACCTCTACGACCTGCCGCCGGAAGAACTGAAAGATATTCCGACCGTCAGCGGTTCGTTGCGCGAGGCACTTGAAAGCCTGGATGCAGACCGCGAATTCCTGAAGGCCGGCGGCGTCATGGACGACGATCAGATCGATGCCTACATCGAACTGAAGATGGAAGAAAACATGCGGTACGAAATGACCCCGCATCCGGTCGAATACGACATGTATTACTCCTGCTGATCGCAGGCAGCAGCCCAATATACCGGGCTGCCATCGAAACGAAGCCCGCGCCCTCACCGGCGCGGGTTTTTTTGTATGCAAGCACAGGCCTTTGCAACGCCTGGCCGTTCGCAGCTCCCGATTTTGGGTGGCCGTCATCGGCTCGTCATCCGCACCCGCTAGAACACGCTCGAAGGCCGGACCGTCATCAACCGATGCCCGCCTTTACCCGCAAAACTTGAGCGGCCCGCATGGGCCGCTTTTTTTGCGCGCCGCCCTGCGTGATCCCCACACCGGATCTTCGCTGAATTTTCCCGGCGCTCCGGGAAAAACGCCTCGATCATACTCTTATCGTCCAGGCCGCTTCAGCCTGAACGGAATATGCTCTATAGAGCGGATCGAAAACTCTACCGGGACTGCAAACAGACGGAATATTGGCGAAATGACCGCATTCAAATCGGATTTCCTGAGGACCCTTCAGGAGCGGGGCTTCATTCATCAGGTTTCAAACCCCGAAGGGCTCGACAAGCTGTATGCATCCGAGACGGTCACCGCCTATATCGGCTTCGACTGCACAGCCAAAAGCCTGCATGTCGGCTCGCTCGTGCAGATCATGATGCTCCACTGGATGCAGCAATGCGGACACCGGCCGATCGCTTTGATGGGCGGCGGCACGACCCGAGTTGGCGACCCGTCCTTCCGCGACGATGCCCGCCCTCTGCTTGGCGAAGAGCAGATTGAGGAAAACAAAGCCGGGATCAAGCAGGTCTTTTCCCGCTTCCTGACCTTTGGCGACGGGCCGCGCGACGCGGTGATGCTCGATAATGCCGAATGGCTGCTTGAGCTCAAATATCTCCCCTTTCTGCGGGACATTGGCCGGCATTTCTCGGTAAACCAGATGATCCAGCGCGATTTGGTTCGCCTGCGGCTGGAGCGCGAGCAGCACCTCTCCTTCCTGGAATTCAACTACATGCTGCTTCAGGCCTACGATTTCGTCGAATTGTACCGCCGCACGAAATGCCGCGTGCAGCTTGGCGGCTCAGACCAGTGGGGCAATATCGTCTCCGGCGTCGATCTTGGCCGCCGCATGGAGGATGTCGAGCTTTTCGCCATCACTACCCCGCTTTTGACTACCTCGTCAGGCGCCAAGATGGGCAAGACCGCGTCCGGCGCCGTCTGGCTCAACGCCGACATGCTGTCCGCCTACGACTACTGGCAATATTGGCGCAATGCCGAAGATGCCGACGTGGAACGCTTCCTCAAGCTCTTCACCGTGCTGCCGCTGGATGAAATCGCCCGGTTGGCTGCATTGGGCGGCTCGGAAATCAACGAGGCAAAGAAAATCCTCGCAACCGAGGCGACTGCAATGGCACACGGCCGCGAGGCGGCAAAAGAAGCTGCCGGCACCGCCCGCCAGGCCTTCGAGGAAGGTTCGATTGCGGCCGGCCTCCCGACGGTGGAGATTTCCCGTACCGAGCTTGACGCCGGCCTTGGGCTGCTCAGCGCTGTCGTTGCCGCAGGGCTTTGCGCTACCAACAGCGAAGTCAGGCGGAACATCAAAGGCGGCGCAATTCGCGTCAACGACGAAAGCGAGAGCGACGACAAGCGCCAGTTGACTGTCGCCGACGTCGTGGACGATGGCGTGATCAAGTTGTCGCTCGGCAAGAAGCGCCACGTTTTGCTGAAGCCCGTCTGATAATCGGCTGCGCCGGGGTAACGCGCTCTACTTGTATTCAAAGAGTTTGCGGAAAATACCCGGCGCGATCGCCGACACCGGATTGACCGTGAATTCGGGTGAGGTCAATGAGCCCGATACACGGTAAGTGACGCCAATCAGCCCCTCATCCGTTCCCCCGCCAAGGGCGAAGCCGAGCAAAGGAATCTTGGCAAAGAGGTTGTTGAGCGCGAAGATCGGCACGAATGTGCCGGTAAGATCGAGCGATTGGGTAGCAAGATCGGCTGTACCGCTGAAGGTTCCGCCGATTGTCGGCCCGCTCATTGCGCCGTCGGTAATGGTCAGCACATCGCCCCGCCGGCGAAACTCGATATGCATGGTCTGGAAAGAGGCCTCGCCTCGGCTGACCGCACCGACATTGCGGACGATTTGCTCTGATTTGTCGGTATAGTTGGTAATCGCACCGAGCTTCTGGATGGCCGGATCGCCGGTGATCGACAAATTGTCGACATTGAATTGTCCCAGCCAGTCCTTTTCCTCCGGCATGGTGATCGAGAGTTTGCCTCGCCCGCCCCGCATGCGTTTGTACAGGTCGAGAAATTTGAACGCCTCGCCGGTGTTGGCGAGGTTGCCTGTCAGGGACTTGCCACCCTTGTCCTTCTGCAGGGTTACTTCGAAAGCGTTTTTACCTCCGGTCTTGCCCTTCAGGTCAAGCGTTTGCAAGCTGCCGCCGGATTGCGTCGCCTCGATGTTGACATCGCTTGCCGAAACGCCATTGAAGCCTATCAGAAGATCGACGACGGCTTTCACCCGCACACCCGTCTTGCTGCTTTTTTTCTCGTCGCCGGCAGCATTTTTCCGCAGGGAACTGATGAAACCGCGACCATCGAGTTGAACGGCTCTCAGATCGACATTGAAGCCATCTTTTCCGCTTTTGGTGATGATGAGCGAGGCCGTGTCGGTAGGCCTTAGCTTGAAGCTGTCGAATCGGGCTTCTTTCAACTCGCCAGATTGCGTCAGGCGGATATCGCCATGAATATCCACGCCCTCGGAGGCCAGTGTAAAGTTCTTCAGGTCTTGCCCGTTTTCGCTTTTCACCAGATCGAAGCTCGCCGTTGCCTTCACGCCGGGGCTCTTCTCCCACCCCAGCATATCGAGCCCTATCCGTGTCTGCGTAAGGTCGACATTGTACTTCTGGGTGTCGCCGTTTTGATCGTAGGCGACTTCCATCGGGCCTTTGACAAGCGATCCAAGGTCAAGACCGAGGCTGGCGAGCTCCTTTCCTGTTACCTGAAGAAGGATGCCTTTCGTCGCTAGCACCTGATCGCCGGCGGCGGCATTGCCAAGCGGTTCGACGATAGCGATATCAGCCGTTAATCCGTTCAGCTTGCCCTTGCCGTTGACCTCGATTTTTCTGGGATCGGCAATGAATGCGAGATTGGCATCCCTGATTTCGCGTCCCCCAAGGGGCTTGGCGAGGGAAAATGCCTTGAGCTTGCCCTCCAGCCGCCAATTTACCTTGGCGATTGGAAGGTTCTTCATGAGCGGAAAATCGGCGGTGAGCATAACCTCGCCTGTTCCAGAAAGATCGGCCGCCGCAATGTCTCGCCTGGCAAGCGCCGCGAAGGGTTCGCTGTTCAATATGGATCCGAGGTCCTGAGTGTTGCCCTCCAGCGACAAGGAAAGCGATCCGTCCCTGACCTTGATGACATTCAGTTCGGAAATTGAAAAGGCGGCGTCCCTGATCGTCACCCTTTCACCTTCGGAAGGGACCATCACCCCTTCCTGCCCCCTTATCGTCATGATGGCGTCGTCGACGCCGATGGTTCCAGACAATCCCTGGATGATGGGAACGGTGCCGATGGTGCTGAGCGACATATCGGAGTAGTCGATGGTGACCTGAACGTCGTCGCCCGCCCAGCCCGGTGCGAGATTCAACGGATCGAATGTCGATGGACGCAACGCCAATGTGGCCTTGCCGCTGTTGATGCGCCCGTTCAGCAGATGCTCGATCACCCAGGCCCGCGCCGGCGGCGCCAGCGTTATCGGCCAAAGCCGCTTGACCGAGGCAACCGGCATCGGCCCGCTCTCCAGCGCAAGCGCCACATAGGGGCCATCGTCGCGTAATTCGATCGACCCGGATGCATCGAGTTTGGCGGTGCCCGCCCGCAACAAGGCGCGGTCGATGTCTATCGTTTTGGTGCCGGGATCGACGCGACCTTCAAAAAGGATGCTCTCGACAGCCATGGGCGGGCCCTGAACGTCGTTCGGCAGCAGCGTCGCGCCTTTGGAGAGGATCCGATACGACCAGGTGGACTGCCATTCGCGCGGCCCCTCCACCAGTCCTTCAAAGGGAATGATCGTATTGCCGCGCACGTATCGTGACGGCTCGATGCGAAAACCGTCAGTGCCGGGTTCCCATGCCAGCCTAATGTTGATCTCGTCGAAGCTGATGGCCGACCGGCCGGTCTTGATCCAGCCGCCGGCTATATTGGCGCCGAAGCGCGCGCTCTCAAATGTGCCATCGGCTTTCAAGCGTGCTTCGAAACGCGGATAGATCGGCACACCAAGCCCGCGTCCGGGCGAAAGCACGGCGTTTTCCGGCATGAATTCCGCAGCCGTGATCCCTGACGTCGCGACAACAATATAACTCTCGCCCGACTCTTCATCGACGGTGCGCGTTGCGTCCGCCCGCCAACGGCCAAGCCGGCCCGGTATCTCCGCTTTTATCGCAAGTCCGTCGTCGGTGCTGCGCGTCAGCGTTATGTCGACGCCGGAAAATACCCGTGTCGCACCCGTCACAAGTTTGAAATCGGAATCGACCAATTCAATCTTGGTAAGATTCCGCCTGTCGAGTTCCCTCGCCGCGAGCACCGAAAGCCTGTCCGCTGCCTCTACCAGCATTGAGACATCCGGCGTATTTTCACCGGGTTCCCTGGCCACGACCGACAGGCTGGGGCGTTCCAGCAGGAGCGAGGAGACCCGCAACGTGCCCGTTAGCGCTGCGGATATATCTATCGGCGCGGAAAGCCTGGGAACGATAACGCCGAAACCATCCTTTTCCTCGTCTCCGATGACCATATCGTCCAAGACGAGGACAAGGCCGTCTCCAGAGGAGAAATCCACCATTGCGTTGCCGGCGGATAAGGCTATCCCCCTGCCCGCCATCTGCTCTTCCAGAAAGCGCGCGATTTGAGGAACATCTATAGGACCCCGCAGCGCACGCATGACGGCAAGGCCCAGGCCGAGAGCCAGCACGCAGGCGACAACAGTGATGATTCGCCAGCGGCGGCGTCGTCGCAGTCTTTCCCGAAACGGTTTCCCTCGCCGTAACAATCTCTTAATCAGAACTGCGATCCTTTGTAGCAAGCAAAGTTCGAAAAGCGGGGCCACGCGCCATATGTTAACCCGATAACGTCCGGATCAGGCATCCTGTTCACTCGGGCAGAAGTCTACTGGACTGCCGCGATAGCGGATCATAAGACACTTGAAGATGTCTCCAAAAGGTGTGTCGAAAGGAAGGCGCTATGACTGAATTGAACGAAGGCTCCCCTGCACCGGATTTCGATCTTCCCACCGATGGAGGCGGCACGGTCCGATTGTCGGATATGAAAGGGCATCCTTCCGTTGTCTACTTCTATCCCAAGGACGATACCCCCGGCTGCACCAAGGAGGCCATCGCCTTCAGCCAACTCAAGGGTGAATTCGACGCCTTGAACGTCAAGATCGTTGGCATATCGCCGGACACTTCCGCCAGGCACGACAAATTCAAGACGAAATACGATCTGACGATCACGCTGGCCGCCGACACTCAAACCGACATCGCCGAAACCTATGGCGTTTGGACAGAAAAATCCATGTATGGCCGCAAATACATGGGCATAGAGCGCTCGACCTTCCTGATTGACGCAGAAGGCAAGATCGCCCGCATATGGCGAGGCGTGAAGGTGCCCGGCCATGCGGAAGAGGTCTTGCAGGCAGCGCGGGCGCTTTGATCGGCCCATGTCCCTACAGCGGCTTTCGGGAAAGGCATTGATCGTTGTTAAACGTGATTCGCGTAGCGGCACAAAAAGCAGGCCTACCCGTCGAAGAAACAATCCGGCCTTGCCCGGGTGCATTACCGGGCAAGCTTGACGCGCCGCGCCGGTCGCACGATTCGTTCAGCCGCAAACCCGCCGCCGGCCGATTTTCCCGGAAAATGAAATGATGCCCGGACGCGATGGTCCTTTTGGTGCTTCAAATACGTAACTGGTGAGAAATATTGCTGACCGCGAGACCTTGCCTGTAAATAAATCTCCTGAAATGCGCTGACCTCCACAGTCTGCTCCAGTGTCATTAGGGTTTGTTAACCTTACTGATTTCTAATCATTCCCGGAATGAGGTCACATCTTGTCCTCCACAAAAAGAAGATCCGGGATCCATGGCACGACCTACCTCTCAGACCAGGGAATTCGGGAAGCGGCGTGAACTGCACCGCGTCACGATCGCTCGTGGCGGCTACGTTCGCTCCTTTACGATATCACCCTTGACCACCGGACTTTTGACCGGGTTGGGTGCGCTGTTCATCGTCGGCTACATCGGTGCAACCGCCTACCTTGTGCTGCGTGACGATCTGATCCGCACCTCTGCCGAGCGCCAATCCCAGCTCCAGCTCACCTATGAAGACCGGATCGCGGGATTGCGTTCGCAGATCGATCGGCTGACCAGCCGCCGGGTGATCGATCGCAAGACGATCGAAGAAAAAGTCGATGACCTCATCCTGCGCCAGCGCGACATCGATGAGCGGCAAGCCCGCGTATCGTCCTTGATAGAATTGGCAGCCAAGACCGGAATCAAAGTGACGCTTGCGAGCCAGATTCCCCTTCGCAAGCCCTCCACGCAGGATACGGAAATCGAAAATGGCGTCGATGACGGAACAGGCATCGGCGGTTTGAGTGAGCCGATCGATATCGTGCCTGCGCGGGAAACAGACGCCTCGGATACGCCAGACCTTGGATTGCGCGGCTCGTCCGTTGCGCCGGGTTTGGCTCCTGCCAACAAGGGCGCGTCGCTTGACACCCCGGAGAAGGAAAAGCTTCTCGGAACGCTCAACGCTTCGCTGGAACGTATCGACGAAGAAGCCCGCATGGCGCTAGATGTCATTGCCCTCAACGCCGAAAGCGACGTTCGCGCCATTCGTGAAAAGACAAGCGAACTCGGCCTTCGCCTCGTCGGAAAGACCGACCGCAAGGCCGCGGCAACCGGTGGACCCTTCATCGGGCTACCCGAAGATGACTTCGACCGTCGGCTGGATCGTGCCGAACAGGCGGTTGGAGAACTGGAAATTCTCAAGGTCGCGGCGCGCGGTATTCCGCTTGCACGCCCCATCGAGGGCGCGAAAATCTCCTCCTCTTACGGTCCGCGCCTCGATCCCTTCCTGCGGCGTCTCGCGATGCATACGGGCATCGATTGGCGTGCGCCGCGCGGCGCCAAGGTGCAATCGACCGCGCCGGGAACCGTTGTATCGGCTGGCCGCAATGGCGGCTACGGCCTCATGGTCGAAGTGCGGCACCCAAGCGGCGTCAGCAGTCGCTATGCCCACCTCAGCCACGTCCTGGTGGCCGAAGGCGATGTTCTCGACGCTGGTGACACCGTCGGCCTGGTTGGCTCTACCGGCCGTTCGACCGGGCCACATCTTCACTATGAGCTTCGCGTCAATGGTGAAACCACCGATCCCATGAAGTTCGTTCGCGCCGGCAGCGACCTCGCATCCAGGATCACTTTCTGACCGGATTTCCGGATGTTTCAAAAACAAAAAAAGGCGAAGTGATCCCTCACTTCGCCTTTTCCTTATTCGCAAGACCTTCATGCCGGTCACTCGACGTCGGCAACCTCGGCTGGACCGCCACCGAAGACACGCTGTGCAAGCGCGGCCTGCATGAAGTCGTCCACATCCCCGTTCAATACGTCCTGCGGGCTTGTCGATTCCACGCCTGTCCTGAGGTCCTTCACCATCTGATAGGGCTGCAGCACATAAGAGCGAATCTGGTGCCCCCAACCGATTGACGTCTTCGCAGCCGCGTCTGCATTGGCCTGCTCTTCCCGCTTTTGCAGCTCAAGCTCATAGAGACGCGCCTTCAGCATCGACCACGCCGTGGCGCGGTTCTTGTGCTGCGAGCGTTCGCTCTGGCACTGCACCACGATACCTGTCGGGTTATGGGTGATGCGGACGGCCGAATCGGTCGTATTGACGTGCTGACCGCCGGCGCCCGACGCGCGATACGTATCGATACGGCAATCGCTTTCGTTGATGTCGATCTCGATTGAATCGTCGACGACCGGATAGGCCCAAACGGATGCAAAACTCGTGTGCCGGCGTGCCTGGCTGTCATAGGGTGAAATCCGCACCAGCCGATGCACCCCGGACTCAGTCTTCAGCCAGCCGTAGGCGAATTCGCCCTTGATCTGCAGCGTCGCCGACTTGATGCCGGCTTCCTCGCCGTCGTGGAATTCAAGCACGTCCACCTTGTGACCGCGCTTTTCCGCCCACCGTGTGTACATGCGAAGCAGCATGTTGGCCCAGTCCTGGCTTTCCGTTCCGCCAGCGCCGGCGTTGATTTCCAGGTAGCAGTCGTTGATATCGGCTTCGCCGGACAAAAGCGTCGCCATCTGACGCTCCCCGACCTCACTTTCCAACCCTTTAAGCGCTTTCTCGGCCTCGGAGACGACATCCTTGTCGCCCTCCATTTCGCCAAGCTCGATCAGCTCCAGATTGTCCCTGAGGTCCTGTTCGAGCTTGCGGACGCCATTGATGTTGTCATCAAGGTTTTGGCGTTCGCGCATCAGCTTCTGCGCGCGCGCCGGATCGTTCCAAAGCTCGGGGCTTTCAGACAGCGCGTTCAGTTCATCCAGGCGGGATATGGCGACATCCCAGTCAAAGATGCCTCCTCAGCAGGCTTATGGCCTGCTTGATTTCGTCGACGACGGCCTGCGTTTCCGCGCGCATCAAAACCTCACTGCTTGCTTATTGGGAAATAGTCTCTCGAGACGCTTATGGCCGCGAGCCTTGTTCGGGCCGCGACCATAACGACCGCTTCATGTTGTGTAAACCGGATCGGCGATCAGTACAGCCCGCCAGTGCCCGAAAGCACCGCCTGTCCCGCGTCCGGCGACACGCTGCGCGGAATGCCGATCTCGTCCTGGAAGCCGATGATCGAATATTCATCCGGCGGTGCGGTGCCCGGCTTGAAGGCTTCCAAAATCGTTCCCGGAGTGCCCGCAGGCGCACGCAAGCCCGTACGGCGGTTGATGGAGATGAGCTGCAATGCCTTGCGGAACGCGGAATTCCACCGGCGGCTGGTCGGCAAGCGCGGTCTTCATGAATTCGGTGAAGATCGGCGCGGCGAGCTGGCCACCCGTTGCGCCGCGGCCCATCGGCTTCGGCTGATCGTAGCCGACGAAGACGCCGACCACCAGATCGGGCGTGAAGCCCATGAACCAGGCGTCTTTTTCCTCGTTGGTGGTGCCGGTCTTGCCCGCGACCGGGCGGCCTACTCGCCTGCACCTTGGTAGCGGTGCCGCGCGTACGACGCCTTCCATCATCGAGGTGATCTGATAGGCGGTCATCGGATCGAGCACCTGCTCGCGGTTGTCGATCAATGCCGGCTCGTCCTGGCCCTGCCAGGCATCGGCGACGCAGGCATCGCAGATGCGTTCCTCGTGCTTGTAGATCGTCTTGCCGTAGCGGTCCTGAATGCGGTCGATCAGCGTCGGCTTCACCTGCCGTCCGCCATTGGCGATCATCGAATAGGCGGTGACCATGCGCAGAACGGTGGTCTCGCCCGCACCGAGCGACATGGACAGCACCGGCAGCAGATTGTCGTAGATGCCGAAGCGCTCGGCATATTCCGCCACCAGCGGCATGCCCATGTCCTGCGCAGACGCACGGTCATGACGTTACGCGACCGTTCGATGCCGGTGCGCAGCGTCGACGGGCCGTAGAATTTGCCGCCGTAGTTCTGAGGCCGCCAGAGTCGGATGACCGGGCCCCTGACCGATTTCGATCGGCGCGTCCAGCACCACGCTCGAAGGCGTGTAGCCATTGTCGAGCGCTGCCGCATAGACGAAGGGCTTGAACGAGGACCCCGGCTGGCGATAGGCCTGCGTGGCGCGGTTGAACTCGCTCTGGGCGAAGCTGAATCCGCCGACCATGGCAAGAACGCGGCCCGTATAGGGATCCATGGCGACGATGGCGCCGGAGATTTTCGGCACCTGCATCAGTTCGAAATAGTCCTTCGCCGGATCCTTCCTGCACGCGGACATAGACCACATCGCCTGGAGACAGGACATCGGACGCTGTATTGCGGACTGCGTCCCTTTACCCGCGCCCATTTCATCGCTTCAAACGGTATGGAAGCCCTGACGCGTTCCGTCGAAAGCGCGCCGCTCACGAGCTTTTCCGGCTGCAGGCCGATATCCGCGCGATCGTCCTCGAACGGACAAGCACCACTGCAAGCTGCCACTCCGGAACGTCGGAAAGCGACTTCGATCTTGGCGAGCGCCATGCCCCAGTCGCCCGCGCCGAGCGGTATCGTCGCCACGGGACCGCGCCAGCCGCCGCGCTTGCGGTCAAAGTCGATCAGGCCTTCCATCAAGGCCTTGCGCGCCAAACTCTGCATCTTGGGATCGAGCGTAGAGCGAACCGACAGTCCGCCCTCATACAGGCCGTCCTCGCCATACATGTCGGCCAATTGCGCGCCGCACTTCTTCGGAGAAATATTCCGAGGCGAAAAGATGGCTGCCCCGCGTGCGCGGCGTCACATCCAGGGATCGGCCTTGGCCTTCTCCCCCTCATCGAAAGTGACGTAACCGTTTTCCACCATCCGGTCGATCACCCAGTTGCGGCGCTCGATCGCCGCATCACGGTACTGGAATGGATGGTAGTTATTCGGGCGCCTTGGGTAGCGCCGCGAGATAAGCCGCTTCGGCGATTGTCAGCTCATGCACCGACTTGTCGAAATAGATCAGCGAAGCAGCCGCCACGCCATAGGCGCCGAGCCCGAGATAGATCTCGTTCAGATAAAGCTCGAGGATTTCGTCCTTGCTGAAAGTCTGTTCGATACGAAGCGACAGGATCGCTTCCTTGATCTTGCGCTCAAACGATACTTCATTGGTCAGAAGAAAATTCTTCGCCACCTGCTGCGTGATCGTCGATGCGCCTTGCGGCCGGCGGCCGACTACCGAAATTCTGGGCATAAAGCACGACGGCGCGGGCAATGCCCTCCGGATCGACGCCGATATGGCTGTAGAAATTCTTGTCTTCGGCCGAAAGATAGGCCTGCTTGACTGTATCGGGAATGGCCTGGATCGGAAGGAAAAGCCGCCGTTCCTTGGCGTATTCGGCCATAAGCTGCCCGTCGGCGGCATGAACGCGCGTCATCACCGGCGGTTCGTATTTTTTAAGCGCCGTATAGTCGGGCAAGTCCTTGCCCATTTCGGTCAGATAGATCCAGACGCCTGCGGCGACGAGCAGGAACATCACTGTTCCTATGCCGAACAGGTAGCCGAAAAATTTGACAAGGAATTTCATCGGGTCGGCTCGTCTTCCAATTCGTTCAGGCTGTTTCGTTCAGGTTATTTCGATTGGACCACAACGCCCGGCCGGTCTGTCGACCGCCTGCTTGCCTGGTCGTTCACATGCCCGCCGGCATTGGCCAATCCGAATACCGGCACATCCGCACAATCCGCTTCTCGCGGGTCCTACCGCCATTGCTCCAACAATTATCCATCTGCAACCAATATGGCGATGCTGAGGCGGATTTGCCCAGTGCAACCATTTCACTATTGCAGCGCCTGAATTATTGCGAGGCCTGAATTCCCTGCCGCTGCACCAGTCTTGGGCGGAAAAAGCGGTCGATCGAGTCCATGATCGCCGCAGTCATTCGCTCGCGCCACTCGTCGCTCGTCAGCAGTTTTTCGTCATATCGGTTCGAGAGGTATCCAAGCTCGACAAGCGCGGAAGGCATGTCATGCGCCTCCAGAACCCTGAAGCCGGCTGACCGATGGGGGTTTTTGATCACTTTTGCCGCGCTTTTCAACTCTTCTACGAGATTGCGGGCAAAAAAGATGGAAAAAGTCTTGGTTTCGCGCCTTGCGAGGTCGATCAGGATATCGGTGACCTCGCTCTGTTCATCGCCAAGATCGATGCCGGCAATGACGTCGGAGCGGTTTTCACGCTCCGCCAGTTCCGCAGCCACCGCATCTGACGCCTTGTTGGACAAGGTGTAGACGGATGCACCGCGCACTTCGTCCTTACCCACCCGCACCGAATTCGGCGTGAATGGAAATGAAAAGGTCTGCCTGAAGCGCGCGGGCGATCGAAACTCTTTCGCGCAAGGGTATGAAAAGATCGGTTTCCCGCGTCAGGTGGACATCGTAGCGCCCTCCCTCCTCGAGCTTGCGCTTGAGCAGGCTGGCGAAATCGAGCGCAACGGCTTTTTCCAGCGTGCCGCCGGAGCCTGTCGCGCCGGTATCGATGCCCCCGTGGCCGGGATCGAGCACGATCACCGGCCGGGTCGGCCTGCGGCGATCCGTCAGCCTGTCGCCTTTGGAAGGTCCCTGCGGTTCCGCCGAGGGCTTGACCACATTGGCAAGGAAATCCTCCCGCGTAGTCTTGACGAGATCGAGAACGAGGCGGGCGGGCTGCTTGTCGACCGATGGCAGGATAAAGACCTTGTCGACAGTCACCGGCGCTGCGGCATCGAGAACGATGCGCGACTTTCCGGCGGCAAAAAGGCCATAGCGCCAGGCGGAGATGAGGCCACGGCCTTCATGGCCTGCCCCTTCGTCGAAAGCGAAAGCGATTTCCGGCATATCGAGAATGACCCGGTAAGGGTCGGCAAGCATCGATATCGAATATTTGACCGGCTCGCTCAAATCCATGACGAAACGGGTGCGGGTCATATCGCCGGCAAGGCGCGCATCCCTGGCGGTCAATGCCGCCTCATCAGCCTTTGCTGACGGCGCCAGGAGCGAACCGGCGATCAGCGGTAGGGTAACAACCAGCGAACAGGCGAATAGAGGGAGAGAGCGACGAATTGCGCGAATTGTCGCACCCTTTAGCAAGCGATCCAAAAGTGCTGCGCCCTGGATTTTGGCCTCCCGGTAAAAACCAATGAAACGGAGCGGTTGGGATGCCAAATGTCTCGCCCTTGTCTTGCCTGCCTTCGATGCGCGCTGAAGCATAAGCCCGGCAGGTGATTCTCTTTCATCACTATACCGCGCGCCGAGCCTCTGCGACCCATCGATTTATCTCGCCACCTAATGCATAACGCGAGGCGAGTTAACCTTTCGTTGACGATGCGCAACAAGACGAACAAGCTCGTGCCTTATTGTTTCCCTTACGTCGTTTAACATCGCTTGCCTTCCGTCGTTACCACCCGTAAAAGGAAAAGAACGGATTTCGGATTCAGGCTTTTGTCTGAGCCGGGTATGTTGAAGTTTTGGATCCTGAAAAGGGACCAGCTGCTCATCGCAGTGCCGTCGATCCCGACGATCCGGCAGATGAGCGGAGGAGCGGCGACGTCGCTTGACGATGACGGCAGCAATGCCGGCATCGCATCCCGGGCGACAGGGCCAGGTGTTCTCGATTCGCGTTAAGCGGTTGAGAGAGCGTCCATTTCTTCAAGGCATCTCGAATTCGAGGTACGTTAATCGGCGGCCCTATGCCGCCCGCAACAATCGATGTTCGCCGTAAATGGCGAACCCATATGGCATCCAGTCGAACAGGCGTTGCTATGAGCAACTGCGCGAGACCGATATTTGAACGAGCGAAAAAAGGGGACTTTACGGTCGCCGCGCTCCTCGGTGCCGCCGCGCGCAACGCCCTGTTCCTCATCCCGTCACAGAACGAACAGGCGACCGATCAGACGTTGCCGGCAATCCGCCACGATGCAGGCGAGATCCGGCCGACGGTCGCGGAGATCCCAGTCAATGGCAAACAAAATGCTCATCGACGCCGCGCACCCGGAAGAGACCCGGGTTGTCGTGGTGCGCGGCAATCGTGTTGAAGAATTCGATTTCGAAGCAGCGAATCGCAAACAGCTAAGAGGCAATATCTATCTGGCCAGGGTAACGCGCGTCGAGCCGTCCCTCCAGGCCGCTTTCGTCGAATACGGCGGCAACCGGCACGGCTTCCTCGCGTTCAGCGAAATTCACCCTGATTACTACCAGATACCGGTCGCCGATCGCCTCGCCCTTCTGGAGGAAGAAGACGCCGAGGACCGCAGGGCCGAGGACCATAGCGACGACGCGGCGGAAAAGCCCAAACCCGCGAAAGCGGAGGATTCCGGCGCCGACGGCGAGGAAGTCGACGAGCTGGACGAGGTCGAAATCGGTCGGCGCGGAAGACGCGCTGGAGGAAGTTCCCCAGCGTGTGCGCAAACCCCGCCGCCAGTACAAGATCCAGGAAGTCATCAAGCGCCGCCAGATCATGCTGGTGCAGGTCGTCAAGGAAGAGCGCGGCAACAAGGGCGCGGCGCTGACCACCTATCTGTCGCTTGCCGGCCGCTATTCGGTGCTGATGCCGAACACGGCGCGCGGCGGCGGCATTTCCCGCAAGATCACCAATCGGCCGGACCGCAAGCGGCTGAAGGAGGTCGCTCCGGAACTCGAAGTGCCGACGGGCATGGGCGTCATCCTGCGCACCGCCGGCGCAAGCCGCACCAAGGCGGAAATCAAGCGCGACTTCGAATATCTGATGCGGCTGTGGGAAAACGTCCGCGACCTGACGCTGAAATCGACGGCGCCCTGCCTCGTCTACGAGGAAGGCAGCCTGATCAAGCGCTCGATCCGCGACCTCTACAACAAGGACATCGACGAGGTCCTCGTCTCCGGCGAGGAAGGCTACCGCGAGGCCAAGGACTTCATGCGCATGCTGATGCCGAGCCATGCCAAGAACGTGAAGCCCTATCGCGACGCGACAGCCGCTCTTCGCCCGCTTCGGCGTCGAGGCGCAGCTCGACGCGCATGTTCTCGCCGCAGGTAACGCTGAAATCGGGCGGCTACATCGTCATCAACCAGACCGAGGCGCTGGTCTCCATCGACGTGAACTCGGGCCGTTCGACCCGCGAGCACAATATCGAGGACACCGCGCTGCAGACCAATCTGGAAGCGGCGGACGAGGTCGCCCGCCAGCTTCGCCTGCGCGACCTTGCCGGCCTGATCGTCATCGACTTCATCGACATGGAGGAGAACACGCAACAACCGGGCGGTCGAAAGGCGGATGAAGGATGCCTCAAGAACGACCGGGCGCGCATCCAGGTCGGCCGGATCTCGCATTTCGGCCTGCTGGAAATGTCGCGCCAGCGCATCCGCACCGGCGTTCTGGAAAGCTCGACCGACGCTCTGCCCGCATTGCCATGGCTCGGGCATGATCCGCTCGGTCGAATCCGTTGCGCTGCACGTGCTGCGGTCGCTTGAAGATCAGCTTCTGAAGGGCGTCACCCATCATTTGTGTGTCCGCACGCCGGCAGAGGTCGCGCTTTATATTCTCAACCAGAAGCGCAGCCATCTGGTCGACCTCGAAACCCGTTTCATGCTGCATATCGCAGTCATTGCCGATGCCATGGTCAACGGCCAGCATTACGTGCTGGAGCGCGGGGATCTGATCGAGCGCGATCTGCTGGCCGCTCCTCCAATCGTTCAGCCTCATACCGTTCAGCCGGTGATTGAGGCCGAGCCCGAGGAAATCTATCCCGACGAGGTGGAAGACGAGGACGACGACGAAAGCGTTTCCGGTTCCGAAGAGGATAACAAGGGCAAGCGTCGCCGCAGACGCCGCCGCCGCAAACCGTCCAACGGTGATGCTGCAAGGGCGGAAGGCGGCGAATTCCACGTCTGAAGGCGATAGTGAAGAAGCCGATGACGACGCCCAGGCGTCCGAGCAGGATGCATCCGGCGATGAAGAGGAGCGCAAGCGCAAGCGTCGCCGCGGGCGTCGTGGCGGCCGACGTGGCCGCCGTGGGGAGCGTGAAGGCGATGAAAACGGCGCTTCGGACGGTGCTGACGCAGGCGAAGCCGGAAACGCGGAAAGCGATGATGCGCCCGCAGCCGAACCTTTGATGGCTGAAGCCGCGGTTGCCTCGCCCGACGCGGAGGTCGCGCTTGCGCCCGAGGCGCCAATGCAGTCGGAAATGCCCGCGCAAGAACCCGCTGACGCACCGCTCGCTGACGAAACACCGGCCATTGCCGAAGCTCCTCAATCGGCGGATGAACCGGCAGGCGAGCAGATAAGCGACCAGGCTCCCGACCAGTCAGGCGATCAGGACAATGAGCGCCTTGTCGAGCCGGTGCTGGTGCGAGAGAAAGTGGTGGACGGTGAAACCGTCGCCGAGGCGGCTGACGAAAAGAAGCCGAAGCGGTCGGGCTGGTGGCAGCGGCGCGGGTTCTTCTGATCCGCCTCACTCCTTTTTGACTGCACCGGTTCCCGGCGCGTTCAAATCTCTAAAAGCCCCTTGTTCATGCCTGATCGGCGCGGACAAGGGGCTTCGCAAATAAAACCGCCCAATTCAATCTGATCTGGAATTTTTTGAAGCTTTTGACCGGCTATTTCAGCCAGCCTTCCAATTTCATCATCGCATCCGCCATATCGCCGGTTGCCCCGGCAAAAGAAAACCGCATGTAGCGATGGCCTCTCGCGTGGTCGAAATCAGCCCCCGGCGTTGCCGCGACCCCGGTCTCCGTCAGCATTTTCTTGGCGAATTCATTGGAATCATTGGAAAATCGTCGAACGCTCGCGTAGACATAAAAGGCGCCATCCACTGGCAGCAATTCGTCGAAGCCGATTTTTGGCAATTTTTCGAGCAGGATCTCCCGGTTCGCCGCGTAGCCTGCCTTGACCGCATCCAGTTCATCTGTCGCGTCGAAAGCAGCCATTGCCGCCACCTGGGATAGATAAGGTGGTGAAATATAGAGGCTTTGTGCCAAACGCTCGATTGGCCGCACCAGTTGCTCCGGCGCCACCATCCAGCCGATCCGCCATCCCGTCATACAGTAGTATTTCGAGAAGCTGTTGATGATGATTGCGTTTTGCGAATAGGCGAGCGCCGTCTCCTGCCGCCCTTCAAAGACGAGGCCATGATAGATTTCGTCGGAAACGAACCAAAGCCCCAGATCCTCGCAAGACCGCACCACTGCCTCAAGCGCCTCAGGCGTCATCATCGTGCCGGTCGGATTTGCCGGACTGGCGACCAACACGCCTTTCAGCGGTTTTTCCTTATGGGCTTTTTCGATCAACTCCGGCGTCAACGCCCACCGTGTATCCGCCCCCACCTCGATTTCGACGGGTTCAAGACCAAGCGCGGTCAAGATGTTGCGGTAGGCTGGATATCCTGGCGCGGTGAGAGCGATCCTGTCTCCCGGGTCGAAGGCTGAAAGAAAAATCAGATTGAATGCGGCCGACGATCCGGTCGTGGCGATGATGCGTTCAGGCGATACCGCGCGCCCGTAGGCGGCTTGATAGTGCTTTGATATCGCTTGACGAAGCAGCGGCAGCCCGCATGCTTCGGTATAGCCGAAACGACCGTGTTCGAGTGCCTTTCGCGCAGCAAGCAGAACCGACTGCGGCGCCGGCGCACCCGGTTGCCCAACCTCCATGTGGATGACCTTTGAGCCTCCCGCCTCGCGCGCATTGGCGGCCGCCAGCACATCCATCGCCATGAAGGGTTCAACTGCGCTGCGGCTGGACGGCTGGAATTTCATCGCGTTGCTTCCTTTTCCTGATACCTGCGGATTACGGCACCGGTCACCCTGCTGCCGCAATCGCTTGACCTAATCGCCCGCCGTGATACGGGGGCATTGAGCCGATTGACCGCCCGTATCAGGCTACCTAACCTTCGGCACCTATAAGCGGCACATCTTCGATCACAGGCGCGACCATGGCAAAAAGCTCACTAACGCAGTCCCTTTCAGTGATAAAGCGCTCATTGAGCAAATTTGCCAGGACAATGGTCGCCATATCGGCCGCCGCATCGCTTCTCTCAGCCGGCATGCCGACGCCGGTTCTGGCCCAACAGGGCAAGCTTCCGCTTGTGCGCGACGCGGAAACGGAAGCCTTGCTCAGGGACTATGCCAAACCGATTTTCGCCGCCGCAGGAATTCCCAACGCTCAGGTCGATATCATTTTGGTGAACAACAAGGGTTTCAACGCCTTTGTGCCGGACTCCCGCCGTATGTTCATCAACCTCGGCGTCATTCTCGATGCTGAAACACCAGGCGAAGTGATCGGCGTGATTGCCCATGAAACCGGCCACATCGCCGGAAACCATCTTTCCCGCCTGAGGGACGCCTATTCCCGGGCGCAGATCATCTCGGTGATAGGCGCGCTGCTCGGCGCTGGCGCAATCGCCGCCGGAGCCTCGTCCGGCTCGAGCGGCATTACAACGGGCGGCGCCGGCGCAATCACCGCCGGTGCCGGCATCGGTCAGCGCTCGCTGCTTTCCTACCAGCGCGGTGAAGAAGCCACCGCCGACCGCGCCGCGCTAACTTATCTTGAGAAAACCGGCCAGTCGGGAAAAGGAATGCTGAAGACATTCAGCCGCTTCGCCGATCAGGCGCTTTTCTCCGCCCAATATGCCGACCCTTATGCCCTGAGCCACCCCCTGCCCCGCGAACGCTTCAATGCTTTGGAAGAACTCGTCAGCAAGAGCAAATATTTCAACACTCCGGCGCCTCCAGCCCTTCAGGCGCGCCACGATCTGGTGCGGGCCAAGCTTCTCGCCTTCACCAGCCATCCCAGCACGGTGGAGCGGGCCTATCCAAGGTCCGACAACAGCCTGCCTGCGCAATACGCCCGCGCCGTCGTCGCTTCGCAGTCGAGACAAGGCGCAAAAGCCGCCAAACTCATCGATGCCCTTTTGCGGCAGCAGCCCAACAATCCCTATTTCTACGAGCTGAAGGGGCAGGCTTTGCTGGAATCCGGCAAGCCGCGCGATGCGATCGGCCCATTCCGCAAAGCCGTCGCACTCAGGCCAAACGACGGGCAGTTGCTGATCTGGCTGGGCTTTGCCCTTGTCGCTTCGAACGACGCCTCGCTCCTGCCGGAGGCTGAAAGGGTGCTGAAGACCGGACTTCAGATCGATAGCAATTCTCCCATCGGCTTTTCGCAGCTTGCAATCGCCGCATCCAGACAGGGCAAGGGGGCGGAGGCCGATCTCGCTACCGCTCAAGGGTTGATGGCGAGGGGCGATCTCGAAGGCGCGAAACGCTATGCGAAACGCGCTAAAATTAATTTGAAGACAGGATCGCGCGGATGGGTCCAAGCCGACGACATTTTGTCGTATAAACCTCCAAGACTTACCCGATAGGGCTTGGCATCGGATCCCAAATATCCAGCATTTTGCTGGGAGGCTTCTGCGCAAGGCTTTTGAGGTACGGATACTTCCCGGTAAGGAGGTATCCTGTAGGTACGCTATGGATATTCATAATCGATCGACTATTTCCTACCCGAAGGATTTGACGGGAAACCGGGCAAGTCGATCCAGGAGATCAGTATGACAAAGTTTTTCCGCTCCGCCTTGCGCTTCGGGTTGGTAATGCTGCTTGGCTCGCTGAGTTTTGCACCCGTAATGGCTGCAAACTTCAATGAAGCCGACCGCGCCGAAATAGGCGACATCATCAAGGACTATATCCTCAAGAACCCGGAAGTCCTGCGCGATGCCCTCGTCGAGCTGGATCGGCGCGAAGCGGAAGCCCAGTCCAGGGCACGCGAGGAAGCGGTTAGCAGCGCGGCGGAAACGCTGTTCAATTCCAAGCGTCAGGTGGAACTCGGCAACCCCCAGGGCGACGTCACGCTGGTTGAGTTCTTCGACTACAATTGCGGCTACTGCAAGCGCGCGATGGCTGACGTGCTGAGACTTCTCGAAGAAGACAAAAACCTTCGCGTCGTGCTGAAAGAATTCCCTGTGCTGGGTGAAGGATCGGTGGAAGCTGCCAGTGTAGCGATCGCGGTGAATGAGATTGCGCCCGAAAAATACATGGAGTTCCATAAGGAACTGCTTGGTGGTCGCGGCCAGGCTAACGAGGCGCGCGCGCTCGATACTGTGGAAAAGATCGGCCTTGACCGCCAAGCCATCGTGACGGCCATGAACGCCTCCGGCGAAGTCAGATCGACGATCGAGGAAGTCTACAGCATTGCCAATCGCCTCGGCCTGACCGGCACGCCCTCCTTCGTGGTCGGCAATGAAGTGGTCATGGGCGCCGTCGGCTACGAAGCGCTCAAAGTCAAGATCGCTTCCGTGCGCGATTGCGGTGCAACGACCTGCTGATTACGGGGAGATCGTTTGACAATCGCCAGACAGGTCTTTTCCTGTCTCGATTGAATGCCTATAAGGGGCGGATGTGTGATCGTGGACGCAGCGCCCACGTCGCCTTGTTGGGGATCATATGTCCGCCTCCATATATATTCTGAACGGGCCGAACCTTAATCGCCTCGGAACCCGTGAGCCTGCGACCTACGGGACCACCACGCTGGCGGACATCGAAAGCATGTGCCGCGACATTGGCGAGGATCTGGACCTGGATATCGACTTTCGGCAATCGAACGTCGAAGGCATTCTGGTCGACTGGATTCAGGAGGCCGGCGACGTGGCGCAGGGTCTGATACTCAATCCCGCCGCCTACACCCATACTTCGATCGCCATCCACGATGCGATCCGCACCGCCGAAATCCCGACAATCGAAGTTCACCTGTCGAATGTATTCAGCAGGGAAGCCTTTCGGCATCATTCCTATGTTTCACCTGTCGCCCTCGGGGTGATTTGCGGTTTCGGCGCCACCGGCTATCGCCTGGCGCTGGAAGCCCTTTCAACCGTAATCAGACCCTGAGACGAACCGAGCACCGGACCCAAAAGACCATGGCAGAAAACAAAAGCCAGTTCGATCACGAACTGATCCGGCAACTCGCAACGCTTCTTGACGAGACAAACCTTTCGGAGATCGAGCTGGAGCGCGACAATTTCCGCGTTCGCGTTGCCCGGCAGATCACCGTGGAAGCGCCCGTCGCAGTTGCCGCCCCCATCCAGGCCTCGGCCTCCCCCGCCGCCGCGTCACCCGTGCCAGCCGCCGCTTCCAGCGACCCGGCCGCCAATCCCGGAGCCATCGCATCGCCGATGGTCGGCACGTGCTACCGGTCGCCTGAGCCAGGCGCCCGCACCTTCGTCGAAATCGGCGATACTGTGACGCTCGGCCAGACGATCATCATCATCGAAGCCATGAAGACCATGAACCAGATACCGGCGCCGCGCGCTGGAAAGGTCACGGCCATCCTGGTCGAGGATGGCCAGCCCGTGGAATATGGCGAGCCCCTCGTCATCATAGAGTGACGGGAACCGCGCCATGTTTTCAAAAATCCTGATCGCCAATCGCGGCGAAATCGCTTTGAGGGTGCTGCGCGCCTGCAAGGAGCTCGGCATCCAGACCGTCGCGGTGCATTCCACCGCCGATGCGGATGCCATGCACGTTCGCCTCGCGGATGAGAGCGTCTGCATTGGTCCGCCCGCTGCCCGCGACAGCTATCTGAACATCCCGCAGTTGCTCGCCGCGTGTGAAATCACCGGCGCGGATGCCGTTCACCCCGGCTACGGGTTCCTGTCGGAAAACGCCAGGTTTGCCGAGATTCTTGAAGCGCACGGGGTCACCTTCATCGGCCCCACGCCTGACCATATCCGCATCATGGGCGACAAGATCGAGGCAAAGCTGACCGCCGCAAAGCTCGGGATTCCGGTTGTTCCGGGTTCCGACGGCGAGGTCAAGCCGACCGACGACGCCCATGCGATCGCCGAGAAGATCGGCTATCCGGTCCTCGTCAAGGCCGCGGCCGGTGGTGGCGGGCGTGGCATGAAGGTCGCCAAGACGGCGGCCGATCTCGATAACGCCCTTTCAACCGCCCGTTCGGAGGCGAAAGCCGCATTCGGCGACGATGCCCTTTATATCGAGAAGTATCTGGGCAAGCCGCGGCACATCGAGATCCAGGTGCTTGGCGACGGGCAAGGCAATGCCATCCATCTGGGCGAGCGCGATTGCTCGCTGCAGCGCCGGCATCAAAAAGTCTGGGAAGAAGCGCCCTCGCCCGCGCTGAACGTCGAGCAACGCGCCAAAATCGGCGAAACCGTCGCCGCCGCCATGCGCAAGCTGAAGTATCGCGGCGCTGGAACCGTCGAGTTCCTCTATGAAAACGGCGAATTCTATTTCATCGAGATGAACACCCGTTTGCAGGTGGAGCATCCGGTCACGGAAATGGTGACGGGCATCGATCTGGTGAACGAGCAGATCCGCATCGCCGCCGGCGGAACGTTGACGATCAAGCAATCGGATATTGTTTTCGAAGGCCATGCCATCGAGTGCCGGATCAATGCCGAAAATCCGCAGACCTTCGCGCCCTCGCCTGGAACCATCACCTACTACCACCCGCCGGGCGGCCTGGGAGTACGGGTGGATTCAGGCGTCTATCAGGGTTACCGGATCCCGCCTTACTACGACAGTCTGATCGGCAAGCTCATCGTGCATGGCCGCAACCGGGTCGAATGCATGATGCGTCTGCGCCGGTGTCTGGATGAATTCGTCGTCGACGGTATTGAATCGACGATTCCGCTCTTTCGTGACCTGCTTGCCAGCCAGGATATCGCCAATGGCATGTATGATATTCATTGGCTGGAGAAACATCTCGAATCAAAGGGTGATTGAGCCCGAGAGACCGGGTACGGATCATGGCGGGCAAAGAAGGTGACGTCGCATTGGAAATAACGCCGCAGGTGCTCCTGAAGGCCTATGCCTGCGGCATCTTTCCCATGTCCGAATCGGCGGACGATCCGGGGCTTTTCTGGATCGAGCCCGAACGGCGCGGTGTCATCGACCTCGATGCGTTCCATGTTCCGCGCAGCCTGCGAAAGATACTTCGCAGTGAAATCTACGAAGTCAGGATCGATACCGACTTCCAGGGTGTGATCGACGGCTGCGCCCGTCCCGCTCCCGGCAGGAAGAAAACCTGGATCAACAACGAGATCCGCAGGCTCTACGGCGCGCTTTTTGAAATGGGCTACTGCCATTCCGTCGAAACCTGGTTCGACGGCGAGCTTATCGGCGGCTTGTACGGCGTGAGCCTGGGCGGCGTCTTCTTCGGCGAAAGCATGTTCGCCGCACGCCGCGATGCTTCCAAGGTCGCGCTCGTGCATCTGGTAGCGCGACTGATCGCCGGCGGCTTCAAGATGCTCGATACGCAATTCGTGACCGATCATCTGGCCCGTTTCGGCGCGGTGGAGATCCCCAAGGCCACATACAACATCGAACTGCAGCAAGCCCTCCAGCATGAAGGCGATTTCCTCGCCCTGCCGGACGCGTTGAGCGGAAAAGACGCGCTGGGCGTCCTGGGTCTTGCTGACTAGGGTCAGGACTCTATTAATTTGGCTGGAACGGTCGGAGCGGGTTTGTGCGGATACGAGGAGCAAGCCCGCAGGAAGGCAGTAGCCTTTCAAGGGTTTGCAACAAAGTAGTCCGTACAAATCCGCCCGATCCAAAGGACGGTCGAGCTGACTTCGACCTCCCGCGTCAAAGCCTTCGACCGGGAGAATAACCCCGATCTTCAAGCTTTTCCTCGCATCTCTCGTCATCTCGATCGCCGTTCCGGTCAAATTAATGAGTCCTGACCCTAGAACTGCGGCTTTGGCACCGGCTTGACGGCGGCCGCATCCGATTGCGCGGCGGAGCCTGCGAGCGGATCGCCCGCGTCGTCCTGCGTCACCTCCACCGGAGGCCCTGAATAGCCTTCAGGCGGGGCGACAGTGGACGTACGCTTGCAATCGGTCAGCCAGACGTCATAGACCGCATGTTCGACTGCATGCAGCCCAGGGCTTGCCGCAAACATCCAGCCGGTGAATATCCGCCTCACCTCGTTGTTGAGGGTAATCTCCTCGACTTCGAGAAAGGCAGTCGTTTGCGGCGCTTCCGTCGGCGGCCTCGTATAGCAAACCCTCGGCGTTACCTGCAGGGCGCCGAACTGTACCGTTTCGCCGATATAGACATCGAAAGAGATGATCCGTCCGGTGATCTTGTCGAGGCCGGAAAAAACCGCGACGGGATTGGCAATCTTCTCCGCTTGCGCCGGCTGCGAAGCGGCCAGCATCAATGGACCGGCCAAGGCCATCAAACCAGTAACGCGAATGGCCGGCGCGAAACCGCGTAGCCATCCAGCCATCGAATCCAGCCATGGATTTGCAGATTTTTGTTCTGGCGTGATGCGCATTGGTGGCCCGTCGTTTATCTCAGGTATGGCAAGATATCAATTACGTCAGCGAATTAGCAGCGGATTGCGGCTGAGACATGGCTGCCGAAATCCCGTGACCACGCCCCCGCCGCACGCATTGGCAAGAGATGCCAGCGGCTCGTAAGGCAAAAAGCATCAAAGGCTCGCAAGCCGGTTCAGCGCCTCCTGCACCTTGCCGCGCCGGCTGTCGTATTCGTCGCGCTTTTCCTTTTCCCCTTCAACCACCTCCGCAGGGGCATTCGCCACGAACTTCGGATTGCCAAGCTTTTTATCGATGCGGGCGATTTCGTCCTCGATCTTCGCAAGATCCTTGGCAAGACGGCTTTTTTCGGCGGAGAAATCGATCACGCCGGCAAGCGGCAGGCAAAGCGTCGCCTCGCCCACGACGATCTGCGCAGCACCCTGAGGCGGGGCGGCGGCCATATCGATGGTCTCGACCCTTGCAAGCCGCTTGATGAGAACGTCGTGCATCTCAAATCTTGCGACCGACACCGCACCGGCTCCGGTCACCACGAGCGGCACCTTCGCGGCGGCAGGAACGTTCATCTCGGAACGAACGGAGCGAATGTCGGTGATCACTTCCACAAGCCAGTTGATCTCTTCCGCTGCGGCTGCATCGCCGCCGATTGGAGCCGGCCAGCGCGTGTGGGCAAGGAGTGCCGGACGTGGCGTTCCTTCTTCCACTGTCCGCGCCCAAAGTTCTTCCGTCAGGAACGGCATGAAGGGATGCAGGATACGAAGGATCTCGTCGAGCGCCCAGGCAGCGGTCGCCCGGGTTTCCGCCTTGGCGGCTTCGTCCTCGCCGTTGAAGATCGGCTTGGCGAATTCCAGATACCAGTCGCAATAGGTATTCCAGACGAACCGGTAGGCAGCCGATGCCGCATCGTTGAAGCGGTATCCCTCCAGTGCCTCGGTAACGCTGGCGGCACAACGTCCCGCCTCGGTCACGATCCAGCGGTTGACGGTCTGCTGCACATTGACCGGATCGAACCCGTCCGGCCTTGTACCGCCGTTCATTTCCACGAAGCGTGCGGCGTTCCAAAGCTTGGTCGCAAAGTTGCGATAGCCGGCGACGCGGCTTGTCGCCAGCTTGATGTCGCGACCCTGAGCAGCCATCGCAGCCAGGGTGAAGCGCAAGGCGTCGGCGCCATATTCATCTATCAGTTCGAGCGGATCGATGACGTTGCCCTTCGATTTCGACATCTTCTGCCCCTGCTCATCGCGAACGAGGGCGTGGATGTAGACGGTTTTGAAGGGTTCGGTCTTCATGTAGTGCAGGCCGAACATCATCATCCGCGCAACCCAGAAGAAGATGATGTCGAAGCCCGTGACCAGCACGCTGGTCGGGTAGTAATTGGCGAGTTCCGGCGTCTTGTCCGGCCAGCCGAGCGTGGAAAACGGCCAAAGCGCCGAAGAAAACCACGTATCCAGCACGTCTTCATCGCGGTAGATCGCGACTGTGCCCGCGTCACCCGCCTCCCAACGCGCGAGAGCATCGTTCACGGAGGTGACCTCAATCGGCCTGCCGTATTTTTCAGCGGCGGCCGCAAGCGCCTCTTCTTCGGTCTTGGCAACGAATAGCCCGCCGTCCGGGCCGTACCACGCGGGGATCTGATGCCCCCACCAAAGTTGCCGCGAAATGCACCAGGGCTGGATGTTTTCCATCCATTCGAAATAGGTTTTTTCCCAGCCGCGCGGCACGAAAGTCGTGCGTCCCTCGCGAACGCTTGCGATTGCCGGCTTGGCCAGCGTTGCCGCATCCACATACCACTGGTCGGTCAGCAGCGGCTCGATCGGCACGCCACCGCGGTCGCCATGGGGAACCATATGCGTATGATCGTCGATCCTGTCGAGGAGGCCTGCCGCCTCCATCATCGCGACGACTTCCTTGCGGGCCGCGAAGCGGTCAAGCCCGTGGAGGCGCTTCACCGTAGCATCCAGCATTGCCGACGCAAGCACGTCCGCCAGGAACTCCTCGTTTTCCAAAAGCGTCACAGCCGCTTCCCGGTCGAGTACGGAAATCATCGCAAGGTCGTGGCGCTTGCCGACTTCAAAATCGTTGAAATCATGGGCGGGCGTGATCTTCACCGCGCCGGAGCCGGCCTGCGGATCGGCATAGTCGTCGCCGACGATCGCAATGCGCCTGCCGACAAGCGGCAGCACCGCATGCTTGCCGATCAGCCCCTTGTAGCGCTCGTCCTCAGGGTTCACCGCGACGGCCGTATCGCCCAGCATCGTTTCAGGACGGGTCGTGGCGACGACGATATAGTCCCGCGTTTCATATTCCGTCGGCTCGCCCGACTCGTCCCAGGCGATGGGCGCCTGATAGGTCTCGCCGTTTTCCAGCGGATACCTGAAATGCCAGAGGTTGCCCTTGACCTCGACCTGCTGCACCTCAAGATCCGAAATCGCCGTATGCAGCTTCGGATCCCAGTTGACCAGGCGCTTGTCCTTGTAGATCAGGCCGTCCTTGTGAAGGGAGACGAAGACCTCCAGGACGGCGCGGGACAATCCCTCGTCCATGGTGAAGCGTTCGCGCGACCAGTCGCAGGAAGCACCCAGCCGTTTCAGCTGGTTGAAGATCATGCCGCCCGACTCGCCCTTCCAGTCCCAAACCCGCTGGATAAAAGCTTCGCGACCCATGTCGCGGCGGCTTGGTTCCTGGCGTTCGGCCAGTTGACGCTCCACCACCATCTGCGTGGCGATGCCTGCGTGATCCATGCCCGGTTGCCACAAGACGTCCCGGCCACGCATCCGTTCGAAGCGGATCAAAATATCCTGCAGGGTATTGTTGAGCGCGTGGCCCATGTGCAGGGACCCGGTAACGTTCGGCGGCGGAATGACGATGGAATAGGAAGCCGCGCCAGGCTCAGCGCCCGCGCCGGCCTTGAAGGCCTCCGCCTTTTCCCATTTCTCGTGAATGCGCGGTTCTACCGCCGCCGCGTCGTAGGTCTTGTCAAGCATGGAGCGATCTCAAGCCAATTGGGTTGTCGCATGGGTGTAAATCGGATGCGCCCGGTCGAGTCAACCTTCCGCACGTCCAAGCTGACCTATTGCCGATGAATTGGAGCTGCCAATATGAAAAAGCCGCCCCGAAAGGCGGCTTTGACGCTTTCGCCGACCGATTTCAGCGGCCTCTCGAAACGCGCTCGATTTCCTGGCGCACGAGCCGCTCCACAAGGTTCGGCAAATTCTGGTCGAGCCAGGATTTCATCATCGGCCGCAACATTTCCTTGACCAGATCCTCAAGCGTCCTGGCGTTTTGCGTCAGGATCGTGCTGGCGAGATTGTTGAACGCGGAATGCACCGCATTGTCGACCGTAGGCGAAAGAAGGTGTTCTGCCTCCCCCATCACCTTCTCGGAAAGCGTATCCGCCACCATCGAAACCATGTCATCGGTTTCATCGTCGGCTTCCAGATCGGCGTCTTCCGGCTCAGCTGTCTCGACAAACGCCAACTCGCCGGCGTCTTCCTCGGCTTCTACCATGTCGAAAACATCTTCGGGCTCGCTCACCTCAAGCTCTTCGGTCAGCTCGAGCACGTCGTCATCTTCCTCGGCATCGATGGATTCGAAGTCATCCGATCCGCCGTCGCTATCGAAGAGCTTGTCGAGATCGTCCTGCGACATCGGTTCGCCGGCATCCGCCGCCAATTCATCGCCAATCTCGTCGCCCGCATTCGCCGCCTCGGCGACGGCTTCTGCCGGAGCATCGTCGTCGGAAATAATCCTGCGGATCGACGCCAGGATTTCCTCCATCGAAGGTTCTTGAGCCGATTTCGGACTGGCCATTACGTCCCCCAGAAGTCGTACCTGACTATAATTGTCTGCCCAAACCACCTGCCTTCGCCCGGATGTGGACGGGTGGCCTTGGCGCATTGGAAACCATCACCTTTTCCGCCTGCCGGCAACACCACCTTAAAGCAGCCCGGCCGAGGCATTCACTTGTCGCCCCGGGTTCGATACCGTCATCATATCCTTGTCAGTAAACCTGTTTCGATCTGACCGGAATATGCTTCAGGCGGAATAGGTAAACGAATCACCTCACCAAAATATACCCCGTCCCCGGAAGCGCGGCAAAGCACAAGGGGCAACGAATCGACATACTGCGGGAAGTCAAGTCGAATATCTTTACCATCTTTGCGAAAATCCAATTCAGCCCGCCGCTCCCGCGCGTAGTCCTGCAAGCGACATCCGGTCTGAGCGACAAGAATCGCTCCATCGTCTTTCAAACAAATCGATCGCGCGCGAACCGGTGTGTATCTAAGACATGATCGGATTGTGCTGCCAAAACGAAACAGGGGAGCCGCCGGCTCCCCTGAGATCGTCATTTCAAAGAAGGTCGCGCCTGTCAGCGGCCGTCAGGAGTACGAAGGCCGTACCAGCTGTTGCGGACCCTGTCGTAATGTTCCGTCGGCTGATAGACCGCGACCCGCAGGCCGACATCTTCCGCAGTCAGCCGGCCGATCGCGGCAACCAGAAGGTAGGCGGCGACCGCGCGGTCACGTTGAGCGCTAACCAGCAAAACACGGCTGTTTACCAGTTCAAACTGGGCATCGAGAACATCCAGAGTCGTGCGTTGGCCGACGCGCTGCTCCTCGATCACACCCTCAAGCGCGAGCTGATTGGCGGAAACAGAGGCCTCTGCCGCTGAAATCGAAGCCGTCGCTGCCTGGTATTGGCCCCAGGCGGAAACGATGGCAGCCCGGACGCGATCCCGCGCAACATCGACCTGAACCTGCGCCTGGCCGAGATCTTCCTTGGCTTCGCGAACCCGCGATGAAACCGCGCCACCCTGATAGATCGGGATCGATACCCGACCGAAAACGCTGGCGCTATCGATCGAATTGAGGGACGAGGCGCCGGGAGGGCTCCACTGGCGTTCGACCGCACCTTCGAGCGAAACCGTCGGCAACAGTTCGCCTTCAACGGTCTTCACGTTAAAGACGGCGGCATCCACGATATGTAACGCTGAAAGAATTGCCGGCTGGCGCTCTTCCCCTGTCCGGATCGCCGCTTCCACACTTTTGGGCAGGAAACGGTAGATATCGGTTTTCGCGGAAAGGGATTTGGGGTCGGCGCCGATAACCTGACGATAGATCGCGCGGCTCGTATTCACATTGGCAAGCGCAAGATTGAGGTCGGCTTGCGCATCGGCGAGGCGGGCATCGGCCTGCGAGACGTCGGTACGCGTGCCCTCGCCCACATCGAAGCGATCCTTAGCTGCGCGAACCTGTTCGCCCAGGAACGAGATATTGCTGCGGCGGAGCGAAACGATCGCGCTATCGCGAATCACATCCATATAGGCAGTCGCCGCGTCGAAAAGAACATTTTGCTCCGTGGAACGAAGGCTTTCGCGCTGCGAGCGTACGATCGCTTCGGCCTGGCGGGTCGAATTCACTGTCCGGAAACCGCGAAAGATGGCCTGCTGCACGGAAAGCCCGGCTATCGCGGTATTGCGATAGCGGTTGGCCCCGGGGTTAGGATTGGAAGTCACCGACCCCACATCGACGTTGCCGAAAATCTGCGGCCGCCATCCGGAAAGGGCCTGCGGTACGGATTCATCCACAGATCTCAATTCCGCTCGCGCTGCGTTCATGGTCGGATTGTTCGCGTAAGCCGTGCCGAGCGCTTCACCTATCGACTGTGCATCAGCACTGCCCATGCCTAATACCGGCAAAACCAGTCCGGCTAAGGTAAAAACAACTCTTCGGGACGCCACTCTGCTCTGCATCATCATCAAAAACCCGTTCTCGCCGCCGAGTGATTCAGCTCTTCTGGCATTGCGCAATACGCAACCCTGTGTCGCTGGCTCCGCGTCGGAATTTCCCCTCGGTCACGAGACCACTGTTACCCTGTAAAGATAACCAAACAACCTTCGCGATCAGAATCTGCGCGGATTCTTTGGCATTGATGCCTTAGGGCAACAGAATCGGGGGCAGCAAGCAGCGCCAGTCCAGCTATTGGCCGGAAATCAAGGTGTTTGAAGGCGGTAGCGGCGAGAAAACGGTTCTAAAATACGAAAGCTTTCGGGCGTTCGAATCCGGGAAGCACATGCGCCGATGCATTGAACGCAAAGCGGCCGGAGACGGTATCTCCGGAACGGGTATAGATCATCGCCGCGCCGGCGCCACCGGTTCCCTCGACGACCACGAGCCTGCCGCCGTCTTTCAGCTGCTTTGTCAGCGTGTCCGGCAATTGCTCCACGGCCCCGTCGATGAGAATAACGTCGTAAGGGCCCTCGCTGGCGCAGCCTTTACCCAATTCGCCCTGGATAACCGCGCCATTGTCGATCCCAAGTTCGACCAGCGTTGCTGAAGCCTGATCGACCAGCGCCTCGTCCTCTTCCACTCCAACCACGGATTGGGCCAGTTGGGAAAGCACGGCTACGCTGTAGCCGGTGGTGCAGCCGACGGCCAGCACCACATCGCTCCCGGCGATTTCCGCGAGCTGGATCATCCGCGCCAGTATATGCGGCTTCATGAGATAGCGGCCCGAGGCGCTCTCATAAACGGAAATGTCAAGATCGCTATAGGCCACGGAGCGCTTGCCTTTGGGCACGAACCGTTCCCGTGGCACCAGCCCCATCGCGTCGAGGATCCTGAGGTCCGTGACGTCGTTGGTTCTGAGCTGGTTATCTACCATTCGGGTGCGGGACTGCTCGAAGTCGCCCATCATGTGCCTCGTCCGGTTGCGTGTCGACAGCTTGAGGTTCCTTACCGGTGAGAACGCCCGCTGACAAGCGTCTCTCTCTCCCCCGCGCATCGAAGACCGGAAAAATCGTTTCTCCCGATCATTGGAATCAGGGATGCCTGTGCGGAACGACTGCCTGCATCGTCCCTCCGGCGGCGGTTTTGCACATACGCATGAGCATTTTTATGCACACCGCTTGACACTCCAACATAACTGCCTGAAAAGACGGCCAATGGCCTCGTGGCGGAGTGGTGACGCAGCGGATTGCAAATCCGTGTACGGGGGTTCGATTCCCTCCGAGGCCTCCATTTTTCTTATAAATTTGATTCCAAAGGGTTATTTCGCCCGAAACCTGCCATCGCAAGCGCGTTTCTGCCGGATGCTTCAGCCATTCTGCCCTTGCCTTTCGATTGCGGCCGCCAACAGAAACTCCTGCGAAGAAACGGTGCACGACAGGCTCCCGCCATCCCCCGCGCCAACGTTTCGAAAATTCCGTTGATCAAACCGCCGGCGCGCGAGTTTTTGACGCGCATTCCAGCCTAGCCGAAACCAGCAATAACGTTTCTCTAACGGTAATTTTGTCATATTGCCCAGGTTGGAAAAAGCACCTCTCTAAATCAATCCATTGAGCTGTAAAATTTGCAGGCCGACACAGTGTCGGCAAAATTTCAAAGGTATCGCGGTGTTTGACTTCATAAAATTAGTCTTGGTAACTGCGTTCAGCTGTACGCTTATATTCCTCGACTTTTATTCAGGACTCTGGCCCCTCGCAAAACTTATAATTTCTCCCTGATTATTCTTTCTGCTTCACGCCTTCATACGAAATGTGGCCGCGAAACCGGGAAGGTCGCGAAACCATTCAAATCGGATCGCCCCGCGATTCGCGCGAAAGGGCCGCGTGACCGCCGCTGTGGAAGAAATCCCGTCTGCCCGTCATGACGAGGGCCAACTCGTCGATATCGTCGAGGAGGGCGTCCACGCAACGGCATAGGCCGGATTTGGGCCGCACCTTGCTTCGAACCTGCACCAGTTCCAGCCTCGCAGCCCCAAGACTGAGCAACAACGCATCCCTGTTGAAGGCGAGCGGTGATCTCCTGTCGGCTGTCGTCATTCAGCACCACGCCACAATTGGGAAGGACAAGGGGCAACATATCCGCGGATGTTATGTTCTTTGTTTGTTCTCTTATAGGCCAATACCCGCCGGAATTGTCAAGGGCCGCCGCACAGCGCGCAATGCCCTCAAGACTGTGCACTCCCGCCGCCTATTGCCGTTACGTTTGCGCGCCCTTTCACGCCGCCACGCCAATATCCGCTCGACTTTGCCTGCAAGACGCTGTTCAAACTCCGATATCCTGCCGTTTCCAGAGCAGCCTGTGGCGGAGGCGCAGCAGCGGCGGCACTGCTAAAGCGGTAGAAACGCAAGCAACGGTTTTTCATATTGAAAGCGGGTATCGGGCATATAAATCATGGCGGAGATCTGGGTGCGGCGATGCTGCGTTTCGGCGGCCTTGCCGAAGAATGGCTCGATCTGTCCACTGGCATCAATCCCCATGCCTATCCGGGGTTTGAGGAAATAGCGAAGTCGGCCTGGACGCGCTTGCCCTCGCAAGACGGGCTTTCGGCGCTGCTTGCGGCGGCAAGGGAGGCCTACCGCGTCCCCGGCCATTTGGGGATAGCTGCCGGTCCCGGCTCCCAGGCGATCCTTTCCTGGCTTCCCCGGCTGTTGCCGGAAGGCGATGTCGCCGTCGTCAGCCCGACCTACGAGAGCCACGCGGATATCTGGCGACGCGCGGGGCGTATGGTGCATGAAATTTCCAACCCCTTTGCGCTGCCGGAGGAATGCCGGATTCTGGTCCTGGTCAATCCGAACAATCCGGATGGCCGTCTCGTCGACGTGAAGTCGCAACTTGCACTTGGCGAACAGATGACGGCGCGCGGCGGATATCTCGTCGTCGACGAGGCCTTCGCCGATTGCGTTCCAGGAGCAAGCCTCCTCCCCCACATTTCCGGCGGCAATATCGCGGTCTTGCGTTCTTTCGGAAAATTCTTCGGCCTGCCCGGTGTTCGCCTCGGTTTTCTCGCCGGCCCGTCCTCGCTGACCGGTGCGCTTTCGATGCGGCTGGAAAGCTGGCCCGTCTCCGGCCCCGCCCTGGCCATCGGCACGCGAGCGCTAAACGATCGGGCCTGGCAATCCAAGATGATGACGCGGCTCGCCGACGAGGTCGCCGATCTCAACGTGATGCTCAATACGCAACTGATCACGATCTTCGGCGGCACGTCGCTTTATGTGCTTATCGCCCTTCGCAAGCCGCATGAATTGCACGAGGCGCTGGCAAGGCGGAAAATCTGGACCCGGATCTTTCCCTATGCGCCGACCTGGATGCGGCTTGGGCTACCTGGCAGCCCGGATGCCCTTGCCCGGCTGGAAAAGGCGCTTGGCGAAGCGCTCGCCGAGATCTGAGCGGGGCGATGTTCCTCTTCTCCGATACCGCGCTCCTGCTCCTTGCCGCCCTCCTTCTCGATGCGCTGATCGGCGACCCGGACCGGATATGGCGGCGCATTGCCCATCCGGTTGCGATCTTCGGCAAGATCATCGAAATCGGCGACCAGGACTTCAACACGGCCGATCTGCCGGACCGCACGCGCCGGCTCTACGGCATTCTCTTTCTCGTTTCGCTCACCGTCGGCGCGTTCATGCTTGGCCTGCTGATTGAAGGAATAGCCCGCGTTATTCCCTTTGGCCGGTGGATCATCGTCCTCGTCGCGGCAATCTTCATGGCGCAGCGCAGCCTTTACGATCACGTCAGGCGCGTGCGCGACGCTCTCGCCCGCCATGGCCTTGCTGCCGGGCGGAAGGAAGTCTCGATGATCGTCGGCCGCGATCCGGCGCAACTGGATGAAGCCGGCGTCAGTCGCGCGGCAATCGAATCCTGCGCGGAGAATTTTTCAGACGGGGTGGTCGCCCCCGCCTTCTGGTTCCTGCTCCTCGGCCTGCCGGGTCTGCTGGCCTACAAGGCGGTGAACACCGCCAATTCCATGATCGGCCACAAGAACGAGCGGCACGAGGCCTTCGGCTGGGCGTCAGCCCGCTTCGACGATCTGGTCAATCTGCCCGCGTCACGGCTCGCAGGCTTTTTCATTGCGCTTGCTTCGCCGTTTGGAGGCGGTTCGCCTGAAACTTCCGTGCAGGTGATGAAGATGGATGCAGGCAAGCACCGTTCGCCCAATGCCGGCTGGCCGGAAGCCGCCATGGCCGGCGCACTGGGTCTCGCCCTTGCCGGTCCACGCGCCTATCCAGGCTATACGGTTGACGATCCTTTCTTGAACGGCGATGGCCGGCGTAGCACCAGCGCAGACGATATCACCCGCTCAATGCGCATCCTCGCCGGAGCCTGCGCCGTGCAAGCGCTCACCGTCGCCGTGGTGGCAATATTGTTATTGTAAAAGCTCAACCGTCGTTTGAGGCATTGAGGTCTTCAGGCTTCAGGCCATGGTCCACCGGTCGATTGATCTCGATCGCCATTTCCAATGCCCGCTTTCGGGCGCGGTCGAGATCCGTTGGACGATCGACGCGTTTGGTGCCGTCGGTAGCGCCGATGGCCCAGGGCTGCCAGCCCGTCACGTCGGGCAATCCCTTCAGGCGCTTGACCATGAGGGTTGCCTGCCCCACTTCGGCAACGCAAGCAAACTCGCGGCCGATCCATGCCCATTCGACACCGTCGAACTCTTCGCTCTTGAAAAGCCTTTCTCCCATACGCTGTACCTCAGGAGTGAAAGCGGAAACAAAACTCATGGACAGACTACCGCTTTCAGACAACGGGCGCGACTTAACTTTAGGTCATATAGATTGCCGCGCTCATCAACCGCGTGATTTTGCGATTGCCATAATCGCATCGATATCCATCGATGCTTCCAGATGCACGGCAAGAGCATCGAGCGTTGCCTCGATCACCGCTTCATAGGCGAGCGACGATTGCCCGCCGAAGGAGGCGAGAAGCGCGCCCCTGAAGCCGTCGCTGCCGAAGAGCCCGTGCATATAGGTTCCCATGATCCTGCCGTTCGCCGATACCGCGCCGTCTGGATGGGATTTCCCCCCGCTTCCGGCAACCATTGCAAATGGTCGGCTGCAATCGGCCCCTTCCGTGCGGCCGATATGGATCTCATAGCCGGAAATCGCCTCCCCGGACACGACATGACGCCCGTTGGTCGCAACCAGCCGTTTGTCCGCCGTCAGCACCGTTTCCACGTCGAGCAGCCCCAGGCCATCGGCCTTGCCTGCCTGCCCTTCGATGCCTTGCGGATCGTCGATAGTCTTTCCCAGCATCTGAAAGCCGCCGCAGATGCCGATGACGCCGCCGCCGCGCCGCACGTGGGCGGCAAGATCGACGTCCCACCCCTGCCGGCGGAAGAAAGCCAGATCGCCGATGGTGGACTTGGAACCGGGCAGGAGCACGAGATCCGCGTCGCCCGGCAGCGGCTCGCCCTCGCGCACCAGCACCAGCGACACGCCGTCTTCCATCCTGAGCGGGTCGAGATCGTCGAAATTGGCGATCCGCGACGTCACCGGCACGGCGATTTTCACGCCGCCGCTTTTTCGCCCGTCCTCCAGCCCCAGCGCATCTTCCGCCGGCAGGCGGTTGGCGGCGGAAAACCAGGGCACGACGCCAAGCGACGGCCATCCGGTGCGCCTCGCGATCTCCGCCAGCCCCTCGTCAAAAAGCGAGGGATCGCCCCTGAAGCGGTTGATGAAAAACCCCTTGATGCGACGTTGCTCATCGATGGGCAGCACCGCATGCGTGCCGACGAGGCTGGCGATCACCCCGCCCCGGTCGATATCGCCGCAAAGGATCACCGGCACCTCTGCGGCTTTCGCAAAGCCCATATTGGCGATATCGCCATGGCGCAGATTCACCTCCGCCGGGCTCCCCGCCCCCTCGACAATCACCAGATCCGCGCCCTGCCCGACAATTTCGAAGCTCTCAAGCACCTTGGGCAGGAATTCGGCTTTGCGACTGCCGTATTCGCGCGCCCGCATCGTTCCGGCGCGCTTGCCCTGCACGATCACTTGCGCGCCGGTATCCGTCTCAGGCTTCAACAGAACCGGGTTCATATGCACGCTCGAAGGCGCGCGCGCAGCCATCGCCTGCAGCGCCTGCGCCCGGCCGATCTCGCCGCCGTCGGCCGTCACCGCGGCATTGTTCGACATATTCTGCGGCTTGAACGGCCGCACCTTCAGACCCCGCTTCGCCAGCAGACGGCAAAGCCCCGCGACGATCAGGCTCTTGCCGACGTTGGAGCCGGTTCCCTGGATCATGATGGCGGGGGTTCGAGCGGTCATCCGGTCTTCCTGTATATCAACAATTCACCGATGTTATTTAGTGAGGCGTTCGCCTCACACTCCGCTGTCATCCCCGCGACGGCGGGGATCCAGTAACCTGCTGAATTCGCGTTCAGATCACCTGCTCCAGCGGCTACTGGATGCCCGATCGAGCCGGGCATGACAGTGTGTGGCGCTGCCTTTCTCCAAAATCTCTCAATTCGTCATTGCCGGGCTTGACCCGGCAACCCACAAGGCTCGCCAGCGCCGCCTCCGCTTGATGGATCGCCGGGTCAAGCCCGGCGAAGACGAGAGGCAAATCGCTTCGCGCCTGCTCAAATCCCCTTCGTCATCCCGGGCGTGAGGCGAAGCCGAACGAAGACCCGGGATCCAGAGATCACTCGCGTGCCGGCGCGTCCAAACCTTTGTCTCAAAACTCGATCCCCTCCTGCGGCTTCACGCCGGAGCGGAAGGGGTGCTTGATCTGCTCCATCTCGGTCACCAGATCGGCGATTTCGATCAGCTCGTCCTTGGCGTTGCGCCCGGTAATGACGACGTGCACATCCTCGGGCTTTTCGGCCTTCAGGAAGTCCACCACTTCGGCAATCGGCAGGTAGTCGTAGCGCAGCACGATATTGAGTTCATCGAGCAGCACGAGGCGATGCTCGCGCGAACGGATGAGATCCTTCGCTACGTCCCAGGCCTGCCGTGCTGCGTCGATATCGCGCTGACGGTCCTGCGTTTCCCAGGTGAAACCCTCGCCCATGCGCTTGATCGTCACGAGGTCGGAGAACCGTTGCAGCGCCAGTCGCTCGCCGGTCTCGATCCTGCCCTTGACGAATTGCACCACTGCCACCTTGTGACCATGGCCGAGCGAACGAAACACCATGCCAAATCCCGCCGTCGACTTGCCCTTGCCCTTGCCCGTGTGGACGATCAGGAGGCCCTTCTCGATCGGTCTTGGTCGCCATGATCTTGTCGCGGGCGGCCTTTTTCTTGCGCATCTTGTCGGCATGACGGGCGTTCAGCTCCTCCTCCGTCATCTCCTTCTTCTTGTCGCTCACGATATCGTCTCCCTGATTTCCTGATCACGCGCGCCGAGGCCTTGCAGCCTCTCGTGCGTGCTGTTCTTGCGCGGCGTCCAAAGGCCCCTGTCGATTGCCTCCTGAAAGCGCGCGGCGATCTCGCCAAGCGCTGCCGGATTGGCATCCTCGATGAAATCCCGCACGGTCTCGTCTTCCAGATAGGCGGCGAAAAGCTGGTCGAAGTGATGGTCCTTCACCGCCCGCGTCGTCGCAGCAAAAGCAAAGAGATAATCGACCGTCGCCGCAATCTCGAACGCGCCTTTGTAACCGTGGCGCATGACGCCTGCGATCCATTTCGGATTGGCGGCCCGGCCCCGAACCACCCGGCCTATTTCCTCAGCCAGCGTCCGGATTACCGGCCGTTCGGGTCGTGAATGATCGTTGTGGTAGATCTTCGGCGCATCGCCTTTCAGCGCCTCGACCGTCGCTGCAAGCCCGCCTTCGAACTGGTAATAATCGTCGGAATCGAGCAAATCGTGCTCGCGGTTGTCCTGATTGTGGAGAACCGCATCGACTTGGCTCAAGCGCGTCTCCAGCGCGCCGCGCGCGGTCGCCCCTTCCGCCCCGCCACCATAGGCGAATGCGCCCCAGGCGAGGAAAGCTTCGGCAAAGTCGGCCCGCTCGTCCCAGATCTTTTCATCGATCAGCGCCTGCAGTCCCGCGCCATAAGCGCCGGGCTTGGAGCCGAATATCCTGTATCCGGCCTGCCGCCTTGCGTCTTCAGCCGAAAGGCCGCTGACGGTTTGGAGCGTTTTCGCCTCAGCCGCTACGCGCGCGGCAATCGGATTGGCGCTTTCCGGCTCCGAAAGCTCGGCAATTGCCGCAACCGCCGATTGGAAAAGATCCATTTGATGCGGAAAGGCGTCGCGAAAGAAGCCGGAAACGCGCAGCGTCACATCGATGCGCGGGCGGCGGAGATCGGCAAGCGGGATGATCTCGAAACCGGTCACCCGCCCGGAGCCAGCCTCCCACACGGGCTTTGCCCCGATCAGCGCCAGCGCCTGCGCGATATCGTCACCGCCGGTGCGCATATTCGCCGTTCCCCAGCAGCTCAGCGCCACCGCCTTGGGGAATTCGCCCTCGTCCTGAAAATGCCGCTCGACCAATCGTTCCGCGCTTGCCTTGCCGATCCCCCACGCGGTTTCCGTCGGCACGGCGCGCACGTCGACGGAATAGAAATTCCGGCCCGTCGGCAACACGTCGGGGCGACCGCGCGTTGGTGCGCCGGATGGTCCAGGCGCCACGAACCGACCGGCCAGCGCGTCGAGCACCGCATCGGTTTCCGCCTCGCCGGAAGCTTGAATTGCGGGTGCAAACCGCTCGCGTATCTCGCAAAGCACAGCAGCAGTCGCCTGCATATCGACCGGCAACTCGCCATCGCCCACGAGGTTTTGCGAAAACAGCTCCAGCCGCTCCACCGTATCGCCGTTGCTGCGCCATACCGCGTCCGATAGGCCGAGCAATACGTCCGGCCTTGGCCCACTCCACTCAGCAGCAAAATCGCAGTCAAGCGGATCGAACCCATCAAAACCGAAATCCCCGGCGAGCGCCCTAAGCAGGCTTTCGTCTCGCTCACCCCGACCGCGAGGCACGCGCGCCAGCGCCACAAGCAGGTCCGTCAACAGACCGCCCGTCGGCGCTTCACCCAGGATATGCAACCCGTCGCGGATCTGCAGTTCCTTCAGGTCGCAAAGATGCGCGTCGAGCCGCGCAAGCTTGGTCGCCTCGTCCATATCCGCCGTCAGTCCGATATCGAGATCGAGGCCATGGCGGCTGGCGACATCGACGATTTCGCGCGAAAGCACGCCCATCCGGCGCGGGTCGACGCCCTGCGCCAGATAAAATTCGTCGAGCAGAACTTCCAGTTCCGTTGCCGCGCCGTGGCTTTCGGCCCGCGTCAGCGGCGGCGTCAGGTGATCGACGATAATGGCCGAAGTCCGCCGCTTGGCCTGAGCGCCCTCGCCCGGATCGTTGACGATGAAGGGATAGATATTCGGCACTGGGCCGAGCACGGCTTCAGGGTAGCAGCTTTCAGAAAGCGCCAGCGCCTTGCCCGGCAGCCATTCCAGATTGCCATGCTTGCCGAGATGGACAGCCGCGTGGATGCCAAAGACTTCGCGCAGCCAGATGTAGAAGGCGAAATAGTGATGTGGCGGCACGAGGTCCGGATCGTGATAGGTCGCCTTCGGATCGATGTTATAGCCGCGCGCCGGCTGGATACCGACCACCGCATTGCCGAAACGATGAAGCGCGAGGCGGAACGCGCTGCCCAGCACATGCGGGTCGCCTTCCGCCTTGCCCCAGCGTGTCTCAACCTCGCGGCGAACCTTCTCGGGCAGGCGCTGGAAATACTCCTCATAGATCGGAAGAGGCAGTTCAACTTCTGATTCTCTTTCAGTTCTCCCATCCAACGCATTGGTAACGCAGCGTGATAATAGCTCCATCAAGGCTGCGGACTCTTCCGGCGCATCTTCAATCGAATATCCGGCTTTCTTCATATTTTGAATCAGGCGCACGCAGGAGGCCGGCGTATCGAGTCCCACGCCATTGGCAAGCCGCCCGTCCTTGTTCGGATAGTTGGCAAGGATTAGCGCCACCTTTCGCTCGCCCCTATCCGTGCGCCCAAGACGGGCAAAATTCGCGGCAAGATCGGCGACGAAGTCGATCCGGTCCCCCTTCGGCACGAACCGCACCGGCGTCGATTGCGTCGCCTCGTCCCTTATCCCTTCCTCCTTGAAGGAGACGGCGCGCGTCAATATCCGCCCGTCCACCTCCGGCAGCACCACATGCATGGCCAGATCGCGAATTGCGAGGCCCTGGTCGCTTTCCCGCCAGCCCTCTTCCGAGGATGACGAAAACACCACCTGCAGCACCGGCGCGCCTGGCCGGTCGAGCGGCGTCGGCTGATGGGTCACGCCTGCTTTGGATACGGCAAAGGCGGTGGCGTTGAGAACGACCGCAGGCGGTACTTCGGAAAAAAGCGTATCGACCACCGCCACGCTCTCGGCTTCCTTCAGCGAGGAAACGAAGATCGGCAACGCATTGATGCCGCAACGGGAGAACGCATCCACAAGCGCATCCACTGGCGCTGTCGCGCCGGATTGCACCAAGGCGCGATAGAAGACGATTACCGCAACCGGCGCGTCCGCGTCAGCCCACGTCGCCCTGATGTCTTCAAGGCTGGGTATGGCGGCTCCTGCCAAATAAAGACCGGCGCGCGGCAAGGCCCGTGGCGGTTCAGGCTCTTCTCCCGTAGCCGTCGCGTCATCAATCAGATGCGCGCAGAAGCGGAGTGCATTCCTGAGGTTTTCCTGCCCGCCCTCCACGCAATAACGCCAAAGCGTCCGCGCGGCATCCACATCGACGGTCGAATGCGCCGCAAGCGCCTCGTCCCAGCGGTCGTCTCCCGGCACCACCGCAAGCGCCACACCGTAGCCCCTTGCCGCCTCCGTCAGCCGGTCGAGGCCGTAAGACCAATAACCCGCCCCGCCCAAAAGCCTGAGCACCACCAGCCGTGACCTCTCGACGGTCTTTTCCGCATAGAGATCGATCGAATAGGGATGCTGAAGCGCCAGCAGGCTGGCGAGCCGGACCTGCCGTGCTTCGTTTCCAAGCGAGCGCACTGCATCGGCAAAGCCGGCAAGCTCGGTGTCGGCAGCCGAAAGGATCACGATATCGCCCGGCGACTGGCCGAGATCGACCGCCTCCTCGCCCTGATCGATCCGCCCGGTCCGGCTTGCCTGAATATGCATTTGCCTAAGCCGCCATCGCCTGTTTCAGCACGGCCTCGACCTTGGCGAGATCGAAACCGCTGAGACCGATGACGACCAGCTTGCCGGGCGCGCGCGCTTCCCTTGCAAACCATGCCTCCACCCTCGGGCCGACCGCCTGCACGAAGGCCGGCGCTTCCTTGCCCGAAACGCCGACCGCGCCCTTGATGCGCAATACGCCGACGACCGCCATGGCCGCCTCGACTTTCGCTTCAATATCAGCGAGCGAGGAAAACACGCCCGCCTCGATCACATGGCTGTCGAAGTCGTCGTGATCGTGCTCCTCGCCGCCATGATAGATTTCATGGTGACTGCGGCGGTCGTCCATATCGTATTCCGCGCCGATCTCCCGGCCGAAAATCGCTTCGCCCGACAGGCGGCCCTTCTCGGCGGAGATAATCTCAACGGAGGTCCGCACTTCCCGCGCCACTTGCTCGCGAACCTTGGCGAGATCCTGCTCCGACACGAGATCCGCCTTGTTCAGGATCACGAGATCGGCGCAAACGAGTTGATCCTCGAAAAGCTCCTCCAACGGGCTGTCGTGATCGAGCGCTTCGTCGGCGGCACGTTGCGCGTCGAGCGCGGCATGGTCGGCCGCAAGCTGACCGCCGGCAATCGCCGCCGCATCCACCACCGTGACAACCGCATCGACCGTCACCCGGTTTTTCACGCTCGGCCATGTGAACGCGCGCACCAGCGGCTGCGGCAGCGCCAGCCCGGACGTCTCGATGATGATATGATCCGGCACGGGATTGCGTGAAATCAGCATTTCCATGGTGGGGAGGAAATCGTCGGCGACCGTGCAGCAAATGCAGCCGTTGGTGAGTTCGATCACCTCATCCGCCTTGCAGGTAGGGTCGGCGCAGCCGTCCATCAGCGATCCGTCGAAACCCATATCGCCGAATTCATTGACGATCAGCGCAATTCGTTTGTCCTGCGCCTCGCCGATGAGATTGCGCAGCAAGGTGGTCTTGCCCGCGCCAAGAAAGCCGGTAACGATGGTGACGGGAATTTTCTGTCCGGCGCTCATAGGCGCACCTCCGGTTGGGTCGAATTGGGTTTAAGCACGAGCGGCAGGCCGGCGGTAACCAGAATCACCTGATCAACGGCCTCCGCGATCCGGCGGTTCAACCGCCCCTGCGCATCGCGAAAGCGCCGGGCGAGCGCATTTTCCGGCACGATCCCCGATCCGACTTCGTTGGAAACGAGGACGATAGGCCCGCTTGCCTGCAAAATCGCGTCTACGAGGGTTTCGGTTTCAGCCTCAATTTCCGCTTCCGCGAACATAAGATTGGAAAGCCATAGCGTCAGGCAATCGATCAGGATCGCACGATCCGCCGCCGCCTCCCTTTTAATGGCCTCAGTGATATGGCGGGGCTCTTCCACGGTCAGCCACCCCTCGCCCCGGCTTTGCCGGTGGCGGGCGATCCGCTCTTCCATTTCCGCGTCGAACGCCGCTCCGGTCGCCAGATAAACCGGGTTGAGGCCGCTTTTCAGCACGAGACTTTCCGCAAACGCGCTTTTGCCGGAGCGCGCGCCGCCCAAAATCAAGGTCGTGGAACCGCGCGCGCCGGTTTTCATCCCGCTTCGCCGCGCTGCCACAGCCAGCCGCTCAGACTCCCCAGCAGCGCCCAGAAAACGCCGACCAGAACGAGCGACGCCGCAACGAAGTGACCCTGCAGCTCGGCAGGAACGCGCGAGGCGTATTCATGCGGGTGCGGCGCGCCGATGGCATGCGGCGCGATGAGCAGCAAGACGCCCGCCGCCTTGAGCAGCATCTGCTCGCGCGATACGACAAGCCAAAGGCCGAGTGCTGTCGCTATCGCCGTACCGACCCACCAGGTCTGGCGCTGGATGAGATCGGCAGCAGCGGAACCGGGCAGCTCGGGCGGCAGCCCCAGCGCCGGCGCGAGCGCGACAGCAGCGAATCCGCCGAGCCCCCACAGCAGGCCGGTGCCGGCGTCGATCTTCTTCGCGCCGAAAACCATGGCGGCAATGAGCACTAAGCCGTATCCGAAACCAACCAGCACGCTTGAAAGCGCGGTATAAAGCGTTCGTTCAAGCCCGTCTTCAGGCGCCCAATCGCCGAATATGTTGTCCAGAAAGCCGCCATGAGCCTCGCCAGCATGGTCCGTTCCCCCATGCACCAGAAAGACGCCGACGTCATTGCCAAGCGCTACGGCGGGAATGAGCGAAGGCGTTCCCTGAGCCGCCAACTCATAGGTCTCCGCTTCAAGAATGAGCGGCGTGGTGAAGATGATCTGCAACAATGCGAAGGCGAGGCCCGCGGCGCATCCCGCGCCGAGTGCCACACCGAAAAACCGCGTGATCATGGTTTCAGCGCCTGGCTATGCAGTCAGGCGCAGGACCGGAAATCAGTGGCAGGGGAAGCCGATGGCATGACGGCTGTCATGCGCGGCGTTGTGCAGCACGTTGGAATGGGCAAAGCCGACGCCGAAAACAATGAAAGCGCCGACGAACGCGCTGATGAGCACCGCAGGCAGGAGTGCTGCCCTGGAAGCCTGGCCGGATACTGCAGAATCACGAACGGCGGAAACCTGAGCGGCGGAAACGGTAGAATTGGTCATGTCGTTCTCCTGATGTCGTCCACCCGACGACCGGTATGAGTTTTCCGTTCCGGCTGGTTTCCTGGCTTGCGGGTCTTAGCTCAACCTTGCCCCTTCCCAAGCGCATTTGCCCGCAGGCAGTTGCACTCAGTGGCTTAACGCAAGGCCGCTCGCCGCTCACAGTTGCGGGGGCAGCTGCGGAATCGGGAGCCCTGATTGGGTCCTCCCTCACCGCATTCCCATTTGATCCCCAACGGGCTTTGCCCGACCGCAGGGAACCAGAACGATTTTTTGTAGCCTTTCGGCGCGCCCGCAACAAGAGCGGATCTGTCGCATATCCGTCACCTGCTCGTGTTCGAACCGTCGCCCCTTGGCGAGATCCCTTTCTTGTGGCGCAATCCACAGGCGCAACGGGACGACGTCGCAGCGCCTTTGGCCTTGTGTCCCGCCATTTTTCGCACACTAACCGCAGCATGTGGAAAAGTTTTATGATAAAACGCTTGGCAAGCGGGCCGGAGCTTTGTTATACGCTCGCCACCGAGACCAAGCGATTTGGCCTTGGCAAAAGTGTTCCCCGGTAGCTCAGTGGTAGAGCAAGCGGCTGTTAACCGCTTGGTCGCTGGTTCGAATCCGGCCCGGGGAGCCACTTCGCCTTATCTCCTTAAAAATTAAATCGGAATTGGACGCGCCCGTCGTTTCGGGCAGTAGGGTGCATTGCCCTTGGCCGCTCTTTGCCACTCCCGCCATTGCATCACTTGGCGTGAGCCCTTTCCGATCGGGCGGAACCATCTGATCGAGAAGAAAACGTTCCGCCACCAATACGCTGGAGAATATTCCCGCCGCCAAAGCAAGCCCGCATCGGCGGAATATACCCCAAGCCAATGCGATGGCCGAAGCGCTGCCCCCAACCCTCCGTCGCGGAAGTGACACTCGCCGCGTATGATTTCACACCGCCCGGCAGCCGCAATCCCGTCACCATCGCCGACCTTGAGCCAGGGGCCAATGGTGGATCACGCCAAAATCCACCGAAAACGGCCAGCTAGACTAATTTTCCTACCGATTTTTACACTTCGAATAAATACGCAATTTTGAATTTCATCTAAGCAAACAGCTGATTTACTTGCGCAAATAAAGTCACGCTCATTTAAACCCCAAGTCTATCCACAAATTCACCCACAGACCCTTCCACAGGTTTTCAACACCGTTTCCAATGTATTTGCGCATCAGGGAAGCACAAACTCCGTATAATCACGAAAACGTGATCAGATCATTTGCCACAGTTTTGTCCATACCACGCCACAATTTACACAAAATCGAAAATTGCCATCCTGTCAACGAGTTACACTTAACAACTTAATGTAACTAGGTAATTATCTTTACGTTAATAATACTTTCTGTGACACCAATCACGGATTTATTAGTATATTTGTCGGTAATGTGGCGTAGAGGCGCGCTAGAATAAATGCGTACCAAGACCAAATAATAAATCGTTGGGGTCATCTTCTGACGTAAATCGGCGCCAAAAGCCGAATGCGTCCAGCCTGTGGGAGGCGTTTGATGCACCATTTTGCAAGAACTGCGGTGGCGGCCGCAGTAATAGGTATAGTCACTACCGCCTTTGCCGCCGATAGCGGCAAGCAGGATCGGGAAACCGTTTTGCTGCCGGACGATAAATTGGCGGTCACCGTAGGCTCGAGCGGGCTTACGGGCACGATCGGTGATGAAACCGAATATTCCATCTGGGTCGGCGAAGTCGATCTCGGCGGCAGGAAAGCGGTTTGGGTCGAACTGATCGATGATCAGGGTGAAGTCGTCTATGACAGCGAGGTGCGCCAGAACGAGACGCATCTTCTGCCCGACGGCAGGGCCATTGTGGTCAAGGCGCTGATTTCGGACGAGCAAAAGAAAACCGTCGTGGCAAAGCAGGATGAAAGCCGCGTTGCGCCGGATGCAAGGCTCGTGGTTACGCGCCGCGTCATCGATGACAGCGACAACCAGACGGCAATCGAATTCATTGAAGAAAAGCCGCAGCGCGAGCAAAGCGCCCTGATGGCTTTGGCCGAATTTGGGCATCACGTGTGGGCATCGATCGTCGTAGCGTTCGAAGTGGCAGCCGATGGCGTCAAGGTAGCGCTGAGCTGGCTGTTCGGGACGACGCAGGCTTGATCCGGGAATAGTCGGTACTGGCGGAACGCGAACTCGCCCGCTCTTGGACTGTGATCAAGCGCGCGACGACAAAACGCTGCAAGATCTGAAATATCGAACTCCCACAGCGATTGAAATACAGCTTGGCCGGCTGGAGGTGAAACCCCCGCCGGCATTTTTTGTCTTCCGGGTTCAAACAGCCGGCCCCGGGATCGGAATTTGCCCCGGATCGCATCTGCCGATTGTCGATAATTCTTTGATCCACCCGTTTTATCTCTTCGTAAGTGAGTGAAAAGAATTATTTTTCGCCGGGAGTTCGAAGATTTAATGCCTGCGGCCGAATTGAATTTGCCCACCGTTGTTTGGTTTCGAAACGACCTGAGGATCAACGACAATCCTGCCCTGCATCACGCCTTGGAAGCGGGTCGACCGGTGATTGGCCTCTATATTCTGGAAGAGAGCGGTCCGCACGAAGCCAGGCTTGGCGGCGCCAGTCGCTGGTGGCTTCACCACTCCCTGGCTGGTCTCGAAGAAAGCCTGTCGAAAATCGGTATCCCGCTCGTCCTGAGAAGGGGCGATGCCAAGGACGCCGCAATCGATTTCTGCCTGGAAACGAAAGCGGCGGCAATCGTCTGGAACCGGCGCTACGACCCCCATGGAATTGCCGTGGATAAATCGGTCAAGGCGAGGGCAATTGCCGAAGGGCTCGTCGCAGAGAGCTTCAATGCCAGCCTGCTCGTCGAGCCCTGGCAGATAAAAACCGGAGCGGGAGGCCCCTTTCGCGTCTTCACTCCGTTTTGGAAAGCGCTCCGTGCCCGCGGGCATCCCGATGCGCCCGTTTCGACCCTTGCTGGCATCCCTTCCGGACAAAATGGTGCACGTTCGGGACACAATGGAACCCTTTGGGACAGTTTTGCGCTCGGTGAGTTGAACCTCCTCCCGAAACGGCCGGATTGGGCCAAAGGCCTGCAGAAAACCTGGGTTCCGGGGGAAGCCGGCGCATGGGAAAGGCTGAAATCCTTTCTCGACGACGGCTTGTCCCGCTATGCCGACGAGCGTGACCGACCGGCAGCTGATGCGACCTCCATGCTCTCCCCGCATCTGCGGTTTGGCGAGATATCCCCTCGCCAGATTTGGCATGCGGCCGGTCATTATTGTGCAGCGCAAGGTATATCGGAGAAAAACCTCGACAAATTTCTTTCGGAGTTGGCGTGGCGAGAGTTTTCTTACCACCTTTTGTTTCACAACCCGGATCTGCCGACTTCGAATTACCAATCGAAATTCGATGTTTTTCCGTGGGCTGACAATAGAGCTGCGTTTAAAGCCTGGACGTCAGGAAAAACCGGCTACCCTATTGTCGATGCCGGCATGCGCGAACTTTGGCACACCGGTTTCATGCACAACCGGGTGAGGATGATCGTCGCCTCGTTCCTCATCAAGCATTTGATGATCGATTGGCGAAAAGGCGCAGCCTGGTTTCTCGATACTCTGGTCGATGCCGATATCGCAAACAATTCAGCCGGTTGGCAATGGGTCGCCGGCTCAGGCGCCGATGCCGCGCCCTATTATCGTATTTTCAACCCGATCATCCAGGGCGAGAAATTCGACCCGCACGGCGCCTATACCCGCCGCTGGGTACCCGAACTTGCGACAATGCCGGATCGCTATCTCTTCAAGCCCTGGCAGGCGCCGGAGGCCATGCTTGCGGAGGCCGGAGTCTCGCTAGGGAAAACCTATCCCCGCCCGATCGTCGATCACGATGCTGCCCGCGCCAAAGCTTTGGACGCTTTCAAGTCCCTCGCCCCTGCTGCGTGAAATATGAAGGACGTTACATGCGAATAGCCGTGGTCGGATCAGGTATTGCCGGTAATAGCGCCGCCTGGGCGCTCAGCGACCGGCATCAGGTGGTGCTCTACGAAAGGCGCGGTCGTACCGGCGGACATAGCGCCACCGTCGATATTGACTACGACGGCAATATGCTTACCGTCGATACGGGCTTCATCGTTTACAACGAGCTGAATTACCCCAATTTGACCGCGCTTTTCGACCACCTCAATGTCAAAAGCCAGGCGAGCAGCATGAGTTTTTCGCTCTCCGTCGATGACGGCAGGCGGGAATGGGCCGGCAGCAATCTTGGCACGATCTTCGGGCAGCGCCGCAATATCCTCTCGCCCCGCTTCTTGTGGATGCTGAGGGAGATCCTGCGCTTCAACAAGCTTGCCGTGGCCGACAGGGCAGCGGGGCTTCTCGTCGGCAGGTCGCTGGGTGAATATCTCGCCGCCCGCCGCTATGCCCGCTCGCTGATCGATGACTATCTGATCCCGATGGGTGCTGCCATCTGGTCGACGCCAACCGACCAGATGCTTGATTTCCCTGCAGAAAGTTTCGTGGCCTTCTTCGAAAACCACCACCTCGTCAACAGGGATCGACCAAAATGGCGGACCGTGACGGGGGGAAGCCGCACCTACGTCGACCGGCTGCTCAACCCTTTGCAAGGCAATATCCGGCTGAATTCCCCGGTGGCTTCTATCCGCCGGCAGGGCGGCAAGGTGTTCATTCGCACCGAATGCGGCCATGAGGATGTGTTCGACCATGTGATCATCGCCGCCCATACGGATCAGGCACTCGGCATGCTCGCCGATGCAAGCCTTCAGGAAAGGGAAATGCTGCGCCAAATCCCCTACCGTTCGAACCGGGTCTATCTTCACCGCGATCCAGGCCTGATGCCCAAACGGCAGCGGGTCTGGTCATCGTGGAACTATTCGCGCCACACCGTCGATTACGCGCGTAAGGACGGCCCCGGCAGCAGCCCGAATGACGTATCTGTAACCTATTGGATGAACCGGTTGCAGAACCTCGATCCCGCATTGCCGGTTTTCGTCAGTCTCAATCCTGCCCGTCCACCGCGAGAGGAATTGATTTTCGGCACCTATACCTTCGATCATCCGCAGTTTACCGCGCAGGCTTTCGAGGCCCAATCGACACTGGAGCACATTCAGGGAAGCCGGAATACATGGTTTTGCGGTGCATGGTGCGGCTACGGCTTCCATGAAGACGGCCTTGTTGCCGGCCTCAGCGTGGCTGAGGCTCTTGGCGCGGAGATACCCTGGCGGATCAACCAGCAAGGCCGCGCGGAAATCGCGGAGGCGGCTGAATGAGACCCCACCGCCTACCAACAACTGCCAAAGCCAACGGCGCGCCTCCGTGCGAAGCGGCGGCGCTTTATAGCGGCACCGTCATGCATGCGCGGCTGAAGCCGTTTTCCCACCGTTTCACCTACCGGGTGTTCAACCTGCTGATCGATATCGACCGGCAGGAAGAAGCCGCCGGGTTGAGCAGATTCTTTTCCGTTTGCCGCTTCAACCTTGCGTCTTTTCATCCTGAAGACCACGGCCCGCGAGACGGTTCATCGCTGCGCATCCACGTGGATGGATTGCTTGCGGCGCATGGGCTGGCGCAGCCTGCACGCCGCGTCATGCTGCTTTGCTATCCGCGCATTCTTGGCTACGTCTTTAATCCGCTTTCGGTTTTTTATGTCTATGGCGAGAATGACGAGCTGATCGCTCTCATTTACGAGGTGCGCAATACCTTCGGCGGCATGCATACCTACGTTGAACCCGTCCGGATTGGGCAGGTTGGCCCGCAAGGCGTCCGACAAGAACGCGCCAAGGCATTTTACGTCTCGCCATTCATTGAAATGGAACAGAAATACCAATTCCGGATGCTGCCGCCTGGAGAAAGCGTGCGTGTTCGAATTCTTGAATCAGACAAGTCCGGTCCGATACTTTCCGCAACATTCATCGGCGCCAGAAAACAGCTGAAATCACTCGCTTTGATTGCACTTTGCGCAAAAATACCGCTGTTGACGCTGAAAGTTGTTGCGGCAATCCATTGGGAAGCGTTTAAAATTTGGTTGAAGGGCGCCCCATTCCATTCACCAGGGGCCCATTCTACTCGCCAGGCCAGAGGCCAACCGGCTAAAGGCCTAACCGCGATCGGGAGATGACCGCAAAACCATCAATGTTGACCGACGAGGTATGACCATGCCCTTGCCGATCGTATTGACGCACGATAACGCTTCGGAAGTTTTAGCCGGCCTTCCACGGCTCGCCCGCCTGGGGATCCGTATTGCGCTCAGGTTGAGATACGGCGAATTGACTGTCCGCACTCCGGAAGGGACGGCCTTTCGCATCGAAGGACGCGAACCCGGTCCCAGGGCAGATCTTGCCATTCATTCTTGGAGCTTTGCCAAGCGCCTGGTCGAAGGGGGTGACATTGGCGTTGGCGAATCCTTCATGGCCGGCGAATGGTCCAGCAGCGATGTCACGACTTTCCTGGAGCTTTTTTGCGTCAATCGCGATGCGACGATCGACGCCGTGTCCGGCGGGCCGCTGTTCAGGGCGTTTACCCGAATTCGGCATTGGCTGAACAGCAATACCCGCCAAGGGTCGCGGCGCAATATTTCCGCCCATTACGACCTCGGCAACTCCTTCTATCAGGCGTGGCTTGACCCTTCGATGACCTATTCCTCGGCGTTGTTTGAGGCAGGCGTCAACGACCTTGAACAAGCGCAGGCGAGCAAATACCGCTCGCTCGCGGCTGCCGCCGAAATCGGACCTGAGCACAGCGTTCTTGAAATCGGCTGCGGCTGGGGCGGTTTCGCCGAGTTCGTTGCTCGCGAAATCGGCGCCAGGGTCACGGGGCTGACCATCTCGCGTGAGCAATGCGACTTCGCCAGAAAGCGTATTTTCGACGCGGGACTGAACGAGCGCGTCGAGATCAAACTTCAGGATTACCGAGACGAAACAGGCATTTACGACCGTATTGCCTCCATCGAAATGTTCGAGGCGGTCGGAGAGCGCTATTGGCCGACCTATTTCCGCAAACTTGGAGAATGCATGAGAGCCGGCGGTCGCGCAGGCCTGCAGATCATCACCATTCAGGACACGATGTTCGATGAATATCGGCGTACGCCCGATTTCATTCAGCGCTATATCTTCCCAGGCGGCATGCTGCCGCCGCCCGGCCAGTTGATGGAACTCGGCAAGCGCATAGGGCTCGATCTGGCGACGGAAAAGGTGTTCGGCCAAGACTATGCCCGCACCTTGCAGGAATGGCGGGTACGTTTCGGCGATGCCTGGCCACGTATCAGCAGGCTAGGCTTCGATGAGCGCTTCAAGCGGCTTTGGGAATTCTACCTGCATTATTGCGAAGCAGGGTTTCGCTCCGGCAATATCGATGTGCGCCAGATGGTCTACGTAAAGGCCAATTGATCCTTGTTCGCCCGCACCGGCCTTTCGGCCGCAAAACTCGCCGCCTATGGATTGCCGGCACTCCCTTTGGCAGTGCTGACGCTTCCCCTCTATGTCTTCATCCCGACCTTCTACGCAGAAACCATTGGCTTGCCGCTGGCTCTGGTTGGCAATCTGTTTTTGATTATCCGCCTGGCCGACGCCATCTCCGACCCGGTGGTCGGGATAATGGCCGACCGCTATTCGCCGCCGGGCGGGAGACGCCGTGGATGGTTTCTGCTATCCGCCCTGCCGACAGCCATCGCCGCTTTCATGCTGCTGACGCCTTCTGCCGACGCCGGTCCAATTTACCTGCTTGGATGGGGATTGACGCTTTCGCTCGGTTATACCGCGTGCCTTATTCCCTATGCCGCATGGGGTGCGGAGCTTTCATCCGATTATCACGGCCGTAGCAGGCTTGCGGCGGCACGAGAGGGCATGGTCGTCGCGGGAACGCTGCTTGCGATAGCAGTGCCCGGCATCATCGCTGCGCGCGCTGGCGGCACCTTGGCCGAAGGTCTTTCCGTCCTGGCCTGGTTTGTGTTGATCGCCTTGCCGGGTTTCGTGATCCTCACGGTCGCAATAGTGCCCGAGCCCGCCCGCACGACTTCGCGTCAACTCTCCTTTCGCGAGGGACTTGGGCATCTTGCCAACAACAGACCGTTCCTGCGCCTCCTGGCTGCTTTCGTGCTGAATGGATTCGCCAACGGACTCCCGGCGACGCTTTTCCTGTTCTTCGTCGCAAGAGTGCTGGAAGCGCCCGACCTGCAAGGGCCATTTCTATTCGTTTATTTCTTGTGCGGAATGATTGGCGTACCGGTCGCGCTTGCCACAAGCCGCCGGATCGGAAAACACCGCGCCTGGTCGCTGACAATGCTTGCAGCCTGCACTGTATTCGCCACGGTGCCCCTGCTGGGCCCCGGCGATCTGGCAGGCTTTGGCGCGATCTGCTGTCTGACCGGCCTTGCGCTTGGCGCAGATCTCGTCCTTCCGGCATCGATCCAGGCCGACGTGATTGATGCCGATACCGTTTCCTCGGGAGCGCATAGAGCCGGGCTTTATTTCGCACTTTGGGGACTGGCGACGAAACTCTCTCTCGCCCTTGCCGTCGGCCTTGCCTTTCCGTTACTCGATTTCGCGGGGTTTTCCGCGTCGGGCGAAGGGACCGGCGGCCTTTCAACTCTTGTGGCGCTTTATGCGCTTGTACCCGTCGTATTGAAGCTCGCCGCCATCGCGCTGATGTGGCGTTTTCCGCTCGATGAAACGGCACAGTCCGAACTATCCCGAAAAATATCCGCAAACGCAGGGCTGTAGCCTTTATTTCCGCGACCAGCCCGTCACTCTTGCGACAAGAGGAAAGTAGAGCCGGTAGGGCAGCATCCTGAGGAACTTCAGTTGCCAGGCGAACCTTCGCGGAAAGGCGATCTCGAACCCGGGCTTTCGCAAACCCTGCGCGATCCGCTCAGCCGCCTCCTCCACCGTCATCAGGTAAGGCATGGGAAACGGGTTGTCTCTCGTAGCCGGCGTATCGACGAAACCCGGCGAGACCACCTGCAGGCGAATGCCCAGTTTATCCAGGTCGAACTTCAATGCCTCGGCCATGTTCAGCAAGCCTGCCTTGGTCGCGCCATAGGCTGCCGACGTCGGCAATCCGCTATAGCCGGCAATCGATCCGACAATGGCGATCTGCCCCTTGCCGCGCGATTTCATCTTGCTGACAAGCGGTATGAGCGATTTGACAGTTCCCGACAGATTGACTGCGAAGGACTGTTCAAAAGCGCCCAAATCGAGATCATTTCCGCGAACCGGCAGATAGACCCCGGCATTCAGCACCGCCAGCGCTACAGGCCCCATCACCCGCTCTACAGCGTCCACCACGACGCCGATCGCTTCCGCGTCGGTGATATCGCCGGGGAACGCCATAATGGAGCCAGTAAGGCCCCTGGCCTCGTCTACGAGGGATTCAAGTGCTTCATCCGAGCGGGCTGTGACGGCAACACGCCAGCCACCCTTGGCAAGACGCAGCGCCAGGCTCCGTCCTATTCCGGAGCTGGCGCCAGTGATCCAGGCCACCCCCTCCTCCGGCTTAGCCGCGTAAGTGGGCATGGACCGTACCGCCATTCAGCCGCGAATGAAGGGTGCAAAGAAGCGGCCAACCGGTCCTGTAAGCCGAAGATCCCCCTCAGTCACGGCAAAACAGATACAATCGCCGTCATCATCCGCTACGGGTCGATGGTCGACGGTATCATCGGCAAAGGAGACATCGCCGCGCACATAATGGCCGACGCCATCGGAGAAGCCGCCCTCCAGCACCAGCGTCAATTCGGTTCCGCTATGCGTATGGGTCGGCATTGCCTGGCCGGATCTGATCCAGAGCATGCTGACATGGCATCCGTCCATATCGTCCAGCCGGTATTCCTTGAGGCCCGGCAGCCGGGTCCGCCAGGGTATGTCCTTCAAATCGCAGCCGATGAATTGCCGGAGCGAAAGCGGCAGCGCGTCGTGCATCACGGAGGTGGATGGTTGCATTGCAGGCTGAGGCGCCTCGATCGGGCGGCTGGCGAAAATCGCATCCAGGCGATCGTCGCGTCCGGAGATCGAGACCGGCTCGATCTCTTCCAGCATTTCGCCGGCCATCGCCTCCATGTCGCGGATGAAGCTTCGGTTCGCCGGGTTTATTTCCAGATGCGACCTGACCAGCACGCGCGCAGGCTCGGCAAGATTTCCGGCAACATAGCTCGCCAGTAGAGCATCAAAATCCTGGCCGTCTCGTATCATACCCATCAAGTTTCTCGACCATGCCGCTATTTCGCGGGATCTACGGTTTAAACAGTCCTACGCGGTACGATGCAAGTCGGATCATAAATGAATGGCCGGCCTTGGAAATTTCCTCCCGGCAAAGCCATCGCAGTATCCACAAATAATGTATCCTTGCCCGTACAATCAAGCCGGCTCTACAGGTAGCCCCGCGCAACGCTTGAAGCTTGCCGCTCCTCCCTTTAGCTTCTTCACCAACGACATCAGTCCTGACGCAGAACAAAGACAAAGCCAATGCAAGTGAACAAATCCGTCGTCGATGCAATCGGCAACACCCCTCTCATCCGCCTGAAAAAGGCCTCCGAAATTACCGGCTGCGAAATCTACGGCAAGGCGGAATTCATAAATCCCGGGCAGTCGGTCAAGGACCGCGCTGCGCTCTTCATCATCAAGGATGCGATCAAAAAGGGCGACCTGCGGCCCGGCGGCGTGATCGTGGAAGGTACTGCCGGTAACACCGGCATCGGGCTTGCCCTCGTCGGCAATGCGCTCGGCTACCGATCCGTCATCGTCATTCCCGAAACGCAAAGCCAGGAAAAGAAGGACATGCTGCGCCTTTGCGGTGCGCATCTGATCGAAGTGCCGGCGGTGCCCTACAAGAACCCCAACAACTACGTCAAACTTTCCGGGCGGCTCGCCGAAGAATTGGCGAGGAGTGAACCGAATGGCGCCATCTGGGCCAATCAGTTCGACAATGTCGCCAATCGTCAGGCGCATATCGAAACCACAGCCAATGAAATCTGGACGCAGACCGATGGCAAGGTCGACGGTTTCATTTGTTCGGTCGGCACGGGCGGCACGCTCACCGGCACCGGCATGCGGCTGAAGGAGATCAACCCGAACATCAAGATCGGATTGGCCGACCCGCACGGCTCCGCCATTTACGAATATTTCGCCCATGGCGCGCTGAAGGCGGAAGGGTCCTCGATCACCGAAGGAATTGGGCAGGGCCGGATCACCGACAATCTGCAAGGTGCGCCGATCGATTTCCCGTTCCGGATATCGGACGAGGAAGCCCTTACGTTATGCTACGATCTGCTTGAGCATGAAGGTCTTTGCCTCGGCGGTTCATCGGGGATCAACATTGCCGGCGCCATTCATATGGCGAAGGAGATGGGGCCGGGCCATACGATCGTGACCGTTCTTTGCGACTATGGCACGCGCTACCAGTCGAAGATGTTCAACCTGGAATTCCTTCGCTCCAAGGGCCTGCCGGTTCCTGGCTGGTTTGAGCGCGAAATGGATATTTCCATACCCTTTGCGCAAAACGGAACGTAGGACAGGAGGAAGGCCGGCGCGATGGAGCATGACATTTGGCTGGTCGACGTCGTCCTGAGGAACCTGCACATTATCGCGTTGGTGACGCTGGCGCTTTACGCACTCAGCATCACTTGCGCGGTTCGCGAGGTTCTTCATGGCCGAACCGCGCAAGGTTCCATCGCCTGGCTGCTGTCGCTGGCGTTTTTTCCGTTTCCAACGGCATTTCTCTACCTCGTCTTCGGCTGGAAGCGTTTCGACGATTACGTCAAGGTTCAATCCGATACCGGGCGCGAAAAACGGGCCGAACGAGCTCGGGAACTCTCTCTCTCCGATGAAGTTGCCACCAGCGCGTGGCCGGCGCTTGCCCGCGTGGCGCAATTGCCCTTTCTCGCCGGCAACAAAGTCGATCTTCTGATCGACGGCGATGCGACTTTCGCTTCGATCCTCGCCGGAATTGCAGCGGCTCGCCGCACCATTTTGGTGCAATTCTTCATCATCCACGACGATGCGCTTGGGCGCCGGCTTGCCGATGCGCTGATCGAGCGAGCCAAGGCTGGCGTCTCGGTCCACGTCCTTTATGACGATGTCGGCAGCAAACACCTGCCGCGCGCCTATATCCGTCGTCTCACCGACGCAGGCGTTCTGGTCTCCGCTTTCAACAAACGCCACAAGCTGCTGCGAATGACCGGCCCGATGCGCCTCAACTACCGCAATCATCGCAAGATCGTGGTTGTGGACGGCGCCGTTGCCTGGGTTGGCGGGCATAACGTCGGCATCGAATACCTGGGTCAGGACCCGCGGTTCGGGCATTGGCGCGACACCCATGTGAGAGTCGAGGGACCAGCGGCGATCGCTTGCGCGCTCGTGTTCTGCGAAGACTGGAATTGGGCCACCGGCACACCGGCGATTTACGAGCTGCCCACCACTCCTCCCGACATGCCGGGCGATGAGCCTGTGCTCGTCATGCCAACCGGGCCTGCCGATGCGCTGGAGGATTGCGCCATCGCATTTACCGAGGTCATATCGCGGGCGCGAAACCGGCTCTGGATTGTCAGTCCTTATTTCGTCCCGGGTGTCGACGTTCAAACCGCGCTTTATGCAGCCGCGATGCGCGGCGTCGACGTTCGCATCCTCCTTCCCGAGAAAGCGGATCATCGGCTGGTCTGGCTCGCAAGCTACGCTCACGCCGACGACCTGGTGGATCACGGGATCAACGTTTATCGCTACAAGAGCGGTTTTCTGCATCAGAAAGTCATACTTGTGGACAATGAAATTGCCGGAGTGGGCACTGTCAATTTCGATAACAGATCGTTTCACATCAACTTTGAGATCACCTTGTGGTTCACCCACCAACGCACAATATCGGCGATAGAGGCGATGCTTGAGGCCGATTTTGCAGAGGGCGAGCCGACGCCCAAAGACGTGCTGTCGACCCGATCCTTCGCTTTCCGCTTCCTTGCCCAAGCGGCAAGGCTATTTTCGCCAATCCTTTGAGTTTTCATCCCGCATCGATCCTGTAAGGTGTCGCTCCAAAGGGAATGAACGCTGATTGAGGATCTGATGACGGAACAGCTTTTTCGCGATGACGCCTATTTGCGCACATGCAATGCCATAGTCGCGACTATCAATGAGCGGGGCGGTATCCTTCTTGACAAGACGGTGTTTTATGCGACCGGCGGCGGTCAACCGGGTGACACCGGTTATCTGGAACTGGAGGACGGCAGCCGTATCGACATCGCGACCACCGTCTTTGGCGATAGCAAGGACGAGATCGTCCACGTTCCAGCCGAAGGCCAAAGCCTCCCCGACATCGGCAGCCGGGTCGTCGCTCATCTTGACTGGGAACGCCGATACAAGCTGATGCGCGTTCACACCGCACTTCATCTTCTTTCCGTCGTGTTGCCGTTTCCGGTTACCGGCGGCCAGATCGGCGAAGGCGAAGGACGGCTGGATTTCGATATCCCGGAAGCCGCCCTCGACAAGGAAGACATCGCCGCCAGGGTGAACGAGCTTGCAAATGGCGACCATGAAGTGACAACGCAATGGATCACCGATGCGGAGCTTGAGGCCAACCCCGGCCTCGTGAAGACCATGAGCGTCAAGCCCCCTATGGGGGCCGGACGTGTCAGACTGGTTCGGATCGGAAAGGACGTCGATCTTCAGCCTTGCGGCGGCACACACGTGAAGACAACGTCGGAGATTGGCACTCTCTCCGTCACCAAGATCGAAAAGAAGGGCAAACTGAATCGCAGGGTCAGGATCAACCTTGAAGGTTAGGCTCTTGATCTGTTGAGGCCCACTTGCCCTTTGATAATTTCGTTCAAAAAGCGGCTTATCGGAATCGGCTGCAAGCAGTCAGTTTAAACCCGGCAGTAAATGAAAGTGGAACTGTCGATGGCTCTCGCCATTGACCGTTTCCGCGCTATTCTGCTCTATCGGTCGAAAGTCAGCACTGCAAACTTGACATCTTACCTGAAATGACAAGCAAGGACCCGGCATGAGCGTTTCTCCACTCGTTACCACCGAATGGCTAGAGGATCATCTCAACGCGCCTGACGTCGTCGTTGTCGATGCTTCCTGGTATCTGCCGGCTCAAAACCGCGATGCGAAGGCGGAATTTGCAGCCGGGCATATCCCCGGCGCGGTCTTTTTCGATATCGACGCGGTGAGCGACCCATCGACCGAGTTGCCGCATATGCTGCCGCCACCCCATATTTTCGCGTCCAAAATGCGCAAGCTCGGCATCGGCGACGGGCAAACGATCGTCGTCTACGATGGCATGGGCCTCTTTTCAGCAGCGCGGGTCTGGTGGACCTTCCGCGCCATGGGCGTTCAATCCGTATTCATTCTCGACGGCGGACTGCCGAAGTGGAAATCGGAAGGGCGCGTGACCACTGACGATGCGATCAATCGTCCGGAGCGCCACTTTACCGCCCGTCTCGACAATGCTCTCGTTCGCGATTTCAAAAGGGTGAAGGACGCACTCGCCTCAGGAACCGCACAGGTGCTGGACGCCAGATCCGCCGCCCGGTTCAAGGGCGAAGCTCCCGAGCCCCGCCCCGGGCTTGCTAGCGGCCACATGCCAGGCTCCTTCAATCTGCCGTTCGACCGGCTGCTGGAAAATGGCGCCATGCGCCCGGTGGATGAAATTCGCAGCGCATTTGAAGATTCAGGCATAGACCTCGACAAGCCGGTCATCACCAGCTGCGGCTCGGGTGTAACCGCCGCGATCCTGTCGCTGGGTCTCACCCTCATCGGCCACCGCAACAACGCGCTTTACGACGGTTCGTGGGCGGAATGGGGCGGTCGGGAAGATGCCGATGTAGCGACCGGCTGACCCGACTCCTGTTCGCAATATATTGGGCCTCTAGAGTTGGAAGCGGCGGCGGGGTAGCTCCTTCATCTCGCCATTTCAAAAAAAAACGCGGCCAACCGGGCCGCGTTTATCGTATTCGACTGCATCCTTCACAAGAAGGACAGCCTCAGTGATGCAGGATCTGGCTGAGGAACAGCTTGGTCCGCTCATGCTGCGGACTGTTGAAGAATGGCTCCGGCTCGTTCTGTTCAACGATCTGGCCCTGATCCATGAAGATCACCCGGTTGGCGACCTGCCGCGCAAAGCCCATCTCGTGGGTGACGCACAGCATGGTCATGCCTTCTTCGGCGAGGTTGACCATAACGTCGAGCACTTCCTTGATCATTTCCGGATCGAGGGCCGATGTAGGCTCATCGAACAGCATGATCTTGGGGCTCATGCACAGCGAACGGGCGATTGCCACCCGCTGCTGCTGTCCGCCTGAAAGCTGACCCGGATACTTCAACGCCTGTTCGGGGATTTTTACCCGTTCCAGATAGTGCATCGCAACTTCTTCTGCTTCCTTTTTCGGCATCTTGCGCACCCAGATCGGAGCGAGCGTGCAATTTTCCAAAATTGTCAGGTGCGGAAACAGATTGAAGTGCTGGAAGCACATGCCGACTTCGCGGCGGATCTCGTCGATCTTCTTGAGATCGTCCGTCAGCTCAATTCCATCGACCAGGATGGAACCTTTCTGGTGTTCCTCAAGGCGATTGATGCAGCGGATCATCGTGGATTTGCCCGACCCTGACGGGCCGCAAATCACGATCCGCTCGCCCCTCATCACCTTGAGGTCGATGTCCTTCAGCACGTGGAAATCGCCGTACCACTTGTTCATATTCTTGATTTCGATGGCGACGTCCGTATCCGAGATATGCAATTTGGACCGGACCGGGCGAGCCTCATTGGCTGCTGCTGCGTTTTCCGACATATGGATTTCTCCGCTCATTCACTAGGCCCCTCGCGAGGCCGCGTCCCGTTAATCAGTCATCCGTCTGTTCCATCCCGCCCAAGCCAATGCGGCCAAACGGGATGGAACAAAAGCGGTCATTCTGTGCGCCTTATCCGCTGCATTAGCGCTTGTGCCCGGTATGCAGCCGTTTTTCCATGTAGATGGAATAACGCGACATGCCGAAGCAAAAGATCCAAAACACCATTGCGGCAAACAGATACCCCGTATGGCCCTGAGTGGGCGTCGACCACGTAGGATCGGTGAAGGACGACTGAATTTGGCCCAGAAGATCGAACATGCCGACGATCAGAACCAGTGTCGTGTCCTTGAACAACCCGATGAAAGTGTTGACGATGCCCGGGATCACCAGCTTCAAGGCCTGCGGCAGGATGATGAGCCCCATCATCTGCCAGAACCTCAGGCCGAGTGCTTGCGCACCTTCATACTGCCCCTTTGGAATTGCCTGCAGGCCGCCGCGCACCACCTCCGCCATATAGGCGGCGGAAAACAGCGTCACGCCGATAAGCACCCTGAGCAATTTGTCAAAGGTCACCCCCTCCGGCAGAAACAGGGGGAGCATTACCGAAGACATGAAGAGCACGGTGATCAACGGTACACCACGCCAGAACTCGATGAAGATCACCGAGAACAGTTTCACCATCGGCATTTTCGAACGTCGGCCCAAAGCCAGCAAAATCCCGAGCGGCAAGGAAGCCGTAATGCCCGTGACGGCGATGACCAACGTCACGAGAAGACCGCCCCAGACGCTTGTTTCCACGATCGGCATGCCAAATCCGCCGGTCAGCAGATAATAGGCAACCACCGGAAACACCACCAGGAAGAGAATCGTGTTGGCGAACTTAAAGGGAACCTTCGGGATGGCGAGCGGTATCAGCAGCAGCGCAAAGAGCGCATAGACGATATCCACCCGGTAGCGTTCCGCTACAGGAAAACGCCCGTAGATGAACTGCGGAAAATAGGCGCGAACGTAGGCCCAGCAGGCCCCGGCCGTGTGACCTGATCCCTCCTCCACGAGGCACGCCTGCCGATCCGTCCCCGTCCAGACCGCATTGACGAATGCGAACTCGATGAAAGGCATGATCAGCGTATAGGCGAGCCAGATCCCGAATAACGTCAGGATCGTGTTCGGTATGCTCGAAAAGAGGTTCTGCCGCATCCAGCCAATAACACCCTTGGTGCTTATCGGCGCTGGCAGGACCTCCGCCTCATTTGTGCGAATATAGAATAGATCTGACTGAGACATGTGCGCTCCTACCGTTCTACAAGCGCCATGCGCTGGTTGTACCAGTTCATGAAGCCCGACGTGGCAAGGCTCAATGTCAGATAGACAAGCATCCAGATGCCGATGATCTCGATCGCCTGCCCGGTCTGGTTGAGAACGGTGCCGCCGACGGAAACGAGATCCGGATAAGCGATTGCAACCGCGAGCGAAGAGTTTTTCGTCAGGTTCAGATATTGGCTGGTCAGCGGCGGAATGATCACCCTCATTGCCTGAGGGATCACCACCAACCGCAATGTCGGACCATTGCGAAGTCCAAGCGCATGAGACGCCTCGGTCTGTCCGTGGCTCACAGCCAGGATACCCGCCCTGACGATCTCCGCGATGAACGAGGCCGTATAGACCGACAGCGCCAGGGTCAGAGCCAGCATTTCAGGAATGATATTGGCACCGATCCCCAGCTGGAAGCCGCGGCGAATGATCGGACCTGAATCAAGGAATACCGGATATTCAAGCGAGATCGGCATTCCCATCACGAGATAGGTGATGACCGGCAAACCAACGATCAAACCGAGCGCCGTCCAAAACACCGGAAACTGCTGTCCCGTCGCCTCCTGGCGCTTTCGCGCCCAACGCTTGACGAAGATGGATGCAACAATCGCAAGAACAAGCACGCCAACGACGATATTGGATCCCGCTTCATAGATCGGCTTCGGCATCCACAGCCCGAGCCGGTTCAGGTAGATGGTATTGAAGAGCCCCAACGGCACGTCGCGTTTCTCCGGCACGGCCCGAAGTGCCGCGAAATACCAGAAGAAGATTTGTAGCAGCAACGGGATGTTCCGCACCAGCTCGATATAACAATAAGCCAGCTTGGAAATGACCCAGTTGTTGGAAAGCCGGGCGATACCGACGATGAAGCCCAGTATCGTGGCCAGTACGATGCCGATCGCAGCCACCAGCATGGTATTGAATATACCAACCCAAAGCGCCCGGCCGTAACTGGACACTTCGCTGTATTGGATCAGCGACTGGATAATGCCGAACCCGGCAGTGTTTTGCAGGAACCCGAAACCAGACCCGATGTTCTGCTTTTCCAGATTCACGATAGTATTATGGACGATCCAATACCCGAAATACACAAGCGCCACGACCAGCAGCACCTGAAAAAAGATCGATCTAACCTTCGGATCGTTCACAAGGGAGGCACGTGGTGGAGGTGCCACCAGATCCTGCTCCTGTACAGCCATTTGCCCTCGCCCGCTGTAACGACGAATGTCGGCTTCGCTCCATGCCACTATGGCCTTCGGCGATGTTCCCGCTCTACCCGTCTTCCAAGCCGCTGCCGATCTTTGCGGTCTGGCGGCAATCGCTTCGGGCGCACGCGCCCTCGCGATCTCATTATCTACCGAAAAAGCTCCGACCGGTAGCCCGGCCGGAGCAATTTTGCCTTAATAGCGCCTCAAATCAGCGAACCGGCGGAGCGTACTGCAGGCCACCTTTCGACCAAAGGGCGTTCAAGCCACGCGCAATCCCGAGCGGAGTGTCCGGGCCTACGTTACGGTCAAAGGTCTCGCCGTAGTTTCCGACGTGCTTCACGATGCGGTAAGCCCAGTCGTTGCTGAGGCCAAGCGCTTCGCCATAGGCGCCTTCGGTACCGAGCAGACGCTTGATGTTCGGATCTTCCGAATTCTTCATCTCGTCGACGTTTGCCGTCGTGACGCCCATTTCTTCGGCATTGATCATGGCGAAGTGGGTCCACTTGGCGACGTTGAACCACTGGTCGTCGCCCTGCTGGACGACCGGGCCGAGCGGCTCCTTGGAGATGATTTCCGGCAGAACCATATGATCGTTCGGGTTCGTCAGCTTCAAACGCTGGGCATAGAGGCCCGAAGCATCCGTCGTGTAGACGTCGCAACGTCCGGCATCATACGCCTGAACCACTTCGTCGGCCTTTTCAAAGGCAACGATTTCGTAGGGCATATTATTGGCGCGGAAATAATCCGCGACATTGAGCTCGGTCGTGGTGCCGGTGTTGGTGCAAATGCTGGCGCCCGAAAGCTCCAGAGCGGACGTCACGCCAAGCGACTTGCGCACCATGAAGCCCTGGCCGTCATAGTAGTTTACACCAGAGAAGTTCAGTCCGAGCTGGGTGTCGCGCGACATGGTCCAGGTCGAGTTACGCGCAAGAAGGTCTACCTCACCCGACTGCAGAGCGGTGAAACGCTCTTTTGCCGACAAGGGGGTATACTTCACCGCATTGGCGTCGTCGAAGATCGCAGCCGCCATTGCGCGGCAGAAATCAACGTCGATGCCCGACCAGTTGCCGGCGGAATCGGGATTAGAGAAGCCCGGAAGACCTTGGCTCACACCGCACTGGATAAAGCCCTTGGCCTTCACGTCGTCGAGCTTCGCTGCGTTCGCGCCTGTGGCGGCCACGCCAAGCGCGGCGCCGAGCACGAGAGGAAGGATCGTTTTTTTCATGAATTGCAGCCTTTTCTGTTGTTCTTGAACGCCTAGAATTGGAGACGACGACCTCGGGCACGGGCTGAATTGACAGCGGACGCAGCATCCAGCATGCATCCGCGAACAAGCCCCTCCCCGACAGCGACCCCCACTCCCGTTTTGTCCTCCAGGTGAGGATGCTTGGAGCCATCGTCTCATGGGTTGCATTCGATGGCATTTGGCGGGCAGGGTCAAGGGCTGGAAAAGTTACGGATCGGAAAAACCCAATAATTTTTTACAAGGCGAAAAGGCCTAACCTGCACAGAAGGTGAACATGCCTAGCAAAAAGACAGACCTTGCCAGCGGCTTGAACACGCGGCTCACTCACGCCGGGGTTCAACCGCAAGAGAATCAAGGTTTCGTAAACCCGCAAGTCGTCCACGCCTCGACCGTATTGTTTCCCGATACGGCGACATTGCTGTCGGGACGTCAGAAGTATGTCTACGGCAGACGCGGAACTCCAACCACGGAAGCTTTGGAAAATGCCGTGCTTGAGCTAGAAGATGCCGCTAGGGTAAAAATCACACCATCCGGCTTGAATGCTATAACAACGGCACTACTTTCCTGCCTTTCGACTGGCGATCATCTTCTGATCGTCGATACAGCTTATCAACCAAGCCGACATTTCTCGGATAGCGTTCTGGCACGCATGGGTATCGAGGTCGAATACTATGACCCTGGAATTGGTTCGGCTATTGCCGGCTTGTTCAAAGCCAATACGAAAGCAATCCTTACCGAAGCGCCGGGCTCCCTCACGTTCGAAATGCAGGACATAAGCGAGATCGTGAAAATCGCCCATGCGCATGACGCGCTTGTGCTGATGGACAACACCTGGGCGACTCCGCTTTTTTATCAGCCGATCGCCCACGGCGTCGATCTGTCGATCCAGGCGGGCACAAAATATATCGTCGGTCACTCAGACGTGATGATCGGAACCATCGCCGCGAGCGAACGCGCGGCCGATGCGCTCCACGCAACTCATGGCGCCCTGGGCCTTCATGTTGCCCCCGACGACGTCTATCTGGCGCTCAGAGGACTGCGCACGATGGGTGTGCGGCTGAAGCAGCACATGCAGAGCGCGATGGCGATCGCCGGATGGCTCGAAACCCATCCCCTGGTCGCCCGCGTTCGCTATCCGGCGCTGGAATCGCACCCCGGGCACGCATTGTGGAAACGCGATTTCAGCGGCGCCAGCGGCCTGTTTGCCTTCGACTTCATCGACAATATCACGCTTGAGCAGTCGCACGCATTCGTCGATGCCCTTGATTTGTTCGGCATCGGTTATTCGTGGGGCGGGTTTGAAAGCCTGGTGCTACCTGTACGACTGGCTGGCATCCGCACCGCTTCGAAGCTTAAAACAGGAGGCCCGAGCGTTCGCCTTCACATCGGCCTTGAGGACGCGGAAGATCTGAAAGCCGATCTGGAAAAGGGCTTCGCGGCTATTGCCCGGTAAATGACGCAGAGGCGGCCCTGCCGGCCGCCTCCTGTCTACGGTCACGAAGTGGGCACCTGAGATCAAAACTCGATTGGATCAAAACTCGGTTGCCCAGGTGTTTTCAGAAAACCACCCTTTGTCGCAATACATTACCTCGACCGTAGAATCTTTCAGATGGCGGGGTCTCTTCGTTTTTCCCGGAAAATGAGCCATAGATTTCGGAAATAGATCACCAGGCCCAAACCCTGTCCGGCGATGAAAACCGGATCCTGCTGCCGGATGGAATAGATCAGCAGCAAGCTCCCGCCGCCGATGGAAAAAAACCAGAAGGCAACCGGCACGATTGACTTCCCGACACGCTCGGAAGCGACCCATTGCACCACGAAGCGCATCATGAACATGACTTGCGCAACGAAACCGAGAACGACCCAGGCATTGAATTGCTGCACGAAAACCGTGTTCAGCCAATCAAGCAATTGATCCAACATGGTCTAGCTGTCCTCGTGCAAAGTCGTCGCAGGGTCGCAATGATCGATAATCGTGGCGATTTCCGGGATATTCCGGCGTCTGCGCCGCAGCCACCAGAACTCCGAACAGGTCGAGTATTCCAATCAGCGCCCGGTCAAAGATTCCGTATTTCGAAGCACCGTGACGGCGCTCCCGGTCGACCACATCCACGTGGACCACACCGTACCCCTCCCTCAGGACCAGCGCCGGTAGAAAGCGGTGCCAGCTGTCGAAGTAGGGTAATTTCAGAAAAACATCGCGCCTTAACGCTTTAAGACCGCAACCGGAATCGCGGGTATTGTCTTTCAGCAAGGAACCTCGCAGGGAATTGGCGAAACGCGAAGCCCAACGCTTGAACGGGCTTGCTTTTCGCCCCAGCCGCTGCCCGGCCGCAAGCGCGACGCCCGGTCCGGCCCTTTCCAGCGAATCGATGAGCGCCGGGATATAGGCCGGGTCGTTTTGCCCGTCGCCATCGATGGTCGCGACGAACCTGCCGCGGGCAACCGACAATCCGGAACGGACCGAACAGCTTTGACCGCAGGAGCGATCGTGCTGCAAGGCCCTGAGCCATGTGTGAGAGGCTGCGTAGTTGCGCAGCACAGCGTCGGTCCCATCCGTAGAGCCGTCGTCGATCACGACCACCTCGAATGATCGGCCCGCAAGAGCGGCTGCGATCTCGTCAAGCAGGATCGGCAGGTTGTCCCGCTCATCCTTGGCCGGTATGACGACGGAAATGTCGGGGCCCGGAGCTTCACTCTGATCGGAAATTGCGCGATGTATCATGCGGTTCAACCGTTTGAGGATTGGGCTTTGCCGGCGTTCCCGGCTGGCGCTCTATAGGCGCTGCGATACCCGCGAAAGGTGCGCCAGAGTTCCAATGCGCAGGCTTGCATGGTCTTTCGACCGATGATCGGCGTAATGAAGCCCTTTTCGGTGAAGATAAAGCCGATCCGCCGCCGGGCCATCCACCGCGCGACGACCGTCGTCACGGCGATACCGAGCAGCGTTCCCGCGATCACATCGCTTGGATAATGCGCACCTACCATAATGCGGCTGAAAGCGATCCAGAAAGCAAGCACGATGGTGAGCAGCCGCCAGCTTGGGAACATGAGAAAAAGTGCTGTCGCAAGGGCGGCGATCGTCGTCGAATGGCCGGAAGGAAAGCTGGTATAGGCTCCCTTCATCGCCAGAAAATCGAATTCGACCGGACCGACTTCCTGAAAAAGCTTGGGCCGCGCACGCCCAAGCGACCATTTGAGGATGATCGCGATGATCCCGCTTGCCGCAACGGAGACAAAGATGAAGGCCGAATAGGTCCAAAGTGACGTCACCGCTATCCTTATCCTGTTGGACAATCTGTCCCACTCAAACGATAGCGCAAGCAGGCAAAACAGCCCTGTCGTCCACAAGATCCAGTTGGCCCGGCCGATGTGGGTGAAGGAGGAAAATGCATCGCGATAGGCTTGCGGCAGCGATCTGATCCAGGGGTATGTCGGGATATCGATGGCGATGACCGCTATCCCGACCGTGAGCAGCAGAATAGCCAGCAGATCCTGCGGCCTGTGGCCGGGCGGCAATGGCTGGCGAAAATTCTCCGCCCGTTTGCCGCGCGTCGACAGCGTCATACGAATTTTGGCCGCATTGCCTTTGGCTATGCGCCATCTTGCCGAAAGCCTCGCGGCAAAACTGCGCCCCTCATCTTCCTGCATAAGGTTCCCGTCAGCCACCCGACGCCTCTCCTGCGCTATAGACCCCGATATCCAGCGGCTTGCCGCCGTTGATATTAAGCCCGTCAACCCGTTCCACGGCGCGCACCGTTACGCCCTTGGCCGCGATTGCGTCAAGGAAAGCTTGCTCCTGCCGCTTCTCCACCACAGCTATCCGGCAATTGCCGGGTCCGGTCTCTTCAAAGGCAGGCGCGAGAAAATCCGCAGCTTCGTCACCCGATACGAGACGTGTTCGCGTTCCTTGCAGAAAAATGAAGCTGGGTTCATTGAACCCGGCGGAGGCTACGTCAGGCTCCTCGCAAGGCGCAGCGCGCCTGACGGCATCCGCAAGTCTACCGCTCACCCAGATCGGCGTCAGCGCCGGCATCGTAAAGCTCCATGTTCCAACCGTCACCAGAAGGCTTGCGGCAATGGCGGGAGCCACTGCCTTGAGCGGTCGGCCATTGAGGAGCCAACGCCCGGCGGCGATAGCGAAAAACAATCCGAATGCTGCCAACACCGCCCCTGGTGGCGAAGGCCAAATGCCGAGCGAAATTGGCGCGACAATGCTGGCCACGGCCAATCCGGCAACGGGAATGAGGTAAAGCGCGGCTGCCGCCCAGCGCGATGCTTTTCCGAAAGATGACGGTTTTTCACTGTCCAGCAGGAATGCCGCCAGAATGGCAAGTGCAGGCAGGAGCGGCATCGTATAGTGAGGAAGTTTGGTGGCGACCAGTTCAAACACAAGCCAGGACGGCAAAAACCAGGACAGCGCGAACAGCGCCGTATCGGATCCCCTGATCGCCCTGAATTTGGATAGTGACAGAACAAGGAATGCCGGCAACGGCCAGAACGTGCCCAGCATTGCAGCCAGATGGGTCAACGGCGGAGCGCCGTGACTTTCCTGCCCTGATGCGAGTTTGCCGACGAAATCCTTGCCGACCGCCTCCTGAAAGAACTGCCCGTCGGTCGCAATCCAGATCGCGACAAACCACGGACTGACGAGCAGGACGAACCACAAGAGGCCCGGCAATGGAGCAAGCGCCTTCAGCCACCCTACCCGCCGTCTTATGACGCAAATACCGGCGATCGTCGTTCCCACGACCATCAATCCAACCGGCCCTTTGATCAAAACGCTGGCGGCAAGAGCAGTCCAGAACACAAAGACAAGGCTCCACGACCTGCCGGCGGCCGAGCCGATCCAGATGCGGGCGAGCGCTCCCTGGGCTGCAAGAATCGTTGCAAGGAGGACTGCATCGGTCTTGGCAAGTCGCGCCTCGACCCCAACGATGATCGCCAGCGCAACGAAGATCCCCGCAAGGAAGGCTGTGCGCGCCGGCAGAAACGCTCTTGCGACCCAATAGGCAAGCAGAACCGAAAGCACGGCGGCAATTTGCGACGGCAGCCGGTAAACCCATATCGGCGCTTCCTTGCCCAAACCGCTCGCTTCCACGGCAAGAGCCTGCAGCCAATAGATGCCTACCGGTTTCTTGTGGCGCGCTTCTTCCTGAAAGCGGATATCGACATAGTCGCCGGTTTCCACCATTTGCTTTGTAGCTTGCGCGAAACGCGGCTCGTCCCGGTCAAGTGGCGGCACCTGCCAGACGCCGGGAACGACCATCAATACCGCAAGTACGGTTAGTACGATCGGGGCTATAAACGGCCGCCCGCAAACGCGAAGCCATAGCGGTGCCGGAGCGCTGTCTTGATCGCGGTTTGAGGCGGGCGTCACACCGACGGCATTCTCACGCATCTCATTTCCTGCTCACGCGGCGTCGAATTCGGAGATCGGCTGTCACGCCGACAAGCCGACCGATCGAAATTTACCCGTGCGCTTCCTACATGAGGCTGGCAAAAAGGGAAACCTCGCGCTTGCGAATGATCCAAGATGCATCCGCTTTCAATGACTATTGCAGAAAACCGGTCAATGCGCTGGTTTGTCACTAGCAGCTTTTGCTGCTCATACGTTAAGTCGAGACTATTATGTAGCCGGGCGTATAACCATGATGAAAGGATCGCAGCTTGCTGGGTAAGCCATCGCCAAACGGCCATGACGAATTATCTTACGTATTCGATGCAAGGCGGAGCCTTATCGTCGGCCTTGGTCTTTTGCCGTTGCTTTTGAGCGGATGCGCGAGTTTTGACACCGGCTCGCCCGCCGCCGACATCCGCGATATTCCCATTGACCGGCAGGTGGCGGTGGCAAAGCTCAACGCCTACCGCGCGCAAAGGAACCTTCCTCCTGTCGCTCTCGATCCACGCCTTGACGATGTATCGCAGCAAATGGCGCAGGTGATTGCCCGAAATGACAGCATGAACACCCGGCTCCATAGCGCCTCGGGCCTCTCAGACCGGCTGGACCGGGCCGGATATCGAAATTATGCGGGGGCGGAAAACCTTGGCGCCGGGTATCGGGATTTCAACGCTGCTTTCGCCGGCTGGCAGGGATCGAAGGATCACGACAAGAACCTTCTCAACCCCTATGTCACGCGGGTCGGGATTGCAAAAACCGAACGTTCAGATGGAAAATGGCGGAATTTCTGGGTGATGATCCTGTCACGCCCCGAAGAAGACGGACGCCCGACGATATAAGGAAGGCATCCGCGCCTCACGTATCCTTGCGACCGCCCAGGATATCCAGGGTTTCCTTGTAGAGATCCGATACCCTGCCTGCGACCTGTGCATTCGCCTTGTAGTCGATTTCAGACTGCTTGAGATCGACCAGCGCTGCGACCGTGTCGTCGTTCAATAAGCCGGCTGGGGTATTTTCCCCGGACAACCCCGGCTCTGCTGCGCTATCCACCCCAGGGCCCACCGGGCTGGCCGCACCTGCAACTCTTTCACTTGCAGCCGCACCATTCCTCACCACGCGTTGCGCGGCATTTTCAAAACGGCTGGAAGCGCCCTGCAGACCGCCAAGTGAGATGTTCAAAGCAGACATGAGCGCACTGTGCGCCAATCCTGTTAAGACACACCTAAACCATTGCGGAAAAATCTAATTACAAATCGAACATTCGGAGCAGAAAGCTCATATAAGTCACCGTCACCCGGGATGTCTTATTACCCATCGCGACAACCGGTCAGGCAATTCCAAGCCGTCAAAATCCACGACCGCATCCGCATACCCATATGCGCTAGGCCTGTCACACCCAAATTAGACCGGCCAATATGGCAATCGAAGCGCACACGCCGAGACCTACAAGTGTGCTATCGAGGATCAGGTGAAACAGAAAGTTATCCGGTAGCAAGCGCGCTGTGATGCGGTTCATGAATTGGCTCTTGCGATATTTTCGCTCCTCCTCTGGCGTGGGCTGATATGGCGCCCCTGCAAAAGGAAGCTTTGAAACCAGCTTTTCAAGACCAATATAATTCTTGCCAGGGCAATGCAGGATGCAGGGCAAACTATCTGTGATGGTATTGCGAATACGCCCGCTTTCGATGCGGTAATCCTCTTCCTCCAACCCCGTCCGCCCGGCTGTGCAGGTAAAGATCTCTTGGTCGTAGTCCAGCGCAAACTCGGTGGAATGCTCCGTGAAATAACGGTTGAGGATCGTTTGCTCGCAGTCGGACGGCTGCACCTGAAGCCGCGAGAACAACTCCCGCAGATACCCCGCCTTACCCACGAAAGATCCGGTGTTGATGAAGCGGTATGGCTTTTTTCCTTTCGGATACCTGTACCAGGTCGGAAATCTTGTACGCAGCCCGCCATCGACGTTGCAATTCTGCTCGGTCGAAAACAGGGCCTGATGTCCGAGTGACTTGAATTTGCGTTCAATTTCTTCGCTGCCGGTCAGAAAGACAACGTCATACCCGTCAACAAACATCACCGTTTCATCAGGGTCTTGGGCAGCAAGATATTCGACGATGTATTGGATTTTAACGCCATGGTACGGGTAGGGGCGGCCTACGCCGATCACCTCCATCGGGATTGCGAAAAATTGGCATGACCGCAATAGCCGTTCGAGTTTCGGGCTAGCGGCCGTATCCACCGTTATGAATTTCATATGTAAGCGCCGACCAGTTAGAGCCCGCTTCCGCAGCCACTCGCATGCAAATCTTATTGGCCGGCATTACCCGTTTGATGCGTCCAGCGTCAAGGCAAATGCTCTAATCGCGAAACGGCATATCTATCCTAACCCGAATGCTCTGATCCGGGACTTATTCTTGGCGAGTGGATTGCGCCGCTCTCCCGCCGAAAAATACACGTTCAAAGACTCGATTTCCCCGATAGCTTGCCCGGTTGTACGAGACGTCGAAGCTATCAGACGATACTCATCCGCCTCCAGGTGCGAACTTTTGGTTCGAAATTCAACAGAGATATCGAAGGGCGGACAAATCGGCCAAATTACGCCAAGGCAACTATCTCAACCCGCCATTGGGGCAGCAAAGCGCGCATATTGAGTCTATGACAAGCCGGCAGGAAGACCTGTCACTGGATAAACCGAGTCTGGTTTCACTGCTGCCTTTGCGCATTGCCGGCAATCGCGACGGATACGAGGCGGAGCGCACCCGATATCTGTTGAACAGCCTGAGCAGGCACGCGGCGGAAAACACATTTGACGAGATCATCATCGCAATGCCAGCCGATGAGGTCGAGGCCGGCAGAACGGCGTTCGGATCCTGGCCCGGCCTCCGCGTGCGTATCGTTGGCGAAACGGAACTCGTTCCAGAACTGCTTGGTCAGGACAAGGTAAGTGGCTGGACCAAACAGCAGATTATAAAGCTTGCCGGATGCGCGCGGCTTGGAGCTGATTTCGTACTCACGCTCGACGCCGACGTATTGTGCCTGAGGCCGATATCCCGTGACATTCTGCTGCCGGGCGGCAAGACCTTGATCGATACCGGCCATATTCACAGGCCCTGGTGGTGGAGCGCATCCGCCAAAATGCTGGGTGTTGTGCCGCCACAGACCGACAATACGATCGGCGTCACGCCGGTCTTGTTGTCGAGGGAGATATCCAGACGCACGCTGAGCCGTCTCGCCAATCGGGCGCCTCGGGGAAACTGGTTCGAATATTTGGTGAAGGCGCTGCGAAGCAATGCGTATCATCAGTTCATCCCACGTTATCGCAACCGATATCGCTGGAGCGAGTACACACTCTACTATCTGACCGGGAGAGAGGAAGGTTTGCTCGACTGCTATCACGCTCGAGGCGGCACGGCTGATCGGCCAGAGCACCTGCTTTCCCGCAATTGCGTATGGACGCCCGAAGATTTCAACGGTTTGAAGGAGCGCCTTTCGGAGACCGATCCGGCAGGTCTTTTCATGGTGGTGCAATCCAACATGAAAATGCCCTTTGCCCTTGTCCGGGAAAAAATGGCCGAACAAGGCCTTATCTGATCGGGCATGAAAACAGCAATCATCCCAACACATTTGATCGTTGATCACCGATTTCAGCGCGTTGGGGCTGGAGCAGCCAGGCAAACGACACCATAATCAGTGCTGCACTTCCGCCCGCGCCCCTCCCGCCCCGACCTCAATATTGAACAAAGCAAAAGATGATCATGTCCAAAAACCCGCTTCTCACCGAATGGACGACCCCTTTCGAGATACCGCCGTTCAACACGATCGCATCCGACCATTTCGGAGAGGCATTCGACAAGGCACTTGATGAGGCGCGCGCCGACGTCGACGCCATTGCTGCCGACGCGAGTGAGCCAACCTTCGACAACACCATCGTCGCATTGGAGAAAAGCGGAAGATTGCTGACCCGCGTTGCGTCAGTTTTCTTCAATTTGAGCGGCGCGCACACTTCGCCCGAACTCCAGAAAATCGAGCGAGACATGGCCCCGAAACTGGCCAAACACCACAGCGAGACGATGCTCAACTCCGCTCTGTTTGCCCGCGTCGACGCGCTTTGGGAAAGCCGCGACACGCTTGGGCTCGATGCGGAGCAATCGCGGGTGCTGGAGCGGTATCACACCGCATTTCGTCGCGCCGGCGCCGGACTGAACGAAGCCGACAAGGCTAAAATGGCCGAAATATCCCAGCGCCTGGCTGTGCTTGGCACCGGGTTTTCCCAAAATGTACTGGCGGACGAAGCAGACTTCGCCCTATTCCTCGAAACGGAAGAGGAACTTGCAGGCCTGCCCGACTTTCTTCGTGCCGCTGCAGCGTCTGCCGCAAAAGAACGTGGCCAATCCGGCAAATATGCAATCACCCTTTCGCGTTCGATCATCGAGCCGTTTCTGCAATTCTCCACAAGACGGGACTTGCGTGAAGAAGCCTTTCGCGCCTGGATCGAACGCGGCGAGAAGGGCGACGCTACCGACAACCGCAGCACCATCGCCGAAACCTTGCGGCTCAGGCATGAACGCGCCCGGTTACTCGGGTTCGAGAATTTCGCCGCCTTCAAGCTCGACGACACCATGGCCAAGAATGCGTCTGCGGTGCGCACCCTCCTTGAGGGCGTCTGGACCCCGGCGGTGGCGCAGGCCAAAGCTGAGGCTATCAAACTACGTGAGACAGCACAGGCTGCGGGCGACAACATTGACATCGCGCCATGGGACTGGCGCTACTATGCCGAGAAGGTGCGAAACGACGAACACAATCTCGACGAATCCGAGTTGAAGCCTTATCTCCAGCTCGAAAAGATGATCGAAGCGGCCTTCGATACCGCCGGTCGCCTATTCGGCCTCACCTTTAAGGAACTTCACGACCTTCCCGTCTACCATCCGGACGTTCGCTTCTTTGAGGTGAAAGATCGCGCTGGCAAGCACGTTGGCATCTTTCTTGGCGATTATTTCGCCAGATCCTCAAAACGCAGCGGGGCATGGATGAGCGCCTTCCGCCGCCAGCACAAGCTTGAGGGCGAGGTCCGGCCAATCATCGTCAATGTCATGAACTTCGCCAAGGGCGCCGACGGCGAACCCTCGCTGCTGACGTTCGACGATGCGCGCACGCTGTTTCACGAGTTCGGCCATGCGTTGCACGGGCTTCTATCCGACGTGAGCTACCCGATCATTTCCGGCACCTCGGTCGCCCGGGATTTCGTCGAACTGCCGTCGCAACTCTACGAGCACTGGCTTTCGGAACCGGAAGTGCTTTCGAAATACGCCGTCCACTACAAGACCGGAGCGCCGATGCCGAAGGAATTGCTCGACCGGCTGCTTGCCGCGCGCAATTTCAACCAGGGCTTCGCCACCGTCGAATATCTATCATCGGCGCTTTACGATCTCGATGTGCACAGCCGCGCTTTTGAAAACGCTCCGGATGATGTTGCAGCACTCGAAAAGGAAACGCTGGAGCGCATCGGCATGCCGGCGGAGATCACCATGCGTCACCGCCCGACGCATTTCGCCCATGTGTTTTCCGGCGATGGCTATTCGGCCGGCTATTACAGCTACATGTGGTCGGAAGTGATGGATGCGGATGCCTTCATGGCCTTTGAGGAAAGCGGCGATATCTTCGACCCTGAAACCTCGGAAAAGCTCCGCACCTTCATCTATTCCGCCGGCGGCAAGGACGATCCGGCCGAGGCCTACCTGAAGTTTCGTGGCCGGATGCCGGATGTGGAGCCGCTGCTCATCAAGCGCGGATTGAAAGCCGCCTGACGCAAAAACGGCGGGGCCTGTCAAATCCCGCCGTTTTTTCTTCTGATATCGCCGCGGGCCTCAAGTCGCTTCAAGTTCCTTCGCCGCCTCAGCCAGAAGTCCCGCCACATAGGGAAGGAACGAACGCCAGCACTCGATCACGAAACGATCGGCCGCCGTTCGCCACAGCACGATTTCAGCCTTTGCAAAGAGCGTACGAGTGGCCATGCCCACCGGAAAGACGCCCTCATCGAGATCGAGAAACAGTTGCGAGTTGATCAGCCAAGCGGCCCTTGGTCCGCTGACGATCAACGCGACATTGCGCTCCGACACATCGACAAGCGCATGCGGCACGTATCCCTCTTGGCCGTTGATCCGGTCGAACATAGTGGCCGCCTCGCCACCACCGATAAGCAGCCACTCGTCGGGCCCGAGCCAGAGTGCGGCGGCACCGTCATTGGCGTTGGACGTTAGCGGAACATTCGGCAGGGAGACGCCGAATGCCTTTCGGGCCATATCGGCGGCGATGGCGTCGCCGCGAAAGGAAAAGCGGGCAATCGGCGCCGCTTCCTCCACGAGAAGACCGTCGAGCGAAACCACCGGCTCCCGCTCGCTGTCGGCAACATGGATCAATGCGTCAGCCATTGAGCCTCTCTCCTTCCGGATCGTAGAACACGGGAGAAACCACCTCGACGGCAATCGCCCCTCCCGGCATCGGGATGTGCAATGTGCTGCCCGTCAGCGCGCGCCCATCGGCAACGATGGCAAGCGCAATCGAGCGGCCAAGCGCCGGCGAATGATAGGATGACGTGACATGACCGAGCGCCGGCGTCTTCAACGCCGGTTTCGCCTCGCGCGTGATCTGCGCGCCCTCCTCCAGAACTGTTTTTGGTTCCTTAGTCAGGAGGCCGACGAGTTGCTTGCGCCCCGGTGCGACGAGATCGGGCCTTGCAAGGGAGCGCATGCCGACGAAATCGACCTTTTTCTTGCCGATAGCCCAGTCCATGCCGGCATCGTCGGGCGTTACTGTGCCGTCGGTTTCCTGGCCGACGATGATATAGCCCTTTTCAGCGCGTAGAACGTGCATCAACTCCGTGCCATAGGCAACGCCACCGGCTGCCTGCACATTCTCCCACACCGCTTCCCAGACCTCGCGACCACGGGATGCCGGCACGTTGATCTCAAAGCCGAGCTCGCCGGTGAAGCTCATGCGAAAGAGCCTCGTTGGAACGCCACAGATGCTGCCCTCGCGCACGCTCATATGCGGCATGGCGTCGGGCGACAGGTCGATCCCCTCGACCAGCGGCGCGATAACCTCGCGCGCCTTCGGCCCCTGAACTGCAATCACCGCCCATTGCTCGGTCGTTGATGTCAGCCAGACCTTGAGGTCGGGCCATTCGGTTTGGAGATAGTCCTCCATATGAGCGAGAACGCGCGGCGCGCCGCCCGTCGTCGTCGTCACGTGGAAGCGGTCTTCCGCCATCCGTCCGACCACACCATCGTCCATGATAAAGCCGGCTTCGTTCAGCATCAGCCCATAGCGCAATCGCCCGACGCCAAGCTTCAGCCATGGGTTCGTATAGATGCGGTTGAGGAATTCCGCTGCGTCCGGCCCCACTACTTCGATTTTGCCGAGCGTGGAGGCGTCAAACAGCCCAACTGACTTGCGCACCGTGGCGCATTCTCGCGCCACGGCCTTATGCATGGTCTCGCCCGGTTTCGGGAAATACCAGGCGCGCTTCCACAATCCGACATCCTCAAACTCGGCGCCCTGCTCCGCCGCCCAGTCATGAATGGGCGTCCTGCGCGCCGGGTCGAAAAGCTCACCGCGCGATGTGGTTGCCAGCGTACCGAAAGTAACCGGCGTATAGGGCTGGCGAAACGTTGTCAGGCCAACATCGGGAATGGGCTTGGCAAGCGCAGTAGAGGCGATCGACAAGGCGTTCATATTGGAAAGTCGGCCCTGGTCCGTCGCCATACCGGTCGTCGTATAGCGCTTGATATGTTCGATGGACTGGAACCCTTCACGCACCGCGAGCTTGACATCCTTGGCCGTCACATCGTTTTGAAAATCGACGAATGCGCGCACCCGCGAAGCGTCGCGGTCATGAGGCACAGCGCCCAATGTGCCGCCCCCGCCGGCCTCGCCGCCGGAAACGGCCGGGGCTTTCACGCGCTTTGCAGAGCCGGTTGCGCCTTTGGCAGCGGCTTCACCGGCGGCATAACCGTCTTCAAGAACAGCCGCCAGACCGTTGATGCCGCGACAGCTGCCCGCAGAACGTTCAGCTTGAACGGCGTCGCCCGGCAGGTACGCGCCTGCGGTTTCATCAAAAACCACCTTGCCCCGCGACTGGGAATAAAGGCTGACGTTCGGCGTCCAGCCGCCGGACATAAGGAGACAGTCGCAGGCTTGCGAGCCAGCCGAGACGACCGAACCGTCAGGCCTCACCCGGCCAAGCAAGACCGACTTGACCCGTTTGCGCCCAAGTGTCCCGGTGACGACGCAGCCCGCTTCGATGCGAATGCCTGCCTGCCTCGCTGCGTCTACCAACGCGCCGGAGGGCTCGGGCCTCATGTCGGCAATGAGCGCCACATCGACGCCTTGCGCCTTCAGATCGATCGCCGCGCGATAGGCGGTGTCACTGGCCGTCGCAACGATGACACGGGAACCCGCCTGAACACCATAGCGATTGAGATAGATACGCCCGGCTTCCGCCATCATGATGCCGGGGCGGTCGTTTTCGGGGAAAACCAGCGGTCGTTCGATTGCCCCGGAGGCGATCACCACCTGTTTGGCCCTCACCTGCCAAAGCCTTTCGCGTGGCAATCTTGGATCAGGTGCTGAAAGGTGATCCGTAATCCGTTCAGCCAGCGCGACGAAATTCTGCGCGAAATAACCGAAGGCAGTGGTGCGCGAAAGAAGTGTGACCCGGTCGTTCGAGGCAAGCGCTGCAAGGGTTTCCGCCGCCCAGTCGGCGCCCGGTTTACCGCCGATGACCGCGCTCCGGTCATGCAGCAGCGAGCCCCCCATTTCCTGCTGCTCGTCGCACAAAATGACCCGCGCGCCAGAGCCTGCTGCGGCGGTTGCAGCAGCAAGCCCCGCCGGGCCGGAGCCGATCACCAGCACATCGCAATGGGCGTAGAGGTTGGCGTAGCGGTCCCTGTCCGCGTCGCGCGGCGCATGGCCGAGACCGGCGGCTGAGCGGATGAAAGGCTCATAGACCTTTTCCCAGAAGCTTTTCGGCCACATGAAGGTCTTGTAGTAGAAGCCGGCGGCAAAAAGCGGCGACAGCATATCGTTGACCGCGCCGATATCGAAGGAGAGCGAGGGAAAACGGTTCTGGCTATTTGCCGTCAGCCCTTCGTAAAGCTCGATCTGGGTTGCGCGCAGGTTCGGCGTATTCTGCCCTTCGTCTCGGGCAACGCCGATCAGCGCATTCGGCTCTTCCGAACCGGCTGTCAGAATGCCGCGCGGGCGGTGATACTTGAACGAACGTCCAACCAGATGAACCCCATTGGCCAAAAGGGCCGATGCCAGCGTATCGCCGGCAAATCCGGAGAGGCTTTCGCCGTCGAAAGTGAATTTCACCGGCTTGTCGCGGTCGATCCGGCCGCCTTTGGCAATGCGGAAAGGCTGTTTCATCGCCGTGCCCCCGCCGCGAGCTTGTCGAAGTCGGGTTTCGGTTCGCCCGCCTTGTAGACGGTCAGGAATTTATCGGAGACCGTATCGCGCACGGCGTTGAAGAAGCGACCGCAGCCATGCATGTGCCGCCAGCGCTCTGCCATCAGCCCGCGCGGATTGGTGCGCATATAAAGGAATTCGACCCATTCCTCGTCGTTCAGTGTGGAAGGCTTTTCCGGCCTGGCGATATGGGCTTCGCCGCCATAGCGAAACTCGATTTCAGGCCGGTCGACGCCACAATAGGGGCAGTGAATCAAAAGCATCGCGAGAGCCTCAATGCGCTACGGCGGCCGCTGCCGCCTCGTCGATCAGCCGGCCTGTTCTGAACCGGTCGAGGGTGAAGGGAGCGTTGATCTTATGCGGCTCGCCCGTGGCCAGCGTGTGGGCGAAGACATGCCCGGACCCCGGCGTCGCCTTGAAACCGCCCGTGCCCCAACCGCAATTGACGAAAAGCCCCGGTACCGGCGTCTTGCCGATGATCGGCGAACGGTCGGGCGTGACATCGACGATGCCGCCCCAGTTCCTGAGCATCCGCATGCGGCGGAACATCGGGAAGAGCTCGCAGATGGCATCGACCGTATGGGTGGTGATCTGCAAGCCCCCCGTCTGGCTGTAGGAGACATATTGATCGGTGCCCGCGCCGATCACCAACTCGCCCTTGTCGGACTGGGAGATATAGGCGTGGATGGTGTTCGACATCACCACGCAGGGGAAACAGGGTTTCACCGGCTCCGATACAAGCGCCTGCAGCGGGTTCAATTCAAGCGGCATGCGAACGTCCGCCATGGCCATGACGACGCTGGTGCTGCCGGCGGCGACCACACCCACCTTCTTGGCGCGGATGAAGCCGCGTGACGTCTCCACTCCTTCCACCGCGCCGTCGGCGCCGCGCCGGATGCCCGTCACCGCGCAATTCTGGATGATATCGACACCCATCTGGTCTGCGCCACGCGCGTATCCCCAGGCAACCGCGTCGTGCCGGGCCACCCCGCCCTTGCGTTGAAGGGCCGCGCCCAGAACCGGGTAGCGCATGTTACGGGTGATATTGAGCGGCGGGCAGTATTCCTTGGCCTGTTCAGCCGTCAGCCATTCATTCTGCACCCCGGCCAGCCGGTTGGCGTGAACGTGGCGCTTGAATACCTGCACGTCGTGGATCGTATGCGCGAGCATCATCACGCCGCGCGGCGAATACATGACGTTGTAATTCAGTTCTTGCGAGAGGCCTTGCCAAAGATCCATGGCGTGGTCGTAAAGCGCCTCGCTTTCCTCCCACAGATAGTTCGAGCGGACAATGGTGGTGTTGCGACCGGTGTTGCCGCCGCCAAGCCACCCCTTCTCCAGCACCGCCACATTGGTGATGCCGTGTTCCTTGGCAAGATAATAGGCCGTTGCCAGCCCATGCCCGCCTGCGCCGACGATGACGACGTCATAAGCCGCCTTCGGTTCCGGCTGCCGCCATTGGCGGCCCCAGTTCTCATGCGCGGCAAAGGCGTTCTTTGCCAGCTCCCAAAACGAAAACCGGGCCATAGACGCTCCAACCCCTGTTATCTGTGAAACCACATCATCACGGCTTACCCCTGCCGTTGTGAAGTCCTATGCGGCACGGCACTTGCGCAAATCCGACATGCTCCGGCTGCAATGCGTCGCAAGGCTCACGGGCGTCGAAAGATCGCAACCAGACCGGCAAGCATGACAGCCACCCACCCAAGGATCAGCATCGATCCGCCAACCGGCGCGGCCATGGTAAAAAGCTTTGAACCGATGAAAGCGCGCGCGACAAGATCGCCGCAAAAAAGGCCAAGGCCGGCACTGAGCAGGATCATGGCCGGCACCAGCAGCCGCCCGCATTGAATCCGCGCAGCGAGGCCAAGTGCAACGAATGCCGCTGCATGCACCAGGAGCATCCTTGCTGCCGTGTCGATCAAGGCGCCGGCGGTCGAATGCGCGGCCACCGCCGAAAGCGCAACGCCTGCAGCGCCGCTGGCACCACCCAGGATCAGACCTGTATGAAGCGCAGGGCCCTGCATGACCATCCGCTCCGCCTTTCCCACGATTTCCTGGACAGATCGACCGGCCATTCGATTCTCCCTCACCGCCATCGCCGGAATGTCGCATGATGTGCAACCCTGCGATACGAACCGAATGTCGCAGCGTCGATGCCAAGCGTTTTCAACAACCTCATATCGAATTCGCCGATAAACCTGATCAGTATTTGACCTTATGTCTTTCTGATGCATAATTTCCGCAAATAAGAAAAATAAGCGTTTTTGGGGAGGAAACATCAAAGTATGCAGGATTTCGGCGCAGCATTCGGCCTCGCCTTCGGACTGCTGTTCGGCATGAACGCAGAGCTTATGGAGATCGTAAGCCTCTCCTTGCGGGTAACGCTGGCGGCTGTCGGGATTTCCTGCGCCATTGGCCTGCCGCTCGGCGCGGCCCTTGCCGTATTGCGGTTTCCCGGCCGCTCGGTTGTCATCATCCTGTTCAATACGCTTCTCGGCCTCCCCCCAGTGGTGGTAGGGCTTCTGGTCTACATGATGCTGTCCAATGCCGGGCCGCTCGGCATGTTGCGGCTGCTTTATACGCCGGGCGCCATGATCATCGCCCAGGCGATCCTGGTCACGCCGATTGTCGTGGCGCTGTCGCGACAGGTGATCGAGGATCTGAACAGCGAGTATCACGAGCATTTCCGTTCGCTCGTGGTTCCATTGCCAACCGCAATCCTCGCTCTTTTGTGGGATGCCCGCATCGCCCTCCTCACCGTGGCGCTTGCAGGTTTTGGCCGCGCCATTGCCGAAGTCGGCGCGGTGATCATCGTTGGCGGCAATATCAATCATGTCACCCGCGTCATGACGACGGCCATCGCGCTGGAAACGTCGAAAGGCGATCTGTCGCTCGCACTGGCGCTCGGCATGGTGCTGCTGCTGATCGCAATGGCCGTCAATGTCGCGGTGCAATGGTTGAAATCCACAGCGCGGAGGCGTGCCTATGCATGACGCTTCCACCGCCAACCGCCTGTCGTTGGAACTCCGGCGGAAAGGCGTTTCGATCACCCTGCCCTGTCATCCGCTTTGCATTCGCGGCGTGAGTTTTTCAGCCGGCGGACGGCGCATTATCAACGCTCTCGACCTTGATCTGCCGGACGACCGGCTGACCGTGCTTATGGGGCCGAACGGTGCTGGCAAGAGTGTCCTTTTGCGCCTGATGCACGGCCTCTTGCTGCAGGATGAAGGCGCGATCCTTTGGAACGGCAAACCGCTTGATGGCAAGGCCCGGCGCAAACAGGCGATGGTGTTTCAAAAGCCGGTGCTCTTGCGCCGTACGGTCGCCGCCAATATGCGCTTCTCGCTTGGCCTGAGAGGATTCGCCCGCGCGCGAAATCATATCCTGCCGCTGCTTGCCCGCCTCAATCTCGACCACCTCGCCGACCAGCCCGCGCGGCTTTTGTCAGGCGGCGAACAGCAAAGGCTGGCGCTTGCGCGCGCACTGGCCCTTCAGCCGGAGGTGCTTTTGCTCGACGAGCCCTGCGCCAACCTCGACCCGGCTTCCGTGCTTTTGATCGAGGACGCGATACGCGCCGCGCGGACAACCGGGACCAAGATCATTCTCGTCACCCACGATACGCATCAAGCCCACAGGCTGGCGGAACGGGTGATCTTCCTGCATCACGGCACCATCTCGGAAATAACCGATGCCGCGCAGTTTTTCGCTTCTCCCACGTCGGAAGAAGCGAAAGCCTACCTCGACGGACGCATTCTCGTTTAAACAAAAAGGGGACGTTGCATGTTGAAGAAACTCGTCACCGCGATTGTCACGCTGGGTGTCGCCTTTACGCTGCAGACAGGCATTGCCTCCTTCGCGGCCGACACATTCATCGTCGTGCAATCGACAACGTCGACGCAAAATTCCGGACTGCTGGATGCGATCCTGCCGCAATTCAAGGAAAAGACCGGAATCGAAGTCCGCGTTGTTGCCGTTGGAACCGGTCAGGCGATCAAGAATGCCAGCAATGGCGATGGCGACGTGCTGCTTGTCCATGCAAAGCCGTCGGAAGAAAAATTCGTCGCTGACGGCTGGGGCGTCAAGCGCTTCGACGTCATGTACAACGACTTCGTCATCGTCGGCCCGAAGGCCGATCCGGCAGACATCAAGGGTTCGAACGATGCAGCCAATTCCCTGAAGAAGATCGCTGCGGCCAAAGCGCCCTTCGCTTCGCGCGGCGATGATTCCGGCACTCACAAGAAAGAGCTTTCGCTGTGGAAGGGCGCAGGCGTCGACGTGAAGGCGGCGTCCTCCGACTGGTACCGCGAGACGGGTTCCGGCATGGGCGCAACGCTGAATGCCGCAGCCGGCATGAACGCCTACGCGCTGACCGACCGCGCGACCTGGATCTCCTTCAAGAACAAGGGCGATCTCGAGATTGTCGCAGAAGGCGACGACAACCTCTTCAACCAATATGGCGTGATCCTGGTGAACCCGGAAAAACATACGGCTGTGAAAAAGGAAGAAGGTCAGGCCTTCATCGACTGGCTGATCGGGCCGGAAGGGCAAAAGGCGATCGCCGGATACAAGATCGACGGACAGCAGCTCTTCTTCCCAAATGCAACCAAAGGCACCAACTGATCAAGCCAGAATTCTTATGTAAAACGGACCTTTACTGGCCGTTTTTCATGTACGACTTCCGCAGAGTCAATCGAGCGATACAGGCCTGATATGCTCCGCCGACCAGTTTCCCGGCCAGACTTCTGCACCGCCTGCGCGTAGCTTGCGCACAACGCCCACCGGCACGTCGGCAATAAGAAACGGTTCCTCGCCACCCTTTCCATCGACCGGCGGCAGCGAAGCAGCGATGCCGGTAAAGCCCAGTTCCGGCTCGCAGGGAACATAAAGCGCTGCGCCCGAAACGCTGCCCTGATCGATTGTCGCTCCGGGCGCACCGCCGACCGTGCCGCATACCGCAACCGACGCCATGAGCTCGATTGCCCGCGCCTTGGCGCAATCGTAAACCCGGTAGTAGCCGGACAATTGCGGCGTCATCGACGGTACGAGCAGAAGATCGGGTTTCACTGGTGCAAGCAGGCTTGAAAGCGCCGGCATCTCGATATCGAGGCAAATCAATAGCGCGATGCGAATGCCGTCGAGTTCGAAAACTGCGAGTCTGTCGCCCGCAGTGAGATACCAGCCATCGCGGTTCTGCTCCTGCGGCGTCAGGCACAGCTTGTCGAAGGCGATGGCGCGTCCGTCTTCAAGAAGTGCAAATGTGCGATTGGTGTGGCCCCGCTCCGTTTCCCAGGGCATGGATCCGGCAACGATGGAAAGTCCGTGTTTCGCGACCAGCCGCTCCAATCCCTCGATGGCAATCGGTGCTTCGGCGGCCATCCAGGCGACTTCTTCAGTGACCTTCAGGCCTTGCGGCTTCCATGCGAGAAAACATTCGCTGACGTATTCCGGCAAAAGGATCAGCCGAGCTCCGGCGGCTTTCGCCTCGTGTAGTTTCTCTTCGACGCGCGCAAGCCAGGCATCCATGGATTCAGCAGCAGAGCCCAGGTTCACCGACCATAAGGCAATGCGAAACGTATCGGCTGTCATGAGTTGGTCCGTGCAAATTCGCTTTTCGGCGGCACGTTAACCTGATGCAGCCTGAATATCACGGGGAAGTGGAAAGTTTCTTCAGTTCTGTCCGGCAATCAGCCGCGCCGCCATCAGCAGGCAGGCCAGAATGAGCGAGGACCTGAGCGCAATTGTCTCTCTGGTGTTCGTCTCGGCCGCTGCCTTGGAGAGGGAGAAAGTGCCTGCCCGCGCCTTTGCCAGACTACGTTCAGCCCGCGTCGCCGCCACGTCGACATCCGACATCAGCCGCCTCAATTGAGCGCGCCCGTCCATGCCAGTTCCCCTCACTCAATACACCATCCACGTGCAGAATAGCGCGGCGATGATTACGGCAGGGTTAACGAGAAGACGGTGAAAGTTAAGTGGTTTAACTGCGGTTCAACGTCGGGTCAGCGGCGTCCAGCACGCGAAACTGCACCCGCTCCGCCCCCTGCCACGTATCGATGGAAAGCGTACCGGCAAGGTGCAGCGGTTGTCCCCGCTTTGCCATCAGCATCGCGCCGAGCGGCGTATCGGCGGCCTTGAAGGCGATCCCCTTGAGGCTATCGCCCGAATTGGCTGCAAGACTGACGCGCACATGGCCATTGCCGACCACATCTGCAAAGCTGATCCGATGACTTGGCAGCGCGAAAACCGGCTCGGGATGACCGGCGCCGAAGGGACCGGCGCTTTCCACGCGGTGAAGGAGATCGAGCGTTGCCCCGGAAGCGGTGACCGCACCATCGATCTTCAGTTCGTGTTCTGCCGTCGCTGCGGTCACGTCTTGCGACAGTTTGTCCCGGAAGAATTCGGCGAGTTCCGCTTCCCGGTCACGACGAAGCGTCAGGCCCGCCGCCATCGCGTGGCCGCCGCCTTTTTCCAGAATTCCAGCTTCTACGGCCTCACGCACCGCCCGCCCGAGATCGACGCCCGGAATAGACCGGCCGGAACCGGTTCCCTTGCCGGCCTCGTCATAGGCGATTGCAAAAGCCGGGCGGCGGTGGCGCTCCTTCAGCCGCGAGGCGACCAGTCCGACGACGCCCGGATGCCAGCTTTGAGAACCCGTCAAGAGCACGGCCGGATCGCTCTCCTGCATGGCGGCGAAGGCCTGCGCCTCGCCCTCCTCCAGCATGATCGCCTCTACCGCCTGCCGTTCCTGGTTGAGGCGTTCCAGCGTCGCGGCTATGTCGCGTGCCTCGTCATGGTCCTCGGTCGTCAGAAGCCTTGCGCCAAGCGCTGCATCGCCGATGCGCCCGCCTGCGTTGATGCGCGGGCCGATCAGAAAACCCAGGTGATAGGGCGACGGTTTGCCGTGAACTCTCGACACATCGGACAGCGCCGCAAGTCCGGGATTGATGCGGCGATGAAGCACCTGAAGCCCCCGCGTTACATAGGCGCGGTTGAGCCCCTTGAGCGGCACCACGTCGCAGACCGTCCCGACCGATACGAGATCGAGCAAGGACAGGAGATCCGGAGCCTGCCGCCTAGCGAAAGCGCCACGTGTCCGAAGTTCCCGGTTGAGGGCAACGAGAAAGAGAAAGGTAACGCCGACCGCCGCCAGATGCCCCTGGCCGGAAAGGTCGTCCTGCCGGTTGGGATTGACCAGCGCTTCCACCTTCGGCAGGGCCTCGCCGCATTGGTGGTGGTCGAGCACAACGACGGGCAGGCCGATCCTTGCCGCGACCTCGAATGCCTCGAAGGATGTACTGCCGCAATCGACGCAGACGAGCAGCTTCGCGCCTTCCGCCTGCAATGTTTCGATGGCATTGCCGTTGGGGCCGTATCCCTCGATGATGCGGTCGGGGATATAAATGCGGCTTCGCGACCCAAGCATGGCCAGATAGCGCGACAGCAGGGCGGAGGATGTGGCTCCATCGACATCGTAGTCGCCGAAGATGGCGATGGGATCGCCGCGCTGGATGCTGTCGGCAACGCGCGCAGCCGCCTTGTCCATTTCCGTCAGGGTCGAAGGATCGGGCAGAAGATCCTTGATCGTCGGATCGAGAAACGCTTCGACCGCGTCGATATCCACTCCCCGGCCTGCAAGCACGCGGGCGACGATATCGGGCACGCCATGACGCTGGGCCATGGCGAGTGCGGCTGCATTTTCGGCCCCTGTCAGCCTCTCGCGCCAGGTCCGGCCGAGAGCCGATCGCCTGACGTCCAGAACGACGCGCCTCTCGTCTTCGCCCGTACCTGAATGCATTCCCCTCGCCTTATGCCCTCATGGCTCTATTCGATGGCTGGTTTCAGTCCAGATGGAATTTTTCGATATGCGTGTGCTGCGCCTTGATGTAGCGCACCGTTCCCGTGGTGGACCGCATCACGACCGTATGCGTGGTAATGCAATTTCTGCCAAAGCGTACGCCTTGAAGAAAATTGCCGTCGGTGACACCGGTTGCGGCAAAGAGCACATCGCCGCTGGCCATTTCCTCCAGCATGTATTTGCGCTTGATATCGGTGATCCCCATGCGATAGGCGCGTTCGACCTGCTCCTCGCGGGTGATCACGAGACGGCCCTGCATCTGGCCGCCGATACACCTGCAGCGCCGCCGCTGCCAGAACCCCTTCCGGAGCGCCGCCGATACCGACATAAAGGTCGATGCCGGTCTCGTCGGGATCGGTGGTGTGGATCACGCCGGCCACGTCGCCGTCGCCGATCAGGCGAATGGAGGCGCCGGCGGCGCGAATTTCCTCAATCAGCCGCGCATGGCGCGGCCTGTCCAGCACGCAGGCCGTGACATCGCCGATCTTGACGCCCTTTTCCCGCGCCACCGCCTGGAGATTTTCGGCAATCGGCGCATCAAGGTCGACGAGGCCCGGGGAATAGCCCGGTCCTATCGCGATTTTTTCCATGTAGCTGTCAGGTGCGTTCAAGAGCCCGCCTGCCGGCGCGAGCGCGATCACGGCAAGCGAATTCGGCAGGTTCTTGGCGCAGATCGTCGTGCCTTCCAGCGGATCGAGCGCGATGTCCACCTTGGGGCCGTTTTTGGTGCCTACCTCTTCGCCGATATAGAGCATCGGCGCTTCGTCGCGTTCGCCCTCTCCAATCACGACGGTTCCATCGATCGGCAGGTGGTTGAGCTCGCGCCGCATGGCGTCGACTGCCGCCTGGTCCGCGGCCATCTCGTCACCGCGCCCACGCAGCCTGGCTGCCGCTACGGCAGCGCGCTCGGTCACGCGCGCCAGTTCCAGCGTCAGGATACGGTCCAGGACTTCGTTCTTTCCCGCTTCTATCTTCAACATTCACGTTCCTCGGGTCACAGGCGGGCCGAATGCGGCCCGTAGTCATTTCACGAAAGCTTTTCTATACGGATCATTTGCGGCCTTGCGGAGATGACGTTTTGCGCCGCAATGGAGTCCAGCGCCTGTTTCACCGCCGCTTCCGTCGTCTCATAGGTGATGAGAATGACCGGCTGCGGTTCTGTCGGCTGGATCGCACCCGGCGCATCGCTCTTCATGGCGCGCCGCCGCTGCACGATCGATTCAAGCGAGATGTTCTGTTCGGCCATTACCTTTGCAATTGTAGCAAAGGCTCCCGGCCGATCGTAGACGGAAAGGCGAATATAGTAACCGCCCTCATGTTTGCGCATTCCGGCCGGGCGATAAGGTTCAAGCTCGGTTGCCGGCCTTCCAAGTGTCGGCGTCCGGTCGCCCCGGCCGATATCGGCGATATCTGCGGCGACCGCCGAGGCCGTCGCGTTACCGCCGGCTCCCGGCCCGACCAGCACGACTTCACCCACCGTATCGCCATCAATTGCGACCGCGTTCAGCACGCCGTCGATGCGCGCTATGGCTGAGGATTTCGGCACCATGGTCGGATGCACCCGCTGCTCGATGCCCGTATCGGTTTTCTGGGCAACGCCGAGAAGCTTGATACGATACCCCAATTCGTCAGCCGCCTCGATATCGGCGATGGTGATGGAAGTAATACCCTCCACGTAGATCGAATCCGCATCGATCTCGCAGCCGAAGGCAAGGCTCGTCAAAATGGAAAGTTTGTGCGCCGTGTCATAGCCTTCGATATCGAAGGTCGGATCGGCCTCGGCATATCCAAGCCGCTGTGCATCGGCCAGACACTCGGCAAAAGCGAGCCCCTCGCCTTCCATGCGGGTCAGGATATAATTGCAGGTGCCGTTCAATATGCCGTAGATGCGATTGATGTCGTTGCCGGCCATGCTTTCGCGCATGGTCTTGACGATCGGTATACCGCCCGCCACCGCCGCTTCATAATTTAGGCTGACGCCATTTTCTTCGGCCAGCCGAGCCAGCGCAACGCCATGCTTGGCCAGGAGCGCCTTATTGGCCGTCACCACGTGCTTGCCGGCCTTGAGCGCTGCGCGAACGCTGGACTCAGCCGGGCCACTGTCACCGCCGATCAATTCCACGAATACGTCGATCTCGTCGCTGACGGCGAGTGCGGCCGGATCGTCGAACCATGTCAACCCCGACAGGTCCACGCCGCGGTCCTTGTCGCGCGTTCTCGCGCTGACCGCCGTCACCCGCACGGTTCGACCGCAACGTTTGGCCAGCGTATCCGATTTTTTCTCCACGAGTTGCAGCAGCGATGCGCCGACCGTTCCAAGGCCGGCGACGCCCAAACGCAAGTCATTCGCCATGTGTCAAAGATTTCCGGTTCAAAGGGATGTGCGGGAGGACCCGATGGGAACCACGTTGTGCAATGTTTCGTCCGCCGTTTCAAGGAAACGACGAATGCCGCGCGCCGCTTGCCGGATGCGCTGCTCGTTCTCCACAAGACCGATGCGGATATAGTCGTCGCCGTATTCGCCAAAACCGATGCCTGGTGACACCGCCACATCGGCCTTCTCGATGAGCAGTTTGGAAAACTCCAGGCTGCCGAGTGCGCGAAACTTCTCAGGAATGGGCGCCCATGCAAACATGCTGGCTTCCGGCGCGGGAATGGGCCAGCCGGCCCTTGTGAAGGATTTCCACCAGCACGTCGCGGCGTTTCCGGTAGATCTCGCGCGTTTCGGCTATGCAGTCTCCCGGGCCGTTGAGCGCGGCTGCGGCCGCCACCTGGATCGGCGTGAAAGCACCATAGTCGAGATAGGATTTCACCCTCGCGAGCGCTGCAATCAGCCGCTCGTTGCCAACGGCAAATCCCATGCGCCAGCCGGGCATGGAGAAGGTTTTGGAAAGCGAGGTGAATTCCACCGCAACATCCATCGCGCCGGGCACCTGCAGCACGGAAGGCGGCGGCGTATCGCCGAAGTAGATCTCCGAATAGGCGAGATCGGACAAAATGAAGATGTCGTGTTTCTTCGCAAACGCCACGACGTCGCGGTAAAACTCGATATCGGCCACATAGGCGGTCGGGTTCGCCGGATAGCAGAGGATCAGCGCGATCGGCTTCGGCACCGAATGGATGACGGCGCGTTCGAGAGCGCTGAAGACCTCAGGCCCCGGTTCCGCCGGAATGGCGCGCAGCGCCGCCCCCGCCATCAGGAAGCCGAAGGCGTGGATCGGATAGCTCGGGTTCGGCACCAGCACAACATCGCCCGGCGCGGTGATCGCCTGGGCCATATTGGCAAAGCCTTCCTTGGAGCCGAGCGTCGCGACCACCTGGGTATCCGGATTGAGCTTCACCCCGAACCGGCGGCCATAGTAGTTCGCCTGCGCCTTGCGAAGACCGGGAATGCCCTTTGAAGCGGAATAGCGGTGGGTCCGGGGATTTTGAACCGTCTCGACCAGCTTGTCGACGATATGGCGGGGCGTCGGCAAATCCGGGTTGCCCATGCCGAGGTCAATGATATCGGCCCCCGCCGCGCGGGCCTTTGCCTTCAGACGGTTGACCTGTTCAAAGACATAGGGCGGCAGGCGCCGCGTCTTGTAAAAGTCTTCCATGGCATATGCCTCACGCTTCGGATGTAGAGCATATTCCGTCAAAATGGAGCCATTTTGACGACGAGAATATGCTCCAACATATCAAGTCTGGAGCGATTTCTGATCATGAAAGCGCTCTGGGAAAAGATCCGGCGACCGTCGCCGGATGCGCGGCCGGAACGTTTTTGCAATGCACGTGCAAAATCCGGTCCGCGGCGCCTGTTTACCAGCGTGCGCGACGTAATGCATCGGTATTTCGAGTAGGAAATGCAGTTTCTGCAAGGAATATTGCAGCCCGTCCCGCTCTACTGGGCGGCCGGAGGGGCACTCTCTACGCCTTCGATATCGGCAATCGCCGCATCCCCGTGCGTTGCGCCAAGTCGCTTGAGGAGTTCCACCGAAGACGTGGCGGGCGCCGCTGTTGTTCCAGAGCGGGATCTGGCGAGAGCTTCCAGATTCGACTTGGCCGCGCTCTGTTCGTCGAACGAGAGCAGATTTGGACCCTTGCCACTTGCCGCTAACGGAGCATTTGCGCCGCCCGCGATAAGGGGGGCAGGCGTCCCGCCATGGATAAGCGGCGAGGTTGCCGACGCGGGCTGCGCCTGGGGAGCTGCAATTGCCGGCGCTTCAAGGGCTTCCACAAGCGTCTCGTTCGGATCGAGCGCGCAGGCTCCAACCGCCAAGGTGGCAATCAGCGGCAAGATGCCGACAAACCGTGTCATGATCATCATACGCCGCTTCTCCGCCGAAACTGCTCCAGTTAAAGACGTCATGGATTGGAACGAGCTCCAGCCTGTTCTGTTAGCATCTCAATTTGCATAGACATTGCCCACCCGGCCGATTCGCAGATCGATCGACAAGCGCATCATACCAGTTTTTTCCATTTGCAGTTTCGATTGAAAATCCGACCCGAAACCGCAAATAGCCGCCGGTTCTCTTTACTCCGTTGAGGGCAATCAGGAAAGACCCGGCTTTTCACCATCTTGTCAGCCCCCTGTTAAGAGGCGCTATTATGGGGGTAAGAATATTACGAAACACAACACGCTGCCCGGGGAGACGCCATTCGATGGCCGAAGAACGTCAAAATCCGCTTCTGCAATATATTGTCAATAACCCGGAAGCCTTTGCCCAAAATTTGGCCAAAGTGGTCGAAAATGCAGGCAAGGCAATGGCTGCCTATGTCGAACCGCGCGAAAAGGGCGAGATCAAGAACACGCTGACCGACGACATGACATCGATCGTCAAGACGTTGAGCCAGGTCGGTGAATACTGGATTTCCGATCCCCAGCGCGCCGTGGAGGCACAGACCCGACTCTGGAACAATTATGTCGGCCTTTGGAATACATCGCTAAAAAGGATGATGGGCGAAAAAGCCGAGCCCTCCGCCTCGCCCGATCCGCGCGACAAGCGCTTCCAGGATCCGGAATGGAGCGAGAACCAGTTCTTTGATTTCGTCAAGCAGCTCTACCTGATCACCTCGCAATGGGCGGAGAACATGGTCTCCGACGCCTCGGGTCTGGATGAACACACCCGCCACAAGGCGGATTTCTACGTCAAGCAGATCGCCAACGCGCTATCGCCATCGAATTTCGTCCTGACGAACCCCGAGTTGCTGCGCGAGACGCTGGAGAGTAACGGCGAAAACCTGGTGAGGGGCATGAAGCTGCTTGCCGAGGACATCAAGGCCGGCAAGGGCGAGTTGAAAATCCGCCAGTCCGACCTCACGAAGTTCAAGGTAGGCGAAAACCTGGCGCTGACACCGGGCAAGGTCATCGCCCAGAACGACGTCTGCCAGGTCATCCAGTACGAGCCGGCAACGGATACGGTGCTGAAGCGCCCGCTGATGATCGTGCCGCCCTGGATCAACAAGTTTTACATTCTCGATCTGACGCCCGAAAAATCCTTCATCCGCTGGGCGGTGGAACAGGGCCACACGGTCTTTGTGATTTCCTGGGTAAATCCGGACGAGAAGCAGGCAAAGAAAAGCTTCGAGCATTATATGCGCGAGGGAATTCTCGAAACGCTCGATGTCATCAAGAAGGCGACCGGAGAAACGGAAGTCAACGCCATCGGCTATTGCGTCGGCGGCACGCTTTTGACCGTGACGCTCGCCTATATGGCCGCCGTCGGCGACGACCGCATCAAGACGGCGACTTTTTTCACCACCCAGGCCGATTTCACCTTTGCGGGCGATCTCAAGGTCTTCGTCGATGAAGAGCAGATTGCTTCAATGGAAAAGCAGATGGCCGAAAAGGGCTATCTGGAGGGCGCCAAAATGGCGTCCGCTTTCAACCTGCTGCGCTCCAACGATCTGATCTGGCCTTATGTGGTCAATAATTATCTCAAGGGCCGGGAGCCCTTCCCCTTCGACCTGCTCTACTGGAATTCCGATTCAACCCGCATGCCCGCAGCCAATCACTCGTTTTATCTGCGCAGCTGCTATCTGGAAAACCGGCTGGCAAGGGGCGAAATGGAAATCGCGGGCAAAACCCTCGATCTGGGCCAGGTCGAGACGCCGGTCTACAATCTGGCGGCGCGTGAGGACCATATCGCCCCGCCCAAGTCGGTATTCGTCGGTTCGCAGCTGTTCGGCGGCCCGGTGACCTACGTACTCGCCGGCTCTGGTCACATTGCCGGCGTCGTCAATCCTCCAGCCAGAAACAAGTACCAATATTGGGTGGGCGGCCCGCCCGAAGGTGCACTGGACGACTGGATTGCGCGCGCAACCGAACATCCCGGCTCCTGGTGGCCTCATTGGGATCAATGGATCCGCAGCCACGACGACCAGATGGTCAAGGCGCGCAAGCCCGGTGCGCGAAGGGTGAAAATCCTTGAGGAGGCTCCCGGAAGCTACGTAAAGGCGCGAGTTTAACCTCGCACGGCGTCATGGCGAGGATCAAAGCAGACTGTTTGGCTCCTTCCCCGCCAAGGGAAAATCGCAAGCTATGCAGACTTGTCAATTGAGGCGCGAGGTCTAATGATACTATTCTTGCCGATAAGGAAATCCCGCCATCGATAAACGGGCGGACGGCGGTCGCCAAAATTCGAGGTCCCGGCAGAAACGCTGCCAATCCAGCGCTCGACAGGCACAAGTTCGACATGCCCCAGTTCGACATGCCAAAGTTCGACAGGCCAAAGCTCGGCAGGCCAAGGCTATCCAATCAATTGCCGCGCCCGATGGACGCTGGAAGGCTTCGCGTCCTCGGCATGGATTCGGAAGTCTGGAAACGTCACGCCAGCGGCTGGAGCGTTTGGACCCGTTTTGCGACACTGCCTTTCCTCTATCTCGCCATCTGGTCCTTTTCAGTCACCCATTGGTTCAACGCTACCGGCCTCACCGCTGCGGTAATCTTCTGGCTTTGGCTAAATCCGCGAATTTTCCCCGCCCCGCGTCGGTTCGACCGCTGGCATTCGCGCGCGGTTTTGGGCGAGCGCGTCTGGCTGAACCGGAGCGCGATTCCCGTTCCTGCGCATGAAAACCGCAAGGCGCTCGTGTTCTCGGCGATCGCCGGTCTGGGCTTTTTGTTGGGCCTGTGGGGCGCGCTATCGCCGTCAGTCGAAATAATGGTGGCCGGCATGCTCATCACTTATGCCGGCAAGCTCGCCTTTCTTGCCGTCATGGTGCAGATCTACGATCTGATGCGCGATGCCCACCCGCTCTATCGTTCGTGGACCCAGGTGCCCGACAACGACAACAGCCGCCCCCCCAGCCAGAAACACGGGGGCGAAAAACGCGCCGGCTGAAGCGCCGGAGCGGGGAGTGTCAGCCCCGCCGCTTCTTCTCCGCCAGCAAACCGATATAGGTCTGCGCCACCGTCGATCCGGCAATCGAAGTGATGTCGCCGTGATCGTAAGCGGGAGCGACCTCCACCACATCGCCGCCAACGAATTCGATCGGTCCGAGGCCACGCAGGATCGACAGCGCCTCGCGCGATGACGGCCCGCCCGCAACCGGCGTTCCCGTGCCCGGCGCATAGGCTGGATCGAGGCAATCGATATCGAAAGTCATATAGGCCGGACCCGCACCGACGCGCTTGACGATCCTGTCGATGATCCCCCTGATGCCGAGCGTATCGAAATCATAGCCGTAGATGATTTCGATGCCGCAATCGACCGGCGCATGGGTTCGAATGCCGATCTGGATCGAGCGCTTCGGGTCGATCACGCCGTCTTGCACGGCGCGCAGCACGAAGGCGCCATGGTCGATGCGGTCGCTGCCATCGCCCCACGTGTCCTGATGCGCGTCGAATTGCACCAGCGCCAGCGGGCCATATTTCGCCGCATGCGCCTTCAACAGCGGCCAGGTGACGAAATGATCGCCGCCGATGGAAAAGAGATGCGGCCCGGCGTCGAGTATTTCGCGCGCCTGCGCTTCGATATGGCCCGGAATTTCCGCGTGAACGCCGTAGTCGAAGACGCAATCGCCGTAGTCGACGGCGGATAGCACCTCCCATGGATCGAAGCCGAAGGGATACTGCGGATCGCCGTCGAAGATGGCGGAAGCGCGCCTCACGCCTTGCGGACCGAACCGCGCGCCGGGCCGATTGGAAACCGCCGCATCGAAGGGTATGCCCCAGATCGCCAGATCGACGCCGGAAAGATCGCGCGAATAGCGCCGCCGCATGAAGGAGAGCGCGCCGCCATAGGTCGGCTCATGCGAGCCGCCCTTGAGCGAGGACCCCAAAAAGGCATTGTCGGTCGGACGTGGGTAGCGGCTTGGCATTTCTCGATGGCTCCCGGTTAGCACGGTTTGCCTATTATAGCGCTGCGAGGGGCGATTGCGTTACCGCAGGCCCCTCGACAAACGCGATTTTCAACCGTTTGATCAGGCGTTCAGCCTTGTCAGCACCTTGTCGAAACGCTCCAGCGCCCAATCCACATCGTCGCGGCGGATGACCAGCGGCGGTGCGATGCGGATTGTGTGGTCGTGGGTATCCTTCGCCAGGATGCCTTCTTCCTTCAACGCCTCGCAGTAGCGCCGTGCCCCGCCGGCTTCCGGATGGAGCTCCACCGCCAGCATCAATCCCCTGCCACGAACTTCGCGCACGGCATTGGAGCGGATCGCCGCCAGGCCCTTCATGAAATAGGCGCCCTCGACGGCGGCATTCTCGATCATGCCTTCCTCGACCAGCACCTTGAGGGATGCGCGCGCCACCGCGCAAGCCAGCGGATTGCCGCCGAAGGTCGAGCCATGTTCGCCCGGCTTCAGCACGCCCAGCACCTCCGAGTTGGAAAGCACCGCCGATACCGGATAAAATCCGCCTGAGAGCGCCTTGCCGACCAGCGTCACGTCGGCCTCGATTTCCTCATGCTCTTCCGCCAGCATCTTGCCGGTGCGGCCAAGCCCGGTCTGGATTTCGTCGAGGATCAGCGTCACGCCCTTTTCGGTGCAAAGCTCCCGCACCTTCTTGAAATACCCCTGCGGCGGGATGACGACGCCTGCTTCGCCCTGAATCGGTTCCACGAGGAAGGCAACCGTATTATCGGTTATCGCCGCGGCAAAGGCTTCATAGTCGCCAAAGGGCACGACGCGGAAACCGGGCGCGAAGGGGCCGAAGCCCGTGCGGGCGACCGGATCGGTCGAAAAGCCCACGATACCCATGGTCCTGCCATGGAAATTGTCGGAACAGACGATGATCTCCGCTTGGTTCTGCGGCACGCCCTTGACCTCGTAGCCCCACTTGCGCACAGCCTTGATGGCGGTTTCCACGGCTTCCGCGCCGGAGTTCATCGGCAGGATCTTGTGGGAACCCGTGAGTGCCGCAATCTCCTCGTAGAAATAGGCAAGCTGATCGTTGCGGAAGGCGCGCGAGGTCAGCGTTATCTTCGCGGCCTGCTCGACCATCGCCTTGAAGATCTTGGGATGGCTATGCCCCTGATTGACGGCGGAATAGGCGGATAGCGCGTCGAGGTAGCGGTTGCCTTCCACATCCCACACCCAGATGCCCTCACCCTTGCTCAGGATCACGTCGAGTGGCTTGTAGTTGTGGGCGCCGAGACGGCGCTCGGCTTCGATGAAATCTTCCGGCAGGCGGCTCATGTCGTTCTCCAAAAAACAGGAAAGATGCTGTTGTCGATCGATCAAACGTAGGACTGCGTCGGCCGGTCCATGATTTCCTGGCCGAAAAGGCTGGCGATCAGTTCCGCCAGCACCGTCGCGCTGCGTCCGCGTTCGTCGAGGAAGGGGTTCAGCTCCACCACGTCGACGGAAGCGACCAGACCGGAGTCCTCCAGCATTTCCATCACGAGATGCGCTTCGCGGTAGGTCGCGCCGCCCGGCACCGTGGTCCCGACGCCAGGCGCCACCGAAGGATCGAGGAAATCGACATCGAGCGACACATGCAGCACGCCGTTTTCTGCGACGACACGCTCAAGGAACGACCGCATCAGTCTCGATACGCCGTGCTCGTCGATTTGCCGCATGTCCATCACAGTGACGCCGCGTTCTTTCAGGAGATCCCGCTCGCCCGGATCGATGGAGCGCGCGCCGAAAACGCACATCCTTTTGGGATCGACCTTGACGGTCGGCTCGCTGCCGAAGACCGGCGTCAATGCCTCCTCGCCCGCAAGAAGCGCCAGCGACATGCCGTGCATATTGCCGGAAGGCGAAATCTTCGGCGTGTTGAAATCGGCGTGGGCGTCAAGCCAGAGCACGAAAAGCGGCCTGCCCTGCTCCTGCCAGTGCCGGGCAACGCCCATCACCGATCCCATCGACAGGCTGTGATCGCCGCCAAGAAAAATCGGCAGATGACCCGAAGAAGAAATTTCATAGGCGCTGCGCGCCAGCGGCCTGACCCATGCGGCCACCGTTTCCGGCATCTGCGTCTTGCCGTCGAAGCGAAGCGGGCCGAGGTCTTCAGCGCCGAGCGGCTTGACGTCGCCGAAGTCGGTGACCCGCCAACCAAGTGCCTCCAGCCGTTCCGGCAGTTCCGCAACCCGAAGGGCCTGCGGCCCCATCGCCGCGCCGCGCCGCCCGGTTCCAGCCTCCAGCGGTACGCCCAGAATTCCGAGCACAACATCCGATTTTTTCGTCTTCACGGTCGTTCCGCCTCTTGTCTAGCTCGATTTCCATCAGGATGAGCCTTTTTGGAGGTGACGAATAGTTGGATATATGACAGTTTGATCATAGAGTTTGCGCACAATGACAATCGACATTGAGCAAAGTGATAAGCCATGGATGACCTCGACCGGACCCTGATCTCACTCTTGCGGCATGACGCACGCCTGCCGGTGGCAACGCTTGCCGCCGATCTCAAGGTTTCGCGCGCCACCATACGCTCCCGTATAGATCGCCTGGAGGCAAGCGGCATCATCCAGGGCTTCACTATTCGCGTTCGAGAGGATAGCACGGCCAACCGCGTGCGGGCGGTAATGATGATCGAGGTCGAGGGTCACCGCGCGGATGCGATCCTGCGTCGTCTTTATGGCTTCCCGGAGGTGCGCGCCCTCCACACCACCAACGGGCGCTGGGACGTGGTTGCCGAGATCGAGACCGACACGCTGGAGACTTTCGACAAGCTGCTCTCCACGATCCGCCTGCTCGACGGCATAGCCTCCACGGAGACCAGCATTCTGCTGGCCTCCCGCAAGGGATGAATCGATCGCGCTCGCCGTGGATCCCCGGCTCGATTCGATCAGAACGGAAAATTCTCTAGGGTTTTGATTTCAGAATAACTTTTTGCCCGGCCAAGGAAAGGCCGAAGCCGGTGTCATTCTCAACCGCGACCGGTTGCAGGGAAATCTTCTTGTTGAAGCCGCCGACGAGGTAATTCGCTCCAACGCCCGCGCCGACGGAAACGCCCGCATCCGCGCCAAGATAAGTCCCGTCGAGTTTGACGTTATCCGGGTTTCCAACCGTTGCCACGATCCACGACAGGTTCGCCGACGAGATATCGCCAAGCGTGATCCCTTCGCGATCGACGCTACCCTCGTATCCCGTTTTCTCGCTGCTGTTGGCGGAAGTGAATGTGCAATCCAGTTCCAGGATCGTCTCAAACAGCTTTTTGTCTTTGCTAACGACTTTACAATCGAGCTCACCCAGTTGCACCGGGTCGTCCGCGTAGGAACTTGTGACGCCCAGAGCCATCGCAAAACTTATAGCGACAATACCAATAGTCTTTTCATATCCGGCCACTCCGTTTCAGTCGAAGTAATTCGCGCAGATAGGTTTAATTTACGCAAGGTAATAAATGCAGTTTACCATTTTTCATGCGTCACCTTAGATGACTTTGCGTCAGATGACGTTCCAAACGGAAAAATTCTGGAAGCAACAATGGCTGCCGACGCCAAAGCGGCCACGCTTTGGCGCTATAGGCTTGCGCTGACGACCCAACAGACTGACGCCTCCGGACAATTTTCAACCAGCCGAACCGGCAATGACAGAAGGGCCCAACCATGCCGCTGAGAAATCAAGCCTTCGCCGTTCTTGCGGCAGCTGCCATGCTCGCGGCGCCCTCGGTTGCCTATTCGCAAAGCACGGGCGGCGCGTCCGAACATGTTCCGCTGCAAAAGTCCATCGGCCAGGCGAAAGAGCAGGTCGTTCCCTCGCTGATCGTCATGAATGCGAAAGGCGTTTCCCTTGACGGCAACAAGCTGGTCCTTGAAGGCATCAGCCCCAATTCAATCGTCTTCGCCGACCGGCCGGTCAGATCGGCGGGGCACGCGGTTACCGCCAATCTTCTGGAGGAATGGGCGCCCGGCAATACGGAAAAAGAAAGCTTCACCATGGACCCGCCGAATGCGACCGTCTCTGCATTCGGCGCGAACGATGGCGAAGTTTATGACGCTGTTGTCGTATTGAAATCGCCGACGCTGGACGGCGACCGGCTGACATTCGATGTCGATGTCCTTGAAGGAGATCTTACCGGCGCGAAGGGGCCAGCGGCGGTCTTTATCGACATCATCGGCAGGCCGCTGACGCCACTCTCCTATGCAGGAGCAGCCCGCCGCACCGTGCGTCGCGGCGCGTGGTATGCCGGGGCCCCGGTTGTTGCTCCTTACGCAGCACCCATTTATCACCCCTATTATCACCCCTACTACAGGCGATAGTCGCGCGTCGATTGTGAGCTAGAAAGCGTAAATGCCGTTGAGGAAAATACAGACAACCAAGAGTAATTAGCTGTTATATAAATGCTTTAAGCTGGCGGATGTGGCAAGTATGCAATATCCGCCGGTTCTGTTTTGCTTCAATATTGCCGTCATGCAAATGGCTAAGATATTGAGGGTGTAAGATGTTTTCATTCAGGGCATTAACGGGCTTGGTCGCAGCGATACTCCCAATAACGGGCCTTGCTCACGCTCAGGAAGCCGGCGCTAACAACGCCGAGCTCGCGCAAAAGCTTGCAAACCCGATCGCCTCGCTGATCAGCGTTCCGATCCAGATGAACTATGACCATGGTTTTGGCCCTCAGGACGGCGACAAGGTCACGACCAATATTCAGCCTGTCATTCCGTTCAAGCTGAACGATAACTTCTCGCTGGTCACGCGCACGATCTTGCCCGTGGTGTGGCAGGACGATATTGCCGGCAACTCCGGCACGCAGTTCGGCCTCAGCGACACGTTGCAAAGTTTCTTCCTCGTACCCACACCGCAAGCGACATCAGTGGGCGCATTCACCTGGGGCATCGGCCCGGCCTTCACCTGGCCGACGAGCACTGACCCCTTGCTTGGCCTGGGCACCTGGGGCGCTGGACCGACCGGCGTGTTCCTGTTCCAGACACCGACCTCCAAAGGATCGTGGACCTGGGGCGCACTGGTCAATCAGCAATGGGGATATGCCGAAACGCGCGGCAATGTGCCCGATCTCAACAATACCTTCCTGCAGCCGTTCCTCTCCTTCACCACGCCTTCCGCATGGACGTTCACGCTGAACACCGAAAGCACCTACAACTGGACGTCCAACGAATGGTCCGTGCCGATCAACTTCGCGATTTCTAAACTGACGTCCATCGGCGAGCAGAAAGTGCAGTTTCAAGGTGGCGTTGGATATTGGGCCGAAAGCCCGACCAACGGGCCGGAAGACTTGCGAGCGCGGTTCACGGTGACTTTCCTGTTCCCCGGATAAGCCAAGTCGGATGAACGTCATTCGCGACCTTGATCTCCCCCGGCGCCATCTCGCCTTAAGAGATCAGGGCTGTCTCAGACCTGTTTCGATTCTGCAGGAAGCAGAAGGAAAATCTCAATTGACGTCGTGATCCGGACGGACTGCCTTCGACAGGCGGATCAAGGCTTGCAGGAAAAGCGTCGCGCCCTTTTCAATGTCCCCCCAGTCCGTCCATTCCTCGGGTGCATGACTGATGCCGTCGCGACTGGGAACGAAAATCAGTGCGGAAGGCCAGTTCGCCTGCATGGTTTGGGCATCGTGACCGGCGCCGGAAGGCATGAGTTTCGCCTTCAGGCCGAGCAGCTCCGCCTCCTCGCGCAATAGCGCCGCAAGCCCCTTGTCGAGCGCAACGGGTGGCAGCCAACTGCGGGTCTCCACTGTCGCGCTCAGCCTATGCTTTGCCGCGACCTTTGTTACTTCGGCGCAAAACCTTTCTCGAAGGCTCACCATTGCGCCTTCCAGCGGATCGCGCAGGATCACCGAGAATTCCGCAAGCCCGGGAATTGTATGCGGAAAATTCGGCGCCAAATCCACTTTCCCGATTGTGATCCGCGATTGGTCGCCGCCTGCGCTGGCGATCATTGCCGGAATGGCCGCCGCGATCTCGGCAAGACCGGCAAAAGCATCCGCGCGAAGGTGCATCGGCGTCGTACCCGAATGGTTTGCCTTGCCTTCAAGCCGGACCTGGAGATTGCAGACCCCGGAAATGGAATCGACGATGCCGATCGCAAGTCCCTCCGTTTCCAGAACCGGCCCTTGCTCGATGTGCAATTCGATGAAGGCCAGTATTTCCTCCGGCGCACGTTCGGCTGCCAGAACCCCCTCCGAGGTGAGGCCCTGAGCCTCAAGCGCATCTAAAAGCCGGATTCCGTCCGCATCGACCGCCGACTTGAGCCAGTCCCCGGTCACCTGTCCAGCGATAGCCTGAGACCCCAGCATGCCGCCGAAGCGGCCTTCTTCCTCTGCTGTTGCAACCACTTCGATCGCGGTTTTCGGAACGAACCCCGCTTCCCTCATCGCCAGAACGCATTCGAGCGCGACGGCCACGCCCAGCGCGCCGTCGAAAGCCCCGCCCTGGGGCACGGTGTCAAGGTGGGATCCGGCGACGATAGCCGGTCCTTCGGATGGCCCAAACCGGCCGAAGACGTTGCCTGCCCCGTCGCGCCGAACCGTTAGTCCCACCGCATTCATCGTTTCGCAGAACCAGCCCCGAACCGCCATATCCGCATCGGAATACCCGACCCGGTCAAAGCCACCGGTTTTCGGGTCGAAGCCAAATGCGTTGATGTCTTTCAGCGTCGCCTGCAGGCGCTTCAGGTTGATCCGGGGCGTAGGCGGCATGTTTTAGCTCTTTTTTTCAATGGCTTGACGGAAATGCACACGACCCGTGCATTTTTCTTCCTTTAATTTATTATGATAAATACTTGCACTTGCGCAATTCATATTAATTAATATGCCGGCACCTACCAGAGGATTCCGCCATGAAAAAACTGTTGGCTATCGCCATATCCGCCGCGTCGCTATTGCTGGCGGCGCCTGTGATGTCCCAAACGCCACCCAACATCCTTGTCGTCGGGCAGATCGCCGAACCAAAGTCGCTCGATCCCCATGCCGTGACCGCGGTGAACGATTTCCGCATCCTGATGAACGTCTACGACGGATTGGTCCGCTACAAGGACGGAACGCTCGAAGTCGAGCCGTCCCTCGCGGAAAGCTGGACGATTTCGGATGACGCCAAAACCTACACCTTCAAGCTGCGTGAAGGGGTGACGTTCCATGACGGCAGCGCCTTCGACGCCGAGGCGGTGAAGTTCAATTTCGACCGCATGCTGAAGGAAGATCATCCCTTCCACGATACCGGCCCCTTCCCGCTTTCCTTCTTCTTTTCAGCCGTCGACAGCGTCACCGCCATTGATGCGACCACTGTCGAATTCAAGCTGAAGGACCCTTACGCACCGTTCCTGTCGAACCTCGCCTATCCGACCGGATTGATCGTGTCGCCGAAGGCGGTCGAGGAATACGGCAAGGATTTTGGCCGTCACCCGAGCGGTACGGGCGCTTTCAAATTCGAGGGCTGGGACGCCAATACCAAGGTCGTCGTCAGCCGTAACGATGCCTATTGGAATGGCTCGCCGCCGCTGGAAGCGGTCATCTTCCGGCCGATTACGGATGCCAACACGCGGATCGCCGAAATGCTCTCCGGCGGACTGGACGTAATGGTCGAGGTTCCGCCCGACAGCCTCGGCCAATTCCGTAATGACGAGAATTTCAAGGTGATGGAACAGGCCGGACCGCACGTCTGGTTCCTGATCCTCAATGCCAAGGAAGGTCCGTTCGCAAACAAGGCGATCCGTCAGGCGGCCAATTACGCCATCAACAAGAAGGCGCTTGTCGAAAACATCCTTCAAGGCACGGCGAATGTCGCCGCCGGCCCCACTCCGCCCGCTTTCGCCTGGGCCTATAACGAAACGCTGGAGCCCTATCCCTACGATCCGGAAAAGGCGAAGGCGCTGCTTGAAGAAGCCGGCTACGACGGCGAGGAACTGACCTTCTATGTCACCGAAGGCGGTTCCGGCATGCTCGACCCGGTCGCCATGGGCACCGCGATCCAGGCCGATTTGCAGGCCGTCGGCATGCCCGTCAAGATCGAAACCTACGAGTGGAACACCTTCCTCGGCAAGGTCAACCCGGGGCTGGAAGGCAATGCGGATATGGCCGAAATGGCCTGGATGACCAACGATCCCGACACATTGCCGTTCCTGGCGCTGCGCACGGAAGCGTTCCCGGATAAAGGCGGATTCAATTCCGGCTATTATTCCAATGCAAAGGTCGACGAGCTCCTCGACAAGGCGCGCATGGTCACCGATCAGGCGGAACGTGCGGCCCTTTACAGGGAAATGCAGGAGATCGTTCAGGAAGATGCACCCTGGGTCTTCGTCGCCAACTGGAAGCAAAATGCCGTCACCGGCGGCACGGTTGAAAACTTCAAGCTGCAACCTTCCTTCTTTTTGATGCTGCAGGATGTATCAAAGCCCTGAGGGTTTCGCCTTCCAACCAGCCCATACCCCCGGCGGGTTGCCCGCCGGGGCCTTTCCAGCCCGGACTGATCGAGTTCACTTTGACGACTTATGTTGCAAAACGTCTCCTGGCCGCGATCCCGGTGCTTTTCGGGTTGTCGGTCATCGTCTTCCTGATCATGGCGATGATCCCCGGCGACCCGGCGACCGCAATTCTCGGCTCCTATGCAACGCCGGAAAACGTGGCGAAGCTCAATCGCGATCTGGGCCTCGACAAGCCCCTGCCCCAGCAATATCTGATCTGGCTGGCCAATATCCTCCAGGGTGATTTCGGCCGTTCCTACGCGTTGAACCGGCCGGTTCTGGACGAGGTGCTGGAGCGGTTCGGCGCGACCCTCATTCTGGCTGGAACCTCGCTGCTTCTTTGCTCGCGTGCTCGGCCTGCTTGCCGGCATCGCCTCGGCTGTGCGCCAGTTCGGCTGGGTCGACAAGATCGTAACGCTGGTCGTGCTGATCGGCATTTCGACGCCGTCCTTCTGGCTCGGCCTGCTCCTCATCCTCCTGTTTTCGGTTACATGGAAGCTGTTTCCGGTCAGCGGCATGTATGCCATCTACGGCGGCGGCGACCTTCCCGACCTCCTGCATCATCTTGTGCTGCCTGCTTTTACCCTTGCCGTGGTCGCAACCGGCGTGATCGCCCGGCTGACGCGCACGGCGATGCTTGAGGTCCTGCGCCAGGACTATATCCGCACCGCGCGGGCCAAGGGCCTGAGCGAAACCCGCGTGGTGCTGAAACACGCCTTCAAGGCGGCGCTCGTCAGCGTCATTCCGGTCATCGGCATCCAGGCCGGCTTTGTGCTTGGTGGTGCGGTCTATATCGAGACCGTGTTTCAGTGGCCGGGCATCGGCTCGATGCTGGTCAAGGCAATCTCCACCCGCGATCTTCTGCTGGTCCAGGGCGGCGTGCTGGTCGTCGCGGCCGCCTATGTGCTGTTCAATCTGGTTGCCGATGTCGTCCAGACCCTTCTCGATCCGAGGCTGCGCTGATGGCGGACAAAGCCAAAAAGTCCCAGCGCCCCGGCGCCCTCAAGCTCCTCCTCAACAATACGCTGGCCACCAGCGGGCTCTGCCTCGTTGCAGCCCTTGTGCTTCTCGCGCTCGCAGCACCAATCCTGCCGCTGCCGGATCCCGATGTGACGGCCCCGGCCGAACGCCTGCAAAGGCCTCTCGCGGCCGGACATTGGCTGGGTACGGATGCATTGGGCCGCGATATCCTCTCCCGTCTTGTGTGGGGCACGAGGGTCAGTCTTGCCGTCGGCCTGTCGGCAACGCTGATTGCGGCCTTCTTCGGCTCGCTGATCGGCCTTGTCGCAGGCTATGCGGGCGGGCGCACCGACAGCATCTTGATGCGTTCCATCGATATGGTGATGGCCTTTCCCTATATCCTGCTGGCCCTTGCCATCGTGGCGGTGCTTGGGCCTGGCCTTCTCAATGCGCTCTACGCCATTGCCCTCGTCAACATCCCGTTCTTCGCCCGCAATATCCGTGGCATTACGCTTGGTCTGTCGCGGCGCGAATTCGTCGATGCGGCGCGTCTTTCAGGCAAGTCCCACAGTCAAGTCCTGCTTCAGGAGATTCTGCCCAACGTCCTGCCCGTGATCATCATCACCATGTCGACGACGATTGGCTGGATGATCCTGGAGACGGCGGGCCTTTCCTTCCTCGGCCTGGGTGCGCAGCCTCCGCAGGCCGATCTCGGTTCCATGCTTGGCGAGGGACGCAAGATCCTCTTCACCGCGCCTTACGTCTCGATCATTCCAGGACTGGTGATATTTGCGCTGGTCATGGGTATCAATCTCGCCGGCGACGGGCTCCGCGACGTCCTTGATCCACGGCTGAAATCGGGAGCCCTCGCCCGGCCTGGCGCGCGAACGGCGGTCGAGCGTCGCCACCTGCCGGCGGCACCCGGCACCGCTTCTCAAGCGCTGCTTGAGGTCTCCAACCTCCAGACGGAATTCCGCATCGGCTCGGATGTCTACAAGGCGGTCGGCGGCGTCGACCTGACGATCCGGGAGGGCGAATGTCTGGACTGGTCGGCGAATCCGGCTCCGGCAAATCCGTCTCCGCCATGTCGCTGATGGGGTTGGTGCCAACGCCTCCCGGACGCATAGTCGGCGGCGCAGCGCTTCTGGAGGGAGAGGATCTGTTGGCCGCAAGCGATGATCGCATCCGCCAACTCAGGGGCGCTGTGGTTTCCCACATCTTCCAGGACCCGTTGTCGAGCCTGCATCCACTCTTCACCATTGGCGACCAGCTGATCGAGGCCATTCCAGGCGCATCAGCCCTTGTCGAAACGCGAGGCTCAGGAAAAGGCCGTCGACCTCTCGCGCTGGTCCGCATCCCCAATGCCAGGCGGCGCTTGTCGGCCTATCCGCACGAAATGTCCGGCGGTATGCGGCAGTGGGTCTGCATCGCCATGGCGCTCGCCAACGATGCCAGGGTGATCATAGCGGACGAACCACAACGGCGCTCGACGGTTACGGTGCAAGCACAGGTCCTGTCGCTGCTGAATACATTGCGGCGGGAGCGCAACGCAGCCATCTTGTTCATCACCCACGACTTCGGCGTCGTCTCGGCTCTCTGTGACAGGGTCGCGGTCATGTACGCCGGCCAGGTCGTCAAGACGGGAACGACGGATGAGATCCTCTCGTCGCCCGCCCATCCCTATACCGAAAGACTAATCGATTGCGTTCGTGTTCTGGGCGCCCCCGATCGCCGCCTCAGTGT
>CAVOQM010000014.1:0-43163 GCA_963698365.1 uncultured Alphaproteobacteria bacterium
CCGTCCAGGTCATAGTGGTCCTCACCTACAAGATCCCAGAGGAGCGTATTGCGTCCTGGGTTCCTGGATGGGCGATAATGGCGATGAGTGCCATCGCGCATCCATCCAATTTTACTAGTAACGACCTGGTGGGGCCGGTCATGTTTGACCATGTACAATTTTATCCGAACTTTCAACATCGTGATGATGAAGACAACGACGACGATGATGAAGACGAGAATGTTGATCAAAATGACAATGACGGCGAGGATGAAAACATGGAAGTCGAAGGAGAGGAAGTTGCCAACGATGAGTGATTTTTTGAGTTCGTGGCTTATCCTTACTGGATTTATAAGTCCCGCCTTTCCATTGGGTGAGCTGTAGCCGTGGGACGTGGGTGTTTATTGTTGCACGAGAGCATACGACGTAAAAACAATTAGTAGTAGAAAATTATTGACGTTCCACTTTTTAACTATGTGCGCGCGTACCATTGTTGCACAGTACATACCGCTGCTGAAACTTATACGAATCGGGAGGTCGAAAAACTGCCTCAATTTGAATCGGTGTGATAAGCCGGGTCAACTCCCGATGCGATGATCAGCAGGGAATAGCAGTGAGGACTCACTGTACTGTATGTATGTTCTACAAGGGACGAAGATCTTAAAATTCTTGGAGTTAGTGAACGCGATAGCATTTAGCAGACACCGGTGAAGCAGCACAAAAGTTGCGACTTACTACTATTATTTCCTACTACTACGAAGGTAGGTGGATTAACTTCTTCTTTCTCTTTCATTGCGTGTTTATTTCTTGGCTTCCCTTATTCTTCTACCCTGGCTATTAATACGTACAATTACTTCCTTTTATATATCATGATTATTATCCATACACAAAAAAGCCGCACTCCTCGAGCCGCTCTTGGTTTTCGTACGTCATCCCCGACCGCGCATTGCACTGGTAATTCTTGTTGAGCGACACAATGAAATGAAACCACGACGTGGGCAGATACAGGGCGTCGCCCGCCTGCAGCACCACTTCCGTGACTTGGGCCCGCGCAAAGGGACGGTCCTTTGTTGCGGCACCACTTTGTTGTTCCGCCGTCACATTGCTCCAGTTCACGGCCGAGTGCCGGCCGGACGGATGGCCCTGCGGGTACAGTTCCATGTGCGGGCACTGCGAAGGGTGCGCCAGAATGTAGCGCCGCCGTCCCTTCAGCAGCACAATCCAGTTGCGCGTCGGATCAAAGTGCGCTTCGGCGATCGAACCCTTCATGCCGAGGCGGCAGTTGATGCCGCGCTGTTGGCGGCTGTCGACCATGAACAGTGTGGGTGTGTCGGAGGGTTGAAAAAAGGGCAGTTCGTCGTAGAGGTACGGGTTCAGTTGGGGCAGGGCGGCGTTGTAACTGACCAGATGAACTTCCATGCTGGAGCACCGTTGACGGCAAATCCAAATGCCGTCGTTGCTCCTGAGCTTACACAAGCACGTCAACTGATCGCAACCTTTGCCAACGATGCTGGTCGGTTGATTTCCGCTCTGAATATTGAACAAAGATATTCGGATCAGGTCCGAGTGCTGTTAGGGGATGCTGCACTGCTGAAAGCCAATTCCGATGTACTCGCTCAACGCAGTCGATCCATGACTACAATTCAGCAGTTCGCCGATGAGTACGCGGCAATCGATCGACAGTGGCGGCCATTGTCACAACAATTGAAACAGCTACCGAATGTCGGCACACGCGTTGTGCAGGAAGTTGACCGGCTACGGGAAACCAGCAAAGCGTTGACGAAAAGTCTGCAGCTGGAACCGCAAATGCAACGGGACGAGGTGACTTACCACTTTGCGGCTCTTCGAGCCGATCTGGAGCACCTGGCCGAAGATATCCAAATCGATTTGTTTGCCGATCCGAATCGTGTCGAATTGACGAATCGAGTCAGAACGTTACAGTCTCGTGCGGCTCAGCTGTCTGCGGCTGTCGACGCTAATTATCGCTACACGGACGTGAAGCGATATTATAGCAATTCTTCGAGGAATGGATGGCGACGAAGCGGTTGCTGCGAGCAGTCGACAATCGCTACGTCCCAGCGCAACATCGATCGCCTCACGCAAACCAATCAACGCTTACATGAGCTGCTGTGGATGCCTCCGATTGTGGATGGAGCCGACATTCTCTACCTGGCCGATTCCTTGAAATTCAACGTCGATCACATCTGCGAAGAAATTTCGTTAGCCAAACTTATGACACCGGCCGGTCCGCCCGCCTCGACCCTGTCGACCAGATGGCGCGCGACAGCCTGGGAGCAAAGAAAAGCTCCTTTCAGGTTGACCGCGATCACCCGGTCGAAATCCTCCTCGTCGAGGTCGAGAAAGTCGCCGCCGGTAGCGATACCCGCGTTGTTTACGAGAATGTCGATTTCGCCATAGGTATTGAGCGTGCTGGCAATCAGGTTGCGAACATCGAGCTTTTCCGCAACGTTGCAATGGACATAGGTCGCATCGCCAATTTCCATGAGTTCAGCCTCCGCTCCCTCGCCACGCTCATCGTCTATATCGGCAATGACGACCTTGGCTCCGTCCTGTACGAAGCGCCTTGCGATGGCCAAACCGATACCACCGGCCGCACCGGTGACGATGGCAACCTTGTTTTCAAGGGTCACGGGGCCTTCACTCCTGTCCGTTTCAAGTCCGCCGGACCATAGATACGTCGAGGCCGATTGTCGACAGCCGCAGGCAAGCGTCACCTCGCCATTGGCTGCTTCAAATCATCACCGCCCGATGCCGTGTTCCCGCAGTGCTTTGCCGATTTCCTCAAGAATCGCCGGGTCATCAATGGTGGCGGGGATGCGCAATTCCTCGCCATCGGCAAGCTGACGCATCGTGGCGCGCAAGATCTTGCCCGACCGGGTCTTCGGCAAGCGATCGACCGTCACCGCCAGCTTGAATGCTGCGACCGGCCCGATTTTTTCGCGAACGAGAGCCACCAATTCCTTTTCGATTTCCGAATGCGGCCGGTTGACGCCGGATTTAAGTACGACAAAGCCGCAGGGCGCCTGGCCTTTGAGCTGATCGGCGATGCCGATCACCGCGCATTCGGCCACATCCTTATGGCTTGAGAGCACTTCTTCCATACCGCCTGTCGAAAGTCGGTGCCCCGCCACATTGATGATGTCGTCGGTGCGCGCCATGATGAAAAGATAACCGTCTTCATCGACGAGGCCTGCATCGGCCGTCTTGTAGTAGCCCGGAAATTCCTCCAGATAACTGGCCTTGAAGCGGTCATCCGCATTCCAGAGCGTCGGCAGGCAGGATGGCGGCAACGGCATTTTGATGACGACATTGCCAAGCGTGCCGGTTGGGACCGGATGCCCCGCATCGTCGACCACCTGCACGTCGTAACCCGGCATCGGAACGGTGGGCGAACCGCGCTTCACCGGCAACATGCCGAGGCCAAGCGGATTGCCGACGATTGTCCAGCCGGTTTCCGTCTGCCACCAATGATCTATCACCGGTACGTCCAGTTTTTCTTCCGCCCATTGGATGGTATCGGGATCGGCGCGCTCTCCAGCAAGAAACAGCGAGCGAAAGGCGGAAAGATCGTATTCGCCGATAAGCTTGCCTTCCGGATCTTCTTTCTTGATCGCCCGGAAAGCCGTCGGCGCCGTGAAAAGGCTGACGACGCCGTAATCGGCTATAACCCGCCAGAAAACGCCCGCATCCGGCGTGCCTATCGGCTTGCCTTCGAAGACGACGGTCGTTGCGCCGTGCAGCAGCGGCGCATAGACGATATAGGAATGGCCGACGACCCAGCCTACGTCAGAAGCCGCCCAAAAGACTTCCCCCGGTTCGACATCATAGTGGTTCTTCATCGACCATTTGAGCGCGACCATATGGCCACCGTTATCGCGCACCACGCCCTTCGGCTGACCGGTCGTTCCCGATGTATAAAGAATATAGAGGGGATCGGTGGCGGCGACCGGTACGCATTCAACTTCTCGACCTTCGGCCAAAGCATCGCTCATCAAGGCACCGAGGTCGTGATCGCGCGGCTTGTCCAACGACGCTGTCGCCTGTTCGCGCTGGATGACGAGGCAAGCTTCCGGCTTGTGAGAGGAAATTGAGATGGCTTCGTCCAACAGCGGCTTGTAGGCAATCACACGACCCGGTTCGATGCCGCAGGAGGCGGATATGATCGCCTTCGGCTTGGCGTCGTCGATCCGCGTCGAGAGTTCGCGAGCCGCAAATCCGCCAAATACGACCGAATGAATCGCGCCAAGCCGCGCACAAGCGAGCATCGCCATGACTGCCTCCGGGATCATCGGCATATAGATGATGACCCGGTCGCCTTTATCCACGCCAAAATCACGCAGGACGGCCGCCATCGCCTGCACCTGATCCAGCAGTTCCTCATAAGTATAGGATGCTTTGTTGCCGGTTATGGGGCTGTCGTAGATCAGCGCAGGCTGCCCCGGACGGCCGCGTTCGACATGACGGTCGAGGCAATTGTAGCAGGTGTTGCACTCTGCCCCGGCGAACCAGCGCCCATAGACACCCTGATCGGGATCGAAAACCTTGTCCCAGGGTTTGATCCAGTCGATCTCGCCGGCCGCTTTTGCCCAAAACCCTTCCGGGTCTTTCCGCCAGGCTGAATATACCTCTTCGTACCGGCTCGCCATGGCGCCGTGTCCTCCCTTGAAAATTCCTGCGGCAATGCGTGCGTCTTCCCGCGCAAATTCTCACATGCCTTCACGAAGAGTGCGTCAGACAGCCAAGGCAATGCAAGCTTCAAGAGCTAGGATATTGGGCGATTGGGGAATCTTCGTAGGAGTTTCGTAGGGGGCGGCGACAAGCAAAGCCCGGCGCACCGACCGCTCTCGCCGCATTGACGCATCATGGCGGGTTTGCCTTTGCAATCAAGAGATTAAGATAAATTGGCCTAAGAAACCCGCAGTTCCTCATAAGATACCATAACGTGCTCCTGGAACGCAGGTCGCAGAGTCAATTTGTCGTAGTAACGCCGCAGATTGGGATGCTCCGGCCGCTCGATAGCCATATCAAAATAACGATAGAGCAAATGACCGAATTGAATGTCGGCCAGCGTGAGTTCGCTGCCGGCGATAAAATCATGGCGCGAGAGTTGCGTCTCGGCAATATCGAGCTTATCGCCAAAAGCCTTGATCGCACTCGCGATAGCATCCAGGTCACGATGCTTCGGCGCCGTCCGCACAACCCTCCAGAATATGGGAACGGTGAAACTGGCGGCGACAGTCACCTTCGACCATTCCGCCCACATATCGATATGGGTTCGTGCGCCCAGATCCGCCGGCCAAAAGGGCGCGCAGCCATACCGGTTGGCGAGATAGCGAAGAATGGCGCCCGTCTCCCAGATGGGGTCGTCGCCATTATCTCTCAGAACCGGCACCGTACCATTTGGATTCATCGACAAGAATTCCAGCGTATCGTTTCCGCCGTACCTGTGGCCAATATCATGACGTACGAAAGGCAGCCCCAGCTCGCCGATGCACCACATCAGCGCCTGTACATTCGATGAAGTCTTGCGGCCCCAAACAGTCAACATTCTCGCATTCCCCATTTCAGCTGAAGTGGAGCGTTGCAGAGAGCTCAACCGATAACAACATACGTTTTCGTTCAGACCACCTTTTCCCGATTGAAAAATGACTTGCCGTATGGGCGAATGAACCGAGGGCTGAATGGTGCATCATGCGGTCACCGCAAAACAGTACAGGCGCACTTTGAAATCTCTTGGTTGCCCTCCAAAAGGCCGCCGGCAACAGCGACTTTGTCTACCAGAGAAAATTTCCGCTCATGCATCCCGTCAACGACCCGATTTTCTACGCCCTCGCCGTCCCGGCGGTCCTTCTGGTCGGCTTGTCGAAAGGCGGCTTCGGCGGCTCCATCGCGCTGCTCGGCGTGCCGCTGATGAGCCTTGCCATTTCTCCGGTTCAAGCGGCCGGCATCATGCTGCCGATTCTCGTGGTGATGGATATTGTCGGGCTTTTTGCCTATCGCGGCACATATGACCGCGCCAGCCTGATTATCCTTGTGCCGGCTGCGGTCTGCGGCATCAGCATAGGCTATTTCACCGCCGCGCTCGTTACCGAAGCCCATGTCCGCCTCATCGTCGGCATGGTCGCGCTGCTCTTCTCGCTCGACTATTATTTCAGTTCCGCCAAATCCAAGGTCGCAAAGTCTCACAGCCCCTGGAAGGGACGATTCTGGGGAACGATCGCCGGTTTCACCAGCTTCGTCAGCCATACAGGCGGGCCGCCATTTCAAATGTATATGCTTCCTCTCAGGTTGACGCCGGTGCTGTTCGCCGGCACTGCCGTTGTTTTTTTCGCCACGGTCAATGCGATAAAACTCATTCCCTATTTTCTTCTTGGCCAATTCGATGCGACCAATCTGGCGACCTCGGCAATGCTTCTGCCACTGGCGCCGCTGGCCACTTTGGCAGGCGTGAAGCTGGTGCGGATCGTGAAGCCGGAAACTTTCTACCGGATCACCTACGCCATGGTGCTGATCATTTCCTTCAAGCTGATCTACGACGGGTTGGCAGCCTTTGCCGGCTGATTATGCTGCACTGCAAAAAACTATTGAAACGACGACGTTTTACGGATTTGATGATGGCAATGAGAATTCGGGAGGAGGAAACCCATGATCGCCGACATTAGCGCCTACGATCGCGATCTCGACAAGAATGCCGCCAACTACGCGCCTTTGTCTCCCTTGAGTTTTCTTGCAAGGGCTGCAAGCATTTTTCCGGATCACACCGCAATCGTTCATGGCAATACGAGAACTAACTACCGAAAATTCTACGCCCGATCCAGGCAACTTGCGTCCGCATTGACAAAACACGGTATCGGCAAGAACGACACCGTCACCGTTATGCTATCGAATACCCCACCGATGCTTGAAGCTCACTACGGCGTGCCCATGGCTGGCGCGGTGTTACATGCGCTTAACACCAGACTGGACGCTCCGATCGTCGCCTTTCAACTCGATCACGCGGAGACGAAATTCATCATTACCGACCGGGAATTTTCGGGCGTGATGAGGGAAGCTCTGGCGCTGGCGAAGGTGAAACCGGTCATCGTCGATTATGACGATCTCGAATTCCCGCAGGATGGCGAAAGGTTGGGCGCTCTGGATTATGAGGACTTGATCGCGACGGGCGATCCGGACTTCGACTGGTCGCTGCCGGCAGATGAATGGGACGCGATTTCGCTGAACTACACGTCCGGCACCACGGGAAATCCGAAGGGCGTCGTCTACCACCACCGCGGTGCCTATCTGCTCGCCCAGGCGAACGTTTTAACCACTTCGATGGTCAAGCATCCTGTCTATCTTTGGACCTTGCCGATGTTTCATTGCAACGGCTGGTGCTTCCCTTGGTCACTTTCCGTCGTGGGAGGAACCCATGTCTGCCTGCGCTGGGTGCGGCAAAAACCGATCTGGGACGCGCTGGCCGATGAAGGAGTAAGCCATCTTTGCGGTGCGCCGATCGTCATGTCGACGATCCTCAACACCCCGGATGAAGACAAGCGCGATCTCGGCGAAAGGAGCGTTGAGTTCTTCACCGCCGCCGCCCCACCACCCGAATCCGTATTGGCCGGCATGAAGGATGCCGGGTTCAACGTCACGCATCTTTATGGCCTGACGGAGGTTTACGGCCCCGCTGTCGTCAACGACTGGAAGGCGGACTGGGACGCACTTCCCCGGGGAGAACAAGCCAGCAAAAAGGCAAGGCAAGGCGTGCGCTATGTAGCGCTGGAGGATCTCGCGGTCATGGACCCGCAAACCATGACTACGGTTCCGGCGGATGGCACGACCCTTGGCGAGGTCATGTTCCGCGGCAATGTCGTCATGAAGGGGTATCTGAAGAATGCGGCTTCGACCCGGGAGGCCTTTGCCGGAGGGTGGTTCCATTCCGGCGACCTCGGCGTCATGCATTCCGACGGCTACATTCAGCTGAAGGACCGCTCGAAGGACGTCATCATTTCCGGCGGAGAGAATATTTCATCGATCGAGGTGGAGGATGTCCTCTTCAAGCATCCCGCCGTCCAGGCCGCCGCCGTTGTTGCCCGGCCCGATGAGAAATGGGGCGAGACCCCTTGTGCCTTCGTCGAGCTGAAACCCGGCGCGACCCCCACCGCCGAAGATTTGATCGAGTTCTGCAGGAGCCACCTCGCCCGCTTCAAGGTCCCACGTCACGTGATTTTTACCGAGCTGCCAAAAACATCAACGGGAAAAATCCAGAAATTCCAGCTTCGGGAGATGGCAAAGAGCATTTAAAGCGCTCAAGTCAGCGCAACAAAAAAGCCGCAGGCGTCGCTGCGGCTTTTTTGTCTGTCAGCAAAATCGGCTGAATACCGTTTGCCGTTCAGTGCAACGTCCTTGACGTTTTCAATCGACTTATCTCATCCTTGACCAACAGCTTTTGCCGTTTAAGGCCAGAAATCTCGAGCGAATCCGCGCTGGGATGATGCATAAGCTCCTGGATCTTGCGTTCAAGATCCGCATGGCGTCGCTCGAGCTCGCTCAGATGAACTCTATGGACATGGAAATGGCCTCCTTGTCGTTTCGTCGTTGACAGTGGAATTGTGCACACAAATCCCTTCGCTGTCGAATGTTTGCTGACCGGATTTTTTGCGCAATCAGCATGCCCCTAGGGTAATTCCCGGGGTGCTTCGAGGCCGGCCGCACAATGCGCGTCAATAATCTCCAGCCTCTACCACTCGACCATAGTGCGGAGTATGATGGCCGAAATTGTGACCGGTTCTCCCTTCAGCGCAGGCATAATGGCGGCTTGGCTTTTTTGCGGAGAATCGGAGGTCTTGCCGATGGGGTCGCAGCCTTCGGCAGGGGGGCGAGGATCGCTTACGGAGTGGCTAAATGACGGGTGAAGAAGACGAAAAATCACTCCGGATCGAACTTGCAAAGCTTCGCCAGGAACATAGGGATTTGGATACGGCCATTTCCGCCATGGCGGAAACAGGGCGTTGCGACGCCTTGCAATTGCAGCGCCTGAAGAAGAAAAAACTGTCGATCAAAGACCGGATGACTGCCCTGGAGGATCGTCTCCTGCCGGATATCATTGCCTGAATGCTGCAAAGTGCATTTATTGTTCAGGTGTTACGGCATCTTCCCTTGCGCCAGAACGCTTCCTTCCTATAATCCGCCGCTTTCTCGAGCGAGCATCGGCGTCAAGCGGAGTTGGAATGAGCGATTCACAGCCAGTAGTGGCGATCATAATGGGCAGTCAGTCCGACTGGGCTACCATGAAACATGCCGCCGATACGCTGGTGGCGCTCGACATCCCCTTTGAGGCGCGTATTGTCTCCGCCCATAGGACGCCGAAGCGGCTTTACGACTTCGCGCTGTCAGCAAAGACCAAAGGTTTCAAGGTTATCATCGCTGGCGCGGGTGGCGCCGCCCATCTGCCGGGCATGACGGCGGCCATGACGCCACTTCCCGTACTCGGCGTTCCGATTGAGTCACGGACACTCAAGGGCGAGGACAGCCTCCTGTCGATCGTGCAGATGCCGGCGGGAATTCCGGTCGGCACATTGGCGATCGGGCGGGCAGGCGCGGTCAATGCCGCCCTTCTCGCGGCTGCCGTGCTGGCTCTCGAAAACCAGGGCCTCGCCGATAAGCTCGACGCCTGGCGGCTGCGGCAATCACAAGAGGTTGCAGAACATCCCGTGGACGACGCATGAATTCGGTACGCGATCACATTCTGCGCCCCGGCGATACGGTCGGGATATTGGGCGGAGGCCAGCTCGGCCGCATGATCGCGCTTGCCGCCGCGAGGCTGGGCCTCAAGGTGCACATCTTCTGCCCGGAGACGGAAAGCCCCGCATTCGATGTCGCCTCACAGGCGACCATCGCCTCATATGAGGATGAGGTAGCGCTTACTGCCTTCGCCGGCACTGTCGATGTCGTGACCTACGAGTTCGAGAATGTCCCGGGGCGCACTGCCGAAGTGCTGGCCGCGCTTCGCCCGGTCCGCCCGGGTGCTAAAGCGTTAAGCGTTTCTCAGGACCGGCTGAGTGAAAAGACATTCCTGTCGCAGGCGGGCATTCCGGTCGCCGGCTTTGCGACGATCGACAGCGCCTCCGAACTCGCCGACGCGCTTGCTTCCTTCAGCGGTAAGGGCGTTTTGAAAACCAGGCGCCTTGGATACGACGGCAAGGGCCAGATCATGATCCGCTCCGCTGAAGCGGCAGCTGGCGCCTTCGAGCGACTGGGAGGAGTGCCCGCGATCCTGGAGGCTTTTGTCCCCTTCCAACGCGAGATATCCGTCATTGTCGCCCGCGCCATCGACGGGACGATGCGCGCTTATGACGTTGCCGAAAACCGGCATGAAAATCACATATTGAAGACATCCACCGTTCCTGCCGCCATTTCAAGCCGGATGGCGGCGGAAGCGCGGCAAATTGCCGAGGCAATCGTGGACAAGCTCGACTATGTCGGCGTCATGGGCGTGGAAATGTTCCAACTGCACGACGCAGAGCGGGAAAGCATCCTCGTCAATGAAATCGCGCCGAGGGTGCATAATTCCGGCCACTGGACGGAAGACGCCTGCCTCGTTTCGCAGTTCGAGCAGCATGTGCGGGCCATCGCCGGGTGGCCGCTCGGCAGCGCTGAAAGGCATAGCGACGTCGTGATGGAAAATCTCATCGGCGACGAGGCCAGCCAGTGGCGGGATATACTGGCCGATCCGGCGGCGCGTTTGCATCTCTACGGCAAGGCCGCAATTCGCCCAGGCCGCAAGATGGGTCACGTGAACCGCACGCGGCCGATCAAGCCCTGAGGCAATACCCGAGAAATTGTTAGCTGGCGGCGATCCGCGAGGATGCCACAAGACCATAGCGCTTTCGCTCCGCGAAACGCGCCATCGCCAGTATCGCCACAAACGCAAGCCCCGCCGCCAGCCCCCACCAGATGCCGATGCCACCGAAGCCGAAAACAAAGCCGAGGACATAGGACAACATCGCGCCTACCAGCCAGTAACCTATAACCGCGATGATCATCGGGATTTTCGTATCTGATAGTCCACGCAACAGGCTGCCGCCCACCACCTGAGCCCCATCGAAAAGCTGGAAGATCGCAGCAATGCCGAGAAAGCTTGCTCCGATCGCAAGGACCTCCGCCGACTGGGGATTAGCAGTGTCAAGAAACAGCGAAATAAGAGCGTGTGGAGCACTCCACATGAGAATTGCCGTGCCGCCCATGAAGGTAAGCGCGATTGCCAGGGCGACCCAGCCGGCACGTCCTACGGCGGCGTTGTTGTTTTCGCCAGCGGCAATGCCAACCCGGATCATGCCCGCCTGCCCGATGCCAAGCGGCACCATGAAAGTGATGGACGCGATCTGCAACGCGATGCCATGCGCGGCAAGGGGGATAGTACCCAGCCAGCCCATCATTAACGACGAGCCGGAAAAAAGGCCAACCTCGAAGAGCAACGTCAATCCAATCGGCCAACCTAGCCTGACGATTGCAAATAACGCCGGCCAGTCCAGCCGCCATATTCGTCCGAAAATCGAATACCGCCGCAGGGTCTTTTGGCTTGTGACATAGAAAACAAGCAACGCGAATGTGACTGCCGATGTGCCCAGCGAGGCGATGCCCGCGCCAATCATTCCAAGTTCAGGTGCGCCGAAATGACCGAAGATCAGCACATAATCGAGGATCGCGTTGACGACCGCCCCCGCCACCGTCGCCCATAGCACCACCTGGGTCTTGCCCATGACGGTGACGAAATTGCGGATAGCCATGGTCATCAGCGAAGGCGGCAGGGAAAACATCATGACGCGCATATATCCGCCGGCCAAACGGGAAACCTCGGCGTCCTGACCGAATGCGAGCAGGATTTCCTGCGTATGCCAAAGCAGACCCAAAACCAGTAGCGAATAAAAGGCGACGACCCAAAAGCCCATTCGGACGGCGCGGCGAAGTTCGCGCGGCTGTCTTTGGCCACGCGCTTTTGCCGCCATCGGAACGACGGCCTGCAAGACGCCCATGCAAAAAAGCCAAAGAAGAATATAGAGATTGAAGGCGAGCACCATCGCTGCCAATTCGGTCGGCCCCAGCCAGCCAACCATGACGACATCCGTGGTGTTGATGGCCATTTGCGCCAACTGCGCACCGGCAATGGGCAGACCGAGAGCAAGCGTCGGCCTTATATCGCTCGTCCAAAGCGCGCCGCGAGCGCTGCCCAGGGACGGCGTTTCCACCGACCGCGCCATTGAAGAACTCCCGAAGATGCTGGCGAACGCGGAAACCGCATTCGAAAAACAGAATTGGCTATGCCGCATTCTATTGCGCGGAAGGGAGAGACTGTCCAGCGCAACAGGCGCACACTCACGCGGAAATCAGCGCATGCTCCATGGCAATCGGGGAAAATTCCGGCTCGCCCGTGCCGAGAAATGTCAACGCATGACCGTCGGGAACCGCTCGCCAGCCGTCCCTTCCCCCATCCAAAGGCTCGGAAACGACCGAAAGGCCACGCTCGCAACGACGCCAATAAAGAGATGGTGCGACAGCGTCGCTCGCCATGCGAACGGCGATCAATTTCTTGCCATTTGCGAGCGCCGCGGTGAATCGCAATGGTTCTTCAATGTCGGCCGCAAGCATCAGGCTTGCGACATCCGCCAGCACGGAGCGCACCGCTCCGATAGGGTCTCCATCGACATCGCGGCTCATCATGGCAAGAAACAGCGCTTCGCTATCAGTCGTTCCCGACCTCGCGGGGTAGATGGTGTCATCGATCAACGCCTCGACTTTTCGCCTTATCCGCTCATAGCCGCCTATCTGGCCGTTATGCATGAACAGCCAGTTGCGATATCGAAAGGGATGGCAATTGGCCCGGCTTGTCGCGGTTCCTGTCGATGCGCGCACATGGGCGAAAAACTGCCTTGAGCGTATCTGCTCCGTGAGCGAGAGAAGATTTTCATCGCTCCAGGCGGGATGCACATCCCGGTAGAGCCCCGGCTCATCGCATTCGCCGAACCACCCAAGCCCGAAACCGTCGCCATTCATGTCGACCTTGGCCTCCGCGCAGCGGCGGCTTTGGGCAATCAGCGAATGCCCCGGCCGGGATACGAGATCGGCCAGGAAAATCGGCGCTCCATGATAGGCGAGCCAGCGGCACATCCTCGAAAATCTCCAAACTGTCGTCAAACGACGCCGACTTGAAATCGACCTAGCGAAAACCCACTATTTGCTTGTCTCACGGAAAGATTTCGAAGTTCTTCACTCTCCGTCCTGACTGCATGACTTGCTCGGCAAAGATCATGTCTGTTTCATGGCCGAAACTGCATTCCGACAGTGGACAACGTTAGGGAGGTCTGATAGGAGACTTCCGCATCGAGCGACGTGAAAGCGGCGGGCAAATTTTTGCATCCGCAGGCCGATTTGTCGATTGCGTGAACAGGTCGGACCGGGCGACAGCAGGCCTCTATCCTGCAGTCCGCAGCCGGGCTGGCATATTTGGTGTTTCAAGCGCCTCAGGCCGGTGCCGGCGCTGCGAAGATGGGATAGAGACGCGTGCAGGTTCTGGTTCGCGACAATAACGTCGATCAGGCGCTGAAGGCGCTTAAGAAAAAGATGCAGCGCGAAGGCATCTTTCGTGAAATGAAGCTTCGCGGCCATTACGAAAAGCCGTCCGAAAAGAGGGCGCGCGAAAAGGCCGAGGCGATCCGGCGCGCCCGCAAGCTCGCCCGCAAGCGCGCGCAGCGCGAAGGGATCATGGCCGGCAAGAGCGTCGCACGCTGACCTTGCATTCATCGTCCGGCGAGCCATAGTGCGATCCGGCGTATCACTTTGCAGCGGACTGGCCGGACGCTCGGCTGGTCCGTTCTCATTTTATCGGGCTTGGCTGATGGGCAGCGGGTCTAGAGCGCTTTCGTGATCAGAAATCGCTCCAGGGTCAGTACTTTGAGCATATCCTTGTCGCCTAATCCGAATCAGATTTGGCGAGATATGCTCTAGGTGGGCCACTGACGCATCAGGGAGACTAAGGTATGACCGTTACCCGAACGATCAACCGAAGCATGGTCGGATCCAGCATACCGGCAATTTTGGCGGCTTTTCTTCTCGTGGGCTGTCAGACTTCCGGCATTTACGGCGAGAATGTCGATAATTCACCCGGATCTGCCGCCAATATCGAGTCTCTCTCTGCTGTGATCGAGGCAAATCCGAGCGATGCGGCTGCCTATAATACGCGCGGCATCGCCTACGGACGCGCCGGGCGCTTCGATGCTGCTATCGCCGACTTTGATGCCGCACTGAGCCTGAACCCTCAATCGTATCAGGCCTATGCCAACCGTGCGCTGGTCTATCGGCGCAAAGACGACCTCCCGGCAGCCATTGCCGATTACGACCGGGCGCTTCGTATCAAGCCGGACTATGCCATCGCCCTCGTCGGGCGCGGAAACACCTATTCCCAACAAGGCCAATACACGCAGGCGCTGGCCGATTTCGACGCCGCGATCCGCATCGATTCCGGCGATGCGAGAGCCCACCATGCAAGAGGCTTGATCTACCAGTCGCAAGGACAGCATGAATTTGCGATCGAGGATTTCGCAAGCGCCATCGGCCTCGACCCGAATGCGGCCGAGCCCTATATCGCGCGGGGCATCTCCTATCTGGCGATCAATGACCCGAAAGCGGCGCTTTCCGACCTATCGGATGCGGTAAACCGGGACAAACGCTCCGCGATTGCCTGGGCGAACCGGGGGCTGGCCTATGAGGCGCTCGGGCAGGCGACGGACGCGCGGCGCAATTTCAGCCGCGCCATTTCCATCGATGCAAGCAATGAAATTGCCCGAGAAGGTCTTCGCCGGCTCGATCGCGGTTAAGATCGCTGACGGCGAGGAAACCTTGCCTGGCTCGAAAATTCATCCCGGCGAAAATGTTGGGAGCAAGATTGACAGGCGCCCGAAGGAAACCTCCGGGCGCCTTTTTATTTTCAGATCGATTTGACGATCTGCTCGGTCATTTTCTTGGCGTCGCCGAAGAGCATCATTGTTTTGTTGAGGAAGAACAGCTCGTTCTCGATGCCGGCATAGCCCGACCCCATACCGCGCTTGACGAAAAGCACGGTGCCCGCCTTGTCCACATCCAGGATCGGCATACCGTAGATCGGTGACTGCGGATCGTCTCTCGCTGCCGGATTGGTGACATCATTGGCGCCGATCACGTAAGCAACATCGGCGGATGCAAATTCCGAATTGATGTCTTCCAGTTCGAAGACCTCATCGTAAGGAACCTGCGCCTCCGCCAGAAGCACGTTCATGTGCCCCGGCATGCGCCCCGCCACCGGGTGAATGGCGTATTTCACCTCGACGCCCTCTTCCTTGAGCTTGTCAGCCATCTCGCGAAGGGCGTGCTGCGCCTGGGCGACCGCCATGCCGTATCCCGGCACGATAATCACCTTGGAAGCGTTTTTCATGATGAAGGCTGCGTCTTCCGCAGATCCCTGCTTAACCGGACGGGCTTCGCCGCCGCCAGCAGCCGCTCCCGCTGTCTCGCCACCAAAACCGCCCAATATGACGGAGATGAACGAGCGGTTCATACCCTTGCACATGATGTAGGAGAGGATCGCGCCCGAGGAGCCGACCAGAGCGCCGGTGATGATGAGCGCCGTATTACCGAGGGTAAAGCCGATGCCGGCTGCCGCCCAACCGGAATAGGAATTCAGCATCGACACGACGACGGGCATGTCGGCGCCACCGATCGGAACGATGATGAGCGCCCCGAAGATCAGGGAAAGCGCGACGATGAGCCAGAAGACGAAATGGCTCTCGGTCTGGGTCAGGACGACGACCAGAATAACAATCGCCGCCGCCAGGCCGATGTTGATGACATGGCGTCCCGGCAGGATGATGGGTTTGCCGGACATGCGGCCATCGAGCTTGGCGAAGGCGATGACCGAGCCTGTGAAGGTGATGGCGCCAATCGCGACGCCAATCGACATTTCCACCAATGCCTGCACATGAATATGGCCGGGATCGCCGATGCCGAAAGCCGATGGCGCATAAATGGCTGCGGCAGCAACCAGGACCGCTGCCATACCGACCAGCGAGTGGAAAGCGGCGACCAATTGCGGCATAGCCGTCATTGCAATGCGCTTGGCGATGGTCGCGCCGATTAACGCGCCGACGCCGAGTTCGGCTGCGATCAGCACGATGGAACCGAAGGAAAGTCCGACCGCCGCAAGCGTCGTCAATATGGCGATGGTCATTCCGACCATGCCGAAGGTATTGCCCCGGCGCGACGACTTCCGGGCTTGAAAGCCCGCGCAGCGCCAGGATGAACAAAACGCCCGAGACCAGATAGAGCGTGGCGGTGATATTAGCTGACATCCGTCACGCCCCCTTAGCGTTGCTTTTTCTTGTACATGGCCAACATCCGCTGCGTCACGAGGAAGCCGCCAAAGATGTTGATACTTGCCATGACAAGAGCGAGAAAGCCGAAGACCCGGGCCATGAGCGTACCCTCGCCCGCAGCGAGATCGACGCCGACGGCGAGCAGGGCGCCGACCACGATCACCGACGAAATGGCGTTGGTTACAGCCATCAGCGGCGTATGCAGCGCCGGGGTCACCGACCAGACGACGAAATAGCCGACGAAAATCGCAAGTACGAAGATCGAAAGACGGAAGACAAAGGGATCGATCACCCCGCCGCTCGCAGCTGCGGCCACATCGGCTATCGCATCGCCGACGCCGCTGGTGATCTGATCGACATACCCTTGCGCGGCATCGGCCGCCGCCTGGGCGTTCGCCGCAGCCTCTCGAGCGCTTTCGGCGGCCTCGCGTGCGCGCTCCAGAGCATCGCTCTGCGTAAGTTCAGCCATGATCGCCCCCTATTCCTTGGTGGCCGCAAAGGCCGGGTGAACGATGCCACCATCCCTGGTCAGCACAGTCGCCTTGACCAATTCGTCGTCCCAGTTCACCGCGAGCTTCTTTGCTTCCTTGTCGACCAGCGTTTCAACGAAGGCGAAGAGGTTCTTGGCATAGAGAGAAGACGCGGATGCAGCTATGCGTCCGGGCATATTGAGATGGCCGATGATCTTGACATCTCCGACCTTGACGATCTTGCCGGGCTTTGCGCCTTCGACATTGCCGCCGCGCTCGACCGCGAGGTCGACGATGACCGATCCCGGCTTCATTGCGGCAATCATTTCCGACGTCACAAGCCTCGGCGCGGGGCGGCCGGGAATGAGCGCGGTGGTAATGACCACATCCTGCTTGGCGATATGAGCGGCCACCAGCTCGCGCTGCTTCTTTTGATATTCCTCAGACATCGGCTTGGCGTAGCCGGCAGCCGTCTCCGCCTGTTTGAATTCCTCGTCCTCCACCGCGACGAATTTGGCGCCAAGCGAATTCACCTGTTCCTTGGCGGCAGGGCGAACGTCGGTCGCCGACACGACAGCGCCGAGGCGACGCGCGGTGGCGATGGCCTGAAGACCGGCGACGCCGGCGCCCATGACGAAGGTGCGTGCTGCCGGCACCGTGCCTGCGGCGGTCATCATCATCGGGAAGGCCCGGTCGTATTCCTCAGCCGCATCGATCACGGCCTGATAGCCGGCAAGATTTGCCTGGGACGACAACACGTCCATGACCTGGGCGCGGGTGATGCGGGGCATGAATTCCATGGTGAAGGCAGAAATGCCCGCATCCGCCATGGCCTTGACGGCATCTTCCGCGCCGAAAGGGTCCATCATGGCGATGACCAGCGCGCCCTTGCCGATCAACGGCAATTCCTCTGCCGAGGGGCGGCGGACCTTCAAAACGACATCGGCTCCGGCGAGAGCGGCCTTGGCTGTCGCGGCGATGGTAGCTCCGGCCTCCTTGTATTCGGCGTCCGTGATGCGGGAGAGCTGCCCTGCCGCCTTTTCCACGGCCACGTCGAATCCGAGGGCGATGAATTTCTTCACCGTCTCGGGAGTCGCGGCGACACGCGTTTCAATTGCCTCGCTCTCGCGAGGCACTGCGATCTTCATCCGTAGCCTCCCCCAGTGTCGGTAGTCTACCGCCGCAGGACGCGGCGGATGAACGTCAAGCGGCCGTTATTATGGCAATCAATCCAGACAGTACGAAGAGGCCAGCGGCAGGAATCCAGCCGCGCGAACCCATCGCCATGCCGATGGCGGCTGCAATCAGGATAGCGAAAATCATGATCGTGCCGAAGATCGAACCGGCGGTTCCGCCATAGGTAAAGAGTATGAGGCAGACCATGACGTTCAATAGCGAGACGATGCTGATCTTGCCGATATTGATGAAACCCTCATAGGTCGCCTTATGGGCCTCAAAGTCCGCCGCCCGCGCAGTATTGTCCGCCATATCGTTCCTCTGTCTCTTTCCGGTTCATGCAGGCAGGTTAGCTCCTGCCTCATGGTCAGGTTAGTTCGTTGCGATCAGCCTTTTGCATCTTCCCGGTGAAAAAGTCCCCGGACTTTGCCCAAGCACTTGGCATATCACTTGGCATATGATGCATCAGACAAAAGTAGAAGCCCTTTATAACAGACCGTTAGCTGCGGGCAACGCCCTCCTGAAGGCGAATAGTACGCGAGGTGATTTTGACCGCACCAAACGGTAATCGACAATTAGGGAACCAGCCTTGACCGCCAGGACGCAGGCCGGGGCGATAGCCCGCAAACAGCGGTCAAGCCAATCCGGCAGTTCGCAGTGTCTCAAGCTGGCGCGATGCGACGACGGTTTCATCGAAGGACTCGATCTGTTCGTTGAACAGGCGGTAAAAATTCAGCTCCGCCCTGAGATGCAGGAACACTCCGCCGAGGCCGATCGCCGCCCGGTCCATGAAAACGAACTCCCGCGGCACCGTCACCGGCCCTTTTTCCTTCAATGCCTGATGGACGCGAAACGCTTCCTTGCGGCCATATTGCGCCGGGCTAACGCCTTCCGCGATAGCCCGCACCCGGTCGGTCAGAAGCGGGCCGTAGATAAAGCGCGCCCAGATATTGAGGATCTCGATCAGATCCTTGTTCAACCCCTTGAAGCCCCAGCGCTCATAGGCATGAACGACCTGCTCCGGCCTGTCGTTCAGGAGGCCCAGATAGAGGTCGACGACGCCGGCGACAAAGGCGGGCGGGAAAATGCGAATACAGCCATAGTCCAGCAGATTGATACCGGCGGGCGCGCCATCCTCTTCAAACACGGTGTAGTTGCCCAGATGCGGGTCGCCGTGAATCATGCCGTAGTGGCTGAACGGGTGCCACCAGGCGCGAAACATCACCTCAGCGATAGTATTTCTGTCGGCCAGCGGATGGTCGCGGTAGCCAAGCAGTGGCTTGCCATCCAGCCAACCCATGGCGAGAAGCCGCTTCGTCGACAGTTCCGCATGCACATCCGGCACCCGAATCCGCGGCTCTTCGGCAAAGATCGCCGTATAGGCCGCGATATGCCGCGCCTCGCGGGCGTAATCCAGCTCCTCGCGTACCCTTTCGCTGATTTCCTTGGAAATCTCGGAGGTGTCTATCGCCGGGCGCATCCGCCGGTGCAGGGAAAACAGCAGACCCAGCTGCTTGAGGTCGGCCTCCACGGCCAATTCCATGTCTGGATACTGGAGCTTGCAGGCCAGCAAGGCTCCATTGGGATGAACCGCCCGATGCACCTGTCCAAGCGACGCGGCGGCGGAGGGTTCCTTGTCGAAACTCTCAAAGCGTTTCTGCCAGTCAGCGCCTAGTTCCGCCATCATCCGCCGTTTGACGAAGGCCCAGCCCATTGGCGGCGCATCGGCCTGAAGCTTCGCCAGTTCGACTGCATATTCAGGCGGAATGGCATCGGGGATTGTCGAGAGCAGTTGCGCCACCTTCATCAGCGGCCCCTTCAAGCCGCCAAGCGCAGCGGCAAGTTCCACCGCCTGTTTCTCGTTATCGACTTCCATGCCGAAAAACCGCTGCCCGGCCATTTTCGCGGCGATACCGCCCATATTGGTTCCAACCCTGGCGTAACGGCCGACGCGGGCCGAAAGACGATTCTGCTCGCGGTCTCGTGGCGATGAACTCATGGCGGCGATACAGACTCCGATAAGTGGCGCAAAATGGATCATGCGCTCCAGATTCATTGGTCCGAGGCGAAGATAGACCCACCTGCCGGAATAGCCAGTGCGACCGATCGCCCAAGCGTCGAAAGACATGAGGTAACAGGCGGCCGACTTCTACGCGTTTCGATCCTGAGCCGGCTCGCCCATTCTTCCTATGCTTCCGTCGCTTCCAGTTCGTCGATCAGCCGCTCGATGACGGAAAGACCCTTTTGCCAGAAGGAGGCATCGGTCGCATCGAGGCCGAAGGGTGCCAGCAACTCACTGTGATGCTTTGTGCCACCGGCTTTCAGCAGTGCGAAATATTTATCCTGAAACCCATCTTCCGCCTGCTCGTAGACGGCATAGAGCGAATTCACCAAACAATCGCCGAATGCATAGGCATAGACGTAAAACGGCGAATGGATGAAATGCGGGATATAGGTCCAGAAGGTCTCGTAACCCTCGCGAAGCGCAATCGCCGGCCCGAGGCTTTCCGCCTGCACCGACATCCATAATTCGCAAAGCTGATCCGCCGTGAGTTCGCCTTGCTTGCGCGCTTCATGCACCTTGCGCTCGAAGGAATAGAAGGCGATCTGCCGGACCACCGTGTTGAGCATGTCCTCAACCTTGCCCGCGAGCATGATCTTGCGCTTTTCCCGGCTTTCCGCCTTGTCGAGGAGCGCGCGGAAGGTCAGCATTTCACCGAAAACGCTGGCCGTTTCCGCAAGCGTCAGTGGGGTCGGCGCCATCAAGGCACCATTGGGTGCGGCAAGCACCTGGTGCACGCCATGACCAAGTTCATGCGCCAATGTCATCACATCCCGCGTCTTGCCCTGATAGTTCAGCAAGACATAGGGATGGGCGCTCGGCACGGTCGGGTGAGAAAAGGCGCCAGGAGCCTTGCCGGACCGCGCCGGCGCGTCGATCCAGCCCTTGTCGAAGAAGTCGCCTGCTATGGCTGCCATGTCGGGAGAAAAAGCGCCATAAGCAGAAAGGACGGTTTCCCGCGCCTCTTCCCAGGGAATGGCCCTCGTATCGGCGCTCGGTAGCGGTGCGTTGCGATCCCAGTGATTGAGCGTTTCAACGCCCAGCCACCTGGCTTTCATGACGTAATATCGATGGGACAGGCGGGGATAGGCATCGCGCACGGCAGATACCAGGGCATCCACCACCTCCCGCTCCACCCGATTTGCGAGATGACGGCTATCGGCCACATCCTCAAATCCGCGCCAGCGATCGGATATGTCCTTGTCCTTGGCCAGCGTGTTGGTGATCAGCGTGAAGATTGAAAGATTGTCCTTGAAAGTCTGCGCCAGCGCTTCCGCGGCCGCGCGGCGCTTGTTTGTGTCCGGGTCCTGCAAGAGGTTGAGCGTCGGCTCGATCGCAAGCTCCTTGCCATCGACGACGAAACGCAGTCCCGCGATCGTTTCGTCGAACAGGCGATTCCATGCGGAGCGGCCGGTGGCAGATTTTTCATGGAAAAGCTGCTCGATCCGGTCTTCGAGCTGATAGGGCCGCTCCTTGCGGATATCGGCGAGCCAGGGACGATAGTGCGCCAGCGCCGGGTCTTCCGCGGCCCGGTCCAGCACCGCATCGTCGATGCGGTTGAGCTCAAGCGTGAAAAAAATCAGATGCGTGCTGGCGGCTGTAAGCCTGTCCTGGATATCGCCATAGAATTTCTGCCGCTTCGGATCGGTGGTGTTGCCCGCATAGACGAGGCCGGCGAAAGAGGCGAGCCGCCCCATCAAATCATCGAGCGCTTCATAGGCTGCGACCGCCTGCGCCAGCTCCGCCCCGGATTTTTCGGCAATGCCCGATAATTGTCCCTTGTAGCGCGTCTCGAAGGCCTTGGCCTCCCTGTCGGCACGGTCGAGATCCTGCGCAACCTCGGGCGCGTCGATTCCCGCATAGAGATCGCCCAGATTCCATTCCGGCAAATTTCCCAGCGCTGATGCAGCATCTGGAACACCGGACGATTGGGCCGAGACGGCGGAAGCAATGGCAATATCAGTCAAAAACGGCATGAAAACTCCGCATCCATTTCATCGGCGCATCACCGCGCCGTTGATCCCAATCTTGGATATGGGAGCGCGATACGCAAGAACAACGTGAGAAACATCGCCAACACCCCCCGCCATGGACGATTTGTTTACCCCGCCCCCGCTACGCTGACCCGAAATGAGACGCACAAAGGGCCAGCAGGCGAAAATCATGGACCAGATCAGCGGCCGGATACTCATTGTCGACGACGACCCGGTGCAGCGCCGCCTGCTGGAGGAAGCAGCCAAACGCTTTGGATACCGCGTCACCACAGCCGAAAACGGCGTGGATGCACTCGCCATAATGCGCGGAGCGGAAGGTTCAGACATCGACCTGATGATTCTCGATCTGGTCATGCCGGAACTCGACGGCATGGGCGTGATCACCAAACTCAGGGAAAACCGCATCGCGGTTCCAATCATCGTGCAGACGGCCCACGCCGGTATCGAGACGGCGGTGAACGCTATCCGCGCCGGCGCGCAGGACTTCGTGGTCAAGCCCGTTTCCCCGGAACGGCTTGAAGTTTCGGTTCGCAACCTGATGAAGGTGACCGCGCTTGAAGGCGAGATCACCCGCATTCGCAAGCAAAGTTCGGGCACCTTCACCTTCGACGACATCGTCACCCGCTCGGAAGCCATGGAACGGGTGTTGAGAGTGGGAAGACGCGCCGCCGGTTCGCAGATCCCGATCCTGATCGAAGGTGAATCGGGCGTCGGCAAGGAACTTGTCGCCCGCGCCATCCAGGGGTCGAGCGACCGCAAGGCACGCCCCTTCGTCACCGTAAATTGCGGCGCTATCCCCGAGCATCTTGTTGAATCGATTCTCTTCGGCCACGAAAAAGGGGCCTTTACCGGGGCAGTCGACAAACATATCGGCAAATTCCAGGAAGCCCATGGTGGCACCCTCTTCCTCGACGAGGTCGGCGAACTGCCGCTCGATATTCAGGTCAAGCTTTTAAGAGCGCTGCAGGAGGGCGAAATCGACCCGATCGGCGCCCGTCGCCCGGCGAAGGTCGATTTCCGGCTGATTTCGGCAACGAATCGGAGGCTGCTCGACCTTGTGAAGGAAGGTGGATTTCGGGAAGATCTCTATTATCGTCTCAATGTCTTCCCGATCTGGCTGCCACCGCTGCGCGACAGGGTAGAGGACATTCCAGAGCTTTTGCGGCATTTCCTCGCCCGCTTCACCGCCGAGGAAGGCAAGCCGCAAGTCGCAGCGATCGCGCCGGACGCTATGGCTATGCTGATGGACTATCGTTGGCCGGGCAATATCCGGCAGCTGGAAAACGCCGTATTCCGCGCAGTTGTGCTTTGCGATGGCGACCATCTGACCGCCGACGATTTTCCGCAAGTCGCCGCCGCTGTCGGGCAAGGCGACACGCAACAACCGGCGTCCGCCACCTATCAGGCCAGGCAAAGGCCTGCAGCCGGCATCGATACCCGCGATCATACGGCCTCAGGAACTGCAGCACAGGCGAGTTCTTCGGAACCCGGCCGAGGTGGTGCGGGTACGGGTGAAACCGGCACTGGCGGTGCAGACACGCATGCAGGAGGAATTGGCGACGGCGAGACGGGCAGAGCTCATATGGTCAGCCCTTACGCTTCTTCCGCTTTTGATGCCCGGACCGCGCCTTTCGGCTTTCTCAAATGCCTCGACGACACAGGCCACATCCGTGCTTTGACCGCCATGGAAGAGGAAATGATCCGGACCGCGATCGATCACTATGGCGGGCGGATGACCGAGGTCGCGCGGCGGCTGGGGATCGGCCGTTCGACGCTATATCGCAAGCTCAAGGATTACGGGCTTGAGGAAACAGCCGATCAGGATGCGGCAGAATAACGCAACACCGCCCCTCCGACCGAGCGCACATTGGAACCTTCGTAGCTGATATTTTCCGCCCAAATCGCGGGTCGGGCGAACGAATCACCAAAACGGTTGCTATTCCTCAAGGCAACAACTTTGAGGGCTGGACTCCTTCGAAACTTGATGATTTCTTGTGCGCCGACGTATTTTTGTGAGGGGTGATGTTTTTTCGCCACGATTTCCTCTCATTTTTGAATACGGTAAATACTTCTTAACGCAGAGCCCGCTAAAACCTTTCGAGCGGGGGGTGGATCGGCTGATATTCGGCCGAAGAGTTAGCGAGACACAGATTTTGCTCGAAGCGTATGTCCACAGGCTCAAAGACAGCGCCCGCTCGTTTGCGGCTTTCGCGCTATTGACGGCCACCTTCACCTTTTCCGGCGGCGTCATCGATGGGGAAAGCAAAGCCTTCGCGGAATCGCGAACGCTTCGCCTCTACAACACCCACACCCATGAGCGCGTGGAAATCACCTTCAAGAAGAACGGGCGCTATGTGTCTTCGGCGCTGCGCGACCTCAACCGTTTCCTGCGCGACTGGCGACGCAATGAAATCACTCAGATGGACCCGGCCCTCTTCGATCTGATCTGGGAAGTTTACAGCAAGGCCGGCACCCGCGAATATATCCACGTCGTATCGGGCTATCGCTCTCCGGCCACCAACAATATGTTGCGCAGCCGTTCGAGGGGCGTTGCCAAGCAAAGCCAGCACACGCGCGGCAAGGCGATGGATTTCTTCATCCCCGGCTACAATCTGGCGCAGTTGCGCGCCATCGGATTGCGCAAGGAAGTTGGCGGCGTCGGCTTTTATCCCACGTCCGGTTCGCCCTTCGTCCACATGGATACCGGAAGCGTTCGGCATTGGCCACGCATGACCCGCAGCCAGCTCGCCAAGGTGTTTCCCGACGGCGTGACGATCCACGTGCCGACGGACGGCAAGCCGATGCCGGGCTACCAGCAGGCCCTGGCGCGTCATAAATCCGGCGGCGGTTCGAAGTCCACCGTCGTCGCGACCAGCGGTTCGCGGACCACCGGTCAGGTGGCGCGCAATATTCCCGATGACGGAGCTTTGGTTCGTCCAGGCGGTGGCGGATCATCCGGCAAGGGCTTCCTTGCCTCTCTATTTTCTTCAGACGCCGAAAACGCCCAGGAAGATGCTGAAAGCGGCACGGCCGATGCCGGTGCAGCGGAAGCTGCACCAACAAACGCCAATACCCCGGCTCAGGCCCGGACCGAGCAGATCCGTGTCGCGGCCGTCAGGCCGGACACGCAGACCGGCGATACCGCTCTTCCCGGCGTGAAATCGGCTGAACGGTCCACGTCCGCAGCTGGCGCGACAACGCCGGTCGAAGCGCCGCCCGTGCCGGTGCAAAAAGAAATCGCCGCTTCGCCGGAAGAGCCGACTGCTGCCGACGACCCAATCGTAATCGCCTCGGTCGTACCTCGCTCCAAGCCTGTTGCACCGGCGCTCCTTGCCAGCGCAACGCCCGCCCGGCCCGGAACTTTGGAAGCCCAGGCGCAACGCCTGAGCAACGGCCAACCGGCGCTGGAACGGGCTAAATACGAAACCAGCGAGCCAATTCAGGTAGCGGCGCTAACGCCTCCGGCACCTGAGCGCTTCAAGCCGACATTCGATTCCCGCCCGCAGGTCAAGCCGGAAGCCGTGCTTGCGCTCGCAGCCGCCGCGACTGCGGAAACCGCGCTACCACGTCCGGCGCCGACCGATGGCGCAGCAGCTATTGCCGCCATCACCAGTGGCGACAAGGCTCGCAAACCCGTTGCGAACCCGGCCTTGGGCAACGCAGTTCTCGCCTATGGCGCTGCGCAACCGACGGCAGCTTCTCTGACGACGGCAAGCTTCAATCCCGCAGGCGGCAAGGCCTCCACCAAGAAATCGACCGCCGCAGCGCAAAATTACGCAAGGACCGGGACCACAGCTTCCACCGCCTCCCTGTTGAACGCTTCGGCTACAGGCGTACCCGGTACGGGCAAACTGCCCGCAGGCAAATCGGCCTCCAAGGCAGCCGACGCTTCGCTTTCCGGCCAGGTTCCGCAGCCGGCTATTTCCGACCCGCTGGCGCAATTCGCCGCGTTGCCTGACCGCACAGCGACACCTGGCCTGCTATCGGGCGAATCCTCGACCAACACCGCGACATTCGCCGCACTGAGCCATCCCAATCAGCGCAAGGTGGACGACTTCCTGAGCGCCGTCGAGAAGGTTGTGCCGGTTCGCTTTGAAACGGCGGCAGCCATGCCGGTGTCCGATCACTTCACCGGATCGGATATCGTGCTCCTGCCGGTGCTCAGCCTGCGCTAAAAACCAGCGAACACCAAAAAAAACGGCCCCGAACGGGGCCGTTTTCAATTTCCGAACCATGTTTCCCGAGAACTGATGATCCCCTCCGGCAACGGAACCTGCAACGATGACAGATCCCGTTGCTCGTCCAACCGGGTTCACTGGTCGCGTTCGCTAGCCTCGTTCAATTGTCGTTGGTCGGGCCGGCCATACCGAGAGCATGAACGTAAAGATCGAGAATGGCTTCTTCTTCCTCGCGCTCATGCGGCTTTTTCTTGCGAAGCGAAATCACCTTGCGAAGGATCTTGATATCGAAGCCGTTGCCCTTGGCTTCTGCATAGACGTCCTTGATGTCATCGGAGATGACCTTCTTTTCTTCTTCAAGCCGCTCGATGCGCTCCACAAAGGCCCGCAACTGATCGGCCGCCACTCCACCTTGATCCGCCATTTCGTCTGTCTCTCCTGATTTCAGATCTACAAAGTTGCAAATGCCGCGAGGAAAATTTCGCAGGCCTCAAAGGTCGGCGCGCGAGACGTGATGCTCGATACGGTGCATATCCGGCAGCGCCATCAATTCCTCCAGGACCGGCGTCAAACGGTCGGCCCAGGCGATCACCCCCTCGCGCGTGGCGATGAGATCCTGGCGCACCTCCAGCAGGGCGTGGGCAAGCCCGCGCGCTGTTCCATGCCGGTACATGCAGTCGTTTTTCAGGCAGCCGTCATACGGTTCATTATCGCCAACCACAAGCGTCGGATCGCGCTTCAATGCGGCAATCAAGGGAACGGGAAAACGCGGATCGCTGTCCCACAAAACACCTGCATGCCATGGCCGGGGCACGCCGCGCCAAACCGGAGTGTAGCTGTGAATCGAAAACAGCGCCGGAGGTTTGCCGGTAGCCAGTTGCGCATCTATCAAGCGGTCTATTTCGGCATGGTATGGCTTGTGAAACCGCGTCAATCGGCGCTCCCGTTCCGCTTCGTCGACATCGGCATTGCCGGGAACCACCGCGCCGTCGGACAAACGCATGACCAGGGTCGGATCGTCCTCGCCGCGATTGGGATCGATGAGCAGGCGCGAATAGGTCGTCATAACCGCCGGACCGCCGAACCGCTCGGCAAGCACCAGCGTCAGATCGCGCACGCCAATATCATAGCCGATGTGACGCTCGAACTCCGACGCCGGAAGGCCGAGGTCACCGTAATCGGACGGCATCGCGTTTGAAGCATGATCGCAGATGAAAAGCAGGCCGCAGTCGAAATCGCCGGGGCGGGTTTCGAAAACGGCGCTGTCGGGCGATGCGGCAGGTTTAAAAGCAGATGGCATGGCTGATCGTGGTTCGCAAATATCGGTGGCAGGACGATGCGGAGGCTGGCGGCTGCACCCAAGCGATACCGTGTCGCCGCCCGTTGATCTAGAGCATCAGGCCAAAAAGTGGAAACGCCTTTTGACCAGCCTTGTACAAAACCCGGCTCCGGCATGCGCTCCAGCGATCTTTCAACCGCACAGGCTGCCCTTTTTTCAATATGTTCAACCGATCTGGTTTACATTCTGCACGCTTTTAAAGCGCGATCCTGATTCGAATATCCGGACACAACCGCCACCATGTCGAGTTTGCCTTCCTCTGCTTCAGCGGCCGTCGATCGGCAAACGTCGCTGGCTCTCGTCGCCCTGATCGGCGGCGCACTGGCAATGGGTATTTCGCCTGTCTTCGTTCGCCACGCAGAGGTTGGCCCCTATGCCAGCGCCTTTTGGCGTGTCGCACTGTCACTGCCGCTGCTCGCCGCCTGGGCCCGGCTGGAGCGACCGAAAGACGCGAAGATCCAACCGTGGAACCATGCGACCGTAATCGCCGGACTGGTGTTCGCCGGCGATCTTTTCTTCTGGCATCTCGCGATCCTGAACACCACAGTCGCCAACGCGACGTTTCTTGCGACAATGGCGCCGGTCTGGGTGATGCTCGGATCCGGGTTTCTGATCCGCGAGCCTGTGACCCGCGCCATGGTCATGGGCCTGGGGCTGTGCCTTGCAGGGGCGGCCGCGCTGATCGGCTCCAGCTTTCAGCTGGCGCCTGAACGGCTTGAAGGCGATCTCTACGGCTTGCTCACGTCGATCTTCTTCGGTGGCTATTTTCTCGCCATGCGCTTCGCCAGGCGTAGCGAGGGCGAGGGCGGAGGCGATGAGCGGGCCGGGCCGGGGCTATTGCTTTACCGGTCGACGCTGATCACTGCCGTGGCACTCTTTTTCGTGGCGCTCTTTCTGGACGACGGTTTTTTGCCGCAAAGCTGGAAAGGCGTTGCGGCGCTGGCGGCCATTGCCTTTCTCAGTCATTCAGCCGGGCAAGGGCTGCTGACCTATGCGCTCGGCCACCTGACGGCGGGATTTTCCGCGCTCGTGATTTTCCTGGAGGCGGTCGCCGCCGCCTTCTTCGGCTGGCTTTTTCTCAGCGAAGCGCTGTCGCCGCTGCAATCTCTTGGCGGCGTGATCATTCTCGCAGGCATCTACGTGGCGAGGCCGCGCCGGGACAAGCCATGAACCGCCCTGCCCGCACTCATTGCTATCGCACCGTGGAACCTTGCGATGACCTATCCCAAATGGCAAAAGCCGCGACGGCATGTCCCATTCGACGCCGGCGATAGAGCCTTTGGATGTCGTTCACCGATACCGCCCGTTAACACTCAAGCCATTGAAATACGGAGCCGCCGCATTTTCGTCGCGATACGACAGTAGCGCTTTCTTCGACGCTCTCGGCGATCTGCTGCGGCCGGGTCCTGCCTGGACCGACGTCAACGACTTTCGAGCCGTTTTGATTGACAACACGCATGGGTCGCAGCAATAAGTTTTCTCGCAAAACCGTGGCACGAGTAACCGAATGATGAATAATGGCGACGAACGCCAAAACACGGTACCGAAAAGTCTGTTGAAAGCGATAGCCGGTTCCGGCGTTGCGACAGTCGTGGCCTTGTTCGTCACTCTTTGCTTCGCTTCCGAAGCAAAGGCTGATCTGCGTCTTTGCAACAAGACGGAAAGTCAGGTCGGCGTGGCGATCGGATACCGGCAACAGACCGACTGGATAACCGAGGGCTGGTGGAATCTGCCGGCCAACTCCTGTGAGACCCTGGTGCCCGGCCCGCTGGTCTCTCGATTTTACTATATTTATGCCGTCGACTACGATCAGTTCGGAGAGTGGGGCGGACGGGCGTATATGTGCACCCGTGAAAAAGAATTTACGATCAACGGCATTGAGGACTGCGTCGCACGCGGTTATGAACGAACAGGTTTTTTTGAAATTGATACCGGTGAACAGGCAAGCTGGACCGTCCAGCTGACCGAACCGGTGCAAGACGGTACAGGTGGGAAATGAGGCGTAACAGACGGGTCAAGATCCTTGCAACATTGGGCCCGTCATCTTCGGACATGGAGACAATCGAAAAGCTCTATCGCGCCGGCGCCGACGTATTCCGCATCAACATGAGCCACACCGATCACGCGCTTTTGCGCACCCTGGTCCAGCGTATTCGCGACGTGGAAGAAGGTGTCGGCCGCCCCATTGGCATTCTCGCCGACCTGCAGGGCCCGAAACTGCGCGTCGGCACATTCGCCGATGGCCCGGTGGAGCTGGAAATCGGCGCCAGATTCGACCTCGATTCCGATGCAGCGCCCGGCGACAAGACGCGCGTGCACCTGCCTCACCGCGAAATCCTGGAAGCGCTGGAGCCCGGCCACCGCCTTCTTCTGGACGACGGCAAGATCCGCCTCGTCGTCAAGTCGGCGACCCATACCCGCGCTGAATGCACCGTCGAGGTTGGTGGCAAGCTCTCCAACCGCAAGGGCGTCAGCGTCCCCGACACTGAAATTCCGGTCGGTGCGCTGACGGAGAAAGACCACAAGGACCTGATTGCGGCGCTCGACGCCAATGTCGACTGGATCGCGCTTTCCTTCATTCAACGGCCCGACGATCTGGCGGAAGTCCGCAAGATCACGCGCGGCCGCGTCGGTGTCCTCGCCAAGATCGAAAAGCCCCAGGCGATCGACCGTCTCGCGGAAATCCTGGAACTCTCCGATGCGCTGATGGTGGCGCGCGGCGATCTGGGCGTCGAGATGCCGCTGGAAAAAGTACCGGGCCTGCAAAAACAGATCATCAGGGCCGCGCGGCGTTCCGGCAAGCCGGTCGTGGTTGCGACCCAGATGCTTGAAATCGATGATCACCGCTCCGGTTCCCACCCGCGCGGAAGTATCCGACGTGGCAACCGCGGTTTTCGAAGGCGCGGATGCTGTGATGCTTTCGGCGGAATCCGCCGCCGGCCAGTTTCCCGTCGAAGCGGTCCAGACCATGGACCGGATCGCTCAGGAAGTGGAGCAGGACCCCAATTATCGCGGCATCATCCACGCACAGCGCGCCGAACCGGAGGCAACCGGGGCCGACGCTATTTCCGCCGCGTCCCGTCAGATAGCCGAGACGTTGAGCCTGGCTGCGGTGGTCTGTTACACCTCCTCCGGCGCCACGGGCCTTCGCGCGGCGCGAGAAAGGCCGTCTGTGCCGGTGATTGCCCTTTCTCCTGTTGTCGGCACCGCCAGACGGTTATCGCTCGCCTGGGGCCTCCACTGCGTTGTCAGCGAAGATGCCAACGACGAAGAAGACATGGTCGATCGGGCCTGCCGGATATCCTATTCGGAGAGTTTCGCAAGGCCGGGGCAGAGGATCATCATCACGGCCGGCGTTCCCTTCGGCACCCCCGGCTCCACCAACATGCTGCGCATCGCCTTTGTCGGCAGCGACGGGCGCGGCGGCATCTGAAACGATATTTTCTTTCAAGACGCCGGGCCGGCCGTCAACGCGGCCCGGCGCCGTTCTTTTTCACCTGCCGCTTCAATCTTTTTCGCCACATCGAAGATCGCTTTCACCACCGCATCGTTGCGCGCATGGTGAGGCATATGACCAGCCCCCGGCAGTTGCCGAAGCTCCGCATTCATGAGATCGCGGGCAAGGCCGGCTGAATGAATATGCGCATAGACGACGCTGTCCCGATCGCCGGTCAGGATGATCGCCGGCACGCGAATGTTCGGATACTCTCGCGCCGCGGCGCTGACATGGTCGAAAAGATTGGCAACATCTCCCGCATTTGCCTGGAAGGTTCTCGGGCGATAAAGCAGCGGCAATGAAATCTTCTCGGCGTAATCTTCGGGAACGGCATCGGGCGCAAACACGCCGGTTATGGCGAAAGGCGTCAGCCTCTCGGCGATCGGAAGTGTTAACGTACGGGTGAAAAGCGGGCCAACGACCGGCAAGGACGCCAGCGTATAATACCAGTTCACGCCTCCGTCCCAGGGGTGCGTTGCCGGCGCAACGAACACCAGCCCCTTGATCCTGTCGGTGTGATTGAGGCCAAGTTCCGCCGCCACTGACCCTCCCCAGGAATGGCCGATGGCAATCGCCCTTTCGATGCCGCGCTGCATCAGCAAACCGGCGATCAAATCGGCCTGACGGCGGGGAGAATGAGCGTCGCCCGGGCCGCGCTCTGAAAAGCCATGCCCTGGCCTGTCGATAAAAAGGCTGCGAAAGCGTCCTTCAACCGCCCCTCGAAAAGCAAGGAGCGGATCGAGCAGGTTGCCGCTTGCCCCGTGAATGAAGACGAGTGCCGTTTGATCCGCCGTCCAACCTTCCGGAACGAGGTCGACGGCATGGATACGCACACCATCCACAACGCTGAAAGTTCCCAGGGGCTCGTGCCGTGCTTCGATTTGCCGGCGCCTGAATTCCGTATAAAGAGCAGACGCCAGAAGCACGACGCCGATAAAGCCAACAAAAAGAAGGGCAAGGGTTTTCATCATAAAATCCTGCCGAATGCGACTATGAGAAACTCAACCCGGCCGGCGCCCGAGCGAGCGCATAAGAAGGCTTCCGGTCAGATTTCTTCTCCAGCCGTTTCCAACTCCAGATCATCGACCAGTTTACGCGCGTTTTCGCTGTTCGGATTAAGATCCAGAACTCTTCGAAAAGCGGTAAGAGCCTCATTCCTGCGTTCCAGACGGCGCAGGATGATGCCGAGGCCCGATATGGCTCCCCAATGGCGAGGCTCAAGGTTCAACACGCGTTCGATATCGACGAGCGAGCGGCCGAATTCTTCCTGGAGATAATAGACCGTCGCCCGGCGATTCCAGCCTTCCACGTAGTCCGGCGCGAGCCGCGTCACTGTATCCAGCAAGTCGAGCGAAAGGCCGTATTCCTTCGCCTCCATGGCGGCGGCGGCACGCGCCATCAAAAGGTCGATCGTCGGGCTGCCGGACTTCAACCAGATTTGTTGAATTTTATAGGCGATTTTTTTTGCGGATGTCGCGTCCTTGGCCGCCTTCAAATCGGCGAACAAGGTTTCCAGCTCATCTTTCGCCTCCGCTTCCGGCTCAATGGCCGGCGCCGGCTCGTCGATCGCATCGTTTTCGACCGGTGGAACCAGATCGTCGATTGAAGGAGGCGAGAGTTCGGGCGGGAGCGGATTCTGTGCCGATACGCCAAACCACCCTGCGGCGGAAAGGAAACCACCGGCGATCAGGAGCAAGACAGGAAAACGAATATACCGTCGCATCCGGAGAATTATGATCTCCCGGCGGCGACGGTCAAGCGCGATAAAGCGAACGCGAAAGAAGAATGCGAGATATCACGGCAAAATGAAGGGGTCGCCGGCACAAGTAAGAGTGCCGCCTGCAAGCCCTTCAAGCCGCGAAACTTCTCAGCCCTGACGGGCCTTGAAGCGCGGATTCTTCTTGTTGATGATGTAGACACGGCCCTTGCGGCGAACCATGCGGTTCTCGCGATGGCGGCCCATCAACGACTTGAGCGAGTTCTTGATCTTCATCTTCTCATGTCCCCGAAACGGGCTATGGACATTGCTCAAGGATTTACCTCAAGCTCTGTCCGTTAAACGACCTGGTGGCCAAAGAGCCGCCTTCCAATGGAAGCTGACGCGGACACGCCTTCTTCCGAACGATATCTGCGCCGAAGCGCTCCCCTCTTAGTGATCGAGCGCCTGAACGCCCCCCACTAAAAGGATCGGGCGCCTAAGCGCCCCTTCCAACAAATTTGGGCGCTTAAGCGCCCCCAACAAGATTCGGGCGCCTAAGCGCCCCCACCCAATAAGATTCGGGCGCCTAAGCGCCCGGGGAATGGGGCAGTTCCCTTTCCGCGAACCTTTCGGATTTTCGCGCCACCTGTCGGTTGCCGCGTCAAATCCGGTTTCGGTTCCCGGTTGCAACATCCACGTATCAGAATGGACCTTGCGAAATGGTGGGCGTGACAGGGATTGAACCTGTGACCCCTACGATGTCAACGTAGTGCTCTCCCGCTGAGCTACACGCCCGAAACTTTCGGAACCCGGCGCAAGCGCCGCAGTGGCAAGCGATATAACGGGGATCATCGCAGCGCGCAAGCCCTCTCGCCAAACTTCTTGAACGCCCCTTCACTCATGTCTGGAACGGTGGAAAACCCTTTCAGACAGGCAGATAGGCGATCGGCATCAGGCGACCAGCATTCTCTCCACTTCCTGGACGAGATCGCGCAGATGAAACGGCTTGGAGAGGACTTTCGCATCCTTCGGCGCGTTGGAATCGGGATTGAGCGCAACTGCGGCGAATCCGGTGATGAACATCACCTTCAAATCCGGGTCGAGCTGGGTAGCGCGGCGCGCAAGCTCTATGCCGTCCATCTCCGGCATAACGATATCCGTCAACAGCAGGGAAAAGGGCTCCTCCCTGAGGCGTTCATACGCGCTCTTGCCGTTATCGAACGATACGACGTCGTAGCCGGCGTTTTGTAACGCCTTGGCCAGGAACCGGCGCATGTCATTGTCGTCTTCCGCCAGTAAGATCCGTGTCATTCTGCTATCCGTTTTCCCAGATCTCTAATAATGATCCGGCTTCCCATTTTGGCACAACCGGCTCTCTGACTTATAAGGCCCGAGCGCGGTAAACAACCGGTGAAACGATAGGCTCCCCTGCCGTCGACGCAAGCAAATCGCGCATGCTTGTGGACATCTGGCGGCAAAAGCAGGCAAACTTGCAACAGTGCACCGGGCCGAAAGAAGCGGTTGGCGGTCAAAACACGTGAGATTGAACGGCAGCGGATGCATTTTTCGCACCTTTGGGGCGAAAGGCAGCAATACGCTTCCCAAGGAGCGAGGCAACGATGATGAAGGTCGTAAGCGGTTTTGACGATATACCCGCGTTCGACATTCTCGGGCCTTCAAGCCAAAGCGTTCCTTTCGTTTTTAATTCTCCTCATTCCGGCCGGCATTACCCACTTGGCTTTCTGAGCGCATCCAGGCTCGATTCCGCCGCCATCCGCCGCTCGGAAGATGCATTCGTCGATGAATTGTTTCAGTCGGTCGTGGCAATCGGCGCGCCGCTTGTTCGTGCGCACTTCCCGCGCGCCTATCTCGACGTCAACCGGGAGCCCTACGAACTCGACCCGAAAATGTTTGAGGACAGGCTGCCGTCCTACGTCAACATCCGCTCGATCCGCGTTGCCGGCGGTCTGGGCACGATTGCCCGCATCGTCGGCGAATCGCAGGAGATTTATCGCAAGCGTCTGAGCGTGGAAGAAGGCCTTGCCCGCATCGAGGCGATCTACAAACCCTATCACAACACTTTACGCAGACTTCTGGCGGAAACCCACGTCGCCTTCGGCTACTCCGTGCTGGTGGATTGCCACTCCATGCCGTCCACGATTCGCGGCGCGGACGGTTCCTCCAGACCGGATTTCATTCTCGGCGACCGATATGGCACCAGTTGCTCGCCGATCATCATGGATGCTGCGGTCAACAGCCTGCGCGCCATGGGCTATGCCGTCAGCCGCAACAAGCCCTATGCCGGTGGCTTCATCACCGAACATTACGGGCGTCCGGCGAGGGGGCTGCATGCGCTGCAGGTCGAAATCAACCGCGGCCTTTACATGAACGAAGCGACGATGCAGCCGATTGAAGGATTCAAGCGGCTGAGCGCCAATCTGGCCCGCTTCGCCACCGACCTGACCGGATTGCATGGCCTGGAATTCGAATTCGGCGCTATCGCCGCGGAATAGGCGGCGGGAGGCAAAAAAGAGGCCGCGCTCTTTCGAGGCGGCCCGAGTTTAGGGAGGAAACGCCCAAGGAGGGCGACGCTCATACGCAAAGCGTCATATCGCGCTGCAATAACGTGGCACCGCACTGCACAAAGGTCAAGAAAGAAATAAAAATGCCGGCCAGCCTGTGGAATATCTGTTGGAATAGTGACCCAATTGCCGAAGAACCACCCGAAAATCGCACAAATACGGCCCAACTATGGCCCAAGTACGAATGGAATCGTACCGGCCGCACCCGGATACGATTGTATTTCGGCCAAGCTGCCGATATCGAAAGTGCGACGCATTAAAACATCGCCTCACAGCACCCAGGCAACCATTGAAGAGGCCGAGCCGCAATGTCCGACGAAATTGAACTGGCCGCGTTCATGGAACGGCTGGCAGATGCGGCGACCGCAGCCATCATGCCGCATTTCCGCGCTGCCGTTTCCGTGGAAAACAAGTGGAAAACGGGCTTCGACCCGGTGACGATCGCCGATCGCGCCGGTGAAACGGCCATGCGCTCGCTCATTACCGAGACCTATCCCGGTCACGGCATTCTTGGCGAGGAACATGGCGATCACCAGTTGGACGCGGATCACGTCTGGGTGCTCGACCCGATCGACGGTACGAGAGCGTTCATAACGGGACTGCCGACCTGGGGCACTTTGATAGGGTTATCGCGCCAGGGCCGCGCCCGTCTCGGCATGATGGCGCAGCCTTTCATCGGCGAGCGCTTCGTCGGCGACGGCAAGACCGCCTATTGCCTTGCCCCTCAGGGCCAGTCGGCGGCTACAAAGCAGCCGATCCGCACCAGACGGTGCGACAGGCTGGAAGACGCGCTGATGTGCACCACCGATCCGCGCCTGTTCACCGACGCTGAGCGTCCCGCATACGAAAAGATCGAAAAGGCCACCCGCAACGCCCGCTACGGCACCGATTGCTACGGCTATTGCATGCTGGCGGCGGGGCAGGTCGATCTCGTCATCGAAACCGGCCTCAAACCCTATGATGTCGTAGCCCTGATCCCGATTGTCGAGGGAAGCGGGGGAGTGATCACCGACTGGAGGGGAGGCCCCGCCGACAAGGGCGGACGCATCGTCGCCAGCGGCGATCCCCGCCTGCACGAAACGGTTCTGGCGGAACTTTCCAGGAGTCTGACCAGGAAACAACTTCGACCCGAAAGCTTGCCGCCAGAGCATATTCCGTCAAAACGAAGTCGATTTGACGACAAGAATATGCTCCAACAGATTGATGCTGGAGCGATTTCTCGTCCTTCAGGTGATTCCAACTGAAGGGAAAGCGCTCTAGGTCACGGACTGTAGTAAATCTGATGGGAATGGCACCAGAAACGGCAAGGAGATGCCCCGAGCAACGTCTGTCGTGCAGATCTGAGCGATCTGAACGACGAGACGTTGCTGCAGAGCGTTCAATCTTGAGCGTTTTCTTGTCGATCAGGTGATTTCACCTGATCGGAAAACGATCCGGGAGAAGGGCGCAGCGCGGGTTATTCACCCGGTCAAGCTCTTCGACGCGGCAGGTCGAAGCCGTTTCGGTGTCCACGGAGCAACCTGCGCCCAGGTCGGGCGCAGACAAGTTGCTCCGCGAGCAAACCAACGATCAACTTGTCGATCCCTGGAAGGGATCGGTTGATCTTGGGATACGGCCGATTTGGCCGGCTACTTTGTCGCAAGAGCTTGAAAATCATCATGATTTCCTGCGCTCTTGCTCCTTGTATCCAACCAAATCGGCTCATACCATTTCCACCACATTTATGGGTCCGTGGCCTAGCGATCACGAAGCGGAGAAGAAGCTTTCGATGGCGGCAAAGGCCTGATCACGATAAAAATCCTGTTCCATCAGGATTTCGTGCCGCGCTCCGGGGATCTCCAGATAACGGGCCGACCGGGTGATGCGGGCGAAACGCTCGGCCGCCCGGGTCGATACGATCCGGTCTTCGCCGGCCGCTACGATCAGTACGGGCAGGTTCATCAACGGGCCGAAATCGGACTGCATCAGGCGCTTGATGACCCGGCAGGCAGCTGCCAGCCAATCGACCGTCGGCGCGCCTATCTCCAGCCTCGGCGCGGCATCAAGCACCGCCTCCGTCCGCTCATAACGACGCCTGTCGCTGCTCAGCGGGTTGCCATCGAAGGGCATGCGGATTGTCGCGCCCCCTCCCGGCACGAAGGCCGTACCAAGGCCAATCGACGACAATGCATGCGCAAGCGGCGATATGACCGGTTGCGGCCAGCCCACCTTGCCAAGACCAATGAGCGGGCAAGTTAAAACCGCGCGGTCAAGCCGCGTGCGCAGGCGATCCGCACCATAAAGAAGAATGGCGCCGCCGGTGGAATGGGCGAGCGCATAATGCGGTCCCGGCAGATTGGCGAGAGACACCTCGCTCAAAATCGTGTTCAGATCGATGAGATAGTCATCGAAATCATCCACATGGCCGCGCCTGGGGATTGCGCAACAGGCGATCCGACCCGCCCTGCCCGCGCCAATCGAATGCAACGACCGCGTGACCGCGGGCGCGCAAATCCTGGATCGTCTCGAAATACTTCTCGATGAATTCGGCACGGCCTTGAAGGATCGTCACGGTGCCTTTCAACGGCAAACCAGTCGCATGCCAATAGGCATAGCGCAGCGCGATGCCATCCTGCGTTAGGCAGCGGCCCGTGACCGCACCAACCGGCACGGGATTGTCGGAAATATCGACGAGGGAAAACTGATCATGATCTGACGCCATTCACCCGTTGATACAGGAGCTTGCGGATTTCGACAATAAGCCGAAAACGAACGACGGCGCTGGCCGGGAGCCAGCGCCGATCGATTTAAAGGCGAGGGTTTTTCGCGAAAAGCCGTCCGCCAAAGCCCGGATGCGATTTGTTAGCGTCGGCTGCCTTCGGTGCTGAAGTGCCAGCTTGGTCCGGGGCGGAAGCCCTTCCCGTATTTGGGACCATAACCGTGACGGTTGTCTATAATCGTCCGACCGATGACTTCACCGCTGAAGGCGTCGACCACGAGACGAACCGGGATGCCGCGACGGCCTTCGGCCCGCAATACATAGACATCGCCGCGTGCACGTATGTTGCGAATATCCCTGAAGCCCTGACGATGGACCTGGCGGGCGATCTGGCGCGGGCCAAGCCGCTCGTAACGATACCGGCGATCGTTACGGCCGGGGCCGCGCCAATCGACACTAAGCACCAAAGACGGAGCGACGACCGAATGCGAAGCTGCGCTACCCGCACGGGCTTCCAACGCATTTGCGCCTCCAGCCGAAAGCGCGAGGGCAAGGCCGGCTGCGATCATCGATGTTTTCAACATGGCGTTTCTCCTTGAATTCGTGCCGAACTTTCCTTTCGTCCAGCTGATGGATCGGAGAATGAGCCATGGGCATTGAACAAAAACGGAAGGCGACGTTCATCTGACGTTCACTTGCCTTAAAACACCCGTTTGACGTGATCAAAACCTCTTGAAAACCCCTCCCGCAATTCCCAAATCGTTGATTGCGGGCGCCGGTGACCGGGCTCGCGGAAAAGATCGCGTTCATCTCGCCATAAACGAAGGCTTGGGATTCCAGGGCCGGAGTCAGGGGGATGGGGCGCAATCGGTTCAACGTCTTGTCGCTCAAAGGAGGACATTAAAATGCGTCATTTCGACTTCAGCCCGCTTTATCGTTCCACCGTCGGCTTCGACCGGCTTTTCAATATGCTCGACGGACTCAACGGCGATGCACCTGCATTTCCGCCGTATAACATCGAGCGCACGGGCGAAAACGCCTATCGAATCACCATGGCCGTCGCAGGCTTCGCGGAAGCCGATCTTTCGATCGAAGCCAAGGAAGGCATTCTCCTGATCAAGGGAGAAAGAGGCGCGGAAAACGAAAATTCCGAAGTGCTTTATCGCGGCATTGCCTCGCGCGCCTTCGAGCGCCGGTTCCAACTTGCCGACTTCGTTGAAGTGAAGGGCGCGAGCCTGGAGAACGGCCTGCTTCATATCGACCTTCGTCGCGAAATCCCGGAAGCCATGAAGCCCAGGAAAATCGAGATTTCCGCTGGCGCTTCCGAGGCGCAGCAGATCGAAGGCAAATTGAACTGATCCTCGCGAATTGAAGAAGCTCGCGAAGGCGCTCCGCTCCGGCGGGGCGCCTTTTTTACGCGCGTGCCCAATGCTTGTCAGATGAGCGCCAGGAAGCCGTCGACCTCTTCCGCCGTCGTCTGGAAGCTGGTGACGAGACGCACAAGCGCTTCGTCCTTTTCAAGGTCAGCCGCAGGCCATTCGTAAAAGACGGCTCCAGCCGCCCGCAGGGCCGCAATCCGCTCGACCGGAAGAATGGCAAAGACCTCATTGGCTTGCGGAACCCAGGCGAGGCGCGCACTATCGCTAACCGTTACGCCGTCGGCAAGCCTTGCCGCCATTGCGTTGGCATGGCGGGCGAGGTCGAGCCAATGGCCGTTTTCGAAGTAGCCTTCGAACTGGGCGGCGGCGAAGCGGCTTTTGGAAAGCAGTTGCCCACCGCGCTTGCGCAGGTAACCGAAGCTATCAGCCGATTTTTTATCAAAGAAAACAACTGCTTCTGCGCACCAGCAGCCATTTTTGGTACCGCCGAAAGACAGAACGTCCACGCCCGCCTTCCAGGTCATTTCCGCCGGCGTGACATCTAGATGAACGAGCGCATTGGCAAATCGCGCGCCGTCCATATGCAACGGCAATCCGCGCGATGCCGCGATATCCTTGAGCGCCCGGATTTCGTCGGGCAGATAAACCGTTCCCGATTCGCTCGCCTGACTGATCGTCACCGCAGCCGGCTGGCCGTGCTGGACGTTGCCTTCAGGCATCTTTTCCAGTGCTTGCCGCAACGTTTCCGCCGAAAATTTGCCTCTCGCGCCCTCCAGCGGCACGAGTTTGGCGCCGGATGAGAAGAATTCCGGCGCGCTGCATTCATCGAGCTGGACATGGGCTTCGGCATGACAGAAGACCGCCCCGCCCGGTTTTGCATAGGCGGAAAGTGCTAGAGAATTTGCGGCGGTGCCGGTTGCAACGAAGAAAACCGCAACGTCACGCTCGAATATTTCGCAAAAGCGCCGGTTGACCGATTTGTCACCGGATCGCCCCCATAGGCAGCCACAGGGGGACCATTGTGTCTCATGAGGGACGCCATTACGGCCTCCGACGCACCGGTCCAATTGTCGCTTGCGAAGATCATGATCCAGCCCTCGTCCTCCCGCTCCTCAATAGCGGTTTTGCCACCAGCGGGCCAGAATATGATCGAGAGAAATCTTTCCCGGCCCACGAAGCATCAGCACCAGCAGCAGGAAGATCCACATCGATCTCTGATCGGCGATGAGCCCGTTGACCTGACCATCGAAGAGCGTACCCACCGTCGCCGCGTCCAGATGATGGCCGGTGATATCCACATAGCTCATGACGAGGATAAAGACGATGAAGCCGAGGCTGGCGGCACGGGTGAAAAGACCGATGACGATCAAGACCGGCAACACGATCTCCGCCCAGGTGCCCAAAAGCACGACGAGACCATAGGGCATGAACGGGATCTGGCTGGAATCGTAGCCGACCGCTTCCATCATCGCGGGAAGGATCTGCACATAGGCGCCGTCGGTCGGCTGCAGCAGCCCGTCGAGGCCGGAACCGAGTTTCGTCATCGCGGAATTGAAAAAATAGACGAACAACACGCCAGCGAAGAGAAACCGGCCCGCAAGCCCAAGCAGCCATCCTTCAGTCAGCCGCTGCAATCCGCCGAAAAACCCGCTGTAGAGGCGGACGAAAAAGGAAACGATGAAGGTCATGACTGCGGCAGTCTCCTGTTCATGGAGCTTTGGGGATCGATTGGCGGGAAGGAGCTTTGCGGCTATCCAGACAGTGTGATGTTGCAAAAGGCGCCCAAGCGCAAGCCCTCCTGCAAGGCGGAAGCAATATCGAAGGAAGGCGATTTCGGCAATAGCCAGAGTGCTCGCCTCGCCAAGCGCCTCGCCTTGGCCAAGAGCCTGGAAAAACACGAAAGCGCCCGGCTCCAGCCGTGAAAGCTCGACGGTCAGCTCCGGCCGGGTGATGAGAACGCTTTCGCCGCCAGCCGAAAGATCGGTCAGGCCATCGCCGCCGCGATTGGCTTCAAAAAGCGACAGTACCGGCCAGCGCGACGTCACGAGACGGGTGGCAGGATGAAGCGTGAAACAAAGCCCGGCAAGCTGCTCGCCTTCCAGACCGGCAAGCCTTTCCGGGTTCAACATTGGTGCGTCGGCGGCATGATAGGCTGAAAGATAGGCGCGCTCCATGCGGGCCACGTCCCCCAGATAGGGATAGGAGGCTAGCGGCGGAAAGGCATCGAGAAAATCGCCGAAATCATCGCCGTAATCGCCAAGAACCGGCGACTTTGGCGGATACGCGCGGATGAATTCGCGAGCGAGAGCCGCAAAATATTCCTCTCCCAGCAAATTCCGAACGGCGGGGAAAGTCCGGCCAAGAGCCTCCGTGAGGCTGACGATCACGTTGTTGCGATAAACCGCGAACCGCCGGGCCGCCGAACCGCCGCCAGGCGCCACGACGCCGGCTGGAACCGGGTTTTCCGGTTGGGTCAGCGCGCCGGAAAATTCCGCCTGGAGATCAGCCAAGCGCGGCATGACGCCCTTTCCGGGGCAAAGCCGCCAATATCCGGTCCGCCGCTTCTGCCTGCCCCTGCAGCACTTGCCAGGAGGGAACGTCGTTGTCCCATTCAATCAGCGTCGGCAGTGCGCCAGTGCGCTGAAGCGCCCTTTCGTAAAGCGCCCAGACAGCATCGTCCACGGCCCGGTCATGGGCGTCGATCAAAAGCCGGTTGCCCTCGTCATCGATATCGGGCGCATGGCCGCCCAGATGAATTTCGCCAACCGCCTCGACCGGAAAGCCGTCCAGATAGCGCTTGCGGCGAGGTTCCGTGATTGACCGCCGATACATAAACATTGTTGACGTCGAGCAGCAGGCCGCAGCCGGTGCGGCGCACGATCTCCCGCAGGAAGTCCAGCTCGCTCATGGTGCTTTGTTCAAACGCCACATAGGTCGACGGGTTTTCAAGCAGCATGCGTCTGCCAAGCGCTTCCTGAACCTCGTCGACGTGATCGCAGACCCGGTCCAGCGTCTCGCGGTCGTAAGGCACGGGCAGAAGGTCGTTGTAATAGGTCGCCTCATGGGTCGACCAGGCAAGATGCTCGGAAAACAGCCCCGGCTCGTAGCGTTCCGCCACCGCCGCCAATCGCGCCAGATGCGCCTTGTCCAGCGGGCCGTTGGACCCGATCGAAAGGCCGACGCCGTGAAGCGAAATCGGATAAGCCTCGCGAATGGAGGTCAGAAAGGCGTGAGGCTGGCCACCGGCGCCCATATAGTTTTCAGCGTGAATCTCGAAAAATCCGACGTCGGGGCGCTGTTCGAGAATGGCGCGATAATGCTCGCCCTTCAGACCGACCCCGGCACGAGCCGGAATCTCGCCGGAGCAAGCGAATTGATGCTGCGCTTTCCCGCTCATCGCTTCAGCCATGACCCAGCCTCGCTCCTGCCGAAAACCATATGAGCGGAAGACGCGACAAACGCGTCTCCCGCCTCAATATCGTAGTGTTACACTTGATGTCGTGAAACGACTTTTCGCGTATTCAGCTTCCCTTGGGAAGGTCGCGATCCAACTCGGCCAGCGCGCCCTGGCGTCCGCCCGGCAACTCGATCGAGGCGCAGGTTCCCTTGGGAACGAGTTTCCATGCATTGCCCTGATAGTCCACCTTGGACGTGCCGGCGCAAGAGGTGCCCGGGCCGGCGGCGCAATCGTTCTGGCCGGCCAGAGAA
>CAVOQM010000015.1:0-290399 GCA_963698365.1 uncultured Alphaproteobacteria bacterium
TGAATCGCCGATCGGCTCGATTTCCTTGCAGCAGTCAACCAAAAGCTGAAACGATCAGGCCTCTTCGTTTTTTCAACCCACAATCGCGATTGGCTTCGCTGTGGCAGGCCTTGCGAATGGCCCCGCCCGACATCGCTATTCCAGTTGCCGCGATATGGCTGGCGACTCATGCGCGCGGCACGCGAGCGGCTGAACCATCGCCGTCTCGCCAACATGCAACGCTCGGAAAAAGACTATGCCATCGTCACCGGATCGCTTTACCGCAGCGGTCTCGTCTATTGCATCGACAGCGCATCGCAGCAACGCCAGCTGGAAGACGCGGGCTTCGACGTCGTTGCAATCTATGATGCCGACGGCGTGGAACTGAAGCCGAACGAACGCGCGCGCCGCAGCTACAACCTGCATTTCGTCTGCCGGCCCAGCGCGGATTTAGCCAGGGCATAGCCGCTTTTGCGATATTTTTTCCGGGACATCGGTGCTGATTCCGATGACCTTGCCAAGGCACGCGCCGTTCTTTAGAGCATTACCCGACGAAACAGGCGTATTTCAGCGATTGGAATATGCACCGGCAAACCGGTCGCGGCGACCGTTTGGCACCCCGGCTCGCGCGAAAACATTACGGAAAGGCGATCCATGGCGACGCAGAAACTCCTTCTTCTTCCCGGCGATGGAATCGGCCCGGAAGTCATGCCCGAGGTGAAGAAAATCATCTCCTGGTTCAATGCCCGCGGCACAACATCCTTCGAGACGGAAGACGATCTGGTTGGCGGGTCGGCCTATGACGCACATGGCAAGGCCATATCCGACGAGACGATGGCGCGGGCGCTCGCCTCTGACGCCGTCATCTTCGGCGCCGTCGGCGGCCCGAAGTGGGATGGCGTACCATACGACGTGCGCCCCGAGGCCGGATTGCTGCGCCTCCGCAAGGATCTGGAGCTTTTCGCCAATCTTCGCCCGGCCATCTGCTATCCGGCGCTGGCCGACGCCTCGTCCCTGAAACGCGACGTGATCGAGGGACTGGACATCCTCATCCTGCGCGAACTGACGGGCGGCGTCTATTTCGGCGAACCGAAGGAAATCATCGACCTCGGCAACGGCCAGAAGCGCGGCATCGATACGCAGGTCTACGACACCTACGAGATCGAGCGCATCTCCCGCATGGCCTTCGAGCTGGCGCGCACGCGCTCCAACAAGGTCACCTCGATGGAAAAGCGCAACGTCATGAAGTCCGGCGTGCTGTGGAACGAGGTGGTCACCGCCACGCACAAGATGGGCTATGAAGACGTGCAGCTTGAGCACATGCTGGCCGATGCCGGCGGCATGCAGCTCGTTCGCTGGCCGAAGCAGTTCGATGTCATCGTCACCGACAATCTGTTCGGCGACATGCTGTCGGACGTCGCCGCCATGCTGACCGGCTCGCTCGGCATGCTGCCTTCCGCATCGCTCGGCGCACCGGACGCAAAGACCGGCAAGCGCAAGGCGCTCTATGAGCCGGTGCACGGCTCCGCCCCCGATATCGCCGGAACGGGTGCGGCAAACCCGATCGCGCTGATCGCATCCTTCGGCATGGCGCTGCGCTATTCCTTCGGCCTCATCGCGGAAGCCGACATGCTGGACAAGGCAATCGCCAATGCGCTGGCAAAGGGACTGAGAACCCGCGACATCGCCGCCAAAGGCGAGGCCACGATCGGCACGACCGAGATGGGCGACGCGATCATCGCGGAACTCGATGCACTGAGCGCCTGATTCACAAATCGACAGCAAGAGCCCCGGCGGATCGTTGGGGCTCTTCGTTTTTTATACCCCTTGGAAACATGACCATGCAGGACAAGATCAAACCGTTTCTGGGCACCTGGCTGCTCGATCTGGAGGAAAGCGAATTCGACCAGAGCGCGCTGCCGCGCTCGGGCTCCTGCCGGATCGAGGAGGAATTCGGTCTCGTCCAGATTCATATGTCCATGGTGGACGCGAGCGGCGAGATCCTGAACGCTACCTTGTCCGGCATCCCCAACGGCCCGTCGACACCCATGACCGAAAGCGGGCTGATCGACGCCATGGCCTTCTATTTCGAGGGCGAACGCACGCTCACATCCGCAGCCACCAGGGGCGGCATCGCCTTGATGACGGCACGCCGGACGCTCTCGGCCGACAATCGCACGCTGGAAATCGAGCAATCGGTGAATGTGCCGGGACAGGGCGAGGTTTCCAACACGGCGATCTACCGCCGGGCGCAATAGAGCGCTCGCCAATCCGCGCATTATTTGGCGAGGGGGTGATGCCCTTCCACCAGCGCGCGCAACCGCTCATCAAGCACATGGGTATAGATCTGCGTCGTGGAAATGTCGGCGTGGCCCAAAAGCTGCTGGACGACGCGCAAATCCGCGCCGTTTTGCAAGAGATGCGAAGCAAAGGCATGGCGCAGCACATGCGGGCTGATCGCCTTCGCATCCAGGCTCACGGAATCAGCCAGGGCCTTCAGGTCGCGGGCGAAAGCCTGTCGGGTGAAATGCCCGCTCTCGCCATGGGAGGGAAAAAGCCAGCGGCTGTCCGCATAAGCGCCCTCACTGCGGCGCAGCGCCACATAGGCCCGCATCGCATCGCGCGCGCGAATCGACAAGGGCACCGCCCTCTCCTTGTTGCCCTTGCCGCGCACCGTGATCAGGCGCTCATCCCGCAAGGCGGCAGACAGCGGCAGGGACACCAGCTCCGAAACGCGCAGGCCCGTGGCGTAAAGCGCTTCCAGCAAGGCGTGTAATCTTGAGGCGCGCAGTTGGCCCCCTCGCGTTTCATGCTCAAGGCCCGCATGAAACCGAGCCGCCTCCAGCAGCCTGTCGACCTCCTCCACCGACAGGACGGACGGTAGCGTCGGGCGTTTTTTCGGGCGTTTCACCGTTCGCGTCGGATCGTCCTGGCGCAAACCTTCCGCGTAGAGAAATTTGTAGAACTGCCGCAGCGCCGACAACCGGCGAGCCTGGGAACTGGCGGCAAAGCCACGGCCGGCAAGATCACGCATATAGGCGGAAATATCATCGGGCGTGGCTGTCAGAACGCCGGCGCCGAAAAATGCGCTGAAATCGTCAAGATCGCGCTGATAACTCTCAAGCGTGTTCAGCGCCGCGCCGCGCTCGGCCGCAAGCATTTCGAGAAAGTTTTCGATATGATCGGCGTCGCGTGCCACTGGCCCGGCCCTGGCTTGGCAAGCTCTGGAGCTTGCTGATTCTCTCGAGCCAACAGTTTAACGCCCGAAACCTTCCTTTTGCACCCGTACGGTAATTTCACGCGGCGACGGCTCGTACAAGGTGCCAAGACCATAGACGGCCGCATAGCCGAGGCCAGCGATGACAGCGAGGGTGAGGATCAGGCGAAAGAGCGTGGGCATCGAGGAAAGGGTGACATCCTGTGAGTCTAGTGGATCGATTTTGACATTTGACACCCGTTCGAGGTTGGACTCCCGATCAAATGTCAAAATCAAAAGATCCACTAGAATTAAATAGTCAGCCAGTGGTTTTGGAGATTCCAACATTTGCCGCTGAGCGTGCCTCGAGGGGATGCAAATGTTGGAATCAAACCACTGGTGCCCCTCTTTTCCGCGATCGGGCCGGTTGATGCAAGAAAAACACAAGCCAGATGCGCCGACAGGGGCGCCACCGCTTGACAGTATCCGGCCAAGACGGTCAAACCCGATTGACATTGCCCATTCGGAGGAAGGGATTTGACCGCGACCATTACCCTGCCCGCGCCGTCGAGCGAGCGGGTCGAGCGCCTGAAAGCGGCGATCGGCTCCCGTTCGCTGGTGCTTGTGGGCATCATGGGATGCGGCAAGTCGAGCGTCGGGCGGCGGCTGGCGGCATCGCTGGGCCTTTCCTTCGTCGACGCCGATACCGAAATCGAAACGGCGGCGAATATGACCATCCCCGAAATCTTCGCCACCCACGGCGAAGATTACTTCAGGGCGGGGGAAACGCGCGTCATCGCCAGGCTGCTGAAAATCGGCCCCCAGGTGCTGGCGACAGGGGGCGGCGCCTATATGAACGCCGAGACAAGGGAACAGATCGGCAAGGCCGGCGTCAGCGTCTGGCTCAAGGCGGATTTCGACGTGGTGATGATGCGGGTGCGCAAACGCTCCAATCGGCCCCTGCTGCAACAGCCGGACCCCGAAGGCGTCATGCGCCGGTTGATCGCGGAGCGGTATCCGGTCTACGCCTCAGCCGACGTCACCGTGCAGTCCCGCGACGTTCCGCATGAAACCGTCGTGCTGGAAATCCTGGAAGCCCTTGAAACCTATCTCGGACTGAACGAGCCGACATACGAACAGGATCGGACTACATGAACGAGAATGCCGATGCACCAGCGCAAGGCGGCGAAGACATGCAGACGGTGCGCGTCGAACTGGGGAGCCGCTCCTACGATATCCTGATCGGCCGTGGCCTGCTTGCGCGCGCCGGACAGGAGATCGCCCGCATTTTGCCGGGCGCGCGCCTTGCCATCATCACCGACCAGACGGTCGCCAAGGCGCATCTTGCAGCGCTTGAGGCAGCATTGAAACAAGCAGGGATTTCCTCAGTCGCATTCCAGGTTGCCCCCGGCGAGACCAGCAAGCGCTTCTCCACATTCGAAAAACTCTGCGACGACGTATTGGCGGCGCGGCTGGAACGGGGCGATGCCATTTTGGCGTTCGGCGGCGGCGTGGTGGGCGATCTCGCCGGTTTCGTGGCGGCGAGCGTTCGCCGCGGCATGCACTTCATTCAGATACCGACAAGCCTTCTCGCCCAGGTCGACAGTTCCGTCGGCGGCAAGACCGGCATCAATTCGCGCCATGGCAAGAACCTGATCGGCGCGTTTCACCAGCCTGACCTCGTGATCGCCGACACCAGCCTGCTCGATACGCTGAGCGAGCGGGAATTTCGCGCCGGATATGCGGAGGTCGCCAAATACGGTTTGATCGACGACGCCGATTTCTTCACGTGGCTGGAACTCAATCACGGCGAGATTTTCGCAGGCGGCCCGGCCCGCGAACAAGCGGTCGCCGCTGCATGCCGGGCCAAGGCGCGCGTGGTTGCAGACGATGAATTCGAAGCGGGAAACCGCGCCTTGCTCAACCTCGGCCATACATTCGGCCATGCGCTTGAATCGGCGGTCGACTATGACGGCACGAGGCTCGTCCACGGCGAGGGCGTGGCCATCGGCATGCGGCTCGCCTTCGATTTCTCGGTTCGCCTCGGGGTGTGCAACGAAGAAAACGCAAGGCGCGTGGAAGCGCACCTTAAAGCCGTCGGCCTGCCAACCCATATGATGGATATCCCGGGCCAACTGCCGGGTGCAGCGACGCTGGTCGATATCATCGCGCAAGACAAGAAGGTGACACGCGGCGCTTTAACTTTCATTCTGGCACGCGGCGTCGGTGGGGCTTTCGTCGAAAAAGGCGTCGCCCCGGCGGACGTGCTTGAATTTCTCGATACCGAGCTGGGTCACTGACCCGATGACCCCTTCACCCCAACCATCGGCCCGGCCATGAGCACCATCGAAATCTGGATATCCATTGCTGCGATTTTCGTGCTGCTCGTGCTGTCCGGCTTTTTTTCAGGTTCGGAGACCGCGCTTACCGCAGCCTCGCGGGCGAGAATGCACCAGCTTGAGAAATCGGGCGATCGCCGCGCCGCCGTGGTTAGCCGACTGATCGCCGCGCGCGAGCGTTTGATCGGCGCTTTGCTGCTCGGTAACAACCTCGTCAATATTCTCGCCTCCGCGCTGGCAACCAACGTCCTGCTCAATATTTTCGGCGATGCGGGCGTCGTCTACGCCACGCTGGTGATGACCGCGATGGTGCTGATCTTCTCGGAAGTGCTGCCCAAGACCTGGGCGATCTCGCGCCCCGATCAGTTCGCGCTTGCCGTCTCTCCCATCGTCAGGGCCGTGGTCAGCATCTTTGGCCCCGTCGTTGCGGCTGTGGAAGCGATCGTACGGCTGATCCTGCGGCTCTTCGGCGTCGATGTAGACGAGAATCAGGCGGTCCTTTCCGCGCATGAGGAATTGCGCGGCACAGTCGACCTGCAGCATCTGGAGGGCGGCCTCTTCAAGGACGAGCGCGACCGGATCGGCGGCCTGCTGGATCTGGCCGAGCTCGAGGTTTCCGACGTCATGGTCCACCGCACCAACATGCTGACGCTGAATGCGGACGAACCGCCGGAAAAGATCGTCGAGGAAGCGCTGAAAAGTCCGTTCACGCGGCTTCCGCTCTGGCGCGGCGCGACCGACAATTTCATCGGTATCCTGCACACCAAGGACCTGCTGCGCGCGCTCACCAAGGCGGATCGCAAGGCGGAGGCGGTGAATATCGACGAAATCGCGACGCCGCCCTGGTTCGTGCCCGATACAACCACGCTGCAGGACCAGCTCAACGCCTTCCTGAAGCGCAAGGCGCATTTCGCCCTCGTCATCGACGAATACGGCGAGGTGATGGGACTGGTTACGCTTGAGGATATTCTGGAAGAAATCGTCGGTGAAATCGCCGACGAGCACGATGTGGAACTTCCAGGCCTCAGGCCGCAGCCGGACGGATCGGTCATCGTCGACGGGTCGGTCGCGATTCGCGATCTCAACCGGGCGACCGACTGGAGCCTTCCCGACGAAGAGGCGACGACCATCGCCGGCCTCGTTATCCACGAAGCGCGGATGATCCCGGAAGAACGACAGGCTTTCACCTTCTACGGTTTCCGCATCACCGTGCTGCGGCGGGAGAAAAACCGGATCACGCGGCTGCGCATCATGCCGCTTTCTGAGAGAAACCGGGTGTTCAGCGTCAAGACGCCGCCGCCGGTGGCGGTAGCTAGCCCGAAAGGCTGAACGGGATTATCCGCCGGGGTTGGTCACTTTCGCCGTGCGCGGGTCCGCCTCTTCCGGCGTTCGCACCTCGATGGCAAGCGCATGCACGCTGCTTGCCAGTTCATCCCCGAGGCAGCCATTGATGGCGCGATGGCGATCGACGCGGGACATGCCGGCAAAAAAGGCCGACACCACACGAACGCGGAAATGTGTTTCGCCACCTTCGCGCCAGCCGGAATGGCCGCGATGACGCTCGGATTCGTCAATCACCTCCAGCAGTTCGGGCGTGAAGGCGTTCTGCAATTTGGCTTCGATGGTTTCGCGCATTGTCATAGCGCGGTTTTGCCGGTTACCACGCCAAGCGTCAAGGGGTTGCCGAAGCAGCCCGGCTCTGACTATCTATTCGGTTCTTCTGAACCCGGGCCGATGCCTTCCGGCTTGTCCCTTGCCGTCATGCTCCGCATAATCGAACCATGAAACTCGACTCGAAAATATTCGATCGCATTCGCGTCAAACCGGACCAGGACCGGTTGAATGAAACCACGCACCCTCAGTGCGAATGGGAAGGATGCGGCCGTCCTGGAACCCATCGCGCCCCGAAGGGCCGCGACCGGGAGGGGCAGTACTTCAATTTTTGCATCGACCACGTTCGCGACTACAACAAATCCTACAATTATTTCGTCGGCATGGACGACGAACGGGTGCGCGCCTGGCAGAAGGATTCGCTGACCGGCCATCGGCCCACGTGGAAAATGGGTGTGAACGGCAAGGCGTCGGAAGCGGCCGGCGCCAAACCGGCGGAACCCTACACAAGGCACAACCCCTTTGCCTACGGCAATTGGGGCGCGGGCTTCACCGAACCGCGCAAACCCAAGCTCAAAGCGCTGGAAGCGAGAGCCTTCGAAACATTAGGCCTCAGTGAAAACACGCGTGGCCAGCCCATCAAGTCGCGCTATAAGGAACTCGTGAAGCTGCACCACCCCGATGCCAACGGCGGCGACCGCTCGTCGGAAGATAGGCTTCGCCAGATCATTCAGGCCTACACCCTCTTGAAGAAGGCCGGTTTTTGCTAGAGCTTATCTGCGATAATGCGGACGCATTTCTTCGGATAAAGCTCCAGGATATTTTGGAAAAATAACGCCAACCCCGGTCAAACGGACCGGGGGCGCGGAGGAACGATGACTGACAAGCACACTGCAGCCGACAACCTGCCGGATACCACGATCAACGTCAGCAAGGTTTTCGGCATTGAAACCGACATGGTTGCGCCGGCCTATTCGCAGCGGAACGAATATGTTCCCGATCTCGATCCGGACTATCTGTTCGACCGGGCAACGACGCTGGCCATTCTCGCCGGCTTTGCCCGCAACCGCCGCGTCATGGTGACGGGCTATCACGGCACCGGCAAATCGACCCATATCGAACAGGTTGCCGCCCGGCTCAACTGGCCCTGCGTACGCGTCAACCTCGACAGCCATATTTCGCGTATCGACCTCGTCGGCAAGGACGCGATCGTCATTCGCGACGGCCAGCAGATCACCGAATTTCGCGACGGCATCCTGCCGTGGGCGCTACAGAACAACATCGCGCTCTGCTTCGACGAATATGACGCCGGCCGGCCGGACGTGATGTTCGTGATCCAGCGCGTTCTGGAGGTTTCCGGCAAATTGACGCTGCTCGACCAGAACCGCGTCATCCGCCCGCACCCGGCATTTCGGCTTTTCTCCACCGCCAATACGGTCGGTCTCGGCGATACGTCCGGCCTTTATCACGGCACCCAGCAGATCAACCAGGGCCAGATGGACCGCTGGTCGATCGTCACCACGCTGAACTACCTGCCGCATGACAACGAAGTGGAGATCGTGCTGGCCAAGGCCAAGCACTATCAGGGCGCTGAAGGCCGGGCGATGGTCTCCAAGATGGTGCGGCTGGCGGATATGACCCGCAACGCCTTCATCAACGGCGACCTTTCCACCGTCATGAGTCCGCGCACCGTCATCACCTGGGCGGAAAACGCGGAAATTTTCGGCGATCTCGGCTTTGCCTTCCGCGTCACATTCCTCAACAAGTGCGACGAGCTGGAACGCACGCTGGTGGCGGAGTTCTATCAGCGCTGCTTCGGCGAGGACCTGCCGGAATCCGCCACCAACGTGGTGATGAGCTGACAGCCGATCCATGCGCCAGCCACCATCAGAAAAGCCGAAGCCTTCCACCGAGCCCCTGAAGCAGGCCGTCGCCGGCGCCATGAGGGCGATTGCCGGCGAGCCGGATCTGGAGGTGCTCTTCTCCTCAGACCGGCCGTCGCTGGTGGGTCACACCGCGCGCATGCCGGAACCGTCGCGACGGTTGACGGCCGCCGACATCGCCATCACCCGGGGACTGGGCGATTCCATGGCGCTGAAGATCGCCTGCCATGACGCAGCTGTGCATCGCAAGCTCATGCCGCAGGGCCAATTGGGGCGGGAAATCTTCGAGGCGGTGGAACAGGCGCGCTGCGACGCCGTCGGCGCCAACCGGATGCCCGGCGTGGCCGCCAATCTGGAGGTGATGCTGGAAGATCGCTATCTCAAGGCGGGCTCCGCCGATATCAGCGATCGCTCCGAAGCGCCCCTGCAGGACGCGCTCGCGCTGATGGTGCGTGAAAGACTGACCGGGAAAGAGCCGCCGCAAGCGGCGCGCCGCATGGTCGATCTTTGGCGCGACTGGATCGAGAACAAGGCCGGCTCCGACCTCGACCTGCTTTCGGCGAGGATCGAAAACCAGTCGGCCTTCGCCAGCCAGCTTAGAAACGTGCTGACCGCTCTCGACATGGAAGACGAACTCGGCGGCGACGCCGAGGAAGACGACGAGCAGGATTCCGACGATCAAGGCCGCAACGAGCGCGCCGAAACCTCGGCCGAGGGCGAAGAGGACAGCGGCGAGGAAGAGGGCGCGCCGCAGGAGATGGAGCTTTCCGGCGAGGAGCAGGAGGCAGGCGAAACCGAAGCGCTCGACGGCGAATTCCAGGAAATGGACGACGATTCGTCTCGCCGACGCCGAGGAGCCGGGCGAATCGCCCCGGCGCGACCTGCCCTTCTCCAACCAGCCTCCGGGACCGGACTACAAGGTCTTCACGCGCGCCTTCGACGAAGTGGTGACGGCGGAAGAGCTTTGCGACCAGGCCGAGCTGGACCGTCTGCGCGGTTATCTGGACAAGCAGCTGGCGAACCTTCAGGGCGCGGTTGCGCGGCTCGCCAATCGCCTGCAGCGCAAGCTGCTGGCGCAACAAAACCGCTCCTGGAGTTTCGATCTCGAGGAGGGCCTGCTCGATACCGCCCGCCTGACGCGGGTCGTCACCGATCCGATGCAGCCGCTCGCCTTCAAGCAGGAAAGCGATATCAACTTCCGCGACACCGTGGTGACGCTGCTTCTCGACAATTCCGGCTCCATGCGCGGCAGGCCGATCACGGTTGCCGCCACCTGCGCCGATATTCTTGCCCGCACGCTGGAACGCTGCGGCGTCAAGGTCGAGATCCTGGGCTTCACGACGCGCGCCTGGAAGGGCGGGCAATCGCGGGAAGCCTGGCTTGGCGGGGGAAAACCCGCCCATCCCGGCCGGCTCAACGATCTGCGGCATATCATCTACAAGGCGGCCGACCACCCATGGCGGCGCGCAAGGCGCAACCTCGGCCTGATGATGCGCGAGGGGTTGCTGAAGGAAAACATCGACGGCGAGGCGCTCGATTGGGCACACCGCCGGCTGCTGGCCCGTCCGGAACAGCGCAAGATCCTGATGATGATCTCCGACGGCGCTCCCGTCGACGACTGCACCTTGTCGGTCAATCCCGGCAACTATCTGGAGAAGCACCTGCGCTGGGTCATCGAGGATATCGAAACCCGCTCTCCGGTCGAATTGATCGCCATCGGCATCGGTCACGATGTCACCCGTTACTATCGCCGCGCGGTGACCATCGTCGACGCCGAGGAACTGGCCGGAGCGATGACCAACCAGCTTGCCGATCTTTTCGATGACGAGGCAGAAGCACCGGTTCGACGCGGAAGACGGGGTGCAGGCAGAGCGGCTGCAGGCAGGCGATGAGGCGGCTCGCCGCTCTTTTACTCGCATCACTTGCCTGTGCAGGTTTGGCGCATGCGGAACCGGCACTCACCATCGAGACCGTGACGGTCGAGAGCCGGCCTATTGCCAATTTCGCCATAGGGCGGCCGTCCGAGACCCGTTTCGGCAAGCTGGACTTCCTTGGCGGTATCGAGCTTTTAGCTAAAAACCGCCACTTCGGCGGGCTGTCCGGCCTCATCGTGTCGCCAAATGGCGAAGAAATCCTGGCCGTTACGGACAACGGGCTGTGGGTCGCGATCGGTTTGGAGCAAGCTGCAAACGGCGCGCCGGTGAAAATCCGCAAGGCCGTTGTCGCGCCGATGATCGGCGCCAAAGGCAAACCCCTTCTCGCCTTGGGCCGGGCCGACACCGAGGCTATCACGCTGCGCGATATCGATGGCAAGAGCGAGCTTTTCGTCTCGGCTGAAGGCAGGCACGCGATTTACGCGTTCCCCTATCCGCCGGATTTCAAAGCGCCGGCGCGAATGCTCGACGCTCCCCTGGACCAGTTGCGACTTCGCTACAACAAGGGGCTGGAGGCACTCGCCGCCTCGCCGGTCGATGGCATTTTGCAGGGCGCGCTCGTCGCCATCGGCGAGCAGGGGCAGAGCTACGACGACGATATGCCCGGGCTTTTAATCGGTGGACCGCATCCGGGACGCTTCAGCGTCAAGCGGGACGGCGACTATGACGCAACCGACGCGGCGTTCCTGCCGGACGGGGACATGGTCCTGCTGGAACGGCGGTTCAATCTTCGCCACGGTATCGGCATGCGCATTCGCCGCATCAAGGCCGAAAGCCTGAAACCGGGCGAAACCGTCGATGGCGAAGTACTGATGGAAGCCGGCTTCACCAATCAAATCGACAATATGGAAGGCATCGCCGTGCACCAAAACGCCGGCGGCGACACCATCCTGACCCTCGTTTCAGACGACAACCGCTCCATCCTGCAGCGAACGCTGCTGCTGCGGTTTCGCCTCGTCGAGTGATTTTGCCAATAAAAAAGCGGCGGAGTTTCGCTCCGCCGCCTTTTCGAAACCTTGTCGAAAACCCGCTCAGGCGAGCTTTGGCTCGGCTTTGAGGCCGAAGATTGCAAGCAGCACACGGTAGGGCGCAAGCAACGCCGTCGCTACCACCAGCTTGACGACGAAGTCGCCCAACGCCCAGGAAATCCAGCGCGGAACCTCCGGATCGAAAGCGCCAAGCAGGGGCGCAAGCTCATTGGGGAAATTGCCGTAGTCGCCGAGAATCGGCGTGAAAGCGAGCGCGAAGGCAAGACTGAAGAACAGCATCGTGTCGAGCACCGAGCCGATCACCGAGGAAACGACCGGCGCTTGCCACCAGGCCTTGGTACGCAGCCGGTCGAAGATCGCGACATCGAGAAGCTGGGCAACAAGGAAGGCTGTTCCGGAGGCAATCGCGATACGCGGCGTCGCCAGCCAGACGGAAAGCACAACCGCAAGGACGAAGCCGACCAGCACCACCTTGCGCGCGGCCACCGGGCCGAAGCGACGATTGGTCAGGTCGTTCACCAGAAAGGCCGCCGGATAGGTGAAAGCACCCCAGGTGAGAATATCGGCAAGATTGACCGGCCCAACCATTCCCGACACGGGAAATTGAACCAGGATGTTGGCCGCCACCACAACGAGAACCATGGCGCTCATGGCGGCAACAGCCGCGAGCGGTGAAAAACCTTCAGAACGGGTCATATTGCTGAAACCTGAATTTGCCCGCCCGGCTCGGCGCCCGGTGCGGAGAATCACGCACGAAAAGAGGCGCCGGAGCGCCTCTGGTCATGCAAACGAATGAAAACGCTGGGTCAGGCGGCTTCGGCAGCAGCGGCTGCCTGACGGCGCTTGATTTCCGTCTTCAAAAGGCGGGCGCGCGGAGAAAGCTCGCTATCGACCGCCTTGAGAAGAAATGCATCCAGACCGCCGCGATGCTCGACCGTACGAAGGGCGTGCGCGGAAATGCGAAGCTTGAATGTCGAGCCGAGCGCGTCGGAAAGCAGCGACACGTTGCACAGGTTCGGCAGGAACCGGCGACGCGACTTGTTGTTGGCATGGCTGACGTTATTGCCGGACATGACGTCCTTGCCGGTAAGTTCGCAACGGCGGGCCATTGGATCACCTTCTTGTGTTGTTTGGCCCTCGATTTCAGGCCAGAAGCGGTTAAAGCCGGCGGGCTGCCGATCGCATGATCAGGCAATCTCGCGCGCGGCGATGATTGGAAAGTCGGCTTCCTATAAGGGGCAAGGCCTGCAAGGTCAAGCGATCTCGAACACCTTTGGCGCGATTCCACCCAATGGGGTATCATGCATTGCGTCAGAACGCATGAGAGGCATGGCCAAGGCGGGGATGTTTGCAGTACATTAACCATACGGTTACCGCGCGAGTATCATGATGCGGACAAATTGACGGGTCATTTCTGATTTGCAGTCAGGGGAATGTTTGTCAGAGGCTTTTCGACAGAAGCTTTTTTGGCAATGGGCCGCGCCAATGCTCTGGTTTCTCGTCGGGTAGCGGCGCTTGGAGGATCATATAGTGTTCCGGTTCCGGTCTTTGTCAGTCAATAAAGCGCGCAATCTCAAGCAGGGTGCAGGCGTTTCGGCCAAATGGCGGCCTGCGATGGCAATTGCCGGCGCAGTTGCTCTCGGCCTCGCTCCAACGACCGGCCAGGCCGGCACCGAAAGGCTCGGCGGGGTTTACGATATTTCGGTCGCCGGCTTCAGGATCGCACGGGGATCGCTGTCGCTGGTGGTGCAGGGCAACGCCTATTCCGCGAAAGTCGGTATGGAACCCGCCGGCATCGGCACTCTCTTTTCCACCGGCAAAGGCGGGGCTGAGGCGTCCGGCTGGCTGCGGGGAAGCACCGTACAGCCCGCCCGTTACACGATGGCATCGCGCGCATCCAACCGGGATTTCTACGTCGATCTCGCCCTGGGCGCGGGCAATATCAAATCGATGGACGTCAGCCCCCAATTCAAGCCCAACAAGGAGCGCATCAAGATCACCGACCAGCATCGCCGCAAGGTCGTCGATCCCCTGAGCGCTATCCTCATGCCGGTGACCGCAGCCAAGGGGAGTTCCGACGCCGCCGCCTGCAATCGCAAGATTCCGGTGTTCGACGGCTGGACGCGCTTCGACATTCATCTTGCCTATAAGGAAACCAGGCAAGTATCCGGGCACGGATACGATGGGCCGGTCGTGGTTTGCTCCGCGCAGTGGATTCCAGTTGCCGGCCACCGCCCCTCAAGGGCAAAGGCCAGCTACATGACCGACAACAAGAGCATGGAAGCATGGCTTGCGCCATTGAAAGCCGGGCGCGTTTTCGTGCCCTATCGCATCCAGATGTCGACGAGGACGGGGCTTTTGGTGGTTGAAGCGAATACGTTGAAACTTTCGGGAAGCGAAAACGACCAGGCGGCGCGATAATCCGCGTTCACTTACAACTCGCCACGTCACCTCGTCTTGACAGCGGCGGCACGCATCGCCAGTGTCACGCCGCATATCTTCATGCTCGTAACATGATCCGTGATCCCATAGCGTCGGGCCAACCGCACAGGGTTTGCCGGGCAAGAGCATGCTCCGGAACCCGCGCGCGCCCCCGGCGCCAGTAACGAGACCTTCGATCCATGCACAGCTTTCTCGAATTCGAAAAACCGGTGGCGGAACTTGCCGGCAAGGTCCACGAATTGAAGGCGCTGGCCCAAAGCGGCGAAGCTGTGGATGTCGACGACGAAATCGCCAAGCTGCAGACCAAAGCGGACCAGGCGCTGCGCGACATCTACGCCAAGCTCACCCCCTGGCAGAAAACGCTGGTGGCGCGCCACCCCGACCGGCCGCACGCCGTGGACTATATCAGCGGCCTGATCGAGGATTTCACCCCGCTCGCCGGTGACCGCACTTATTCCGAAGACGCGGCGATCACCGCCGGTTTCGGCCGGTTTCGCGGCCGCTCGGTCGCTGTGCTCGGGCAGGAGAAAGGCCACGACACCCAGTCGCGGCTGAAACATAATTTCGGCATGGCCCGACCGGAAGGCTACCGCAAGGCCGTTCGCATCATGGAACTGGCCAGCCGGTTCGAAGTGCCGGTGATATCGCTCGTCGACACCGCCGGCGCCTATCCCGGCATCGGCGCGGAAGAGCGCGGCCAGGCAGAGGCGATCGCCCGCTCAACCGACGCCTGCCTCGCATTGGAAACGCCGAACATCGCCCTGATCATCGGCGAGGGCGGATCGGGCGGCGCCATCGCCATTGCTACCGCCAATCACGTAGCGATGCTGGAGCATGCAATCTACAGCGTGATTTCGCCGGAGGCCGGCGCCTCGATCTTGTGGCGCGACAGCGCCCGGGCCCAGGATGCTGCGACCAACATGAAAATCACCGCCCAGGACCTGATCAAGCTCGGCATCATCGACGAAATCGTTGCCGAGCCTCTGGGCGGCGCCCATCGCGCCAGCGAAACCGTCATCGATCGGGCCGGCGGGATCATCGAAAAGGCGCTCGCCCGCTTCGACGGCATGTCGGCGGATGATGTGAGAAAGCAACGGCGCGAAAAATTCCTCAAGATTGGCCGGGCACTTTGACGCATTGAGGTGCAGTGGGCCAGATCCTGCCGCCAAATCGCCAGATTCATCCCTCACGGAGGGCATGAAGGCCGAGGTAGCCGTCGCGCACGCGCGATCGGTAACCTCTGATAAACCCTGATTGGGTAGTTTTGTAGCGATCACCGGGCCATGGAACGTTCCGTTCAAATCGCCCAATTCAACGAAAGTTCGGACATGGTGGATCGAAAGCGCCATTTCGGGTTCCGCAATCCCGGCAAGCTCAATTCCGGTATTGGCCGCATTTGGCCGAGGTTGGCCGGCGCGGTGCTGCTTGCCGGTTTTCTGGCCGCCTGCCAGGCGGACGAACTAGGCTACGGCCCCAAGGCGCAGCGTCCGGTGAACGCCGATATCAAGGAAAAAATGACGAAGCTCGGCATGAAGGACGAATCTCCTATCATGATCCGAATCTTCAAGGAAGAATCCGCGCTTGAAGTCTGGAAGGCCAAGCCGGACGGGCGCTATGCGCTGCTTGATACTTTCGAAATCTGCAAGTGGTCGGGCGAACTCGGGCCCAAATTCAAGGAAGGCGACCGTCAGGCGCCGGAAGGTTTCTACGAGATCACACCGGCGCTGATGAACCCCAATTCCAACTATTATCTCTCTTTCAATCTGGGCTACCCGAACAAATACGACCGCGCCTACGGACGCACCGGCACGCATCTCATGGTGCATGGCGCCTGCTCGTCGCGCGGCTGCTACGCCATGACCGATGAGCAGATCCAGGACATCTACGCGCTCGCCCGCGATTCCTTCAAAGGCGGACAGCGTTCCTTCCAGGTTCAGGCGCTCCCCTTCCGCATGACGGCGGAAAATCTGGCGAAGCATCAAGATAGCGAGCACCTCGATTTCTGGATGATGCTGAAGCGCGGTTACGATCACTTCGAAGTGACGAAGCAGCCGCCGAAAGTGGCCGTCTGCGAAAAGAAATATGTCTTCGACGCAACGCCCGTGGTGGAAGGCGTTCCTTTCAACGCCGTCGGCAAATGCCCGGATTATGCGGTTCCAGATGCTGTAGAGCTTCAGGTCGCAGCGAAGGAACGCGCGGATCGGGAAAAGATCCACCAGATCGTCGCCAGCACCAGGCGTGCGGAAGAGCGCAAGAAGCAGTTCGCCGCACTCTTCGGCGGCGGCACGGACGATGAATCCGATGCTCCCGCAGCCGTCGACGCATCGCCGATCCCGGCGGAGGCTGCCACGGCAATCGCGGCGGCGGCTGCGCCCGAAGCACCCGCACCAACCGATGCGGCAAAGGCAGGCACGGCGGCGATTGCAACGACGCAAGCCCCCTCTGATGCGGAAACTGCCGAACCGCAATCGACAGCGGACGCAGTTCCGACCGCAACAGCCTATGCGGCGGAAGGCAAGGCCACCTCTTCGACCGGGAGCTTCTTCAGCCGGTTCATCCCCTCCTTCGGTTCCTCTTCCCTGAGAAGCACAGCCGAAGCGAATGAGGCGGCAACAACGGACCCGGCACTGGCATCGGCACCGGCCCCCGCGCCCAAGCCCAACTGACAACGAAAACGCGGGCCGGGCGTTTCACCGCGCCCTCGGCCCGCGAACGTTCACGCCCAGATCGCCATCCGCAGACCTTTGCCATCGCGGCTGAAATCGAGCGGGAATGGCTTTGCAACGCCCTTGGCGATCCGCTCGGCGATAACGGAACTGACGCAGGCATCGAGCAGATCGTCGCGCGCAGCACCTCTCGGCGGCTTTTGATCGAGAAACTCCCGCTCAAACCCATATTCAATCAGCAGATCCCGGCGCTCATCCAACCCAGGACCGTTCCCACGGCTTTTCACCTTCTTCGGCAGAGACATATGCGTTTCGCCGTTCAGCCGCCAAAAGGCGACTTCGGGGTGAACCTCGAAGATCCTTGCTTCCATTTCGACCGACATCAGTTGGTCGATCTCGCGGATTTTCGGAAACAATTGAAATGCCTGTTTCGATATTTTTCGTGGCGGGTCGGATGTTTCAAGCGCCACCCGGCAGGCCTCCCAATAGTCTTCGCAATAGACCGCCGCCCGCGACGGCATCGAAAACACCGAGGACTGGCGTTTTTCCAGCAACGGCCTCACCGCCCGCTCCGGCCCTCGCCCTCGCGGGCCAGAGCGATCCGGCAGGCCGATCGGCATATCGACGGCAACAATAACGGGAGCATCGGAAACGGCGATGATTTCGCTGAAACTGGAAAAAATAAAAACCTCGGGGGATTTTCGACTTTCAATATCGCGCAGAACGGCGATCCAGCCGCCTTTTGCCCCGTCCACACCGGCAACCCGCATTTGATCCTCCCACTTTCCGCAACGAAAGGTGGACAGTGTCTCAGGCAGGCCGGGGACGGTCAAGAATGCGGCGGGAGGAGACCAGCGCCATGGGGCCAAGGATCGACGCCTGCTCCGAGGAGAGCAGCAGTTCGGTCGAACCTTGCTTCACGCTACGGGCGACAAGCTCGAAAGTAGAGGCGGCAGCACGCCGAAGCGCCCCTTCCTCGCCATGGCCCTCAAGCAGGCGGGCAGTGAAAAGCGCGGAAATCAGATCGCCGGTTCCATGCGGCGCGTCCGGCACCAGACCATGTTCGGCGGCCATTGACCCACCGGGCCCGACCAGGAGGTTGGAGACCGAATTGCGCCTCAGGGCCGGCGAGGAGGTGACGAGAACGCGCTCCGGCCCAAGGGCGCGGGCAGCCGCAATCGCCTGCATCTCGGTTTCGATTTCCATCCCCGTCAGCCAGGCGAGTTCAAATCGGTTGGGCGTTGCAATGTCGGCGCGCGAGACGAGATGCTCGCGCATCGCCTCGGCAGTCGCTTCTGGAACATAAAGGCCGCTGCCGTCGCCGAGCACGGGATCGCAGACATACCATGCCTGCGGATTGGCCTTCTTGAGCGCATCGACCAGCCTTCCCACCTCAGCCGCCTGCTCTGGCGCGCCGAGATAACCCGTGATGATGGCGCCGACGGAGGAAAGCATTTGCGAACCGGCGAGATCGTCTACAAGGCCGGCGAAATCCGCCGCCGGCGGCACCATCCGCGTGCCCTTGCCCTGTCCCGGATGCCAGGGCAGCAAAACGGTTGGCAGGAACCAGACGGGAAAGCCCAGCCGCTCGAGCGCGAATACGGCGCCGCGCCCGCCTATCGCGCCGCAAACAACCTGCGACGTCACGACGAGAATGGGCTGGCGCAGGGCGTTTTGGGCATTGCCGGTAGGAAGGTGAGGCGGGATCATCAAGGCGTCCGATCGGTCAAAAGGCGCTTTAGACGGCGGTCGAATTGCCGCCGAATCGCGCTTCGATATACTCTGCCACCATAGCCTTGAAGTCATCGGCTATTGTCGGCCCGCGCAGCGTCGCCACCTTTTTTCCGTCAATGAAGACGGGTGCGGTGGGCGTTTCGCCGGTGCCGGGCAGGGAGATGCCGATATCGGCGAATTTGCTCTCGCCCGGGCCATTGACGATGCAACCCATCACCGCCACGTTCAGCGCTTCGACGCCAGGGTATTTCTCCCGCCATACCGGCATGGAAACGCGGATGTTTTCCTGAATGTCGCTGGCCAGTTCCTGAAAAACGGTGGACGTGGTGCGCCCGCATCCAGGGCAAGCCGCGACGATCGGCACGAAGGCGCGAAAGCCCATGGTCTGCAGCAGTTCCTGCGCCACCTGCACTTCACGGGTGCGGTCGCCGCCCGGCTCCGGCGTCAGCGACACGCGAATGGTGTCGCCGATACCTTGCTGCAGGAGAATGCCCATCGCCGCCGCAGAGGCGACGATACCCTTCGAACCCATGCCGGCTTCCGTCAGGCCAAGATGCAGCGCGTAGTCGCATCGCCCCGCAAGATCGGCATAGACGCTGATCAGGTCCTGAACCTGGCTGACTTTCGCCGACAGAATGATCTTGTCGCGGCCCATGCCCAGCGCCTCGGCGCGTTCCGCCGACAGAAGCCCCGAACGGATGATCGCCTCGCGCATGACGGCAGCGGCGGAGGCCGGCTGCGCGCTTGCGGCGTTTTCATCCATCAGATGGGTCAGCAGATCCTGATCGAGCGAGCCCCAGTTGACGCCGATCCTGACCGGCTTGTCGTGTTTTAGCGCGATATCGATGATCTGCGAAAACTGCGTGTCGCGCTTGGCCTTGAAGCCGACGTTGCCCGGATTGATGCGGTATTTCGCCAGCGCCTCCGCACAGGCCGGATGGTCGGCGAGAAGCTTGTGGCCGATATAATGGAAATCGCCGATCAGCGGCACGTTGACGCCGATCCGCGCCAGCCGGTCGCGGATTTTGGGCACGGCGGCGGCAGATTCGTCGCGGTCGACGGTGATGCGCACCAGTTCCGAGCCAGCGCGGGCAAGCTGCGACACCTGCGCCACCGTCGCATCGATATCGGCGGTATCGGTGTTGGTCATCGACTGGACGACGACGGGGGCCGCCCGCCGACGACGACCGAACCGACCTTGACCGGAACGGAGACACGGCGCGCGGCAGGCCCGCTGCGATCGGTCATCGCATCATCGCCCGTCGTTTCAAAGCCAATCGCTTCACTTTTGGAGTTCATAAGGCGGACCCGGAAAGAGGCGTCGCTCGGTGACGCAGTCGTAACCTTGATTAGTGCGCCACCCCGCCGCTTGCAAGGGGAACGGGGGATAAGCGGCCATTCGAACCGGGCGGAGGTGACCCGGCCGATGCGAGGCCGCAGTGTACCGAACGCAAACCAATGACGTTGGTTGTGATCCGCGCATCAACTCGCCATTAACGTTTATACGGCGAAGGTTCGCTGCTTCGATTTCAAGCGCTGTTCTCAGGCATTCCAATGTCGACAACAATTTTGCTCATTCAAAGGGCCCTTCAAAGCACTGTTCAGCAATTTCCGGGACTTCATTCGCCTAATCGCAGGCTGGATGGCTCTGGCCTATATCCTGTTATCAATCAGCTATGGCCTTGAATTCTTTGACATTAGCAGCAAGGGCGCGAGGTTTTTCGATGTAGCATTTTGGGTGCTCATGTTCTTCGCTTGGATATCGGTCAGGTCGGTTGGAGTAGACTATTGCTGCTGGATGAGCGGCCTGCCAGCGTATCATCCCACTTTTCGGGCATCGCGAAATAGCCTACCTTAAACGAAAATTGGCTATAATGCGCCTGTTTTTCGTTATATATACTTTCCTTGCATTGATATTGATATTGATCTTTGTTTTTGCAGAATCAATCTCGCTGGCATGAAGCAGACGATTTATTTAATGATTACATTTTCTTAATTCGTCATTTGTTATACTTATTGCTACTTCGCCGATCTTGATGCGCATATCCTTCATATTTCCGGCGATCGCAGTGGATGAACCGAAGACACTGAAAGAGGCTTGGCGCGCCAGCCACGGCCTTGGCATACCAATGGCGGTGGCAGGCCTTAGTATATGAATTTTATACGTAATTCTAATCCTTGCTTTTACAGTAATTCTTACAATTTTATTTTTTGCCATAACCATTACACTGTCTTTGATAATGCCTGAATATATTTTTGGTAACATCCTCGAAAACTCTATTGATCTGCTCGAGAACGCTCTGGAATTAGATCTTCCATTTCTTGAAGCGCTTCAGCAGATACTAATCGCAACCTTGTTTAATTCCGTAATCATCGGCGGTTACCACATCATGTGGCAAAGACGCGAGGACAATGAAAACCGACTTGCGTCACGCACTTCTGGTGAGTCGAACTCAGGAGAGCTTTCCCGGTAAGTCCATGCGTCGAGGACAGTGACCTTAGAACACTGATCTTCCTGACCCATATTGCACTGCACTGTCGATTGGCGTCATATGCTCCCAGCTTGGCAAAGGCGGAAACGCAATCCGCCTCGCCGCAACGAACGCCAAAGGGAGATTGTCATGCTTGCCCAGAAAACCGCCCTCGTCACCGGCTCCACCTCGGGAATCGGGCTGGAAATCGCCCGCGCGCTGGCCAAGGAAGGCGCAAATATCGTCATCAACGGCTTTGGCGAGGCGGCTGCGATCGAGAAGGAACGCACCGGCATCGAAAAAGACTTCGACGTGAAGTGCCGCTATTCGGCGGCCGACATGACCAAGCCCGCCGAGATCGCCGCCATGATCGCGGACGCGGAGAAGGAATTCGGCGCCATCGACGTGCTGGTCAACAATGCCGGCATCCAGTTCGTCTCTCCGGTCGAAGAATTTCCGATCGAGAAATGGGACGCGATCATCGCCATCAACCTTTCCTCGGCGTTTCACACGATCCGCGCCGCCCTGCCGGCCATGAAGAAAAAGGGCTGGGGCCGGATCATCAACACCGCATCCGCCCATGCGCTCGTCGCATCGCCCTTCAAGGCGGCCTATGTGGCAGCCAAGCACGGCATCGCCGGCCTGACGAAGACGGTCGCGCTGGAAGTGGCGCAAGACAATATCACCGTCAATGCCGTCTGCCCCGGCTACGTCTGGACGCCGCTGGTCGAGCGCCAGATCCCCGACACCATGAAGGCGCGCAACATGACGGCGGAAGAGGTCAAGCGCGACGTTCTGCTTGCAGCCCAGCCGACCAAGAAGTTCGTCACCGTCGACCAGGTGGCGGCGATGAATGTTTTCCTGTGTTCGGATGCCGCATCCTCCATCACCGGCACCATGCTGCAGATGGACGGCGGCTGGGTCGCCCAGTAAACGCAAAATATCGCAGCGCCGGAGCGGGACACCCATATGGCCAAAGAGGCAGCGGTGAAGAAAATCAATCTGGCGCTGCAAGGCGGCGGCGCACATGGCGCATTCACCTGGGGGGTCCTCGACTGGCTGCTTGAGAACGATAAATTCGAGATCGACGGCGTTACCGGCACTTCCGCCGGCGCGATGAACGCCGTCGCTCTCGCCAGCGGAATGCATCAGGGCGGGAACGACGGCGCCCGCGAATTGCTGGAGCGGTTTTGGCGGGCAGTGAGCGAGCGCTCATTCCTGAGCCCGATCAAACGCTCGCCGGTCGATATCGCCCTTGGTCAGTGGAGCCTCGATTTTTCGCCGAGCTACCTGGCCTTCGACCTCGTGTCGCGTTTCGCCTCGCCTTACGAATTCAATCCGCTGAATGCCAATCCCTTGCGCGACGTCGTGGCGGAAACCGTGGATTTCGATTGCGTCCGGCATTGCGAGCACATCAAGCTCTATATCGCCGCGACCAACGTCTTTACCGGCAAGATACGGGTCTTTTCAGCCCATGAAGTCACGCTGGACGCGGTGATGGCCTCCGCCTGCCTGCCCCATCTTTTCCAGGCGGTGGAGATCGACGGCGAACCCTATTGGGACGGCGGATACATGGGAAATCCGCCGCTTTATCCGCTTTTCTATCATACGGAGACGCCGGATACGGTCCTCATCCAGATCAACCCGCTGGAGCGGCGGGAGACGCCGCGCACGGCGCGCGAAATCCTGAACCGGCTGAACGAGATCACCTTCAACTCGACGCTGACGCGGGAACTGCGGGCGGTCGATTTCGTTACCAGGCTGATCGAGGACGGCAAGCTCAGCCGGCAGGACTATATGAAGGTGCACTTCCACCGCATCTCCGCAGCCAGGCTGAAACCGCTGCAGGCCTCGTCCAAGATGAATGCCGAGTGGGCGTTTTTGACCGAATTGCGCGACATCGGCCGCGAAACCGCGAGGCAATGGGCGGAAGAAAACTTCGACGCGATCGGCGAGCGATCGACCGTGGACCTGCGTCAGGAATTCATGTGAGACATCGAAATCAGCGCTAGAAGAGGGTGCCTTCGCCCCTCTCTTTCGACGGCTGCATGGTTAAGCGACGTTAACGCTTAGCCACAGGTCAGTCTCGCATTTTGCGTTACGGCACGCCTTACCATTTCCTTAATATAATCAATAATTTGGGAAGAAGGAAATTTTTCGCTGCATTCATCGCAAAAGTCAGCATGCCAACGATTTGGCAAGGGTTTTACCGCATCATCGACATGCTGATTGTTTGGTAGTGCGTCGTCAGCAACCGGCGGACGGAGAAGACAGGCAAATGCGACCCCGCCTCCTTCTTCGTCCCGCCGCTTCCTTTGAAAGACACTTTAGCGCGGCATCCGCTTGTTGCGAACCCGCCCTTGCGCCTTTCATGGAAACAAGGTTACCGCGAAATCACGATTCGCGCATTCCCCTTTCCATATTGCTGGATCAGCGGAATACAGCCGTCTCGCATTGGCCGGATGCAGGCGAATGCAGCCGTGAGAGGCCGGGCGACCCAGGCTTCTCACTGCATCGGTGCCGTGAATGGCATAGCCGCCATAAAAGAAAACCGACCAGGGCATGGGCGAGCCATGATATTTCTTCGAGTAATAACGCTTATGCATTCTGCCTGGGCGAAAGGTTCCAACAGGTGTGCGATAACCCCGCCTCGCCGTGGAAACCGGCCAGCTGTGCCGCGGAAGGCCGTTGACATAGACCTTCATCCGCTGTTCGGAGAGGTCGATACGCGCCGTCACATTGGCAGCACACGCCGGATGAATTGATAGTGCGACCCATATTGCCGCGACCGCGCATGCAAACCCTGCCGTCTTGCAGATGGATCGACGCATAACTCCCCCCCAAACGTTCGATAGCTCCAGGTTCGATCCGCCAAATCGCGCAAGTCGATTTTCTCCTTCCATGTGAAATTGCCAAAAGGCGGAGAAAATACTTGGGCCCGTTGCTCCAGGGATCTCGAATAGCCTTTTCAGTCGAACAAATCTTTATGAAACGTTAACATAACCTGCCAAGCCTGTCTTCGACACGGCTCCAATTTGATTAACGAGGGACGAGACTTTCAAAAGGCGGCGGCAATATTATTCGGATATAACACTTAGTTTGAGCGTCAGGTCTTTCAGACAGTCGCGCAACTACCTACATCAAATAGACAGCACGAGATGGAAAAGTCGCATGAGCGGGTATCCAAGCTTGAAAACGGCCATGACTTCGATTTTCGCCGGATTGATCGCCGCGGGGACAATGACCGGCGGCGAGGCAAAGGCAGACCAGTCGTCCGTCGACCGGCTGATGGCCGAAAAGTCCTGCCCGCGATGCAATTTCAAACTCGATGAAATGCGCGAAGTTTCGCTGGATGGCGCCAATTTACGCGGCGCCGTGATGCGGGAAGCTGACTTGAAGGAAGCAAAACTTCTCAACTCGGACATGCGCGATATCGATCTGCGGCGGGCGGAATTGGAACGCTCCGATTTCACCGGCAGCAATCTCTCCAATGGCAGCATGCGCGGCGTGGACTTCGAAAAGGCGATACTTCGCAACACGCTCTTCATCAAGGCTGACCTGCGCGATTCCGATCTTGCGGAAGCCGACCTGACCGGCGGCGATTTTACAGGCGCCGACCTTCGCTCCGGCTATTTCGTCCGCGTCATCGCGACAGGAACGGTGTTCGCAAATGCCAAGATGGACGCCATCAACCTGGAGCGGGCAATCGTTGAAGGCGCCGATTTCTCCGGTGCGCGGCTGAAATACGCCAATTTCAACCGGGTGAGGGCCGAGGGAGCGCAATTCCGCGATGCCGATCTGACCGGCGTCCACATGGTCAGCACCGATTTGACCGGAGCCGACCTGTCAGGCGCTACCATGACGGATGCGCTTTTGCGCCGCGCTCGCCTGGCGGGCGCGGATCTGACCGGCGTGGAGGGACTGTCTGCCGATCGCATCATTGATTTATGCGGCGACGCTGCCACAAAGCTTCCGCCGGGTATCACCCTTAATGTTTGCGATTAAAAGCCGGGCCGATGAGAGAGCCTGGCGCGGCCAACCCAGGCCGCGCGCGTATCCCGTGCTTTACAAGAACAGGCCGCCAATCAGAACAGATCAAACGAGAAGCGGTAGGTAACGCCGAGTCCGACCGAAAACTGATCGTCGCTGCCGCCGTTCACGATCGGGCTGTCATTAGCATCGCCAACGAAGCGATCCCAACCGCCCTGCAGATGAAGCGTCGTCAAATCGGTAAGCGCGTAGCTCGCGCGCGCCGCAAGGCCGACCGTCTTGAAGCCCGCATCCGGCTGATAGGCGGTTAACGCGCCGCCGGAGGCCGCCGCTTCGCCAGCCGTCACACCGAAATAGGTTTCCATATAGTCGTCCGACGCCCATGAGGCGCGCGGGCCGAAGCTTATTTCAAGGCGGTCGAGCGGATTGGTGATGATGTCGACGCCGAAATCGGCAACCTGGCCATGGTGGCCGTTGATACCCTGACGCAGCGCCACGAAACCGCGCACCCAGTCATAGCGATAACCGCCGCCGATACCCAGTTCCAGCGCCCAGTCGACCGTATTGGTGCCTGTCAGGCTGGAGGAATTGGAGGCCTTGCGCTCGCCGTTGAAGTCGAAGGACGGATAGAAGAAGAAGCCCCGCTTCGTCACATGGCCATCGGTGATCTGGCCAATACCGGGAAAATAGAAACGCCCAACCGCGATAATCGGGAAAGGCACGACCTGATAATCGTCAGCGCCGGGATATTTCGGCTGAACGATCGCGCCACCGCCGAGATCGACAACATACTGCCGCTGCGGCATAGGGCGATCTTCCGGCGCGGTGATCGCATCTTGCGCCTGCGCCTGGGATGCGACCGCAAGAGCGGTGGCTGCGAGCAGGAAACGGGCGGCACGGGCAAGGACCATGATGTTTCAATCCGTAAGAAGCAGGGAAAGTCAGATACTGTTCTGACATCTTATGGCGCGGATGGGCAGATTTTGTCTTAACGCGACAATGATTTCCCCGCCTCTGTTGCATTGCTGCATCGTTCCCGACGGGGGAACCGGGAAGGACTGCCCGCCTAAAGATCCTTCGCCAGGCGCAGCGCGTCGTAGATCGCCGCGTGGATGTTGCGCGAGGAAACCGCATCGCCGATTTGCAGCAGATTGAAGGCCCCGTCCGCATTGTAGGCGGGGAACGGATCTTTCCCGTCAATAAGGCCGCGCCAGTTCACCGCGCCACGGTTCTTCGACAAGGGCTTCAACGCGAAATAGAGATCAGCCAACGGCAACGTGCCGTGTTCGACAACGACCTGATCCACCAGCCTTTCCTGCCTGCCGCTGCCATAGTCGGAGCCGATGAAGGCGCGCAGCCTGTTGCCTTCGCGGCGGACGCCGACGAGACGGGAATTGATGGTGACTGTCACGCCTGCCTCGTGGAAGATTTCGGCATAGGGAACGTGATTCAGCCCTCCCATTTCCGGCGCAAAGAAACGCTCCGGGCTGACGATCTCAAGCTTCGATCCGGCGCGCGCCAGTGTTTCCGCCGCCTGCATACCCGGGTGGCCGCCGTTATCGTCATAAAGCAACGCCTCCGCGCCGGGCTTCACCTCGCCCGATACGATTTCCCATGAAGAGGTGAGAAGATCGGCGCCCTCTTCCACCACCTCGGTATTGGGGAGCCCTCCTGTCGCGACGAAAACCACATCGGGCGCCAGTGCAGTCACATCGTCGGCTTCGGCATATGCGTTGAAATGAAATGTCACGCCAAGTGCGCTGCATTGCTCCATCCGCCAGTCGACGATGCCGATCAGTTCCCGCCGCCGCGGACTTTGGGAGGCAAGGCGAACCTGACCACCCGCCTCCGCCGCCGCTTCGAAAACGGTGACCTCGTGCCCTCGTTCGCCTGCAACCCGCGCCGCCTCCAGTCCCGCCGGCCCGGCGCCGACGATGACGACGCGCTTCCTGGCGCCCGCCGAGCGCTCGATCACATGCGGCATCGTCGCTTCACGCCCGGTGGCCGCGTTATGGATGCATAGCGCCTCATGGCCTTCATAGATCCGGTCGAGACAGTAGGTCGCGCCGACGCACGGGCGGATCTGATGTTCCCGGCCCTCCATAACCTTGCGGGCAATATGCGGGTCGGCGATATGCGCCCGCGTCATGCCCACCATGTCGAGCTTTCCTTCCGCTATGGCATGGCGGGCGGTGGCGACGTCGCTGATACGGGCCGCGTGGAAGATCGGAAATTTCGTCTCCGCCCTCACTTCGCCGGCGAAATCGAGATGAGGAGCCGAGCGCATGCCCTGCACCGGGATCACCTTCGAAAGCGCTGCGTCCGTATCGATATGGCCGCGAATGAGGTTGATGAAATCGATCCGGCCGGAGGCGATCAGCCGCCTGGCAATCTCAAGTCCCTCCTCGCGCCCGAACCCCTTGTCCCAGTCCTCATCGGCCGCCATGCGCATGCCGACGATGAAGTCCGCGCCTACGCGCTCGCGGATCGCAGTCAGCACTTCGTGGGTGAACCGCAGACGATTTTCGAGCGCGCCACCGTAGTTGTCGTCGCGATGGTTGGTGGCGGGCGACCAGAAGCCGTCCATCAGATGGCCGTAGGCTTCCAGTTCGATACCGTCGAGACCGGCAGCCTGCATCCGCTCCGCCGCATCGGCATAGTCGGCGACGATCCGCTCGATATCCCAATCCTCCGCTTCCTTGGGAAAGGCGCGATGCGCCGGCTCACGGATCGGAGACGGCGCCACGACCGGCAGCCAGTCGGCCTTGTTCCAGTTGGTCCGCCGGCCAAGGTGGGTAATCTGGATCATCGCCGCCGCGCCCTCCGCGTGACAGTCGTCGGCAAGCCGCTTCAGCCACGGCACGATCTCGTCCTTATAGGCGTGAAGATTGCCAAATGCGGCGGGGCTGTCCTCGGAAACAATCGCCGAGCCCGCCGTCATCGTCAGCGCGATGCCTCCCTTGGCTTTTTCCAGATGGTAGAGCCGGTAACGGTCCTTCGGCATGCCGTCTTCGGTATAGGCCGGCTCGTGCGCCGTCGACATGATCCGATTGCGGAGCGTCAGGTGCTTCAGTTGGTAGGGCTGCAGCAGCGGGTCGGTCATACGGCGGGAATCCTCGTCGGCCAGGACCAAGGTCAATACCAGGCGTCGGGCTGCGATGCCTTTCGCCGCGCCATGAAGTCCAGCAGCGCTTCATCGATGCCGGGGTCGATAGGCGGCGGCTGATAGGCGGCGAGCACCTCCTTCCACTTTGCATTGGCGCGGGCAGCCATGTCGAGACCGCCATTGTCGGTCCAAGTCTCAAATGGATCGTTGTCGGAAAGCGCTGAATCCCAGAAGGCGGTTTCATAGTTTTTTATCGTATGGGCCGAGCCAAAGAAGTGATTGCCCGGCCCCACCTCCACGAATGCGTCGACGGCAAGCGCATTGTCGTCGACAGGAACACCCGCAAGATAGCTGTGCAGCGCGCCGCAATAATCGACGTCCATGACGAATTTCTCGTAACTCATCGAAAGGAGCCCATCGAGAAAACCGGCTGAATGCAGCAAAAAGTTCGCGCCGCAATGGATCGCCGAAAGCATCGAAGTGACGCTTTCCTGCATGGCCTGCGCATCCGGCAGCTTGGAGGTGGTGAAGGACCCGGCTGAGCGCAGCGGCAGGCCCAGTCGTCGTGCAAGCTGTCCGACGACGAGCGAGCCCGCAGCCGGTTCCGGCGTGCCGAAAGTGGGCGAACCCGAACGAAGCGACATGGACGACAGGAAATTGCCGAATATCACCGGCGCGCCCGGCCGCACCAGTTGGGTGAGCGCGCATCCGACCATGGTTTCGGCCAGTGCCTGGGCGATGGCGCCTGCCGTCGTCACCGGCCCCATGGCGCCTCCCAGAATGAAGGGCACGATGACCGAGCCCTGATTGGCCGCCGCATAGGCCCGCACCGCGCCGGTCATCGTTGCATCCCAGACCAGCGGCGAATTGACGTTCACATTGCCCATGATCACGCAATTCTTGTCGACGAAATCGGCGCCGAAGACGATCCGGGCCATTTCGATGGACTCTTCCGCCCGCTCCGGCTGGGTGATCGAACCCAGGAACGCCTTGTCGCTGTAGCGCAGATGCGCATAGACCATGTCGAGATGGCGCTTGTTGACGGGAATATCCGTCGGCTCGCAAACCGTACCGCCGGAATGATGCAGCCACGGCGCGCAATAGGCGAGCTTCACGAAATTCTGGAAATCGTCCAGCGTGCCATAGCGCCGGCCACGGTCGAGATCCATGACGAAGGGCGAACCGTAGGACGGAGCGAAGACCACCGCATCGCCGCCGATCTGCACCGAGCGCTCCGGATTGCGGGCGTGCTGCACAAAGGTCTTCGGCGCGGTCTTGAGGATTTCCCGCAGCATGCCGGGTTCGAATTTGCACAATTCGCCTTCGCCGCTTGCGCCCGCCTGGCGAAACAGCGCCAGCGCGACCGGATCGCCGCGAAACTCGATACCGACTTCCGCCAGTATTCTGTCCGCCGCCTTTTCGATGCGGATCAGGCTTTCCTCGCCCAGGATTTCATAGGGCGGGATCTGCCGGATAATATAGGCGGGAGCATTTGCGCTCTGCGCCGCCCGTTTGTCCCGCCGGCGTTCGCGCGCGCTTCTGCGGCCGCCCGTCTCATTCTCACCCGCATTTTCCTTGAGTACCGCCGGCTCCGCCATGCCATCCTCCCGAAACCCAGACTTATGGGGTCGAGCCTAGCTGCGATAAATGCCGTCGTAATGCTGGAAATCTCTAATCGTTCAGATAAGCTCTGCTTATGAAAAGCCTGCGCCATCTCCTTCCTTCCGCCGGGGCGCTGATCGCCTTTGAGGCCGCTGGCCGCCACGGCAGTTTCACCCGTGCCGCCGAGGAGTTGGGCATGAGCCAGGCGGCCGTCAGCCTGGCGGTGCGCACACTGGAGGAAAGCCTCGCCGTCAGGCTGTTTCATCGCCGCCACCGGCATGTGGAACTGACGGAAGCAGGCGCACGATTCTACAGCGACGTCTCGCTCGGGCTCGGCCACATTCGCAAATCGGCTGAGGAATTGCGGGCGCTTGGGAGCGAGCGGCACGTAACGCTTTCCGCCTCCACCGCATTTGCCAGCTTCTGGATGCTGCCGAGGCTGGCCAAATTTCGCGAGGATCTTCCCGATATCGACCTGCGCATCCAGACCGGCGACCGCGATATCGATATCGTCGCCGAAGCCATTCCGCTCGGCATTCGCTCCGCGCCGGTCGGATCCTTCCTCGGCTATGAGGCCGGTATCATCGCGCCGGAACGCATCGAGGCGGTCGCCAATCCGGCCTATGTGGAACGTGCGGGAATGCCCGCACGCGCGGAAGATCTCCTCAGCCACCGGCTCATCCATCTGGAAGAACCTTACCGGCCCTGCACCGACTGGGGCGACTGGTTCACCAGCCTGAACCTGCCGCGTCCCCCGCTTTCAAGCGGGCTTTCCATCAACGATTATGTGCTCGTTATTCAGGCGGTGATGGAGGGGCAAGGCGTGGCGCTCGGCTGGAAGCACCTGACCGACCGGCTCGTCGCCGCCGGGCTTCTCGTGCGCCTCAGCGACCATGTGCTTGAAACGGACCGGCCGTTCCAGCTTGTCTGGCCGAAATTCGGCGCCCTTTCAGGCCCTGCCGCGCAGGTGCGCGACTGGCTTTTGTCCGGGCAGGAGACCTGACGAAAGGGCGTCGCGCTTTTGAGCGTGTTTCGAATAACTGGAATCAAAAAACACGGCGCAATCATTTGACTTTATGGCGCATGTCCTTGTCCCAAAACCGGCATCCACTTTTGGGGGACATGCTTTTTTACAGGCCGCATGTCCTTGTCCCAAAACCGGCATCCACTTTTGGGGGACATGCTTTATTCTTCTGTCATCGAGTTGCCGTTATGCCTGTCGCCTGGCTTCAGGCTCTGTTCCGCTTCCACCAGCGGCTGTTCGGTAAAGCCGTTCAGCGGGCCGATTTCCTTCGCATCGCGCGGGATCGCGACCGGGCTCAGCGTATAGGCAGTCAGCAACTCGGCGACGGAGCGAAGCGCATGCATGTTGATGCGCTCATAGCCATGCGAGGCATCGACGCCGAATGTGGCCAGCGCCGTTCGCACATCCGCTCCCGCCGCAATCGCCGAGGCGCTGTCTGAGAGATAATAGCGAAAGACGTCGCGCTGAAACTTGATGTCGTTTTCCCGGCAAAGCTGGATGAGCTTGCGCGTCAGGTGATAGTCGAAAGGCCCGCTCTGGTCCGCCATGGCGATGGTGACGCCGAATTCCGACGAATTTTGCCCCGGCGCGCTGGTGCCATTGTCGACCACGACCATGGAAGCAACGTCATGGGTCAGCATGGAAGACGCGCCGGAGCCGACCTCCTCGGAAATCGAGAAGAGCCAGAATGTATCGAGCGTCGGTACGGCTTTTTCGCGCTTGTGGGCTTCAAGCGCGGCGAGCATCAATGCAACGCCCGCCTTGTTGTCGAGATAACGCGAGACGATGAACCCGTTATCGAGGAATTCCGGCTGAGGGTCGATCGCCACCAGATCGCCCACGTGAATGCCAAGGCGCAGCGTATCGTCCTTGCTGGCGGTCAGCGCATCTATCCTCAGTTCCACATAGGGCCAGCCGACAGGGAGTTTGTCGACTTCCTCGCCATAGGTATGGCCGGAGGCATGCAGCGGCAGTATCGTGCCGCGATAGCTGCCTTTTTCGGAAATGATGGTGCAGCGTGCGCCTTCGGAAAACCGCGCCGACCAATGGCCTATCGGCACGAGTTCGAGCCTGCCGTTTTCCTTGATCTGCTTGATCTGGGCGCCCAGCGTGTCGAGATGGGAGATCACCGCCCGGCGCTGGTTGCTGGCTTTGCCCTTCAAAAGCGCCCGGATCGCGCCACGCCGCGTCAGTTCGAAGGGGATCTTGAGCTTCTTCAGCTCATCGCAAGTCGCCCGCACCACCGTATCGGTGAACCCCGAGGGAGAGGGAATCTCCAGCAACATCTTCAATTTTTCCGCAAGATAATCGATGTCGATCTGCAGTCGCGTCACTTCCCTCTTTATCCCTTTCGTCATTCATTCATCCTTCTACGGGTGCGCCACCGTGAGCGGAAACAGGAGATCCATGAACCGCTCGGCCGTCGGCTGCGGCTCGTGATTGGCAAGCCCCGGGCGCTCGTTCGCTTCAATAAAAGCATAGTCGGACCTGGAAGGATCCAAAACCATGAAGTCGATGCCGGCCACAGGTATGTCGATGGCTCTCGCCGCTTTCTCTGCGGCGGCTATGAGATCGGGGTGGGTCTTGTCGGTCACGTCATGAATGGTCCCGCCGGTGTGGAGATTGGCCGTGCGGCGGACTTCCAGCTCGACCCCCTCGGCAAGGATGCTGTCGAAGCCATAGCCCTTGTCGGCGACGCAGCGCCTGGTTTCCGCATCCATCGGGATTTCGGACTCGCCCCCGGTCGCCGCCCGGCGGCGCTTGCTTTGCATTTCGATCAAATGCGCCACCGTGCTTTTGCCGTCGCCAATGACCCTGGGCGGGCGGCGCGTCGCCACCGCAACCACCTGAAAATCGATGACGACAAGGCGCAAATCGTGTCCCGGCACCATCTCCTCGATCAGCACCCTGTCGCAGACCTCGCGGGCAGCGGCAATCGCGCGGCGGATTTCAATATCACCCTTGAGCCCGACGGCTATGCCACGCCCCTGCTCGCCCCGGGCCGGCTTGACCACCACCGAACCCGCTCGCTTCAGGATATCCTTCCACGCTTCCTCGTCGGTGCTATCGGCCTGTTCCGGCACCTTCAATCCGGCCTTTTCGATAAAGCGGCGGGTTACGGATTTGTCGTCGCAGATACTCATTGCGACGGCGGACGTCAGTTCGCTCAGGGATTCCCGGCAAGCGATCTGCCGTCCACCATGGCTCAAGCGGAAAAACCCGCCTTCTGCATCCAGCACATCCACGCCGACGCCACGACGGCGCGCCTCGTCGACGATGATGCGGGCGTAAGGGTTGAGCTGTTCTTCCGGCAATTCACCGATGAACAGCTTCTCGTTGATCGGGTTCTTCTTCTTCAGCGCAAAGACGGATATCCGCCGGAAACCCAGTTTTTCGTAGAGGCTGATCGCCTGTTCGTTGTCATGCAGGACCGAAAGGTCGATATAGGCCGACCCCCGCGCCTGAAAGAGATCGGCCAGGCGGCGCACCAGCGCGGTGCCGGTGCCGGCGCGGGCCGCCTCGCCATCGACCGCCAGGCACCACAGCGATGAACCGCGTTCGGGATCGCCGAATGCGCGCTCATGATCGATGCCGGTAACGGTGCCGACGATTTCGCCCGTCGAACTCGAGTTCCGCCACGAAGAAAGTCATCACCCGGCTGTCCCGCCGGTTCCAGAAGAACTCCGGTGCAACCGGCGCCATACCGCGCTTCAGATACAACCGATTTACCGCCTCCGCATCCGCCTGGGTGCAAAGCCTGCGGATGATGACGCCCTCCACCGGTTTGTGCTCGGGGCGATAGGTGGCAAGATCCAGCCGGTAGGTATGGGAGGGATCGAGAAACAGTTGCTGCGGCGCCTTCGCCAGCGCCACATGCGGATCTCGAATGTAGAAGGCGATATCGCGCTCGCCCGGTGTTTCGGCGCGAAGCGTCTTGGCGATTTCCTCCGCGCTTTCGAAGGTCTGGCCAAACAGCAGCCTGCCCCAGCCGACTTCCAGCGCGAAATTGCCCGGTAGCGCCTCATCGGCGCGGTTCTTGCCGATAGGCGGATTAAGGCTCTGGTTCCGCATTCTCTTCAGCCGATAGGCATAGACCTGCGGATCGTGACGTTTGGCATGGTGCGACGACATGGACGCCTCCGTCAAAGAGCGTGGGACTGGAGCCAAAGCTCCAGCAGCGCGCATTGCCACAGCTCCGATCCCTGTAGTGGCGTGATATGAGATTGCGGAGCTTCAAACAGCATGTCGAGATAATCAGGCCGGAATATGCCGCGCTCCCGCGCTTTCCTGGAGGTAAGCGCATCGCGCGCCATCTCCAGATAGGGGCCGTCGAGATATTTGAGCGCCGGTACCGGGAAATAGCCCTTCGGCCGGTCGATCACCTCATTGGGCACGACACGGCGGGCAACCGCCTTCAACACTCCCTTGCCGCCATCCGCCAGCTTGTGGCGCGCCGGAATTTTCGCCGCCAGTTCAACAAGTTCATGATCGAGGAAAGGCACGCGCGCCTCCAGCCCCCAAGCCATGGTCATATTGTCGACCCGCTTTACCGGATCATCGGCAAGCATGATCTGGGTATCGAGGCGAAGCGCCTTGTCGACCGGATCGCTCGCTCCTGGCTGCGCGAAATGACCGGCGACAAAATCGCGGCTCACGTCTTCGCCAAGCCATTGCGGCTGCAGGTGGCGCGCCATCTTCTGCTGATCGCGGTCGAAAAAGCTCGCCGCATAGTCGTCGAGCGGCCGGTTGGAGCCGGCAAGCTTCGGATACCAGTGATAGCCGGCAAAGACCTCGTCGGCGCCCTGGCCCGACTGCACCACCTTCACGTGTTTGGAAACCTCGCGCGACAGCAGGAAGAAGCCGACATTATCGTAGGAGACCATCGGTTCCGATTGCGCCGCTATCGTCTGCGGCAGTGCCGCCATGAGATCGGCGGAAGGCACGAAGATCTTAGCGTGATCGGTGCCGAAACGCTCAGCCACCAGATCGGAGTAGAGGAATTCGTCGCCCTTCTCGCCCTTGGCCTCCTCAAAGCCGATGGAAAAGGTCTTCAACCCCTTCTGGCCCATGTGAGCCAGTAGCGCGACGATGAGGCTGGAATCGACCCCGCCCGACAGAAGCACGCCAACCGGGACGTCGGCGACCATCCGCCGGCGCACCGCCAGCATGAGCGCGGCCTCCAACCGGTCGGTCCATTCCTCGAAGCTGCGCTCCTCGTCAGCCGCCGTGCGGTCATAGGAGAGCGACCAATAGGCGGTGTCTTGAAAACTTCCGTCCCGCTCGACCTGGCGGATCGTCGCCGGCGGCAGCTTGCGCACGCCATTCAGCATGGTGCGCGGCGGCGGCACCACCGCATGGAAACTCATGTAGCAATTGAGCGCGCCGAGATCGATCGACGTATCGACATCGCCTGCGGCGACGATCGCCGGCAGGGAGGATGCGAAGCGCAGCCGCGACGCATTTTGCGAATAATAAAGCGGCTTGATGCCGAAGCGGTCGCGCGCCATGAACAACCGGCCGCTGTCGCGCTCATGAATCACATAGGCGAACATGCCCTGCAGCTTGTTCGGCGCCTCCAGCCCCCAGGCGTGATGCGCCTTGAGGATCACTTCCGTGTCGCCATGGGAGAAGAACGAGTAGCCCTTGGCTTCCAGTTCCGCCTTTAATTCCTTGTAGTTGTAGATACATCCGTTGAAGACGATGTCGAGGCCGAGCGCCGGATCGCTCATCGGCTGCTGGGCATGATCGGTGAGATCGATGATCTTCAAGCGCCGGTGGCCGAGGCCCAGCCGTCCACGACGCAAAACGCCATCGCCATCAGGTCCACGCGGCGCTAAAACAGCCGCCATCGTCTCCAGCGCCTCTGTAGACGCCGACGCTCCGTCAAAGGTGATTTCTCCGCAAAGTCCGCACATGAATCCATTGTCTGTTGATGAAACAAAACGGCTACGGGCGCAGCCGCGCAAGGTGTTTACAACAGAAATGATTTGAGTTCAAATTATGTCACATCGAACGATCAGGTTGTCTCCATGTCCGACCCTAAACAGTTGAAAGCAGTTCTCACGGCGATCCGGCGCATCACGCGCGCTGTCGATATCCAGTCGAAGCAGGTGACCAAGGCCGTGGGGCTTACGGTTCCGCAGGTGGTGCTTCTTCAGGCGACCCGGGAATTGGGGCCGGTAACGTCAAAGCGGCTGGCGCAGGAAGCCAGCCTCTCGCCGGCGACCGTCGTCATCATTTTGGAGAAGCTGGAAGCCAAGGGCCTTATCGATCGCCGCCGCGACACACGCGACAGGCGCGTCGTCTTCACCAGCTTGACGCCGGCCGGAGCCAAGGCGCTTGAGGGCGCGCCGCCACTTCTGCACGATGCCTTTTCCAGGCGCTTCAGCGCGCTTTCGCAGGCACGGCGCGGCGAGATCATCGAAGCGCTCGGTTCGGTCGCCGACATGCTGGATCAGCCCGCGTCGAATTGGACGCATCTCATCGACGAGAACCTGCTTCTGCAAGGCGTCTCCGAAGCGATGCCCTATCCGGACGACGCCATCTGAAAAGCTGGCGACCCTGGTAAACGTCAATGAAAGAGGAAGGAATTTTGGTGGAGCCGAGGGGAATCGAACCCCTGACCTCTGCAGTGCGATTGCAGCGCTCTCCCATCTGAGCTACGGCCCCGCTTCTTCAAGCGTGGCGGCATTTAGGAGAGCGTCGGCCAGCCTGTCAAGTAGGCGGCGCGCTTGTGCGATACAAATCCCCGTGCTGCTTTCGACGCTGCAACGGCGAACTAAAACCTCGTTCGATTCCGAAAGACAGCAGGGGTGCTTGCGGCTTCGTGCCGCGCCCGCTACATGAAGATCAGTCTATTTCGGTCCGACGGAAGCGGGAGCCCCTCGATTCATGCGTGCAATTCTCGACGTCTTCATGGTGGTCTTGAACCTCTATACCTGGGTCATCATCGCCAGCGCGATCTTTTCCTGGCTCTACGCCTTCAACGTGGTCAACCCGCGCAATCAGGTCGTATCGATGATCGGCCAGACGCTTTATGCGCTGACGGAGCCGCTGCTCAGGCCGATCCGCAGGGTGTTACCGGCCATGGGCGGGCTGGACCTGTCGCCAATCGCGCTCCTGCTTGGCGTCTTCCTCCTGCAAAACATCATCATTCGCTATATCTATCCCAACGTCTTCTGACCGGCCTTGAGCGATCCTGCCAATCATCCCTGGCAAGCAACCGACAGGGGCTTGCGCCTGTTTCTGCGGGTGACGCCCAGGGCCGGGCGCGACGGGATCGACGGCATCGGTACGCTTTCCGATGGACGGCTGGTGCTATTGGCGAGGGTGCGCGCCATTGCCGACAAGGGCCAGGCCAATGCGGCCGTAAGCGCGCTGGTGGCCAAACTGCTGAAGGTGCCCAAGTCCTCAGTCACGCTGGAAAGCGGTGCGACCGCACGGCAAAAGACACTGCATGTTGACGGAGATGCGCAAGCGCTTGCCGCATGTCTGACAGACATTACGCGCGCGAAGTGAGTAAGCTCCGGATCGATACAGTCAAACCCGCCGCAGGTCTCGCCGCAAGAGGACATTATGCAAGCCAAGATAATCGACGGAAAAGCCCGCGCCGCAAGCCTGCGCGATACAGTCGCCAAAGCCGTCGAGACACTTAAGGCGGATCATGACCTCACCCCCGGCCTTGCCGTCGTGCTGGTCGGCGAGGATCCGGCAAGCCAGGTCTACGTTGGCAGCAAGGTCAAGCTCACGAAAGAATGCGGCATGCGCTCCATTGAGCACCGCCTGCCGGCCGATACCCCGCAAACCGTGCTTCTCGATCTTGTCGCCAGTCTCAACGCCGACCCCGATGTCGACGGCATTTTGGTGCAAATGCCGTTGCCCAAACATATCGACACCGACAAGGTGGTCCTTTCCATCGACCCGGCCAAGGATGTCGACGGGCTCCACCCGGAAAACGCCGGACGGATCGTCCTCGGCAAGGCGGGGCTTGTTCCCTGTACGCCGCAGGGCTGTGTGATCCTGGCCAAAGATGCACTTGGCGATCTTTCGGGCCTCAACGCCGTTGTCCTCGGCCGCTCGATCCTGGTTGGAAAGCCGGTTGCGCTTTTGCTGCAAAATGAAAACTGCACCGTGACCATGGCCCATTCGCGCACAAGAGACATCGCCGCGCTTTGCCGGCAGGCCGATCTTGTCGTTGCCGCCGTCGGCCGCCCCGAAATGGTCAAAGGCGACTGGATCAAGCCGGGCGCCACAGTCATCGACGTCGGAATAAACCGCGTCCCGGCGCCCGAAAAAGGCGAAGGCAAGACGAAACTCGTCGGCGATGTCGCCTATGACGAGGCGGTTCGTGTGGCTGGCGCGATTACACCGGTTCCAGGCGGGGTCGGGCCTATGACGATAGCCTGCCTGCTGGCCAATACGGTGCGTGCAGCCTGTCGCAGGCGCGGTATCGCCGAGCCGGCGTTCTAAAGTCAATCTTCGAGTTTGCGCGCCTCGTCCGGCAGCATGATCGGAATGCCGTCGCGGATCGGATAGGCAAGCTTGGCGGCGCGGGAAATCAGCTCCTGCTTTTCCGCGTCATATTCCAGCGTCGTCTTGGTCAGCGGGCATACGAGAAGCTCCAGAAGCTTGCGATCGATGATACGCTGCTTTTCCCCGCTCTTGTTTTCCCCGCTCTTGGTTTCCATTGTCGCCATCGTTTTCGTCCCGATTCATTGTCCTCACGCGCATCGATATCGCGGTCGGGCCTACTGAAGCCACCGGCATTATTGCAATCTGGCGCCATCCTCGCCGCCACGGCGCGCCAGATGCACTTCCGTCAGCGCCACCAGCGTTTCAGCGCGGGTCCTGAGGTCCGGCGCTTCCAGCAGCATCTGTTTTTCGGCTGGCCCGTAAGGGCTCATCATGGATAGCGCATTGACGAGAACTTCAGTGCTCGCCCCGGTAATACTGGACCAATCCGCTTCCAGATCGTTTGCCGTCAAATAATCCTTGAGCGCACGCACCAATTCGTCGCGGTCGACATCGTCCTCGCCATGGCCTTCGTCAAAATCCGTGGCGAAGCGTTCCGCCGACACCGCTGCCATGCGAAACGGCGTCACCGTTTCCAGTTCCTCGACGATCTCGAAACGCGCGATCCCCGCCAGCGTGACGAGGTAACGCTCATCGCCGGTCTCCTGGAACCCGATGATCCGGCCCGCGCATCCCACCTTGCACAAAGCAGGCTTCGCCGCCGTTTCCGCGCCGGGAATCGAGAAATCCGGCTGCACCATGCCGATGACCCGATCACCCTTCAACGCCGCATCCACCATGGCGATATAGCGCGGCTCGAAGATATTGAGCGGCATCTGGGCCTGCGGCAGAAGCAAGGCTTCCATCAGCGGGAATATGGGAATTGTACGGGGCAGATCCCCGGACCTGTCGTAGCTGGCATTGCCCGCTTGCATGGGCATCTCCTTGGTCGTTCCCTGATCGTTGCAGAGAGAGCCGGCGGCCGGAAACTTTCCCGCCACCCGATTCCTATACGCTCACGAGAACAAAACGGACGAAAGACGCCTGCGGCCATAGCCGGTCGCCGGATCCTTCGCCCCCCAGGCATCGAAGAATTGCAGCAGCTGCTTGCGCGCTTCATCGTCGTTCCATTGACGATCACGGCGTACGATTTCGATCAGATGATCGACGGCCGCCGTCTTGTCGCCTCGCGCATTGAGCGCGACCGCAAGGTCGAAGCGTGCTTGATGGTCGGAAGGGTCGCCATCCACCCGCGTTTGCAATTCAGCGAGATCGCCGAGCGATTCGGCCTGCTCGGCAATCTGGATCGCTGCGCGCGCAGCCACAACGCTGGGATCGGAGGCCGCCGCATCGGGAATACGCTCCAGCATCTGCTTTGCGTGGCCGACATCGCCGAGCCCCAACAAGCACTGGGAAAGCCCGGCAATCGCCTTGGCGCTGTCGGGTTCCATTGCCACAACGGCGTTATAGAGCTGCGCCGCCTGGGTGAAGTCGCCGGCATCGCGCAAGGCCTCGGCTTCTTCGAGAAACTTCTCGGCCTCAGTCGGCCCGACCGGACCGGCGATGCGCTCGATGAAAGCCTTGATCTGGCTTTCCGGCTGCGCGCCCATGAAGCCATCCACCGGCTGGCCGTCCTTGAAGGCGATCACAGCCGGGATGGACTGAATGCCCATCTGACCCGCGACTTCCGGATGGTCGTCGATATTCATCTTCGCCAGCACGACAGCGCCGCCAGCGTCATTGACCGCTTTTTCAAGCGCGGGCGTCAGCTGCCGGCAGGGCCCGCACCATGGCGCCCAGAAGTCCACCAGTACGGGCTGCACGCGGGAGGCTTCGATCACGTCCTGCATGAAATTCGCGGTGGTCACATCCTTGACGTTGGCGCTCTTGCCGCCGGGGCCATTGCCGCCGGAGCCGTTGCCGCCGGCGCCATTCGCACCGCCGTTCAATCCGCCGGCGCTGCCACTGAGGGTACCGCCCAGCCGGCCGCTGACCGAAAAACCTTGCCCGCTCATCCCGTTGATCCTTCAATCATTGTCTTTTTGCCAGGCTCTGGCGTCTAGAGCCGGCCAATTTTCCAACGCCTAACATGGGGCCGGGTTACGCGAAATACAAACCTTGGTCACGACGCCGCAAATTCCGAAAAAAGCCTGCGTCGATTTCGCCACCGGATTTGCGAAAACAAAAGCCGGACATTGCAGAGGTTCCGTCAAAACCCGCGCGTCAGGTCACCCTTCATCTTCGCTCACCGCCACCAGCAGCGGTTCGTGGCCGCACGCCTTGGCGAAGCGCAGCAGATCCTCGCTCGCAATCGCCGTGGTGGCGTTGTTTGCCAAAGGGTGACAATTGAGCAGCGGTTCGCGCATCATGGCCGCATCGAAGACAGCGGTCACCCTTTGGCTCTCCCTGTCGTTGATCAGCGCCAATGCCGTCACCGAGCCCGGGGTAACGCCGAGCGCTTCCATCAATAGATCGGCATTGCCGAAGGAAACCCGCCCCTGCCCGCCGATTTTCTGGTGGATCGTCTTCAGGTCGATGACCGTGTCATGCAGCGCCACGACCAGAAACAGCCGACCCTTCTTGTCCTTCACGAACAGATTTTTTGTGTGCCCACCGGGAAGCCGTTCGTGCAGGTCTGCCAATTCCGCGACCGTAAACACCGGCTCATGATCGTGCGTCACAGTCGAAATGCCGAGGCTATCCAGGAATTCAAACAGGTCGGAACGGCTGGCGGGCATTATGCAGTCTCTCGTCTCAGGTGAATAGTTTCGGCAGCGGCAATACAGGGAGCATGACGCTTTGTTCTTGCAAATGCCGCGCGCGATTGCCGACGGTGGATGCAAGCGACTTCCTTGTTAAGGCAGGCGCCGCGCCGCCTCAAGCCTTGATCTTCGCACCTCGATAAGGCGGCTCGAAGGATTTCAACAGCCATCCACAGCCGTTTTAACCAGATGAGCGATGGTTTGCGGAGAGGCGAAAAATCACTGTTGCAATCCGCTGCGGCTTGGTTCATATACAGCCCACCTTCGGGGCCGGCGACAACAGCGGGCCGCCGATATGGAGCGTGCGGGCGTAGCTCAGGGGTAGAGCACAACCTTGCCAAGGTTGGGGTCGTGGGTTCGAATCCCATCGCCCGCTCCAATTTTTTTCACAAAGCAATCTCATAAAGATCGACTGCCTGGCCGCTGATAGCGCCGGGCTGCGATGCTTTGCGCATGGCTGGCGAAATGGCTGGCAAGCCAACGCCCGGACGATGCCGGGCGTTGTCTGAGGATCGCAAAGTCAAGGTTTCCGCCGACGGCTAGTTCGCGCCGACCTTGCCCATCGCCAGAAGCGATTTGCCGAGGATGAAGATCGATGCGGCGAAGAGACCGATATCCTTCAGCAGAAACTGGCCGGGCGCGACCGAGATTGCCGGAAAGCCCAGATCCGCCTCGAAGACGCCGGGAGTCGACACCATGAAGCTGATCGTGGTGACGAAAAGCCCGGCAGACAAAAGCCCGCCCAGCGCCGACAGACGCGGCGAGATCACGCGAGCCGCGATCAACACGCCGATTGAAATCTCGACCACGCCCAGAAAATTGGAAAAGCCGCGTACGGAAAGAAAGTTGTACATCCATCCGATCAAGGCGCTGTTTTCCACCAGCGGCACGAGTCCTTGCGCTTCATAGGCGGTGAATTTCATGCCGCCGAACCAGAAGTAGATCACCGCAAGGGCTGCAAAGATCCCGTAGGTGCCCGCGTCGCTCAACCTCTTGCCCAGTTCCGGCGCAAAAGCAGTGATACGGTCGAGAAAGCCCGGGGCCTGGCTCCATTGATAGGACATTGCTGTCTCCATTTTCTGTTTTTGAATTATAATACCAAAATTGGCTGCACGCAGGGAGGATTGTGCGCCGCAGCAATGCCTATCATTTTAGTACGCCAGTACAAGAACCAGGAGCATCACACATGCGTGAATCCGACCCGGCGCAGCAACGCGCTAGGGTGGGGAAAAAATAATGGGCGGGAGGAAATATGGGGCGGCCAAGGCAGTTCGACGAGGAAGAACTTCTGGACAAGGTAACGGAAGTTTTCTGGCGAAAAGGTTTCCATAGCGCATCGACAAGCGACCTGGAAGCGGCAACGGGATTGATGCGGGGCAGCCTCTACAATGCCTTCACCGACAAACGGGGACTTTATCTCGCAGCGCTTGATCACTACGCGAAAAAGGAGATGGGCGGCGCAGTCACGCTCATCAACAAACACAAGCCGGCGGCAAAAGCCGTTGCGGCGCTGCTTAAGCGGGTGATCGAACAAGCGGGCCCGCAAGGCGCCAGGCGAGGCTGCCTGATCTGCGACGCGGCGGTTGATCTTGCGCCGCGCGACGAGGAAATAGGCAGCAAGGTTCGTGCGGCCTTCGACCCGATCCGTAATGCGCTGGTGCGTCTGTTTCAGGCGGAAGAGCCTCCGATCGCGCTGAAGGAGGCAACACGCCGCGCCGATCATGTGGCCGCGACCTATCTCGGGCTCAGGGTCTTCGCCAAGGCAGGGTATCCGGCGACTGCCTTGCGCAATATCGCCAGCCAGGCCGTCCTTGACGTCACCGCCACCCAATCGGAGAAATAACGCCGGAACGGCGACCTCGATTTAGCGTCCGGCGAACCGCTTCCTGTCGCTCGAATACTTCGAATATGACGAAGCCGGGACAGGCTGCCCCGAATGACCTGGACTGGTCATCGGGCTATCCCAAAAAGTGAATTGAAACAAAAAAGGCCGCCCGGTCGCAATGGACCGGACGGCCTTCGTCAATAGCGCTTTTAAAGAATTACTTCTTCAGCAGCTCAGCCGGATCGGCGTCCTTGACCTTGCCCCAGTGATTGGAGGCTTCAACGATCTTGCCGTTGGTGTCTTCGCTCCACAGCTCGACGACCTTCGGGGACAGGTTGAGGTACAGCTTGCCGTCAACGATCTTCCACAGTTCCGGATCGCCGTCGAACTTCAGGCCGAGCGACATGCCGAAAGCGCAGAATCCGCCGTACTGCGGAGCGTACTTAGCGGGCTCAGCGTCGAAAGCCTTCTTGTTGTCTTCCGAAGCGAAACGGTAGACAGCGCCGTTGTATACGGAGGTGATTTCGACCTGGCCTTCTTCCGGGTGACCGGCCTTGAAGTAGGAAACCGGGTCCACGCCGCGCAGCGCCAGGCCAGTGGTGGTGGCGTTGACGTCAAAACCGGCAGCCCAGGCGCCAGAGGTCATGCTAACAGCGAAAGCAGCAGCGACGAGGCCGCCACGGATAAAGTTCTTCATTGAGGTATCCTCTCAAGCTTTTCACGGACCGCAGAAACACTCGCGCATTCCAGGTAAACCGTGATAATGTACTGATCAGTTCCAAATCGACTGCCAAAAACGATTGCATTGACAACCGACTTCGGAACGGCAAACTACAATTTGGAACCAAGCGGTACAAAACACATAAGCGTGAGGGCGCGGTAATTGTTCCCCTGTTTTTCTTCACGCCACCAACAGCCTGAAGACGTTGGGTTAGGGGTAAGACAGGCTGACACACTTCCCGAAAATCCCGGGCCGGGGATCCCGGGTGGATGCGCAAGCTTTTTGTGTGTTGCCGGAATGTTGAAAAACCTGCCGTTCTGTTGATGGAGCGGGATCTGTGATGAAGGATCCGCATCCGTTTCAGGAAATAGAGAGACCGGATGGCGAGACCAAGGGAATTTGAAACCGACGCAGCGCTTGAAATGGCCATGCAGGTGTTTTGGTCGAAGGGCTATGAGGCGACGACCCTTCCCGATCTGCTGGACGCCATGGGCATTTCCCGAGGCTCCTTCTACAAGGCCTTTCACGACAAGCGTTCGGTCTATTTCGCCACGCTGGAGCGTTACGACGTCACCCGTGTCGGCGTCACGGTCAAGGCGCTGATGGACAGGGAAAAAGGCCGCGGCAAGGATCGTATCGCGGAGTTGTTCACCGCACTGGCGGCAAACGACGGGCGAGAGGGATGTTTTCTCTGCAATGCGGCAATCGACCGCGCCCCGCATGACCGCGAGGTGGAGACGAAGGTCAATACCATGATTTCCCGCCTGGAGCGGGCCTTCGGCACCGCCCTGCTCGACGACCGAAGCGACCTTCTGCCTGAAATTCTGCGGGGCACGGCGCGGTCGCTGGTCGTCAGCTATATCGGCCTGCAGGTTCTCGGCACTTCCGGGCTGAACAACCAGATCGCCGGTGATTGCCTGAAACAGGTTCTCAAGATGTTGAACGACGTGGTCGGCGGCGCTGCGTGATTGAGCCGGCTCAAACTGGCAGAGGCATCAATTCCTTTTCGAAATAATAGCGGCGGATGCCTCCGCCGATCGTCTTGTTGCTCGCCTCGTTGGCGATTTCCTCGCGCACTTGCCGATAGCCGGAACGCCGGTAGAAGGCCAGCGCGGCCTGCTGCAACTGCGATGTGCTGAGCACGAGGCGCGAGCAGCCCGCGCTCCGGCATTCGTCTTCGGCGTGGCCGAGCAACGCTGCCGCCACACCGCTGCCGCGCTTCGTTCGATCCACATACATTCGGCGCAGTTCCATGGCGCCCTCGCCCGCAGGTTCCAGTCCGAACATACCGACGAGCAGCCCGTCCATAATCGCGACATAAAAGCCGCCGCCGCGTTCGCCGTAATAGGCCTCGATCCGGTCGATTTCCTCGGCAAGCGACATATCGATATAGCCCTCGAATGCCGCTTCCTGTCCTTCCGGCGCAAGTTCCCGATTGATCGCAATGAACATCGCCCGCACGCCGGCGGCGTCGGAAGGCTGAAACCGGCGCATGAAAAGTGCCTGCATTGTCCCTGCTCTATTCTCGTTCATTGAAAACCCCGGCGTGGCTTGCGTCGGCCGGGATTATCATTTCCACTTCATGCTGCGAGGTCAAAGGGCATCCGATCACGGTATCGGGATCGCCGCCTTGTCGCCAAAGACTTTCCACGCTCGAGAGACCGCCGGCCTTGCGGCAATATTCACATACCAGCGCCTGACGTTTTCAAAGTCGTTGAGGTCGATTTTCTGGAATGGATGACGCGAGACCCAGGGCCAGATCGCCATGTCGGCAATCGTATAGTCGTCACCCGCCACATAAGGCGCTTCCGCCAGCCGCGTGTTCAATACTGCGTAGAGGCGCTTCGCCTCAGTGCCATAACGCTCAGCCGCGTAGTCGGATTTGCCCGGTGCATAATGCAGGAAATGCATGGCCTGACCGAACATCGGCCCGACGCCGCCCATCTGCCACATCAGCCATTGCATCGCCGTCCACTTGCCGGTTTCGTCTTCCGGCATGAATTGACCTGTCTTTTCCGCGAGATAAAGCAGGATCGCGCCGGATTCAAACAGGCTCAGGCCGGTATCGCGGTCGGCTATGGCGGGGATCTTGTGATTGGGCGAAAGCCTGGCGAAATCCCCACCGAATTGCTCGCCCTTGGTCAGGTCGATCGGATGAGCCACATAGGCGAGGCCCATTTCCTCAAGCGCGATTGCGACCTTGCGGCCGTTGCCGGTGGTCCAGCTGTAGAGATCGATCATGAAAAGCTCCAGGCAGTAGATAAAGGGCGGGAAAAGCGCGGCGACAACCCGCGCATTTTCCGCCTCAGTCGTTCTTCAAGTCGTAGTGGAAGACTTTGGAGATGATCCGCCAGTTGCCGTCCGTCCGCACGAAAGCAAGAAAATCGGTGAAGAATTTCGGCCCTATGGAGAGTTCCACCCTGGCGAAGGCCATGTCCGGCCCGCCGAATTCGATCCCAATAATCCGGTCGGCGCGCGGCTCGCCAAGACCAGCCGGCGAAGGGCGCGCGTCGACAATGGGGAAATACTCAGCCATCGTCAGCTGCCGCAAGGGCTTATCCGTCGGGCATACGTAAACCGCATCCGGATGGAACACCTTCGCCAGCCGGATGGTATCGCTGTGATAGAGCCCGTCGAAATAGACCTGCAAAGCCTCCACGACTTCGGCATATCTTGCGTCCATGTCTCTCGCCCTCCTGCCATGACAAAGCCGCGCGGCGCCCGCCGCAATCTTTGCTCCGCAAGGCCCGGAACCGGACGAAACCGGGCCCTGCGGGGCGTTCCGGGCGTCGCGAAATCGTCAATCCGCCACGCCACGTTCGGATTACAGCTAAATTCGTTGGTATCCTTTGTAAACCAGATATCCTTATGATATCGAGTTTTCCGATTTCCAACCGGTAACCCAATGAGCGGGCGGAAATGCCTCCAACCCGAGAATGAGGCCATCATGGCATTGAAGATACGCAAGAACCGCAGCCCCGAACCGCCTCAGCCATGCGCCCTGACAGAATGCATGGCGATCATCGGCGGTGCCTGGACGACCAATGTGATCTGGAGCCTCAGGGCCGGGCCACGGCGATTCAGCGAGCTTCGGATCGATATTCCGCCGGTTTCGCCAAAGGTGCTGACGGTGCGGCTACGGGAGCTGGAAGCCGGTGGCATCATCCTGCGCAAGGTCAAGCCGACCTCGCCGCCCTCGGTGGAATATTCGCTGACCGCCCACGGCGAACAGCTGGTTCCGGCAATTGAGGCCATCGTCGCGGTCGGCCACAAGATCAAGACCGAAAGGGCCAATCGCGACGAGAGCGGCGAATTGCTGCCGGATGCGAATTCGGAGGCGGAAAACCCGCAAAGGCGAGCCTCGTGAACCGTCTTCAGCATTGCAAATAGATGGCCGAGTACGCTTCAGCGCGGTAGCCGGTCAGGCCGGTGTAGTGTGGAAGATCTTGGTCAGGAGCCGCCAATGGCCGTCGACCTTCATCAAGGTCACGAGATCCACATAAGCGGTGGAACCGAGCACGCCGCTGATGCGGGCGATTGCGGTGTTCGGGCCGCCGAATTCGATCGAATGCACCGTTCCGTTCTTGGTTTCGCCCTTGCTTGCCGGCGATTCGCGCGTGGCCAGAACATCCACATATTCGGCGGTGCTGCGGGTCATGATCCCGCCTGCGTCGGTCGACATGGCATAGAGTGCGGCCGGGTGAAACAGATCGGCGATCCGTTTTTCGTCAGCGTGATACAGGGCGTCGAGATAAACGTCGAGCGCTTCCAGGACTTCCGAATAAGCCTCGTTCATCGCAGGCTCTCCTCTTTGATTGACCGAAAAAGTCTGAGGCAGAGCTAAGAGCCGAGGTTTGCGATGTAAACCTGATATCCTTGTGATACCGGCGTTTCCAGTTTCCTGCCGGTAACGCGTTTTCCGCCTGTTGCGCCACCTGCCGAAGCCCATCGCCGGGCTTCGTTTCGGCAGGATACAATCAACCGACGGCGTCGAGCAGCCATCGCTCCGTCGCCAGAAAAAGCTCCGGTTGTTTGGTTGCGATTGCAAGGATCATCGAGCCTTGCAGGCTGCCAAGGACAACTGAGGGCTCGATGCCGCTTGCCACCTTGCCGTTGCCATCTGCGCTCTTTGAGTAAAGAGCGGTTCTGGTCCATCCCGTCAGCCAGTTGAAATAATCTTCGACCGCATTGGAGAGAGACGGCGGCAGATTCAGCGCTTCGCTTCCAAGCACGCAGGCAAGGCACACCTTGCCCTCGTCGATAGCCCCGGTCCTATAACCTCGGCAAAGCCTGGCAATTCTGTCGCGAATGCTGTCGGAAGGATCATCGGCAGGTCCAAGCGCGGCGGCGAAACGATCACGATAGCGGCTGATGACCGCTGCGCCAAGATCGACTTTCTGGGGGAAATGATAATGCACGCTGGCGCTTTTGATGCCCACGTCAGCGGCTATGTCGCGGTAACTCACCGCATCGAAGCCACCCGCGCGCATACGCGATTCCGCCACGTCCAAAATCTCGACAGCCTTGCCCTGATAGCCTTGTGAGGTCATGGCGCAATTTATCTATCAGCAGATAGGTATTGACAAGCAGATTGTGCTTCGTCATTTTGCCTACCTATCGATAGGTAGATTATCAGTGCCTGAATATCTCAAACATCTCAAGGAGTTGACATGAAGGTCTATGAATTCAAGGGCTTCGCCAATCCGGCCCGCGTTCGTATCGCACTGGCCGAGAAGGGCCTTTTCGACAAGGTCGAGTTCGTCCATGTGGACGTTCTGGGCGGAGAGCACCGCACCCCGGAGTTTCTGGCCAGAAACCCGTCGGGCGTTGTTCCGGTGCTTGAACTGGAAGACGGTACCCAGCTTTCGGGAATCCACCGCGATCACCGAATATCTCGACCAGCTTTCCGGCGATTTGACCCTGACCGGCAAGACCGCCCGGGAGCGCGGCTATATTCACATGCGCCAGCGCAAGATCGAGACCGGCCTGCTGGAGGCGGTTTCGCATTTCTTCCACCACGCGACCGACGGCCTCGGCCCGCAGAACTACGCCCACAAGAACAAGGAATGGGGCGAATATCAAAAAACCGTCGTCCTGAAGACCATGAAGGCGATGGACGACTATCTTGCCACCCACGAGTTCCTGGCGGGCGATACCTTCACCATAGCCGATATCACCGGCATGGCCGGATTCGCCTTCTGCGACTTCGTCAAGATCGAGACACCGGCGGAACTCGCCAATCTCAATGCCTGGAAGGCGCGCGTTTTCTCGCGCCCAAGTGCTGCCGTCGCCGCCTGACCGGAGCGATCACGCGCAGTTGCCTCGTTCGGCGGTTCGTACGGGGTAAATTGCCTTGAGAGAAAAACGCACCAATTGCCGTAAAATTCTTCCTTGTTTGCGGCGATGAGGCGTAAAAACTGGACAACCGATTTCCAAGGACAAGCCGCCATGCAATTGAATGCCGATTTTTCCAAACGCGTCTGCGTCCACTCCGACCAGCTTGAATGGCGCGCATCGCCAATCGCCGGCGTCAGCCGGCGCATGCTCGACCGCATCGGCGACGAAGTCGCCCGCGCAACCACCATCGTTCGCTATGATGCAGGCAGCCAGTTTTCCTCCCACGTCCATACCGGCGGCGAGGAGTTCATCGTGCTTGAAGGCGTCTTCCAGGACGAACACGGCGATTTTCCAGCCGGCACCTATGTGCGCAATCCTCCGCAGTCGAAGCACACGCCGGGTTCGGAGCCGGGCTGCGTCATCATGGTCAAGCTCTGGCAGTTCGACCCGAAAGACCGCACCCATATCCGCATCGACATGAACAAGATCGGCGCCGTCCCGCAAGAAGGCAGGCCGGGCGTCTCCGTCTCCCCGCTCTACAAGGATGAGCGCGAGGATGTGCGGCTGGAAATCTGGCAGCCGGGTGCGGATGTGACGGTGGAAGCCGATGGCGGCGCCGAGCTCTTCGTGCTCGATGGCACATTTGAGGAAGGCGGCGATACATTGGCCAAGAATTCCTGGCTTCGCGTTCCAGTTGGCGGCAAAGCCGTGGCGAAGGCCGGTCCGGACGGCGCAAGGGTCTGGATCAAGACCGGTGGCCTGCGCTTCGTAGAGCCTCCGAAGGCGCAGTAACGACAACAACCCGCGGTTCGACAAGCGGCGTCGACCTTTCAACCAGCCCAATCAACCTGCAGAGATAAGTGGGAAGCCGGCGAAAATCCCTGCCGGCGTCCGCTCCCAGCTTCCTTCCGTGATTTCAGGCGACTGGGGGCACTGCGCACGTCGCTAAGGGAAATTTGGCAGGCCCGCCCTCCACACTCTGCCAATGCGCGTATTATTGTGTCGGAATTCGCCCGCTATTTCATTTTCCTTTTCAGGGAAATGGCAACATTGGCGATCAGCATTCTTGCGCTCTCCATCACTCCAAAGCTACCGAGCCTGTAGCGGAATGCCCGCCACGTCTCACCCTTGACCCGGGAAAAACGCTTTCTCGCCGGTAAAGACCGCGGGCCCGAGAGCGCATCGATTGACGAATCGAAAATATTCGATCTGATCGGAGGCGGCAGGACACCGTAGGTGACCACACCATGCTCCCATGGCCTTCGAAGATCCTCATCCACCGCCCTGAACCGTATTCCGGCATAGCGTAGAAACTTCTCCGCGCCCTTGGCATTGACAAGATATGCACCCGTGTTGTTCGGAACTCTCCAATAGCGGACCACACGCGAACCCGATGGCAGCCGGGAGACCGTCGTGGCGGCCGATTTCGCCGGATTGCTGAGCCTTATTATTTCCCAGTCGCTCGGCAATTCAGAGAGCTCGTTCAAAAGCGTTCGCAAATCGTCGGAGAACTCAAGGTCGTCTTCCAGCACCAGGACAGGCGATTGCATTTTCTCATCGACAATACGTTTGTGAATCAAAAGATGGCTTGCGTAGCAGCCGATTTCGCCGGCGCTCAAGCCGGCATATGCTCCGTTACCCTCGCCTTGAAAATAGTGCGAAAGCGCCGCCGGAACGGAATTTCCCATAACGGCCGGCACCCGTTCAAAGGAAACGCCATACCGCTCCAGTTGCTCGCGCATATATGCGAGCCGATCCCCATCGCGGTCGAGATTAATAAGAAACGCTCTGAAACCTTGCATTGAATTTGGGACCCAAACCTCAGATCAAAATCCAGCCGACCGGGCATACATCGTCCACATAGACCTTGCGCATTTCAGCGCGCGAGAACCATCGTCTCGGCCCAATCACCTGCTTTGCGGCATTATGTCCGAGCCAGGCACCCCACCAGCTGAAGCTCGAATTGGCGATCACGTGATTAGCGCAGGCCGTCATCAGGTAAAGATCCTGCTCGCGCGTATGGCCGGAAACGAGCGTCCGGTTTTTCCAATGGCGCGTCAGTTCGTCCGCCGCCTCGATATCGTCGCTGAACACCATGAACCGGCAGTCCGGCATCAGACGTCTCATGATTTCATAGGCGCGATTGTAATAGTCGCCGGTCAAAAGACCGTGCACCTCCGTCACATTCGCCCGGCTTGCGTAATCGCCTCGCCGGATATGCACCGAAACGCTTTTTTGATCCGAAGCCGCTTCACGAAGGCCGCCGTCAATACTGGCCGCCACATGATCGAGCGAATAAAGCGCGCGAATATCCGCCGCGCAATCGGCGAAAAACTGTTCCGACTGGAAATATCCGTTCAGGTAAGTCCCCGGCTTGATCGCGCCGAAATCATCTGCGCTGCAAAAATTCACCTGCCGGTAAACAGGCCCGGGCCACAACTTCTCCAGCTTCTTGCGGCTATCCTTGCCACGCACCCCCTGAAGAAACCGGTGAGCGGCGGCTTTAGCCCCGCTTGGCTGCCAAACCTCTGTTTCAAGGTTGAACAGCCCCAGGCCGAAGGCCGTATGCGCTTGGGACATCTCAACCGGATCGACGAGAAGCCCGACGCCCAGACGCTTCGCCAGCGCATGACCTGCGGCATATTGGAACATCTGATTACCGAGCCCGCCCCAGATGCGGACGCAGATTTCACAGGTGTCGGGCATAAATATTGATCACCTTCATACGCAACAGGTCTGCGCCCATCTGTCATCACCGTAACAACATGCAGTATAAACAATAAACCTATCGCCAGATGCCAAATCATGGCGATTTTGTTGTTAATTACAATCAATAATATTATGATAAAGTCTTTTCAGTATTCCACGTTTCTTTTTAAAATCTATTTCTTCAGGCTTCTTATTATCCGAGATGAATTCATCCTTAACGTAAAGAGCGTCTCCCCAATACCGACTTGGCCAATGCGTTAGCATTCGCGTATATCCGACTTCCAACAGAAAGGAGTCGATTTCCTCGACAGTAGCCGAGCCCTTGTATTGTGTCTTTCTGTTTAGCTCCGAAACGATAAAATCGAACTGGCGAAGTTTACTGCCAGCCCCGCGAAGAACTTCCAGCTCATACCCTTGTACGTCGATCACAAGGAAATTGAATTGATCCTCTTCCGGTAAATACTCCGACAATAGATCGACAATGACCGTTTCCTTTCCGATAAACCCGATTTTTCGCTGCATTTTGCGGTCCATGGCAGGCTCAAGAATCGAACTTGAGGCGCCGTCGTTCGTGGAAATGTTGATTTCGACCGACCCTTTTTCCGACCCTAGTGCTACGTTGAAAACTTCGATCGAAGCCAAGTTCCGATATCTGGCCGCATTCTCCGTCAACCGTTGAAAGGGCTCTTTCAGCGGTTCAAACAGCATTAGTTTCAATATTCCGGCGTCGATATAGGATTTCAGCTCAGTGGCATCATTGGCGCCAACATGCACAAGGCCTTTGATGGCAATACCGAATTCTTTCGATATTTCTGAGAGATCAAATGTCACCTGTCACGATCCTTCGGCGTGTATGGGCTAGTTTTATCCGGCGTCAAACAGCATTTGCGAGTGGACCGCAAAGCTATGATCATTCATTGGGCGATATCCGCCAGCAGCATCATGTTTATGGTATATGCTTAGTAACCGACAATCGAAAATCAACGGGAGCTCACCATACATTTTATCGGCGCATGGATAAACACCACCACGATGTTTCAGGCCACCGTTTGCGAGGCGCGGATACCGGTCAGCGGGTGCGCTGGCCGCACTACCGACAGTTCATCGAATTCATATAGCAGGAAATTTTTCATTTCCTTGAACGCCGAGACAGCAATCCAATTTTTTCGCAAAAATTGGCAACTTCCACCGACGGTCATCTCGCCCTGCCTCCGCCGATCCATTTGCCGCATACTTCGGAGCCCACAATTTCAACGATTGCTGCAGGGATGCAATCAAACCGACTTTCCGGCACATCGCCAATCGACGACCCATACACTTTCCCACCGGCGTCCGAATCGCCGCAATCGTCGACTAACGACCAGAAGGCGAGCCAAACCCATTTTTCACCAGACTTGGCGCCCCATCTTTCTTCTGAAATACTTCACAATAGGTATATTCTTGATTCTTCTCTCCAAGGTTTTTAGATCTTGCTGAGATTTTCTTATTTTCTTTCAACTCGTAACTTCAAATTTATGTAAATCCTCTTTTGCGAGAAATTGGCTAATAGCGGAAAAGTCCTCGACATCTTTTTTTGAACAACGCCTGAATTTGAACTGAGCAACACAATCCAAACTCATGAACTTCACCCCTCTATGAAAGAAATGAAATGCAGAATTCTCAATGATTTCATGGATATTTATACCGAGCGGCATGTATTCTTTATTGTGATTGGAGGTTACTCGGTCCTGCTCCATCTCATCAAAGACATCGGAGCAAATATAATCTATGTCATCGGCCTTACGAATCCCAAACAAACCAAGCACCGCGCCGGAGTCCACGCAATAGCTGTCGGCATCCCGCCCGGCTACCTCCTGCTCGCGAAGACGAGCCTTATACACTGAGAGTTTTTCATCAAATTCCGGATCTTTATTTGGCAGTCTATGATTGGCAAAAAATACCCAATTTTCATTCAACAAGTGCTTCGCGTAGTGCTCTGCATCGCTGATCGTATCACTTGAATGTATTATGCAAGGCTCTTCAGCCGAAAATAACTTGCGAACCTCCGTCTTCAGGTCGGCGCAGCTAATGCCTTCCTTTAATTCAACAACGTAAACTCGCAAGGCGCCAAATTCCGGAAAGCGAGCGCCTATGAATTTTTTCGTCAGCTTTTCCTGCCACCAGTCGTTATGGTCGTAGGCCAGTTTGACCACGTGCTCGACACCACCATCGGTCAGCAACAAATCCTTATGGTAAACAATGTCCGCGTGTTCTCGAATAGCCTTTTCGCATTCCTTGAGTTTGTTGATAGCTTCGGGAAAAAGAAAAAGGAAATGGCATCGTTTTGTCAGGTCCATATACGTTCGGATGACATAATCAATATAGTGACGATTAATCCCCGCCCTTATCATGCCGTTGTAGTCAGACTGGTGAGCTTTGGGATCGCCATATACCGTTACGCATGGAATCTCCGCATCGAAATAGGCGGCAGCTGCCACTCTATGTGCGTTACCAACCAGCGTTTGCTCGCAGATTGGCGCAGCCTCCCTGTCAAAATCAAACTCGCCATCCTTCATGGCGTAAATGATCTTATTAAAATTCTGGATGTAATCCTGATAGCTGTTTTTCCGGCCGTCACCGTCCTTAAAGAATGTCGCGCGACTCTTTTGTACAGATAAAAGATAATGCCAGTAAACATCCTCGCCTATGTTACTTGGGCCTTGACGTGACATCTGGTGTTTAACGTAGATATATCTCGAAATTATATCCAATCGGTCAAAACGAAGCAGGTCTCGTGCTTTTTTATAATAAATCGCGACATCGCCTAGCTCACCGAGATCATAAAATTTCAATACGTCAGGGTCTATGTTCTCTATTGTTTTAGCACTTTGATTAGGGGCTCTCGGGGAAGAGGGCATCGTTAAATTCTCCTGTTTATCCCCGCATTGCCGCTCTCGAATGCATTTCCGAGTTGGCTCAGGACTGCGATTTTATGATTTAGCTCTCGAGCATGCACCAACGCCGTACTCAATAACCGATAGCGTGTAGCGCCGCCGCCACAGTCACGCGGTTATACAGCGTCTTTCTTGGGCCGTCGACATAAGGCTTGCCCGCCAGTTGAACGACGTCACGATAAAAAAACTGCCGGCGTAGAGCGATCATCAAGTACGGGCCTAGTCGCATCCCACTAGTCTCACTCGAAGATTTCCAGATACAGCTTGTCAAGCGGAGCCCTTAAAAGACGAATCGGCCGGACGAGATGCCGCAATCTCGATTTTCTTGGGCCATGAATAGGCACCGGCGCGGGCAGATGGTCGGAACTCTGCGGCAACTCCCGCACGATCCGGGAAATCAGCGGGAAGATCTGGTGCTCCCCCATCAGGCGTCGCTTGTTGTCCGCCATCGCCGCCTGAACATCCAGCAAGGAAGCAGGGTCACGCTCCAGCACCTCCAGGACCTGCTTCACCGCTTGCTTCGGGCGCCTGGTATCGATAGCGGTGAAGCCGCCCGGATGGAAATAGGCATCAAGACCGGGTCCACCTGCGACTATGGGGTAAACTCCCGCCAGAAGCGGATCCGCAAGCTTTTCCGTCCAGCCGTGCGGATCAAGATTATTTTCAAGCACCAGATGATAGCGGAAACCGTCAAGCCCCTCGGCCTTGTCGCCTATTCGCTTAAACCCGCGCCCAAAGACAGCGAGCTGATCGCCGAGTTCGCCCTGAAGCATAGTCAGGAAACGCAAGCGGCGGATCTGGTTGCGATTAAGCGTCTTCGTCGAACAGACAGCCGACAACAGCCCGCGATTTTCCGTCTGCCCGCGCCCCTGCGCCAGGCTGTCGAAATCCATTATATTTGCAGCGCTCGCGCGTCGATCGAGGTCAACACCATAGAACCACGGCACGGCCGAATGCGATTTGAATGTCACGCCGTCAAAATGGTCTGGCAGCGTCGGCGCCAATGCGATGCCGAATTGCCGGACGAAATCCTCATCGTAGCGCCGGATTGATTTCGGTTCGGCCAGGATCACGATCCGCCGATGGCGCGGTACCGCCGTAACGAGGCCCGGAGGCGGTGCGTCCTGGACGACAAGCCAGTCGGCCGCTTCTCCCTCAAGATCGAAAACGAAGCGAAAGTCCTGCCAAACTCCGTCTCCCTTAGGCGTCTGCCGGAGGATGAAACGACCACTCGGCAAGGTGGGAAAGTGGATAAGCGGCATTGGCAATCCTGTGACTTCTCCTAGGAGGGGGAGCGCAACGAAGATATTCGCTGCCTTGGGCGAGCCGGCGCTATATATCATGCGGATTTTAAACTTCAACAAAGCTCTTCAAGCCGAAAATCCGCAGAGGCGCTCGGCATAGCGCCCCGGTTGCGCGAGGACCTTCAGCGCACGGTTTCAACTAAAGGAAGAACGACGTCAGCTTTCTCCACCGCTTGGACAGGCTGTTCCTCACTCGGTCCAGCACAGTTCTTTCCCTCGCATTTTCTCCCGCGCCATATCTGATCGGGACATTCTGTTGCCTGGCCCCTCTGGCATAGCGTCTATCCAAAATTCCTTCGAAGGGGATGCTTGCCACTTTCTTGTATAAATCCATGTCCTTGACCCAAAACTGATTGATGCCGACCATCCTCGCGGGTCTATAATTACGTCGTTCCAGCAGCTGGCTTGCCAATCTGTCCTTGGCTGCTTGGTGCCTGTCTGTTTCAACGACGATAATTTTAATGTCATATGCATCGAAATCCAGCGTGTCCAACGCATCGAGCTCACCGCCTTCAATATCGATGGTCATGAAATCGATGGTTTTGGGGGCTGCGGATCTCCGCAAAAACTCAGTTGTCCCGATTGGCAATATCGGCACCTCGCAATAGCTCTCCCGGGTGACCTCGGGGCGAGTGCGAATGAAATATTCCTTTTGCGCTTCATCGAAAGTCGATAGGGAGCCGATATCAGACATATAGAAAATCAGGGGCTTATCCGAGTTGCCGATCGCGGCATGTTCGCAGTAAGAGTTCGGTCGATTTCTCCTGCAATTCTGCAAAAAGAACCGGATGAGCCTCGACCAGAGCGCCTGTCCACCCGGCCAACTCGAAGTGCAGCGTATTGGAGAGATGCCTGCCGTCGTGGCCTCCGATTTCGACGAAATAGCCATCCTTTTTTCCGGCAAACACCGCCGAAAGGAGGATGTCTTCGCCATGTTGGCTATAAAAGCCACCTGCATTCTCAGTTTCCATCAGGGCCGATCCAAGTTTATTTGCGAAAGATCCACACATGAATAGATCTCCGCCAAATCAGCGAACCATCCGCCGATCATAATGCTTGATGCTGCAACCTAAAGACGGCGACATAACAGCCCCAAGCTCAGCACTGCCCCTTATCCGCCATGGCCATGCCACTTACCAGGCCAACCGGTGACTATCATGTTTCACAACCACTGTGGCCTCGTAATCAGTTGGCACCAGGTCAAGGCCACGAACCACTTCGAGATTGTCTATCAGGCGGATAATCGGCATTGGTAATCCGCAGAAAGGCGGTTAAACCAGCAACTGTGAAAGTGCGGATACTTGCCGCCAGCATTCTTTGCAATAGGGCAAAGTCCGATGCTACGTCAACAATCACCGCAAGCATACGAAGCCTATCAGCGCAGGAAAAACCCATGGCAGATCGCCCGATAGCATTGATCACCGGCATAACGGGCCAGGATGGCGCCTATCTGGCCCGCCTCCTGCTCGACAAGGGCTATATTGTCCACGGTATCAAGCGGCGATCGTCCTCCTTCAACACAGGCCGCATCGATCCGATGCTGCATGACAAGCACGAGGAAGGCGTCCGTCTGTTCCTCCACTATGGCGACATGACGGATTCCGCCAGCCTGATCCGCCTGATTGCCGAAGTGAAGCCCTGCGAAATCTACAATCTTGCCGCCCAAAGCCATGTGATGGTGAGTTTCGAGACGCCGGAATATACCGCCAATGCGGATGCTATCGGCGCGTTGCGCATTCTTGAGGCGCTGCGCATTCTGGGCATGGTGAAGACCACCCGCTTCTATCAGGCATCCACCTCCGAGCTTTACGGCAAGGTGCAGGAAGTGCCGCAGAGCGAGACGACGCCCTTCTACCCTCGCTCGCCCTATGGCGCGGCGAAGCTTTATGCCTATTGGATGACCGTGAATTATCGCGAAGCCTATGGCATGCACGCCTCGAACGGCATTCTCTTCAACCACGAAAGCCCGCTGCGGGGCGAAACTTTCGTCACCCGCAAGATCACGCGCGCAGTGGCTGCAATCGAACTTGGCCTGCAGGACCGCCTGTTTCTCGGCAATCTCGACGCCAAGCGCGACTGGGGTCATGCCCGCGATTACGTGGAAGGCATGTGGCGCATGCTGCAGCAGGACGAGCCGGACGACTACGTGCTGGCGACCGGCGAGACCCACGCGGTGCGCGAGTTCGTCGAGCGCGCCTTTGCCAGGATCGGACGGGAGATCGTCTGGAAGGGCGAAGGCGTGGACGAGGCGGGTATCGACGCGAATACCGGGGCCGACCTGGTGCGGATCGATCCGGCATATTTCCGCCCGACCGAAGTGGATCTTCTCCTCGGCGATCCGACCAAGGCTCACGAACGGCTCGGCTGGAAGCATACGACCCCCTTCGCCGATCTGATTAACGAGATGGTCGACGCGGATCTGGAGCTTTTACGCGTCGAGCGCCATGCGCGCCGCGCCTATGGCCGCGAAGAGTGACAAGAGCCAAAATTCAGAGGCAATCGATGACAGACGTAAAAGGCAGGGTGTTCGTTGCCGGCCACAAGGGCATGGTGGGATCGGCCATCCTTCGCCGCCTGGAACGGGAAGAGGCGGAAGCGGTCACCCGCGACCGCGCCGGCCTCGACCTGCTCGATCAGGCGGCCGTTCACCGTTTCTTTCGTGAAGAGCCGGTGGACGCGGTAATTCTTGCGGCAGCCAAGGTCGGCGGCATTCTCGCCAACGCGCAATACCCGGTCGATTTCCTCTACGACAACCTGCAGATCCAGAACAACGTCATCCATGCCGCCGCTGAAGCCGGCGTAAAACGTCTGGTGTTTCTGGGGTCTTCCTGCATCTATCCGAAGTTCGCCGAGCAGCCGATCCGCGAGGATGCGCTTTTGACGGGCCCGCTTGAGCCTACCAATCAATGGTACGCCATTGCCAAGATCGCCGGGCTTTATCTCTGCAAGGCCTACCGCGAACAGCATGGCCTCTCATACATCTCCGCCATGCCGACCAATCTATACGGGCCGAATGACAATTTCGACCTGAAGACCAGCCACGTCATGCCGGCATTGATCCGCAAATTCGTGAAGGCGAAAGAAAATGGCGCACCCTCTGTCGAACTATGGGGCAGCGGCTCACCCTTGCGCGAATTCATGCACGTCGATGATCTCGCCGACGCCGTGGTTTTCCTGCTTCGCGCCTATGACGGATCGGAACCGATCAACGTCGGATCGGGTCAGGAAATATCCATCAAGGGGCTTGCCGAAGTGATCGCGAAAGCCGTCAACTTTAACGGCGAGCTGGTGTTCGACGCGACCAAACCGGACGGCACCCCGCGCAAGCTCATGGATTCAAGCCGCCTCACCGCGCTTGGCTGGACGCCGAAAATTGCGCTGGAAGACGGTATCCGCACCACGATCGACTGGTTCCGCGAGCACTCGAAAGACATGCAGGCCTGATTTCGCTAGACCCGTATCGTATCGCTCCGTAGCCCATTGCATTCCATCGACGTTTAAGAATTTGCAGAAGCCTTAATGTCCTTTGAGGGAAATTTCGGCTGACAAGTATTTTTTCGCCTGCTATCTCAAACTCTCGTAACGTTATTTACTGAAGCGGACAATCAATCGATATCGATTCCAGCCCCTTCAATCCTAATGAAAGCATTAATTGCGGGAGCTCCCCTGGTATTGCCCGCAATTAGTGAGACGAGAGCGACAAGATATGACGGCAGCGCCTGAAAAGCTCCATCTTGGCTGTGGGCGGAAGATCATCGAAGGCTTTTACCATGTCGATGCACTGGATTATCCGCACGTCGATCACGTTGGCCCGGTGGAGCATCTCCCCTTCTTGAGCAGCAATAGCGCTCAACTGATCTACGCCTGTCATGTGCTGGAGCACTTCGGGCGGCACGAATACAAGGACGTGCTGGCCGAATGGTGCAGGGTCCTCGCCCCCGGCGGCGTGCTGCGGCTTGCAGTGCCTGATTTCAACGCCATCGCCGGTCTCTATCTTGAGCCGGGCAATGGCATCGACCTGCCGGTCGTTCTCGGCCTCATTGTCGGCGGTCAGCGCGACGAGTACGATTATCACAAGATGGCCTTCGACGAGAAATGCCTGACAGAAGCGCTGCTTGAGACCGGCTTTTCCCAGGTTCACCGTTGGGATTGGCGCGAGACCGAGCACGCCGATATGGACGACTATTCGCAGGCCTACCTGCCGCATATGGATAAGGAACACGGCAGGCTGGTGAGCCTCAACCTCGAAGCCGTGAAATAGGCTCGCGATTCCTCCGATTAATATCCCGCTGCAAGCGATCCTTCGCGTCTGGGATCCGAAGCGCCGTGCAATTCGCCGTCGACGATGGCAATCGACTGGGTGGAACCCATGGTCGACTTCACCGCCACCTTATGACCGCGCTCTTCCAGCAGGCGCACCGTATCCGGTGAAATTCCCTCCTCGACGCGGATTTCATCGGGCAGCCACTGGTGGTGAATGCGCGGCGCCGCCGTCGCCTCCGCCACGTTCATGCCGTGGTCGATGCCGTTGAGGATAACCTGCAACACGGTGGTGATGATGCGGCTGCCGCCGGGCGATCCCGTCACCAGCACCGGCTTGCCATCCTTGAACACGATCGTCGGGCTCATGGACGAAAGCGGGCGTTTTCTCGGTTCCACCGCGTTGGCGTCGCCGCCGATCAAGCCATAGGCGTTTGGAACGCCGGCCTTGGCGGAAAAATCGTCTAGCTCGTTGTTGAGCAGCACGCCCGTTCCCGCCGCCATCATCCTGACGCCATAGGAGAAATTCAGCGTATAGGTGTTGGAGACGACGTTGCCCTCGCCGTCCACCACCGAATAATGGGTCGTCTGGCCGCTCTCGTAAGGAGTGAGGTTGCCGGGCTTGATGGTAGCGGAATTGGCCGCCTTCATCGGGTCGAAGTCGCTCATGCGGGCCATCGCATAGGCCTTGGACGTCAGTGCCTTCACCGGCACTTTGACGAAATCGGGGTCCCCCAGATATTCGGAGCGATCCGCATAAGCGCGTTTCATGGCCTCCGCCATCACGTGGATCGTCGCTGCCGAATTGGCGCCGCTGGCCGCCAGATCGTATGGCTCCAGCATGTTGAGGATTTCCACGATATGCACCCCGCCCGAAGAGGGTGGCGGCATGGAGGCGACCTCATGTCCGCGATAGGTGCCTTTCACCGGCTCGCGCCAGATCGCCTCATATTGGCCGAGATCACCGGCGCTCATCAGCCCGCCGGCCTCAAGCACCCTTGCGGCGATGGCATCCGCCACAGCGCCTTCATAGAAGGCCTTTGGCCCTTCGTTAGCGATCTTTTCCAGCGTCAAAGCCAGATCGGGCTGTTTCAATATCTCGCCAGGCTCGTAGAAGCCGCCGTCGGCCTTGTAGAAGACCGCGCGCGCCGCTTCATCCGCCGCCAGGCTGCTGACAACGTCCTTCAACGATCCGGCAAGATCCTCCGATACCGTAAAACCGTCGCGCGCAAGTGCGATCGCGGGTGCTACGACTTCAGCGAAAGAAAGCTTGCCGCCGCCATAAAGCCGGTGCGCCTCGTAAAGTCCCTTCACCGTGCCGGGAACGCCGATGGCCAGCCCCGAAAATCGCGACTTCTGGCTGTCCGCCTCGCCCTTGTCGTCGAGGAACATATCGCGGAAAGCCTTTGCCGGCGCGAGTTCCCGGTAGTCGAGCGCCAAAGTCTTTCCGGTCTTCGCCTCATGGATCAGCATGAAACCGCCGCCGCCCAGATTGCCCGCGCGCGGCAGCGTGACGGCAAGGGCGAAGCCCACCGCGACACCGGCGTCGACCGCATTGCCGCCCGCCTTCAGGATGTCGACGCCGACCTCGGTCGCCAGCGCTTCCTGGCTTGCCACCATGCCGTTTCTCGCCACAACCGGGTGGAAGCGATCGAGATCGGAAAGGATCGGCGCGCTTTGCGATAGCGCAGGCAACGATGGAAGGACGGCAGCGCCTGAAACAAGGGCGGCCAAGGCAAACCGGCGGAACTGAAAAGACATGGCTTGAACCTCGAATGGAGATCAACGTGGCATCCGTTCTTTCACAGTCTGTCGCGACAGCCCATGTCCCGCTACCCTCGTCTGGGGACGGTATCCGAATATGAACGGAGTTCTTTCGCCATGATACAAGATTCCTCGACCCGGAAGCCTCTTCTCTCAGGCTCGCCTTTCGCTTTTCTCGTGCTTTCAGGCGCGTTTGCGTTTTTTTCCGCCAACCCGGCGCAAGCTGCGGGCGATGCTTATGAAGGTGGAAAACTCGCCAAAATCTGGTGCTCGGCCTGCCACGTCGTATCCGACGACCAGCAGAGCGGGTCGGAGGCGGTGCCAAGTTTTGCGGCAATCGCCGCCCTGCCTGAGCGAAACGAGGAAACGCTTTCGGCCTTTCTGCGCGATCCCCACGTGAAAATGCCGGATATGAACCTCTCCAACACCGAGATCGCCGATCTCGTCGCCTATATTCTCAGCCAGAAGCGCTGATCGATAACTTGTCTCAAGCTCCCTCGGGGAGAGGGTTAGGGCGAGGCGGCGTCCCCTCTCCCTCGGGGAAGGGCCCAGCGTGAGGCGGCGTTCCTTTTCCCTCAGAGAGAGACCCAAGACGAGGCGGAATCCCCTCTCCTTCAGGGAGAGGATTAGGGCGCGGCGGCGTCCCTTGTCCCTCAGGGAGAGACCCAGCGTGAGGCAGAGTCCCCTCTCCCTCAGGGAGAGGGTTAGGGTGAGGGGCAATAATCCGGCAACGAGCGGAATTCCCTCAGCCTGGATTGAAGTCTGCCGCGACCGCTGCATGGAAGGAACCGGGCGGATCCCCTTTCGCCTCCGCCTCGTCCTCAAGTTCGGCATTGAAGACGCGGATCGATGCAAAGCTCGCCGCAAGCGCCGCACTCGCCAGAATGTGGTCGAGCATGCGGCCCCGGCCGCGGTGGATCACGCTGTAGCGGTCGACTGCCGCAAGTCCGTGGTCGAGCACGCGCATCGCCCTCGCCGCGAGGTCAGGATTGCCGGTCTCCTGCGGATCGGCGGCGATGATCCTGAGCGCCGCCTCCACTTCGCCAGCGTTGAAATCGCCGGCCACCAGAACCAGCGGCTCCGCTTCGCGATCGAAAATCTCCTCCAGCGCCAGTCTGAGTTCCAGCGCCTGCGCCGACCGCTTCATGGCGGCCAGAAAAAGCCCCTCCGCCCAGCCCGGCACGTCCTTCCAGCGGCCTGCGCTTTCCTTTGCGCCTGGAATGGCGGCGGCGATGGGCGCGCGCAGGTGCACGGTGAAGAGATGGAGCCAGCGCCCGTCCGGCAGTTCGGCTGCGGTCTGCAGGACCGGGCGGTCGAAGCTCACGCCTTCCGCCTTCGCAATCGGCGGATCGGCATGGCGAGGCCTCCACAGCGGCGCTTCCACACGGGCATGCCAGATGGAACTGGCCGGCTTCAGCGGATACCGCGACAGCACCAGCAGATTGTGCCGGTCCGCCGGTCCATAACCGATGGCTCTTTCGCTGGATACGCGGAAATAATGCGCATAGGGCGTATCCTCCAGCAGCGCCTCCAACGCTGGAAAGCTGCGGCGATCAGTACCCGCAACGTGCTGGGCGTTAACCTCCTGCAGGCAAAGGATATCGGCTTCAAGCGCCAGAAGCTCCGGGCGCAGCGCTTCGATCCGGGGCGCCAGATCGGCGGCGTCGAACCGCTCTCCACCAAAGGATTCCAGGTTGAATGTGGCAATGCGCATGAATTGCCCCGCCCCGTCTTGCCCAATCGCCGATTGGCGTTCATCCATTGCGAAAGATAGTAGCACCTGCCAAAGCTTTATGGACAATGAGGGTTTCCAATGACCACCCAATCCTGCCCCTGCGGATCGAAGCGCGAGCTTTCACAGTGTTGCGGGCGTTTCCATTCAGCCGAAGCGTTGCCGCAGACGGCGGAAGAACTCATGCGCTCCCGCTACTCGGCCTATGCGCTGGAAAGGATCGACTATCTTCGCGAAACGCTCTGGCCGCGCTATCAGCCCGGCTTCGATGAAGCCGCCGTCTCCAGGTGGGCGCGCGAGAGTCACTGGGTCGGTCTCAGCATCCTGAAGACTGAAGCCGGCCTTGCGGGCGACAGCAAGGGCACCGTGCTTTTCATCGCCCGCTATCTCGCCGACGGAGAAATGCGCGAGCATCGCGAACTCAGCCTGTTTCGGCGAAAGTCCGGGCGCTGGTACTATGTCGAAGGGTTGCCGGAGGTTGCGTGAACCGCTTCACGAAATCGGCAGCGGCCTTTGCTCCTCAATCGCCTCCATGGCGAAATAGGAGGTGACGGAATCGAGCTCCACGCCTGAGATAAGCTGCCGGTAGACCGCGTCATAGCCCGCCATGTCGGCGGCCACCACCTTCAGCAGGTAGTCGTAATCGCCGCCAATCCGGTAGAAGTCGATCACCTCGGGAATGTTCGAGACGTGACGGCGGAACGTCTCCAGCCAGTCTATCGAATGATGCCGCGTCCGCACCATGACGAAGACCACAAGCCCCAGGCCCATTTTCTCCCGGTCGAGGCGCACGGTCTGCCCGAGGATAAGCCCGTCCTTTTTCAGCGCCTGAATACGGTTCCAGCAGGCATTGGCCGAGAGATTGACCTTATCCGCGATTTCCCGCTGGGTCAGCGCGCCGTCCCGCTGCAACAGCCTCAGGATGGCCTTGTTGAATTGATCGAGCATCTCTTCAATTCTTTCGAACAAAACATACCAAATTCAGCTTTCAGGATTATAAATATGAATAAAATCACGCCAATTCCAGTATATTCTTTTTCCCGGTTGGCAATCACGGCAAACTCGGGAACAAGACGATGGATCTGGCGGCATTTCGGGCGGCGCTTGAAGGCGGCGACACGGTTGGCGAGCTTCGGCGCGGTTTGATCGGCGAAGGCATCGCCGTTCCCGGCCCCTTCGGCGAACATCCGCTCGTCTATGCCGATTACACCGCCTCCGGCCGGGCGCTGAGGCAGGTGGAATCCTATATCGCCGAGCACGTGCTGCCCTTTTACGCCAACAGCCACACCGAGGCTTCCTATTGCGGCATGCGGATGACCCGGCTCCGAGGGCAAGCGCGCGAGGTCATCGCCGACGCCGTCAACGCCGGGCCGGACGAGACCGTCGTCTTCACCGGATCGGGCGCGACCAGCGCCGTCAACCGGCTTGTAGCCCTGCTTGGTCTCGACCGTTCATCCGCGCTCAAACCGCTCGTTCTCATCGGCCCCTACGAGCACCACTCCAACATCCTGCCCTGGCGCGAAAGCAAGGCGGAGGTCATCGAAATTCCGGAAGCGGAAGAGGGTGGGCCGGATCTGACCGAGCTGGAACTCCAACTCGTGCGCCAGCCCGAAGGGCGGCTCGTCATCGGCGCATTTTCCGCCGCTTCCAATGTCACCGGCATTGTCACCGACGTCGATGCGATAACCGCGCTCTTGAAGCGTTACGGCGCGCTTTCCGTTTGGGATTACGCCGGCGGCGGGCCTTATCTTCCGATCGACATGAACCCCGGCGAGGATCTGGCCAAGGATGCGGTTGTTCTTTCGCCGCACAAATTTCCCGGCGGCCCCGGCGCATCCGGCGTGCTGATCGTCCGCAACAGCATCGTCAGCCGGAAAAAGCCGACGCTGCCGGGCGGCGGTACGGTCTCCTTCGTATCTCCTTGGGGGCACGATTATTCGCGCGATCTCTCGGCTCGCGAGGAAGCCGGCACGCCCAATGTCATCGGCGATATCCGCGCTGCGCTCGCCTTCATCGTCAAGGCCGCCGTCGGCGAGGATTTCATCGCCGCCCGCGACGCGGAACTGGGCAGCCGCGCCTTCGCCGCCTGGGGAAGCAACGCCCGGATCGAAGTGCTTGCCTCAGATCACCGCCATCGCCTGCCGATCTTCTCGATCCGCCTGCATCTAGCCGACGGAACCCTGGTCCACCAGCAACTGGTGACGCGGATGCTAAGCGATCTCTTCGGCATTCAGGCGCGCGGCGGCTGCGCCTGCGCCGGTCCCTATGCCCACCGGTTGCTCAACATCGGCCGCGAGCAATCCGACGCCATGCGCGCCGCGATCCTCGCCGGTCACGAGGTGGAAAAACCCGGGTGGTGCCGGCTCAATTTCGGCTATCTGATCGACGATGAGACCGCCGATTTCATCCTCAAGTCCCTCATCGAACTGGCGCGGATCGCCCCGGACTATCTGGAGCATTACGCCTGCGACGAGAGCACCGCCCGCTTTCGCCACGAAAGCGAATGGATGAATGTGGCATGATTGACGTCAAAGATACCCGATCGCCCGGCCGCAACCGATCACGGTCAGCCAGATGACGGCGGAAAAGAACCCCGCCCAGCGGAAGCGCGAGATTGTGCCTCTGGAATCCACCTGCGCCAAGAGTCGCCACGCCGGCACGATGCGCAGCGAGAGCGCGTTAAGAATGCCGAGCGCGACCAGCACCAACTTTGCCTGCATCACGGGCATGGCAAGGTATTCGCCCGCCTTGACGGAGATCATCAGCACGCCGGTCGCCATCGCCAGCAAAAGCCCGAGCATCGACATGGGCACCAGCACCCGCTTCAACTCGGAAAGCGGCACCGCTTTCCAAAAGCCCATGAGACGCAGATCCAGCGGCAGGATCGCGCCGAACAGCATGGCGATCCCGACCACATGGCCGAAATTCACCAGTGGATAGAGCCAGGGCTCACGGCGCATCAGGAGCGCGGCCTCCGAGGCTTGCAGATAGCGGGCCACCGTGTCGATGTCGAAAAAGCTGCTTAAATCCAAGAAACGTCAGCCCGATCTATTGGGATACATATCGTAGACTACACCTTCGACGGTGATTCTCTCCGCTTTCATCACTTTATCCGAAGCGTTTTTCGACCGGTGGCCCGAGGCGAAAACTTCCTGCCCTTCCCGCAACGTACCTTCCTTCAAGCCGGCACTGCGCATTCGCGACGGCGGCCCCATTTCCACTTTCCAGAGTTCACCCTCCACATCCACATCGAGCAGGCCATGCGGCGGACCGATGTAGATGGTTTTGATCAATCCGGTCAGTTCGAATTGCCCGTCCTCCGCCCAGCGCCAGCCGTGATGGGCAAGGGCCGGCGCGGCCACGAGCGAACAACCGGCGAAAAGCAGGAAGCTTCTGCGGTTGATGGCGGCAATTTTCGGTATCGGCTTTTGCCGGGTCATATCCGGTCTCCTCGTCGCTATCTGAAAGCGCAATAGATGGGGCGATCCTGCCTGTTGGCCAGCGGCGGGCCTGAAAACCCCGCTCTCCAGGCTTGGGCTCTTCAAATTTGGACTCGGGCGTCATCCCGGCCCGCATGCGCGTAAGCCGCATCGCGAGAGCCGGGAACCATCACGCGCTTGACGGTTGACTTGGCGCGGCTTTTTCGTCATGACGTTTGCAATCGATTTTTTGTCGGATATCGGAACTTCATGGCCACGCGGCAAGGTGACATCGCCAGCCTTTTTGCAACTGCGCCCTGCGCGGTAGCGATGACGCGCGCGCGTCAGGGGACAGTTGCCATGGACGATACCCGCATGACCACCCGCAAGACCAAAACTACCAAAACCACCGCCTGACGGTGCCTCTCGTCCCGCGCTCCCCCGGGTCACGAGGGGAGCGCCGAGGGCCACGGTCGCCATGTGCGCCCGGACGGCTCGCGGGGGGCGGAAAAAGAGGAACTATCACGATGGGTTACAAGGTCGCAGTCGTTGGCGCCACGGGCAATGTGGGCCGCGAAATGCTCGATATTCTGGACGAACGCGGGTTTCCCGCCGATCAGGTGGTGGCGATTGCCTCGCGCCGGTCGCAGGGCGTTGAAGTGTCCTTCGGCGACAGGACACTGAAGTGCCAGGCGCTTGAGAATTTCGATTTTTCCGACGTCGATATCTGCCTGATGTCGGCCGGCGGCACAGTTTCCAAGGAATGGTCGCCGAAGATCGCAGCACAAGGTTGCGTCGTCATCGACAATTCCTCCGCCTGGCGCTACGACGCCGACGTGCCGCTGATCGTGCCGGAAGTGAATGCCGACGCCATTACCGGCTTCAGCCAAGAAGAACATCATCGCCAATCCGAACTGCTCGACCGCCCAGCTCGTCGTGGCGTTGAAGCCGCTGCATGAAGCCGCCACCATCAAGCGCATCGTCGTTTCCACCTATCAGTCGGTTTCCGGCGCCGGCAAGGACGCGATGGACGAGCTTTTCAACCAGACGCGGGCGATTTTCGTCAACGATCCGGTCGAGGCGAAGAGCTTCACCAAGCGCATCGCCTATAACGTCATTCCCCATATCGATGAATTCATGGAGGACGGCTACACCAAGGAAGAATGGAAGGTGCTGGCCGAAACCAAGAAGATGCTCGACCCGAAGATCAAGGTCACCTGCACCGCCGTTCGCGTGCCGGTCTTCATCGGCCACGCCGAGAGCGTCAATATCGAGTTCGAAAAGCCGATTACTGCGGACGAAGCCCGCTCGATCCTGCGCGAGGCGCCGGGCTGTCTCGTCATCGACAAGCAGGAAGACGGCGGCTACGTCACCCCGTTTGAATGCGCGGGCGAGGATGCGACCTTCATTTCCCGAATTCGCGAGGATGCGACGGTTGAAAACGGCCTGAATATCTGGGTCGTCTCCGACAATCTGCGCAAGGGTGCAGCACTCAACACCGTGCAGATCGCCGAGGTTCTCATCAACCGCAAGCTGATCCAGCCGAAGCGGAAAGCCGCCTGATCAAAGGCTTGCCTGCTTTGAAATAAGACTCCGCGTCCCGGCAAAACCATGCCGGGGCGTTTTTCTATCTTCTCCCGTTTTCCCGACTGCTGCGCCAACATCCGCGCTTATTCCGGTTTGACCTCAAATGTTTGTCTATGAATCCGCAGCCCTTGCCGCTGCCGCCTTCTGGGCGCTGACCGGCCTCATCTCCGCCGGGCCGTCGCAATATCTGGGCGCCATCGCTTTCAACCAGGCGCGGATGGTCATGGTCTTCGTCGGCCTCAGCCTCTATGTGGCGCTGACCAGTGGCTGGAGTTCCATCACGCCGGAACTTGCCCTTCCCATCCTGCTTTCCGGCTTTATCGGCATATTCCTTGGCGATACGGCGCTTTTCCTGACGCTCAACCGCTTGGGCCCACGCCGCACGGCGATCCTGTTTTCCATGAACGCGCCGATCTCCACCCTGCTCGGCTGGCTGATTTTGGGCGAGATTCTCTCCGCCCGCGCCACGCTTGGCATCGCCATCACGCTGACAGGCGTCGTGCTCGCCATCACCTTCGGCAAGCGCAAATCGCAACTGCATCATTGGGAAAGCATCAAGGGCCCCTTGTGGGTCGGCGTGTCGCTCGGCCTTGGGGCAGCCCTTTTCCAGTCGGTCGGTTCCCTCTTTGCCCGCCCGGTCATGGAGGCGGGCGCGGATCCCGTTGCCGTATCGAGCCTGCGCGTCGGCGTCGCCGCCCTTGGCCTCGTCGTGCTGGCTCGCCTTCCCGTCCAGCGATTTCAGGCCGGCGAACAAAATGACGCTGAAAATCGCCGGATTGATCGCCCTATCCGGTTTCATCGGCATGGGCGTCGGCATGACGTTGCTGCTTTTCGCGCTATCGGGCGGCGAGGTCGGCATTGTCGCCACCCTTTCGGCCACCACGCCTGCGCTGCAATTGCCGTTTTGTGGTGGCGGACGAAGGAGGTCCCGGCCCTTGGCGCGTGGATCGGCGCAGCGCTTGTGGTGGCCGGCAGCGCGCTGATTTTTATGGGTTAAAGCATCTGGCGGGGCGATCGACTGGTTACGCTATGCGAAAAAGGTCAATGCAGCGGCAACGATAGCCTCCGGCGCGTCTTCCTGTATCAAGTGCCCGGCTCCGGCAATCTCGTGCAATTCGCAACCCGGTATCATTCCGGCAAGCTGCCGACCCCGCTCTAGCGGTATCCACTCGTCTTCCGTTCCCCAGAGCAGCCGGACGGGGCACCGTATTTCGCCGTAGCGGGTTTCAACCTCGTCCGTAAAACGAACGTCCATCTGGGCAATCTGGCGATAGAACGCCGGCTGGCCCGTGCTGCCTCGCCATTGCGCGATGTAGGGCTCCAGTTCGGCGTCCGTCATTTCCCGCTGCACCGCGCCACGGATGTATGCCCGCAGCATTGCCTGCTGCAGATAATCGGGAACGCCGGCAAAAGCCTGTTCATGATGGCGGACATGCTGCACGAAGGGCGAGCCCCACGGCCGCACCGCGACGGGGTCAAACAGAAGCAGTTTGCGGTAGTCGCAATTGTCGAGGATGTGCGCGCGCAGCACCGTCGATCCGCCAAAGTCATGCGCTACAACGTTTGGCCGCGACAGGCCCCAATGGTCGATGAGCGCCGTGAACAGTCCGTTTTGTACGCCCAGCGAGACGTCCTGGCTCTCCCGCTTCTCGGATTGCCCGTAGCCGAGCAGATCGTAAAGGTGGACTTTGTAGCCGCGCGCCAGCTCGCGCGCGATCCTGCGCCAGACGTATGACGAAAAAGGTGTGCCATGGACGAGCACGATTGGCTCGCCCTCACCCAAAACGTCGTAGGCGACCGACTGCCCTTGATAGTTGACCCGTTGCTTCAAGGACCAGCCCATATCGACCATCGCTCGTTTCCTTTGTAAAAACTTCAAATTGCGGCAGCGGCAATCTATAAGACAGCCAGACAGCAAGTCACGCCTTAATAAGGCCTAATCGCCAGTTACGACCATAGCGAGTGGGATACCTGCCGAAGCTGAGCTGAAAGCGACCACGGGCATATAAAATTATAGGCGCGAACAATCAGCGCGCGGATCGGCGTAGCGATTGTGGTTGCCGGCAGCGCGCTGATTTTTACGGGGTGACTCCAAATCCGGCGCCCGCCATTCATTTCGAACTGCTGCCCGCCTTTATTACCAGCGTGGCGCTTATCAGCGCGATGGCAACGCCTACGGCAATCAGCAAATAGGCCGAGCTGAAAAGGTCGGCGGCGATACCGCCGACAAGAACGCCGAAGCCCAGACCCAATTCGCCGCCAAGCCGCCAAAGCGCATGCGCCCGCGCCAGAAGTTGGCTTGGGGCGTTTTTCTGGATCAGCGTGATGATGAAAACATCCTGGAAGGCCAAAGACGCCCCGCCGGCGAGCCCTATCGCCACCTGGCCGGCGTAGTTTGAAACCTGCCCGAGCAGCAGGAACGACATTCCGGCAACAAACATGCCGCCGGCCACCATGGTTGCTGCGCGCTTTGCCGAAATGCCCGCAATCAGCACATTCGCGGCAATGCCGCCGAAAGCGAATGCACCGATGATGGAGGCATAGACGTCCGCCTCGCCGCCGTTTGCCGAAAGCAGGATACGCGGCACGATGGAGAAATAGGCCGCGCCATGGAAAATCCCGTAGGCCGCCGAACATCCAAGCACGGTTGCGACACCTGCCATGCCAACGGCGGAAAAATTGGCGCGTCTCAAGATGACAATCGCGCCCAGCCGGTCGGTGAATGTCGCGCCGATGAAGCCGAACAGCCAATACGGCGCCCGCTGAATGAAAACGGCAAGGCCTGTCAAGGACGACGACTGCGTCACCTGCCATACGGCCCAGATAAGGGTGATTTCGAGGATCTGATCGCCACAGCTCGATGCCGCGCGCCCGGCGCCAAGCAACAGCCCGCGCCGGTAGTCCAATAGTCGTTTCACGAAAATTCCGATGCAATCCAAAGTCTGAAATCAATACTCTAGATTGCAAACATGCACCTGCAACTCACCTTTTGGTTCCACTTGAAACATCCTGTTACGATCAGGCGGCACCTCAATCCTCAAGCGCCAGCTTGTATCCCTCGTGGGTCGCCTTGAAGCCCAGCCGGTCGTAAAAGCGATGCGCGTCCTCGCGCGTTTTGTCGCTTGTCAGTTGCACGAGCTTGCAGCCTCTTTGCCTGCATTGATCAATCGCCCAGGAAAACATTTCCTTGCCGAGGCCGGAGCCGCGATGGCTCGACGCCACGCGCACCGCCTCGATCTGGCCGCGCCATCGGCCTTTGCGAGCGATACCTGGAATGAACGAAAGCTGAAGCGTTGCCACCACCGCCTCGCCATCGGCCGCTACGGCGAGCAATTGATTGGGATCGGCTTCGATCGCCGCAAATGCCTGCCGGTAACCTTCGGCAATAGGTAAACCGACATCTTCCCGATGACGGCCTAGCTCATCGTCGGCCAATAGCGCGATTATCGCTGGCAGGTCAGACGCTTCCGCCCGACGAAACACGATGCTGTCTTGCTGTTTCATGACGGCGACCCTATCACGGCGCGCCGGTCGTTCAAGCAAATGGCGCATCCCTCCCCATTCAAATCACCCCTCCCGGCCCCCATATGGCTGATGGATTTCGCAATGCCATTCGGCTAATCTCACGCAAAGGGAGTTGCAAACTTGCAACGATATTTGGCGGCAATACTTGCAGCGGATGTGGTCGATTACTCCCGCCTCATGGGTGAGGACGCGACCGGCACGCTGGCAATGCTCAAGGAACTGCGCAGCGAATTTCTGGAACCTGCCTTTGCAGAGCATCGCGGTGCGGTGATCAAACGCATGGGAGACGGCTGGCTGGTGGAATTTGCTTCCGCCGTCGACGCTATCGCTTGCGCGATCCGGATACAGGAACACCTTGCCAGTCATGGCAAGGTCAAGCTCAGGATCGGCGTCCATATCGGCGATGTCACCCACGAAGAAGAAGACATCTACGGCGACGGCGTCAACATCGCCGCCCGGCTTCAGGCAACCGCCGATCCGGGCGGGATCGTCATTTCCGAGTTCGCGCGGCGCAGCATCGACGACAAGCTTGCATCCGCCTTCTCCGATCTCGGCATCTTGAAGCTTAAAAACATCTCGCAGCCGGTGACCGCATTCGGGTGGGGAATGACGCCAGCTACAGAAGTCGCCGCGCTGCCGATGCCCGCCAAGCCATCGATCGCGGTCCTGCCCTTCGACAATATGTCGGGCGACCCGGAGCAGGACTATTTCTCCGACGGCATGACCGAAGACATCATCACGGATCTCTCGAAAGCGTCCGGCCTGTTCGTCATCGCCCGCAATTCCTCCTTTGCCTACAAGGGGAAAAGCCCTGATATCCGACAGGTTTCGCGCGAGCTGGGGGTCAAATACATTCTGGAAGGCAGCATACGCCGCGCCGGCAAGCGAGTGCGCATCAACGCCCAGTTGATCAACGGCACGGATGGCGGCCATGTCTGGGCCGAGCGCTACGACCGCGATCTGGAGGATATATTCGTCGTTCAGGACGATGTGACCCGGGAAATCGTCACAGCTCTCAAGGTCAATTTGACCCCGCCGGAGGCGGCCAGACTTGAAGGCAAGACAAAGGTCAATCCGGAAGCGAATGACTATCTCTACCGTGGCCGCGCCCTGATCCTCAAATTCCAGCCCGACGCGCTGCTTGAAAGCCGGCGCATGTTGCAGCGTTCGTTGGAACTGGACCCCGATCAGGCCCAGGCCCATGCCTATCTGGCAATTGGATATTTCGTCGACCACCAAAATGGCTGGAACGGTTCAAGCATCGAAAACCTTGAGGGTGCGCTGGGTTTGGCCCGCAAGGCTTGCGAACTCGACCCGCAAGACACCGCCGGATATGTCGCCCTGTCGTTGTGCCATATGTGGAGTGGCGCTTTGGACGAGGCGGAGAAAACCGCCAGACAGGCGATCAAGGTCGATCCGAACAGCGCGCACGGCTATTCAGTTCTTGGCAACTGCCTGGATTACAGCGGCCGGCACGCCGAAGGCGTGGAAATGCTGCGCCGGGCGTTTCGCCTCGACCCGCAGCAGGAATTCTTCTTGAGCCAACTTGGCCGCGCGTCGTTTGCGATGGGTGATGACAAGGAGGCCGAAGCCAGTTTCAAAAGCCGTCTCGTTCGCAATCCCGCATCGGACACCACCCGCGCCTATCTTGCCGCGCTTTACGGCATTCAGGGGCGCACCGAAGAAGCGCGCGAGGTTTGGCGGGAACTGAAGAAGATCAACCCGGACTACGATCCGCAACGCTGCCGCACGACCTTGCCCTACACGGATTCCGTCTGGTTCGATCGGTTTTACGGCGGTTTGGAAAAGGCGGGACTGCTCGATTGACCGGATCAGGCCTGAATATCTGCGGATACTCGCAACTCGTCACTCGCTCAACAATATTCTGGGCTATTTCATTAGTCTGAGGCTCCTTTTTTAAGCAATAAATCTCTTTGAATATGGACTATGCTTCATCGTGGATGCGCGTTTGTTTTCAAGGTATTCTCTGAATGAAAGGAGAATTTCATTGGCGCGCCGGCTGGCTGCAATATTGTCTGCGGATGTTGTGGGCTATTCAAGGCTGATGGCGGAAGATGAGGCCGGCACATTGGCCGCTCTCAAGGCGCATCGGCTGGAGCTGTTCGACCCTGCGGTCGCCCAGCGCGGCGGACGCGTTGTCAAATTGATGGGCGACGGCGTGCTGGTGGAGTTCACATCCGTCGTCGACGCGGTCGAATGCGCGCTCGACATACAGGCGGCGCTTGGCGCAAGGCACGGCGATATTCATCTGCGCATCGGCATCAATCTCGGCGACGTCATCATCGAAGGCGACGACATCTACGGCGACGGCGTCAATATCGCCGCACGTCTGGAGCAAATGGCCGAGCCGGACGGCATTCTTGTCTCTGACGATGTCTATCGCCATTCGAGGGGCAAGATTAACGCTGCTTTCTCGGATCTGGGCGAGAAGCGTTTCAAGAACCTGGATCAGCCGATCAGGGTATGGCGCTGGCGCAAGGAAGCGGATGACGATCGCCTGAGCGCATCGCCTGCGTCTTCCCTCCATGCAAAGCCATCGATTGCCGTACTGCCCTTTGCCAATATGAGCGACGAGAAGGAACAGGAGTATTTCTCCGACGGCATCACCGAGGACATCATCACCGACCTTTCCCGCATATCGCAACTCGTCGTCATCGCGAGAAATTCGACCTTTTCCTACAAGGGCCGGGCGGTGAAGGCGCAGCAGGTCAGTGCCGATCTCGGGGCGTCCTATCTTGTTGAGGGAAGCGTTCGCAAGGCGGGAAAGCGGGTGCGGGTGACCGCGCAGCTCGTTGACGGAGGCACAGGCGGGCACATCTGGGCAGAGCGCTACGACCGCGATCTGACCGATGTTTTCGAGGTTCAGGACGAAATCGCCAAGAATATCGTCAACGCCCTGAAACTCGCCATCGCGCCGCAAGAGCTGCGGGCAATCGAGAGGATACCCACGAAAAACCCGGAAGCCTACGACCGCTATCTCCGGGGCCGCCGGTTGTTATACGACATGACGAGACTGAACCTGGAGAGCGCGCGGGAGATGTTTCGCGAGGCGATCGCGCTCGACCCGGATTATGCAATCGCCATCACCGGCCTCGCCGACTGCGACGCGACTTTCTACAATTTCTATTCATCCGACCTGAAATACGTAGAAGCGGCCATAAGCAACAGCCAGAAAGCGCTGAAGCTCGACCCGGGCATCGCCGAAGCCCATTCGTCGATGGCCTTCGCTCTATCGCTCAAGGGCGACAACGCCGCCGCCGAGCGGGAGTTCAAGACGGCGATCCGGCTCGACCCGATGCTTTACGAGGCCTACTGGTATCTCGGCTTGTCGAAAATCATGCTGGGTGAACTCGAAGAGGCGGCGCGATTGTTCCGGCAGGCGTCACGGGTCCGCGGCGATGATCTGCAGTCGAAAATGATGCTGATGAACACATTGTTCGGCGTCGGCCACAAGGCCGACACGCAGGTGGCGGCCAGGGAAACGTTTACCATCGCCTCCAGGAGGCTGGAACTCAATCCGGACGATGCCCGCGCCGCCTATATCGGCGCTCAGGCGCTGATCCATCTGGAAGACAGGCAGCGCGCGATAAAATGGCTGGATATCGCCGCCCGGATCAATTCGACCGATCCCAGAACCACATACAATCTGGCCTGCGGCTATTCCGTCCTCAATGATATCGACAAGGCAATGGAATTCCTTGAGCTTTCCATCGAGGGTGGCCGCCCGATCAGGATGATGCTTTGGGCAAAAACCGATCCCGACCTGCAAGCCGTGCGCGCCGACCCGCGCTTTGCCGCCTTGATGGAGCGTTGGCGCGAAGCGGCGACCGGCGAATAAACAGCAGCCGGCTTCAATCGTTTCGAGAGCGATACAATCGCCCTGATTCCGATCAGCCTTTCACCCAGCTTTCCGCCGCCTCATAGTCCTTGCCCTCGAAGAACCGCGTTTCCGCATCGAGGAAGTTGGAAAAGACGCGTTCTGCAAGCCGCATCCAGGCGGCATTGCCGACGACGGCAACCCTTTCCGGGGCGTGGCGGTGATCGCGAACGAAGCCGAGGTGATGGGCGAGGGCGCCAAGCCCCTGCCAACCGTCGAACTCCCTGAGATCCAGGAGCAGGCGGATGCGGCCGTGTTTGGCGATGATCGCGTCGAGATCGCCGCGCGCATTGTCATAGGCGCTCGATTCGATCTTGCCCATCAGGCGGATGGCGACGGGCTTGCCTGCGCCGCCCGCACCTTCCCCAAGCTCATCGACATGAATGGTGCCGAGCAATTCCTGCAGCCAACGGCGGGCATCCTCCAATTCTTCAAGATTGAAGGTCTTCACCGGGCATGGCAGCGCGAAGCCCAGCGCTTTTACCGTGGTTTTCACCCAGTCCACGTCGCTGACGACGGCGCAGCGGTCGAAGCCGAACCAGTGGCGAAGGCCGAGCCGGGCGTCGTCCCACATGGCGTCCAGCGAATAGCCCTCGAACCCTGGCCCCACCTGGGCCAGGAAGCGGATGCGATCGCTTTTCTCCAGCGCCTTCTCGATTGCCGGCGTCAGGACCTTGTCGTAATCCTCGCCGGTAATCTTGCCGGTGAGCTTGAACTCAAGCGTGCCTTCCGGCCGACCGGTAATTTCCTCGATCATGGCTCGTCTCCCGATTGCCCTTAGGCAAGCACAAAACGCCGGTCGCGCCCTTAATCAAGATCAAAGCGCCCGTAAAATCGGGTCAGGACGCTTTGTGCTCCGGCACGGGCGCCAGATGAAACGCGCCGGAGTCCGGGTCCATCAGCCGCAATTCGCCCGAGCCGATATCGAACCACGAGCCGTGCAGCTTGAGCCTGCCCTTTTCCTCCAGAATGCTGACGCATGGAAATGTCCGCAGGTTTGCCAGCGATTGCCGGACGCCTGCATATTCCATGGCCAGTTGCCGGTCGTCCTCGCTGCCGATTTCAAGACAGGCCAGCGTTTCGGCTGCCGGTTCCAGCAGCGTCATCCATTTGCCGATGAAATCGCCGGGCGACAGCGGCACGGAATCCTGATTGAGGAAGGCGGCGACGCCGCCGCAGCGCTTGTGGCCCATCACCACGATGTGCTTGACCTTGAGCGCCTGCACGGCGAATTCGAGCGCCGCACTCGTCGAGTGATAATCGTCGTCGGGCGTATAGGGCGGCACCAGATTGGCGACATTGCGCACCACGAAAAGTTCGCCCGGCCCCGCACCGAAGATTCCCTCCGGCGTCACCCGGCTGTCGCAGCAGGATATCACCATCACTTCCGGATGCTGGCCGTAGATCTCCAGCCGCTCGTAGTCTTCCTGATAGCGGATATAGCCGCGCTCGCGGTAACGGCCATAGCCGTCGATCAGCTTCTCCGGAAACGCAATCGTCATGATCCCTCCCAAAAAAGGCTTGCCCGACCCTTCGGACACGTAGCGACTAGATCAACCTGCATGCATGCGAAGGCAGGATGCTCCAGCCGCTATATAGAGGAGAAAATTCGCAAGTCACAGTATGCGTATGGCGAGGTTTTGCGCAAAAAACTCGCGATCCGGCAAAAGAATACGCGACTGATTTCCCCTCACCCTAACCTCTCTCTCAAGGAGTGGGGGAGCGCGCGCGCCCTTCCGCATCTTCCCCGACAATCAATCCTGCGTCCGCTTCAAAGGATGCAGAGCGCCAGCCAGGAGCGGCTTAACCTCTCCCTCAGGGAGAGGTCGGCGCAAAGCGCCGGGTGAGGGGTAATTCGCGAAAAAACCCGCAGGTTAATTCGCCGGCATTCACGACACACCCTCCCCCGAAAGATGCGGTTGCGCGGCGCTGCAGCAAAATGCGTTAATCGGTGCCAGCCAAAGCTACCGGCCTCCAGCCGGCTTTCACCACGGGACGGGAAACGTGACCAAGACCAATGCGGGCAATTTCTTCGAGGATTTCTCTATCGGCCAGGTGATCCGCCATGCCACGCCGAAGACGATCACCGCCGGCGATGTGTCGCTTTATTCCGCACTTTATGGCTCGCGTTTCGCGGTACAGTCGTCGGAGGCCTTCGCCCACGCCATCGACTACGCCCGCGCGCCGGTTGACGATCTCCTCGTCTTCCACACCGTCTTCGGCAAGACCGTGCCGGATATCTCGCTAAACGCGGTTGCCAATCTCGGTTATGCCGGCGGGCGATTTCTTGCCACCGTTTTTCCGGGAGACACGCTTTCCGCCATTTCCGAGGTCATCGGGCTGAAGGAGAATTCCAACGGCAAGACCGGCACCGTCTACGTGCGGTCCACCGGCTACAAGTCCGACGGCACGGAGGTTCTGGACTACGTACGCTGGGTGATGGTGAGGAAACGCAATGAAGCCTCGCCCGCGCCGGAGCCGCTCGTGCCGGTGCTGCCGGATGCGATCGCCCCCGATGCGCTTGGCGATGCCTGCCCGCTTATCGACAACGGCTCATGGGACAATGATCTTTCCGGTTCGCCGTTCCGCTTTGGCGATTACGCCGTCGGCGAGATGATCGACCACGTCGACGGCATGACCGTGGAAGAGGCCGAGCATCAGCTTGCAACGAGGCTCTACCAGAACACCGCCAAGGTGCATTTCAACCAGTTCACGGAAGGTCAGGGCCGTTTCGGCCGGCGGCTGATTTACGGCGGCCACGTGATATCGCTCGCCCGCGCGCTCTCCTTCAACGGGCTGGGCAATGCCTTCCACATCGCCGCGATCAACGGCGGGCGGCACGTCGCGCCGCTTTTCGCCGGCGATACGGTTTTCGCCTGGTCGCAAGTAGTCGAGGTTGCCGAGATCGAGGGCCGCTTCGATGTCGGCGCTCTGCGTCTGCAGACCGTTGCCACGAGAAACCGGCCTTGCGCCGATTTCCCGTTGAAGGATGCGGAAGGCAAATACGATCCCTCCGTCATCCTCGATTTCGACTATTGGGCGCTCATGCCCAAATAAACATCTTCCGAAGCGAGCTTCGGCGAGAATAGCCCCTAAGCCTCGCGCTTTTTCCAGCCGCCCGGCTTGCCCTTTGCAGCGGCAGCCGCGGCAGGCTTGCGGGCTTTCTTGAAGCCGCCATCTTTCTTGAACGGGGCCTCCTTCTTGAAAGAAGCGTCCTTGCCCCTCGGCGCGGCGCGCTCACCGGCAGGACCTGCATCCACATAGCTCCGGTCGCCAGCGTATGGCTTGCGCGCCGGACGGTCCGTCCGCTCGCCGCCTTCAACGCGGGTGTCGCCGCTACGCGGTCCCTGGCCTCGATGAGCAGGGGCGCGATAGCCTCCGGGCTTGCCTTCGAACCGGCCGCCCGACCTTGGGCCGGATTTATAAGCCGGCTTACCACCTCTATCCGCCCTGTCGCCGCCTTGCGGGATGTCTCCATCGGAAACCGGCACGATGGTGACGGATTTCTCGCCCGTTCCGTGCCGCAGGATCGTCTCGATGAAACGGTCGGCCATCTGTGGCGAAATCTCGAAACGCGTTTCGTTTTCGAAGATGCGGATCGCGCCCACGTCCTTCTTGGTGATATGGCCGGCGCGGCAAACGAGCGGCAGCAGCCAGCGCGGCTCGGCTCGCTGCTTGCGGCCCAGCGATACGGCGAACCAGACGCCGCCGATGAAATCGTCCTTGCGCTCCACCGGCGGTTCGTTCTTCGGGTTCGGCACGTTGCCGAGCAGCTCTTCCGGCACCGGATAGCGCGCCTGCTGCATGCGCACGAAGGCGGATGCGAGCTTCAGCGCACCATGGCGCTCCAGCAATTCATTAGCCAGCGAAAGATCGTCGCCTTCCAGATCCTCGCCGAAGGCGGCTTCATCGGCGATGCGCTGCCGGTCGCGGCTGAGAATTTCCTCCACCGAGGGCGCGCGCACCCACTCCACCTGGATGCCGGCGGCGATGAACAGCCGCTCCGCGCCACGGCGGCGGGTATAGGGAACGATGACCGCGCTGATGCCCTTGTTGCCGGCGCGCCCCGTGCGGCCGCTCCTGTGCAGCAGCGTATCGCGGCCGGTCGGAAGGTCGGCGTGGACGACGAGGTTGAGGTTCGGCAAATCGATGCCGCGCGCGGCGACATCGGTCGCCACGCAGACCCTGGCGCGGCCGTCGCGCATGGCCTGCAGCGCGTGGGTGCGTTCGGCCTGGCTGAGTTCGCCAGACAGCGCCACCACCGAGAAACCCCGGTTGGCGAGCCTTGCGGAGAGATGTTTCACCGCCTCGCGCGTGGCGCAAAAGACGATGGCGCTTTCGGATTCGTAGAAGCGCAGCACGTTGATGATGGCGTTTTCCCGGTCGGAAGGCGCCACCGCATAGGCGCGGTATTCGATGTCGACATGCTGCTCGCGCTCTTCCACGGTGGAAAGGCGCAGCGCATCCTTCTGGAAGCGCTTGGCGAGCATGGCGATCGGCCGTGGCACCGTGGCGGAAAACATCAGAGTGCGCCGTTCGGCAGGTGCGGCGTCCAGAATGAACTCCAGATCCTCGCGAAAGCCGAGGTCCAGCATTTCGTCGGCTTCGTCCAGCACCACCACCTTGAGAGCGGAAAGATCGAGAAAGCCGCGCTCCACGTGGTCGCGCAGCCGCCCCGGCGTACCGACGACGATATGCGCGCCGCCGGAAAGCGCCCGGCGCTCCTTGCGCATTTCCATGCCGCCGACGCAGGTGATCACCCTGGCGCCGGTTTCGCCGTAGAGCCATTCCAGCTCGCGCGCCACCTGCAACGCCAGTTCGCGCGTCGGCGCGATAGCCAGCGCCATGGGTTCGGCGGCGGGTGAAAACCGTTCCGCATCGCCCAAAAGCGTCGGCGCGATGGAAAGCCCGAAGGCGACCGTCTTGCCGGAGCCGGTCTGCGCCGAAACCAGCAGGTCGATGCCTTGCGCTTCGGGTGTCAGAACGGAGTCTTGAACGGGGGTCAGCGTCTTGTAACCGCGATGGTCAAGAGCGCGTGCGAGCGCCGGATGAGCGCCTTCGAAAGTTGTCATTAGGTCGATATCCTGGGTCACCGCCAAAGAGAGCGGAGGCGTGGCGGCATTGCCTGCCACGAACACGGGTTATTCCGGCCAACGCCGATGAGCGGGATTTTCAAAAAACTCCGCGCGGCGCACTCCGGATCGGGACGAGGAATTGAGGATACGGGCTCAAAGCCCTCACCCGGTTCCAACGCATGGAAAGCAATCGCGTTTAAGATGAAGGCCCAATAGTGCCCGCATCACGCGCGAAGAAGCCTCGACCCCGATTTGCCATCCACAGGACCGTGCCTTGCTGGCGCGCTTGTATCTGTTGCCTTGCTACGCGTCAATGAGAGAGCCGCGCATGGCCCGACCGGCGCGCCGGCCCGGTCGGCGCGACTATTCGATGACGTCGCGAAATGTGATACAAGTGAAAGATCATCCAGCAAGAAAACGCAGGGCGCACCCCCGCTTCCTCGTCTGTGGAGACAAAGCCTCCCTGAGCGAAGGCATAATTCAAAAAACAAGCCTGGAGGTCGATCATGAAGCGGCGGTTATCGACTATTTTACTTCTTGCGGCGCTTTCCGCCTCCTTCGCCGCGACGGCTCAGGCTGATGACAAGAAGCTCATTTACGGGATGTTTTGGCGCGGCTGCGAGGAAGCCTGCGAGGGCTTTCAAAATTACCTGGCGGAGCGGAAGATCGATGCCGAATTCGTTATTCGCGACGCGGACCGGCACGAGGAAAAACTGCCCGGATTTCTGGCCGAAGCCCGCGCCGCCAAGGCCGATCTGATCCTGACCTGGGGCACATCCGTGACATTGGGCATTGCCGGCACTGTGGACGATGTCGACGATCCGCAGTTCGACAACGACATACCTCTCGTTTTCATGGTCGTGGCAGATCCGGTCGGGGTCGGGGTGGTTAAAAGCCTCGATGAGACCGGCCGCAGGAACATTACCGGCACGTACAACCGCGTACCGGAGGCGGTCAACATCAATACGATCCGCTCCTATCTCCCCGGCTTCCAGCGACTTGGCCTGCTTTACAACGCCAATGAAGCCAATTCCCTGATCAAGCGCGACGAGATCGACGCCCTGTCCAAACAGATGAACTTCGAGCTGGTGGCGCTCGAGTTGCCATTGGGCGCCGATGGACAACCAAGCGCTGAGGACATACCGCTGAAGATCGCCGAGCTGAAGGATGGCGGAGTCGACTTCATCTATCTCGGCTCAAGCTCGTTTCTCGACGTCAATCGCGACATCTTCACCGGTTCGGCGGTTGAAAACGGCATACCGGTCCTCAGCCCCTACGAGCGTCTGGTCAGGAATTCGCAGGCGCTCCTGTCGATCTCCGCGCGTTATACCGACGTTGGCAGTCTGGCAGGACAACAAGCTGAAAAGATCCTCATCGACGGCAGCGTTCCGGGAGATCTGCCGGTCGCGCGCATGACGGACTTCGCCTATGTGGTCAACATGGACGTGGCGCGGAAGCTCAATCTCTATCCGCCTGTCGAGATTCTGCAGTTCGCCGAAACCGTGAATTAGCGCACGTCCCCCAAAAGTGGATACCGGTTTTGGGACAAGGACATGCGCCAGATCAAATGGTTAGAGCGTGTTTGGTAATACTGGTTTTTCCGGATTCGACCTAAAAGCGTTTCCCGCCAACGATTGCAAGCACAAACCAGACAACGCCAGCAAAAGCCAGCGCGGCCATCAGCGCCGTCGATGTCGTATATCCAAGGGTGCTCGAAACAAGGGCGATGGTGACAAGGCCGATGGTGCTGCCGAGGCGCTCCAGCGTCCGCAACGAGCCGAGAACGGCGGTCGAACCCAGATGTTGGAGCTCGTTTTCAGCGATATCCATGGCAACAGCGACCTGCGGATCGCGCACCATGGCGTGGCCGATCCCCGCGCCGGCTACCGCAATCAGCATCGACCATTGAGCGGGCCAGAACGCGACAACGCAGAGGCTCAATCCGGCCAGCGTCGCGCCGATCAGGCTGACGGAGGACGGCGTCAGCCTCCCTTCGAAAAGCCGTGGCGCCACCGGGCCGATCAGCGCGATCGCGAGAAAATAGGTCATCAGAATCCGGCCGGCATCGGCGGCCGATGCCCCCAGCGCATTCAGTTGCAAGGCGACCGTAAACGATATGAAAGCCTGGATAATGATGTTGGTCGGGATTGCGATGCCGAACACGAGCGCTGCAAACCGGCGGCTTTGGAGCGGTCGCCAGATGGGCGGCAGATAGCTGGTGCGGGTACTTGCACCACTCTCCCGTTCACGGGCGATGGCCGGGAGAAGACGATAGGTCAGTATCCCGGAAACCAGCACCAGCCCGGCGCTGACGGCGAAAACCGTGCTCTGCCCCAGCCGGTCCGCCAGAACGCCGCCCAGCGCCGTGCCTGCGAAAATCCCGCTGAACATGGCGGCGGTGAACAGTCCAAGCGACCGGTTTCGATACTCGCGCGGCACGATATCGAGCACATAGTCCTGACAGGCCAGCGTCGCGATGGCAAAGCCCAGCCCGGTGACCATGCGAAACAGTACGATCTCGATGACATTGGTCGAGAAATAAAGCCCGAGATGGGCCAGAAGCGTCGGCACCACTGCAATGAGCAGGAGATTGCGGTGGCCAAGCCGTTCCGCCAGCGGGCGCGCGAGCGGCGAGCCGAAGACGATCGCGACCAGATATCCGGCCAGCGGCAAGCTGATCACCACCCCCGGATCGAGCCACGTCAAGGGGTTGTCGCTGGCTTTCACATAGAGCGGGAAAAACGCCAGCGGCAATTCGTCGGCGGCGGCAAACATGAACAGCGGCAGGCGGACATCGTTGAGATAGGAAAACTGCAAGAGGCGCGGCCGGGCATTCGTTATCTTCAGCCTTGCCCGCAATTTGCCCAGCGCCGCCGTGGCACCTGCCTCTGACAGCCGTCCAACTGCGGCTTCCAGGCCCCTGTGCAGCGCCACCGCATGCCACGACAGCAGATACGTCAGCCTCTCGATGGCATCGGTGCCCATCGTCTGGATAACCTTGGAAAAATCGCTTGCCGCCTGAAGTGCCGCCAGCGTTTGCAGGCGCATGAAAGGCGCGGTCAGCGACCGGCTCATGACCACGGTGACGATCTGGAACGCCAGCAGGCTGACGACCAGCAGAATGACGCCGAAATCGAGCAGCATGCCGCGAAACTGCAGCGCGAAATATTCCGGGTTCACGTCGATGATGATGTAGCCGATCTGCTCGCCCTGATCGATGATCGGGAAGGTCGGCACGTCCTTGCGCGATTGCTCCGGCCCGAAGACCGATTTCTGCCTTGTGCCGAACTCGTAGACGATCCGCCCCGTCGCGATGCCGAAATAGGAGACTTCGGGAAAATTGCGCAACAGCCCCTCAAAATAGCGCTCCGCCCCGACGAGTTGGGCGAGCGGCACGCCGGCGCTGACCGAGCGCTGGACATTGCGGGTCGCGACCGTGCCGATCAACTTGGTGCGCGCGGCGAGCTCCGGCTCGAACGACCGCGTGACGTCGCCATAGATGAAGGTGCCAAGCACGGTCGCCGCCATCAGGATCAGCCCGATCAGCCAGGGCGTGAGCGAGCGCGCGAAAATGCGCGCAAACGAGGTTTCCGGCACCGATGCCACGACGCTGCCGGAGGTCTCGATTTTGCCGCCCGCCGGTTCCTCCGCTTCGCTATCGCCGGGCGCGAGCCTCGCCAGTTCGCCCCGCGCCTGATGAAACGCCCGGTTGGCGGCGCTGATCTCGGTTTCAAGCTTGGCGATTTCGCCGCTCAGGAAGCCGTATTCGGCCGGATTGAGGGGCATCGCGCCTGCGCCCGCTTCCTCCCGCTCGTCGTGGCTGAAGGTTCGGGCCAGGTCTCGCAGCTTCGCCATGGAGCGGATTGCCCCGTCGAGCCTCAGCCGCAACACCAGAAAGCCGAGCGCGGCGAAGGCAACGAGGATCGCCACCGCCGCCACCACGATCTCGCGCTTCATGGCGGCGGATTTTTCAAGAAAATCGCTGTTCGACGCGGAAACCAGCACGCCGCCGACCGTTGCCCCCGCCAGATCCTTGATGGAAAACCCCGCCAGCAATTCCGTCTCGGAGCGGGCGTTCCAGCGGTCGCTGCTGCTTTCGGCCTGATGGAGAAGAATTTCACGCGGTATCGGCGCGGCCTTGTCGGGGTCGGTCGAGTGGACGACGATCCCCGACGGATTGAACACGCGGATGCTGCTGACGGCAGGGTCGATCGCCTGATCCCGCGCCATCACCTGCTTGGCGTTTCGCATGGTCGAGATCGGCAGGCCGAGATTGACGGTCGCGCGGAACGACGAGCCCGTGGTTTCGGCAATCACCGCCAGGCGTTCCTGCTGCAGGCGCGTCAGGATCGCATCGTGCTGCAAGACGGCGAGGAACCCCAGCACGCCGAGCACGATCGCCAGCACCGTGACGAAAGCCGCCCAGTTCCGCCACAGCATGGACATTCGTTATTGCCCCTAATCGCCTGAAATCCTAGCCTATACGAATAGCCTTTGTCGGTCGACATGCCCGAAAACTTGAAGGCGAGTTGGTGCGAAAGGCTCCCGGCCTTCAAAAATCGATATGATCGGCCACGTGAATGGCGAGACTGACACCGGTCAGCGTCGGATTGACCGACATCCTCGTCGGTATCAACCCGTTGGTGGCAAGAAACAGATTGTCATAGTCCCAGACGCGCCCCTGATAATCCGCAACGCCGGTGCCGTCATTTGCTGCGGACATGCGCGTCGTACCGGTCATATGGGCAAAGCCGAAGGGCATCCACGGCAAGCGCTGCACCCCTCTCGCGGATGCTGCTCCACCAGCACCGGCGAGTGCGGCGCCTCTGTTCCGCGCCACGCATCCTGCCGAGATCGGCCTCCGACAGCGGCACATCGAAGGTCACAGGTCCTTCCTCGTGGAAGTCGCCCGCTTGTGTTCCTCGTTGTCGACCGGGCAGATCGACTGGATCGACTCAGCCGGTTCGGTGAAATTTCCCTGTCGTTCCCGGTCGGATCGAACGGCGAAACGTCGTGCAAAACAAGCGTATACCAGGGCGTCTCGCCGCCCGGCCGGATCTCAATGCGGGGGTCGACATCGCCCGTATCGCCTGCGCTGCATAATTCCGGCGAAACGACGATCTGGCACACTGCCAGCGGGTGATAGGAAAGATACCGGCCCAGCGCATGGGGCCGTATCCTTGAGCGAAACAACAGCTCCGGCGTACTGATGGCGCCCCCGGCGATCACATAGCTTGCCGCCTCGACGCGCCCGGACGACGTTTCCAGACATTTGACCCTGTGGCCTTCGGTGACGATGCGGTTAACCCGGTCATGCGGATCGAACCCTTCTTCGAGCCTCCGCGTCGGCGTTCAAAATGTCGATCGATCCGGTGAAATGCAGAACGCCGCGTCCAGATAGCGGCCGGCGACGGGAAGCGGCGCAACCTCCCGGCCTTTTGCCTTGAAGAAGTCCTCAAGCCTCGCGCCAATGCGCTTCTGGCGTATGGACCTGTCGAGCCTGTCGGTCTGGACACGGAGGTAGTCCTCTGCCACCTCGTAGCGTCTTGCCCACTCCTTGTCGCTCATGGCCGGCCACAGCGCATCGCCACGCGGGCAAAGGTTGGTCCAGATCGCCCCCTGCCCGCCAACCGTCCGCGTAACTGCGGCACCTAGAAGCGCATCGCGAGACACGCCGTCGTCGATGAACTCAAGATATTTCGTGGCTTCGGAAGATAGCTGTCGGGCTCTTTGGATGAATTGGCGGAATTGCGATAATGCGATCCGGGCGGGTTTAAAATCGCATCGCCCTGTTCGAGGACGAGGACAGCTCGCCCCTCTTTCCGCCAACCTGCGCGCAGCAGCCAACCCGAGAGGCCCGCTACCGGCAATGACGACATCGTAAGGCACGGTCACTTCGGCCTCCCCGCCAAGAGGTTTCAGTTATTTGGCCATGGGCTGGAGTTCGAATTAAGGATGGGGGGAAAGTGAAGATTACGTAGCATTAGATTTGTTGAGCGCTAGAAGGTGGGGGTGGGTTGCGGCGACCGAATGAAACGCAGACAGTACAATTCTAGCCAGGTTTTGAGGTAAGCGGCTGCGATATAACGACATCATCATGCGCTTCAACTAACACTGCGCACCCAAGCATTCTCCGACGGCCTGCCAATTACCTTCTCTATCCACCCCCCACTCAGACGAATGCGTTTCTCTGCGATTGAATATGAGCCCAATGGTTTGGCAAGGCCCCGGCTGCCGCCGCCTTTATCGTCTCACTGATCGCAAGCCGCATGAACACTTCATAGTCGAGGCGTACACTCACTACACTCCGAATAGAAGCGACAACCGAATGATACAACGCCCGACTGATTAGCTTACCGAAGCAAATTATTACTACGTCTCCGTATCCTACCGAAACCACCTTCCTTGGCTTTCGCTGGTAACCGGCCACCGCGAGCCGCTGTGAAAGCGTTGCCTGCCGCGCGGTTGGAGGATTGCTCATGTCAATAGCGGCCAACGGCTTTTCCCGATCAAATACTCCGCCCCGTCCGCGAGCACACAAACTGATGTCGATTTCCGTCCACCGTTGGAGTCCTTGCTCCAGCCGCGAGACCCGTTTCCGCAAATCTTGACGAGCCGCTATACCCTGAATGCCATCACCCACAAGCATCGACAAAATGCTTTCTAAAACCGGAGAACTTACAACGTCGTTCTCCCAGCTATATCCCATTGTCCATGCGACACGCGGGCCGTGATAATTAACCCCCTGAATACGCTCGTAGTCGGAGTTCATGCATATTGAAATAGTCGCAATATTGAGATCTCGTACGTCTTCTGCAATGCGCCTCAATGTGCCTTTGCTTCCAATTGATTTAACGTGGTACTTCTTCTGAAGCTGATAGGAATTAATTATCTTTTCCCAGTATAAAGAATCCAACGTTCCATCAGAACTCGAGGTTTTTATTGCATTTTCGTAGGATAGCGATTTTCCCCCTTCACAAAATACAACGATGTCAACTTGATAAAAATATTTAAACTATGGAGTGCGCTCGCTGTCCGTCTTAACGTCATCTTACAAGCGACTCCATGTCAACGGCCTTCTCTGAGAGCGGTCCAACGATGTCAGGAGAATGAGTTGCTGCAATGATTTGAGCATTTGGATTTAATGCACGAAGACTACTGACGAGCCGCTCCTGCCAGAGAACATGAAGAGATAGCTCTGGTTCATCCGCAATAAATATTGCGGGCATCTCACGTTGCAGCAGAGCTTCGCTCATTAGAATGTCAGAAGCTGCTTCTCTCCACTTGAAAGCATCTGTGGTGTGAGGGGTTTTCCGCTTCGCGACACAAAGACCATCTCGTTACTCTCCGAGAATGTCATTCGCTTTCTTTGAAAGAGATTGTCTGCAATTTCCTGAAAGCGATCTTTCTGGCTCTGAAAATCTTCTTTCTAGTCTATCTTGGAGAGCTTCCCATCGCGTTACAACGTCTTCAATCCTGTACAAACCGATCCGAAATATAAGCTCTTCCGTTGTCAGGCCGCTATCTTCCTTATCATCTGAATTTTGTTTATACTGGACCGCCCGTTTGGAAAAACTTGAAATTAGGCTTGTGGTATCCTTCTGAACATGCAACTCCTTAAATATTGTCTGCAATGCTTCTGTATATTGAGGAACAAGATCAAGGCGTTTTTCATCGAACGGATTCATATCTTCTCGATGCTCAATAAGAGAAACAAATAGGTATTCTTGAAACGCTCTTATTTCATCGTCTTTCTGGTGCGACAGTGTCGCAAAGTACCTCACTAGATCGTTTGATAAGGTTTCTAGCTTCTGGTCGACAGTGGACTTCTATACGCACGATCTTCGCGAGGTCGATCGTTCGGCGATGTTCTATGAATCGATAGCCATTTCACAGAAACAAGTTCATTCAGTACTGGCATTAAACCACTTTGAAAGCGATAGTAGTCAAAGTATCGTGGGTCATGCCGAACACGCCTTAATAACATCTGCTCTTCGCTGTCATCTAGCGAAAATCTAACTTCCTTTGCGTTAACACCCCCCGGATTAATTCGATAGTCGGTTAGCTCAAACGGACGATTTTTTTCCTCGACTTCGACACGATAATCGATGGCTTTTCACCCTTCTTTTGGGGAGCAAGATTAATGACGACACGATGGGAAAAGGTATTCGATCCAAAGTCTTAAAGTCGGCTGTGAGTACAGCGGCCAAAAGATTTATGAATGTAGTCTTCCCGTTCCATTTTGACCGATAAAAAATGTCACGTTTGGGTCTATCGTTACTTCGAAATCATAACTGTCCCAAAAACCCTCGATTAAAACACGTGAAATGAGATGCATTATTGAACCTAACGCTAGAGATCGAACTCTGTGGATGACGAACGATAGGCGTGTCAAGACAATCAAAAGCTGCCGTTCGGAAAGGCGGTTGAGCTGACCTGGAAAGGCGAAAGATACTTTTGAAACGAGAAAAGGGAGGCACTAGCCTCCCTCATAGATCCTCGACTAAGGTCAAGCCTTTCGGCCCACAGCGCTAGGCAAGTGATCAAGGTTTCCCCTGACGACACCGGTGCTATCGGCCCTCGCGAAAAGGCCTCAGTCGATCTGCACCGGTGCGGCATAATTAGCCGCACAGTGCTCTTAAGGTCAATACAACCTGCTGTGTCTTGGTCACCAAATGGCTGCTTGAACCAAGGCTCAGCCCTGCATTTTCCTCCTTCTCCCCATTTGCCCCGGCGCGCATTCCGGGGCAATCTGCTTGACGCTACGACATCTGCGGAGGGGTGCATGCCAAGGCTTTCCTTTTTCGGCGCGGCGGGGACGGTCACCGGTTCCTGCTCCCTGGTCGAGACGTCCAAATATCGTTTCCTTGTCGATTGCGGCATGTTCCAGGGCAACCGCTCGGTTCGAGAGCTGAATTTCGAGCCCTTCCCCTTCGACCCGAAAACGGTCGATTTCGTCATCCTGACCCATGCCCATATCGACCATTCCGGCCTCTTGCCCAAGCTGGTGAAGCACGGCTTCACGGGCAAGATTTTCGCCACCGCCGCCACCGGCGATCTGCTGCAGTTCATGCTGCCGGATTCCGCCATGATCGTTGAATCCAACGCCGACCGCGTGAACCGCAAGAAGCAGCACCGTTCGGGCAAGACCGTCGAGCCGCTCTACCGCCGCGAGGATGCCGACGAGGCTTTGCGCCGCATCGACCCGCGCGACTACGACACGTGGTTTTCGCCCGTCACCGGCATTTACATCCGCTTCTGGAACGCCGGCCACATCCTGGGGTCGGCTTCCGACCGAAATCCGCCTTGAGGAGGGCAACGGCAACCGGCAGGTGAGGATGCTTTTTTCCGGCGATCTCGGCCCGGACGAGAAGGTGTTTCATCCCGAGCCGGAGGCGACCGTCGGCTTCGACTATGTGATTTGCGAAAGCACCTATGGCAATCGCGACCGGCAGGATTATACCGTCGCCACCCGGCGCGAGGCCTTGCGCACGGAGCTGGTCGACGGGCTGGCGCGCGGCGGCAATATCGTCATTCCCGCCTTCGCGGTGGAGCGCAGCCAGGAGCTTTTGCACGATATCGGCGTGCTTTTGGCGAAGCGCGAGATCCCGCCCGCCACCGTTTTCCTCGATTCGCCGCTGGCGCGGCGGGTGACCCAGGTTTTCAGCCGCCACGCCGACGAGTTCGACGATATCGAGGTCGAGCGAGGCGCAGCTTTTCCGAGATCCGCATTTCCGCATCGTCGAGAGCGTGGAGGAAAGCAAGGCGATCAACATGATCGCCGGCGGCGCGATCATCATTTCCGCTTCCGGCATGTGCGAGGCCGGGCGCGTCAAGCATCACCTGAAGAACAACATCTGGCGGCATGACGCCACCATCCTCTTCGTCGGCTACCAGGCGCCCGGCACCCTTGGCCAGATCATCCTTTCCGGCAAGAGCGACGTGCGCATTCAGGGCAAGGAGTTCAAGGTTCGCGCCACCATCCGCCGGATCGGCAATTATTCCGCCCATGCCGATCAGGCCGAGCTGATCGACTGGATCGTGAAGCGCGGGGAGATTTCCGGCGCGCTCTTCCTCAACCACGGCGAACAGGACGCGCGAAACGAGCTTCGCCAGCTGCTCGGCAAGAAGGGGCTGCCGCTGGAGAAGATCCTGCTGCCCATGTTCGACGAGAGCTTCGAACTTATCCCCGGCGCCGCGCAGTCGAAAGGGCGTGTCGCCGACCGTATCGCCGATGTCGCGCTGGAGCACGACTGGTACAACGACTATGCCGCCTTCACGCTCGAGCTTTCCAGCAAGCTGGATGCGACCGCCGACCCGAAGGAGCGTCAGCGGCTGATCGAGCGGCTGGCCAAGGCGCTGAAGGGCGAAAAAGCGGGATAGATCAACCTGCGTTCAGGCGGGTTCGCATGAACGCGGAAAAGTTGATCGCAGTCAGAGTGCCGGAGCATCCTGCATTCATTCGAGCGCAGGATGCTCCGGGGGCCGGGTGGCGCACATTCGGGTCGTGATCGGGACGTGCCGGCGCCCTTTTGGAAACAATTGGGGACAGTTCGGGACATTTGGGACATCCGGGGCAAATAAAGCGCTCTAGTGGAAGTTGCGCCCCTTCGGCAGCGCCTGGGCGGCCGTCTTGAGCGCGGCGAAATCCGAAGCGATTTCAGGTACTTCCCGCACGAGCCGGGCGAGCGTCGCTGTGGGTCTCATCTTCAATTTCTGCTCGGCGACCGGGCGTTTCACCTCGTCGGCGCGCGCAAGGCCCGCGTCCTTCAGCGAGGCGTCGGAGAGCGTGGACAAAAGCTCCGTCGCATCCTCCAGCCGGTTGGCGATGACATGCACAACCCCTTGGTCGGATTGCACTTTTCCAGTCACCTTGAGAAAGCGCGCACCGAGGACAACCGCGCGGAATTTCTCAAAAACCTTCGGCCAAACCACCACATTTGCAATCCCCGTTTCATCCTCCATCGTCATGAAAATCACCCCGCTCGCGGTGCCCGGACGCTGGCGGACAAGCACCAGTCCCGCAACCGTAACCCATTGATTGTTATTTATTATCCTGAGTTTCTCGCAGGGGATAACCCGCTGCGCATCAAGCGTGCCGCGCACGAATTTCACCGGATGCGCCTTCAGCGACAGCGACAGTGTCCGGTAGTCGGCTACCACCTGTTCTCCCGGCGGCATGGACGGCAGGTGGAAGTCCGGTTCGCGGCGGATTTCCGCCATTTCAGCAAGATCGAACAGCGGCAGCCGCTCCTTTTTTCCGCCCCGCTCCAGCCCCTGCGCCGCCCACAGCGCCGTCCGCCGGTCAAGCCCGAGCGAGCGAAAGGCATCGGCCTCCGCCAGCCGCTCGACCACGGCCCTGGAAAGCCCGGAGCGGAGCCATAAATCCCTAACGGAATCATAGCCCTTACCTCTATTCTCAATCAGCTTCAGCATGTCTTCCTGCCGCAAACCCTTGGCCTGGCGAAAGCCCAGCCGTACCGCCTTGTCGGCTCGAACCGCGCCCTGCATTTCCCTATGCATCGGGTGCAAACGGGCGGCCGCTTCCACGCCTGCCTCCAGCGTCGCATCCCAGTTTGAGAGATTGATATCGACCTCCCGAACCTCCACGCCGTGCTCGCGCGCATCGCGCACAAGCTGGGCCGGGGCATAGAAACCAAGGGGCTGTGCATTCAAAAGACCGGCAAGGAAAACATCGGGATAGCGTGCCTTTATCCAGGCGGAGGCATAGACCAAAAGGGCAAAACTCGCCGCATGGCTTTCGGGAAAGCCGTATTCGCCGAAGCCCTCGATCTGGCGAAAGCAGCGCTCGGCAAAATCGCGCTCGTAGCCCTTGGCGACCATTCCCTCGATCATCTTGGTCTGGAATGTGCCGATGGTGCCGACGCGTTTGAAAGTCGCCATGGCCCGGCGCAGCTTGTCCGCCTCGCCGGGGGTGAAGCCCGCGGCAACGATGGCGATTTTCATCGCCTGCTCCTGAAACAGCGGCACGCCCTCGGTCTTGCCCAAAACCTCCTTCAGCTCCGGCTTGGGATAGGTGACCTTCTCCAGCCCCTGCCTGCGGCGAAGATAGGGATGCACCATATCGCCCTGGATCGGGCCGGGCCGGACAATCGCGACCTCGATGACGAGATCGTAGAAATTCCTGGGCCTCAAGCGCGGCAGCATGGTCATCTGCGCCCGGCTTTCCACCTGGAAAACGCCAATTGAGTCCGCCCTGCACAGCATGTCGTAGATATCCGGCTCCTCCGCCGGAATGGTGGCGATGGTGAGGGTCTCGCCGTAGTCATCCCTCAGAAAATCCAATGCCTTGCGGATCGCCGTCAGCATGCCGAGCGCCAGAACGTCGATCTTCAGCATACCGAGCGATTCAAGATCGTCCTTGTCCCATTCGATGGTGGTGCGGTCCTCCATTGCGGCATTCATGACCGGCACCACCTCGTCGAGCCTGCCGCGAGTGATGACGAACCCGCCTACATGCTGTGACAAATGGCGTGGAAAACCGATGATCTCCTTGGCCAACCGCGCAACGCGGGCAAGGCGCGGATCGGTAGGATCGAGCCCCGCCTCGCGCAATTCCCTTTCCCCCACGCCGCCGGACGACCAGCCCCAGATAGTGCCTGAAACCCGGCTAAGCACATCCTCGCTCAGGCCGAAAACCTTGCCGACCTCCCGCACTGCCGAGCGCGAGCGGTAGGTGATGACCGTCGCAGCCAGGCCGGCGCGTTCGCGACCGTATTTCTCGTAGATATACTGGATGACTTCCTCACGCCGCTCATGCTCGAAATCGACGTCGATATCGGGCGGCTCACGGCGTTCCGGCGAGATGAACCGCTCAAACAAGAGATCCGCCCTGTCGGGATCGACCTCGGTGATGCCGAGGCAGAAGCAGACGGCGGAATTGGCGGCAGACCCCCGCCCCTGACAAAGGATGCCGCGAGAACGGGCAAAGCGGACGATGTCGTAAACGGTAAGGAAATACGGCTCGTATTCAAGTTGGGCGATCAGCGCCAGCTCGTGGGCGATCGCCTGTTTGACCTTTGCGGGCACGCCTTGATCATAACGGCGCTCGAGGCCTTCCATAGTCAGACGGCGAAGTTCCTCGCGCGGGTTGGCGCTCTGACCGTAATCCTCCTCCGGATATTCGTATTTCAACTCGTCGAGGGAAAAGGCGATCTCGCCGAGAACCCGCATGGTCTCAGTCAGGGCCCGGGGCGCCTCGAAAAACAGGCGCTCCATCTCGGCCTCCCCTTTCAGGTGCCGCTCCCCATTGGCAAGAAGCCGGCGGCCTGCGCTTTCCAGCGTTTCATGCAGGCGAATACAGGCAAGAACATCCTGCAAGGGGCGACGCTCTATCGTGTGATAGAGCACGTCGTTGGTGGCAAGAAGCGGCACCTGGGCAGCTTTCGCCATCGCCATCAGCCGCTCAAGCCGCCGCCGGTCATAGCCACCATAGGAAAGGCTGGCGGCAAGGCGCACCGCCGGGCCGAAAGCCTGCTTTAGCCGCAAAAGCAGCTCCGGCAGTTTTTCGACCTCCTCAGGCGTCGGAATCGGAGCAAGCACGATCCCCTCGCCCCAATCCAGCAGGTCTGAGAGATCGATATGGCACTCGCCCTTCGGCGCGCGGCGATTACCGATGGTAAGCAGGCGGGTCAGCCGGCCATAGGCTTCGCGATTGCGCGGCCAGGCGAGAATATCCGGCGTGCCATCAACGAAGGCGAGCCGGCAGCCGACCACGAAGCGAAGTCCCGCCTCCTTCGCCGCCATATGAGCGCGCACGACGCCCGACAGCGAGTTGCGGTCGCAGATCGCCAAGCCCGCAAGCCCCAGTTCGGCGGCCCGACGCGCAAGCTCCTCCGGGTGCGAGGCCCCGCGCAGGAAGGAAAAATTGCTCGCCGCACACAGTTCGGCATAGGCCATGGCGTCCCTCTCCCCCAGGTCACGGACCCATAAATGTGGTGGAAATGGTATGAGCCGATTTGGTTGGATACAAGGAGCGAGAGCGCAGGAAATCATGATGATTTTCAAGCTCTTGCGACAAAGTAGCCGGCCAAATCGGCCATATCCCAAGATCAACCGATCCCTTCCAGGGATCGACAAGTTGATCGTTGGTTTGCTCGCGGAGCAACTTGTCTGCGCCCGACCGGGCGCAGGTTGCTCCGTGGACACCGAAACGGCTTCGACCTGCCGCGTCGAAGGGCTTGACCGGGTGAATAACCCGCCCTGCGCCCTTCTTCTGGAGCGTTTTCCGATCAGGTGGAATCACCTGATCGACAAGAAAACGCTCAAGATTGAACGCTCTGAGCAACGTCTGTCGTTCAGATTGCTCAGATCTGAACGACAGACGTTGCTCGGGGCATCTCTTTGCCGTTTCAGGTGCCATTCCCATCAGATTTATGAGTCCGTGACCTAGCCGCACAAGCCTTGCAGAAACCAGCGCGGGGCTTCCGTTTCCCGCTCGTAAAGCCCTTCGCGGTAAAGCCAGAAGCGGCGGCCCGCGCCGTCTTCGACGCGGAAATAATCGCGGGTAAGGCCCGATTGCGCGGGGCCGTATTCCGCCGACCACCAGGGCGGCGCGATCCGCTCCGGCCCTTCGGATGCCGCGACCTCGTAAAGCGCCTTGCGCCAGCGAAAGCGCAGGGGCGGCCCCTCCGGCACCATGGCGATTGCCTCGACCGGTTCAGCCGGCTCGAGAAGCCGCAAGGGCCTCGTCAGGGGAGCATCATCGACGCTTGACGTGTCGCCGCTCCACACCAGCGCGTCGTCGCGCACGGTTGCAGCTGGAACCAGAGCCTGCCGCGCTTCCGGCAGGTGCCGGTCGCAGGGCAGGAAACGGGCGACGCGGGCAAGGCCCAGCCGCGCGCCCAGCCGGTCTATCAGGTCGGCAAGATCGATCTCCAGATCGGCCCCGCCCGCCATATCCACCTGCGCCGGGGCCTCCCTTTGCGCCTCCAGCACCCCGAGACGAACGAGATCGAAACCGAAGCCTGCGTCGATCTCATCGCCAAGGCTCGTCAGTTTTTCGGCAAAAAGCGCCAGGACGCGTTTGGGCGCACGCAAAGGACGGCTGGTGCCGACCACCATGCGGCTGACCACGCCATCGACGCGAAAAAGCGCCAGCTCGAAAGCCCGCCCGCCTTCGCCCCGCCGCTCCAGCGCCTCCGCAAGCCGGGCGGCCAATGCGGCAATCACGCCCCGGATATCCTCCTCGCTTGAAATCGGCTCGAAGAACCGCCGCTCGGCCATCAGCGCAGGCGTGGAAAGGCGGGGCGATATCGGCTCCTTTTCCGCGCCCATCGCCTGATCGAGGCGGCGGATGAATTCAACGCCGAAGCGGGCGGCAAGCGGCGCACGCGGTCGGCCCACGACATCCTCGATCCGCTTCAGGCCGACCCGCGCCAGCCCCGCCGCCACATCCGCATCGATCCTGAGCGCGGCAAGCGGCAACGGCATCAGCCAGGCGCGCGCCTGCCCTTCGGGAATGATCGCCATGCCGTCTTTTTCCTGACCTTGCCCGAAACGCGCCACCGCCCAGGCCGCGCCCGGCGTATCGGCAATCGCCGCTGAAACCGAAAAACCCTGCGCGGCCAGACGCGTCAGGCAATCCTCCAGCAACCCTTTTTCGCCCCCCTCGGTCCCGGTTCCATCTTCGCCAGATCCGGCGGCGAAAAGATGCGCGCAGCCAGTGATATCGAGGAAAAGACCGTCTTCGCCGTTCAGCGCCACCAGCGGTGTATAGCGGTCGCACCAGTCGGCCAGGGCGGCAAGCAGGCTTGCATCCGCGACCTCATCGACCTCTTCGACAAGGAGGGCTGGAATGCGCGCCCTTGCGTCCGCCAGGGGTTCTCCGGCGGCAAGCCCAAGCGCTTTCGCCGCCGCATTCAGCCCGCAAAGCCGCTCGGCGTTGCCTGTCCGCTTCGTGACGGCGCGCGGGCGGACGTCAGGGCTTTGAAAACGCCACGACCTGCCCGCTTCCCTGCGTTGCAGCCTGTCGGTCGAAAGTTCCCGAAACCAGAGGCTCAATATCCGCTGACGCGATGAAGCTGCGGCGCGCATGATCCCACTCCAATGCCACTTCGCCGGAACGGCCGTCCCGGTTCTTGTCCAGCCGGACATGCCAGCCGGGCCTGCCGACGAAAGCCGCCCGGCCAACAGCACTCAGTCCGGCAGCTCCCCGCCCGGCAGCTCCTCGGCGCGGCGACACGCAAAACCGGGTCAAGGCCGCCGTCGGTTCGCTATTGCTTGCATGCCGCAGCAAAAACACCGTCACGCCGCTCGCCTGCGCCTTGAGCGAAAGCCGGCGGGTCGCCGTCAGATCGAGCGCTTTCGGCGTGCCGTGCATCTCGCCGACCACGGCGAAAAGCGCCGGCGAACGCGCGCCTTCTTCCATCGCCCACAGGCATTCCTCGATCCGCCTTGGCGCCACGACGATGATCCGCGCGGGATCGAGGCCGAAACGGGCAAGCCCGGCCGCATAAGGCATGCCCGCCTCGCGAACGACCTGCGGGTCGAGGATCCACAGCAGATCGCCGCTGCGGCAATCGCCAAGAAGACAGGCCAGTCCTGCCGCAAACCCACCGAGCGCACCGCCCGCCCGGGTTTCCGCCGACGTCATTTCATGCAAGGCCCCGAGCGTCAGGCCCGGAGCGGCGAAAAGACGGTCGAAAGCCTCCAGTCCGGTGACGAGACGGGCCGGCCCCCGCCGATTTGCAGCGGCAGCGGGGGCCGGCGCGAGCTGCGTCTCAGGGGTGGGGCGCCCCTCGATCACCGCAATGCGGCGACGCAGCCCGGCAAGGAGGTCTCCTTCCGGGAAAGATTGTTCCACGGCCATCATGATCGATTTTGTTCCTGTTATGTTCTTATTGATTCCGCCAAGTCGCGTCAGAGTCAAGCAGTGTTTTTCGCCGCCACCGTGCAAAAGCCGGGGTTGCGCCGCCCGATACGGGCAATCACAGAGGCGTGAAGATTGGTGGAAGCCCGAGAAAATCGGCAAAAAGCACGGAAAATTAAGCCCTCGCAGGCTACCTAAGGTCAACTGCATGCCAACCCGAGCGCAAACCAGGAGCCGACGATCTTGCGTCTCACCCCGACGACATGGGCTGAACGCATCCTGCCCCCGCCTCTCTACGGGTGGGCAGAGCCCTGGCTTGCGCGTCTCGATGCGCTGCTGAACGGGGCGGCGGACCGGGAGGGCGCCAAACGCATGGCGCTCACCGTCTTTGCGATCAGGGTTTTCGGCGCGCTGCTTGCCTATGTCAGCCAGGTGATCCTCGCCCGCCTCATGGGCGGCCATGAATACGGGATTTTCGTCGTTGTGTGGACGCTGGTGGTGGTCTTCGGCATCATCGCGCCTTTCGGCTTTTCCTCCTCGGTGCTGCGCCTCATTCCGCAATATCGCGCCAATGGCGACCACGCCGGACTTGCCGGTCTCTTCCTCGGCAGCCGTCTCTTCGGCCTCGCCATGGCGACGGGCATAGCCGCGACCGGCTGCCTCGGCATCTGGCTATTCGAAAGCGTCATCACCTCCTACTACGTTCTGCCGCTCTATCTTGCCGCCGTCTGCCTGCCGCTATTCACCTTCGGCAGCGTTCAGGACGGCATAGCCCGCGCCCACGACTGGGCCTTCGCCGCCATGCTGCCGACCTTCGTCTGGCGGCCGCTGGCGATCCTCATCGGCATGATCCTCGCAATCCGCCTCGGCTGGCCGGCCAGCGCCGAAACGGCGGCAATGGTCGCCATCATCGCCACATGGAGCATCGCGCTTGCCCAGATGCTCTATCTCAACCGCCGGCTGAAGAGCGTGAGCGAACCGGCCGCGCCCAGCTTTTCCTTTCGCGCCTGGCTGACGATTTCCGTGCCGATCCTGCTGGTGGAAGGTTTCTTCCAGCTCATCACCAGCGCCGATGTGATCATGGTGAGCTTCTTTCGCCCACCCGACGAGGTCGCCGTCTATTACGCCGCATCCAAGACGCTGGCGCTGGCGCATTTCGTCTATTTCGCCGTCCGCTCGGCCACGGCGCACCGCTATTCGCGCCTTTTCCATTCAAACGACAGGGCGGGGCTTGAGACCCTGGTCGCCGATACCGCCCGCTGGACCTTCTGGCCGACGCTGTTCATCGCAGCGCTTCTGGTGGTCATAGGCCCCTTCCTGCTGGCGCTGTTCGGACCGGGCTTTTCCGACGGTTATCCGCTGCTGCTGATCCTGCTCGTCGGCGTGCTGGCGCGCGCTTCCGTCGGGCCGGTCGATGCGCTCCTCACCATGGCCGACCAGCAAAACCGCTGCGCCATGGTCTATGCCTCAACCTTCGTCCTCAATGTCACGCTCAACCTTGCGTTCATTCCATGGCTGGGCCTGATGGGCGCCGGGCTGGCGACCGCGCTGGCGATGATTTTCGAGGCGGCAGCCCTCCACCATCAGGCGGAAACCCGCCTCGGCCTTCACACTTTCATCCGCCGGCGGCGGGTCCATGGATGATCTTGAGGCCATCGTCTTTTCGCCGGCGGAGGCCGCACAGCATATCGACGCCTGGCAGGCGCTGAACGCGCAAGCGCTTTCGCCGAACCCCTTCTTCGGGCCGGATTTCCTGCTCCCCTATCTCGCCAATATGGAAAAGGGCGGGGCGGCAATCTGCGCCGTGCGCCGCCGTTCCGGCGGGGCGTTCATGGCGCTTGCGCCTTTCATCCGCCGCCGGCCGGGGTTGATCCTCCCTGCTGCTGTCGCACTGGCGACCGACTACGGCCCGCTTGGAACGCCGCTTGTTGCCCCTGATGCTTCAAAAGACGCGCCGGGGGAAGCACTGGCGCTCCTGGTCGAGGCAATGCTACGGCATTCCCGCAAGGGTCTGGCGGTCTTTCCCTACCTGCGGACCGACGATGCCGCAGCAGTCGGGCTTTGCGAAGCGGCCAAGGCGAGGGGCTGGCATATTGCCTTCGACGATCCGCAAATCCGCGCCGGCCATGCGTCCGGGCAAGCGGGCAAGGCGCAATTTAAAGCCGTGGCGAAAGGCCGGCTGAAGGAGCTTGGCCGCCAGTTCCGCCGCCTTTCAGACCTGGCCGAAACGCGCTTTTCCAGCACTTCGGACCCTGCCGAACTCTCCGAGGCATTCGACCGCTTCCTCCGCCTTGAGGCCAAAGGGTGGAAGGGAGGCCGTGGCAGCGCACTCTCCTCAAGCGCGGCAAGTGCGGCCTTCGCCCGCGCTTTCGCCCATTCGGCAAGCGCGCGCGGCGCCTTGCGCATCGACGAACTGGTTCACGCCGGAGAGCCGATCGCCATGCTGGTGCTGATCCGCGAGGGCAACCGGCTCTTTGCCTGGAAAACCGCCTATGACGAGGCCTTCGCCCGCTTTTCGCCCGGCAGCCAGCTAGCGCGCGAAGCCATGCGGCTGACCCTTGCCGAAGAAGGCGAAAAGGACGGCAATTCGCTCGCCATTCCCGGCCACCCGATGATCTCGCCGCTCTGGCGGGGCGAGGTGCCCTATGCCACGGCGGTCATCGCAACCTCAAAGGCAGGTGCTGCGCAGGCCACGCGGCTCACCGCCGACATGGCGGCAAAACGCCGCCTGAAACAGGCCGCCAAGGCTTTGGTTGCGAGGATTAGACGGGGTTGAGAGGAATGGTGTGATTGGGCGAGGATGTAGCGGAACGAGAAATAGTATTTCACGACTTTTGCAAACGCCCCACCCTGCACCTTCAACACCGACATTTCAGCCAAACATCATCAGGACCATCAGGAAATGACCACCCCGCCTCCCTTTCTCGGCTTTCCCGATCGCCTTGCCGATGGCCGCATACCCCGTGCGGTGATCTTCGGAGCCGGTCACGGCAGCACCTATCCCGGCAAGGACAGCAGCGGCTATGCCGTGGCCGCCAACGCCATCCGCGCTGCGAGCCAGGACGATGCCGCGCTCGTTGAGCACTGGGATTTCGACCTCGGCGGTCCGCTGTTCGATGGCAAGCCGGTCTGTTGCGTCGACGCCGGCGACATCTCGACCACCATGCATGACAACGCCGGCAACCGGGCCCGGATCGAAGCAAAGACGCGCGAGGTCCTGGCATTGCCGGCTGTACCAATCCTGCTCGGCGGCGACGATTCCGTGCCCATTCCCTTCCTCGCCGGCTTTGCGGATCACCGGCCGGTCTGGATCGTGCAGATCGACGCCCATATCGACTGGCGCGACGAATTACATGGCGAACGCCACGGCTATTCAAGCCCGATGCGCCGGGCGAGCGAAATGCCGCATGTCGCCGGCATCGTGCAGATTGGCCTGCGCAGCGTCGGCAGCGCAGGCCTCGCCGAAATCGAAGCGGCGCAACACTATGGCAGCCGCTTCGTCACCGCCCGCGAGGTTCACGCTCATGGCGTGGAAGCTGCTCTCCGGCATGTTCCGGAAGGAGCACAGATCGTCGTCACGCTCGACTGTGACGGCCTCGATCCCGGCATCATGCCGGGCGTGGCGGCGCGTACGCCCGGCGGCCTCACCTACACGCAGGTGATCGACCTGATCGCGGGCCTCGGCAGGCGAGCAAGGATCGCAGGGTTCGACCTTGTCGAACTCTATCCTCCCGCCGACATTGACGGCCTGTCGGCCCTGACCGCCGCGCGCCTTCTCGTCAATGCGATAGGCACTATCGTCCGGCAGGATTGAAACCCGACCCCTAACTTACCCTTTCGGCAATGTGGTTGATCCTTCAGGCGTCGGGCGAAAAGGACGGCGATTCGCTCGCCATTCCCGGCCATCCGATGATCTCGCCGCTCTGGCGGGGCGAGGTGCCCTATGCCACGGCGGTAATCGCCAAAGGCCGGCTCGCCACATCATGTATCGCCGCCCTTGAGGCCGACCTCGCCGCAGAACGCTGGCTAAGACAGGTGGCTTAGGTCGAAGTTACGAGATCTAACAATGATGCAGATCATAGGAAAAAATAAACCCAAGTGATAATGAATATCAAACCAAAAAGACGTAAAATTCTGCTTATTGTATTATATTAATAAAATTCCCAATTGTTATTTGTATCAATATTATCATTCACTAAATTCGAATAAAATCAAAATAGAATTACTTCTCTATATCCAGTCGACATTGCACTTTGCAAATTCTCGCAAGAAACAAAAACAACATTATTTCAAAAATAACTCAATTAAATATATCGGAGGCTGTCATGCATAGAGTAATCGATACACCTTGGAATACAAAATCTCATTTGAATTCTTAAAATCCGGAGGTGTTGATACAATAATACGTTACTTCAATCACAAGAATTCTAATAGGCTCCCAGAGAAAAGAATAGAAAAAGACGAGTCAATAGCAATTTTTGAAGAAGGGTTATCACTATGCGTGGTATTTCAGCAAACTGGCGGCAACCCAGATGTTGGAGGTAGTATCAATGACCTAGACGCGAACAGCGGTAAAAAAGATGCATTGCGCGCGCTAGAGCTCGCAGACCGTATCGAACAGCCGCTTGGATCAGCGATCTACTTCGCTGTTGATCATGACTATTACAGAATATCAGACCTAAATACGATATCAGACTATTTCGCAGCTATATCAACGGAACTAAAAGGCAAATTCCGGATCGGAGTATACGGCTCCGGGACAGTAGGGATGAAAGTGCGCGACGCTGGGCTTGCCGACTTAATTTGGCTTGCCTCCGCAACAGGTTGGTCGGGTACGCGTCAGTTGCTGACCACTGATGCGTGGGCGCTATTTCAGAAATGGCCTCCCATCGCCACGCCTCTTCCGCATGACGGCAACACTGTTTCCCAAGCTTGGACCGACTACGGACAGTTCGTTTCAGGCGGCACTGCCGTCCTCACCCAAGTCGCCGGTTCACCCGCATTACCCAATACAATACTGATGGAAGTTGTGGCGCGTGGTGGCCTCAACTTACGGCGCGGGCCAGGTGAAAATTATGCGGTAGAGCAAACCTTGCCGCTTGGTACAGTAGTCCATGCCCTGAATCGTCACGGTGACTGGGTTCAGGTGGATCTCGAAGGCGACGGGCTGGCCGACGGACATGTGCATGGCAACTACCTTGCTTCAGTTTCGGGCGGCTTCCCAATTCTGCCATCGACGCCACAAATGCAGACAGTCTCCGAGCCACTTGCAGCAATACCGCTTGGCGGCCGAGTTTCACCTTACGACATTGCAAGGGCAGAACTCGCTCTCGACGTTAGGGAATTCCCTAACTCCGCTAACAACCCCCGCATCGTCATGTATCACCGCACGACGAATGCCTCGTCCGGCACCAGCGACATAGTTCCCTGGTGCTCTTCGTTCGTTAACTATTGCGTCGAGCAAGCTGGATGGATCGGGACAAACAGTCAGAGGGCACTAACTTGGGAAGATTGGGGTCAGAACGTCGGCGAAGTTCTCACAAAGAAGGGGACATCGCGGTATTTGAGCGGGTTGACAAGGGTGGCCACGTCGCATTTGTCGTCGAAGACCTCGGTTCCGATATCTCCGTTCTAGGCGGGAACCAAAGCAACCGAGTGAGGATTTCAACCTATCCAAAAGATGGTATACTCCAAGGTACGCACTATAAGCTTCGCTCAATTCGAAGAGGTTGAACGCCACCTCAATCACCGTTTCTATCGAGAGCGGGAGAGCCGGAAAGCGACGACCGAAAAGTTTGAGGAACGAATAAGTCAAAGTAGAATCGATGCTCGATTGCGTCACATTCAGTTGCCGCCATTCATGTGTTTATCGAATCTCTTTGGCGACTTCTTCTGTGGATTCAAGGCACCTTCCCGGCCATTCCCATCTCCAGCGGTCGTGGCGTGCATTCACTCCTCCACAATACCCGCTTCCAGCCTTGCCCGGTCGCGGAGAACGCGGCGGATGACCTTGCCGGTGGTTGTCATCGGCATGGATTCGACAAAGGCGATTTCGCGCGGGTATTCATGCGCGGAAAGCCGGGTCCGGACCCAGGTGCGGATTTCCGCTTCCAGATCGAGCGAGGGAATGACGCCTGCCTTCGGCACGATATAGGCCTTGACGATTTCCGTGCGGATCGGGTCGGGCTTGCCGATGGCCGCCGCCAGCGCCACCGCCGGATGGGCGAGCAGGCAATCCTCGATCTCGCCCGGGCCGATGCGGTAGCCGGCAGAGGTAATCACATCGTCGTTGCGGCCGACGAAATGGATATAGCCTTCCTCGTCGATGACGCCCTGATCGCCGGTCAGCATCCAGTCGCCGATGAACTTTTCCTTCGTCGCACCCGGCCTGCCCCAATATTCCAGAAACATCACCGGATCGGGCTGCCGCACGGCGATCTCGCCGAATTCGCCGGTGGGCAGAAGATTGCCGTCAGTGTCGATGATCGCCACATCGTGGCCCGGCACCGGCTTGCCGATCGCGCCGCCCTGGCTGACGCCGATCGCCGCGCAGGACGCGATGACGGCATTGCATTCGGTCTGGCCGTAGAACTCGTTGACGGTGATGCCGAGTTCCGCCTTCGCCCAGTCGAAGGTTTCCCGCCCCAGCGCCTCGCCGGCTGAGCCTATGGTGCGGAGCGCAAGATCATGGCGCGACAGCGGGTCTTCCACCGTCCGCAGCATTTTCAGCGCCGTCGGCGGGATGAAGGCGTTTTTGACGCCAAGTTCGGCCATCAGCGCAAAGGCGCGCTCGGGATCGAACTTTTCAAACCGGTAGGAGACGATCGGCACGCCGAAGTGAAGCGCGGGAAGGAGCGCGTTGAGAAGCCCTCCCGCCCAGGCCCAGTCGGCCGGCGTCCAGAACAGATCGCCCGGCTTTGGCATGAATTCATGCGCCATCTGGATGCCCGGCAGATGGCCCGGCAGGACCCGGTGGCCGTGCAGCGCGCCCTTGGGCGGCCCGGTGGTTCCCGACGTATAGATCATCATCGCCGGGTCATGGGGAATGGTGTCTTCGACCTCGAAACGGTCGGACCCGTCTTCCAGCAGGCCGCTGAATCCGATGGCCCCGTCCTCTGCCCCATCGGTGGAGATGATGAGCCGGAGATCGACCAGATCCTCCCGGATTTCGCAGATCTTGGCGAGGCCCGCCCTGTTGGTGAGGACCGCCTTGGCGCCGGAATTGGCGAGCCGGTAGCGCAGCGCCTCGACGCCGAAGAGTGCTGCAAGCGGCACCGCAACGGCGGCGATCTTGTAGATCGCGATATGGGCGATGGCCGTTTCCGGCGCCTGCGGCATCAAAAGCGCCACCCTGTCGCCACGCCCGATGCCATGCGCGCTCAAGGCGTTGGCAAGCCGGTTCGAGGCGCGCATCAAATGCTCGTAGGTATAGCGCTCGATGCGCCCGTCGTCGCAGCGGTGGAGAATGGCGACGCGGTCCGGCTCGCGCGCCGCCCAGTTGTCGCAAACCGCACAGGCGATATTGTATCGCTCAGGGATTTCCCAGCGGAATCCCGCAATGAGTTCCTCGTAGCTTGCGGCCCGCGGCAACATCGCCCAGCTTCCTCTTTCTTGCGTAAGTCCGTTTCGCTCAGCTTGGCGCGGCCAGCACCAGCGACCAGAATACCTTGTACTTCGAGCCCGGCACATAGGCGGTCGCGATCCCCATCCGGGTCACATTCGGATCGAGCATCACCGCATTGTGCTTCGGCAACTCGCGCCAGCCGGAAAAGGCTTCCGCAAGCGTGCGATAACCGGCGCTGACGTTTTCCACCGCGTAGACAGTGCCGCCGCCTGCATTGTTTATGCGTGCCGAAAGCTGGTTTTGCGGCGAGAGCGAAGCCTTCACGTCATTGGCCGCCGCCATGGCATTCGCCTGCGCTTCCGCCGCGCGCTGCAGGGCGGGATCGGCGGTGAGCCGGCCAAGGCCATTGTTGACCCTGTAACTGGAGATGAATTCGATCGCGGTCGCCGCATCGACCTCGACATAGGGCCGGGCGAGATCGGCATAAAACGGCGGCGTGGTCGCAGGGCGGCTGTTGCAGGCGGCAAGACCGAAGGACAGCGCCAGAAGCAGAAGGGCAAACGGCTTGGAGATCATGAAGGATCGGTTCCAGGTGGCGGCGGCGCGGGCTGCGCTGCCGGGGTTAAGATGGATTTCAGCTTCTCGACATCGCGCACATGCAAATCCTGCTGCGGATAGGGAATTTCGATGCCTTCCTCGCCAAGACGTTTGAAAATGGCGAACCTGAGGTCGGATGCGACCGTCAGCGCATAGTCGATATTTCCCAGATAGCAGCGAAGTTCGAAGTCGAGCGAGCTTGCACCGAAATCCATGAAAAATACGTTTGGAGCCGGAAAAGCCAGAACCAGAGGATGCTCTTTTGCACAGCCAAGCAGCAGCGCCTGCACCTTTTCAGGGTCGGCTTCATAGGAAACACCGACCGGAACGGCGACACGGCCCATGGCGTTGCCGTGCATCCAGTTCTTCACCACGCCGGAGATGATGTTGGAATTGGGCACCAGCACGGTGGAGCGTTCAAAGGTCTCGATTTCCGTCGCACGCACGTTGATCTTTCGCACATACCCCTGGTCGGCGCCGATAACCACCCAGTCGCCGACCTTGATCGGCCGCTCCACCAGAAGGATCAGCCCGGATACGAAATTGTTGACGATGCCCTGCAGGCCAAGACCGATACCGACCGAAAGCGCACCGGCGACGATGGCGATATTCTGCAGGTTCAACCCCGCGACGGAAAGCCCGATCAGGATCGCGAAAATATAGCCTACATAGCCGAAGCTCGTGGAGATCGAGCTTTTAAGGCCCGTGTCGAGGCGGGTATGCGGAAGGAATTTGTCTTCCAGCCACCGCTGAAGGGCCCGCGTGAACACAATCACCAGGGCGACTGTGACGATGGAGGTGAAAACAGCCGACAACGACAATGTGACGGAGCCGACCTGCAAGCCGAAAATGGCACGGCGGGTGAAGCCGACCACATCGCCAGTACTCAAGCCCCAAGGCACAGCGATCGCGAAAACGGCAATGATGATCAACACGAGCCGGCCCAAACCGCTCAAGACAACGCCGATCTGCTCGATGGTGCTGGTGCGCAGGGCAAGCGAATGGTGGAGGACCCGCCCGACCCGCGATTTGGCCTGAAAACCGGCCGTGATCGTCGTATCGATGAGCAAAAGCAGCAGCAGCAAGGAGGCCAGAATGATGAGCGTCCAGGCAATCTGGACGGAAAGAAACCAGCCGAGCCAGATAAAGCCCGCCAAAGGAGCAATGAACTGGGCAAGCGCGGCGAGCCAAAGCACCGGCACCAGCCATCGGAAAACGATCTCTACTCCCGACGCACCGCCGGTTTCGCCTTCGCTTTCGCGAATGTTGCGCACGCCGATGCGAAGGGCCCGCATGAGAAGAAGCGACAAGGCTATCGCCATGATACCGCCGAGGAGCGCCTTGATATCGCTATCGGCTGAAACGATATCGAACAGACCCGAAACGAGGAAGTAGACGGCAACCATGGCCCCGGCGGTGAGCGCGATCCGCGATAGATCGCGTGCGCTGTCGTCGCTGAGGTTGACTATGCGCCAATTCGGACGGGTGGGCGCCAGGATTGCCCGGGTAAGGCCTTGAATAAACAGGTAGACGATCAGCGCCGAAAAAATGGTCACCATCGCCTTGTCGGTGCTGACCGGGGATAAATCCAGCGCGTTCAGCCCGGCATAGGTGCCAATGGCCAGAAAGAGCGGGGGAAGAGTCGCGAGAAGAATGATCGCCGTCGCCGCCACCGCACGGCGATGGACGGGCGGATCCGTGAGGGCTTCGAGGCGGTTGCCAAGCTGGAGCAGTTTTCGATAGAGCGGCAACAAAGCCCACCCTGCCGCGATCAAGGCAATTACCGCCAGCACGGCCTTGATCGGCCCGGCGCGCTCGACAACAAGACGCGCCCAATCCGAAAGGATCTGCGAAATCCCGGTCACTATTTCCGGCCCTTCCGCGAGGGCTCTTTGCCAGAATTCAGGATCCGCCAGGCTACTTGTCCGCACGAACAGGAATTGTTCAATCAGATCGCGGCGCTTCGCCGTGATGCGCGAAAGCAAATCCGTAGACTGGATCGAAAGAACGTCTGTCTGCTTGGAAAAGCTGGTCAGCAGTGAGCGGGCTTGATTGAGTTTCTGGCGCTGATTGGCGAGCGTCTCGGTTTCCTCCACCCCGTCATCGGGGAGGGTAAGGCCGGCAAGCCTGCGTTCGACGGAATTCAGCAGCGGGCGAAGCTTGCCGGCGACACTGCTTACTTCAGCTGAAATATCCAACACTCTTTTTTGGAAAGCGGAGATGGCTTCAAACGATATTTCGGCGCGCTGAAGGGCTTGCTCGATCGAATCCAGACGCGTCGCAAAGCCATTGATCATGCGTTGAACGGTTTCCGCCGCTTTTTCATCGACTAGAAGAGATCCGCTCAAAAGATCTTCAATACCCTTCGGGCTCCTGCCGGCCGGCCCGGATGAGGCAGCGCCTTGTGACGGCGGAGCCGCTTGCGGCGCCACAGTGGCGGGAGCCGTGGTGGGAGCTGTGGCGGGAGCGGGATTTTGCGCCACCCCTGTACCCTGGGTTTGATCCGCAGCCGGCGCACCGGGCGCCGCACGTTCGATAGTGCCGTCGGGGCGCAACGTCCCCACGGGGTTCGCGGTCTGGGCATGGCTATGTGCGATCGCAAACAGCGTGGCGAATACGATCAGGCAGGCTCGGATCAGGCAGGCGGATATTTTCATTGATAATCGCATCTCACGAAGCGCATCGGATCGCGGGATCATAGAGCATATTCCGTCAAAACGGAGTCGTTTTGCCGGCTGGAATATGCTCCAACATATTGATGCTGGAGCGAATTCCGATCACGAAAGCGCTCCAGCTGGCAATTTGGCAAAAAAACACCGGCCTTTTCGGTTGGCCGGTGTCGAGGTCTTTCGCCTTGTCCGGGATCAACGGCTGCCTGATGCGTCGAGAACATCGTCAAAGGTGCGAAGGCCGGTAACGGGCGCATTGACGAGCACCGCCATATTGCCCGGCGCATGCTGGTTCTTCCACATCTTGGTATGCGCCATGGGGATCTGGTCCCAGGGAAAAACCTCCGACATGCAGGGATCGATGCGCCTTTCTATGACGAATTTATTCGCTTCCGACGCCTGCTTGAGATGGGCGAAATGCGAGCCCTGAATGCGCTTTTGCCGCATCCAGACATAGCGCGCATCGAAGGTGATGTTAAAGCCGGTAGTGCCGGCGCAGAAAACCACCATGCCGCCACGCTTCACCACCAGCGCCGACACCGGGAAGGTGGCCTCGCCTGGATGTTCGAAGACCAGATCGACGTCGTTGCCCTTGCCGGTGATGTCCCAGATGGCCTTGCCGAACCGCCTCGCCTCCTTGGTCCATTCGTTATATTCGGGCGAATTGACCTTCGGCATCTGGCCCCAGCAATTGAAATCCTTGCGGTTGATCACGCCCTTGGCGCCGAGTGAGAGCACATAGTCGCGCTTGTCCTCGTCGGAAATCACGCCGATGGCGTTGGCGCCCGCAGCCGCCGCAAGCTGCACACCGAACACGCCAAGACCGCCCGAGGCGCCCCACACCAATACATTTTGTCCCGGCCGCAACTGGTGCGGCTGATGGCCAAACAGCATGCGATAGGCGGTGGCAAGCGTCAGCGTGTAGCAGGCGCTCTCTTCCCAGGTCAGATGTTTGGGGCGAGGCATGAGCTGCTGCGACTGCACGCGGGCATATTGGGCGAAGGAGCCGTCCGGGGTCTCATAGCCCCAGATGCGCTGGGTGGGCGAAAACATCGGATCGCCACCGTTGCATTCCTCGTCGTCGCCATCGTCCTGATTGCAGTGAACGACGACCTCATCGCCCACTTTCCACCGCTTCACCTTGGAGCCGACAGCCCAGACGATGCCGGAGGCGTCGGAGCCTGCGATGTGAAGGTCCTGCTTGTGCACGTTGAAGACGGAAATCGGCTCGCCAAGTGCGGCCCAGATACCGTTGTAATTGACGCCAGCGGCCATCACCAGGACCAGAACCTCGTTGCTGTCGAGTTCCCAGGTCGGCACGACTTCAAGCTTCATGGCGTCTTCCGGCGGTCCGTGCCGGTCCTGGCGGATCGTCCAGGCATACATTTTGGAAGGCACATGACCGAGCGGCGGAATTTCGCCGACATCGTAGAGATCTTTCAAGGGTGCATCCTCCACAGGCCGGTTGTCATTGGCTTCGGCAACTGAACTCATCCTGATCCCGTCCTTTTCCGTCTTCTTTTTACCCCGCCCGACCGCCGTCGATCCAGATAGCAGCCTGAACGCCAGCGTACCGCCGCATATTGCATTGCGGCAGGAAGCTACGTCCAATTTGACCTTGCACGAAATTATCGTGCGATTTTGGCCACGCTGACTATAAGACTATTGCTTAATTCTCCAGATTCCCCAAGACTGTTTTTGCATTGCACACATAAACGGAGATTTTGTGGCCGCGATGCAGCACTGACGGATGGAAGGACGGGCACGAGATCCGCCGCAATTCCGCTCATGACTTCAACGGATTAACGCCGAGAGGCCTTGGGCGGCTCGAAACGGCGGCAAGAAGGACAGACGATGAGCGACAAGACGCGCGAAACTCCGGTCACACCAATGGCTGAAGCCGCGAGGAAGGAACGGGACCGTCCGTGGATCTTCCGCACCTACGCCGGACATTCGACCGCCGCAGAATCGAACAAGCTCTATCGTTCCAATCTCGCCAGGGGACAAACCGGCCTTTCCGTTGCCTTCGATCTGCCGACCCAGACCGGCTACGACCCGGACCACCCCCTGTCGCGGGGCGAGGTCGGCAAGGTCGGCGTGCCGGTCGCCCATCTCGGCGACATGCGCACGCTTTTCACCGAACTGCCGCTTGAGCGCATGAACACGTCCATGACGATCAACGCCACCGCTCCATGGCTGCTGGCGCTCTATGTCGCCGCCGCCGACGAGCAGGGCGCGGACCGGAAACTGCTTTCCGGCACCACGCAAAACGACATCATCAAGGAATATCTGTCTCGCGGAACCTATGTGTTTCCGCCAGCACCCTCCATGCGGCTGACCAGCGACGTGATCGTGTGGACCTATTCCAACATGCCGAAATGGAACCCGATGAACGTCTGCTCCTACCATTTGCAGGAAGCAGGCGCGACGCCGGTGCAGGAACTCTCCTACGCGCTGGCCACCGCCGTCGCCATTCTGGACGGGGTGAGAGCTTCGGGCGCAATTTCGAAGGAAGACTTTCCGCAAGCCGTCGGGCGCATTTCCTTCTTCGTCAACGCAGGCATGCGCTTCATCACCGAGATGTGCAAGATGCGCGCCTTCACCGAACTTTGGGACGAGATCTGCCGCGAACGCTATGGCGTCGAAGACGAGCGCTACCGCCGTTTCCGCTACGGGGTACAGGTGAATTCGCTCGGCCTTACCGAACAGCAGCCGGAAAACAACGTCTACCGCATCCTCCTGGAGATGCTGGCCGTGGTCCTGTCCAAAAACGCCAGAGCGCGCGCCGTGCAATTGCCCGCGTGGAACGAGGCGCTAGGCCTGCCGCGACCGTTCGACCAGCAATGGTCGCTCAGGATGCAGCAGATCGTCGCCTATGAGACGGATCTCCTGGATTACGCCGACATATTCGACGGCTCGAAAGAAATCGAGGCCAAGGTCGAAGCGTTGAAGGAGGAGGCGCGGGCCGAACTCGCCCGCATCGACACCATGGGCGGGGCGGTCGCTGCCGTGGAATCCTCCTACATGAAACAAAAGCTTGTCGCATCCAATGCCGCGCGCCTTTCAGCCATCGAGGCAGGCGAGCAGGTGGTCGTCGGCGTCAACCGCTGGACGGACAGCGAACCGTCGCCGCTGGAAGGCGGCGAGGACGGGGCGATCCTGACCGTGCCCGAACACGTGGAAGAAGAAGCCGTGCAGGCGCTGGCGAATTGGCGCGCAAACCGCGACGCAAAGGCGGTCGAGACGGCGCTTGCAAGCCTGCGCCGCACGGCAAGCGAGGGCAGCAACATCATGGAACCCTCGATTGCGGCCGCCAAAGCCGGCGCAACGACGGGCGAATGGGGCGCGGTGTTGCGCGAGGTCTTCGGCGAATACCGGGCGCCGACCGGCGTTGGCAAATCCGCAAGCGACAAGGCGGGCGATGTCGCAAAGGTCCGGGCCGGCGTTGAAACCCTTTCGGCCCGCCTTGGGCGCCGGCTGAAATTCCTCGTCGGCAAACCGGGGCTCGACGGCCATTCGAACGGCGCCGAGCAGATCGCCGTCAGGGCGCGCGATTGCGGCATGGAGGTCGTCTATGAGGGCATTCGCCTGACCCCGGCGCAGATCGTCAATGCAGCACTTGAGGAAAGCGTCCACGTCGTCGGCCTGTCGATCCTCTCCGGCTCCCATCTGGCGCTGGTCGGCGATGTGATGGAGCGGATGCGCGTGAGCGGTCTCGACGACGTTCCGGTCGTCGTCGGCGGCATCATTCCACCTGAAGACGAAAAGGCGCTGAAAGCCATGGGTGTCGCCGCCGTCTACACGCCCAAGGACTTCCAGATGACCGACATCATGGCCGATGTGGTGCGCATCGTCGGCTCCCGGACGCAATCCGTGCAGACCGAAACGGCTTGATTGCCACTTGCCGTGCCGGCGCGCCTATTTAGTCTGCGCCGGCGCTGCTTCAGGCGTTGCTTCATCGGAAATCTCGTCTTCGCCGTCGACCCGCTTCATCCAGTCAAGCGAGCCGAACCAGTAATCGCGCGCGTCCTGAAGACGTCCGTTCGCATCGTTCTCGTTAATCCAGGCATTGATGAAGTTGACGAAACGCAAGGCATCGGGCCTGACGGCGACCGCCTGGTTCGTGCCGAACAGCGCATCGCTTCCAAGCAGAAAGCGCTCGGGCGCGCGCAGCATCATGAAGGTTGGATAGGGTGTCGGCACGACAATGGCGTTCAGTTCCCGCTTTTCAAGCGCGTCCCGCGCCGCCGCCTCATCGGCAAGGGGTATGATCTCCGCTTTCTTGAAGAGCCGCTTCGCCTCGGTTTCCGCCAGCGATCCTTCCATGGCCCCGACCTTGTAGCCCTCGACATCGTAGTCGCCCTGATCGGCTGACGGCGGCAAGGTGTCCTTGTCGACCACTAGCCAATAGTCGGTATCGCCGTAAGGAATGGAAAAGAGCACCGATCGAGCCCGCTCCGCCGTGACGGAAAGGCCGGATATCACCACATCGACATCGCCAATCGACAAGTGATGCAGGAGATCGTCGAAAGGAAATTCGACGAACTGCGGTTCCACGGCAAGCACGCGCGCCAAATCCAGGGCCACATCGACGTCAAAGCCCATTATCTGCCCCGACGCGTCCCGGCCAACCCACGGCAGGAAGGTTTCTTCCGCAATACCGATCCGCAGGGCGCCACGGGCTATCGCATCGTCCATGCTATCGGCATGGCTGACTGCCGGCATGGCGAGAAACAGAAGCGCAAATGCAAGGCCAAACCTCACTCTGCTGATCAGAAACCGCATCACGGCGGCTATCTCATGCTTTGTCATGACGGCATCCCTTGATGTTCCATTGCGCGACGCGCCCATCAGCGGCGACCGCCTCCACCGCGCGGCCTTCCACCGCCGCCGGGTCGACCCCCACCGGGAGGACGATATCCGGGAGGCCTGCCGCCAGGGGGCCTTGCTCCGGGTGGTCGATTACCGGGCGGTCTTGCTCCGGGCGGTCGATTACCGGGCGGTCTTGCGCCGGGCGGGCGATTTCCGGGCGGTCTGGCTCCAGGTGGCCTGGTGCCAGGGGGACGCGCTATTGGCGGTCTTGCCACAGGAGGTCGGTAGCCAGGTGGACGATAGCCCGGAGGTCTGTAACCGGGGGGACGATAACCGGGAGGCCTGTATCCGGGGGGCCTGTATCCGGGGGGCCTGTATCCAGGTGGGCGATAACCGGGCGGGCGATAGTTGGGCGGCCAGGGCCGGTAGACTGGATAGTTGTTCCAAAACAGCGGCACCCCGACATAAACCCCCACCGAGGGAAAAGGCCGTCCGTAATATGCGCCTTGGGTTGCATAAGTCAGATATCTGCCGGCGACGTAGCCACGTTGGCCGCCGTAATCGATATCGCACCAGCCATAGCCGGAATTGCACGAGATAACCGTGACAACATCGCCGCCAGGAACACTACCGATAACCTCGTAATTAGTCCCCGGGCCGCCGCGAATGTTGACCGTTGTCGTTGCGGTCGCCAATTCGTTTGCCTGAAGGGGGGCGGCCGCGCTGATGGCGAATACCATTGCTCCGACCACGAGAAACACCAGACACGCCACACGTCTACTGAAATACGGCATAGTCCGGCTCCCAAGGAAATTTTCATCAAATTTCCGCTAGGTTAACTTATGTAATACAACAAGCCCATCCCAACAATCACGTACCCGTGCGCTTTGAGAGAAACCCGTTTCCGCTCTCACGAGGTTTCGCCCGAGAGCCACTTCCGCCATTGCGACTTCGTGCCATAGAAGACATTGCGGTCGACATTGCCGCCGATACCGGGAACACTGCCTTCGGCGGTATATTGCCAAAACACCCAGTCATCCCGCCCGTGATATTTGCGACGCGGATGGGAGGCGACCGACCTCAGCCAGAAATCATGCCCGTCTTTCTCGCCAACGAGACGATCCCGGTGGAAATCCACCGATGAATAGATGATCGGCTTCTTGCCGTAGTGATCTTCCACCGTCTTCAGGAAGACAGCCATTTCGCGGATGACCTCATCCTTGGGAGGCTGCTTCTTGCAGGTCTTGGAATGTCCGTTCCATTCCATGTCGAGCACCGGCGGCAGGGCGTCGTCTTCCTTCGGCACGTTCTGGATGAACCAGTTTGCCTGTTCCTCGCCTGTGCGGCAGAAATAATAGAAGTGGTAGGCGCCGCGCGGAATACCGGCGGCCTTGGCGCCATACCAATATTCGAGGAACTTCGGATCGGCATAATCGCCGCCTTCCGTCGCTTTCAGGAAAGCGAATTCGACCTTGCCCTTCCTCGCGGAATGCCAGTCGATCTCGCCTTGATAGCGCGACACGTCGATGCCATGAATCGCGAAATCCTCCGGAGTCGGGTCCGGAAAATCATAAAACGCGCAGGCCGCGACGAAAAATGAGCATAGAACTGATAGCACTCGCGACAACATTGTTTTCCCGTCTGACCGATGCCCCCAGTCGGGACGGATCCTAACCGAAATCCTTAACGAAGGGCTTACGATAAGGCTAAGACTGTCAAAAAAACGGCAAAGTCAGGGACAGGCGCCGCTGATCACGAATTCGTGATCATGACCTGTGCAATCGAACGAAAAGCCCTGCCCGCGAGGCTTGCATCCCGCCGCCGCTGCTGGCATGTCCTCGGCACTTTCCATTCGACCTTCCTTTGCCCGACTGCAATTTGCGAGGCCAGCATGCCGGACCGCCTGACAATCGCCACCTGGAACATCAATTCCGTTCGCCTTCGCATGCCGATTGTCGAAAAGCTGTTGCTGGAACATGCGCCCGACGTGCTGTGCCTGCAGGAAACCAAATGCCCGGATGCGAATTTCCCGCTGAAGGAACTGCGAAAGCTCGGCTACGAGCATATCGCCATCAACGGCCAGAAGGGCTACCACGGCGTCGCGACCGTTTCGCGCCGGCCGTTTCTCTCGCAGGAACGCCGTGAGTTCTGCGGCAAGGGCGACAGCCGGCATCTGGCGACCGAGGTCGCCTTCAACGGCGCGTCGCTCAAGGTTCACAATTTTTATGTGCCTGCCGGCGGCGACGAACCGGACCCGGCGATCAACGACAAGTTCGAGCACAAGCTCAATTTCCTCGATGAAATGACCGAGTGGCTCACTGGGACGGCGGAACCTTCCATCATCGTCGGCGATCTCAACATCGCCCCTTACGAGCACGATGTCTGGTCGCACAAGAAACTGGTGAAAATCGTCAGCCACACGCCGCTCGAATGCGAGAAGCTGGAAACCGTCCGCAAGGCCGGCCCCTTCGTCGATCTCATGCGCCAGCATGTGCCGATGGACGAGAAGATCTACACCTGGTGGAGCTACCGCGCCAAGGATTGGGCGGCGGCGGACAAGGGCCGCAGGCTCGATCACATCTGGTCGACGCCGAACCTTGCGCCCTATTCCAGATCGATCGAGATCCTGCGTGATGCCCGCGGTTGGGAAAAGCCCTCAGACCACGTTCCCGTCATCGCGCGGCTGGAAGCATAAGCTCCCCCACATTCGCCGCGCAACCGCAAGACATCGCCCGCCTGCATGTGTCGGGCGCGCGGACAATGCTGCTTTTTGAGCACAATTTCAGATTTATGGTTCCGTGACCTAAGCCAAAAAAGTGCCAATAGGAGAAATTCGACGGGCGTGGTGTACGCTGGTGAATCTGATCTAGATTTCCCGGGCGAGTAACAGCACGTCCCCGTCATGGTAACGCAGAGCCCGGTGGGGGACTACGGAACGCCGGTCGAGTTCTTGGTAGCCTAGTCGCCGGTACAACCTCAGCGCTCCTTCGTTCCGCTCGAAAACGATGAGGCTGATGCGCGGAAGGGAGAGGTTCTTGGCTCGCTGGTTCACAGCCTCCATCAACGCCAACCCGATTCCCGCATTGCGGTGCTGTTCGACGACCGCCAAACCAGACAGATAGAGGCTGCCGTAATCCTCCAATTCGCTGTAAGGCTTCAACACCGGATCGCTTGTAGGCTCGGCGTCTGGGACCTCCACCTCTTCGAAGCTGTGGGCCATGCCGATGATGGCGCCATCCTTCTCCGCAATCAGACAATTTTCATAGGAGAAGGCCACACCCTCGCGGGCATAGCGACGGGTGCCTGCCTCAAGGACCGTCTCACCGGGCTCGGCAATCTTGCTCCAGATATATTCGGCGAGACCGTCGGATGAGATGAGAAAAAGGCGGGCGATGTCCGCACTATCTTCCTTCACCGCTTGCCTGAAATTGATCATGACGGCTCCTGCGTTGCGCAGATCACGCGTAAGCGTTTAACATAAAAGCGCCTTTGAATCGATGGGCCGGCAAGACTGTCCCTGTCGGGTCACGAATACACGTAGCGTGCAATCACCTGACGTCCGGATTGTCACGCATTAACGCCGTTCGAACACGGCACAGCGTCGTTCAGAAAGCGCTCTAACCGGAGTTTGCGCCCCAAGCCCTCGCCGTCCCGCAGGTTGCGCGAGCGAATTTTTTTCCTGTCATTGCCAGTCGCAAGGCGCATTGCCCGTAAGGACGAGCAAATGAGGGAAATCCCATGAAGCCGACAGCGCAGCCGCATGCGGCCTCGACTGAGCGTATGGTCGACTATGACCGCAATTCCTTCATGCAGGACCAGATGGTGCTCAGCAAAGAGGACCAAATCGCCGCGCTGGTGCGGGAGATCGGCACTGTGAAGCCGGAGTTCGTTCTGGCCGACTACGGATGCGGCCCCGCCCATAGTGCGCTGGACGCGGTGCGGCCGGCGATCGATGCCTACCGGAAGATCGACCAGGATGGCCGCTTGGTTGTCCGTCACATCGACCAGCCCGCAAACGACTGGAACACGCTCCTTGCCCTTGTATTCGGCAAGGACGGCTATCAGCGCCAAGCTTGCGATATCCGCACCGAGATGGCCGCCGGGTCCTTCTACACCGTCATGGCCGCGCCGGGTTCGGTCGCTCTCGGCACCTGTTTTGCCGCAAGCCACTGGCTTAGCCGCTCGATCTCCGTCCATTCGCCGGGCACCGTCTGGTTCGCCGATCTGGAGGGCAAGGCGCGCGCCGAGGTAGCCACGCTGGCGCGGGCGGACTGGACCCGGTTCCTGCGCTGCCGCGCCAAGGAACTGCGGCCGGGCGGCTTCCTGTTCGTGTCGACGCTCGGGAGCGTGCCCGACCAGGCTGAAAAGAACGCAATCAGGGCCTCTGCGAGCAAGCTCTACCGGGCGATCTACGATGTCGCGCATCAGATGGTCGCCGACGGCCTGCTCGATGGCTCTGCCCTGGACCGTTTCCTGTTCTCGCTCTGGTTCCCGACGGCAGAAGAAGCACGCGCACCGGTCGAGGAAGAGGCTGACCTTGCCGAGGCTTTCGAGATTATCGAGTCAGTGGTCAGCCCGGCCGCCGTCAATCCGCAGGACGTCTATATCCACGAGATCGGCGACCCGGCGGCCTATGCCAGGCTCTATGCGGGCTACATACGCGGTTTCGGTGAATCGAGCCTCCGAATGCATCTGTTCGGCCCGGCAGCGAAGGACGCCGCAGCGGTGGACGCGTTGACCGAGGCGTTCTTCCAGCGGCTTCGGGATTACTATCAGGCCGAGCCGGGACGGCATGCCTCCGAGACCATGATCGTCAGCCTCATCCTTCGCCGGAGATAGCCAGACCGCGCGCTCGATCTGGAGCGCTTTCCACGAGAACGAACCCGTTTTCGTGACAAGAATATGCTCTAGGGCGCGATCAACACCTTGCCCATGGCGCGACGGGCGGCGATTTCCTCAAGCGCGGCGGCGGTCTCCTCCAGCGGATAGATCCGGTGAATGTGCGGCTTGAGCTTTCCCTCACGCACCCATTCAAGCAGCGTCGCTATGTTGTTGCGATGGTCTTGCGCCTCGCGCAGCACCGCTTCGCCCCAAAACACGCCGAGCAGATCGCAGCCCTTGAGCAGCACGAGATTGAGCGGAATTTTCGGGATATCGCCGGATGCGAAGCCGATCACCAGATAGCGGCCCCGCCAGGCGGTTGCCCGAAGAGCCGCTTCCGCCAGATCGCCGCCCACCGGATCGTAGACCACGTCGACGCCGTTGCCGCCGGTCAGTTCCTTCAGCCGCGACTTCAGGTCTGCCTCAGCGTAATTCACCAGCTCCTGCGCGCCATGCCTTGCCGCGAAGGCCAGTTTTTCGGCGCTCGATGCGCAGGCGATAACTCTTGCGCCCATGATCGCCGCAATCTCGACCGCCGCCTGTCCAACCCCGCCGGAAGCACCGAGAACCGCGACCGTCTCTCCCTTCGCGAGTCGGGCGCGATCTTTCAGCGCATGCAGCGTCGTGCCATAGGTGACGGTAAGGCCGGCCGCCTGTTCGAACTCGACGCCATCTGGAATTGCAACCAGATCGCCCTCGCCAACGACGACCTTCTCCCGCGCCGCGCCCCATTTCAGATAGCCGACGACCCTGTCGCCCCGCTTGAAACGCGTGACGCCTTCGCCAACTGCCTCGACAACGCCAGCCATCTCCGCGCCCGGCGAAAACGGCAGCTCCGGCTTGAACTGATATTTGCCCTGAATGATCAGCGTATCGAAGAAATTCAGCGCCGCCGCCTTGACTGCGACAACCACTTCGCCCGGTCCTGCGGCTGGTTGCTCGATATCGCGCACGACCAGATCGGAAGGAGCCCCCGGTTTCTCGCACAAAACGGCCTTCATCTTCGTCCCCTTGTTGTCGACGCCGCTTGGTAAAATCGCCATGAACCGCCTATCACGGGGCTACAGCTCTGAAAAGAGCAGGAGGCGGAGGAGCGAAAAAGGCGCAAAACTTGCGTTGAACCGTCAGCGCAGCTATGTGCACTTCTCTTCACCAACGAGACGAGCGGACGACGAGGTCATATGCGCGGCTATTTCGCAATCGGCGCGGAAGGCATTTCCAAGTCGATGAACTTCGGCAACCTGATGCGCTCCGCCCATGCTTTCGGCGCGAGCTTTCTGTTCACCATCGATGCGCATCGGCGCATTCGCGAGTCGCCAAAATCCGATACCTCCAACAGTACGTCCCATCTGCCCTTGTACCACTGGGATTCGATCGGCGACATGCGCCTGCCGCAGGATTGCCAGATCGTCGGCGTGGAACTGACTGACGATGCCATCGACCTGCCGAGCTTCGGCCATCCCTTGCGGGCGGCCTATATTCTGGGGCCCGAGCATGGCTCGCTGTCGCCGGAGCTTCTGGCGCGCTGCAAGCATGTGATCAAGATCCCGACCAGCTTCTGCATCAATGTGGCGACTGCCGGCGCAATCGTCATGTACGATCGCTTCCGGGTTCACGGGCAATTTGCTCCGCGTCCGGTTCGCTCCGGCGGGCCGACCGAAGAACGGCCCGACCACCGCGCCCACAAGCAGGACTATCGCCACGCCAAGCGGTTGCCTGGCTGACGACAGTTCGAATTACAAATTAATCGGTATCCACGGCATCGTCGGCCTCAAGCGCCCTTCGCAAGCGGCCGAAGGCCAGCCTGATCCTCGACTTGACCGTGCCGAGCGGCAATCCGGTCTCGTCAGCGATCTGACTATGGGAGAGACCGGAGAAAAAGGCGCGGCGTATGAGGTCGGCCTGCTCGTCCGGCAAATTGGCCAAAGCGATTCGCACGCGTTCGTCACGAATGCGCGCATCCATCTCCACATCCGCATCTTCCGGCGCTGCCGGCCTCAGGCCGGGATCTTCCATGTCGATGCTGCCGGAACGATCGCGGCGCAACGCATCGATCCTCCGGTTGCGGGCAATGCGATACAGCCAGGTCGCCGCTGAAGATTTCGTCTGATCAAAGAGCGATGCCTTGCGCCACAAGGTGATCATCACTTCCTGCACCAGCTCTTCGGCGCGTGCCTCTTCCGTGCCGAGGCGCAGCAGATAAGCTTTGATCCGCGGCGCAAAATGGTCAAAAAGCTCGGCAAACGCCGGCCTGTCCTGACTTTTGGCGACGAGAAGAATCAACCGATTGAAATGTTCTGCATTCGCCACAGCCTCGGCAGCCTCGCTCGGTAAAATTAAGGTCGAATGGGCGCTCATGCCGCATCAAGCGTCACATTCTCGCCCGAATTTTGCAGCCAGCGTTGCTCACAAGATCAAGGAGATAATAGCCGGATATCGAATTTGCGCTACGGTATCTCGCCGGCTCTCAACTGATTGGTAACCAGTTTTAAGGCAACCTTAAAACTAGATGTATATGCGAACGTGAGTTCGATACAAATTGTAAGCGCAAGAAGAAGCGGTTTGGAGATGATGCAAGCAAGAACCCCGGCCAAAATCCTGGTTCCAGCCATCGTGGCGCTCGCTCTTTCGGGCGCGGCAGCGAATGCTCAAACGCCTAACCTGATCAGCCAGTTCAAGGACTGGGCCGCCTACAGCTATGGCGGCGCGAAGGGCAAGGTGTGCTACGCCCTGTCGAAGCCTGTTCAGATGACGCCGAGCGACAGGAACCATGGCGACGTCTTTTTCTTCGTATCCAACCGGCCCGGCGAAGGCGTGGCGAACGAACCGATGGTCATGGTCGGATACCCGTTCAAGGACGGCTCTTCCGTCACGGTGGAAATCGACGGAACCAAATTCACCCTCTTCACCAAAGGCGATGGAGCCTGGGTGGAAAATGCAGCCAAGGAGCGTGAGCTCGTGGGCGCTATGAAGGCAGGCAAGGAGATGCAGGTCTCCGGCGTTTCGACCCGCGATACGCAGACGAGCTACAAATACTCGCTCTCCGGCATTACCGCCGCGATTTCAGCGGCCGACAAGGCCTGCCAGTAACAAATATCGCTTGCGCTCGGCAAGAAGGGCTGTCGTGACTTCTTCAAGGGGGTCACAACGGTCCTTTTTTGCGCTATAGGGTCCGCCAAAGGTCAGAGGCGGGCCTGGCGCTATATTCAACCGCAAGCCGCCCGCCGCGACGATTTGAACCTCGGAAGGCCGACATGCCCGTAACGCTCGACATCGCGCGTCAAAATCCGATTGCCCCGGCCGGGGACAGCGCGGCCGCGCGTCCTTCCGCATCGGAAGGCGAATTGCCATCGCTGATCGGCATGGACCGTGATGATCTTGCGGCGCAACTGCGCGCCATCGGCATCCCGGAAAAACAGATCCGCATGCGCGTCGCGCAGCTCTGGCAGTGGATTTACGTGCGCGGCGTTCGCGATTTCGACGCGATGACCAACGTATCGAAGGACTTGCGCGCCGAACTTTCGCAACATTTCATCATCGGCCGCGCCGAAATCGTCTCAGAGCAAATTTCCGTCGATGGAACGCGCAAGTGGCTCATCCGGTTTCCCGCGCGCGGCGCCGGCCGCCCGGTGGAAGTCGAGACGGTCTATATCCCCGAGGACGGACGCGGCACGCTTTGCGTCTCCTCCCAGGTCGGCTGCACGCTCACCTGCACCTTCTGCCACACCGGCACCCAGACCATGGTCCGCAATCTGACGCCGGAGGAAATCCTCGCGCAGATCCTGATCGCCCGCGACAGGCTCGGCGATTTTCCCGGAACGGATACCCCAACGGACGCAATGGTACCCTCCGAGGGCCGTTTGGTGACCAATGTGGTCATGATGGGCATGGGCGAGCCGCTTTACAATTTCGACAACGTCAAGAAGGCGCTGCTGATCGCATCGGACGGGGAAGGCCTATCGCTTTCCAAGCGGCGCATCACGCTGTCGACATCCGGCGTCGTGCCGATGATCGAGCGGACCGGCGCTGAAATCGGCTGCATGCTGGCGATTTCACTGCATGCGGTCCGCGACGATCTGCGCGACGAACTGGTGCCGATCAACAAGAAATGGAACCTCAAGGCGCTGCTCGATGCCTGCCGCGCTTATCCGGGCCTTTCGAACGCCAAGCGCATCACCTTCGAATATGTGATGCTGAAGGGCGTCAACGACAGCCTGGCGGAAGCGCGGGACCTCGTCCGTCTGCTCAGCGGAATTCCGGCCAAGATCAATCTCATTCCCTTCAATCCCTGGCCCGGCTCTCCTTACGAATGCTCCGATTGGGAGCAGATCGAGGCCTTCGCCGATGTCGTCAACCGGGCCGGCTACGCCTCGCCGATCCGCACGCCGCGCGGGCGCGATATCTTTGCCGCCTGCGGCCAGCTCAAGTCGGAATCGGAGCGGATGCGCAAGCGCGACCGCGATGCGATCGAAGCCTCACCGTCCTGAACGATGGTGAACGCGGGCAGGCTTTTCTGGCAGATCGTCAAGATCGTCGCAGGCTACGGGTTGGCGCTCTCATCGGCCGGACTTTTTCTCGCCTGGGGTTTCTTTCGCCCTGAAGGCATAGACGCCGATCCGATAGGCCTTGCCGCAACGATCTGGACCGGATTGCTTTCGGGCGTAATTATTGGCGGCGCCGCCTTTATCCCGGCCTTCGCGGCTATCGTCGCCGCCGAAATCCTGCGGCTCAAATCCGTTTTCTTCCATGTCGCCGCCGGCGGGATCATTGCATTCGCGCTTTGGACGCTTTCCGAGCCAAATGGCGGGCATACTCTTCGGCCCGGCTCATCGATTGCGCTCGCAGCCGGGTTCGTCGCCGGTTTCGTCTATTGGCTGATCGCCGGGCGCACGTCGGGTTATTGGCGTATTACCAGGGGCAACGAACCGTCGCCCGGGACTTGAGTGCCGAGATCGCCCGCATTGACTTGAATACGGCAGGCGAACCTCACTCAATTTCTTCCTTCAGCGTCTCGCGTGCAGCCTGAATGTGTTCGTCGCGGATATGGGCTCGGATGAGCGCTATCGCCGCCATCAACACCGTCGCATCGTCGCCGAAGCCTATTCCAAGCAGGAAATCCGGCACGGCATCGAGCGGCAGGACGAAATAGGCAAGGGCTGCAAAGATCGTCGCCCGAACCTTGGTCGGCGTTGCCGGGTCGAGGGCGCAGAAATATGCGCCGATCACATCTTCCATGAAGGGGATCTGCCGGGCGGCCCGTTTTGCCACGCGAAACAACCGCTCCTTGACGGAACGCTGCTGCTTTTCTTCTGGCCCCAAAATCTCGGGATCGAAACCCAGATCGTCGAAGGCTTGCGCCATATCGTCATCCGGCCGACTGTCCGGCTCCACGTTTTTCATCATTGCCAAAACATGGGGTTTGAAGGCGATCTTGTGAAGAGCCCTTCCCCTGACGCTACGACAATCTATAATCCACCCCGTGACGGAGGCCGATTTGAGGATTGTCTCAAGGAAGCCGCGGTCCAGGAGAACTCAATGAATCGTCTCTATGCGGCAGCCTTTGCGGCCCTGACCTTCACCCTTATACCTGCCGTTGCGGGACCGGCCATTGCCGGCGATACTCCTGCGCCGGAAGGCGCAAAAGTCTATTTCATCGGCCTTGAGGACGGCGACACCGTGATAAACCCGGTCACGATCCGCTTCGGCCTGTCAGGCATGGGTATTGCCCCGGCTGGCACGGAGAAGGAAAAAACCGGCCATCATCACCTGCTGATTGACGCAACGCTCGAAGGCGATGCGTTGAACGAAGCAATCCCTTCGGACGAGAATCACATTCATTTCGGTGGCGGTCAGACCGAAGTAACAATCGATCTTTCAGCGGGTTCGCACACATTGCAGCTTGTGCTCGGCGATCTCAATCACATCCCGCACAATCCGCCGATCATGTCGGAAATAATTACCGTTACGGTCGAATAAGCCGGCTCAGAAACCTACCCGACCGCCCGCACATCGTTTGAAGGAGGAGACAATGATCAGAATGATCGTCCGTCACCCGGTCAAGGATTATGCCGTTTGGCGAAAAGGCTACGACGCCGCCAAGTCCATGCGGGCCGAAATGGGCGTGACCGGGGCCGCCGTCTATCAATCCGTCGACGACCCGAACGACATCACCGTCACCCACGACTTCGACAACGAGAAGGCAGCCAAAGCCTTTGCCGGATCGGATTTTCTGAAGGAGAAGATGCGGGAACTAGGCGTGTCCGGTACGGCGGTCGTATGGTTTGTCCGCCACGTCTGAAGAACGGTGACGCAAATACCCGGCAAACTACGGTCGGACGCATAGCCGACTAAATAAAATGCCCCGGCGGAGCGATCCGCCGGGGCATTTGCATCAAGGAACCGAAAAGCGCCCGATCAGGCAGATTTGGCCGCCACGCGCTCGGCGCGCTTGCGGTCATGCGGATCGAGAAGCGCCTTGCGCAGGCGGATCGACTTCGGCGTCACCTCGACCAGTTCATCGTCGGTGATATAGGAGAGCGCGCCTTCAAGGCTGAGCCTGATCGGCGTCGTCAGCTTGACCGCGTCGTCCTTGCCGGACGCGCGCACGTTGGTCAGCTGCTTGCCTTTCAGCACGTTCACTTCCAGATCGTTGCCGCGGGTATGCTCGCCGATGATCATGCCCCGATAGACCTTGACGCCCGGTTCAATAAGCATCGGGCCGCGATCTTCCAGGTTCCACATCGCATAAGCGACGGATTCGCCATCGCCGTTGGAGATCAGCACGCCGGTGTGGCGGCTCGGGATCTCGCCCTTGTAGGGGGCATAAGCGTGGAAGAGGCGGTTGAAGATCGCCGTGCCGCGCGTATCGGACAAAAGCTCCGACTGATAGCCGATGAGACCACGGGTCGGCGCATGGAACACGAGCCTGCTGCGACCGCCGCCGGAAGGACGCATCTCCAGGAGGTCCGCCTTGCGCTCCGACAGTTTCTGCACCACCACGCCGGAATGTTCCTCATCGACGTCGATGATGACTTCCTCGATCGGCTCCAGCCGCTCGCCGTTTTCGCCGGTGCGATAGACAACGCGCGGACGGCCGACGCAAATCTCAAAACCTTCGCGGCGCATGTTCTCGATCAAAATGGCAAGCTGCAATTCGCCACGGCCGGCGACGATGAAGGCATCGCCGTCGGGCGTATCTTCGATCTTCAAGGCCACATTGCCTTCCGCCTCGTCGAACAGGCGCTTGCGAATGACGCGCGACTGCACTTTATCGCCTTCGGTGCCGGCAAGCGGACCGTCGTTGACGAAGAAGGTCATCGACAGCGTCGGCGGGTCGATCGGCTGGGAATAGAGCGGTTCTGTCACTTCCGGGGCGCAAAGCGTGTCGGAAACGGTTGCCTGCTGCAGGCCTGCGATCGAAACGATATCGCCGGCCTCGCCGGCCTCGATCGGCTGACGCTCCAGGCCACGGAAGGCGAGAACCTTGGAAATTCGACCGCTTTCCACCAACTTGCCGTCACGCGACAGCGCTTTGACGGGCATATTCGGCGTTGCCGTTCCCGATACGATGCGCCCGGTCAGGATGCGGCCGAGGAAGGGATTGGCCTCGATCGTCGTCGCCAGCAGCCGGAAGGCGCCTTCTTCCGCCTTGGGCGGCTCTACATGATCCATGACGAGCTGGAACAGCGGGTCCATACTGCCGGTCGGACCACCCGGGTCCATCGCCATCCAGCCCTGCTTGGCCGAACCATAGACCACCGGGAAATCCAGCTGTGATTTATTGGCGTCCAGCGCGGCGAAGAGATCGAAGACCTCGTCCAGCACTTCTTCCGCCCGCTGTTCCGGCTTGTCGATCTTGTTGATCGCAACAATCGGACGAAGGCCAAGCTTCAACGCCTTGCCAAGGACGAATTTCGTCTGTGGCATGGGGCCTTCAGCGGCATCGACCAGCAAAACGACACCGTCGACCATGTGAAGAATACGCTCCACCTCGCCGCCGAAATCGGCGTGGCCTGGCGTATCGACGATGTTGATGCGGTTTTCGTTCCACAAGAGCGAAGTGACTTTGGCGAGAATGGTGATACCGCGTTCCCGCTCCAGGTCGTTGGAATCCATCATCCGCTCTTCCGTGCGCTGGTTTTCGCGGAAAGAGCCGGATTGTTTCAGGAGGACGTCGATCAGCGTGGTTTTGCCGTGATCGACGTGCGCGATGATCGCGATATTGCGAAGGTTCATGGAGGCTCCGTGGCCGTGCCGATAATGCGTAACGATAAGCGCGCAAAGGCCACGCGAACGGACACGGGAGGTGTTCGGCGTGGCACACTCGAGCGCAGGGATTGTTCGAGATGCGGCCTTCTAGCCGATTTTCGTGACGATTTGAACAGGAACTATTCATCGGGCGAACTTTATTCGCCCGCGGGTCGATGAAAGCCCTGCAAGCAATGCATGCGTAACGACCCAGCAATGCATGCGTGGCGCTTGTCGGGCGCGATGCCTTCCTGATAGTAAGGCTTACTTATCAATTTTGGTTACAGTCATGCCGGCGAGACAAAACGAGACGCTGGGCTTCATTCTTTCGGACCTCTACCGCCTGTACCGGAAGCACTTCGAAGCCGAACTCCTGAACTCGGGGCTGGATCTCACGCCGGGCTCGGCCCGGGCGCTTGCCTACACGTTCGTTTACGACGGGCTCAGGCAAAAGGAGCTGGCCGAGCGGATGGCGGTCGAACCCATGACCCTCGTCGGCTATCTCGACCAGCTCGAAGCAAAAGGCCTGATCGAGCGGGTTTCCGATCAAAGCGACCGGCGCTGCAAGCTCATCAAGATGTGCCCGGACGCCGTTGCCATCGTCCAGTCGATCCGGCAGACCGCAGCCCGCGTCCGATCCGTCGCCAATGAAGGCATGGACGCGGATCAGGCCGAAGCCTTGCGCCTTACTTTGCTCGGTATGCGCGACCGCCTTGCGGCAGCTCCGATCTCCACCCGTTCCCATTCTTCGCACGATGAATTACCACCGGTGGACAAGCAGCCGGTTTTGGAGACCGAGCTATGACCAAGCCACTCATGAGCGAAAGGGAGACCGCCATCATCGGAGCGATCCTGGTGGCGCTCGGCCCGGTATCCATGGCGCTCTACACCCCGGCGATGCCCCGCCTCGTGGAAGTGCTGGGAACGGATATCTCCTCGGTGAAACTGACGCTGACGATCTACTTCGGCGGCTTCACGCTGGCGCAGCTCATTTGCGGGCCGCTATCGGATGCCTTCGGGCGCAGGCCGATCGTGCTGGTTTTCTCTGGCATCTATCTGGCCGGCAGCTTCATCGCATTGGCGAGCGACACAGTGTCCTATTTGCTCGTAGCCCGGCTGCTGCAGGGCATCGGAGCCTCCGCGGGCATCGCCATTTCGCGGGCTATCGTGCGCGATCAATTCACCGGGCAAGCCTCGGCGCGGATCATGAACCTGATCGGATTGATGCTGGCGATCGGACCGGCGCTCGCTCCAACGGTCGGCGGACTGACGCTGGAGTTTCTCGGCTGGCGGGCGATATTCGCGATCATGGTGGTCTACGGGCTGGCGATCGGCGTTCTTGCGATCTTCTTCATGGCGGAGACGAACACCCATAAGGATCGGGGCCATATCGCTCCGCGCCGTCTGGCGCGATCCTATGGCCTGCTGCTGCGCGAACCGGCGTTTCTGCGGCCCTCGATCATCCTCGGCACCACGCTCGGCAGTATCTATACGATGGCGACGATCCTGCCTTTCGTCATCATCGAGACCGTCGGATTGACGCCCTCCCAGTTCGGCTATTCGATGATCCTGCAGTCCGGGTCGTTCTTTCTCGGCAGCCTCGCCACCCGCCATTTGCTGAAGCGCTATTCAGCCGAAAAGATCGTGCCCGTCGGCATGGGCCTCATCGTCATCGGCGTGGCGGCGATGGCCGTGTTGTCACATGCGCAAACGCTGACGCTGCTGCACGTCATGGGACCCGTCGCCGTCTTCGCCTTCGGCATCGCGATCATCCTGCCGTCGATGTCGACCGCCGCGCTTTTCCCGTTCCCGCAATTCGCGGGTTCCGCCTCGGCGATGATGGGGTTCTTTCAAATGGGCGGCGGCCTCGTCGGTTCTTTCGCCGCCGTGCTCATCGGCGACCCGGTGACGAGCCTCGGCGTGGTCGTGCCATTCATGGGGCTGATTGCAACCGTGCTCTATATCCTGCCGCAGCCGGCCGCCCCAATTCCCGCCCCAATCCCTGCACCGACACCGCTCGGCGAGGTCGGAGAGTAAACGGCATCTTTTCGCTGCACACTTCACGAATAACAGCGCGGTAAACCCTCGCCGATCCTGTGCAATGTCGGCTGGATGACCGCCGCCTGTCGGTTTTCTTGCGGCTTGGCGACACCGACTTTGCAAGAAATAGGGAAATGACGTCTGGCGGGGGCCGATTACTCCACCATGTCCCGTTGCGGACTTGACCCGTAACCGGCAAAGACGCATCACAATCCACGCACAATCGCCTTGCCTGCCGGCCGAAGGACACCGGCTGGAAAAGAGAAAAGCCGGAATGACAAGCCGCCAGAACCAGGAGCCGAAGATCGCCCGCGAACTGCTCGACCTTGGGCGTGCAGACCTTAGCCTGCCGTATCCCTGCGTCATGGGCATTCTCAATGCGACGCCCGATTCATTTTCCGACGGCGGAAGGCATGACGCTCCGGCTGCCGCACTCGCTCATGCGCGCGCGATGATTGCCGAAGGCGCCGATATCCTCGATATCGGGGCGGAAAGCACGCGACCGGGCGCGCTGGCGGTTTCCTCCGACGAGGAATGGCAGCGTCTCGCGGCGATCCTGCCTGAAGCGACAAAGCTGGGCGTTCCGGTATCGATAGACACCTACAAGGCGGAGATCGCCCGCCGCGCGTGCCTGGAAGGCGCTGCGATCATCAACGACGTCTGGGGCCTGCAGCGCGACCCGGCCATGGCGGATACCGCCGCCGAGGCTGGCGCCGTCGTCATCATGATGCACAACCGCCTGCAAGCCGATCCGGATATCGACATCCTTGCCGATATCGACCGCTGGTTCGAACGCTCCATGGAACTGGCGGAGAAGGCCGGTATTCCCCGGAAGCACCAGATTCTCGACCCGGGCATCGGTTTCGGCAAGACGGTCGATCAGAACTTCATCATCATCAACCGGCTGGAAAGCCTAAACAAACACGGCTTGCCGCTCTTAGTCGGCGCGTCCAGGAAGCGGATGATCGGAGCCGTGCTCGGCGTTGAAACCGACGACAGGCTCTATGGATCGCTTGCAGTTCACGTCGCAGCCATGCAGAAAGGCGCGGCCATCATTCGCGTCCATGACGTCAAGCCGCACAAGGATGCGGCCCGCATCATCGCCGCCATCCGCCGGGAATCCGTCTGAAATGACAAAATTCGTCAAAGTAGCGCCCGTTCGCGCCGCATTGGGGCTCGGCTCCAACATCGGCGATACGAAGGCGCACCTTGAAGACGCGCTTGACCGGCTGGGCAAAAGCGACGGCATCCGCATCGTCGCGCGGTCCAGCGACTATCGCACCCCGCCGTGGGGACCTGTTGCCCAGGACGACTACCGCAACGCCTGCACTGTCATCGAAACCACGCTCACGCCCCGCGCCTTGCTTGACCGCTGCCTTGAGATCGAACGGCAGATGGGGCGGGAACGCGACATCCGCTGGGGGCCGCGCATCATCGACATCGATGTGCTGCTCTACGGCGAAACACACGTCGAAGAAGCCGGGCTATCGATCCCCCATCCGCGCATGGGCGAACGGGCCTTCGTTCTGGTGCCGTTGGCGGAAATCTGGCCGAACGCGCCAATTGGCGATGGCCGGACCGCCTCGCAAGCCCTGCGGAATTGTCCGGACGTCGAGACGGTCGTCAGGCTTTAGAGCGATCACCCTCAGGCGCATCGCGGCCGAAATTCGGCACCGGCGTATCCTGCCCCGCCTCGATGATCGAGCGGCGGATCGCCCGCGTCCGGTCGAAAATATCGAAAAGCGCCGTACCGTCGCCCCAGCGGATCGCCCGCTGCAAGGCGGCGAGGTCTTCGGAAAACCGCGCCAGCATTTCAAGGATCGCGTCCTTGTTATGCAGGCAGACATCCCGCCACATGGTGGGGTCGGAGGCGGCAAGACGGGTGAAATCGCGAAAACCGGAAGCCGAATATTTGATCACTTCGGATTTGGTCACCGTTTCCAGATCATCGGCCGTGCCGACGATGTTATAGGCGATGATATGCGGCAGATGGGAGACGATGGCGAGCACCAGATCGTGATGGCCGGCGTCCATCGTATCCACCATCGATCCGCAGGCTTGCCAGAAGCGGGTCAGCCGATCGAGCGCTTGCGCATCGCAATCGTCCTGCGGCGTCAAAATGCACCAGCGATTGCGGAAAAGCTCGGCGAAACCGGCATCCGGACCCGATTGCTCGGTCCCGGCGATGGGATGGCCCGGGATGAGATGCACGCCCTTCGGCATATGAGGCGCCATCTGCCCGATCACCGAAGCCTTGGTCGAACCCACATCGGTAACGATCGCGCCGGGCGCCAGAGACGGCGCGATCCACTTCGCCACCTCCCCGCTTGCCCCGACAGGCACACAGATGATGACGAGATCCGCCCCCGCGACCGCTTCACCGGCATCGAGGTAGTACCGGTCGCCGAGGGCGAGTTCCTCCGCCCGGCGCAACGTCGCCTCCGAACGGGTGGAAATGACGATTTCCCCGGCCAGACCCTCCTTGCGCGCGACGCGAGCAATGGAAGAGCCGATGAGGCCGATGCCGATGATGGCAAGGCGACGAAAAAGAGGTTCGGGCATCGCTGTAACTATTGTTCCTGGATGGAAGGGGCGACGAGGCGCCTTTGCTTACGCGGCGAGGAAATCCTTGAGAACGGCCACGACTTCGCGATTGGCTTCCTCGTTGCCGATCGTCATGCGCAGTGCACACGGCAAACCGTAGCCACCCACATTGCGAAGAACGCAGCCTCGCGATGAAAGATAGTCATCGGCCTCAGTAGCCGTTTTGCCGGCGGTTTGCGGAAAATGGATCAGCACGAAGTTGCCGACGCTCGGCGTGACCGTCAAACCGAGAGCCTCGATCTCCCTGGTCACCCACGGCAGCCAGGTTTCATTGTGCTCGACCGCGCGCTCGACGAACGCGCGATCCTCGACAGCGGCAATTCCCGCAGCCATGGCAGGCGCATTGACGTTGAAGGGGCCACGGATCCGGTTCAGCGCATCGATCACATGTTCCGGCCCGTAGATCCAACCAAGCCTGAGCGCCGCCAGGCCGTAGATCTTCGAAAACGTCCGGGTCATCACCACGTTTTCGGCAGTGGCGGCCAGCTCAACGCCGGCTTCATAGTCATTGCGGCGGACATATTCCGCATAGGCCGCATCGAGTACGAGCAGCACGTTTGCGGGCAGTCCCGCATGCAGCCGCTTTACCTCGTCGAAGGGGAGATAGGTGCCGGTCGGATTGTTCGGATTGGCGAGAAACACCACCTTGGTGCGCTCACTCACCAGCGCCAGGATCGCATCGACATCCGCCGTGAGATTTTTTTCAGGCGCAATGACCGGAGTACCGCCAGCAGCGAGGATGGCGATCTTGTAGACCAGGAAGCCATATTCGCTATAAATCGCCTCGTCGCCCGGGCCGATATAGGCGCGAGCCACCAGCTCCAACAGCTCGTCGGAACCGGCGCCGCACACCATCCTGTCCGCGTTCAACCCATAGACCCTGGCGATTGCGGCGCGAAGCTCACCAGATGCACCATCGGGGTAAAGTTCGAGCGCGGCGACACTGCGATAAGCATCCAAAGCGCGCGGGCTCGGGCCAAGCGGAGTTTCGTTGGACGAGAGTTTATGGAGCTTCGCCCCGCCCGACGATTTGGAGCGGCCGGGAACATAGGGCGCAATATCCATGATACCCATTACACGGAACAGGGCGCGAGGCGGAGGGGTCGGTTCTTGTCATCGTTCGTCAACTTTCTTATTCGTCTCAGCCATCGAAATCGCCACCCGACATATCGTCTATATCGATCGGCGCGGCATAGAAACCGACATGCCTGAGAACTTCAGGCTCAGCACCTGCCTCCCGGCACATCTCCGCTATCTCGATTTCCGACATTTCAACCGGCGCGCCAAGAAGGGCATCGACCCCTTCCGCCGTGCGGTGGAAGGCGAGCACCTCAATGCCCGACGACATCAGCGGACCGGGCAACTGTCCCCGCCAGCGCGTGTCGTAAGCGGCCATATCGCCACGGCTCGCACGGGTAGCGTCTGCCACGATCAGCGCAGGGAGGTCGGCCGGCCGATCCTCCGCCACAAGAAACGGCAATCTCGCGACGATTACCGGTGCTCGAGCATATCCCGCCAAATCTGAACCGGATTTGGCGACGGGGATATGCTCAAGGCATTGATCCTGGAGCGAATTCTGATCACGAAGGCGATCCCGCTTTCGTGGAAAGCGCTCTAGCCCACCAAGACTGCGCCACCACGGCAGATCGGCCCGCTCCTGAAGTTGCACGATGCCGAAATCGCCCGGATTTTCGGCGACCGCGCGCATCACATCCGGCGCGTCGCCAGCCTCTTCAACGGAAATTGAAAAGCCGAAATGGTAGCGGATGGTGTCGATGAGCGCCGCCGGGTCAAGGCTCGCTTCGCAATGAATGGCGGTCTGCGTTCCCGCCAATGCCATTGCGGCGGCAAGCTCCCGCCAGACATGCTCTACAACGGTAACCGGCAAAGAGCCGTCATGGCGCTCTACCAGTTCGCGCAATTCCTCATAGGCGAAAAACGGCAAAGGCCCTTCGCCAACCTGTCCGGAGCGGCTTTCGGCAACCATCCGGGCGCGTTCCCCAATCAGCGCCTGCAGCCGAGCGTCAATCTCGCGCAGACGCGGCACATGGTCCCCGCCCGGCTCCAAATGCGCTCCGTTGCTGCTGTCGCGATCTGCTATCGTCTTGTCCGACACTTGCGTTCCCGCCGATGAAGGTCTGAAATCAGGCGTTTAGTCATAGGTAAGGCGGCGCGCGAAATCAAAAGAAATCATTGACGCCCCAAACCCCTCAACCTACCTAATGCCAAGCTCAAGACCAGGTCCGTACCAGTGCCGACGAATCCCATCAGTGCAAAGAGCGCCATGACCGACATCAGGCAAACTGCCGGCGAAAGGCAACAAGGCGATCTCGTACGGGATCTCGCCCGCAACGAGGCTGACAACCCGTCCAGCAAGCTCGTTCGGTTCGGCGCAGATCAGCCCCTTGAACTCGACGCCGGCACGACACTCGGTCCGTGGCAGATCGCCTATGAAACCTATGGCACATTGAACGCAGAGCGAACCAACGCGGTCCTCGTCTGCCATGCCCTGACCGGCGATCAATATGTGGCGTCCGAAAATCCTGTTACCAACAAGCCCGGCTGGTGGTCCTTGATGGTCGGGCCGGGCCGCCCGGTCGATACGGACCAGTATTTCGTCATATGCGCCAATGTGCTTGGCGGATGCCTTGGAACGACCGGGCCGGCATCGGAAAATCCCGCGACGGGCAAACCCTGGGGGCTGGACCTGCCGGTCCTGACCATCCGCGACATGGTGCGTTCGCAGGCACGCCTGCTCGATCATCTGGGTATCGAGACACTGTTTGCCGTGGTCGGCGGGTCCATGGGCGGAATGCAGGTGCTGCAATGGGCGGCGAGCTATCCGGATCGCGTTTTCTCCGCATTGCCAATCGCTGCCTCCGCGCGCCACTCCTCGCAGAACATCGCCTTTCACGAGGTTGGCAGACAGGCCGTGATGGCCGATCCGAACTGGGCCTCCGGCAACTACCACGAGGAAGGCCTGAGGCCATCCAAGGGCCTTGCCGTGGCGCGGATGGCGGCGCATATCACTTACCTTTCCGATGCGGCACTGCACCGGAAATTCGGCCGCAACCTGCAGGACAGGGACAGCATTACCTTCGGTTTCGACGCGGATTTCCAGATCGAAAGCTACCTGCGCCACCAAGGCATGACCTTCGTCGACCGCTTCGACGCCAACAGCTATCTTTATGTCACCCGGGCGATGGATTACTTCGACCTGGCAGCCGATTACGGCGGCTCGCTGGCGCGCGCCTTCCTTCGTTCGCCGACGAGATTCTGCATCATGTCGTTTACCTCCGACTGGCTGTTTCCCACCGCTGAAAGCAAGGCGTTGGTGCGCGCGCTCAATGCCTCCGCCGCCAATGTCTCCTTCGTCGAGGTGGAAAGCGATCGCGGCCATGACGCCTTCCTGCTCGACGAGCCGGAAATGTTCCGCACCGTGCGCGGCTTCCTGACCGGAGCCGCTCATGCGCGCGGAATTCCAGCGCCTGGAGGTGCTGCATGAGCGTGCTTGCCGACAACGCCGGACCTTTTGCCGACGCGCAAAACCAAGCCGTACGCGGCGATCACATGCTCGTCTGCGATCTCGTTGCGCCAGGCTCGCGCGTGCTGGACGTCGGCTGCGAAAAAGGCGTCCTGCTCGATCTGCTCGTCCGCGAAAGACAGGTGGACGGCCGCGGCATCGAACTCAGCCAGGCCGGCGTCAACGTCTGCGTCGGCCGTGGCCTATCGGTCATCCAGGGCGACGCGGACCGCGATCTCGCCGACTATCCGGACAATGCCTTCGACTTCGTCATTCTCAGCCAAACGCTTCAGGCAACCCGCGAACCGAAAGAAGTGTTGCGCCAGCTTTTGCGCATCGGCAGCAACGTCGTCGTGTCTTTCCCGAATTTCGGGTTCTGGAAAAACCGTCTGCAGCTCCTGTTCAAAGGGCGCATGCCGGTTACCGAATACCTGCCGTATTCATGGTACGACACGCCGAACATCCATTTCTGCACGATCCGCGATTTCGTGGCGCTTTGCGAAGAGGTGGATGCCAAGGTCGTAAATGCCTTTGCCCTCGACGGCATGGGAAAGAAGGTCAGTTTCAATGCACCCTGGTGGGTGTGGAACCTGATCGGCGAGCAGGCGGTTTTTCTGCTGAAACGTTGAGAAGCGCACTCCTCATCGATGAGGGTTGCGCTTTTTGTCCAGGCTTGTTCTTGGATGCATACCGGTGACGCCTTGCGGGATGAAAACGGGCCTCAAGGCGCGAACCTTTCGCTTTTCAGTCGCCTGCGCTCCCCTGAAAAGTTGCTTTTCCGCCTCGATCACCAGCAATCCGGCAAAGGCAGGCCACAACCTGCGGCCGACCCGCTCCCAGGTCCGTGCCGAACGCAAGATGAACCGCGAACGCGTCGGCGGCAGGAACAGCGCCTCGTCACTCGCCGATACCATGAATTGGCAATCTTTCAGGAGCGCTTCCAATTGGCCCCGCGAGTAGGGCCTGCCATAGCCGAAGGGTGAGGATTCCGCCCGCGCCCACAGGCCGCGCCTGTTGGCGACGACCACGATCAGTTTGCCGCCCGGCGCAAGCACCCGCCACAATTCCCGCATCATGTCTTCCGGGTCGCGGCTGTGATCGATGCCATGCACGATCACGATCCGGTCGAACATGCTGTCGGGAAAGGGCAGATCGGTCTCGTTCACCAGCGTGGCGGCGTTGTCGCGTTCCCGGGGCCAGGTGACCACGCCCTGGGCGGCGGGCATTGCGGCGACGCAGCGTTCCGCCTCGTCCAGGAAAGGCCGCATATAGGGGCCGGCATAACCCACCCCGAGCAGTCGTTGCCCGGCCAGGCTCGGCCATGTCGCCCGCAGCCTTTGTCCGACCAGCACGCGCAGCATGCGCCCGAGCGGCAGGTCGTAGAAGGTTTTGAGATCGGCTACGTCGAGATACATTGACCGCCCCGTATTTACCCCTTCGGGGTTGAGCCGATTGAACCGTGAGCCGCAGCCAAACGCAACCGTGAAGCCTTTTGGCCTTGCCGTTCTTTCATCACTTTGCGAGTGTCGATAGCAGATTCCCGATTTTTTTCGAAGGAGAAGACCATGGCCGCGAACCCGCGCGTGGAAATCAAACAATTTCCCTGCCTTGACGACAATTTCGGCGTTCTCATTCACTTGCCTGACAGCGGCCGCACCATAGCATTCGATGTGCCCGCGCTCGCTCCCTATCTCGACGCGCTGAAGGAGACCGGCTGGAAACTGACCGACATCCTCATCACCCACCACCACTGGGATCACGTCGAGGGTCTGGTGCCTCTAAAGGAAGCAACCGGCGCGCGCGTCTATTCCTCCGCCATTTCCAAAGGTCAGGTCGAAGGCGTCGACGACTATGTCAATGACGGCGACAAGGTCACGATCGGCGATCTGGAGTTTCACGCCGTTGGCACGCCTGGACATACGCTCGACCAGATCTCATGGTGGGCGCCGGCCGCGAAATTCGCCCATACCGGCGACACGCTGTTTTCGGTCGGCTGCGGCCGGGTGATGGAAGGCGACATGGCCATGATGTGGGCGTCGCTGGACAAACTGGCGAAAATGCTGCCCGACGACACGAACGTCTATTGCGGCCATGAATATACCGCAGCCAATGCCCGTTTCGCGCTCACCGTCGACCCGGAAAACGAAGCACTGGCCAGGCGCTTCAAGGAGATCGAAGCCTTGAGGGCTGCCGGCAAGCCGACGCTTCCGACCACGATGGCGCAAGAACTCGCAACCAATCCGTTCCTGCGCGCCCGCGAACCGGCGATCCAAAAGGCAATCGGCAAGGAAGGCGCCTCTCCTGCCGACGTCTTTGGCGAGCTTCGCAGCCGGAAGGATACCTTCCGGGGCTGAACTCCACCTTGGAAAGGATCCGCCATGCCCGGCCCGAACGACCTTTTGCCGACTGACCTCAAAGCAGACGACGTTGTTGCCCTGCTTGAGCTGCAACCCCATCCGGAGGGCGGATTCTACCGGGAGACTTTTCGCGACACGATCGTTGACGCTGAAGGCCGGGCGGCTTCAACGGCGATCTACTACCTCTTGCCGGGCGGGGCTGTCTCCGCCTGGCACAGGGTCGATGCGGTCGAGATCTGGCACTGGCACGGGGGAGGCCCGCTTCGCCTGACGCTGTCGCAAAAAAGCGGCGGGAGCGAAACCGCTCTCCTCGGCCCGGACCTCCGCAAAGGCGAAAGGCCACAGGCCATCGTCCCGCGTCACGCCTGGCAGATGGCGCAAAGCCTCGGCGCGTGGACGCTTGTCGGCTGCACCGTCGCGCCGGGTTTTGAATTCTCCGGTTTCGAAATGGCGCCCAAAGGCTGGACCCCGGACCGAGAGCACACGTAATGCCTGGGGAAGATCGCTTACGACAGAGATACAAGACTTCCCTGCAGTTTTGATGCACTTGCGTTGTCGTGACTTAGCGCTAGAGTGCAGCAAATTTTCATGTTGAGCCGCCGTCCACGGGACATGCCCATCAGGATAGGCCTCAGAAAACCCCAGATACCTACAAGCAAAAGACGCGATCGGACGACGACAAAATGGCGCATGGTGACATCAAGAAGGTCGTGCTTGCCTATTCCGGCGGTCTCGACACCTCCATCATCCTGAAATGGCTGCAGATCGAATACGGCTGCGAGGTGGTGACCTTCACCGCCGATCTCGGCCAGGGCGAGGAACTGGAGCCGGCGCGCAAGAAGGCCGAGTTGCTGGGCATCAAGGAGATCTACATCGACGATCTGCGCGAGGAGTTCGTGCGCGATTTCGTCTTCCCGATGTTCCGCGCCAACGCCGTCTACGAAGGCGTCTACCTGCTCGGCACCTCGATCGCCCGGCCGCTGATTTCCAAGCGCCAGATCGAGATCGCCGCACGAGACCGGCGCCGACGCCGTCGCCCATGGCGCGACCGGCAAGGGCAACGACCAGGTCCGCTTCGAGCTTGTCCGCCTATGCGCTCAACCCCGATATCAAGGTGATCGCGCCGTGGCGGGACTGGACGTTCAAGATCGCCGCACCGAGCTCATCGACTTCGCCGAAAAGCACCAGATCCCGGTCCCGAAGGACAAGCGCGGCGAAGCGCCGTTCTCGGTCGATGCCAATCTGCTGCACTCCTCCTCCGAGGGCAAGGTGCTGGAAGATCCGTGGCGAAGAACCGCCGCACTACGTCTATCAGCGCACCATCTCGCCCGAGCAGGCGCCCGACAAGGCGCACCGAAATCACGATCGGTTTTGAGAAGGGCGATGCCGTCTCGCTGAACGGCGAAGCGCTGTCGCCCGCGACGCTGCTGGCCAAGCTCAACGACTTGGCCGCGACAACGGCATCGGCCGGCTCGATCTGGTGGAGAACCGCTTCGTCGGCATGAAGTCGCGCGGCGTCTATGAGACCCCGGGCGGCACGATCCTGCTCACCGCCCACCGGGCGATGGAATCGATCACGCTCGACCGCGGCGCGGCGCACCTGAAGGACGAGCTGATGCCGCGCTATGCTGAGCTGATTTATAACGGCTTCTGGTTCTCGCCCGAGCGCGACATGCTGCAGGCGGCGATCGACAAGAGCCAGGAAAAGGTCGACCGGCGAGGTGCGCCTCAAGCTCTACAAGGGCAACGTCATCACCGTTGGCCGGCAGATCGCCCTATTCGCTCTATCTCGGAGGAACTGGTGACCTTCGAGGACGATCACGGCGCCTACGACCAGAAGGACGCAGCCGGCTTCATCCGCCTGAACGCGCTGCGCCTCAGGACGCTCGCCAAGCGCGATCGCATTCCGTAAGGCATACCTATGGATCTCGCGCGGGCAACGGCACTTTCCAAGGCGCTGGCTCGCGCGGGATTCATCGCGCTCGGCGGGTTTCACCCCACGCGTGAGGATCGCGTTCCAGACTGCGATTTCAATGCCCCTCACCCGGCGCAATCGCGCCGACCTCTCCAACAGGGAGAGGTGAAGGCTCGTGACGACAATCATCGCGTTAAAACATCAAGCCCAAACGCTGCTCCTGATCGGCAGCGCAGGGTCATCCCTGTTCGAGGCCTACAGAGCCTCAGCTGAAGTCAGCCGATGGCAAACCCGACCCGCTCGACCGCTACACCGCCCGCCTGTTGCGGGATATCGCAGGTGAATTCGGCTTCACGCCGGTCTTTCCCTTCGACGGCCCGCCGTGGCACCCCTTCCAGCAATGGGCGTTGAAGGCGGGCGGTTTTTCCCGCTCGCCCATGGGCGTGCTCGCCCACGCGATCTACGGCCCCTGGGCGGGTTTTCGTGCGGCTTTCCTGTCGAGCGAGCGGTTCGGCACTTTCGAGGCGAACGGCACGGCGGGACCCTGCGAGACTTGCGCGGACAAGCCCTGCCTTTCTGCCTGCCCTGTCGATGCGATCTCGCTGGATGGCGGTTACGACGTGCCGCGCTGCCGCGACCATTTACGCCAAAATCCGCAAGCCGACTGTTTCAAAGGTTGCCTCGCCCGCCGCGCCTGCCCGTTCGGCGCGGAATTCCGGCAGATGCCGGAGCAAGCGGAATTTCACATGAAGGCTTTCGCGGGCGTCAAGTCGTAGCCAAGACCACTCAATGCGTCACCTCCGGGTTCGGAAAATAGCCCGGACCGATAGTCAGCGGTTTATCCGGCACCAATTCCGGCGCTACGGAGGTCAGCAAGGTCTTCTCGTGCGCCTCGATAAGGTCATCCGACCATTTATCGCGAACGTCCAGCGTGACCCTATAGGGGTGATCTTTCTCGACGCCCTTCAGCGCCGGCGTCTCGAAACCGTAACTTCTGGCGCTCGGGACGATTTCGCGGCGAATGACGATCGGCTCGCCGCCTTGCGGGTTTTCGAAACTCGCGATCAGCTTCGTGCCATTGGGCGTCGGGCGCTGCACATAAACACTGATGCCGGCGCGGATTTCGGCAATGCGGTAATTATAGATGAAGCCGCCGCCGGCAATCGCCACATGGGACTTTTTCGCGTCCTGAAGGTGGTTATAGGTCGCGATCGCGGCAAATATGCCGCCCAGCACGATCACCGCGAGGATGAAGGCGAGACGAAAGGTGCGGGTCTTCTCGAATTCCATAATTCACCTCCGACAATGCGGCGGCTTTTTCAGGCCCTCAAGCTTGGCGGCAAATGTCCCGCAAGGCAAGCACGGGCAACAGGGGCTGTATCGTCAGTTTTTCCGCTCGGCAATAAAATGCGCAAGCGCCGATAGCGTTGCCCCGCGCGCGCCAAGAGGGGCCAAGAGTTCATCGGCTTCGCGGACGAGACCCACCAGCGTCGACCTGGTCCAGGAGACGCCCTTCAGGGCGACAAGCGTCGCCTTGCCGGCTGCCTGATCCTTGCCTGCAGCCTTGCCCAGAAGGGCTGCGTCGCCCTCGACATCGAGCAGATCGTCGGCGAGTTGAAAGGCAAGGCCGACCAATGCGCCAAAACGGGTAAGTCTGGCGACGTCCGCATCGTCGGCATCGGCAAGAATAGCGCCGGTGCGCAGGGAATAACTGATCAGCGCGCCCGTCTTCATGGATTGCAGGGTGCGGATTTCATCTTCCGAACGTGCGCGGTGCTCGGATTCAAGATCGAGCATCTGCCCGCCCGCCATGCCTCCCAGCCCGGCGGCGCGCGCCAGATCGCGTGAAAGCTTCAGCCGAACGCCAGGATCTGGATGCACCACCTCTTCGGCGATCATGTCGAAGGCAAGTGTCGACAGCGCATCGCCGGCGAGAATTGCCGTCGCTTCGTCAAAGGCCCTGTGAACCGTGGGCCGACCCCGCCGCATGTCGTCGTCATCCATGGCCGGCAGATCGTCATGAACCAGCGAATAACAATGGATGCACTCCAAAGCGGCGGCGGCGATGAGAATGCCTTCGTCATCACGCCCGAACGCCCGCGCCGCCTCGATCATCAAAACCGGGCGCAGGCGCTTGCCCCCGCCAAGTGCGGCATGGCGCATCGCATCGACCAGACGCTGAGGCCTGACCACCTCGCTGTCCTTCGGGTCCGCAACGAGCACGCGATCAAGCGTTGCTTCGAGTTTTACGACGATATCGTCCAGGCGGGCTTTCAGGGTAGGCGTCACGATCTGCATCCGGTGGAGATAAAAGCTGCAACACTGCTTTCACTGTCGCGAAAGCAGTGCCGCGTCAACCATCCATGCGAAAACAATCGCTATTGCGAAATTCAATATCGGGCACGTGTCGGTTGCTTTATTCGCCTCTTCGTTCCTATCGTTACGGAAAGAAAAAGGGGCATAGACCCATGCTGTTATTGGCAAACCTTCTTCGTGCTTTCGTTCAGCGCGGGCGGCTACGACTTTTCGACGCCAAAGGCAAGCTCCACGAGTTCGGCAATGGCGACAACGGTCCGAGCGTCACTACGCGTTTCAATGACCCGCTTCTTTCCTACAAAATGTTCTTCAACACCGAACTGGCCGGACCGGAAGCCTATATGGACGGCAGGCTTACCCTGGAAGAAGGGTCGACCATCTACGATCTGCTTTATCTGTACTCGCTCAACGTGGAGAGCCTCTATCGTCACCCGTGGCAGGTTGCCCTGCATAATATCTGGCTCGCCCTGCGACGGCTCCAACAAAAGAACGACATCCAGGGCGCCAAGAAACATGCAAGGCACCACTACGATCTCTCGACGGAATTCTACCGGCTGTTTCTCGATGAAGGGCTCAACTACTCCTGCGCCTATTTCACCAAGCCTAGCGACGGGCTGGAGGAAGCACAGGCCCTGAAACTTCGCCGCATCGTCGACAAGCTGGCGATCTCGCCCGGCACCACCGTTCTTGAAATCGGCGGCGGCTGGGGAACATTGGCGATCGAAATGGCCAAAGCGGGCGCAAAGGTCGTATCGCTCAACGTATCGCCGGAGCAGATCGCCATCGCCGAAGAGCGCGTCAGGCAGGCGGGACTGGAGGATCAGGTTCGCTTCGTGCTCAAGGACTACCGTGAATACACCGGCCAATTCGATCGTGTGGTGTCCATCGGTATGATGGAGCATGTTGGCATCGGTCACCTCGACGCCTATTTCGGCAAGATCCGCGATGTGCTCACGCCGGGCGGTTTTGCGGTGATCCACTCGATCGGCCGCTCCTCACCGCCTGGAACGACAAACCCCTTCATCCGCAAATACATTTTTCCCGGCGGCTATGTGCCCGCCCTTTCGGAGACATTCGCCTCGCTCGAGCGGCTGGAACTTTGGGTGGCCGATGTCGAGGTTCTGCGGCTCCACTATTATTATACGCTGCAACATTGGCGGAAGCGGTTCGAGGCCAACCGGGACAAGGCGAAAGCGCTTTACGACGAGCGTTTCTGCCGCATGTGGGAAATCTATCTGATCGGCGCGGAGCTGAGTTTCCGGTATGACACCCAAATGGTGTTTCAGCTGATCCTGTCTAAAGAGCGCGACGACGTTCCGATCGTGCGGCGGAGCTTTATCGGCGACCTGGATGCGCGAAGTGCCGCGCCGGCATAGCGCCAGCAGAGACCAGAGGCGATATTCAACTCTTCCTTGACAATCGGCGCCGACGGAACTGCTCCAGATCCCAATCCTGTGGTAGTAGGTCGAATCCGGATGAAGATTTTCGATGGAGAGAAGAACCTTGCGCCGCGAACCGTCGCAGCATTCAGCCAATTGCCCTGAAGCTCATGTGCCCGCCTCATGATCGGAAAGGTTCGGCTATCGCGTATCTGGCCCAAGGCGAGGCTGCGGCGCTGGTTGCTCATCGGGCTTGCCGTGGTGCTTCTCGCGCCGTTCCTGCTGACCATCGTCTATGCCTGGGTTCCTCCGGTCAGCACGCTGATGCTGGCGCGCTACGCTACCGGTCTTTGGGTGGAACGCGACTGGGAGCCGCTTGAAAACATCTCGCCCCACCTCGTGCGTTCCGTCGTTGCTTCGGAGGATGCGCGGTTTTGCGATCACGGCGGCGTCGACTGGGAGGCGCTTGGCACCCAAATCGAGGCGCTCGGCGAGGGTGAAGCACCACGCGGCGCCTCAACGCTGACGATGCAGCTCGCCAAGAACCTCTTCTTGTGGAACGACCGCAGCTACCTTCGCAAGGGACTGGAAATTCCGCTGGCGATGATGATCGATGCCGTTCTGCCAAAGCGACGGATCATCGAGCTCTATCTCAACGTCGCCGAATGGGGCGAAGGCATATTCGGCGCGGAAGCTGCCGCGCAGTCCTGGTTCGGCAAGCCGGCCGCGAAGTTAACCGCCTCGCAGGCAGCGCTTCTCGCGACGGCACTGCCCAGCCCCCTAACACGAAAACCGTCAAAGCCATCCGCCGGTCACCGACGGCTCGCCCGCCTGAATTTCACCCGCGCACGGGGCGCAGACGCCTATCTCGGCTGCGTCTTTTCCGCCGAACGCTGAAGCGGGCGACGAGAGCGCGCACCGCAGCCGAATTATTTTCGCGTAAGGGGATGGCAAATGGCCGGAAGTTCTGTATAAAGCCCGCCATTCCTGCACTCTGCAAGGACCTTCGCCTCGGGCTGACCCGGCCCGTGCGTAAGAGACGTTGCACGACGGAGAAAAGAACAATGGCCGTTCCAAAGAGAAAAACGTCGCGGATGAAGCGCGGCTTTCGTCGCTCGGCGGACGCCCTGAAAATGCCGACCTATGTCGAGGACAAGGATTTCGGGCGAACTGCGTCGCCCGCACCACATCGACCTGAAGACCGGCATGTATCGGGGCCGTCAGATCCTTGCCCCCAAGGACGACGCATAAGCGATACGACGCAAAGAACCCGATGGTAGCCTCGCATTCGAACGAATAGGGGCTCAATCCGGGGACAATGCTTCACGATTGAGACTATGCAGAGGCCGGCCGTCACGCCGGCCTTTTCGCTTTATGGGCATTGCCTTGCCGCTTGCGCTGCGCCTATGCAGCAGGCAGCCCAGCCAGGGAGACATGAGCATGAAGTTGTTCGTCGCGATTCCGCTGACTCTCATACCTCTGCTCGTCTACAATTTCATCGTCTTCGGGCTAGCAGCCCAAGAGGGGGACGATCCCTGGCTTGCGCCGATTTTCACCATGGAGCTGGTTTCGACAGCTGAATTTACACTGATGCTCGGCGACACGATGATCGTCGGCGGGCTTTTACTGCTCTTTTTCGAGATCCTCAAAGCCACTCGCGTCGGCGTCATGTCGCTTACCGATCACATTCTCTCAACGCTGGTGCTGATTGCCTATCTGATTGAATTTCTTTCGGTCCGACAGGCAGCGAACTCGATCTTTTTCATATTGATGGTCATCGCCTTCATCGACGTCGTGGCGGGATTCAGCATCACCATCACCGGTTCGCGGCGCGATATCGCCTTCGGTGGCGACGACTTGCGTCGCTAAATCCGCGCCGAAGGCCTCTGAACCAACCACCGTTTCACGATCAAAATTTGTTGACCACGCCCGAACTCTTTCCGGGTGGCCTTTCCTCATGCGCAACCAAAAGTTAACAATGTATTAAGGATTGGCATCCGCCTTGCGGTACAAAGGATAGAAACAGGAGTATCGTCCTGTTTTGGCACATTTCCGGAGATGAACGTGCGCATCGTCGCGATTCGCCGCACCAATACGGAACACCGCATCAGGCGCGAAGCAGCGCCGGGACGAGTGCCTCCAGTCTCTACCGTGAAGAGACCTTCGAAGGACGCTGAAAATTCCAAGCCAACGACGGCGCTCGTAGCGACGGAAAGCGACGCCACGCAGGAGCGCAGGTCATTCGTGCGCTACCGGCCGAATGCAGCCTTTCTTGCACATCTTATCGCCACGCGGGAAAACGTACCGCAGCTTCGTGCCAGACGCCGCACCGAGCCGGAAACAGCGATCGCCAGTTATAACCGCACGGAGGCAAGTGCGCGCAATCCGCAGCCGGGCCGCATCATCGCAGTCGCATACTGAAAAACGCGCCAATGCGGCGCGTTTTCCCATTCATCGGTATTCGCAATAGACCTTGGCGCATTGACCCTGGAGCGATTTCTCGTCCTGCAGGTGGTTAAGCGCTCTAGTACCCTGAAGCCATGCCGTCCTTGCGCGGATCGGAACCTCCGACCAGCATACCGTTGACGCGATCGATCATGATGGCCTGCGCGCCGCCGATGGCGCCGGGCACCCGCTCGATCTGATGCCCCAAAGCCTGCAATCCGGCAACCGTCGCCTCCGGCACGGTGCGCTCTGCATGGAGCACGTAGCTCATCTCGTCGAAGAACATGCGCGGCGCGTCGATGGCTTCCTGCACGTCCATACCGAAATCAACGATATTCGACAGCACATGCGCATGGCCACAGGGCTGATAGCCGCCGCCCATGACGCCGAAGGAAAGATGAGGCAAGCCGTCCTTCAAGACCATGGCCGGGATGATCGTGTGCAAGGGCCGCTTGCCGCCGTCGATGCAGTTGGGATGGCCCGGCTCCAGACGGAAACAAGCGCCCCGGTTCTGCAGGAGAACGCCACTTTTCGGCGCGCAAATGCCGGAGCCGAAATCCTTGTAAACCGAGTTGATCAGCGAAACGGCAAGCCCGTTTTCATCGACGACAGTCAGGTAAACCGTGTCGGAGCCGGGCCCAAGAACGCTCGGCGGCAGATCGGAAATCCGGCGCGTCCGATCGATCTGCGCCGCTAGCTTTCCGATATGCGCATCCGACAGGCAGGCCTCCACGGAAACCGGCATATGGGCGGGATCGGCCAGGAAGCGATCGCGCAGCGAATAGGCGATGCGGCCGGCTTCCATCTCAAGATGGAACCGCTCAGGACCAAGCGGATCGAGGCCTGCAAGGTCGAAGCGCTCGAGAATGCCGAGCATCACCAAAGCGATGAACCCCTGGCCATTGGGCGGCAGTTCGGCGACCGTAAGCCCCCGGTAGCCGCGGGTAACGGGAGGCATGTCGTCGACCTCCATCGCTGCGAGATCGTCCAGCGTCATCAAACCGCCCTTGGCCTGCAGCGTAGCGACGATATCTTGTGCCACCGACCCCTCGTAAAAGGCCTTCGACCCCCCTTCCGCGATGGCCTGCAGCGTATCGGCTAGAGGCGCATGGCGCATGCGGTCGCCGGTCACCGGAGCCTTTCCGTCAACCAGATAGGCCGCAGCCGCGCCGGCATCGGCGGAAAGCTTGGCGACATTCCTCGACCAGTCGTGAGCGACGCGGGACGAAACCGCATAACCGTCGCGGGCGTAACCGATCGCCCGTTTCATGACATCACCAAACCCGCGCGTGCCGTGGCGGGAGAGCAACACCTCCCACGCCCGCACCGCACCGGGCACGGTAACCGCATGGGGAGAGAGCGGATCGACTGTGGTTTCGCCAAGCGCAAGGAGCTTTTCAGCGGTTGCGGCGCGCGGCGCGCGGCCTGAGCCGTTCAGGCCGTGGATCGTGCCATTGGGCTCGGCGACGATGGCAAAACAATCACCTCCGATGCCGGTCATTTGCGGCTCGACGACGCATTGTACGGCAACCGCCGCAATCGCAGCATCCACCGCATTGCCACCTGCCTGGAGCATTTCCAGCGCAGCGGATGTCGAAAGCGGGTGGGACGTTGCCGCCATCGCCTTTGGCGCATGGACGACGGACCGGCCTGGGGCCTGGAAATCGCGCATTACCGACCTTTTCCTCTTTTGTTGTTCGTTCCGGCCGGGAACGACTGTTTTGCAAAAATGAAGGTGTATCGAAGACTGCTAACCTGATACCGGAGAATCAATATTAACGACAAACCTTATGGAGACTATCTTCGATGAGCAAACTCAGTCTTTCCCTGGCGGATAAAATCATCGACACGGCGCTGGCCAAGGCGGCGGAGATCGGACTGAAGCCGCTCACCGTCGCAGTGCTCGACGCAGGCGGGCATCTGGTCGCCTTCAAGCGTCAGGACACTTCAGCAATCCTGCGGCCGCAGATCGCAAGCGGCAAGGCTTACGGCGCGCTGGCCGTCGGCGCAGGCTCGCGCTGGCTCAATGCAAATGCCGAAACCCGGCCGCACTTCATCCAGGCGCTGAATGGCGTCTCCGGCGGCGCAATCGTCCCCGTGCCGGGCGGCGTCCTGATCCGCGATGGAGAAGGCGGCGAGATCATCGGCGCGGTAGGCATCAGCGGCGATACGTCCGACAATGACGAGGCGGCCGCCGTCGCCGGCATCGAAGCGGCAGGCTTTTCGGCCGACTGCGGCTGACGCCGGCACTTTGGCGTTACCAAATTCAACGAAGCGCGATCAGGCGAAACGCCTGATCGCCGACCGGCCGGCTGTCAGCTCTTGTCGCTTGCCAGCGTGTCGAGCTTCTTCTGCATATCGGCAAGCTGTTTCTTCAGATCGCTGAGATCGTCCGCAGACGTCGAACCGGTTTTGGCTGGAGTGGATGCTTCCGTCTTGTCGCTGTCCTGGCTGGTGCCGAATGGCAGGAACATGCGCATGGCTCGCTCGAACATTTCCGTATTGCGCTTGACCTGTTCTTCCATGGCTTCGAAGGCCGTGGTGCCGAAAGTATGGGACAGCTTTTCCTTCAGCTGATCCTGCTCCCGCGTCAAAGACGACATGGAAAATTCCAGATAGCTCGGCACCAGGTTCTGCAGGCTGTCGCCGTAAAAGCGGATCAACTGGCGCAGGAACGCGACGGGCAAGAGATTTTGGCCCTTGTTTTCCTGCTCGAATATGATCTGCGTCAACACCGAGCGGGTGATATCGTCCCCCGACTTGGCATCGAAAACGACGAAATCCTCTTCGTCCTTCACCATCACCGCGAGGTCTTCCAACGTGACATAGGTGCTGGTGCCGGTGTTGTAGAGACGCCGATTGGCGTATTTCTTGATGATCGTCGGCTCTCGTGTCTTCGCCATGTTTTTCCGGATCCGTCCGTCTACTCGCCCCGGGCGCGGTTTCCCAGGCGCGGTTTAATGCCCGTACGGCCGCATTCCCCCGGCCTCCAGCTTGATGCTGAAGACTGGATTGAACGCCGGCGCCGCATCCTCCAGGGTCACGATAAGCCATCATTGGCTTTCCGCACCACAGTTTTTGCAATCCATTTTTCCATTCATGCGCACATGCAGGCAATCGATGCGGTCGAAAGCCGGGCAGACGCCGGCTACACTAACCGTTCGCCAGCAGTTCCTTAAGGGGTTCTCCCAGTTGACTAAGGCGGAGCGACAGTCTCTAGTCCGGTTAGCGCATGCATTCGATAAATTGCACTCGCAATGACAAAAAGGGGCGAATGCATGCCGTCCCGGGAGGGTATAACCGCGGAGGTTTTTTCATGAGCGCACCCACTGACGTTGTGATTGTCAGCGCCACACGCACACCGGTCGGCTCCTTCAACGGCGCCTTTGCCAATACACCGGCGCACGAACTTGGCGCTGCCGTCATCAAATCCGCCCTGGCGCAAGCCAAAGTCGACCCTGCCGACGTCGATGAACTGATTTTCGGCCAGGTACTCACCGCCGGCCAGGGGCAAAACCCCGCCCGCCAGGCGGCTATCGCTGCCGGCCTGCCGGAAAGTTCCACCGCATGGGTGCTCAACCAGGTATGCGGCTCGGGCCTGCGTACGGTTGCCATCGGAATGCAGCAGATCGCCAATGGCGACGCTTCGGTCATCGTCGCAGGCGGCCAGGAGAGCATGTCTCTCGCGCCCCATTGCGCCCATCTTCGCGCCGGTCACAAGATGGGCGACTACAAGATGATCGACACGATGATCAAGGACGGCCTCTGGGACGCCTTCAACGGCTACCATATGGGTCAAACGGCTGAAAACGTCGCCGAGAAATGGCAGATCTCGCGGGACAAGCAGGACAATTTCGCCGTTGCTTCCCAGCAGAAGGCGGAAGCCGCGCAAAAGGCCGGACGCTTCAAGGACGAGATTACGCCGATCACCATCAAGGAGCGCAAGGGCGACAAGATCGTCGAGGATGACGAATACATCCGTCACGGCGCGACCCTCGAAAACATGACCAAGCTGCGCCCCGCCTTCTCCAAGGAAGGCAGCGTGACGGCCGGAAACGCCTCGGGCCTCAACGACGGTGCCGCCGCCCTGGTGCTGATGAGCGCCGCCGAAGCCGAAAAACGCGGCCTCAAGCCGCTCGCGCGCGTGGCCGCATGGGCGACCGCCGGCGTCGATCCGGCCGTGATGGGCACGGGCCCGATCCCCGCCTCTCGCAAGGCGCTGGAAAAAGCCGGCTGGAGCGTCGACGATCTCGACCTGGTGGAAGCCAACGAGGCCTTCGCCGCCCAGGCCTGCGCGGTCAATAACGACATGGGCTGGAACACGGACATCGTCAACGTCAACGGCGGCGCCATCGCCATCGGTCACCCGATCGGAGCATCAGGCGCCCGCATCCTGGTAACCCTGCTGCACGAGATGAAAAGGCGCGACGCCAAGAAGGGCCTTGCCACCTTGTGCATCGGCGGCGGCATGGGCATCGCCCTTTGCGTCGAGCGATAAGATACAAACCACTTTTGACGAAAATCATGGCGGGAGCCTTGCGCTCCCGTCATTGAACAAGCACCTAACCAAAACTCAGACGGATCCAGGGGGAGACGCAAATGAGCAATGTCGCTATCGTTACAGGCGGAACGCGCGGTATTGGCGCCGCGATATCCAAGGCTCTAAAGGACGCAGGTTACACGGTCGCCGCCACCTATGCCGGCAACACCGAAGCGGCCGAAGCCTTCAAGAAGGAAACCGGTATCCACGTCTATAAGTGGGACGTCTCCGATCCGCAGGCCTGTCAGGACGGCATCGCCAAGGTCGCGGCCGACCTCGGCGCTATCGAGGTGCTTGTCAACAACGCCGGCATCACTCGCGACGGCTGGTTCCACAAGATGGACTTCGAGCAATGGTCGGCGGTCATCCGCACCAACCTCGACAGCATGTTCACCATGACCCGCCCCGTGATCGACGGCATGCGCGAGCGCAACCATGGCCGTATCATCAATATTTCCTCGATCAACGGCCAGAAAGGCCAGCTCGGCCAAACCAACTATTCCGCCGCCAAGGCCGGCGTGATCGGCTTCACCAAGGCGCTCGCCCAGGAAAACGCCCGCAAGGGCATAACGGTGAATTGCATTTGCCCCGGCTATATCGCGACCGACATGGTGGCCGCCGTGCCTGAAAAGGTGCTGGAAGGCATCATCGCCGGCATTCCCGTCGGCCGCCTCGGCGAAGCGGAAGAGATTGCCGCTGCGGTGCGCTACCTTGCATCCAAGGAGGCGGGCTTCATGACCGGCGCGGTAATGAGCATCAACGGCGGCCAATATTACGCCAACGGCTGAGGCGACCGGCAAGCGATCGCAGTATGAGGGCGCCTGCGGGCGCCCTTTTTCATGTCGTTCAATTTTCAGATCGTTCAGTTTTCAGATCGTTCAGTTTTCAGGCCGATCGATCCAGCACCCGCCTGAGGAAGGCCGCACCGAGTTGGACACCACCAGGATCGATACCGTGGCCAAGATCGGCAATTCCATAGCTTGAGACCTCAAAACCCGCTTCCAGCAACGCCTTTTCCGCTGCCGGGCGATGCCAGGGCGGCACCACATCGTCTTCATCGCCATGGACGAGAAGAACCGGCGGCTTCTGCATCGCTTCCCCGGCAAGACGCTCAGGCCCGGCGAGAAGCCCTGAATAGGCGGCGATGCCGCCGATCCCCCGGCTACGCCTCGGCCCGGCATGAAGCGCCATCATTGCCCCTTGCGAAAAGCCGGCGATAGCGAGATCCGCATCGCCAAGGCCGAGGCGGCCAAGCTCGGCATCGATGAAGGCATCGAGCACAGGCCGGGCGCCGACGACACCACGCCAATATTCGGAAGGGTCACGCATGGAGAGCGGAAACCATTGCCGGCCTTGCGCCCAAATCTCGCAAACGTCCGGAGCGTGAGGCGCGACAAAGGCCGTATCCGGCAGCGCTGCCGCCCATGCCCGGCCCAGGTCGATCAGGTCATCGCCATCGGCGCCATAGCCGTGGAGGATCACCACAAGGCTTTTGGCGCGCGCGCCCGACAGCGGATCAAGTCTTGGCCCCTCCAGCATTCGTCTGTCTTTCCTTAAATCCGATACCCATGATTTCATGTGCCAGTTACGTTTGACCGGGATCGACCGCACTGTAGCGAGGGTTTACGCTCGCCAAACAAAAAGCAGGGAGTAGGGAGCATGCAAAAAGTCCAGACGCAAGGGCTGCATCACATTACGCTGAACGGCGCCGACCGCCAGACCTCGATCGATTTCTGGGAAGGCGTCCTCGGCATGCCATTTATATTCGAACAGCCCAATCTCGATGCTGCCGACATCAACCACCTGTATTTCGACCCTGGTGATGGCCGCCTCATCACCATTTTCACCGACGAAGGCCGCGCGAAGGACAACAGCCCCAATCCCAATGCGCCGGGCACCGTGCATCACATCGCATTCAGCGTTTCGCGCGCCACTTTCACCCAAGTCGCAAAAAGGCTCGACGAACGAGGGATCTCGCACTCCGGCCACAAGGACCGGGGTTTCATGGATTCCATCTATTTTCGCGACCCGCTCGGCCAACTGATCGAGCTTGCCTCCTACAAGTTCGAGCCGCCGGCGGGCTATACCCACGCCATGGTGCTGATGGAAGCGCACAAGATCCGCGTCGCGCGCGGCGATCCTTCGATCGCCGATGTTCATCTGGCCGATGCCATCGAGGATTTAGTCAAACGCGGACAGCCTTCGCTTTCCTCCGACCGGATGCCGAAGCAACCCTATTAAGCCTGCTTTGTGAGCGCGACTCCGCCCTGCCCATTGTCGTCGATCTCCAGAGCAGCATTCTTAAGCCGCTCCAGATCGTCTGGGAAAGCGAGGGTTTTTTCCGCCCGCCGCATGGCCGCTTCCGATTGCAGCCTGGCGGCGCGGGCAAGATCGTCATGGCCGGATTGCACGCCATGCCTTGCAAGTGCCCGGAAGGTGCGCTGCAGCCGCAAGCCGACTTCGACAAACCCTGCCCCATCCCGCGAAAGGCCGAGAAAGGCATCGTCGAGCATTTCTTCGGCGGAAAGGGCCGGAACATGGACCCGGTCGAATTCTGGCTCACGCTTTTTGCCGTCTTCTAGCGGCTTTGCCCACGCGCAAAGAAGTCGCAAAAGACTGCCGATCACCGCGATCGCCGTACCCGGATCGTTGACGGCCGGCGACAGCGCCCGGCTGGCGATTTCGGAAAGCACGACAAGGCCGAAGCGGGGATCGTTTCGAAAGGTCCGCTCCTTGCCGATAACGAAGGCTGACGCGATCCCGGCTTCCAACTTCACCGCCTCGTGCTCTCCTTCGAACCAAACGTAAGCGAGCGGGCGATCTGGTGTGATGAAGGCGCCGGGCAGAGCGTCAAGGGTAACCGTTGCTTCATTTTCCTCGGCAAAAGCCTGTAGCGCCGGCAGGTCTATATGCTGAACAAAGCCGATGACGGACGCATAGACAGGATCGCCTGCAAAGGCCTGCGGATCTGCAGGCACACCGCCAAGATTTGGATTTCGGCGAAAGTTTTCCAGTGCCAGGCCCGCCGTCTCCTCGACCTTCTGGATGGTATGCCCCATGCGGCCAAGCCTGGCGATCCGGTCGACCCAGCGAATGAAGGTCAGCACCACCCAGACGAACAATCCAAGCGTGAGAAGAAAGAGGGAGAACAGACCAGCGCGCTCGTAGAAGCCGGTTTTGACGGCAATGATGCCGATAATCGCAAAGATGAAAGCACCAATGAAACTGGAGAGCGCAGTCTTGGAGGCATCATCCGACACGACAACGGCAAAGGCGCGCGGCGTGGCCGTACTGCTGGCCGACGCATAGGCCGAAACCATGGATGCGACGGCGAATGTCGCCACAGCAAGCATGGAGGAGGAAAGAACCGTCAGAAGCTTTTCGACCGTTTCCGGTTCCACCGCGAAGACATATCGCCCGAGGTGAAAGAAATCGGGTAACCGGGCGAAAAACACGCATGCAACTGCCGCCAGACAATAAAGCAGCGGCCGCACCCACAGCCGCTCCTTCAGCTTCGACAGGCGAAACCGCAGCTCGCTCACCACCGATCCGAGAGTGTTTTCGTCCATTATTGAAGTCTATTGCGAAAACGCAATCGATACTAATATTTCAGAGCGGGATTTTCGGCGAAAACCGCTTACACTTTTCGCCATCCCGCTCTACCGTCAAACGGGCAATGTCTCCCGCCCTTCCTTCACTGCCTTGTAGTAGGCCCAAAACAGCCGCGCGGCGACCCCGCGCCAGGGTGCCCACAGGCTGGCGATCTGATCGAGCGCGTCAGGCTTTGGCCGGTCATCAAGGCCAAAGGCATCGCGCACGGCATTTTGAAGGGCGAGATCGCCGCTTGGGAAGACATCCGGATGGCCTGCGCAAAACAGCAGATAGATATCGGAAGTCCACCGGCCCACGCCCTTGATCCGGCAAAGCGCTTCATGGGCTTCCTCCGCCGGGCGTTCCGCCAGATGCGCCAGATCCAGCCCGCCGACAACAGCGCCCGCAATCGCCCGGACGGTGCGGATCTTCGGGCGTGAGAGACCCGCTTGGCCGAGTTCCTCGTCGGTGATCCCCGCCAGCGTTTCCGCCTGAAATGGCTGCACCAGTGCTTCCACCCGCGCATAAATGGCGTTGGCGCTGGCAACCGATACCTGTTGCGCGACCACGATGTTCACGAGGCCGGAGAAATCGGCGGCACGGCGGCGAAGCGGCACTTCACCCGCCACTTCGATGACGGAGACAAGGCGCGGGTCGGTGCGGGCGAGATGCTCAAGCCCCTCGGAAATCTCGGACAGGGACAAAATCGGCTTCACTTGCATTCCTTTTTCTTCTTCAAGGTAATTGATAGAAGAGATCCTTCACCAGCTGCCGGCGAGCCACAAGCCTTATGTCGACGACTTCCCAACCAGTTTACCGCTTCGCGCCTTCTCCAAACGGTCATCTGCATCTTGGTCACGCGCTCTCCGCACTGCTGAATTTCGAAGCGGCAAAGGCAAGCGGCGGGCGCTTTCTGCTCAGGATCGAGGATATCGACACACTGCGCTGTACGGATAGCCTGGTCGCGGACATGCTGGAAGACCTTGCCTGGCTTGGCATTGCCTGGGAAGAACCGGTACGCCGGCAATCGCAGCATTTCGAAGATTACGAAAAAGCACTCGCCCGGCTGGACGCAATGGGTCTCGTCTATCCTGCCTACCTCAGCCGCGCAGAGATCAAAGCCTTTGTCACGGCGCGCGAGGCCGCTGGAGAGCACTGGCCCCGAGATCCCGATGGCGCACCGCTTTATCCGGGCGACAACGCGGTCCTCAGCCAAACCGAGGTCGCCGGAAGGGCGGCATCAGACGCACTGTTTGCCCTACGCCTTCATATGGAAAAGGCGCTTGCACGGTTCGACAGACCGTTTTCATGGATTGAAGAGGGAAACGGGCCCGCAGGCGAAACCGGCGTGCTGCACGCCGATCCAGCCGATTGGGGCGAAGTCGTTCTCGCCCGCAAGGACACGCCGACCAGCTATCACCTTGCCGTCGTTGTCGACGACGCACTTCAGGGCGTCACCCATATCATGCGCGGAAAAGACCTCTTCTTCGCCACATCCGTTCACCGGCTGTTGCAGAAGCTCCTCGGTCTGCCGGAGCCGCGCTACCATCACCATCGGCTGATCCTGGGGCCGGACGGGCGAAAGCTCGCCAAATCGGCGCGCGATACATCGCTTCGCGAGTTGCGGGCGGACGGCAGAACTGCGTCGGATATCCGCAGGATGGTCGGCCTCGATTAAACGCCGAGAAAAGCCATCCATAGGCCCGTCGTTACAACTGCGGCGGCAGTGGTGAAAGTGATGGAATTTGCCGACATGGCGTGCCCGGTGCCGTAGCGATTGGCAAACAGAAACGCATTTATGCCCGTCGGGCAGCAAGCCGTCAGCGTCGCGACCGAGACCCAAAGCGGCGGCAGGCCGACGGCAAAACGGGCCATGACATAGACAACGGCCGGCATGAACACCGCCTTCAATCCGCTCAAAATAAGCGCCGGGCCGATATTACCGCGAATGCCGTAACTCACCATGCTCATGCCGAGCGAGAAAAGCGCCACCGGCACGGCGGCGCCTGCGATCCTGTCAAGAACGTCCTTGAAAATGCCATCGACCGGGAAGCCGGTAAGGCGCCAAGCAACACCGACCAAAATGCCCACGACGATCGGGCTGGTGATCAGATTGCGCATGACGGTTTTCAGGATTTCGCCGACAGGACGCCCCTGTTCCGTTCCGTCGACAACCGCCGCCCGCTCCATGACGAGGGCGCAAGCGACCGTCAGGACCGGTAGATGAACGGAAATCAGGACGAAAAGCGGCACAAGGCCTTCTTGCCCAAATACCGCGGTGATGAGGGGAATACCGACCATTACCGTATTGGCGAAACTGGCGCTGATGCCGGCGATGACGACGGCGCGCGCCTCGCGGTGATAGACCTTGCGCATGATCAGCATGGCGAGCGCCCACGTCACTGCGACGCCGGTGAAATAGGCGAACCAGAAGCCCCAGGGCGAAACACCGCCGAGCGAACTGGCGGCAAGCGTCCGGAAGATCAGAACCGGAATAGCAATCACATAAACGAACTGCCCGAGCGCATCGCCTATCGAGGCGTTCAGCAATCCGGTTCTTGCCGAAGCATAGCCGATGCCGATCAAGGCGAACACCGGCAGGACAATCGTCAGGATTTGCAGGATCATTGGCGTTCTTTGGCATGACGACCGCCATGCCGCAAGGGCCGTTTCCGAAATTCTGCAACGCACGCGATGTGCGGATCGGTCAGATCGCCAGACCATGCTCCTTGCCAAGGACCCAAAAGGTGGAGAAAGTTGCCCGCGAAAGATAAGCGGCCGTCGAATTAGCGCGGGGCAGGCATCTTGCAATGACGGGAAAGTCGATGCGGGACGGAGAGGCGGAAGACACGAAAACGGACGGAGCGACAATTGGCGCCGCCCTTTTGCACGACCTCAGAACGCCACTTGCGGCCATGCGCACGGCGGCGGAAATCGTTGCCCGTGAACCCTTGAGCATCACCCAGAAAGACGCACTGTCGACCATGACGGAAGCGATCGACGCTCTGCTCGCCATGACTGCGGGCCTGATGAAAGCGGATCGCGCAGCCACAACCGCCCGGACAAAAAGGGAAAGCGAAACGTTCGTTCCGGCGGAGCCTGAAATCCGCTCCCTTGCCGAGTTGTTCGCCTTCATCGCCCGGGCAAAAGCAATCGGGTTCTCGCTCGATCTGGACGAAAAGCTCAAGGGACAAGGCATTGCCAACCCGGTTGCCTTGCGCAGGATCCTCTCGGTGCTGCTGGACAATGCGATCAAATATACGCAGGCCGGTTCGGTCGGCGTGCTGGCGACTGTCGAGGCGAGCGACAAAGGTCGGCAACTTCTGCTGGAAGTGGCGGATACGGGTTGCGGAATTTCCGAAGCGGATCGGGATAGCCTGTTCCAGGCCTATCGCCGGGCTGGTCCTGCCAAGAAAGAAGAGGCGGGCGGCCAGCCGGACGGCACCGGCCTCGGACTTTGGAACGCAAGAGAACTTGCGACCGCGATGGGGGGCACGCTCGAACTCGTAGAAACATCGAGTGACGGCAGCCGCTTTCGCCTGCGCCTGCCACTTGGCCCTTCCACCGGCAAGCAAGCCACACCGAGTTCGGCGCAGAGTCCGATATACCTCCGGACCCGGATACCACCGGCAAACCGCTTCGTTTGCTTGTGGTGGATGACAATGCCACCAGCCGCAAGCTGCTCGGCACGATGCTTGCGGCATTCGGCTTCGTGCCACTATCCGTCGCCAGCGGACGCGAAGCCCTCGAGTTCTTCGCAACCCAAACCGGCGATGGGCCGATCGACGCCGTGCTTCTCGATCTGACCATGCCGGAAATGAGCGGCGAAGCGACGGCTGAAGCCCTGCGGATGCTGCCAGGCGGAGAGAACATCCCGATCCTGGCGATGTCTGCTGCGGTGAGGCCATTGGACAGCATCGCCCGAAGCGAAACATTTACCGCCGTGCTCGCCAAGCCGATTTCCCCGGCGACGCTTTTCCAGGCCTTATCCGAAGCGACAATCAACCGGGCCGGCTGAAACGCCACAAACCATGCTGCCGCGCCTCAAGCCGCCGCTTCCGAGCGCCCATTGTCTTCCGCCTGGATACGCCACCAGAGGCGCGACACGAACTCACCAGCCAGCTGGAGCCCGAACGCGTTGCGCAGAACCATGGCAAGTTCAGCTTCGCTGCCGACTACCCGCGTTTCAACCTGCCCTTCCGCAAGGGTTTTCAGCGACCGGTTGAACAGGCTTACCCTTTCATCGCCGACAAGCCGGGTCATCATGAGGTTCGTTGGAAAAGGCGAACCTTCCCAACGGGAGCAGACCACATTTGCGGCAGTAAGATCGGAAAATTCGACTCGCGCCTCGTCAAAACCATACAAGGCGAACCATCCATCGCCATCGGCGCGCTCAACCACCCGCTCGCCGCTTTCGTGGTCGTAGCGAATGCGAAAAAGACCGGCTCCGTTTTGCTGGAGAAAATCGTCTTCAAGCAGCAGCGGAGAATTGCTTGCCGGTCCACCAAAGCCGGTGTCAGCGAGGTAATCCGTATCGCCGATCGTGACCACCCAGGCATGGTGCGTGCGGGGGCCGCCGCACGGCGCACCCATTCGCACCCGCGCGAGCACCGGCCTTGCGGCAAATCCCAGGGCTTCAAGCGCCTGGCCGAACAGGGCATTCAGTTCCAGGCAGTAGCCGCCACGCCGGCGCGTAATCAACTTGTCCCACAGCGCGTCTTGATCAAGGGCCGGCGTCTCGCCCAGTAAAACGTCGATATTCTCAAATGCGATAGCGCGCATTTGAGCCTGCTGAAGCGTCGCCAGTCCCTCTGCTGTTACCGGGATATGGAGGCAATCTATGCGCTTGAGATAGCCAGAAAGTTCGAATGCCACTTTAAAACCCTCGTTTGCTGCCGCCCACAGGCGGGTTTCATCCGCCGAATTCGCTCCACTAACCGCGATTGACAGCCTTGCGGCAATCCGCGAATTTGCATGGGCGTCTGCGCGAAAGGATAAGGTGGTGATCTCCGACTGGGGCGATCTGCAAACCATTCTCTCCATTGCGAGAAACGGCAGTCTTTCGGCTGCGGCCCGGCAATTGGGCCTCAGTCAGTCGACGCTATCGCGCCGGCTGCAGGCAATCGAGACCAGACTCGACCGGCAGCTGTTCGAGCGCGGCGCCGATGGCCGTTTCATAGCAAATGATACCGGGGCGATATTGATCGCCGCAGCAACCCGCATGAACGAGGACTTCGAGAAAGCAAATCTTGCGCTCACGGGAGTGCGCATGCCGATCCGGCTGGCAAGTTGCGAAGTCGTGGCGAAAAGCATCGTGATGCCAATGCTTTCAGCCTGGACGACGCAAAACGGCGCGCAGGTGGAACTGGGCGTTTACGACAATCTGTTCGACCTGCCTTCCGCCGATTTCGACGTGCTGGTGACACCGCTTGAGTCAGCGCCCGATGACATGATCGGCCGGCACATCGGCAATATCCAGTGGGGTCTCTATCGCGCCCGAAACGCGCGCTTCAGCACCACAAATTCGGACTGCGAGAGCGGCCTTGATGGCTTTGCCGTCATCCGGGCATCGGGATCATTAGCGGAAATCGGCGTCTATCGGTGGTTTACCGAACTCGGCGGCTCTGTCGCTCTTTCGGCAAGCAGCCCGATGGCCATGATGGAAGGCTGCCGGCAAGGGACCGGTATTGCGCTTTTACCGAGAGGGCTTGCCGATGGCGACGACCGGCTGGAAAGGCTGGACGTGGCTTCGCCGCCCGCCAGCCATGTCTGGATTCTGGTGCGAAAGGCAACAGCCCGGCAGAGACGCGTCAGGCAATTTCTGAATTTTGCCTACGGTCATTTCAAACGCGAGAGCAAGGCGGCCTGAGGCGAGACAAGTGAGCGGTTATTCAGCCCGCTTGCGCGTTGTTGCATCGATTGCCTTTTCCAGATGTTCGTCGCGGCCATAAACGTCATCGTAATAGCCGATCTTGCCGCCATCCTCCGGCCATGCGGTGAAATAAGCCACATGCACCGAAATGTCTCCCGCCACACGATCCGTATTGTCTTCTTGCCCTGAACTCGATACGTGAGGCGATGTAATCGACCGGCTTGCCAAGCACGGCAGCGGCCATGGCGCGGGGGTCTTCAAGGCGCACGCAACCGTGGCTGAAGGCCCGGCTGTCGCGCTGGAACAGCCGCTTCGACGGCGTATCGTGCATGTAGATCGCGTGTGAGTTGGGAAAGAGGATCTTCAACTCGCCGAGCGCGTTATCGTCACCGGGACGCTGGCGCACATTGATCGGCAGTTTCTTCAAGGCCACCGCATGCCAGTCGACCGCGGTCGAGGAAATCGGAGCGCCGGAAGCCGTCGTCACTTCGTAGCCGATATCGTCCAGATAGGCCGGATCTTCGTAAAGCTTCGGCAGCATCTCATTGACGATGATCGAATGCGGCACGCCCCAATAGGGGTTGTATTCGACCGTTTCGATCGTATCGGAGAAGAAATAGGTCTGGTTGGACTTCTGTCCGACGACGACCCGCATGGAAAGCGGATCGCGGCCCTCCTCGCGATAGGTCGCGGTAAGGCCGGCTGATTGATGAAGACATGACGGGAGCCGAGCTGGCGCGGCAGCCAACGCAACCGTTCCATGGCAAGCTGGATCTTCTGGATTTTGGCGGCGTTGGAGACGCCTTGCATCACGCGGATGGTATTGCGCCCCACGACACCGTCGGCAGTCAGCTTGTTTTCCTTCTGGAAACCCTTCACCAGCGCGACCAGATCGTCCGTGTAAACATCGCCGCCGTCATAGGCGGCAAGCGTCGCGGCGTGATGTCGTTTTGAGGTCTTCCGATCCCTGCAGGCGGATCGCCGCGACCACATTGGAAGTTCGCTGTTGTTCTTGCCAGGCTTCAGCAGCGTTCCCTCGGCAATGGATGACCCGCTCGCCTTCGTCTTCGGTCTGAGCTCGGCAAAGCCGCGACCAATGCCTTGAACGGTTCGTTTTGCGGGTTGCGGCTTTCCAGATAAGCCGGCACTTCTTCTGACGCGGCAACGCTGCGCAGCGCCAGGTCAAGATCGACGTCCTTTCGCGGCAGGTCGTGGTAGCCGGAGAGGCGGTTCGGATCGATCCGCCCCCTCGTCGCGTCGAGCACATAGGCCAGCACCCTTGCCGAGAGCTCCATCTCAAAGCCGATAAGCGCGGCGCGGCGCTCATCGTCATTACCCGCAAGCATCGGTTCTTCGACATGGTAATCGGCCGGATCCAGACCGAAACGATTAGCGGCGGAACAGGGTTTCCATGGCCGCGCGCGCCTTGGCGTTCACCGAACCTTTCCGCTGATCCAGATGAAAGCGGGATGAGCGGTATAGTGGCTCTTGATGGCGGCGGAGACTTCCGGCAGCGCGCGAATGGACACGTCAGCCAACGCACCGCGCGCGGCTGCAAAATCCGCATCGACCGATGGTGCCGCGGTTCCTTCCAACACAGTCGGAGATTTCCGCCTCGCGGCCGGCGGCGGGTTCAAGTTCGGTGCTGGCAAGCGCCTTCAGCGATACCGTCTTCAAAGCGTCCGGCGAATAGGTGAAATATCGGGGCTCGAAATGCGAACCGGGGGTGCGGCTTCGCGCTGCTCGCGATTCCTGCTCCCGGAGCTTCTGCCGTAATGTTTCGGGTTGAAAAGCCGCTCAAGAAAGCCCCGCGCACGGCCAGGCTGCGCCGGCGCAAGAATCGCCGCCGTGGCAAGCAAGGTGATCGCAGCAGTGAAAGGGCCACGATTGGAAAAAGCGATGTTCAATCACCATTGAAATCGAGCGTCGAGAACCGACAGGAAACTCGACCGCCGAATGACCGGTGGTCGCCCCCCTTGACTGCACTGGATTCAAGGGGATTGCTCAAGATTACAGCGACATGGAAAAACAAGGAAAATAGAGTGTTCTGATCGCTACGTGGAAGCGGCCATGAAACGCGTCGCGCATCACGCTGAGGAAACTATTGGTATTTTTGCCACATTATGCCGGGGCGGAAGGCGAATCAGGTTCGGCTTGCCGATAGCAGCTTCAGGGCGAAACCGCTGATTATCCGGCGAAAAGCCAGTCGAACTCCGCATCAGCTTCGGAGAGTGGCGCAGTGTCCTTGCAAGGCGTCCGGCCCCATCACCATCGCGCCGCAGACGGGGATCGACAAAAGCACGAAAAGAAGGCCGAGGAAGATCAGCTTTCCGCTGCATCGGGATCTCCGGCTGCGACGAACTGCGGCAGGAACGTCAGAAAGAACAGCGCGATTTTCGGATTGAGCAGGTTGACCGTCAATCCGGCGAGGAAAACCCGCCGGAGCGATCTTGTCGTTCCCTGCTGGCTGGAAACCGTCAGCGCAGATCCGTGGCGGATCGTCTGGACAGCCAGCCAAAGCAGATAAAGCGCGCCGACAAGTTTCACGACGAAAAAAGCGGTGGCGGAAGCGGCAATCAGCGCCGACAGGCCGAAAGCGACCAGCATCGTGTGAACCACGCTGCCCATCAATGCGCCCGCCATGGACATGAAGCCCGCGGCCCGACCCTGCGACAGGGCGCGGCTGACAAAGAGCGTCATATCCGGTCCCGGCGTCACCGCGAGGATGACGCAAGCCAGAGTGAAAGCGAGGAGGATCGGTCCGTCCGGCAAGAAGGTCATCGATTTAATCCGTCAAGATCGGCCGCAGCATCGCCAGGCCGGGGAGGCAGAATGGCGGCACCTTACGCCGACCGTTTTCCCGCCGCCAATAAAATTGCGCGGCAACGATTGTTTCACGCGGCGAGCTTCGCCGCCCAGTCCATCGCCTGCTCCAACCGGTCATTACCCCAGAACAATTCCCGGTCGGGCGTTATGAGGCTCGGCGCCCCGAAGATGCCCAGCGCTTCAGCCTCCGCAACGGCCGCCCGCAAGCTGTCCTTCACATCGCGAGACTGAATTGCCGTAACGATCTCTTTGGCGGGCGCACCGATATCGACAAGGATAGCCGCCAGCAGGTCCGGATCGGAAATATCGCGTCCTTCACCGAATTCGCTGTGATAGACCGCTCGCACAAACGCCCCGATCCACTCGCTATTGCGAAGATGGTGAGCGATCCGTGCGGCCATCAGGGTGTTTTGAGGAAAAGGCTCCGGCTGCATCAGTGGCAAGCCAAGGCGCTCGGCCTGGCGCTCCATGTCGCGCCACATGTAAGCGCCCTTCGAGGGATAGATATTGAATGGCGATGTATTCCAGCCCTGACTAGCGAAGATCGGCCCGAGCAAAAACGGCCGCCACCTGAGATCGATGCCACGGTCCGCGGCAAGCGTTTCAATCCGCATCGCCGTCAGGTAACTATAGGTCGATGCGAATTCGAACCAGAACTCGATGGACGGTCGCGCCATGAGGCTTCCTTTTCCTGCTTCGTCGGGACCATGACCGGAACCGCACATTGGCCCGGGTGCGGGTTATAAGGTAATCAGAACCAAATCGCGATTGTTCGCAAGCCCTCGACAACCCCGCCAGACCAGCAGCGAGCCGGATGACAGAAACCAGTAGAGACAAGAATAATTTCCTTGCTCTCACCCGGCTTGCCGGTCGCTACCCGGTTGTGGCGACGCTCCTCTATATTGCAATCGTCTCGGCCGTATTTCTGCTTTTTCCCGGTTTCGACATAGCAATTTCTTCTCTCTTCTGGTCGCCTGATAGCGGATTTGACGCCGAAAGGTCGGCTTTTCTCGTTCGCTTGCGCCACCTGGGGCCGCATATCGTCAAGATCGTCGCGATATCCGCCGGCCTGGTCATGCTGCTCAAGCTGTTATTGCCAAACCGTAAGCCGTTAATAAGGCTGCAGATACCGCTCTTCCTGCTTTCAACGCTGGCGCTCGCCCCCGGGCTGGTGGTGAATTTCATCCTCAAGGATCACTGGGGCAGGCCTCGCCCGCGTATGGTCGAAAACTTTGGCGGCGACGCGCCCTACGTTCCGGTTTGGGAAATCTCCGATTATTGCGCCAGCAACTGCTCATTCGTTTCCGGCGAGGCGTCGTCAAGCTTCTGGCTGGTGACGCTGGCGTTTCTCGTGCCGCCGGCGTTCCGGCTGGCTGTCGCGCTACCGGCGCTTTTTCTCGCGTTCGTCCTGTCGGCAAACAGGATCGCGTTCGGCGGCCACTTCCTTTCCGACACCTTGCTGTCGTGGGGCATTACCTTCCTTGTGATCCTGCTGATGCATCGGCTGATATTCCTGCACCCTCCCGCTTTCCTCACCGAGGATGCACTGGACAAGGGCTTGACCCGCGCCGGGCTCAGCCTCCGTGCAATGCTGGTCAGGCAAGCCGGGAAAATAAAGCAAGGCGTCTCCCGGCTTGTCAGCGCTTTCCGCTGACAAGCGGCATGTGGAACAAACGGGTGAAAGGCCGTGCGACGCCGGGCGATCAATCCTTCGTCGACAGGATCTTTTCAATCTGATCGGGCGGGTGTCCCGTCAGCGTCTTGTGGATCTCGGCGACGATGCGGTTTGCCACTTCCTTGTGATAGACCTTGCGCAAATCTCCAAGCGTCACCGGCGGCGCCGTCACGATCAACTGGGAAAACCGTCCCGCATGCGCGGCTTTGTAGAGCGCATCGGCGATTTCCTTGGCGAAGCGATGTTTTTCCAGCCGATGCCAATCGGTGTTTTCGACGGCGCTCCTGTGCGGGCTGACGCCGTCATTGTAGCGCCCCGGCGCGTCCGTGCCCTGTTCCCGAGTGGAGGGGTTTTCATGCTCCAGAATGCGAACCACCTGCAGGTTCGGGTATTCGGCATCGCCTTCGTTGCGGAAGACGAGCGCCTTCTCGCCATCGCCGACCAGAACCCACGCATCGTGTTCGATCCGAACTCCACTCATGGCGTCTCTCCCCACTTCTAGATGACCTAACGTCATCCTTGGAACGGGAAGCAGCAATAAGGGAAAACCCGTATTCACGGGTCAGAACCGGCCCTAGGTCATGGAGCGAGTTCTTTTCACGAAACCGATTCCGTTTTCGTGGAAGCGATTTAGCTCGCGAAATCGTCAAGAAGGCGGAGCGATCCGGAGCGGATCATCTGAAACACAGCTTCAAAACCATCATCGGCGCCGTAATAGGGGTCCGGCACGTCCTGGTCGAGGAACCGTCGCACGTCGGCGTTCGTCCCCTTTGGCCTTGCCGCCAAAAGCGTGCGCAGATTGGCGCTATCCATCGCCAAAATGACGTCGAAGCGGGAAAAATCCGCCGCCGACACCTGTCGCGCCCGCTGTGCGGTGAGGTCGATGCCGTGCCTTGCCGCCACTGCAATCGATCTTGGATCTGGCAGGCTACCCACATGCCAGCCGCCGGTGCCGGCTGAATCGACCGTAAAACTGTGACCAAGCCCGGCAGCAGCAGCTTCATGGGCGAAAATCCCCTCCGCCAGCGGCGAACGGCAGATATTGCCAAGGCAGACGAAAAGCAGGGATACCATGATATTGCGCCTTTTCCGGCTTGGGCTTTCAACTGACTTATGCCGGCTCAAGCCCTAAACTACTGCGTTGATACGGCACGACAAGGGAAGGGCGATACCATGGCCGAGCGGCTGACTGAACAGGAGCGCGATGCAGCGCTTCGCCAGCTTACTGGCTGGGCGGTGGCGAGCGACCGCGACGCCATCTTCAAGTCATTCGTCTTCCGCGACTTCACCGAGGCCTTCGGTTTCATGACCAAAGTGGCGCTGAAAGCGGAGAAAATGAACCATCACCCGGAATGGTCCAACGTCTATAAAACCGTGGATATCACCTTGACGACCCATGATGCCGGCGGCCTCACCGAACTGGACATCAAACTGGCGAAGGCGATCGACCGGTTCGCGGGCAATTAAGATTTACACCTGGAGCGCTTGTCCTGAAAGCCGGATCGCTTTCGTGACAAGAATTCGCTCCAGGATCAATACTTTGGGCATATCCTTATCGCCAAATCCGATTCAGATTTGGCGGGATATGCTCTAACCCTTTTCGATGACGAACCTGCGGCAATTCCCGTCAATATCCTGGGAAACGAGGCGGTGGCCGCTTTCATTGCAGAAATGCGGAATATCGATAGCCGTCATCGGGTCGGTCGCGTCGATGGAGATTCTCGCGCCGCTGGCAAGCCGCGCCATCGCCTTTTTCGTTTTCAAAACCGGCAGCGGGCATTTCAACCCCTTGAGATCGAGATGAAGGTCGGTTTCACTCACTGCGATTCCCTTTCGGCGCCTCGGTCGACGAGAATCGCTTTATAGAATTAAATCGGCTTTGGGGGAACGCCCCAACATCCGATGCCTGATTGTCTTAGCCGCCGTGGAGCTGCCTCATGACCCAAACCAGACCAACCCCCTTCGATGTGCTTGATTTCTGGTGGTTGGCCGGACCGTCGAAATGGTTTGCCAAGAACGATGCTTTCGACAGCGATATCCGCGAGCGCTTCGGCGATGCGGTAGAAGCGGCGTTAGCGGGAAAATACGACGATTGGGCCGATGGCGCTCATGGCGCGCTTGCCCTCCTCATCCTTCTCGACCAGTTCCCCCGCAATATCTTCCGTGGCAGCGCGCAGGCGTTTTCCGGCGACCCAAAAGCACGCATGATCGCCGACCGCGCGGTCGGTGCCGGTTTCGACCGCGCTTTTCCCAAAGACGCGCGCACTTTCTTTTACCTGCCGTTCGAACACGCCGAGGATATGGCGGCACAGGAGCGCTCGGTCGACCTGTTTCGGACAAATGGCACCGAAAAGGAATATCTTTACGCCCTCATCCATATGGACGTCATCCGCCGCTTCGGCCGGTTTCCCCATCGCAACGCCGTACTTGGGCGGGAGACGACTGCCGAGGAAGCGGCATTCCTGGCCGAGGGCGGGTTTTCCGCCTGACAGGGCAGATCAAATCCAAAACGCCAGCGCCGCCGCACCATTCCCTGTCCGGTTTCGACCCGGATCACGGAGGATATACTGTTTGACCAAAAGCGGTGCTCGAATTCATAGGTCCATTCCGGTTTCGAACGTGGAACCTTCAACGATTACTGCACAATTATTAGTCATATTACAATTTTGCTTTTGCATATTTTTTAATCACAAAAACACCCTCATCCGTAATTTTATCCCGTTAACTCGCCGCCACTCCCATCCCTGATCCAACCCTTTGAACTTTAGATGTGATTAGCGCGGAATTCGAAGCATTGACGCTCCGGAACACGCCGTATGGGCGAGTTGGCACACTCCTTGATTGGTGCAGTGCGGCACTGATCTGTCGCTGCGTTTTCAATCACGGGCGAAAGCGGATCGAAACGGTTGGAACCGGCAGCGGTTCTGCCTCCGAATAATTGAGAGGATCGGATAGCGAGCATGAAAATCGTGATGGCCATTATCAAGCCGTTCAAGCTCGACGAGGTGCGCGATGCCCTCACGAGTTTGGGCGTTCAGGGGATCACCGTGACAGAGGTGAAAGGCTATGGCCGCCAGAAGGGACACACCGAGATCTATCGCGGCACCGAATATGCCGTGAGTTTCCTTCCGAAGCTCAAGATCGAGGTCGCGGTCGCATCAGACGCCGTCGACAAGGTCGTCGACGCCATCGCCAGCGCCGCAAAGACCGGCCAGATCGGCGACGGCAAGATCTTTGTCTATTCGATCGACCAGGCTCTGCGCATTCGAACCGGCGAAACCGACACCGAAGCGCTTTGAGTTCCGCTCCAAGAGGATAATGAGATGAAGAAACTATCCACGCTCTCCGCCATCGCGATCGGAGCTCTCATTCTCGCTGCCGGCCCGGTGTTGGCGCAGGATACGACGGCAGCGGCCGAGGCCGCGCCGGAATTCGCCAAGGCCGCCGACACGGTCTATATCTTCAACACCCTGCTGTTCCTCATGGGCGGCTTTCTGGTGATGTTCATGGCGGCAGGCTTTGCCATGCTCGAAGCGGGCCTCGTCCGCTCCAAAAACGTCTCCATGCAATGTCTCAAGAATATCGCGCTTTATGCCATAGCATCGCTGATGTTCTGGATCTTCGGCTACAACCTCATGTATGACGGCGTCGATGGCGGTTTCATCGGTTCCTTCACGATGAAGGCCATTCCGGCGCCCGATGCAGATGCCGGCGACTACTCGGCAGCATCGGACTTCTTCTTCCAGCTGGTGTTCTGCGCCACGACGGCCTCGATCGTTTCCGGCACGTTGGCCGAGCGCATCAAGCTCTGGCCGTTCCTGATCTTCACCGTGCTGTTGACCGGCTTCATCTATCCGATCGCCGGATCCTGGCAGTGGGGCGCAGGCTGGCTCTCCGTCATGGGCTTTTCCGATTTCGCCGGCTCCACGCTGGTTCACTCGGTTGGCGGTTGGGCAGCCCTTTCCGGTGCGCTGATCCTCGGCGCGCGTAAAGGCAAATACGGCGCGGGCGGTCAGGTGACGCCCTTCCCCGGCTCTTCCATGCCGTTGGCAACGCTTGGCACCTTCATCCTGTGGCTCGGCTGGTTCGGCTTCAACGGCGCGTCGCAGCTTGCCATGGGCTCCATCGCCGATGCCTCGTCGGTATCGCGCATCTTCGTCAACACCAATGCCGCCGCAGCAGCTGGCGTCATAGTCGCCATCGCTGCCACGCAGATCCTTTACAAGAAGGTCGATATCACCATGGCGCTGAACGGCGCGCTGGCGGGTCTCGTCTCCATTACCGCGGAGCCCCTGCAGCCCAGCATCTTCATGGCTGTTGTCATTGGCGGCATCGGTGGATTGCTCGTGGTCTTCGCGGTTCCGCTCCTCGACAAACTCAAGATCGACGATGTCGTGGGCGCCATTCCGGTTCACCTCCTGGCCGGCATCTGGGGCACGATCGCGGTGCCGCTCACCAATGCGGAGACCTCCTTTGGCACCCAGTTCATCGGCATCATGTCCTATGGCGTTTTCGTCTTCGTCACGAGCCTCGTGTTCTGGCTCATCCTGAAGGCGACCGTCGGTATCCGCGTCTCGGCCGAGGAAGAAGCGCTCGGTCTCGACAAGGTCGAAATCGGCGTCGAAGCCTATCCGGAATTCGGGCAGGGCAGCCAGCGCGTCTGAAACTATTTGAACTCCCGTAGCGTCCCCGCCCTGGTGGGGGCGCTAACTTGGAGGCCCGGGCTTGCCCGGGTCTTTTTTTATGCCGACACTCCACAGAATGATGATCCATTCACAGGAATGGCGTCTTTCGATGCAGAAAGAACCCTGGTGCGCCTGAAAATTATGCATTTGCCTCAGAAATACGCCGCCAAATTGGAGGTGACGTAGGGTTTGCATCAGGTTTGAGCAATTTCGCCACTTGGCATGCCTCTTGAATTCCTCCCTGCCCAAAATGTCGCCATCGGCCGCGATCCGGACGGGAGAGACAATGCAATGACCATCACACCTGCGGGCGCCAACGTCTTCTTTGTCCTTTTGGGCGCCATCCTCGTCTTCGCGATGCACGGCGGCTTCGCCTTTCTGGAGGTTGGTTCCGTCCGCCACAAGAACCAGGTGAATGCGCTGGTGAAAATCCTGGTCGACTTCGCCCTGTCGACGCTGGTCTATTTCTTCATCGGTTTCACCATCGCCTATGGCACGACGTTTTTCGTCAGTGCCGCAACCCTTTCCGGCGATGGCGGCGACTTCCTGCCGCAAGGCCTCAGCCTGGTGAAGTTCTTCTTCCTCGCCACTTTCGCCGCCGCCATACCGGCCATCGTTTCCGGCGGCATTGCAGAGCGAATGAAATTCGTGCCGCAATGTATCGCCACCGTGGCGCTCGTCGGCATCGCCTATCCCTTCTTCGAGGGCATCGTCTGGAACGGGAACCTCGGAATTCAAGGCGCGTTCGAAGCGGCATTCGGAGCGCCTTTTCATGATTTCGCCGGCTCCGTCGTCGTCCACGCCTTCGGCGGCTGGATCGCGCTTGCCGCCGTCATCCATCTGGGCCCGCGCATCGGCCGTTACACGCCGGATGGCCGGGCAATCGGCATTCCGCCCTCCAGCCTACCGTGGCTGGCGCTCGGGTCCTGGCTTTTATGCATCGGCTGGTTCGGCTTCAACGTGATGACGGCCGGATCGCTGGAAGCGGTCTCCGGTCTCGTCGCGCTCAATTCGCTGATGGCGATGATCGGCGGAATCCTTGCAGCCCTTGTCGCCGGGCGCAACGATCCGGGCTTCGTGCATAACGGCGCACTCGCCGGGCTCGTCGCGGTTTGCGCCGGATCGGACATCATGCACCCGATCGGCAGCCTCCTTGTGGGCAGCGCCGCCGGAGCGCTCTTCGTCAAGGGTTTCGAATATTGCCAGCTCAGGCTGAAGATCGACGACGTCCTGGGCGTATGGCCGCTACACGGCCTTTGCGGCGCATGGGGTGGCATTGCTGCCGGCATCTTCGGCCTTGAAGCGCTCGGTGGCCTCGGCGGCGTGAGCATCCTGTCGCAGATCGCTGGCACTGTGGCCGGATCGGCACTCGCCCTCGCCTGCGGATACCTCGTCTATGGAGTCTTGAAAAAGACGCAAGGCATCCGTCTCACCGCAGATGAAGAGCGGCGCGGCGCGGATCTGACCATCCACAAGATCAGCGCGTCGCCGGAGCACGACATCGGGCGATAGACCGGCCCTACAGAACGACGATGCCGGAATGCTTCGCCTTGTGTTCCGGCTCCACGTGGATCGTCGTTTTTGCGCCCGGCACTGCCTCGTCGATCGCGGCTTCCATCCGGTCGCAGATGTCATGCGCGTCGCGAACGGTCATTTCGCCTGGCACGACGAGGTGAAAATCGACGAATGTGACGCGACCGGCCGGCCGCGTCCGCAAATCATGAGCTTCCAGCGCGCCTTCGCCTTCGGAGGAGATGATATCGCGGATCTTGTCCTGGATGTGCGGCGAGGCCGCTTCGTCCATCAGTCCACCGACGGATTCTTTCATCAAGCCCCATCCGGACCACAGGATATTGAGCGCGACAAGACCGGCGAGGATGGAATCCAGCGGCTGCCAGCCGGTCAGTAGCACCAGAACGACGCCGAAAAGCACGCCGACTGAGGAAACCACATCCGTCACCAGGTGCCGGCCATCGGCGACCAGCGCCAGGGAGCGGTGTTTGCGGCCCTGATGAATGAGCACGAAGGCCCACACGCCGTTGATGATGCTGGCGGCGGCATTGACCCCAAGGCCTTCGGCCGAAAAATCGATAGGCTGCGGATCGATATAGGCGAACCACGCCTCCCGGGCGATGGAAAGCGCCGCCAGCACGATCATCACACCGACGAAGACGGCGGCAAAATATTCCACCTTGTGATGACCGTAGGGGTGGTTGCTGTCGGCAGGCTTTGCCGAATACCAGACGGCTGCAAGCGCCACCATGGCCGATGCAACATTCACCACCGATTCCAGCGCATCGGAATAAAGCGCAATCGATCCGGTCAGGCGAAACGCGAGATATTTCAACGACAACACGATAACGCCGACAGCCACACTGCCGATAGCGATACGCAGACGAACGACCATGGGCAGCACACTCTTTCGCGGCAGCCCGCTAGCACACGGACCGGAAGCCTGATGGATCGGCAGCGATTTCCCTTCGCACCGGTTAATGCACCTGAACGACCGAGAAACGCTCCGTCAACAAGCGGCGTCTGGGCAAACCCCTACCATTTTCACGCCAGAGCGCTTTCCACGAAAACTGGTCGTTTTCGTGACAGGAATTCGCTCCAGGATCAATGCTTTGAGCATATCCTTGCCGCCAAATCCGATTCAAATTTGGCGGGATATGCTCTAGCACAAGCCCGAACGACAAAAAAGCCCGGCGGCATGTAGCGCACCGGGCCTATATTATGGACGCTGCTCCGGAGAGAACCGGCGGGCTGTTAATCAGTAAATCGCCGCGCCGAGGATACGTCCCGGCCTGCCGTTGAGCATCGGCTGGACGATTGCCGCATATTTATTCGCCTTGAAGCGCGACAACTCGCTGACCGGCAGGCTGAACTTGGCCGACCCGCCCTTCCACATGCCGACCGCGCGCATATCTCGCACGACATTCGTATAGGTCACGGACCGGCCGGTATTTTCGCCCCTGCCGATATTCACCGTCTCGTGGTCATCCACGAAGAGGAAGTAAACTGTCGCGTTCTTCACGCCCTCGGGCAAAACACCATCGACGCTGATATCGACCACATCGCCGTTCGGCTGCAATTTTACGTCGCAGGGCATGGCCTGAAGGCGGCTCAGGGAAGCCGCAAGCGAGCGCACATCGCTGCCGACCACATGCTCGCCACCGTTGATAACGATTTGCGGCGTATAGACGGAACGGTCGCCGCGCCGATCGGCATAGGCGCGCTGACGATTGCTGAAGGCGGGAGAGGCAAGCGTGTCCTTCCAGCCGAGATAATCCCAGTAATCCACCGGGAAGGAGAGAGCCACCACGCCGGGTTGGTCCGCCACCGCCTGCAGCAGCTTGTCCGCAGGCGGACAGGACGAGCAACCCTGACTGGTGAAAAGCTCAAGCACGGCCGTTTCGCCGGCTACCACGGGGGAAGTCGCAAACATCGAAAACACCAAAGCCGCTGCACCGCTCAAGGCGGAAGAAAAAACCCGTTTCATGAAATACCTGCCGCCCCTGCAAAGCCTGCCCATTTGCGAAGAATAGAAAGCAACGGCTGCCATGACGAGTCACGTACGGGTGAAAGGCGTTCAACTCTGAGCCGTGATCGGAGCGTTACCCGCGATAAAGCGGTATTTTGGCACCGATGTCGGGGTCACTGCGCCTTCGCGAGCAGCACTTTCTCCAGTTCGGGCAGGAACACATTGGCGTAGGTTTCCTGCGACAGCGGCCCGATGAACTTGTAGCGGATCGTGCCTTTCCGGTCGACGATGAAGGTTTCCGGCACGCCGTAGACCCCCCAGTCGATCGTCGCGCGTCCAGCTTCATCTGCCCCGACGAGCGCATAGGGATTGCCGAGCGTGCCTAGAAACCGGCGGGCGTTTTCAGGCTTGTCCTTGTAGTTGATGCCGACGAGCTGCACACGCTCGTCTTTGGAAAGCACCTCCAGCAAGGGGTGTTCCTGCCGGCAAGGCACGCACCACGAGGCAAAGATATTGACGACGCTGACCCGGCCCAAAAGATCGCTGCGCGAAAGGCCCAGGACGGCCTCGCCATCGCGCTGCAGCTCCGCGACCGGAGGCAGGGTAAATTCCGGCGCCGGCTTGTCGATCAGCGCCGAAGGCACAAGCGATGTGTCCTTGCCGCTCATCAACTGAAACAGGAAGAGAAGCGCAAGCGCCGAAAACACCACCAGCGGCAACAGCGCGAATACCGGAATACCGCGTTTCGGCTTTGCACCCGCAGCCTGCGGCGAAATACGACTGTCATCGGTCATCCGGCGAATTCCTCCTGGCTTCGACAATCGTAGCCGTTGGCTTTTTGGGACCTGTCATCCCTTGGCCGCATCTGACCGGCGGGAAATGCCACGCGCCTCAAGCGCGCGAAGCAGCCGCTTCTGCCGGGCGTAATCGGCGATCACCCAGACGATGAGCCCGCCCACCACGGCGGCGGATAGGAGATAGGATGCGGCAATGAAACCGGCGTGAGGTCCAAGATCGATCATCACTCACTCCGCAGGCTCGGCAACCGCGACGGCGGGCTGGGTCATGGCGGCCCGCATCTGCAATGCGCGGACGCGGCGGCGCAGGATCTCGTTGCGCATCGCCATGGCGTGCAGCACCAGAAAAAGCAGCGTGAAGGCCAAGGCCATCACCAGCAGCGGCCACAGGATCGCCGGGTGGATGGTTGGCCCATCGAGCCTGATGACGCTTGCCGGCTGATGCAGCGTATTCCACCAGTCGACCGAAAACTTGATGATCGGCAGGTTGATAGCCCCAACCAGCGTAAGGATCGCCGCCGCCTTGCCGGCGCGGATCGGGTCTTCGATCGTCCGCCATAACGCGATGAGGCCGAGATACATGATCAAAAGCACCAGAACGGAGGTCAGCCGCGCGTCCCAGACCCAATAGGTGCCCCACATGGGCTTGCCCCAGAGCGACCCCGTCACCAGCGAAATGAAAGTGAAGCAAGCGCCGATCGGCGCGGCTGCCTTGGCCGATACATCGGCGAGCGGATGTTTCCACACCAGCGTGCCCAGTGCGGAAAGCGCCATGGTCGAATAGCAGAACATGGCAAGCCATGCCGCCGGGACATGGATGAACATGATCTTGACCGTCGCGCCCTGCTGATAGTCGTCCGGCGCAACGAAAAAAGCCATGTAGAAGCCGACCGCGAAGGTGAGCGCGGTCAATGCGACAAGCCACGGCAAAACCCGCGCCACGAGCGCGAGATACCGGGTTGGATTGGCGAGATCGATGATGGCCATGGCACTGTTCTATTCCGCAAGCCGCATGACTTCAATGCGGCCGATTGCACTGTGAGCGCATGTGATGCTTTTCAATGGCGGCTTCCATGCCCGCCGAATGCGGGTGAATTTCGGCAGCCACAGCCCTTCAGTCAGAGGAATGACGCAAGGCCGCCGCTGCGGCGACCGGGCCGATGACGGCTGCAATGAGGGTGAGGGCGGTAAGAAACAGAAAGGGCGTCAGAAAAGGCGTTGGGCCACCAACTGCGGCGGCAGCCGCGCTGACGCCGAAAATGAGGACCGGGATTGCGAGCGGGATCACCAGCACGGCAAGCAGCAGCCCGCCCCGGCGAAGCGATACCGTCAGCGCCGCGCCGATCGCACCGATCATGGTCAAGGCCGGCGTGCCGACGAGAAGCGTCAGCGTTACCGCGCCGATTGCCGCAGGCTCCAGATTGAGAAAAATCGCCAGAACCGGCGCTGCGACCACCAGCGGCAATCCGGTTCCGGCCCAATGCGCCAGGCATTTCACCAGCACGACAAGCTCCACCGGCCGGCCGGACATGAGCATCAGATCGAGCGATCCGTCGTCCCGGTCCTGCTGGAACAGCCGGTCGAGACCGAGCAGCGTGGCGAGCAGCGCTCCGATCCAAAGGATCGCCGGGCCGATCAGGGCGAGAAGATTGAGATCCGGTCCGACACCGAATGGAATGACCGTGACCACGGTCAGGAAAAACAGCACGCCGATCAAGGCGCCGCCGCCGACGCGTATGGAAAGGCGCAATTCGCGGATGAAAAGAGCGGATATCCAGCCGGTCATTCTGCCGCTTCCAGTTTCAGCCGGCTGACCGCCGGCAAATCGAGGGCGTGATGCGTGGCGGCGGCGATCAATCCGCCTGCCGCCAGATGCCCCGTCATCAGATCGAGCAGCCTCCGCTCCGACGCGGCATCCAGCGCCGAAGTCGGTTCGTCGAGAAGCCAGACCGGGCGCGGCACGACAAGAAGCCTTGCTATGGACAGGCGCCGCCGCTGTCCGGCCGAAAGATAGGCAGCCGGCAAATCGGCGGTATGCCCTATCCCGAGGAATTCCAGCGCCTGCAAGGCATCGAGCGCTTGATGACCGTTTTTAAATCCGGGAGCCGGCGCGGTGAACGACTGCCAAAAGGCAATATTCTCAACGACGCTCAACGACGGCTTCAGGGCATCGAGATGGCCGAAATAGTGGCAATGTTCGGCGACTGACGCTTCCTCGTCGCCGCCATCGAGCCCGATCGATCCATCGCTTGCCGGCACGAGGCCGGCCAATACCCGCAGCAGGCTCGATTTTCCGACGCCGTTCGGGCCGGTAATCATCAAGGCTTCGCCCGCGCCAACGGCAAAGGAAACCCCTGAAAACACCAGGCGTCCGCCACGCTCGCAGGCAAGGTTGTCGGCGATAAGCTGCATGAACCTCTCGATTTGCCCCGGATTATTCCCAGTCCGTCCATCGCAATCGGATGAGACGCCGACAATTGGCTCTTGAAGGTCGCGATAAAGGCGACACGGCACATTTGCGCCAAACAGGCCAAAATCACAAGCCACGCGAAAGACTTTGGGCGATATCGACCCTTTGCGAGCGCCATGCGCCGGGCTATTTTGAGGAATAGCCTATTTATCAAGCACCCCTTCGACTAAGGGCGCTGGCACGTCTCCAGAAAATTCGCTATAGGAGCGCCAACCCGCGTGCCGGACAGGGATCGGACCATGGGAAGCCTTCAGGCTCCCGCCTTTTGCCGATGATCCTTTCGCCGCGACCAGACATATGGATCCGCTCGCCGGAATTTCCCAAGTCCGGGGAGAGGGATCCACGCCCATGGCGGCAAGCCGGACGCCGGCGCACCGCCGATTACACCAAGGGGATCGCCAGCCATGACGAAATCGCTCGACAGCTTCAAGGCCCGCAAGACATTGCAGGTCGGCGCCAAGACCTACACCTATTTCAGCCTGCCGGAAGCCGAGAAGAACGGTCTGGAGGGCATTTCCAGGCTGCCTTTCTCACTGAAGGTGCTGTTGGAAAACCTGCTGCGCTTCGAAGACGGGCGCACGGTCACCAGCGGACGACATCAAGGCGATGGCCGACTGGCTGAAGACCCGTAAATCCGAATCATGAGATTTCCTATCGCCCGGCCCGCGTGCTGATGCAGGACTTCACCGGCGTTCCCGCCGTCGTCGATCTTGCCGCCATGCGCGATGCGATGGTGAAGCTGGGCGGCGACCCCAGGAAGGTCAACCCGCTGGTTCCCGTCGACCTCGTCATCGACCACTCGGTCATGGTCGACTATTTCGGCACCGCCGCCGCCTTCGGCCAGAATGTCGAGCGCGAATACGAGCGCAACCAGGAACGCTACGAGTTCCTGCGCTGGGGCCAGTCGGCCTTCGACAATTTCCGCGTCGTGCCGCCGGGAACCGGCATCTGCCATCAGGTCAATCTCGAGTATCTCGCCCAGACCGTCTGGACCAAGGATGACAGACGGCGAGACTGATCGCCTATCCCGACACGCTGGTCGGCACCGACAGCCACACCACGATGATCAACGGCCTTGCGGTTCTGGGCTGGGGCGTCGGCGGCATCGAGGCCGAAGCCGCCATGCTCGGCCAGCCGATCTCCATGCTGATCCCGGAAGTCGTCGGCTTCAAGCTTACCGGCAAGCTCAACGAAGGCATCACCGCCACGGACCTTGTGCTGACCGTCGCTGAAATGCTGCGCAAGAAGGGCGTGGTCGGCAAATTCGTCGAATTCTACGGCCCGGGCCTCGATCACCTGAGCCTCGAAGACGAGGCGACCATCGCCAACATGGCGCCGGAATATGGCGCGACCTGCGGCTTCTTCCCGGTCGATCAGGATACGCTCAACTATCTGACGTCCACCGGCCGCGATGCCGACCGCGTCGCACTCGTTGAAGCCTATTCCCGGGCGCAGGGCATGTAGCGCGATGGCCAGCGTCCGAGCCGGTCTTCACCGATACGCTCGAGCTCGATCTTGCCACCGTCGTTCCCTCGCTCGCCGGCCCCAAGCGCCCGCAGGACCGCGTCACTCTCGGGAGGCAGCGTCGAAATTCGCCGTCGCCCTCGACGAGATCAAGGGCGGCCGCAAGAATGGATGCGGCTCCGGCAGCGAACGGTGAATCGCGCTTCGTCGACGAAGGCGCGACCGGCGTTCTCGACAAGCCGCATCAGCGCTACGATGTCGCAGGCGCCGACTACGGCCTCGCCGACGGCGACGTGGTGATCGCGGCGATCACCTCCTGCACCAACACCTCCAACCCGTAGCGTGCTGATCGGCGCGGGCCTGCTCGCCCGCAACGCCGCGCAAGAAGGGCCTGAAGGTCAAGCCATGGGTGAAGACCTCGCTCGCCCCCGGCATCGCAGGTCGTGACCGACTATCTGGACAAGGCCGGCCTGCAGGACGATCTCGATGCGCTCGGCTTCAACCTCGTCGGCTATGGCTGCACCACCTGTATCGGCAATTCCGGCCCGCTGCCGGAAGCGATCTCCAAGGCGATCAACGACAACGATCTCGTCGCCTGCTCGGTGCTTTCCGGCAACCGCAATTTCGAAGGCCGCGTCAATCCGGACGTGCGGGCGAATTATCTCGCCTCGCCCGCCGCTGGTCGTCGCCTATGCCATCGCCGGCTCGATGAACGTCAATGTGGCGGAACGACCCGCTCGGCGACGGATCAGGACGGCAAGCCGGTCTATCTCAAGGACATCTGGCCGACCACGCAGGAGATCGCCGATCTCATCCGCTCCGTCGATCACCGAAGAGATGTTCCGCAGCACGCTATGCGGATGTCTTCAAGGGCGACAAGCACTGGCAGGCGATCAAGGTCGAAGGCGGCGATGACCTACGCCTGGACCGGTGTCCTCGACCTATGTGCAGAACCCGCCCTATTTCGAGGGCATGACCATGGAGCCGAAGCCGCTGCAGGACATCGACAACGCAGCGCGTCCTCGGTCTCTTCCTCAATTCGATCACCACCGACCACATTTCACCGGCCGGTTCGATCAAGGACGACAGCCCGGCCGGCAACTATCTGTCGAACATCAGGTTTCGGTGCGCGACTTCAACTCCTACGGCGCCCGGCGCGGCAACCACCAAGTGATGATGCGCGGCACTTTCGCCAATATCCGCATCAAGAACCAGATGGTCCCCGGCGTCGAGGGCGGCTACACGCATGAAGGACGGCGAGCAGCTGGCGATCTACGACGCCGCCATGGAATACAAGGACGCAGGCCAGCCGCTGGTCATCTTCGCCGGCAAGGAATACGGCACCGGCTCCTCGCGCGACTGGGCCGCCAAGGGCACCACGCTGCTTGGCGTCCGGGCCGTCATCGCCCAGTCCTTCGAGCGTATCCACCGTTCCAACCTGGTCGGCATGGGCGTGCTGCCCTTCACCTTCAAGGAAGGCGAAAGCTGGCAGTCCCACGGCATCACCGGCTCGGAGAAGGTAACGATCAAGGGCGTTGCCGATCTCAAGCCGCGCCAGATGGTCGATATCGAGGTCGAATACGCCGACGGCACGAAGAAGACCATCGAGGCGCTCTGCCGCATCGATACGCTGGACGAGCTGGAATACATCAAGGCCGGCGGCATCCTGCACTACGTGCTGCGCAACCTGGTCAACAGCTGAGCCGACTAGGCCAGCTTCAAACATCGAAAGGCCGGCATCTCGCCGGCCTTTTTCTTTGCTGAAATGCAACACATATCAGCGCTAACCCGCCAGGATCGCATCCATCACGCGGGCGTAGATCACCTCCACAGTGGCGGCCTCCTCCGGCCCGAGCCGATGGAAGTATGAGAGGCCGGGGCCTGCGTTTACTTCCAAAACAAAGGCATCGCCGCCCGGCGCATCGTCCAGAAGCAAATCGACCCCCGCAAAGCGAAGCCCCAGCGCGCGCGCTGCCGCAACCGCCATTTGGCAGGCGTCTTCGCCAATCGTCGCGCTGACGTCGACCGCGCTTCCGCCGGTTGAAAGATTGGCATTCGCCAGAAGCGCGACGACTTCGCCCTCATGCGGAATATCGTCAAGAGACCGGCCGCTCGCCGCGAGAAAGTCGACGATTCGCCTATCGGAGGAGCTGATGCGGGCGCCTTTACCGTTCGCCTGAAATCCGTCGATCGCCGCCTGCGCCAGATGCCTGATGCTGTGCCTGCCATTGCCTTTGACACTGAGCGGCGAGCGGCGAAAAGCGGCAAGCACCTCGCCGTCGAACACAATCACCCGGTGGTCGGCGCCATCGACGGCCTGTTGCACCAGCACCCGGTCATTGAGCTGAAAAAGCGCGTCGAGGTGCTCGCGAAGTGCCGATTCACTGCCGACCTTCGCCACCCCTTCGCCTTCAGACCCCTCGTTCGGCTTCACGAAGACCGGCCATCCGACCGTATCGGCGAAAACCATAGCCGCCTCATTACCGGGAAGGCGGGCGGCAACCGCAGGGTTCTTCAAGGCCATGGCGGCTCGCCTGCGGGCAGAATGAACAAGCAGCGACTTTGGAACAGGCAGTCCTGCATCGCTGAGAAAGCGCGATGCGTAGTCCTTGTCCTTGGCAAGGGCTGCCGCACCCGCACCGTTCAGATCGAAATTCGTACCCTTGAAGAAATGCCGGGAACCGTCGGGCCTTTCGATGAAACCGGCGTAGCCATACAGCGGCTCGACGTAAAGCCGCGCACCGCGCTCTTTAGCAAGTCGGGAAAAGATCTCGACCCATATCGGTGGCAACAAAGCGGAAAGGGGCGGGGGCGGCGACGGCAGGTTCATTCAAATCAGGCTTTGCTAGGCGCAGGCATCGCTAACCACCCAGTGCGAGCGGCGATCAGTTGCCCTGCTTCTGACGGGTATTGGCCAGATAGTCGATGACGAAGAGCTTCGGATTGGTCGGCCCGTTAACGGTGGTGTTGAAAATGGCGACCGATGTATCCAGCCCCTGGGCATCTGTCACCGTCCACTGTTTAAGCTCCGTCGACTTGGCATCGAAGATGAGCGTCAGCTTGCCCGAGCCGAAGGTCGAATTGTCGGCAATCCCGATGGTGACGAGATCTGGTTCCACCGTGACATTGCTCACCTGGTCGTTGGCAAGCAGATCCACCTGTTCATCGAGCAGGAACTTCAGCGGCGTTTCCTTCAGCGGCCAAATATCCTGGGTCGCGAGCTTGCGATCCTTCACCGATACCGATTTGCCGTCGGAGATGATGTCGATCTTGGCGGGCGGATTGTAATAGAAGCGGATCTTCCCCGGACGCGCCAGATAGAACTTGCCTTCCGCCCTTTCGCCGTTCGGGCCGAACTGGATGAAATCGCCGTGCATCGTCTTGACCGAGTTGAAATACTCGCTGATGCCGGCAAGCGTCTCCTGCTGATCGCTGGTGAGATCGGGCGTGGCGTCTGCGGTCGCCGAAACGAAAACCGTGCCGGCCAGCAGCGCGCAGGCGAACACCGCGCCGGAAAGCCTCTGCATCGAGCGGCGGGCAAAAGTCATTCACATCACTCCAATAATTCGGTGGCATAGGGTATTTCGGCAGAGATTACACGCAAGCCGCTGTCCCCGTATGCCTTCCTTCGTGCCTGCGACCGGGTAAGGATAACCTGAAACCGGTCAATCCTTCCAGATTTCCTTATCGCTCCCCCGCCGGGGAAGGTCGCGCGACTATTAGGTTTCGGCTGTGGCGAAGTTGCGGCGTCTGTTGCCGTCCGTTCTGCCGCGCGAGGGATCGCCCCTCGCGATTGCCGATCAGTAATCGTCATCGACGCCATTTTGAACGAGGATCTCGCGCTTGCCCGCATGGTTGGCAGAGCCGACCAGGCCTTCCTGCTCCATGCGCTCGATCATCGAGGCGGCGCGGTTATAGCCGATTCCAAGCCGGCGCTGGATATAGGACGTCGACGCCTTCTTGTCGCGAAGCACGATCGCCACCGCCTGGTCGTAGAGGTCGTTGCCGTCTTCGCCGCCGCCGGCCAGCGCATCGTAGCCGCCGTCGGTCACTTCGTCTTCCTCGGTAACGGCTTCAAGATATTGCGGCACTCCCTGCGGTTTCAGGTGCGAGACGATCTTCTCGACCTCCTCGTCGGCCACGAAAGGTCCGTGGACACGCTGGATACGCCCGCCGCCGGCCATGTAGAGCATGTCGCCCATGCCCGAGCAGTTGCTCGGCGCCCTGTTCGCCCAGGATGGTGCGGCTGTCGATCTTCGAGGTCACCTGGAAGGAAATTCGCGTCGGGAAATTGGCCTTGATCGTGCCGGTGATGACATCGACCGACGGGCGCTGCGTCGCCATGATGACATGGATGCCGGCAGCGCGCGCCATCTGCGCAAGACGCTGGATGGCGCCTTCGATATCCTTGCCGGCGACCATCATCAGGTCGGCCATCTCGTCGATGATGACGACGATATAGGGCATCGGCTCGAGATCGCAGCTCCTCGGTCTCGAAGATCGGCCTCGCCGGTATCGCGGTCAAAGCCGGTCTGCACGGTGCGGGTGAAGCTTTCGCCCTTCTCCTTCGCCTGGTCGACGCGCGCGTTGAAGCCGTCGATGTTGCGCACGCCCAGCTTCGACATTTTCTTGTAGCGCTCTTCCATCTCGCGGACGGTCCATTTGAGCGCCACGACCGCCTTCTTCGGATCGGTCACGACCGGCGTCAGCAGATGCGGGATGCCGTCATAGATCGACAGTTCCAGCATTTTCGGGTCGATCATGATCAATTTGCACTGCTCCGGCGTCAAGCCGGTACAGGATCGACAGGATCATCGTGTTGATCGCGACCGACTTGCCCGAACCGGTGGTGCCGGCGACCAGCAGATGCGGCATCTTGGCGAGATCGGCGATGACCGGCTCGCCGCCGATGGTCTTGCCGAGCACCAGCGCCAGCTTCGCGCTTGGGTTTTCTCGAAGTCCTGCGCCGCCAGCAGTTCGCGCAGATAGACCGTTTCGCGCCGCTGGTTCGGCAATTCGATGCCGATGGCGTTGCGGCCCGGGACGACCGCGACACGGCAGCAATCGCGCTCATCGAGCGGGCGATATCGTCGGCAAGGCCGATGACGCGCGAGGACTTGATGCCCGGCGCCGGTTCCAGTTCGTAAAGGGTGACGACCGGGCCGGGGCGAACCTTGATGATTTCGCCGTTCACGCCGAAATCCTCCAGAACGCCCTCCAGCAGACGCGCGTTCTGCTCCAGCGCATCCGTGTTGATGGCGGCGGAGCGAGGACTGGCCTTGGGTTCGGCCAACAGCCGCAGCGGTGGCATTTCATAGTGTTCGGGAGCACCAAGCAGCGACGGCTGGGATTCGGCTGCGATGCGCTTGCCCTGCTTGGGCCGGGGCGCGGGCGGCACCACCCTGCCGGCGGGTTCGCCAGCTGCCTGCCGGGGCTGCGTGGAAGGCCCTGCTATTCCCTGGGGAACCGGGCGATTGGCGCCGCCGGGTCCGGAAGCCAGCGGCCAGTCGTCGCCATCGTCCATGTCCTCGTCGACAGGCAAGGCCACGCGCGGCAAGCGCCGGCTTTCCTGTTGATGGGGATAAAGCTCGTCGAGACCGTCATCCTCGCGCGGCAAAGCCCAATCGAGGACGGCGCGAAGCTTCGAGCGGCGAGCGGGACGAGCCTCGTAATCTTCCTCGACCTCCTCGTCGTCGTCGTCCCAATCGTCATAGGAATCGGCAGCAGGCGCTCTCGATCCGCCACGCCGGCCGAAAACCGCACGGCGAAGCGTCGATCCCGTCAAAAGGCCGAAGTGCGCAACCGCGCCCATCATGGCCGACAGGCGGCTGTCGCCGTCATCGTCTTCGTCTTCGTCGTCCTCGTCAAAAGTCGCGGCCGGCTGACCGCGACGCGGCTCAAGCGCAAGACCTTCATCGCGTCCGAGCCATCCGGCAGCGCGAAGCAGGAGAAGGAGTGCAGGAACGCCCAATCCGAACGTGCCGACGATCGTCGCCATTCCCTCGGTCAGCGAATTCGTGATCATGCCGGGCAGAATATGAACGAAATCGCCGATGAAGCCGCCCAGCCCGGTCGGCAGCGGCCAATTGTCGGGAACCGGCAGCGCGGCAAGACTGCCTGCCGCAAGCATCGTACCGGCCACCCAGGCGAATATCCGCCGTCTCGCGATCCGATGCGCCTTGCCGGAAAGAAGCCGCCAGCCCCAAAGCACCACGGGAACGAGAAAGATCGCAGTCGCCAAACCGATCGACTGCATCAGCAGATCGGCGAATACCGCGCCGGGCATGCCGAGTGCGTTGCGCACCGGCTCATCCGTCGCGTGATTGAAACTCGGATCGCTGACCGACCATGTGGCAAGCGATGCGGCAAGCGCCGCCGCCAGCGCCGTCAGGCTCAACCCGACCGCGCCTGCAATATTGCGCTTGAAAGCGCGCCGGAGCGGGCTATCCATGTCATCGAAATCGACGGAAGGTCCCCGCCCTCCCCGCATGGCGGTTGCACGTCTCATGCTGTCGCTCCCAGATAGTCGGCAACCCGGCCAAGCGCCTGCTCGATCAAGGCCGCTTCTTCCACGAGGGCAATTCGAATGTAGGGATCACCCGGATTGGCACCGGCGCTATCCATGGCGAGATAAGAGCCTGGAAGAACCTTCACGCCCGTTTGCGCCCAAAGATCGCGGGTGACCTTCAGTCCCCCGCCCCAGCGCGAGACGTCGAGCCACAGAAAAAAGCCAGCCGCCGGAGTAATCCCGGTCGCCGCATTTGACCCCATGACCGGTGCCAGCAGCTTTTCGGCGATAGCGAATTTCTCGTTGTAAAGCCTGCGGTTTTCAATGACATGCGCTTCATCGCCGAAAGCGCGCACGGCCACCGCCTGCGCCGGAAGCGGCACCTGCGGCGCGGCCAGACCGCGAAACTTGACCCAGCGGCTGAGGAACTCCGGATCGCCGGCGGCAAAGCCGCATCGCAGTCCCGCAAGATTGGACCGCTTCGACAAGGAATTGAGCGAGATTACCCTGCTGAAGCCTTCGCCCATGGCATGCGCGGCTTCCAGAACGCCCGGTGGCGGTGTCTCGCGGTAGATTTCCGAATAGCATTCGTCGGCGAAAATGAAGAAATCATGCTTACGGGCAAGCGCTATCAGCTTTTGCCAATCGTTGAGCGAGGCGACCGCGCCTTCCGGGTTGGTGGGCGATGCGTAAATGAAGGCGACAGTGCGATCGAGCAGCTCCGGGTCGAGCGATTCGATATCCGGCAGAAAGCCGTTTTCCGGCCTGGCATTGAGCAAAACCGCTTCTGCGCCGGCAATATGCGCCGTTGCAGCGTAGGTCTGGTAGAACGGATTGGGGAAGAGCACGGCGGGCCGGACACCGGTTTTGTTCAGCTGGTCGCGCGCGGCGATCCCCGAAAAAGACAACCCCTCGCGCGAGCCGTTGAGCGGCAAGACACCCGCCTTGCGGTCGATAGACCCCTCGAGGCCGTAGCGCCGGTCGAGCCAATCCGCCACGGCGGAACGAAAGTCCTCCGTGCCTTCGATCGGCGGATAGCGGCGGAAATCCGCCAGATTATCCCGCAAGACATCGCCGACGAAGGCGGGGATTGCATGCCGCGGCTCGCCGATGGTCATGAGTATGGGATCGCGCGCCGGTTCCACCCCGGCGAGCAAGGCCGCAAGACGCTGAAAAGGGTTGGCGGAAGGCAAGGCGCCACCGGAAGCATGGCCAGAATCTGGCCAGAATCTGGGCCGGAAACAGGGCTGGAACTGGAAGGGGAAGAATGCGCAAGCATCAGGGGCCGGTACTCTCTCGATACGACAGGCATTGGCGGAAGGCTAACGGTCGCAGGTAAATCGCGCATTAACCAAGCGTCGATAGGGGCATATCAGCTGGATATTTTTTCGCAGAAAGCCGAATTGCTTCAAAAATCCACTGCCAGACCTTTGATTTCCCAGTCGTCGTAGCGGGCGGGATCGAGTCCGCCGCGCCCGTCGATCTCGCGCGCCGCAGCCTTTTGCCTTTCGTCGATCTCCCGGCGGCGCGCCTCCGCTTCCCGCAAGGCGCGTTGCGCCGGTGGCGGCAGGTCTTCAAACCGGCGGCGGGGCGCCGGCTCGCCGGCTTCCTGCGCTGCGGTCAAATCAGTCGTTAAAGTCGGGGTTTGATCGTTGAAGTCGCCCATCGTTCCATCCTGTTATTCGTCGGAAGCCGCCGGCACTCCGAGACCACCCAACGTTTAGCGATCCTGGAGCCTTGCCGAGCGCCTTTTGATGAACAACATATAGGATGGACGATGCCAACGGCAGCCCTCAACAATATAGAGAGCTGCAAAAGCAATCAGGCAGGGCGCGAACGATGAACTATTTCCGCACGGCACTTCTCCTCGCCGCCATGACGGCGCTGTTCATGGGCGTCGGCTTCATGATCGGCGGCCAGAGCGGCATGCTGATCGCGCTCGTCATCGCTGCCGCGATGAACCTGTTCAGCTATTGGAACGCCGACAAGATGGTGCTGTCGATGCACCATGCGATAGAGGTCGACGAAAGCCAGGCGCCGGAGTTTTATGCCATCGTCCGCAACCTGGCGGCGCGAGCGGACCTTCCCATGCCCAGGGTCTATCTGATCGACAATCCGCAACCGAATGCCTTCGCCACCGGCCGCAATCCGCAAAATGCGGCAGTCGCGGCAACGACCGGACTCCTGAACACACTCAGCCAGGAGGAAGTGGCGGGCGTCATGGCGCATGAACTGGCGCATGTGAAAAATCACGACACGTTGATCATGACCATCACGGCGACCATCGCCGGCGCGATTTCCATGCTGGCGAATTTCGCCTTCTTCTTCGGCGGGAATCGCGACAACAACAATCCGCTCGGCTTCATCGGCGTGATCGTCGCGGCGATTGTCGCGCCAATGGCGGCGATGCTGGTGCAGATGGCGATATCGCGAACGCGCGAATATGCGGCCGACCGTCTCGGCGCGGAGATTAGCGGCCAGCCGCTTTGGCTTGCCTCCGCCTTGCACAAGATTGCAGGCGGCACGGCGCGCATTCGCAATGTCGATGCGGAACGCAATCCGGCGACGGCGCATATGTTCATCATCAATCCGCTGTCGGGCGAACGGATGGACAATCTCTTCTCCACCCATCCGAATACCGAAAACCGGATCGCTGCACTTCGCGAACTCGCGGCTTCGCGCGAGTTTGGCGCCACTCATGAGCCTGCGGAAAGAGGGTTCACCACAAGTGAAACGCCGGCGTCCGGCCCATGGGGCGGCGGCCGCCGCGGCGCTTCCCCCAAAAGCGGCCGCAAGCACGGCCCCTGGGGATGACGGCCGGGATAGGCTCCAGGATCAATGAGCGTTAAAGTGCTTTTCAATTGACTTTCCGCGCTATGATGTCGAATGGAACGGCCTTCCGATCCGTTGGAAGGCGGGCGTTCCGCGCCCGTTTGAAAGAAGCGCCAAGACAATGAAAAAGAGAGCCGCTTGACCGACGAAAAATCCGCGCCGGACCCTGCGCCGCGTAAAGTCCGCACGAAATACGAACCGACGCCCGTCACCGGCCTCGTCGCCCGCAAGGTTGCGGCCGATATCCTCGGCAAGGTCGTCCATGGCCGCAGGCCGCTCGATCAGGAACTGGACGGCGATACCGGCAATTCGACGCTAAGGGCCCTCATCGCCAAGGATCGCGCGCTTGTTCGGGCCATCCTCGGCACGGCGCTGCGCCGTCGCGGCCAGATCGCAGCCCTGCTTGGCAGCCTGCTGGAAAAGCCGATCCCGGAAAAGACCGGGCGGATCGACGACATCCTGCATATATCCTTGGCGCAGATCCTGTTCATGGACGTGCCCGATCATGCAGCCGTGACCATTGCGGTTTCGATCACCGACCAGGATCGCCGGGGCCGGCCCTACAAGGGCCTCGTCAACGGCGTGCTGCGCCGTGTCACCCGAGAGAAGGAAGAACTCCTCGCCCGCTTCGACCAGCCCGGCCTTGCCGCTCCCGACTGGCTTTTCGCCAGCTGGCAGGCTGCCTATGGCGAAGAGCGGGCAGAGGAAATCGCCACGATGCATCTTTTTGAGCCCAATCTCGACCTCAGCGTTAAGTCGGATCCCGAGGCATGGGCCACCCGGCTCGGCGGCCGTATCGTGGGCGACGCCACCGTCAGGCTATCGGATCATTCCGGCCGGATCGACCAGATCGACGGTTTCAGCGAGGGCGAATGGTGGGTCCAGGACGCCGGAGCCGCGCTCCCGGCCCGCCTGCTCGGCGATATCAAGGGCAAGAAGGTCGGCGATCTTTGTGCGGCACCCGGCGGCAAGACCGCCCAGCTTGCCTCCATGGGCGGGTTGGTGACCGCAATCGACATTTCCGCCAGCCGGTTGAAACGCGTGACGCAAAATCTCACCCGCCTAAATCTCGAAGCGCATGTGGTCGCAGCCGATCTCCGCTTCTTCACGCCGGATGAGCCCTACGACGCGATCCTGCTCGACGCGCCCTGTTCGGCGACCGGAACCATACGCCGCCACCCGGATGTCGCGTGGTCCAAAACCCCGATCGATATCGAGATACTGGCTGCGATCCAGTCGGATCTGCTCGACCGGGCCTATGAATGGCTGAAAGTCGGCGGAACGATGGTGTTCTGCACCTGTTCACTGCAGCCTGAAGAAGGCGAGCTGCAGATCGAGGCATTCCTCAGCCGCACCCCTTCGGCGGAACGCATACCGGTCAGCCCGAACGAAATCGGCGGCATCACTGAAGCCATCACTCAAGATGGCGACCTTCGGACCTTGCCCTCGCAACTCGCCGCCGATCCGCCGAAAAGCGGCGGCCTCGACGGCTTTTTTGCCGCGCGGATCAGACGCAAACCTTCCTGACGCGCGGCCCGGAGCCGGGATAGGGGCGACGCGGAGGCAGGCTTCTGGTAACCACCTGCTAACGTTAATGCTTGCATACTGGCATCCGCAACAGTGCGAAATGGCTGATTCTCCTGGGGAGCTTTCGTTTGTTTGAAGCATTCGAACGGACGGAGAGCGGAGCTGAAATCAAGTGTTCAGAGCAAATTCGATCTTGATGAAACGCCCCCGTTTCATCAAGACCGAACTCCAGAGGCCGGCGTTTGAAAAAGGTATGGAGGGGCATGGCGCTCGCTGCGATGTCCGAGCAGGCAAGGGTCTGGCGTCTTTTGGCCCAGGCCCTATGGCAGTCGACCCTGAGGTGGGTCCATGGCGGGCCATTGTTTCGCTGGCAACCCTTTGCCGGCGCGCCTGCGCGTTTGCTTATCGCTCCGCAGGATCTTCGCACTTCTGACGCCACCAACGCCGCCGATATCTACGCAGGCCGCTTCCTTTTCGCCGGATATCTGGTCGAGGCGGAAGGCCGCTCGCCCTTTGAGATCGAGTCTCCCTCCGATGACTGGGCCCGCGCCCTGCATGGCTTCGGCTGGCTGCGCCACATGCGCGCCGCAAATACCATCGTCGCCCGGCAAAACGCCCGCGCACTGGTGGACGACTGGATCAAGACCTGCGGACGCTGGCATCCCGTTGGCTGGGAGCAATCGGTGGTCGCGCGGCGCGTGCTTTCGTGGCTGTCGCAATCGCCCCTGATCCTGGAGGGCTGCGACCGGGAATTCTATCGCCGCTTCCTGCGCTCGCTGTCGCGCCAGGTGCGCTTTCTCCGCAAGACGATCAACGAAACGGGTGACGGCGTGCCGCGCCTCACCGCCGCCATCGCCATTGCCGCAGCCACCGTATCGATGGCCGGCCAGGGGCGTTTCGTGCGGCAGAGCCTTCGCCGGCTCGACCAGGAACTCGGCCGCCAGATTCTGCCCGACGGCGGGCATATCTCCCGCAATCCTGCGGCATTGCTGGAAATTCTCGTCGACCTCCTGCCGGTCCGCCAGGCCTTGGCGATGCAGGGGCTGCCGGCGCCGCAAAACGTGATGCAGGCGGTCGACCGGATGATGCCGCTGGTGCGTTTCTTTCGCCATGGCGATGGCAGCTTCGCCCACTTCAACGGCATGGGCACGACACATGCCGATCTGGTCGCGACGATCCTCGCCTATGACGATACGCGCGGTGCAGCGCCCGGCAACGCTCCGCATTCCGGCTACCAGCGCCTGACCGGCGGCGATACCATCGTGCTGCTGGAAAGCGGCAAGCCGCCGCCTATCTCCGTCAGCGACAAGGCCCACGCCGGATTTCTGTCGTTCGAAATGTCCTCGCGCCGCAACCGCATCGTCGTCAATTGCGGCGTTTCGGGCATGGAGCGGGGCGGATGGCGGATGGTCGCCCGCGCCACTGCAGCCCATTCCACCGCCAGCATAGAAGACACCTCGTCTGCAAGGTTCCTGAGCGATCAGCGATACGGCGGATGGCTGGGCGCTCCGATCATCAGCGGGCCGACCCATGTGCCGGTGCAGCGGGAGGAAAACCAGGCGGGAACGCGCGTTATCGCCAGCCACAATGGCTATCAGGACCGGTTCCGCATCATCCATGAACGCGATCTCACCCTTTCCAGCGATGGATCGGTGCTGGACGGCGTCGATCATTTCATCACCACGGGCGTTCGCGGCGACAAGGACCGCTATGCGGTCCGCTTCCATCTGCATCCGCAGATCAAGGCAAGCCTGACGCGCTCGGGCGGCGCGATCCTGCTGGTCGCTCCCGATGGCGAAGCCTGGGAATTCGTCGCGCCCGGCATCGATATTTCAATCGAGGAATCGATCTACCTGTCGGATCTCCTGAGCCACCGCCGCACCGAGCAGATCGTGCTTCATGGCCGGGTCCGCAGCCTCGCCGAGGTTCGCTGGCAATTTCGCCGCACCGCGACGGCAAAAACCGCGCGCCGCCGCGTCAGCGACAATTTAGGCGCCGAACTCGATCTTTAGAACAAAATCCGGCAAACCGTGGTCGCTTTGGCGACGAGAATATGCTTTAGCAGGCGCAAAATCCCTGCATCCTCTCCCCTTGCAAGAGGCAAAGCCATGGCCGTGGTGTCGAAACATATCCCCGCTCCCGATCTCGTAGAGCCCAGGCGAGCGCTTCTTTCCGTGTCCGACAAGACTGGTCTCGTCGGCTTCGCGAAGGCGCTCGCCGCGCGCGGCATCGAACTTGTTTCCACCGGCGGAACGCGCAAAACGCTTGAGGAAGCAGGCCTGAGCGTCCTCGATATATCCGCGGTCACCGGCTTCCCGGAAATCATGGACGGCCGCGTCAAGACGCTGCACCCGGGCGTTCACGGCGGTCTTCTCGCCATTCGCGACGACGGGGAGCACGCAGCGGCGATGGCCGAGCACGGCATCACCGGCATCGACCTTCTCTGCGTCAATCTCTATCCGTTCGAAGCGACGGTCGCCGAGGGCGCCGACTATGCGACCGGCGTCGAGAATATCGACATCGGCGGCCCGGCCATGACGCGCGCCGCCGCCAAGAACCACGCCTATGTCACCGTCGTCACGGATCCTGTTGACTACGACGAAGTGCTGGCCGCGCTCGACGGGAATTCCGGCAAGGTGCCGCTTTCGCTTCGCAAGCGCTTCGCGCAAAAGGCATTTGCCCGCACCGCCGCCTATGACGCCGCCATCTCGAACTGGCTGGCGAGGGAGCTGGAAGTTTCAGCGCCCGATTATCGCGCCGTCGGCGGCAAGCTTGCCGAAGTCATGCGCTACGGCGAAAATCCGCACCAGTCGGCCGGGTTCTATTTGACCGGCGAAAAGCGCCCCGGCGTTTCCAGCGCGCGTCAGCTTCAGGGCAAGACGCTTTCCTACAACAATATCAACGACACCGACGCCGCTTTCGAACTCGTGGCGGAATTCGACCCCGCCCGCACCAGCGGCGGTGGCGATCATCAAGCACGCCAACCCCTGCGGCGTGGCCGAAGGCGGCGAGCCTGCGCGAAGCCTACGAAAAGGCGCTGTTCTGCGATCCGGTTTCGGCTTTCGGCGGCATCGTCGCGCTCAACGACGTGCTCGATGCGGAAGCAGCCGAGGAAATCGTCAAGATCTTCACCGAAGTGATCATCGCGCCCGACGCCACCGATGACGCGCATCGCCATCGTCGCAAAGAAGAAGAATCTGCGCCTGCTGGTCACCGGCGGCCTGCCGGACCCGCGCGCCGGGGGGCTTGTTGTCAAGACGGTTGCCGGCGGACTGCTGGTTCAGAGCCGCGACAATGGCGTCGTCGACGATCTCGATCTCAAGGTGGTGACGAAACGCGCGCCGACCGAACGGAAATGGCCGATCTTCGCTTTGCCTTCCGCGTCGCCAAACACGTCAAGTCGAACGCCATCGTCTATGTGAAGAATGGCGCGACGGTTGGCATCGGCGCAGGCCAGATGAGCCGGGTCGACAGTTCTCGCGCATCGCCGCCCGCAAGGCGCTCGGATGCGGCGGAGGCAGCCGGTTGGCTCAATCGCTCGCCATCGGCTCGGTCGTCGCCTCCGACGCCTTCTTCCCCTTCGCCGACGGACTGCTCGTCGGCTGCCGAAGCGGGCGCGACGGCGGTCATCCAGCCGGGCGGATCGATGCGCGACGACGAGGTCATCAAGGCGGCCGACGAAGCAGGCCTTGCCATGGTCTTCACCGGAATGCGGCACTTCCGTCACTGAAAAAAGCAAAGGCGGGGACGGCCTATCCCCGCCGGTCCTCGACCTGCGAAAGAAGCGTCAGCCCGAGCGTCAGAAACACCAGGATGACGGATACGCCCGCCGCCTGATTGCCGGTGGCGCTTGTGACAAGCCCGACGGAAAGCGGCGCAAGAAAGCTCGTCACCTTGCCGGAGAGCGCGAACAGTCCGAAATATTGGGTAAGCTCGCCTTCAGGGGCGAGGTGAACCAGCAGCGTTCGCGATGCCGCCTGCAAGGGGCCCGCGGCAGCGCCGATAAAAGCCCCCAGCACCAAAAACACGACTTCCGGCACGGTTGAAAACAAGCCGCCGGTTCGTTCGGACGACACTTCGAACACGAAGAAAACCGTATCCCGGTCAACTGAAACGATACCGATGCCGCAGAGGATCAACACGAGCAGGGATCCTGCGATAACCATTTTGGGGCCGAAACGATCGTCGCATCGCCCACCGAGAAAGCTGCCGAATACGCCGGAGGCTGCCGCCAGTATTCCAAAAACTCCGATCTCGATGCTTCCCCATCCGAGCACGCCGGCGGCATAGATCCCGCCGAAGGCGAAGAGCGCGGCAAGCCCGTCCTTATAGGTCATATTGGCGACGAGATAGAGCAGCATCGCGCGGTTGGAGCGCGCCTTTGCAAGCGTTGCCCTGAGATCGGCAAGTCCTGCCTTGACCGAGCCGCGCAGCCGCGCCCGCTTTGGCGCATCGGGCGTAAACAGGAAGAGCGGCAGCACGAAGATCATGTACCAGATTGCCGAAAACGGGCCCGATGCCCGGTCGCCCGCGTGCGTTGCCGGATCGAGGCCGAAGATCGGCCGAAGCCCGACAAGCGTCTTGCCGGTGTCGGGATTGGCCGCCATGAAACCCAGCACGACGATGAGCGACACCAGCCCGCCGATATAGCCGAGCGCCCAGCCGGAGCCGGACAGCCGGCCAAGACGGTGGCGCGGCACGAGGTCGGCCATCATCGCGTTGTTGAATACGGTCGCGAATTCCACCCCAAGCGTGGCGATTATGAAACCGGCAAGCGCGATCGGCACCGCAAGCGGCGTTCCCGGCACGGTCCACCACACCATCGTGCAGCCTGCGACAAGCGGCAGCGAAAAGGCGGCGATCCAGGGTTTGCGCGCGCCCATCCGGTCGGCAACCGCGCCGAGGACCGGCGCAAGCAAGGCGATGGCGAGGCCGGCAGCGGCGGCTGCATAACCCCAAAGCGCTTGCCCTTCGGCGGGGGTTGCAGCGACAGCGGAGGCAAAGAACGGGCCGAAGACGAAAGTCGTCACCAGCGTGAACACCGGTTGCGTCGCCCAGTCGAACAAGAGCCAGCCGCCGATGGCCTTGCGGCTGACCTCCGCCTTATTCAAAACGGGCGCTGCCTGGTTGGTCACCGGGCCAGTTCGGCAAGCAGGCTTGCCGCGACCGAGAATTTCGACACCGTCAGATCGCCTTCGATGATTTCCGATGCCGCCCGCGCCGTGCGTCCTACCCGCGCTTCATTGGCGGCAAGCCAATTCTTGAAGCCGCCGGCTGCAAGCCCCTCGCCGGTGATGCGCCGATGGGCGATGCCGAGCATGGCCCGCGCCCGGTCGAGCGCCAGACCGTCGTAATAATCGCGCACTTCCATCGCCCGCGCATGGGCATCCATCTCGCCCAGGCGGAAATGAGCGCCGGCGTCGAAGAAGGTCCGCGCCACCTCGATCGCATCGCGCCCGGTCTCTTCCGAAACCAGCACGATATCGGGGATGGCCGTCTCGCCCGGCAGCCGTGCGATCCTCGCGGCAAGCGCATGCGGCACGCCGCCATCTATGAGACGGGCGGTTTCCGCGTCGAACCCTTCCGTCATGCTGGCAGGCGCGATTTCGCCGAACATCGGCGCCAGATCAAGAATGCCCTTGCGGAAACGATCGACGACAGCCGCAATCCCCTGCTCGAAAGAGACATTGCGCAGAAACCAGACGGTTTGGCCGAGCACCAGATCCTGCACTGCCGTATAAAGCTCCAGCTGCAATTCGCCGGAAACGCGGTTGTCCAGTTCGTCAATCTCGGTGTTCAACGCGGTCAACCCGTAGGCATCGCGCACGGCGGCGAAGGCCTGGGCGATTTCCGGCGCTTCAGCACCGGTCTGGTCGAAGATCCGCGTCAGATAGGTCGGCCCGCCGCGATTGATCATCGAATTTGAGAGCATCGTCGCGATGATTTCCCGGCGCAGCCGATGCCCCTCGATCTCGTCGGCATAATTCTCCTGCATGGCTATCGGGAAATAGCGTTTCAGCTCGCGAGCAAGATAGTCGTCATCAGGGACGGAACTGGCGACGAGATCGTCGAACAGCGGGATCTTGCCATAAGCGAGAAGCACGCCGATTTCCGCCCGCGAAAGGGTTTGCCCCGCCTTTTCCATCGCCCGGAGATCGTTGTCGTCGGGCAGCTGCTCGACCGTGCGGTTGAGGAGACCGGCTGACTCCAGCCGCTGCATCATGCGGCCCTGATAGCCGAATTCCTCCAGCCCGCGCCGCTCCGCGATGCTAATGGCCAGCGTCTGGAGGTAGTTGTTGCGAAGCACGAGGCCGGCGACCTCGTCGGTCATTTCCACCAGCAGCCGGTTACGGCTTTGCGTATCCAGCTTGCCGGTTCTGACCGCCGCGCCCAGCGCGATCTTGATGTTGACTTCCATGTCGGAGGAATTAACGCCGGCGGAATTGTCGATCGCATCCGAATTGCAGCGTCCGCCGCAGCGGTGAAACTCGATGCGCGCCAATTGCGTCATGCCGAGGTTCGCGCCTTCGCCGATAACCTTGGCGCCCAGTTCCGGCGCGGTCACGCGGATCGGGTCGTTGGCCCGGTCGCCCGCATCCGCATCGCTTTCTTCCGTGGAGCGGACATAAGTGCCGATACCGCCGAACCACAGGAGATCCACCTTCATCTTGAGGATGGCGTTCATCACCTCCTGCGGCGTCGCCTTGAGTTTGCCGATGCCGAGAAGCGATTGCATCTGCGGCGACAGCGCAATCGATTTCGACGCGCGCGAAAACACTCCGCCGCCTTCCGAAATCAGGCTCTTGTCGTAGTCGTTCCAGGACGAGCGGCCAAGATCGAAGACGCGCTTGCGCTCGTTCCAGCTTTTTTCGATGTCGGGATCGGGATCGAGAAAGATATCGCGGTGGTCGAAGGCGGCGACGAGACGGATGGCCTTGGATAACAGCATGCCGTTGCCGAAGACGTCGCCCGACATGTCGCCGACCCCGGCCACCGTAAAGGGTTCCTTCTGGATGTCCTTGTCCATTTCCCGGAAGTGCCGCTTGACCGCCTCCCAGGCGCCCCGCGCGGTGATCGCCATCTTCTTGTGATCGTAGCCGGCCGAACCGCCGGAGGCGAAGGCGTCGCCCAGCCAGAAATGCCGGCTTTCGGAAATGGCGTTGGCTGTATCGGAGAAGGTCGCCGTGCCCTTGTCGGCGGCCACGACCAGATAGGGATCGTCATCGTCGTGGCGCACCACCATGTCGGGCGGCCAGACCGTATCGCCGTCGAGATTGTCGGTGATATCGAGGAGCGAGGAGACGAAGATCTTGTAGGCTTCCGTACCTTCCGAGAATACCTCCTCGCGCGACCCGCCCACAGGCAGCCATTTCGGCACGAAGCCGCCCTTGGCGCCAACCGGCACGATGACCGCGTTCTTCACCTGCTGCGCCTTTACCAGACCAAGCACCTCGGTGCGGAAATCCTGCGAGCGATCAGACCAGCGCAACCCGCCCCGTGCCACCTTGCCGAAGCGCAGATGCACCCCTTCGACCCGGGGCGAATAGACGAAAATTTCGCGGTAGGGCCGCGGCTGCGGCAATTCGTCGAGCCGGCGGGGATCGAGCTTGAAGGCGAAAGTCGGCTTCGGCTGGCCGTGGACGTCGAGCTGGAAGAAATTCGTGCGCAGCATCGCGTCGATGGCGTTCTGGAAACGGCTGAGAATGCGGTCGTCGTCCAGGCTTTCCACCTTTTCGAAGGCGGCGGAGAGTTCCTGCTCGATGCGGGCCGCGCCCAGCGAACGGTCGGCATCTCCTTCCGCCGGATCGAAGCGGAGATGGAAGAGCGCCACCAGCCGCTCCGTTATGTCGGGATAGCGGTTGAGCGTTCCCCACATGTAGTCTTCCGAAAACCGGATACCGGCCTGGCGCAGATAGCGCGACAAGGCCCGCAGCATGGCGATATCGCGCCATGCGAGGCCGGCCGACAGCACGAGCGCGTTATAGCCGTCGGATTTCGCGCGGCGGTTCCAGATGGCGCTGAACATCGCTTCCAGCCGCTCGCGCAGGTCGTTTGAAAGATCAAGCTCAACACCCGAAGCCGGCTCAAGCGTCGTCTCGTGCAGATAGGAAAGCGGCCGGTCGGCCGGCGTGATGCGATAGGTCCGCTCGTTGATGACCTTGAAGCCCATGTTTTCCAGAATGGGCACGCGGGCGGACAAGGGAATGGGTGTCTCGTGGTGGAAGACCTTGAGCGCCAGACGGTTCGCCTCATCGCCGGGCCGGCGGGTGAAGCGCATGGTGGTGTCTCTTCGCTTCGACAGTTTTTCAACGATGCGAATATCGTCGAGCGCCGTCTCGGCTCCATAGACCTCCTTGTACCCGGCCTGGAAGGCATCCGCATAGCGGCGCGCCTCCTCCAGCGCCCGGTTGCCGCCGTAGGCTGCACGAAGCGCTTCCTTCAGATCGTCGGCCCACGTCCTGACGATATTGGATACAGCCGCTTCCAGCTCTTCCTGGCTGGGATTGGGGGTCTCGCCCTCGTCGCGTCCGGTGATGAAATGCACCCGCGCCAGCGTTCCTTCCGGATAGGTGACATACCAGGCGGAAAGCCTCGCGTCGAAGACGTCAGCCAGATAGGCGCCGATCTTCAGGCGAACCTCGGTGGTGTAGCGGTCGCGCGGCACGAAGCAGAGGGTGGAGACATAGCGGTCGAACCGGTCCCGGCGCGCCAGCACGCGGATGCGCGGTCTTTCCTCAAGCTGCAGGATCGCGGTGGCGAATTCATACAGTAGTCCCGCATCGATCTGGAACAGCTCATCGCGCGGATAGCCTTCCATAATGTTCATCAACGCCCTGCCGGAATGGCTTTCCGGATCGTGGCCGGCGCGGGTCAACACGCTGTCGACCTTGCGCCTGAGATAGGGAATGGACCGCGTGGAAAGCGTATAGGCGGTGGAGGTGAACAGGCCGACGATCCTGAGTTCGCCGGTCAGTTCGCCCTCGTCGTCGAACAGCTTCACGCCGATATAGTCCATATGGACGCGGCGGTGGACCCGGCTCTTCACATTGGCCTTGGCGATGATCAGCGGCTCGGGCTTCATCAGGAATTCGCGGATTTCCGGCGTCATCACCACGAATTCGGAGCCGCGGCGCAGCACGCGCACTTCCGGATCTGCAAGCAGGCCGAGGCCGCTGCCCTTCTTGTGCGACAGTTCGCCCCTGACCGGCCCGCCTTCGAAATAATATTCGCGCATGCCGAGCAGGATGAAATTGTCGGCCTCCACCCATTCGAGAAACTGCACCGCCTCGGCAAGCTCGTCGACGACGAAGGGAGGGGGATTGTTCTTGTAGGTGTCTATGGCGGTTTTCAGCCTCGCCATCATCGTCTGCCAGTCCGCGACCGCCTGGCGGACATCCGACATCACACGGTCCAGACGCTTTTCCAGCGCCGCAATCTCGATATCCGTATCGATCCGCGCCACGTGAATATGGATCAGGCTTTCGCGCCGCACCTCGGCCTTGCCGCCGGCTTCCGCCGTTTCGTGACAGGCGACCAGCGCACCCGCGTCGTCGCGCTCCACCAACAGGATCGGGTGCAGCACCAGATGCACTTCCAGACCGCTGTCCTGCAGCTCGGCCAAGACTGAATCGACCAGGAACGGCATGTTGTCATTGACGATTTCGACGACCGTGATATCGCCGGCCCTGGCCACATTGACCTTGAAATCCGGGTTGAAGACGTGAATCCGGTGGGTCCCCATGGGATGCGCGGCAATGTCCTTCCACGCCTCCTGGACAAAGGCCACCAGCTCCTCGCGGCTATAGGTCACCAGATCCTCAGCCGCACCGCGCGCGTAGAATTCACGGGCAAAAGAGGCGATTTCCGGAGAAAGCCCGGCGACCACGGCATCGATCAGACCGGCCTTCGCTTGTTCCTTGGCTTCCGGCATGAATTCCCCCGACTTCTTTTTTTTGCGTATCAGCTTTTTCAGTTTCGGCGCGGCCGATCTGCGGCCAACGAATTAAGGACGCAACAGGATTCGTATCCTCTTCCGGGCTCAAACGCTATGCTAGCCTCCAGAATATAAACGGCAATGACGGAAATGCTGGGAGGCGCCACAATGGCGGAGAAAACAGGAATAATCGCGCTCGATCTCGATTGCGGCGAACCGAAAAGCGAGCGCACCGCCGCCTATTTCGCCAAATGCGAGGAAAAACTCGGGCTCGTGCCGAATGTGCTCAAGGCCTATGCCTTCGACGACAGAAAGCTTAACGCCTTCACCGAAATGTACAACGAGCTGATGCTCGGCGAGAGCGGCCTGTCCAAGCTTGAGCGGGAAATGATCGCGGTTGCCGTCTCCAGCGTGAATCATTGCTACTATTGTTTGACCGCCCACGGCGCTGCGGTCCGCCAGCTTTCCGGCGATCCGGAACTCGGCGAGCTGATGGTGATGAACTACCGCGTGGCCGATTTGACGCCCCGCCACCGGGCGATGCTCGATTTCGCGGTGAAACTCACCAGCGAACCGGAAGCGATAGTGGAGACCGACCGCAAGGCGCTTCGCTCCGCAGGTTTTTCGGAACGCGATATCTGGGACATCGCTTCTGTGGCTGCTTTCTTCAACATGTCGAACCGTGTGGCGTCGGCCACCGACATGCGGCCCAACGCCGAATATCACGGCATGGCCAGATAGAATTACGGTGCTGCCGTGTGGCCTTCGCCCGATGACAAATAGGCAGGCTTTGGTGTAGAACGGGCGCGCAATCGCCGGAGGCAAGCGCCCCCGGCTCAAATATGCCTTTGTCCAGTCAATTCCGGGGAGCGGAAACAATGGTCGCGAAAGTATTCATCGACGGTGAAGCCGGCACCACGGGTCTGCAGATCCGCGATCGCCTGGCCCGTCGCCGCGACCTGGAGCTTCTCGCGATCCCGCACGACAAGCGCAAGGATATCGCGGTGCGCGCGGCGCTCCTGAACGAAGCGGATGTCGCCATCCTCTGCCTTCCAGACGATGCGGCGAAGGAAAGCGTTGTCGCTGATCGAAAACGCCACGACGCGGGTGATCGATGCGTCCACCGCGCATCGTGTCGCCGACGGCTGGGCCTATGGCTTTGCCGAAATGGACAGGGCGCAGGGCGATGTCATCGCCAATGCCAGGCGGGTGGCCAATCCCGGCTGCTATCCGCAAGGGGTGATTGCCTTCCTGCGTCCGCTGGTCGCTGCAGGCATCGTTCCCGCCGACCACCCGATCACCGTGAACGCCATCTCCGGCTATTCCGGCGGCGGCCGCTCGATGATCGAAGCCTATGAGGCGGAAGGCGAAAAGGCTGCGCCCTTCATGCCCTATGCGCTCGGTCTCAATCACAAGCACCTTGCGGAAATGACCGCCTATTCGAAGCTTTCGACGCAACCTTTGTTCCAGCCGGCCGTCGGCAACTATGCGCAGGGCATGGTCACCGTGGTGCCGCTGCAGCTTAAGCTCCTTCCCAAGGTGCCGACCGGCACAGAACTGCATGCAGCCATCGCGGACCATTATCGCCGGCCTCGCCGGCAGCTTCGTCGACGTGGCCCCCTTCGCCGCCGTCGATAAAACGCCGGAGCTCGACCCGCAGACCTTCAACGGCACCAATCGCATGCGGCTCCATGTCTTTGCCAATGACGCGCGCGCCCAAGCGATGCTCGTCGCCGTCTACGACAATCTCGGCAAGGGCGCTTCCGGCGCCGCCGTGCAGAACCTCAACCTGATGCTGGGCGTCGACGCGGCCACCAGCCTCGCCGCCTGACGAACGCAATTCGATAAGGAGAACGCGCCTTGGAAAAATTCACCACGCTGACCGGGGTGGCAGCCCCTATGCCGATCGTCAATGTCGATACCGACATGATCATCCCCAAGCAGTTTTTGAAGACGATCAAGCGCACCGGGCTCGGCACCGCGCTCTTCCACGAAATGCGGACGAAGGAAGACGGAACGGAAAACGCCGATTTCGTGCTCAACCAGCCCTCCTACCGCAAGGCGCAGATCCTTGTGGCGGGCGATAATTTCGGCTGTGGTTCGAGTCGCGAGCATGCCCCCTGGGCGCTGCTCGATTACGGCATCCGCTGCGTGATCTCGACGTCCTTCGCCGATATTTTCTACAACAACTGCTTCAAGAACGGCATCCTGCCGATCGTCGTCAGTCAGGAAGATCTCGACAAGCTGATGGACGATGCCGGGCGCGGCGCCAATGCGACGGTGACCGTCGATCTTGAGGCCCAGGAAATCCGCGGACCGGACGGCGGCACCGTTACCTTCGACATCGACCCCTTCCGCAAGCATTGCCTGATGAACGGGTTGGACGATATCGGCCTGACCATGGAAAAGGCCCCTTCGATCGACAGTTTCGAGACGAAGATCGCAGGTGCGCACCCCTGGGTCTGAAGGTTGGTTTTACGGAATTTATGCGAATGGCCGGTGGCAACGCCGGCCATTTTCGTTTCATTCTATCAGCTCGCACACGCGTTTCTCACGCAGGGTTGAACAAGCGTTTGGCGTAATTTTCAGTTTTCGACCGTATCTGATCAGGAGAGCAATCAGGATCGACCGACGATGACGCAAGCCCGCGACAGTTTCGATTTCAACGCCCTTCTACCCTGGACCGACCGGGCGGGACGCCTGTCGCCGCTGAAGCTCGCTGCCTTCATCGGCATTCTCATTCCAGGCCTCCTTCTCGCCTACGGCCTTGCGACCGATACCCTTGGCGCAAAGCCCGTCACCGAGGCGATCCACGAAACGGGCGATTGGGCAATCCGCTTCCTGTTCCTGTCGCTGCTTGTTACGCCGATGCGGCGCATCGCCGGCTGGTCGAAGCTCGTCAATATCCGCCGGCATCTCGGCCTTGCCGCACTCGGCTACGGCCTGCTGCATCTGGGTTTTTACGCTGCCGATCAGGCGTGGGATCTCGGCAAGGTCGCCAGCGAGATCGTGCTGCGCATCTATCTCACCATCGGCTTTGTAGCGCTTCTTACCATGGCGGCTCTTGGCGCCACCTCCACCGACGGCGCGATCCGCCGCATGGGGCAGGGCTGGCACCGCCTGCACAAGGCGACCTATGCCATCGCGGTTTTGGCCGCGATCCACTTCTTCCTGCAATCGAAATCGGATGTGAGCGAGGCGACCCTCATGGCCGGCTTTTTCGTCGCGCTGATGAGTTATCGGGTCGCCCAGAAGCGCGGATTGAACCTCACGTCTCTCCCGGTCCTTGTCGGCATCGCCGCCTTCAGCGGTCTTGCGACGGCGGGGATAGAATACGCCTGGTACGCGCTTGCGACCGGCATACCGCCGCTCCGGGTGCTTCAGGCCAATCTCGACTTCAGCTATTCGATCCGCCCGGCCTGGTGGGTTGCTTTCACCGGGCTGGCCATTGCCGCCCTTCCGCTGCTCGTCATGATGCGGGAAAAGCTCAGGCAGGCGTTTGCCCGGCCGTCGTCGCTGCGGACTTAAAGCAGCCGGACTATGAGCCGTCCTTCTTTTTCCTGGCTTCCTTGCGCTCCGTCTCGTCCCGCTCGATCTGTTCCAGCACATTGCCGACACGCGACAACGCCCTTGTGGTTTTCTGGAACCGCGCGGCGTGGCTTTGAAACAGCGCTGCGGCAATATCGGGAAATTCCTGCAGCATCCGCTTGAACAGGGCGCGACGGATGCGAATAACTTCTGTCGGACCAACTGCGATGGCCCTTGCGGGCCGGCGGGTCTCGACCAGCAGCGCCACTTCGCCGATCAGCGTGCCGGGGCCGAAGGTTCCAAGCGTCTCGCGCTTCTCGCCTTTTCCTTCCATCATCACCTCGCCACTGGCGACAATGAAACCGCCGTCGGCCCGCTCGCCTTCGGTGAACAGGATTTCGCCGTCCCGGTATTGGATGTTTTCCGCCGAAAAGGCGAGCAGGCGCAACTGGTCGTCCGGAAAGTCGGCGAGCAGCGGCACCTGGCGCAGCAAATTCATGTCGCGGGCGAAACTCATGCAACCAGCTTTAGCGAAGCGGGCCGACCGCACAAGGGTTAATGCGGCCGATCCCCGGTTGCAGCACCCGGTTTTGCCCTGTTTTCCGCCGGATTCGACCTAGGGTCTGTTGAGGTTCAGGTTTCGGGCGTGGCGCGTGATGGATTTTGGATCTGAACAGGCGAAGAGACCGCCGTGGTATACTCCACCACAAGGGCTCTTCAACGCATTCAGGGCCAAAATCCACCGCGTCCCGAAGGGATATGGCGAAAATCGCCCATCTTTACGTCGCAGGACCTTGAAAGGGGATGGTCCTTCCTGCGGTCCTCCTCCTAAAGCTGAACGATTTTCGCTCATACCACGCTTGTCCTCGGGCTTGCCATAGGCAAGACCCGGGGGCTCCAAATCCTAAATCTCAACAGACCCTAAAGCACGGCAAACGCGGCGGAATAGGGATCAGGGAACCAGCTTGTAGCCGCCCGCGTCGGTGACCAGAAGTTCGGCCGAAGAGGGGTCGCGCTCGATCTTCTGCCTGAGCCGGTAGATGTGCGTTTCCAGCGTGTGCGTGGTGACGCCGGAATTATAGCCCCACACCTCATGCAGCAGCACATCGCGCGTCACCGGCTTTTCGCCGGCGCGGTAGAGATACTTCAGGATGGAGGTTTCCTTCTCCGTCAGCCTGATCTTTGCGCCCTTGTCGTCCACCATCAGCTTTTGCGCCGGGCGGAAGGAATAGCGACCGATGGTGAAGACGGCGTCTTCGCTTTGCTCGTGCTGGCGCAGGTGCGCGCGAATGCGGGCGAGCAGCACGGCGAACTTGAACGGCTTGGCCACATAATCGTTGGCGCCGGCCTCAAGCCCGAGGATCGTATCGGAATCGGTGTCGTGGCCGGTCAGCATGATTACAGGGGCCTTGAAGCCACCCTTGCGCAACAGCTTCACCGCCTCGCGGCCATCGATGTCGGGCAGACCCACATCCATCAGCAGCAGGTCGATATGCTCGCTCTTGGCGACGTTGATGCCGGTCGAGGCGTTTTCCGCCTGCAGCGTTTCGAACTCGTCATAGAGCGACAGCTGCTCGACGAGCGCCTCGCGCAGATCGGTGTCGTCGTCGACGATCAGGATATTCCGCGCGCTCATGACTTCCACTCCCTTGAACCGCTGCGCCGTCAAACGGCTGCATCCGACACTTAATCATCGCAACACGACTTCGCGACCCCAAATCAATGCCAATCCGCAAAGGCCTCGTCAATTTTACTTCACGCAGCCTTTATCAACGGGTTATCAGATTCCGGCTTCATATGGGACGCAACGGGTCATGGCTTCAAGCTCAAGCGGCATAATAACCACAAAAGCGGCTGAAATCCTCACGGTAAGGCCCCGTCCGGCCAATCGCAGGCAGGGTTTGCTCACGCTAGGTCCGATCACAATTCCGTGTGCGTTGGGACGAAGCGGTATTGGCGTTCAAAAACGCGAAGGCGATGGCAAAACCCCGGCGGGACGCTTCGAACTGCTGAAAGTCTACTATCGGCCCGACCGGATCCGCCGTCCGCAAACCGCGCTTCCGGGCGAACCGCTGACGCCAACGATGGGCTGGTGCGACGATCCGAAGCACCCGCATTACAATCTGCCGGTTGAGTTGCCCTTTGCCGCCGGTCACGAAAAAATGTGGCGCGACGATCATCTCTACGACGTGGTGGTGGTACTGGATTGCAATCTCCACCCTGTCGAGCGCGGGCGCGGCTCCGCCATCTTCTTTCACCTTGCCCGCCCTGACTACGGCCCGACGGAAGGCTGCGTCGCGGTGAGTAATCTCGACATGCTGAAAATCCTCAGCCGCTGCGGGTCGGGCAGCGTGATGGAAATCGGCTGACGAAATATCCAATTGACGTCCATGTGACTGGCAGCAACCGATGGCTGTAGTACCTTCCTGTTTCCTTTTAAGTAATTCCTTCAAATTCTGCGGCCAAAGTCCGCGGCTCTCCGGATAAATCTCCATGGAACAGATCGGCGAATATCTGCCCGGCATTCTTCTCGCCTATGGCGCAACGCTGCTGGGCATCCTGAGCCCCGGCCCGAACATGCTTGCAGTCATGGCAACGTCGATGCGCGTCGGCCGCCCCGCCGGACGGGCGCTCGCGCTCGGCATCGGCTCGGGTGCATTGATCTGGAGCACGCTCGCCTGGGCAGGGCTTGCAACCGTGTTAACGCTCTATGCCTCGGTGATGATCTTCATCAAGATCGCCGGCGGCGGATATCTTCTCTTCCTGGCGTTCAAGGCTTTCCGGTCCGCCGCCAGGACGAGGGAACTGGCGATCCGCGAAGAGCAAGGACCGGCCGGTTCGCTTGGCTTTTTCAAGCGCGGTCTGGCGGTGCAGATGACCAATCCCAAGGCCGTATTCGCCTGGATTGCGATCATGTCGCTCGGGCTGAAGGCGGGCGCGCCATGGTGGGTCGGCGCGATTGTCCTTTCCGGAGCCGTATCGATGTCCTTCGTCTTGCATCAGCTCTTCGCCGTCGCCTTTTCAACCGCACCCGCGATCCGCTTCTACATCGGCGCGCGCCGCTGGATCGAAGCTGGCCTCGGCACGTTCTTCTGTTTCGCCGGCTACAAGCTGCTGACCGCGAAAGTCTGAATCAGGCATACCTGCGCAAAGACTGGAAAATCGACTCGCTTTCAGCCATATAGTGCCCACAAAGGCAGGGCCGGAATAACATCGGCCCGTCATGCATTTTTGCGCGAAGGCATTTGGCGGTCATGGGCGACAGACGCATCCCCTTCCTGAAGATGAACGGGCTCGGCAATGATTTCGTTGTCTGGGACGCCCGCCAGGCGCCCTTGCGTCTGACGGCGGATCAGGTCCGCGCCATCGGCGACCGGGAAAGCGGCATCGGCTTCGACCAGATGATCACGGTGGAGACTTCCACTATCGGCGCCGACGCCTTCATGCGCATCCACAATCGCGATGGCGGCGAGGTCGATGCCTGCGGCAATGCCACCCGCTGCATCGGCCGGTTGCTGGTGGAAGAAAGCGGCGAGGACGCCGCCACCATCGAGACCAATGCCGGCGTCCTGATTGCCGCAAGGACGAGTGAACCCCGCCGGATCACCGTCGACATGGGCGTGCCCAAGCTCAAGTGGGACGAAATCCCCTTGGCCGAGGAATTCAGCGACACTCGCGCCATCGAGTTGCAGATCGGGCCGATCGACGCGCCGATCCTGCATTCGCCGTCGCGTCGTCAATGGGCAATCCGCATGCCATCTTCTGGGTCGAGCGATGTCGAGGCCTACGATCTCGACGCGCATCGGTCCGCTGCTCGAAAACCATCCGATCTTTCCCGAGCGCGCCAATATCTCGCTCGCCCATGTGATGTCCGCGATGAGATCGAGGTACAGGCACCTGGGAGCGCGGCGTCGGCCTGACGCGGGCCTGCGGCTCGGCCGCCTGCGCCGCCGCGGTTGCCGCCGCGCGCGACGAAGCGCACGGGCAGCAAGGTCACCGTGCATCTGCCCGGCGGACCCTTGCAGATCGAATGGCGCGAAGCGACGACCATGTCCTGATGACCGGCCCGATGCGGAGATGCGAATTCGACGGCCTGCTCGATCCGAGACGCTTGATTCGAAAGGACGCGCGCCGGGCGACAATCCGATGCTGCAGGTCGTGAGTGAGCGTCGACGTCGTCACCTTCGGCTGCCGGCTCAATGCCTACGAGTCGGAAGTCATGAAGCGCGAGGCGGAGAGCCGCCGGGCTCGAAGCGACGCCATGATCGTCAACACCTGCGCCGTCACCGCCGAGGCCGTGCGCCAGGCGCGCCAGGCGATCCGCAAGGCGCGGCGCGACAACCCGCAAGCCCGCATCATCGTCACCGGCTGCGCCGCGCAGACCGAACCCGCGACCTTCGCCGCCATGGCCGAGGTCGACCTCGTCCTCGGCAATGACGGAAAAGCTGAAGCGCGCACACCTATGGCCGCGTTGCGCAGATTTCGGCGTCGACGAAAGCGAGAAGGTCCGCGTCAACGACATCATGAGCGGTGCGCGAAACCGCCGGCCACCTGATCGACGGGCTGGACGGCCGCGCGCGCGCCTTCGTCCAGGTCCAGAACGGCTGCGACCACCGCTGCACCTTCTGCATCATCCCCTTCGGCCGCGGCAATTCGCGCTCCGTGCCGATGGGCGCGGTCGTCGACCAGGTCCGCCGCCTCGTCGACAACGGCTATCGCGGAAATCGTGCTGACCGGCGTCGATATCACCACCTATGGCGCGCGATCTGCCCGGCAACGCCCAGCCTCGGCGCGCTGGTCGCTGACGATCCTCAAGATGGTGCCCGGCCTCGAGCGGCTGCGGCTTTCCTCCATCGACAGCATCGAGGCCGACGACGACCTGATGCGGGCGATCGCCGAGGAAGAGCGGCTGATGCCGCATCTCCACCTGTCGCTGCAGGCCGGCGACGACATGATCCTGAAGCGGATGAAGCGGCGGCACCTCCGCGCCGACACCATTCGCTTCTGCGAGGAGGTGCGCGCACTTCGCCCCGACATGGTCTTCGGCGCCGATCTGATCGCCGGCTTTCCGACCGAGACCGAGGCGATGTTCGAAAACACGCTCGACATCGTCGACGAATGCGGGCTGACGCATCTGCATGTCTTTCCCTTCTCGCCGCGCCCGGGAACGCCCGCGGCGCGCATGCCGCAGGTCGACCGGGCGCTGGTCAAGGACCGCGCCGCGCGGCTGCGCGCAGAAGGGCGAGGCGGCGCTGAAGGCTCATCTCGACGGCGAGGTCGGCAAGATGCGGCTTGTGCTTGTGGAGCGGGAGGGGCTAGGCCGCACGGAACAATTCACCCAGGTCGAATTTTCCGGCGAGGAGCCGGGAACGCTTGTGAAACTGAGCGTCAGCGGGCATACCGGACGCCATCTTCTGGCGGACAGAGTATCGAAAGCGGCGTGAGCTCATGAGTGAAAAAAAGCGCGGGTTGTTCGGTCGCCTCTTCGGGGCGAAGGACGAACCGGCAGAGCAGGCCACGGCAGCCGGTCTCCACGACGCCGAAACTCATGAATCCGAGCCGCATGAGGCCGCGCCCGCTGTTGACGGCAGTCTCGCCCCGGATACACAGCTTTCAGACACGCAACATCCAGACACGCAGCCTTCAGACACACTGGCCCCGGAATTGATCGAGCCGGAGCGTGTCGGGCCCCCAGCGGCGGAAGCCGCGCCCGGCTCGCGAAGCTCAAAACGTCGGCGGAAGCCGCGCCCATCGAAGCGGCGGCGGACGCCGCGCCAATCGGGGAACCTGTCGCAGCGCCGGTGAAGACAAGCTGGCTGCAGCGCCTTCGCTCCGGCCTGTCGCGCTCGTCCTCGACGCTGGGCGGCGGCATTGCTGCGATCTTCACCAAGCGCAAGCTCGACGCCGGCACGCTGGAGGAACTGGAAGACATTCTGATCCAGGCCGACCTTGGCGTGGAGACCGCCATGACCATCGCCGAAAGGCTTGCGAAAGGCCGGTTCGACAAGGAAATATCGCCGCAGGACGTCCGCCGCGTGCTGGCCGAGGAAGTGCAGAAAGTGCTGGAGCCGGTGGCCCTGCCGCTGGAAATCGACGCGAGTCTCTCCCCGCATGTGATCCTCGTCGTCGGCGTCAACGGCACGGGCAAGACGACGACCATCGGCAAGCTATCGGCCAAATTCGCCGCTGAAGGCAAGTCCGTGATGCTGGCAGCCGGCGATACGTTCCGCGCCGCCGCTGTCGAGCAATTGAAGATCTGGGGAGCGCGCACCGGCGCGGATGTGATCGCGCGGGACACCGGCGCGGACGCCGCCGGTCTCGTCTTCGACGCCATGAACGAGGCGAAGGCCAAAGGCGTCGACGTGCTCCTGATCGACACCGCCGGACGCCTGCAAAACCGCAGCGAGCTGATGGCCGAGCTTGAAAAGGTCGTCCGTGTCATCAAAAAACAAATCCCCGACGCGCCGCACAGCGTCCTTCTGACACTGGATGCGACGACCGGGCAAAACGCCGTGAGCCAGGTGGAAATTTTCGGCAAGACGGCTGGCGTCACCGGCCTCGTCATGACCAAGCTCGACGGCACCGCGAGAGGTGGCATCCTTGTCGCCATCTCCGCCAAACACAAGGTGCCGGTGCATTTCATCGGCGTCGGTGAGGGCGTCGACGACCTGGAACCCTTCGCGGCAAAAGATTTTGCCGAGGCAATTGCGGGTTTTGACGTTTGATCACGCCCGAAGCGCCCTATCTCTACATAGTTAGCTGAAGCAAACGGCCCGGAGAAACCATGGAATTCGAACACGGCCCCAATGCTCCCGACCGCAAGGAGCTTTCCCCGCTTTTAAAGCTGGTGCTGGAACTGGGACCGCTTGTCCTGTTCTTTTTCGCCAATGCGCGCGGGGCGCAATTCGCTTCAGCCTTTCCGGCCCTTGGCAAGCTCGGCGAGCCGATCTTCATCGCCACCGCCGTCTTCATGGTGGCGATAGCCGCCTCGCTCATCGTTTCCTATGCATTGACGAAGCGGCTGCCGATAATGCCCGTCGTTTCCGGCGTCGTGGTGCTTGTCTTCGGCGCGCTGACGCTTTGGCTGCACGACGAACTTTTCATCAAGCTGAAGCCGACGATCGTCAACCTGCTGTTCGGCTCGATCCTGCTCGGCGGGCTGTTCTTCGGCAAATCGCTGCTGGGTTACGTATTCGACAGCGTCTTTCGTCTCGACGACGACGGCTGGCGCAAGCTTACGTTCCGCTGGGGCGTTTTCTTCTTCGTGCTGGCCGCTATCAATGAAGTCGTCTGGCGCAGCTTCTCGACCGATTTCTGGGTGTCCTTCAAGGTCTTCGGCATCATGCCGATCACCATCGCCTTCACGCTGGCGCAGCTGCCTCTCATCCACAAGCACAGCCTGGAAGACGAGAAGCAGCAGCGGCAGTAGCCGCTATTACTGCTCGCCGAGCTTCATGTCGGGCGAATAGTCCTTGCCCTCGACCTCTTTCATCACCGCCTGGCCGCAGATCGTCAGGCCGCGTGTCGCGTCATAGGTCAGCGACGGCGAGCCATGCAGCTCCCAGCCCTTGTTGAGCGCCTGCGTCACCCGGTGACAGAACTGGCTGTCGTCCGGGCCGGTGATGAAACGATAGACCTTCATGCGAAATTCATCCTGTCTGAACTTTTGGAACGCGCTCCAAGGCGAAAACTTTCGCCCTTATTGCCTTGCTGCAATCGCATCGGCAAGGGCAACGGTGCGTCTGGCCATCTCGGCGTGAAGCCGCTCGACCATGCGGCCATCGAGCTGAAGCGCGCCTTTGCCCGCATTCTCGGGCTTTTCGAATTCCGCGATGATGCGCCGGGCAAGGTCAATTTCGGTTGATGACGGCGAAAAGCCGGCGTTGGCTGGTCCGATCTGTTTCGGATGGATCAGCGTCTTGCCGTCCATGCCCATGTCGGCCGCCTCGCGGCATTCCGCCGCAAAGCCTTCCTCGTTGTTGAAATCGTTATAGACCCCGTCGACGATATCGAGGCCGAAGGCGCGCGCCGCCGCAACGCAAGTCATCAGCCAGGGCATCATCGGCGCCCGGCCGGGAACGATCCTGGCCCTGGTTTCCTTCGCCAGATCGTTGGTGCCCATGACGAAACAGGCGAGCCGGGTTTCCGGATTGCGGCTTTCCGATGCGATCTCCCGCGCGTTCAGCATGGCGAGCGGCGTTTCCATCATCGCCCACAGGCTGAGGCTCGCCGGTGCGTGCAGCGCATTCACCCGGTCGGCGACACGCTCCAGGTCGGCAAGCGTCGAGACCTTGGGGATCAAAATGGCGTCCGGGCGCGCGCTAACCGCAGCCTGAAGATCGGCCGCGCCCCACGGCGTATCGAGACCGTTGATGCGAACGACCAGCTCGCGGTGGCCGTAGCCGCCCGCCTTGATCGCGTCAGCGACGAGATCCCGTGCCGCGTCCTTCTGGTCCGGGGCGACGGCATCTTCGAGGTCGAGAATAAGCGCGTCCGCATCGAGGGTCTTTGCCTTCTCCAGCGCGCGCGGGTTGGAGCCCGGCATGTAGAGAACGCTACGGCGGGGGCGAAAGGAGAGGGTGCTCGTCATCGGACTTCTCGCGGATCGGGCGTGGGACAATCTCTATCGCCACCAACCTAACGGCTTGTCTCCCCACCTGCCACTGGTCGTTGGATGGGGCGGCGGCGAAACATGTCGCGCGCGGCGATGAACGCACCAACGGTGTTCAGCAGACAGGCGAGCGCGACGACCGTCGTGAAGCTGCCGTAACCGCAGGCAATCAGTAACAATGTCGACGACAGCGGCGCGGCGTAGGCGCCCGCGCCGAGCACCTGGATGTCGCCGCGTTTCACGCCGATATCCCAGGCGAAAAACGCCAATCCTACCGGAAACGCGGCAAGCCCAATGACCGCCAGCCATTCTCCGCCGCCAGCCGGCCATACCGTTTCTTCAAGCAGGACATGCGCGATGGCCGAGAGCGCCGAGGTCGCAAGGCAAAACCCCGCGACAGCCTGCGTCGGCACGGCGCCAAGACGGCGTGAAAGCACCGAAAAGCTCGACCAGAACAGCGACGAACAAACCGCCGCCGCATAGCCCAGCGCATAGGCCGGATCGAGCGACAGGCTTTCGCCCTTCGTCACCAGAAGAGCCGCGCCGCCAAGCCCGAGCAATGCCCCTGCAATGTGATGGGGGCGAAGTTTTTCGCCTGGCAGGAAGGCGGAAAAAACAACGATCAGCAGCGGCCAGGTATAGTTGATCAGGTTGGCGTCAACCGGCGGCGCGTTTCGGATCGCGGTGAAATAGAAAAAATGGAAGCCGAAAAGCCCCGCGGTTCCAAAGGCCCAGACCTTCAGCGGCTGGCGAAAGGCAAAAGCCAGATCGCCTCGAAACCCAAGATAGAGGGTTGCGGCCACGCCCGCCAGACCGAAGCAAAGCGCATTGAGCAGGAACGGCGGCACCTTTCCCGAAGCCGCGCCGAAGAGGCCGAGCGTCGACCACATGAGAACGGCCGTCAGTCCGATCATCGTCGCATTGACGCGGGAAATATTGGCATCCATCAAAAATCTTCCCAGATAAGGCGAGATCCCAATTCGGCTTGCAATGCGGAACATGAGAACGGCAATTTTAAACAGGCAGACGGTTAGACTTCATACCAGCTTGATCGGCAAGACCAATCACGCCAAGGTGGCGCAACGAAAATCAGGTTCGCTTGCGGAGAACCCATGACCAAAGCCGATATCAGGACGCTCGGGCCCGCCGATGCCCTTCACCTTGCCCCGCTGATCGCCGAATACGCCCAGGCGCAAAGGCGCGGCGCGCCGCGCAGGCCGGATCAGTTCTACGCGGAACGGATCTTCAACGACAGCACGGCCAGGGTTCTGGGCGCTTTCGAAGGGCAGAATCTCGTCGGCTTCGCCATTTATTTCGACCTGCCGGAAATCATCACCGGGCTCAGGGTCGGGCAGCTCGACGAAATCTACGTGCGCCCGGAAAGCCGGCAAAAAGGTATTGCCCGCAAGATCATCGAAATGCTGGTGAGCGAGGGCCAAAGCCGGGGTTGGCTGGAACTCAGGTGGATCGTGCCGGGCAAGAACGCGCCTGCGGTGGCGCTCTACGACAAGATCGCCGAACCGGCCGGATGGAAGGGCTACATCATTCCGATCGACCGTCTGGCGTCGCAATAAACCGCCTTCACAGAACCTTCGGCAAATTGGCGACAGGGATCAATCCGAGGCGCGCGCGGCCGCGCTCAAAGGTAACCGTGACCGTTACCGCCGGTTTTTCCTCAAGCGTCGTCTTTTTGCCGAAGCCGAGCACGGCGCCCTGAAGCGTTTCAGGCGCCTTCGAACCGACCGGGAAAAATGGCGCAAGCGCCACCGCCATGTTTTCCGCGCCGACGATCGTCATCGGCAGATCGCCCGTCAGCCAGCCATCGCCATCGACCCCCAGCGTTCCCTTGGCGCGAACCTCTATGTCGCCGCCGGCGAGGCGGAGATCCGTGATTTCAATCGCACCGGGCTTTTGCAGGATATCGGCGAGAACCTTGTCCAGCGCGCCGCCGGCGAGCGCGGGCGCGCCGTAGGGCAGGCGAAGAAGCAGGTTGGCGTCAACAGGCGGCCAGCCGGAAACCGGCGCTTTCGACCCCGCCGTCACCCCTTTGAACTGGAGGGCTACATCGACGGATTCATCGTTCGGATCGACCCGCCGCACATGCATTTCGCCCGCTTCGGCGCCGAGCGAAAGAACTACCTGTCCCAGCCCCAGAAGATCGATATTGGGGGTTTCGACTTCCGCATCGAAGCGTGCGAGCGAACTCTCTCCGACCTTGGCGCTGGCATGCGCCAATTGCCATCCAGCTGAAAGCTCAAGTCCGGCGACCTGCGGCACAGCGCCCGGCGCACCCTTGGCGGAGACCGCTTCCAGCGGCGCATCGGCCTCGATGATCAGGTGCTTGGGGTTATAGGCGAGGGCAACCGCCCGAAACCCCGCGACCGTCAGCCTGCTGCCCTCACTGTCGGCAATCTGCAACGGCCGGCAGGTAAGCTCGAAGCGGAACGGGAAGCCGCCAAGAACCTGCTCCGCGCAGGCTAGCGTGCCGCCTTCGACCTGCGCGACCTCGACCGTATTGCGCAAGATATCGGCGATGATCCCGCGCCCCGCCGCCCAATAGGCCGACCAAAGGCCTGTAACCAGCACCACTGCGGAAATCAGGAATATATATTTCCAGCGGGATTTCGGCTTCAAAGGCCCTTCATTCGACATGCAAACCTCAAAACGACCGGGTGAATGGAAGCGAAGTCGAACAAGCATGTCCGGCCGCCGGATTCAAGGGTTGCGACCCTTCCACCGGCAAATGAGCGGCGATCCCGCCTATGAATTGCCCGATCGCGGGCCGAAATCGCAGCTCATTCACCGTTGCATCCAATTGCGCATGCTGATAGCCCCTCTCACCGGCGGTTTATACAGCTTCGGACGGGATATTCGATCTTCATGCGCGATCTTTGGGTCTTCGGTTACGGGTCCTTGATGTGGCGGCCGGGTTTTGCCTTCGAGGAGGCTATGCCCGCGCTTCTCCACGGCGCCCATCGTTCGCTATGCGTCTATTCGTGGGTCCATCGCGGCACAAGGGAACAGCCGGGGCTGGTGCTCGGGCTGGACCGGGGCGGCGCGTGCCGGGGCATGGCGTTCCGGATCGCCGCCAGGGATCGCGAAAACGTGATCACCTATCTGCGCGAACGCGAACAGGTGACGATGATCTACAAGGAAGCGACGCGTCCGCTGCGCCTCGACGACGGCTCATCGACCAAAGTGGCCGCGCTCACCTTTCTGGTCGACAGGGAGCATTCGCAATATGCCGGGGTGCTGCCTAAGGAGCGCATTTTGGACATTGTGGCATACGCAAAGGGACAGTCCGGGGCCAATCCGGAATATGTTTTGAACACAACGGACCATCTGGAGACACTCGGAATCCACGATCCGGTGCTTTCCTGGCTCACCCGGTCACTGCGCCGGCAAAATCAGGCCGAAACCGAATGCGCCGTTCCGACGGCGTGACAAAAACGGTCATTCCGATACGATAAGATCGTCGAGAACGTCCCGCCGGTCACGGGCAACGCTGGCCAGAAGGTGGACATAGGCGCGCATGCGCTTCAGCCGTGTCGGCGAAAGCGGCTTACCCCTGCGAGTGCCGTAACGATCGATTTCGCCGATCCAGGCGACCTCAGTCTCGCCCTGCGGCGCGGCGCGCGGCTCCAATACCAGGACTGCATTGCGATAATCATCGAGCGAATCGATCGATACCGCGCTAAACAGGTAGCGACGCCCGGAACGGCCGTGGAAATAGCGATAACGGTCGCCAAGGCCCAGCGCTTCCGCCGCCAGGGGCGCGTCGCGGAGCTGCATCTCGTCGTCAATTTTAATTGCCAAACCGACCATCGTTCCAGGAGCGTCAGCTACACCGCGCATGTGGCGCGCAACGCCCGTCCCTTTGCTGTCGTATCCAGTTTGCTTCCGCTCCCGACCGGCGGTCGAAAACGCCAACCTGCCCGAGTGCGATCGCAACACTAGAACAAAAGAAGAACAAAGAAAAGCCTCGAACTTCGATACAACGGCCCTTAACCCGAGAAGTGGCGATTCCTATGGCCATTTCAAGGCACTGCCCCAATAAAGGTCAGGCCTTCCCGGCGCGCGCGGACCATCGCCTTGCCTCTTTCGCGCCAGCGCTCGGCGACTTTTTTCAGTACCGGCAGGCCCGGGTCGAGACGGGCGCTTTCCTCGATCAAGCGGTCGGACGCGGCCTCAAGTTCGCTGGAAAGCCTGGCGGCGAATGTCTCAAGTTCAAGGCCAGGCTCGATCGGCGGCAGCATTTCGAATACGACCGTGCCGGGATACCGCAGAATACTCCGCCTGGGCCAGAACAACCCGGTGTTCAGCGCGACTGGAAGAACCGGGCATTCGAGGGACCTATAGAGGTGGGCGACGCCGTATTTGTAATTCGGTTCAGCTCCTGCCGGCCTGCGGGTGCCTTCGGGGAAAATCAGGATCTCGCGATTTTCGGCGATCGCTTCGCGAGCGCGCTCCGTCATCGCGGCAAGTGCCACCGACCGCTTGCCGCGATTGACCGGGATCTGGTTCATCCGCATCGTATACCAGCCGAAAAGCGGGATATAGCGAAGCTCCCGTTTCAGGATGTAGGTCGGATCCTTGAATTCCGGGATCAGGGCGAAGGTTTCAAGCGCGGACTGATGCTTCGCCGCAACGATGATACCGCCTTCGGGGATATGCTCCCGGCCACGGATTTCCACCTTGATGCCTGCAAGCCATTTCAGCAGCCACAGGTTCATATGCGCCCAGAAGCGCACGACCGGCCAGCCATAACGGCGCGGCAGCAACAGGACGGGAGATCCCACCACCATCACGGCAAGGGTCAGGACATAAAAGCAGACATTGAACAGGAGGGAACGCAGCAGAAGCATGACCCGGTCGCACGACGCCTCAAATCAGGTAGCGAACACGATCGGAGCCCGGGCTCGCCCGATCCACGCCACCGTGAGCTATTGAGGGGCAAGCGACGCCGTTGCCGTAGCCCCGTCAATCGACACCCCCATGCGAAATCTTGCGACCATATACTTCACATATTCGCGCAAGAGAAGACGCGTCATACCTGTATCGAAATACCAGCGATGCATGTCCAGATCTTCCCGCACCACCGGATAGGGGATAAGCGCTGCATCGGGCATCGCCGACTGCAACTCCAGCAGCGATCGCGGCATATGATAGGCGCTGGTGACGACAAGCAGTCTTGAAAACCCGCGGTTTTGCGCCCATTTGGCCGTTTCCTTGGCGTTTTCGGTCGTGTTCAGCGCTTTACGGTCCAGATCGACGCAACAGGCAAAAAGGTCGGTCTCGCTCGCCGTGGTCCGCACGATCTGTTCAGTCGTTGTGGACGGATGAACACCGGAAATCAGCAACCGCTTGGCTTTGCTGTCCTTGAGAAGCGCCAGCGCATGGGCAATCCGGTCGCTGCCGCCGGTCAAAACCACAATCGCATCGCTTTCGACCACTTGCGGAATTGACGCGCCGACCACGCTGTCGGCGAATTTCAGGAAACTGCCGACTGCAAGCCCGGTCGCGACGACGCCAAATACCAGCGCGGCAACCGAAAGAACGCGCGTGGATGCGGAAAACCGCCGCTTCTGCGCCCGTGACCCGAGCGTCCGCCCCCGGTAAACCGCCGAAGAATGCGATTCGTCGGTAAAATCGATTTCCGGCGGTGACGTGGTGATGTCTTGATCAACCATCCCGGGCGGCTGCCTGTCTTTCAGCTTGACGAATTCCAATAATGCTACCCGATTCGGGCGTGAGCGGGGCAGAAAACGCTAAATACCGCAGCGTTAGTCAAGCCGGGCGAGATGCGCGTGAACCGCGTAGCGCGACGTCGCGGCCGTCAGCACCGTTACGAGAAAAACGACGGCCAAAATGCCAAGGTAGCCGAACAGTCCGACCGACACCCCGCCAAATAGAACGGAGATAAGCTGAACCCCGGCAACGCCTGTGGTTTCACGCACGGCGAAGTCCAGGATCAGGAACAAGAGGCAGGCCGCAAGACCGCCCGCGACCCCGCCCTTGAGGCCCAGAATCAGAAAGTGGCGCTGGAATTCATGTGCGACGAAACTGTCCTCCGCGCCTACGAAATGCAGCACTTCGACCACATCGCGGTTCCCCGCCATGGCCGAGCGCGTTGCGAAAACCACCGAAAGGACCATCGACCACAGGACAAGCGCCAGGATCGCGAAACCGGCGACCACCACGCCTCGCGCCATCGACGAGAGCCGGCCGGTCCAGGCGGAATGATCGTCGAGGCTGCCGCCCGCAACTTCCTGCGCAACAGCCTGCCGCAGGCCATCGACATCCAGAAGCCTTGCATCGCTCAGCGTAACCTGCACCAGGCGCGGCACGGGAAGCGTATCGAGATCGAGACCCTCGCCGAGCCAGGGTTCCAGCAAGGCCTTGGTTTCGTTGTCGGAAAGCGCCCTGACGGCCGCAACCCCGGCATAGCTCCTGGCAAGGGCGATCGCCTTGTCGATTTCCCGCTGCATATCGACGCCGTCGGCCGGGCGGATCTGAATGGTGACCTCGCGAACCAGGTCGTTCGACCACGCATCGGCCGCTTCATCGACGACGCTGACCGCGCCAATGGTGAGGCAAGCAAGAAAGCTCATGATCGCGACGACAAGGGTCAGCGCCCGCCCGGCGACCGCCTGCGGCGGAACAATGGCAGCGGAGGGCCGCAATCCGTCGGAGCGCTTTCGCCCGGTCATTGAGCGCGAAACAGGCTTTTTCGAAGACGGTTTTTTCTTCGGCTTCGCCGCCCGGCCGGAAGCGGGGCGATGCCCCGTATCGGCTGCGCCGGATGCACCGAGCCCGCTCTGCTCGAACTCGCGACTGTCAGTCATGGATCGTCAATCGCCCTTCCGCCAGCACCATGCGGCGTGCATCGACCTGTTCCATCAGCGCCAGATCGTGGGTCGCGATCATCACCGAGGTGCCGAGCCGGTTCAACTCAATGAACAACCGCAAAAGCCGCTTGGCAAGCTGCGGATCGACATTTCCCGTCGGCTCGTCGGCCAGAAGCAGTTCAGGCCTCGTGATCAGCGCGCGGGCGATGGCGGCACGCTGTTTTTCACCGCCCGATAAAACGGGAGGCAGCACATGCATCCGCTCTCCGAGACCGACCCATTTGAGCAATTCGATCACATCGGACCGATAATCGCCTTCGCTTTGGCCGAGAACCCTGAGCGGCAAGGCCACGTTTTCATAAGTCGTCAGATGGTCGAGCAGGCGGAAGTCCTGAAAGACGATGCCGATCCGCCGCCGCAATGCCGGGGTCTGGGATTTCGCCAGTGTCGACGTATCGTAGCCGAAGGCCTGGATAAGCCCGCGCGTCGGCTTAAGCGACAAGAACAACAGCCGCATCAGGCTCGTCTTCCCCGCGCCCGAAGGGCCGGTCAGAAACTGAAAAGACTGCGGCTCGATATTGAAGGTCACGTCACGCAGGACCTCGGTGCCCATGCCATAGCGCAAACCCACGTTTTCAAATCGAATCACGGCACTTCCTCGTATTTGCCGCGAAGCTAGCCCTTCGCTTTTAAGGTTTCATTAATGATATACGGGCGTCATGGTCACAATGAAGCGCAGTCAGGCTGAAGTGCTGCGGTCCAGGCAGCGCACAGCGGCCAAAGACGCTGCGCAATAGGGGTTCGGCACCAAGTTTTCCGCAATTCGCAGCCTGTTAAGGTTCGCAGACCTATAACACGTCTCGAACCTTAAAACGTCTCGAACCTGAACACGGGAAGGCCGGATAGCGACCGGGGAGATGGCAAGGCCCGCGAAAATGAAAATTACCTGCCCAAAATGCTCGACAGCCTATGATGTCAAGAGCGAGTCATTCGGCGCCGCCGGCCGCAGCGTGAAATGCACCCGCTGCGGGACGCGCTGGCATGTGGACGCCGCCGCCGAAACACCAGCTCCCCTGACGGCGCAGGAATCCAAAAAAGCCGACAGCGGCAATGCCCCGAACAATGAAGCCGATGCCTGGGACGAGACCGACGAAAGCCTCGACGAGTCCCGAAACGATGAATCAGATAGTGACGAAACCGATAGCGCCACCGGCACGACCCAACCCGACCAGGGAAATACGAAGGGGGCCGTAGTCGTACAAGAAACGGCCGATGCCGAGAGCGATGCTGCCAAGGCTCCTGAAAAGCCCGTCGATATCGAAAGCCTCGCCAAGCGCCCCAAGATCCGCGTTCGCAAAAGGCGAAAGAAACGGGAAGGCCCTTCGGTCTTCAGCAAACTCAGATCCAAGGTGCCGCGGTTCAAGCTTCACCGCGTTGCCGGCGCCATCATTTTCGCCAGTGCGCTGGCGGTCGGCACGATGGCGATGACACTTCGGGAAGAAATTGTCGCGCGCGTGCCGGATCTTGCAGGTCTTTACAGCCTCGCAGGCTTCAAGGTGAACCTTCGCGGCCTGGAATTCACCGATCTTCGGACCTTCCGTGAGTTGGAAAGCGGGACTATCGTTCTTGTTATCGAAGGAACAATTGAAAATCCGACGCGAAAAGCTACTTATGTCCCAGCCGTGCGCCTGGCTCTACGCAGCGAGGACGCGCAGGAAATATATGCCTGGATCGTCGAGCCAAAGGTGAAACAGCTGGGCGCCGGGGGAACGACCCGGTTTCGAACCCGCCTGACCTCGCCACCGGATCTGGCGGCAGATATCCACGTTCGCTTTACGGAGCGGCGCAATCAGCAGGCCAAATTATAATGGCGACGGGACAACCCGCGACGACGAAAAGCGAGACCGCGATGGCCGAAATGCCCACGATTTACAAGCTTTTCGACGAAAACACCATAGCGGCGCGCGTCGCGGAAATCGCTCACGAGATTGCGGAATCCAAGCCGGTTGACCTGCTTGTCGTGGCCGTGCTTAAGGGCAGTTTCATCTTCGCCGCCGACCTTGTGCGCGCCATGCACCGCGCCGGGCTCGCGCCGGAAATGGAATTCATCCATCTGTCGAGTTACGGCGGTGGAACGACCTCCTCCGAGATGCGGGTTTTGCGGGACGTGGAAAGCGACGTGAATAATCGCGACGTCATCCTCGTCGACGACATTCTCGAAAGCGGGCGCACACTGGCCTTCGCGCGCGACCGGTTGATCGCAAGAAGCGCACGATCGGTGCGCGTGGCAGCATTGCTCGACAAGCCGGGTCGCCGCAAAGCCGCCATTTCCGCAGACTACGTTGGCTTCGAATGCCCGGACCGATTCGTCGTCGGCTACGGAATGGACATGGGGCACAAATGGCGGCAATTGCCCTATATCGGCTATGTGGCCCCCACTGGCGGCGCCGCGCCGGTGGAAAGCGAGGCCGCCCGGACGGGAGACTGATATGGCTCGTATCCTCGTTGCAGAAGACGATGAAGCGGTTCGAAGCTTCGTCAAACGCGCGCTTGAACTCGACGGCCACACCGTGGTGGCCACGGAAGATGGCGCTGCCGCCGCTGAAATGCTCGGCAAGGAGAAAGACGGCTACGACCTGATGCTCTCCGACATCAAAATGCCGATCATGGACGGTATCGCACTGGCTCTCGTTGCCGCGCGCGACCATCCGAAGATGCCGATCCTGCTGATGACCGGTTTCGCCGACCAGCGCGAGCGGGCAAGCGGACTGGACGCCCTGATACACGACGTCGTCACCAAGCCGTTCTCGCTTGCTGAAATTCGAAGAGCGGTAACCGACGCGATCACCGGCATCAACCGCGAAAATCGCCGCCTCTACGCCTGATCCGGGCGCAGGTTAAGAGACATCGGCCACAAAAGTTTCTCGATCATCCGACCCAAAAGAGGGCTCGCCGAGGCAGGCCCTTTTTTGCTGACGCCCTGATCCGACCTTCGGTTTTTCGTCAGTACCGTTTCAACAGCCGTTCAAGGTAGTCCAGCTCGAATGTTGGCCGCGAGGGGTCGGAGAACCTGCGGCGAAGTTCCTCAAGAATGCGCCTGGCCCGCTGAACATCGATCTCGTCCGGAACACGAACCTGATCGCCGAAGTCCGGGCCTTCCGTGCGCCGTGGCCTGCCGAGGGGGTCTTCATCGAGCGGACTGCGCCCACGCGCCAATCCCTGGCCCTGACCCTGTCCTTGCTGACCGAGCATTTGCTCGATCATCCCCTGAGCGCCCTGACGCAGGGCTTCAAGCGCATTGCCCTGCTCGCCGACCGCACTGCCCAACTCGCCCTGGCCTAGCTCCTCGCCCGCCTTGCCCATGGATTCGCCGGCCCGGCCCAGATCGCCGTTTTCCGGCAGTCCGTTCTTCGCCATTTCCTCCATCAGCTTTTGCAACTGCTCGGCAAGCTCCCCTTGCTGTTGCTCCAACTGGCGAAGCGCCTCGGCCAGTTGTTCAGGCGTCATCTCGCCCGGTTGCTGCCCCTGTTGGCCCTCCTGGCCTTGCTGTCCAGGTTGGCGGTCGCCGTTGTTCTGGTCGAACTGATGGGTCTGATCCATAAGTTGCTGCTGGCGCTGGATCATCTGGCCAAGCTCGTTCAGCGTGTCCATCATCTCCTGGTTCATGCCGTTTGGCATGTTCTGCGGCCGGCCAGCCTGCAGGTTTTCCAGCATCTGCTGCATCTGAGACAAAAGCTCGCGCGCCGCATCCCGCGACCCTGATTTGGCGAGTTCCTCGATCCGCCGCAGCATTTCATCGAGATCCTGAGGCCTCAACGTCTGGCTGTTCAGATCCGGCATCTGCTGCATGGCGGAAGGGTTTTGCCGCAATTGCTCGGCCAATGCCTGGAAATATTCGTTCAAGGCCTCGCGCAACTGCTCCGTCAGCTTGGCGATTTCCTCATCGCTCGCGCCACTTTCGAGCGCCTTGCGCAGCGCCTCCTGGGCATCGCGCAAATTCTTTTCGGCAACGGAAAGATCGCCATCCTCAATGGTGAGAGCAAGATCCCAGAAGAGATCGAGCAGGGCTTTCAATTCTTCATCGCTGCGCGCCGCGATCAGCTGCTGATAGGCAAACCGCGTTCCCAGATAGTGTTTCGGCTCGTCGAAAAACCGCTCCGGCGCAATGAGAAGCGCATCGAAGGCATCGATCACGCGCAGCTGCGCGTTAGCGTCAAGCGCCAGATCCCGCCGTTGTTCCACGATCGCTCTCGCCATCGGCTTGGCGAAACGGCGCTGCGGCAGCGTGAAGCGATGGGGCTCGGACCAGCCTTGCTGACCGGCTTCATCTGTAGCAGACAGCACGATATCCACTTCAGACCCCGCCCAGGGATGGGACGTCAGGTCCTGGATCGTCTCGCCCGAACCGGATTTCTCGCCACCAACAGGCAAGGCGAGCGGAAATTTCGGCGCCTCCACCAGTGGGCGGCGCACGGCATTCGACGGCAGCTTCGCGTCGGGAACCGGCTTGATGTCCGCTTCCGCAGAAACGATGCCGTAGTCGTCCTGCACCAGATAGGAAAATTTCACGCTGCCGCTGAACTGCTCTTCCGGATCGTCCAGCAGGCGGATGGTCGGCACATGATCCGGCTCTACCGAGAAGGTCCACTCCGCGACCGGCGTTTCACCATCACGCACAAAAAGACGGCCATCCTGCTGGAGCACCACGCGGCGGTCGGTCGGCGCACTGGCTGAGGCTTCCGGCTCTTTTGCAAGAGATGGATCGTCGCCGGCGTTCTCCTTCGCTGCGTTTTCTGCTCCCGTATCGTAAACGACCTGCAGCGCTTCGGCACCCTGCGCGCGAACCGTGACTTCGCTGCCTGCCGGAACACTGATCGGGGCATCCGGATCGCGAAGGGCGGTGGCGGCGCCGGTAAGGAAAACCGGCGGGCGACCGGTATAGACCGGCGGCGTTACCCAGGCGTCTATCCTGGCGGCGGCGGCCTGCGCGCCGGCTTCGGGGGGAAACAGATCGACTAGCCGCCTCCAGCGATCCTCGCCGCTGGAAGCAAAGCCGACCACAACAAGAAGGGCCGCGAGCACGCGAAGGGCGGTGGGATCGGCGCGATAAGCACGCGGCATCGGCAAGCCGGCCTTCAACGCCGCAAGCGCCTTCGCCATTCGCCGCTGATGGGCGGCCCATAGCGCCGCTGAGCCGGAATCGCCAAGTCCAGCCGATAGTTCGTCCTCGATCGCGGCAAGGGGGCGATGGCGATAGCCTGAAGATAATTCGACGCGATGCAACGCGGCTGCGCGCGTGGGCCAACGAACCTTGGCAAGCGGAAGGATCGTCCACACGAATGCGGCGGCAAAGCCGATTAAAGCAATAATCCTGAGCCAGACCGGAAGGACGGGCCACAAGCCGATCCACGACAGGCCGACATAAAACCCGAGCACGATAAGCCCCGGCACAAGGCGGGGCAAAAGATCTTCCCAAAAGATTGCCAGCCGGCTTTGAAGGACAACGCGGGCAAGGCGCTTGCGCGCTGCATTTGAAGGGTCAAATGCTGGCGGCGACCCATTCGCGGCACCGTCGGGAGAGGTTTTCCCCGCTTCAGGACTGGAATTTGACGTGGTCGTCACGCGTCGATCTCCGTCATCGGCTCTGCCCACAAACCCTGAAGTCAGTAAGGTGGGGCATATAGGCCGATCCGGCAAGCGATCTATTGCAACAGTCCAGGCTTCTCGCTCAGGAGAGCCAATCCGGGAGTTTGTCGAGCGCGATCATCTCGTCATAGGTTGGCCTCGGCCGCACGACCGCATAACGATCAGCATTGACAAGGACTTCCGGCACCAGAAGGCGCGAATTATAGGTCGAGGCCTGGACCGCGCCATAGGCGCCGGCTGAAAAAATCGCGAGCAGATCGCCGGCTTCCACCGCCGGCATTTCACGATCATGTGCGATGAAATCGCCCGTTTCACAGACGGGACCGACCACATCGGCCCGGATGCGCGGCTGATCGAGCCGGTTGAGGGCGACCGGTCGCACCTCATGATGGGCTTCATAGAGCGTTGGGCGAATGAGGTCGTTCATCGCCGCATCGACGATGACAAATGTCTTCGTGGCTCCGCTCTTTACGTAGATAACGCGCGAAACCAGAACGCCGGCATTGCCCGCAATCAGCCGTCCCGGCTCGAATATGATGCGGCAATCGAGCTTTTCCACGTGGCGGCGAACGACCGCGGCATAGGCATCGGGATGCGGTGGAGGCTCGTTGTTGTCGTGATAGGGAATGCCGAGACCGCCGCCCAGATCGATATGTTCGATGTGATGGCCATCGCCCCTGAGCTTCGCGATAAGATCGCCAAGCCGGGAAAAGGCTGCGTCGAAGGGCTCCAGATCGGTGATCTGCGAGCCGATATGCATGTCGATGCCGGTCGTCTCGATACCGGGAAGCGCTGCCGCTTGCGCGTAGACTTCGCGCGCCCGCTGCCAGGGAATACCGAATTTGTTCTCCGCCTTGCCGGTGGCGATCTTGGCGTGCGTTTTCGCATCGACATCCGGATTGATGCGGATCGAAACCCGGGCGGTCTTACCTTTTTCGCTGGCGATCTTCGACAATTGAACGAGTTCAGGCTCGCTTTCGACGTTGAAGCAGAGAATATCCTCACCGAGCGCCAGAGCCTGTTCAGCTGCCGTCTTGCCGACGCCGGAAAACATGATCCGCTCTCCGGGAACGCCCGCCGCCCGCGCCCGGCGCAGCTCTCCTTCAGACACCACATCCATACCGGCGCCTAGGCGCGCCAGAGTGGTCAGCACCGCCTGGTTGGAATTGGCTTTCATCGCGTAGCAGACAAGCGTCGGAATGCCCTCGAAAGCGGAGGTAAAAACCTTGTAATGCCGCTCGAGCGTCGCCGTCGAATAGCAATAAAACGGCGTGCCCACGGCTTCGGCGATATCCGATATCCGGACATCTTCCGCAAAGAGGACATCATCCCGGTAAGCAAAGTGATGCACGTGGCATATCCTCTCGCGATGGCGCGTCAGCGCCGCCGGTCAAATCAGCGGATCGAGAATGAATGTCTTGCCGGGCTTTTTCGCCGGTTCGGCCTGCTCGGCGGCAATAGCCGGATCGGCGACACCGCCTGCATCCGAAGTCACACTTCCCGGCTGGTCCAGCTGGCTGCGCCTGCCACATCCCGCAACAAGCGTCGCGCAAAGGGCAAGCGCGAAAATCAGCATCCCGGAACCTTTGATCACCTTGATTGAACTCCCTGCCACCAGCCTTCGATCCGTCCAGAGCATATCGATCCTGGAGCGATTTCTTTCCAGGAAAACGAACCCATTTTCGTGGAAAGCGCTCTGGTCGCTTTTCCTTGCACGAGTGCCAGCGCGCCGCAAGCCCCAACCCCGATCTGTTTCCAAACGGTTCGCCGATCAGCCCTTGTCAGCCTCGCGCCGCAAAGTGCTCAACCAGCGACGGGCCTGTTTGCGCACGTTGACGGGAGCGGTGCCGCCATAACTGACCCGGCTACGAACGGATTTATCGACCGAAAGAACCGAAAAAATATCGTCCGTGATACGGGGCTCCACCTGACGCATGTCTTCAAGCGGCACCTTGTGCAATTCACACCCGCGATCCACCGCCATGGCGACGATCCGCCCAGTGATGTGATGCGCTTCGCGGAAAGGCACCCCCAACACCCGCACAAGCCAATCGGCCAGATCGGTCGCGGTCGAATATCCCGACCCTGCAGCTTTCTTCATCCGCTTTGTATCTACGGTGAGATCGCCGACCATGCCGGTCATTGCAGCAAGCGCCAGCGACAGGCTGGAGAGGGTATCGAACGCCTGTTCCTTGTCTTCCTGCATGTCCTTGGAATAAGCGAGCGGCAGACCCTTCATCATCACCAGCAAACCGACCAGGCCGCCGTAGATCCGGCCGGTCTTGGCGCGGACGAGTTCGGCTGCATCCGGATTTTTCTTCTGCGGCATGATCGATGAGCCGGTGGAGAACTTGTCCGAAAGCCTGATGAAGCCGAATTGCGCCGAACACCAGATCACGATCTCCTCAGCCAGGCGCGAGAGATGCATGGCCGAGATCGATGCCAGCGCCGCAGCTTCGATCACATAATCGCGATCGGAAACCGCATCGAGCGAATTGGCCATCGGCCGGTCGAACCCGAGCGCTTTCGCTGTCATCTCACGATCGATCGGGAAAGACGTCCCGGCAAGAGCAGCCGCGCCAAGGGGAGATTTATTCAGCCGCTTGCGGCAATCGCGCACCCGCGAGCGGTCGCGGGAAAACATTTCCACATAGGCCATGAGGTGATGGCCGAAGGTGACCGGCTGAGCGGACTGCAAGTGGGTGAAACCCGGCATACACGTCACCGGCATGTTCTTCCGCCCGGGTGGCAAGCGCCAGCATCAAGCTCGTATATTGAGCATCCAGCGTATCGAGCGTGTCACGCACCCACATACGAAAATCAGTCGCCACCTGATCGTTGCGGGAGCGCGCAGTGTGAAGACGTCCGGCGGGCGGGCCGATCAGTTCCGCCAGCCGCGCTTCGACATTCATATGAATGTCTTCAAGAGCGCGTGAAAACGTGAAAGTTTCCGCCTCGATCTCCTGTTGAACCGCATCCAGACCGCCTTCGATCTTGTCCGCATCGTCCCGAGCCACGATATTGGCTTCAGCGAGCATGCGGACATGGGCCTTCGAGCCTGCTATGTCCTGCCTGTAGAGCTTGCGGTCGTAGTCGATGGAGGCGTTGATTTCCTCCATGATGGCATCAGGCCCTTCGGCGAAACGGCCGCCCCACATGCGGTTGCTCATGATTTTGCCCCTCGGGATATAAAAGACGGAACGGATATGACGGACGAGGAAAAGAACCGCAAAGAACGAAAGTTTTCGCTTGCGGCGCTTTCAATTGCTGCACTGGGAGGCGCCGGCCTGATTGCCGGCCTCGCGGCGGTATACGTGATCAACGGGCCAGAAGGCAACGGATCAAATGCAAGCACATGCCAGGCGGCAATCGCGGCAGGCAAAGCGGCGAAGCCCTTCGCAACCGGCGAACTCGCAGCCTTCCTCCCCGCGCAGGAACCGCTTTCGGTGGCCGATCTTTCGTTCAAGGATGCCGCTGGCGCTCCATTGAGGGTTTCCGATTTCAAGGGGCAGACCCTGCTTTTGAACCTTTGGGCGACCTGGTGCGCGCCTTGCCGGAAAGAAATGCCAGCCCTCGACAAGCTTCAAGCAGATCTCGGAAGCGAAGATTTCGCCGTCGTTACCGTGAACGTCGACCGGGGTCCAGCCGATAAGCCGCTGAAGTTTTTGAACGAAATCGGCGTCAAGGATCTCGCTTTCTATTCCGACAGCACAATGGACATCTTCAACAAGCTTCGTTCGCGCGGGCGCGCCGTCGGGCTGCCGTCAACGATGCTGGTGGGCCGTGACGGCTGCGAGATCGGCTCAATCTACGGGCCGGCTGAATGGGCCTCCGAGGAAGCCAAGGCGCTGATCAATGCCGCCGTCGGGGCGCAAAAGCCGCAGGGCTAAATCCACAACAGCGTCTGAACGCAGAAAGTTGATCGGGATTGATGTGCAAATCGGCGTCCCGCTCATGCAACTGGGACCGATTGACATCCTTTCAGGTCCCCGACGCCCCCACTCCCCAAACACGAGACCGCCGATGAAACTGCGACAGGCACCCCCGCTTCAGATCGAATGCTGGCTCAACACGCCCGAATCCATAACGCTGGAACAATTGAGGGGCCGGGTGGTTCTGATCGAGGCATTCCAGATGCTTTGCCCCGGCTGCGTTTCTCACGGGCTGCCGCAAGCCAAACGTGTTGCGGAGACCTTCGACAGGAGCCAGGTCGCCGTGCTCGGCCTGCATACGGTTTTCGAGCACCACACCGCGCAAGGAACACGAACCGCTCTTGAGGCCTTCCTGCATGAATACCGGATGCCCTTTCCCGTCGGCATCGATATGCCATCGGGCGACGGTGGCGCGGCAAAGACGATGATCGCCTATCAGATGCGCGGGACGCCGACGCAGATCCTCATCGACAAGAACGGCCGATTGCGGAAGCAGACATTCGGCAGCGTCGACGATCTTGCGCTCGGCGCGCAGATCATGGCGCTGATTGCGGAAGACTTCGAAACAGCGCCCGCATTCCCTGAGAAAGGGTCGGCGGAGAGCGCAAATTGCGATGAAAACGGCTGTCCGCTGCCTTCATAACCAGCCGTGTAGAAAGAGCGCTGGAGCGGTTTTTTGTCCTTCAGGTGGTCCCGCCTGAAGGCAAAGCGCTCTAGGCGGAAACATCCACGACATTGCCAAGCCCGGGAGGGGGGCCGCCTTTCGAGGCGGCCTTGGCGGTCGCTCCCGCCTGCTCGACCAGGTTGGCGACAGCGGCCGCCTGTTCGGCGTTCTGCTTGACGAATTGGCCTGAGAGCGCATCGCGCGTCTGCGCGGCGGATGCAGCCGATAGACCGGCGGCAATCGAAGAAGCGGACATAAACAATCTCCCGATGCAATCATCGCAAGATTGCAATTCCCGATAAAGGAAGTGTTAACGATGCTTCAACCCGCCACCAGAGGCCGATAATCCATACCAATCTATCGCGTCGGAACCGGAATTTCTCCGCGGTAATCGTAAAAACCGCGCTGCGTCTTCCTGCCAAGCCAGCCGGCCTCGACATATTTCACCAGCAAGGGACAGGGGCGGTACTTGGAATCCGCCAGGCCTTCGTAGAGCACCTGCATGATCGACAGACAGGTATCCAGGCCGATGAAATCGGCCAATTGCAGCGGGCCCATCGGATGATTGGCGCCAAGCCGCATGGCCGTATCGATCGATTCCACCGAACCGACGCCCTCATAAAGCGTGTAGATCGCTTCGTTGATCATCGGCAACAGGATGCGATTGACCATGAAAGCCGGGAAATCTTCTGCCACGGCAATCGTCTTGCCGAGGTTTTTCACGAAGGCCCGCGAAGCCTCGAAGGTTTCATCTTCAGTGGCAATGCCCCGCACGAGCTCGACCAACTCCATGAGCGGCACCGGATTCATGAAGTGAATGCCGATAAAACGCTCCGGCCGATCGGTCGATGCCGCGAGGCGGGTGATGGAGATCGACGACGTATTCGTCGCAAGGATCGCCTCCGGCTTCAGCAATGGGCAAAGCTGGGCGTAGATCTTGCGTTTGACCTGCTCGTTTTCAACCGCGGATTCAATGACGAGATCCATGTCGGCGAGCTGATCGATGCTGTCGGCGGCGGTAATTTTCGCGAGCGCCTTGGCGCGGGTCTCTTCCTCGATGAGACCCTTGCTTACCTGCCTGGCCATATTGCCGTTAATAGACGCCAGCCCCGAACGAATACGATCCTTCGAGATGTCATTGAGCGCGACGTCATAGCCGGCCAGCGCACAGACATGGGCAATGCCATTGCCCATCTGACCTGCGCCGATCACACCGACTTTCTTGATTTCGACCACCATCGTTCAACCCGGTTTTGATTTTGGGGCCGGCCGTTGCGGCCCGAGCCCATGTTAGTGCGGTGTTATTCTTCGCAACTTCGCTGCAGTACCGCAAGAACCTCTAGAGCATATTCCGATGGATTATATGTTTTTCAGCCATGGAAAAGTCACTCAACGCATTGATCCCATGCCGATTAATGGCGAAAAAGCAAATCTGCGTTTTTATGGCAGGTGCTAAGAAAATTTATCGCACTGCGAAGAGGGGCCGCTCTTTTCGAGCGAAAAAGGCCCGCCAAGAGCGGGCCTTTCACTTCTCAATGGCGGCAAAGTTGCGCCAGCGGGGACCTGTCAGCCCTTCGCTTTCTCGATTTCCGCCTTGAATTGCGGCAGTACCTCGAAGAGATCCGCAACAAGGCCATAGTCCGCGACCTGGAAGATCGGCGCTTCCTCATCCTTGTTGATCGCCACGATCACCTTGGAGTCCTTCATGCCGGCCAGATGCTGGATCGCTCCGGAAATACCGCAGGCGATATAGAGGTCCGGCGCCACCACCTTGCCGGTCTGGCCAACCTGGAGATCGTTCGGCGCATAGCCCGCATCGACCGCGGCGCGGGACGCGCCGATGGCCGCGCCCAAGGCATCCGCTACGGGGATCAGCACCTCGTTGAATTTTTCCGCCGATCCGAGCGCTCGGCCGCCGGAAATGATGATCTTGGCGGAGGCCAGTTCCGGGCGATCGGACTTGGAAAGCTCCTCACGCAGGAAGCTCGAAAGATCCGACGATACAGCCGCAACATCCTCAATCGGCGCCGAACCACCATCTTCGGCCGCCGCAAAGGACGCAGTGCGCACGGTCAGCACCTTCTTCGCATCAAGCGATTTGACCGTCTGGATCGCATTGCCGGCATAGATCGGCCGTTCGAAGGTTTCTCCGTCGATAACGCCGATGACGTCAGACACCTGCATGACATCCAAAAGAGCGGCAACGCGGGGCATGATGTTCTTGCCGTTGGCCGTTGAAGGCGCGACAAAAGCATCATAACCGCCGGCAAGCGAAACGATGAGATCGCCGGTCGCTTCGGCAAGCTGATGCGCGACGCCGTCGCCATCGGCAATCAGCACCTTGGCAACGCCCGAAAGTTTGGCGGCGTCTTCAGCTGCACCCCGGCAATCCTTGCCAGCCACCAGGATATGCACGTCGCCACCCAGTGCGGCTGCGGCGGTAAGCGCTTTCGCGGTCGCGTCATTCAGGGCGGAGCCCGAATGTTCGGCAACAAGAAGCGTGGTCATGGGATCAATTCTCCTTGCTGTCGGGATCAGAGCACGCCGGCTTCGGACTTGAGCTTCTCTACGAGCTCGGCGACCGAAGCGACCTTGACGCCAGCCTGGCGTGCCGGTGGCTCCTTGGTGGAGACCACCTGCAGACGCGGCGTTATATCGACGCCGTAATCCTCCGGAGTTTTCTCGTCGATGGGCTTCTTTTTCGCCTTCATGATGTTCGGCAGGGACGCATAGCGCGGCTCGTTGAGACGAAGGTCCGTCGTCACGATGGCGGGAAGCTTGAGCTGAACGGTCTGAAGGCCGCCATCGACCTCACGGGTCACGTCAACGGTGCCTTCGCCGATCTCGACCTTGGAGGCGAAGGTGCCCTGCGACCAGCCAAGCAGCGCCGCCAGCATCTGGCCGGTCTGGTTGCAATCGTCGTCGATCGCCTGCTTGCCGAGGATCACGAGACCCGGCTGTTCTTCGGCGATGATGCCTTTCAGGATTTTCGCGACCGCCAAAGGTTCGGTCAGCGCGTCCGTCTTGACCAGGATGCCGCGGTCGGCGCCCATGGCAAGACCGGTGCGCAGGGTTTCCTGAGACTGCTGCGGTCCGACGGACACCACGATGATTTCACTTGCCTTGCCGGCTTCGCGCAAGCGGATCGCTTCTTCGACGGAAATCTCGTCGAAAGGGTTCATCGACATCTTCACATTGGCTAGATCGACGCCGGAGCCGTCGCTCTTTACCCGGACCTTTACGTTATAATCGATCACCCGCTTCACGGGCACCAGGATCTTCATTGGGTTCTCGAACCTCCCGCTCACACAACCGAGCCTACGCCGCTATCCGACGACCGCGCATCATGTGGTGGCCACCGGTCCCCGACCGGCATTTGGAAACGGCTGTATTCCGCCTTTTCCGACGATCGGGCGGGACCGTACTGACGCGCCGGGCAGGTGTCAACGCTGCCCTGGAGCGCTTTCCCTTCAGGTGGGTCCACCTGAAGGACAAGAAATCGCTCCAGCATCAATATCCTGAGCATATCCTTGTCGCCAAATCCAATGCAGATTTGGCGGGATATACTCTGGCAGACCCCCTATCGCAAATACGACGCCAAGCCCTCCCGGGACCGCCAATGCCGATCACACGCGGTCGAAAAGCGGCACTCCACGCCGGCGCAAGATGACCACGAGGGCAGCGCCGGTGAAAAATCCCGCTATATGCGCCCACCAGGCGATGCCATCGCCTGCCGATAACACAGCGTTATAGACCTGAAAGGCGAGCCAACTCACCAGCACCCAGCTTGCGGGCAGGCGAAGAGGTATGCGCCCGAGAGCCAGCACCCAGACCCTGACCCTTGGATGCAGCATCAAATAGGCGCCGATGACACCCGCCACCGCACCTGACGCGCCTATGATCGGAGAAGTGGAGGCCGGGTCCAGCGATGCCTGGGCAAGGCCGGCTGCCGCCGCGCAGGCGAGATAAAAAATCAGGTACTTCACGTGCCCCAGGGCATCCTCGACGTTGTCGCCGAAAACCCAGAGAAAAATCATGTTTCCGCCCAGATGAATCCAGCCGCCATGAAGGAAGGCATAGGTCACGACAGAAGCGGTTTCCGGCAAAACCTGAAGCTCCGGCGGCAAATTGCGCAGATCGAAGAAAACCGCCGGCACAAGACCGTAGGAAAGCGCGGATGCCGCCAGCATGGCCTCGGACAGGCCGCCGCTTTCAAGGATAACGAAGACGGCGATATTGAACGCGATCAGTCCCCATGTGACATATTGCCGCCGGACATGCAGAAGCGGATTGCTGTCGTGCAGGGGAATGAACATTTACCGCTCCTGATCACCAATCACAGGCTTACCGGCAAGCGGAAGCCATTACCTGTTCTTGCCCGGCACCCAAAGCACGTCGCGCGCGCCCTTGTCGTTCACCCAGCGCGCCGCCACGAAGAAGAAGTCGGACAGGCGGTTCATGTAGACAAGCGCGTGTGGATTGATGGCTTCCTGCAGGGCGAGTTCGGTCATCAGGCGTTCCGCCCGCCGAGAAACGGTCCTTGCATGGTGGAGATGAGCCGCCGCTGCCGAGCCGCCCGGCAGGACGAAGGATCTGAGCGGCTTGAGATCCGCGTTAAACCGGTCGATTTCAGCTTCAACCGCCTTTACCTGCGATTCCGTCATGCGAAGCGGTTCATAGCCGAGATCCTTACCCGTATCGGGGGTTGCGAGATCGGCCCCAAGGTCGAAAAGATCGTTTTGAATTCGCCCCAAAACGGCGTCCAGATCCGGAAAATCCACCGCAGTCGCCAACCGCGCCAAACCGAGGACAGCGTTCGTCTCGTCGACCGTGCCATAGGACTGGACCCTTAGGTCGTGTTTCGGCCGGCGTTCGCCACTGCCCAGCGCGGTCGTGCCGGCATCGCCGGTCTTTGTGTAGATCTTGTTCAGGACGACCATTGCCGCCTCTCCTCCTGGATGGTCCTAGTCGCCTGAATCTAAAGTTCGTCTCAACCAGCAGCATGTTCCGAACGAACTTCAGATTCAAAAAGGCGACTAGCAAATATATGTTTCTAGTGTGATTTTCGAATTTGAAATACGCACCGGAGGCTACTGCCAAATCAAGGCGTATTTCAAATTCACCGCACTAGTCGCCCGAATCTGAAGTTCGTCTCAACCAGCAGCATGTTCCGAACGAACTTCAGATTCAAAAAGGCGACTAGTAAATATATGCTTCTAGTGTGGTTCTCGAATTTGAAATACGCACCGGAGGCTACTGCCAAATCAAGGCGTATTTCAAATTCACCGCACTAGTCGCCCGTATCTGAAGTTCGTCTCAACCGGCAGCATGTTCCGAACGAACTTCAGATAACGGGCGACTAGCAAATATATGTTTCTAGTGTGGTTCTCGAATTTGAAATACGCTCCGGAAGCTGCTGCCAAATCAAGGCGTATTTCAAATTCACCGCACTAGGTCAGGGACGGTTTCCCATGAAATAAAGCGTCGCCATGATGACGATAATGGCGACGAATTGCAGCCCCACCCGCCAGCGCATCAAGGACTGCGACCGCGACGAAGACCCGCCGCGAAACATGTTCCACAGGCCGAGCAGCAGCACCACCGCGACAGCGCCCAGCGCGATCGGAACTATCGAGTAGAGTAAATCGCCCAATTCCATTCTCCGTTATCGAGAGCAAGCGCGGCACGGACCGCCGCTCGTCCCTTATGTCATTTCGTCTAGAGCATATCCCGCCAAAACGATCCCGTTTTCAGGACTAACGCTCTAGGTTTTTTCTTCGCCCCTGGACGCCCGCATCAGCATGCGGTCGAGCAGGGCGGTCGGCAGCACCCTTCTCGGCCAGGCCCATGACCTTCGTCGGCGTCGTTACCCTGTAGCGTGCTTTCGGCCGTTCATCCTCGAGCGCATGGACGAGCGGGGCCACCACAGCCTCTGGCGGCAATTTGAAAGGCGAGGGCTCACCCCCGGCCATACGCTTCAAGCGCCGCTCATAGACGGATTTGAAGGGTGAGGCTTCCATTCCCGCCTTGCCGATCACCCGATGGAAATTCGCCATGGCATTTTCGGTGAATTTCGTCGCAATGGGGCCGGGCTCGATCAGGGACACATGAATACCGGTGCCGGCAAGTTCCAGGCGAAGCGTGTCGCTATAGCCTTCCAGAGCGAATTTGGAGGCATTATAAGCGCCGCGATAGGGCATGGCGATGAAGCCAAGGATCGAGGAGCATTGCACGATCCGGCCCGACTTTTGCCGCCGCATGGCCGGCAGAACCTGACGCACAGCTTCGTGCCAGCCAAAAAAATTCGCCTCAAACAGCTCTCGCATGGCTTCAAGCGGGATATCTTCCACAGCGCCGGGGATCGCGAAAGCGCCATTGTTGAACAGCGCGTCGATCCTCCCTCCGGTTCGCTCAAGGATCGTACCGACGGTCTCGCGGATCGAGGCGGCGTCCTGATAATCGAGGCGATGAGCCTCAAAACCGAGAGCGCGCAGCTTCTCCACGTCCTCGTTCTTTCGCGCGGTGGCGAAAACCCACCAGTCGCGGCCGCGAAGACCGTGAGCGGCGGCCTTTCCTATGCCCGACGAGCAGCCGGTGATCAATACAACGCGCTGCGGCCGGACGGGCAGGCCATCCTGCCTTTCTTCGTGCGGAGGCGCTGCGGCTGTCATCAGATCGGCTCACCGGCAAGAAGCCTCGGCATTTCTCCGGTGAGGCCCGCCGCCTGACGGATGAAGAAGCGTTTGACCGAGGGCAGGCGATCGACAAGGCCAAGACCCAGGTCGCGAACCGCGCGAACCGCGTCGATATCGTTGGAAAACAGGCGATTGAGCACATCGGTGACGATGCCCATGCGAACCGTATCGAAACGACGCCAGCGCTCGTAGCGCTCCAGCACGTCGAGCGCGCCGATATCCTGGCCGAGACGGCGGGCATCGATCAACACTTCGGCGAGTGCTGCGACATCCTTGAATCCGAGGTTCAGGCCCTGACCCGAAATCGGATGAATGCCATGGGCGGCATCGCCGGCCAACGCAATCCGGGATTTGACGAAGGAACGCGACAGCGTCAATCCGAGGGGATAGGCATGTCGTGGCCCGGCGAGCTCGATCTTGCCGAGATGGCGGCCGAAGCGGCGCTCCAGTTCAATCTCGAAGGTGAAATCGTCGCCCTTCACCAGCAGTTCGGCCTCCTCCCGTTTCTCCGACCACACAAGCGAAGAGCGATTGCCGGTCAGCGGCAGGATGGCAAAAGGACCGGAGGGGAGGAAATGCTCCTCCGCCCGGCCATGATGCGGGCGCTCATGAGCGATTGTGGTGACGATGCCGGACTGGTCGTAGTCCCAGTTCACCGTCTGGATGCCGGCAAGCGCACGCAGGCGGGAGCGCACGCCGTCGGCGGCGACAAGGAGCGACGCGCGGCGGGTAGCACCCGATCGAAGCGTGACGTCCACACCGGTCTCGTCGCGATGGAAATCGACGACGGCATCGCCCGCAAGCACCTCCACACCCAAAGCCTCCGCCCTGGTGACGAGAGCTGAAACCATGCTGCCGTTGGGCACCATATGAGCAAAGGGTTCGCCGGGCGCCACGTCGCCCTCAAACGTCAGGAACACCGGACGAACCGCATCCCTGAGACGGGAATCGGTAATGATCATTTCAGTGATAGGCTGGGCATCGGGCGCGATTTCATCCCACACGCCAAGTTGGGCAAGCATCCGGCTGGCGGCTGAAATGATTGCCGAAGCGCGCGGATCTTTCTTCATGACTTCCTTCGGCCTGAGATCGACCACGGCGACACGAATGGACGGATCGGCCTGCTTCAAGGCGACCGCGAGGGAAAGCCCGACATAGCCGCCACCGCCAATCGCCACATCCAGGCTGCCGTGAGCTGCAGGCTTCACAGGTCCGGCCATCCTAATCTCCTTTGCCAGCATGAAGATTCCGATCCCCTGTTTATAGAGACCGCCTCGCCCGATTTCCATGAGCAAGCGAATGATGCGGCGGCACGCCGCCTTTCGACCCATGACCCATGACCCATGACGTTGGGACACGACTTGACTTAAACGTCAACTAACACCCAAGTCTGATACCTGAAGCCGTATCGCGGCGGTATACAGCCAATCACAATCGCACCATCAGGTCAGGATCCATGACAGAATCCACTGAAAGAGCAAATGCAAAGACGCCGATATCCGCAGTCGAGGGCCTGCTTTCCATCCTCGACCTCGAGCCGCTGGAACACAATCTCTTCCGCGGCATGAGCCCGCAGGTCGGCTGGCAGCGCGTGTTCGGCGGTCAGGTGATCGGCCAGGCTCTGGTGGCGGCATCGCGAACGGTCGAAGAAGAGCGCCCGGTCCATTCACTCCATGGCTACTTTCTGCGCCCCGGCGATCCATCCGTGCCGATCATCTATGAAGTCGACCGGATCCGCGACGGCGGCAGCTTCACCACGCGCAGGATGGTCGCGATCCAGCACGGTCAGGCGATCTTTTCCATGTCCGCCTCCTTCCATGCCCGCGAGGATGGCCTCGACCATCAAATCGACATGGGCAACGTGCCGATGCCCGAAGATCTGCCGAGCGAGGCGGAACTGAAGGAAGAATTTCTTGCCATCGCCCCGGAAAGCGTGCGGCGCTACTGGCAGCGCGAACGCCCGATCGAATTGAAGCCCGTCGATCTCGCGCATTATTTCAGCCGGGAGAAGCTGGAACCGAAGCAGGCGATCTGGGTGCGGGCAAGCGCCGCCCTTCCCGACGATCCAAGGATCCACTCCTGTGTGCTTGCCTATGCATCGGACATGACCCTTCTGGATACCGCCCTTTTCGCGCATGGCACCAGCGTCTTCGATACCAAGCTGCAAGTGGCGAGCCTCGACCATGCGCTGTGGTTTCACCGGCCTTTCAGAGCCGACGAGTGGCTGCTCTATGCGGAAGACAGCCCATCGGCATCAGGCGGTCGCGGGTTTACCCGCGGTGCGCTCTATACCCGCGACGGCACGCTTGTGGCCTCCAGCGCGCAGGAGGGGCTGATCCGCGTCAGGACCCCTCGCTAACGCTGACAACCCGATCGTTTCTCAGTCGAATCGACCGGAAAACCCGCCAATCGCCAGCGGGTTGGCGAGCATGGCATCCTCATCCGGCGTATCGGGGGAGAGGCCGCCAGTGAAGGCGTCGAACATTTTGCGCACGAAGCCTTCCGGCAAATCCCTGGTGATGAACACCAGACGGGTGCGATGATCGTCGTCCGGCCACGCAGGCAAGGTCGCCGGCGGGTGAAAGACGTGCTGAACCCCGTGGATAACGACGGGCCGATCCGGATCTTCAGCGAGCTTTACGACACCTTTTACCCGCAAAAGCTTCGGACCGTGGGCCGATCGAAGCAGATCGATGAACATCTCCAGCCCCGCCGCCCTGATCGGCCGGTCGGTCGCCAGCGTAAAGGCGCGGATGTGATCGTCGTGCCGGTTTACATCGTGGGAATGATGCCCGTGACCCTCATGGTGATGATGGCCGCGCTCGCGGAAAGCCTCTTCATTCAGCCAGCGGCGGACATCGGGTATCTTCGCTTCTGGATCGTATAGCCCGGTGCCGATGATTTTTTCCGCAATCGCCTCACCCTTCGCTGCATCGAGAAGCGTTGCGCCCGGATTGAGCGAAGAAATTCGCCTTTGCAGTTCGGCAAACCCGCTTCGCCTCTCGTCGCTGTCGATCAGGTCGGTCTTCGTGATCACGACGCGGTCGGCGACCGCCAGTTGCTTTACCGCTTCTTCGTGCTCATCAAGCGTGGATTGGCCATTGATCGCGTCGACCAGCGTAACGACCCCGTCGAGACGGTAGCGCAGCATCAGATAGGGGTGCAGCATGATGGTATGGAGCACCGGCGCGGGGTCAGCCAGGCCGGTGGTCTCTATAATCACCCGCGAGAGCGCCTTCATGCGGCCGTTGTCCAGCCGGCGCAGCAGGTCCTCCAGCGTCGTCACCAGATCTCCCCGGATCGTGCAGCAAAGACAGCCCGAGGATAATTCGACGATGCCCTCGTCCGCCCGTTCGATCAGCAGGTGATCAAGGCCGATTTCCCCGAATTCGTTGATGATGACGGCGGTGTCGGCAAGAGCAGGGTCCCGCAGCAGGCGATTGAGCAGGGTTGTCTTGCCGGATCCGAGAAACCCGGTGATGACCGTGAGCGGAATGGGCGGCTTTCGCCGCCGCGCTTGTTGGTCTTTATCCGACATGCGTCATTTATCCGATTTGGCAGTGGGAACCGCGATTTTTAAGAATGGCCTTATTGCGCCGGCTTTACGATGGGAAACGGCGTCTTTGGCGTCACGCTGCCACGAAATATGGCGCCAGGGTTGGTTTTCCCACGTTCCGCCGATGGCACTGCCGGATTGGCGATCGCACCGGGAGAAACTGCAGGCTCCGGCTTGGCGGCAATCGGCTTTGCCACAGGAATTGCCGCTATGGACGGGGCCACCCCCGAAGAAGCGGCGGTGGGCGCAGTTTCTTTCACAGCCACCGCACCCGCCGGGATGCCGGTGGAAACCTTTATGAGTTCGCGGGCCGGCTGCCTTTTGCCGACCAGTTCGTCCATGAACTTCGCCCAGTCGATCTTCTTGCCCTTGCGCGGCACCTCGAAATCGTCGTCGCCGCCATCGGAGGCGGACAAATCCACGCCGGGGAGCACGCGCGAAGACTGCGGGTCCTTGTTGCCGCCATAAGCGAGGGAGTCCGGCCGGACGTTTGCTTTTTGCGCTGCCGCCATAACGGGAGGCAAGTTCCTCGGCAGAAAGCTTCGGGTTCGTTTTGCAATACCCATCGGCAGGCGGAGGCCCGCCAACACCGGTCAGGGCCGAAACGGAGCGGCCGTTTTTCGTCCGAAACCCCTTGTCGATCAATTGCCGCGAAAGCGCCAGCCGCTCCAACCCGGAGCCGGCGCCAACGATGACGGCAATGACGGTGCGGCTGCCGCGCGTGGCGGAAACCGCGACATTATATCCGGAATTGCAGATGAAGCCGGTTTTCAGGCCGTTAGCGCCTTCAACCCGGGCGAGATATTCCCGGTTGGCGGATTTCAACAATTTCTTACCGAAGCGGGCGCCGGAATGCCCGAAATAGTCACGATAATCAGGAAACTCCCGCCAAAGAATCATAGCGAGAACAGCCAGATCCCGCGCCGAAGAGACCTGCCGATTATCCGGCAGGCCGTGCGGATTGACGAAATGGGTCGCGCTCAATCCCATGCGGCTCGCCTCCGCGTTCATCATTGCGATGAATTCCTCTTCGGAACCGCCGACCGTTTCGGCAACCGCTACGGCAATGTCGTTCGCCGATTTGATCAGCAGCATCTTGAGGGCATTGTCGAGGGTAAGCTGCGTCCCGACCTTGAAGCCCATCTTGCTGGGTGGCTCTGCCGCGGCATTGGCGGAATAGGTGACCACCGACTGCGGCGTTGCCTTTCCGTCCCGGATCGCCTTGAAGGCCACATAGGCCGTCATCAGTTTTGTCACGGAGGCGGGATACCACCTCCTTGTCGCATCCTGCTCGTCAAGGACTGCCCCGGTTTCCGCATCGATGACGATCCACGCGCCGATATCAGCTTTTGCGGCTTGCGGCAGGGCGACAAACGACGCCCAGACGAGAAACAGGGCTGTGACACCTGGTCCGGTACGACGAAAAAGCCGCCGCCATATCGTAAAAGACGCTACTGAATCGATCTGCACGATATCCTCGCGACTTGGGACCTGAACTCCGGGAAACCTGAGTTCTATGGGGCACCGATATCGGACGCCCGGCTGAACCCGTTGCCTATCTCTAGCCGATTGAAGGGGGTCTATGCAAAATCTTCCGCGCCGCCTTGCCGAAACCCGGCCTCCCGGTGGTCAGATGCGATGCCTGCGGCCCAGGCGTCAATTTCCAGCCACGCAATTGGTAGCAGCCCGGAACCGTAAAGATATCCAAAGGTATAAACCTACGAAAGTTCGAGGCATGCCGTATGGACGGCCCTAGGTCACATAAGCATAATGCGGCGCGATAGGGAAAGCCGATCCGCAAGGTCGCCCAGCCGACAGGGGACAGGTCAAGTCGGCCAGGACCAGCAATACTTTTGGGAGGAAGCTCATGACGGATACCGTCTATCCGGTGCCGGCTGCGATCGCCGAAAAAGCACATGTCGATAACGATGCGTACCTGACGATGTACGAAAGATCCGTTTCCGACCCGGCGGGATTCTGGGCCGAGCACGGGAAACGCATCGACTGGATCAAGCCCTTCACGAAGGTCAAAAACACCTCCTTCGATCCACATAACGTCTCGATCAAATGGTTCGAGGACGGGACACTCAACGTTTCCGCCAATTGCGTCGACCGGCATCTGGCGACAAAGGGCGATCAACCAGCAATCATCTGGGAGGGTGACGATCCGTCCGAGCACAAGGTCATCACCTATAGGGAACTGCACCACGAGGTGAACAAATTCGCCAATGTGCTGCATGCGGCAGGCGCCAGGAAGGGCGACCGCATTACGATCTACCTGCCGATGATCCCGGAAGCCGCCTATGCGATGCTCGCCTGCGCCAGGATCGGCGCGGTCCATTCGATCGTCTTCGGCGGTTTTTCGCCCGATAGCCTCGGACAGCGCATCTCCGACTGCGAATCCAAGATTGTCGTCACCGCTGACGAGGGATTACGCGGGGGGCGCAGCGTGCCGTTAAAGGCCAACGTCGACAAGGCGATTGAAAATCTCGCCGTCGACAAGGTGATCGTAGTCAAACGCACCGGCGGCTCGATCAATATGAAGGATGACCGCGACATTTGGTATCACGAGGAAGCCGACCGCGTTTCCGACCATTGCGCGCCTGTCGAGATGAAGGCCGAAGACCCGCTGTTCATCCTCTATACTTCCGGTTCGACCGGCCAGCCGAAGGGCGTGCTGCACACGACCGGCGGCTACCTCGTCTATGCATCGATGACCCATGAATACGTCTTCGACTATCAGGAAGGCGAGGTCTATTGGTGCACGGCCGATGTCGGCTGGGTGACCGGCCACTCCTATATCGTCTACGGCCCGCTCGCCAACGGCGCGACCACATTGATGTTCGAAGGCATCCCGACCTATCCCTCGCCCTCGCGGTTCTGGGACGTGGTGGACAAGCACAAGGTCAATATCTTCTATACCGCACCGACGGCGATCCGCTCGCTGATGGGCGCAGGCCTCGAGCACGTCAAAAAAAGCTCCAGGAAATCCCTGCGCATTCTCGGTTCGGTGGGAGAGCCGATCAACCCGGAAGCCTGGCAGTGGTATCATGACCATATCGGCGACGGACGCTGCCCGATCGTCGACACCTGGTGGCAGACGGAGACGGGCGGCATCCTGATTACCCCACTTCCGGGCGCGACAGCACTCAAGCCCGGTTCGGCAACGCGCCCCTTCTTCGGCGTTCAGCCGGCGCTCGTCGACGCCGAAGGCAAGACACTGGACGGGGCAACGGAAGGCAATCTTGTCATAGCAGACAGCTGGCCGGGGCAGATGCGCACGGTCTACGGCGACCATGAGCGTTTCGTGCAGACCTATTTCTCGGCCTATCCGGGAATGTATTTCACCGGCGACGGCTGCCGGCGGGACGGAGACGGCTATTACTGGATCACGGGCCGCGTCGACGACGTCATCAATGTGTCCGGCCACCGGATGGGCACGGCGGAGGTGGAATCCGCACTTGTTGCCCATCCCAAGGTATCGGAGGCCGCTGTCGTCGGCTATCCGCACGACCTGAAAGGGCAGGGCATCTATGTCTATGTGACCCTGATGTCAGGCGAGGAACCAAGCGATGGCCTGCGCAAAGACTTGCGCGACTGGGTGCGCAAGGAAATCGGCCCGATCGCATCGCCCGACCTGATCCAATTCGCGCCCGGCCTGCCGAAAACACGTTCCGGCAAGATCATGCGCCGCATCCTGCGCAAAATCGCCGAAGACAGTTTCGACAATCTCGGCGACACCTCGACGCTGGCCGAGCCGGCGGTGGTCGACGACCTGATCGAAAATCGCCAGAACAAGCGTTAAAGCGGCAAGCTGAGCGGCGTTCAGTCAACAAAAAGGGCGCATCGCAGGATGCGCCCTTTGTATTTTCGTCCCGAAATCTAGAGCGAGATAAAGATGGACTGGATCTTGTTGGCGATTGTCGAAAAGGCGCCGACGAGTTGCTCGGGCGATTCCGCATCGAAGAAATGATCGGAACCGGACGCGCATTTGTTCATCACCGCCTTGGCCTTCAACCCGCTTGTGGTATTGTTCAAATTAAAGGCGATCGAATAAACTGTAATTTTCTTGCTTTTTATACCGTTGCAAAGAGCTTCCGCTCGTTGCGGTCCAAGGGTTGCGGCACTGTCGCTTTCAATCGCTTCATCCCAGCAATCGTATTTGGGCGATGTATATGTCGTCGCCTTTTTGCCACTCGAATTGCAAGCGCCCGTTTTCCAGTCGTAAGAAGTGTTAAACACACCGTCCGTCAGCAAAATGGCAAACTTCAATGTACGGTTGTCGCTATAGGATGACGGCTTGCTGGCCGCCGGCCATAGGCCCGACCAATTCGGCGATAGCGTAAACCAGCCCCAATTGATGCCTGTATGGCCTGCGGTATAGGTCGCCGTTGCCAGGTTCGCCACGATGGTGTCGATCTTTGCGCGATCATCCGTCAAAGGCTGCAGAACAGTCGAGGGGCAGGACGACCCCTTGTTTTGCGCCGTGCCGCCGCCGAATTCGCCCGGATCGTATTTTCCGTCGTTGTCGGTGGAGAAATAGGCGTCGGTGTATTTCTGCGCCCCGCTACGCTCGGTCACGCAACGATTGTCATAACCGTCGGTCACTTTGAGCGCATCCGACGACGTCAGACGAACGCCTTGCGCGTAGGGAACGATGGATACTCTGACCTTGGCTTCGCTTTGCGGCTGATCCTTTGGCAAAAGAATATTCAGGAGCGATGCCACGGCTTCTTTGAGGTCGCCCACATAAGGCTGCATCGAGCCCGACAGATCGAGAACCAATGCAACCTCGACGTCGAAGCGGGAATAGGTCGACTGTGACTTCGTCGCCACGGTAAGATTGTCGATGCCCGCCAGACGGATGAAATAGGTTGGAACGATAGCGGATGCATCCACTTCCAGCTTGCCGTTGACGCTGTCTATCTTGACGCCGATATCGCCGACGGAAACATCGGTAAAGCCCGCATTGGCCATATTGGCTTCAAAGAAATCGGTAACGGTCTCCCCGACTTGGGCTTCGGTGGCAACGGAGGTGGAAAGCAGCCGGGCACCGGCGAGGGTCGAGGTATCGAGCGCCCGCCCGATCGCCGCTCGCACCGATATGGCGCGTCCGAAATCGACAGCCGCCCCCACACAGAGAAACAGGATGAGTATGAGAAACCCTGCCATAATTGCTACACTGCCGCTTTGATCAGCCGACAAACGGCGGGCGAGGATAGTAAATATCCATCTATTTCTGGTAGCCATGACCTTGCCATCCCGAATACGTAAATAACGCTTCGGGAACTCTGGCAGATCGCAGTAATTCATGTGTTAAAATTGGAATATACATCCAAGTTTTCACAGGGGATCGTTAGCAGCTTATTAATTCAATTAAGTAAAATCAGTCATAAATCAATTTTGAGTTGTAAACCCCAAGATGACACAAGCTATGTTCCGTAAAGAAATAGGCAGACACGCTCTTACCGCCTGAAGGGAGATTACGGCTCCAGCACGCTGTCCCAATAGAGAAAATCAAGCCAGCTATCGTGCAGATAGTTCGGCGGAAAAAGCCGGCCGTTATTGTGAAGATCCTGGACATTCGGTGCAAAGGGCATCTGCATCGGCCACATATTGATGTCCTTGCAGGATTTGTTGGCCTTGCGAAGATTGCAAGGCGAACATGCCGTAATGACATTTTGCCAGGTCGTCTGGCCGCCTCGTGAGCGGGGTACAAGGTGATCGAAAGTCAGATCGTCGCGCGCACCGCAATATTGGCACTGGAACCGGTCGCGCAGGAAAACATTAAATCGGGTAAAGGCAGGATATCGGGAAGGCTTTATAAAACTTTTCAAGGAAACAACGCTGGGAAGCCTGAACTCGAAACTCGGACTTCGTACGCACACGTCATATTCGGAGACAATATTCACCCTGTCGAGGAAGACAGCCTTCACGGCATCCTGCCACGACCAAAGTGACAACGGGTAATAACTCAGCGGCCTGTAGTCCGCATTGAGAACCAGGGCCGGGTGGGCGCCTGGAGTGACGGCGACATTCAATTCCAAGCTCCTCATGCCGGTCCGAAGGCCCGATGCTGGTATCCACCTTCATGAGATGCGCGGATATTGTAGAGCGTTGGTGACAGTCTTGTGAAGCGGTAAGTGAGGATTGCGGCGCGACATGCCGGTTCTTTCCTTGGAGGTTTTGCCGCCTGTAAGAACTTGCCCTCATTGGAATAATTGCGTTTTCCAGTAACGACTGCACCGCAACAGCAAAAAAGGGGCACCGAAAACGGCGCCCCTTTTTTCAAGGAATTTCGGTGCCGGCAGCGCAATGCGCCGGCGAATCACCCAAATTTCAATTCGTTCACGCCTTGGGCCATTCCCGGATATCGACGAAGTGTCCTTCAATCGCCGCAGCCGCAGCCATCGCCGGCGACACGAGGTGGGTACGGCCCTTGAAGCCCTGGCGGCCTTCGAAATTGCGGTTCGAAGTGGACGCGCAGCGCTCTTGCGGCTTTAGCTTGTCGGCATTCATCGCCAGGCACATGGAGCAGCCGGGCTCACGCCATTCGAAACCCGCTTCCTTGAAGATCCGGTCAAGGCCTTCTTCTTCGGCCTGAACCTTGACGAGGCCGGAACCCGGCACGACCATGGCATTTACCGTACCTGCAACCTTGCGCCCTTCCACGACCTTCGCCGCTTCTCTGAGGTCTTCGATACGGCCATTGGTGCACGACCCGATGAACACCCGGTCAATCGCGATATCGGTGATTTTTGTGCCCGGCTTCAAGCCCATATAGTCAAGCGCCCGCCACTTGGACGCTTTGCGATTGGCATCAGCGATATCGTCAGGGTTCGGTACGGTTCCCGTTATCGAAACAACATCTTCGGGAGAAGATCCCCATGTGACGATGGGCGGCAGTTTTGCCGCATCAAGCCGGATCTCCTTGTCGAAATGCGCCCCTTCGTCCGTATAAAGGGTTTCCCAATAGGCTTTGGCCATATCCCAAGCCTGGCCCTTCGGGGCCTTTGCCCTACCCATGAGATAGGCGAAGGTCTTTTCGTCAGGCGCAATCAAACCGGCGCGGGCACCGCCTTCAATCGACATGTTGCAGACGGTCATCCGTCCTTCGGCGGAAAGCGCCCGGATTGCCTCGCCGGCATATTCGATGACATGACCGGTGCCGCCGGCAGTGCCGATCTCGCCGATGATCGCAAGAATGATGTCCTTGGCAGTGACGCCTTCCGGCAACGCGCCGTCTACGACGACGCGCATGTTCTTCGCCTTCTTCTGGATCAGCGTCTGCGTGGCAAGAACGTGCTCCACCTCCGAAGTGCCGATACCGTGGGCGAGCGCCCCGAACGCGCCATGGGTCGAGGTATGGCTATCGCCGCAGACTATGGTCATACCCGGCAGGGTAAAGCCCTGCTCCGGTCCAACGATGTGGACGATACCCTGCCTCTTGTCGGTTTCGTTGAAATATTCAACGCCGAATTCAGCCGCGTTCTTTGCCAGCGTCTCGACCTGCAGTGCGCTTTCGGGATCATCGATACCATGGCTGCGATCGGTCGTCGGCACATTGTGATCCACCACGGCGAGCGTGCGGCCGGGCTGGCGCACCTTTCGGCCTGTCATCCGCAATCCTTCAAAGGCCTGCGGGCTGGTCACTTCATGCACCAGATGGCGGTCGATATAGAGAAGACAAGTGCCGTCTTCCTGGGTATCGACGACGTGGGCGTCCCAAATCTTGTCGTAAAGGGTCTTTGCCTTGCTCATGCCATGTCTCCTCAAGGGAAATTTAGAGGCCGGCGCTTATTGAAGCGAACCGGCAAGCTGCAACCTTCACCCGGCTGGATGCGCCGCGATCGTCGCCATCAATCGCGCGTGAAATCGCCAGGGAAGGCGTCTGCGGTCCTGCAGCACAATACGGTTCACGGGCGCCGGGACGGCTGCTCCCTGAATTCCGCCTGCCATCGATGCAGTGACTGGTCCCGTCATGTCTTCCCGGTATATCGAATTTTGTCTGAACGCAGGCGACCCATCCTTCTGCCGCCAAGCGAAGGAGCTTCGCAATCGACAAGGTAGCCTGCGCGTTCAAGACGATTGAATGACGCATATTGCCCGCGCCGGTCAAGCATTCTTCCCCGCCGGCCGCCAAGCTCAAAGGCGCTTGCGAGGCTCCGCCTAAAGGAAAGGCGGCTCCGTGGACCAGAGCCGCCTTTTGAATTTTGCACAATATAGCGAACAGCAGCCAGTCTTATTCTGCGGCTGCTTCCGCCGCCTTGGCCTGCTTGGCAGCCTGCTTTTCGGCTTCCGCAGCTGCCTTGCCTGCCGCCACTTCCGCCTTCACGACTTCGTTCAAGCGCTTGGCGCGAACGTTGCTCGCTTCGACGATACGGGCAGATTTACCGCGACGGTCGCGCAGATAATAGAGCTTGGCGCGACGGACCTTACCACGGCGAACCACTTCGACGCCTTCAATCTGCGGCGAGAAGATCGGGAACACGCGCTCCACGCCTTCGCCGTAGGAAATCTTGCGGACGGTGAAGTTCTCGTTGAAGCCGGCGCCGGAGCGGGCGATGCATACGCCTTCATACGCCTGGGTACGGGTGCGCGTGCCTTCCGTCACCTTGACGTTGACGCGAACGGTGTCGCCTGGCGAAAAATCCGGGAGCTTGCGAAGGGTTTCCACCTTCGACATTTCTTCGGCGTTCAGCTGGTCGATGATATTCATGGCACTTACCTTCTCGATTCTTCAATCGGTCAGAGCGTCCGCCTGCGTTCAAGCCGCGGGGACGGATTCACCGCAATTTTTATGGCCTTTGCCGGATTTCTCGAGCCTTGCTGCACAACGCCGGACAACGGGAATCCGCTACCCTTCAAGGGCTCGTTTGGCGGGCGTGATAACCCAAGTTTACCCCTTTGTCATGCCTTAAATGGCGAAACATCAGCTTTTGTCCGGCTTGGGCGTCAGCTTTTTGAGGAGATCGGGCCTGCGATCCATGGTCAACCGCTCCGCTTCCGCCTGCCGCCAGGCGGCAATCCGGCCGTGATCGCCTGAAGTCAGAACCTCCGGGATAGTGCGCCCCTCAAAAATCTGCGGCCGGGTATAGTGCGGATGCTCCAGCAATCCTGCCTCAAAGCTTTCCGTTTCTCCGCTTTCCCTGTTTCCCATGACGCCGGGAAGCAGCCGCACGACTGCGTCCAGAAGGACCATGGCCGCCAGTTCACCGCCCGAAAGTATATAGTCGCCGATGGAAACCTCGCGCAGATCCCGCGCCTCTATGACTCTTTCATCAATTCCCTCAAACCGGCCGCAAACAAGGGTCGCTCCAGGACCCTGGACCAACTCCCTCACGCCCTTTTGCGTCAGCGGCTTGCCTCGTGGCGAAAGCAGGAGCCGGGGCCTGGGATCTTCCGCCGGGCTCACATGATCGATGGCGCGGGCAAGGACATCCGGCCTGAGCACCATGCCCGGACCGCCGCCGGCAGGCGTATCGTCGACGCTGCGGTGCTTGTCTTCGGCAAAATCGCGGATCTGAACCGCTTCGAGCGACCATAGCCCGCTACCGAGCGCCCGCCCGGAAAGGCTTTCGCCAAGGGGGCCGGGAAACATCTCCGGATAGAGCGTCAGAACAGAAGCACGAAATGTCATGGCAGGACCAGCCGGTTTTCCAATCGAAATTATATCCAGCCCCAGTCGGCCACGCTTGCGGGACGGGAACCCTATCCCGACCTCCAAACTCGCGTAACGTTCGATTAATCAGGCGAATGCGATACTTGATATCCGCCGCCTCACGAAAAGGCTACCCCGCGCAAGCCATGAAACTCACAATTGCCACTATGATCGGGATTGCAGACCAGACAGGAATTTCGCCGCGCCTGTCCGTCAGGCGGCTCCTGCCGCTCGCGGCTCTGCTTGTTTATGGGCTGACATTCGGACTGCTGTATTCCACCGGGCTGGAGCACCCCTACGACAAGGTGCAGCATCTCGTATTTTTCGGTCTCTTGACGCTTGCGCTTGCTTCGGTGTTTCGCCTTCCGCTGTTCATGGCTGCAGCTACGACCATCGTTCTTGGCGCCTTCGGTGAAGGGCTGCAGGCCTTGCTGCCTCATCACGAAGCATCTCTTTTCGATGCTGCGGCCAATTCGCTCGGCGCACTATCAGCCGCCGGAGTGACCGCGCTGCTTCGTAGCGAAGTCGCTATCGCCGATTTACAGGGACACAAACAGGAAGCGATCCAGGCGGATCCCGGTCAGCCGGCTTCGGTCGGATCGTTCGTTTCCGCGTCGGCCTCATCGGAAAAATAATCGTCCGGCAGCACGACGACCACGCGCCTCTCCTTGACTTCGATCTCTGGAACGAAGGCACGAGTGAAGGGGACATAGAAAGACGCGCCACCCTTAGGCTTGATCTCCAGAAGATCTCCTGCGCCAAAATTCTGCACGCTGGAAACCGCGCCAAGCGCGTCATTTTCCGGAGTAACCGCCGCCATACCGATCAAATCGGCATGGTAGAACTCGTCGTCATCCGCCGGCTCCGGCAGACGGTCTCTCGAAACGAAAAGTTCGATACCGTTCAAGGCTTCAGCCGCATTACGGTCGTTGACGCCCTTGATGCGGGCGACAACCATCGATTTTTGCGGGCGTAGCGTGAGGATCTCATAATGCGCGGAACCGTCTCGGGTTTCGAGAGGCCCGTAAGAGGAGAGAGCGAGCGGGTCATCGCCATAGGGCTTGACCCGCACTTCCCCGCGTATGCCATGCGCGGCGCCAAAACGTGCAATCGCTATACGGTTCCCGGTTCCGGCCATAGGCTCAGCAGGCTCCATACCGATTTATCGTAAAACGCCGCGTCACCAGCTTTATTCCGCAGCAGGCTCAGCAGCGGCGGCAGCTGCATCTTCAGCCGCCTGACGCTTTTCTTCAGCACGCTGCTTGGCCTTTTCGCCCGGCTCGGCCTTCTTCGGGTTGTTGCGCGGCGCACGCTTCATGAGACCGGCTTCATCGAGGAAGCGAAGAACGCGGTCCGTCGGCTGCGCGCCATTGCTCAGCCAATGCTGAATGCGCTCGACGTTGAGCTGGATGCGCTGCTCGTTATCCTTCGGCAGAAGCGGATCGTAGGCGCCGACACGCTCGATGAAACGCCCATCGCGCGGTGCGCGCTCATCGGCAATAACAATACGGTAGTAGGGGCGCTTCTTGGCGCCGCCCCGGGCGAGACGGATCTTGATGGCCATTTTGGTTTCTCCTGTTCAATGGCGACCGCCGGTTAACGGCGGATGTCTTCGTGATGTCTGATAACTTCCTTAACGATAAAATTTAGAAACTTCTCTGCGAAATCGGGATCCAGATTGGCTTCCTGCGCCAGACGGCGCAGCCGGGCGATCTGGAGTTCCTCTCTTGCCGGGTCGGCGGCCGGAAGACTGTGCGTCGCCTTCAACACGCCGACGCGCTGCGTGCATTTGAAGCGCTCGGCAAGCATATGAACCAGAGCCGCGTCGATATTGTCGATCGACCCGCGCAGCTGCTGCAGTTCCGATAGCGCGGCATTGTCGGAGCCGAGCTTGATTTCAGCGTCGGTGGTCATTTCTTCTTACCTTTTCCCATGCCGAAAAGGCCTCCTCCCCCTAGACCGGGCAACCCGCCAGGCAGACCGCCCGGAAAGCCGCCGGGCAGCCCCCCGGACAACCCTTTTGGCAATCCCTGCGGCATTCCGCCAGACATCCCATCGGGCAACTGACCGGATTTCGCCAGTTTCTCGATTTCCGCCGGATCCATCTGCGGCATGCCGCCGGGCATGCCCATGCCGCCCATCATCTTGCCAAGGAGCCCTTTGCCCTTGCCCATCTGCTTCATCATGTCCGCCATCTGGCGATGCATTTTCAACAGCTTGTTCACATCGGCAACGTCGACGCCGGAGCCGGCGGCGATCCGCTTTTTCCGGCTGGCCTTGAGAAGCTCCGGCTTGCGGCGCTCAAACGGGGTCATCGACTGGATAATCGCCACCTGCCGCTTCAGTACCCTGTCATCCAGATTGCTGGCATCCATCTGCTTCTTGATCTTGCCGACGCCGGGCATCATTCCCATGATGCCGGACATGCCGCCGAGCTTTTCCATCTGCTTCAGCTGTCCGGCGAGATCCTCCAGATCGAAGGAGCCCTTGCGCATCTTGGCAGCCATCTTGGCCGCCTGGTCCGCATCGAACTCCTGCGCTGCCTTTTCCACCAGCGACACGATGTCGCCCATGCCAAGGATGCGGTCGGCAATTCGCGACGGATGAAAATCTTCCAGCGCATCGGCCTTTTCGCCGGTTCCGATCAGCTTGACGGGTTTGCCGGTGACAGCACGCATGGAAAGTGCTGCGCCACCGCGCCCGTCGCCATCCATACGGGTCAGTACGATACCGGTAATGCCGACGCGCTCGTCGAAGGACGTCGCAAGGTTCACCGCGTCCTGACCGGTCAACGCATCGGCGACGAGCAGGATCTCATGCGGGTTGGCGGCCTTGCGGATTTCCGCCATCTCCACCATCAACGGCTCGTCGATGTGGGTGCGGCCGGCGGTATCGAGCATGACGACGTCATAGCCGCCGAGCCGGGCTGCCGTCATGGCGCGGGTGGCGATCTGGACAGGCGACTGACCCGCAACGATCGGCAGGGTTTCGACGCCGTTCTGCTCGCCCAATACCTTGAGCTGCTCCTGCGCGGCTGGCCGGCGCGTATCGAGCGAGGCCATCAATACCTTGCGTTTTTCGCGCGTTGCGAGGCGCAGGGCGATCTTGCCGGTGGTGGTCGTCTTACCCGAACCCTGGAGACCGACCATCATGATACAGACGGGAGCGGGAGCCTCAAGATCGATCGGATTTGCATCGGAGCCGAGCATTTCGACCAGCTGGTCGTGCACGATCTTGACGACTTGCTGACCCGGGGTGACGGATTTCACCACATCGTGGCCAACGGCACGGGCGCGAACCTTGTCGGTGAAGGATCGAACCACCGGCAGCGCCACATCGGCTTCGATCAGGGCCCGGCGGACTTCGCGCATGGCCTCCGAAACATCAGCTTCCGACAGCGCACCACGCCGGGTGAGCTTGTCGAGAATGCCGCTCAATCGATCGGACAGGCTTTCGAACATGACGTTCCTTCCAGTTCCCCGCTAGAGCATTTCGACGCTCAATCGGGATCATCCAGCGCCCTAACGGCCTCGTGCCACGAAGCGCATAGCAAAATAACACCCGAGGGCGCCACGCGCTGTCGGGTGATAACCTCCGGGCTCTCTTTATACCTTCACGGGGCCCGGTCGGCCTTATTGCAATTGTCATCCTGATGAGGATTGCCCGGTGAATAAGCCGGCATCGCTCACAAGTCAAGGAATTCGGCGGAATTCAATGCGGATAGTCGCGCTCGCCGAAAATTGCTGAACCAACGCGCACCAGGGTTGCGCCAAAAGGGATTGCCAGCTCGAAATCGCTCGACATTCCCATGGACAACCCGGCGATCCCGTTCCTCTCGGCAATTTTCCGCAAAAGCGCGAAATGCGGACCGGGCGCGACATCGACCGGCGGTATCGCCATCAAACCTTCAATGGCAAGGCCAAGCTCATCCCGGCAAAAGGCGATAAAAGCATCCGCGTCTTGCGGGTTGACGCCGGCCTTTTGCGGTTCTTCTCCGGTGTTGACCTGGATGAAAAGCCGCGGATGCCTCGCCTGCTTGGTCATTTCTGCTTTCAAAGCACGGGCGATCTTTTCCCGGTCAACCGTATGGATGACATCGAACAGAGCCACCGCCTCAACCGCCTTGTTCGATTGCAGCGGGCCGATAAGATGAAGCTCGACACCATCGAACTCTTCCTTCAGCGCCGGCCACTTTCCTTGCGCTTCCTGCACACGGTTTTCGCCGAAGACGCGCTGACCGGCCTTGAGCACCGGCCTGATATCGTCGGCGTCGAATGTCTTGGAAACAGCCACAAGCCTGACGCTGCCGGCGGGGCGGCCAGCCTCGGCTTCCGATTTGGCAATAAGCCCGCGTACATGCGAGAGGCGATCTTCAACGGACAAAGGCATCGGCGGGTCGATCTCGTGCAAAGGAGTTTGACTATGAGCGTTGACGGCCGGGCCGTCCCCGGTAATTCGACGATACTGGAGATGCGCCAGCAACGTCGTAATTGCAACCCCATGGCTTTTTCATCCGCGACCCTTATGCTTTCCAATTCTTGCCGGTTGACCGCCGCGCCCATTTCTGGTGACAGTCCGGCCGAGGCATTCCTGTTCGAACGAACAAAAAAATCGAAGCGGCGAGCTAGATGACGACAGAACGATATAACGCCCGCGAGGCGGAAACACGCTGGCAAAAACGATGGGAAGAACAAGGCGTCTTCGTCACGCAAAATGACGATCCGCGCCGCAAGTACTACGTTCTTGAAATGTTTCCCTATCCGTCGGGCCGCATCCACATGGGCCATGTGCGCAATTACGCCATGGGGGATGTCGTTGCCCGTTACAAACGCGCCTGCGGTTTCAATGTGTTGCACCCCATGGGCTGGGACGCCTTTGGCATGCCGGCGGAAAACGCGGCCATGCAAAACAAGGTCCACCCCAAGGACTGGACCTACAAGAATATCGCCGCCATGCGCGACCAGCTCAAGATCATGGGGCTTTCGCTCGACTGGAGCCGCGAATTCGCCACCTGCGACGTCGACTACTATGCGCAGCAACAGCACCTTTTCCTCGACTTCCTGAAAGCCGGGCTCGCCTATCGCCGCAGTTCCAAGGTCAATTGGGACCCGGTCGATATGACGGTACTGGCGAACGAACAGGTCATCGACGGCCGGGGATGGCGCTCCGGCGCGCTCGTCGAACAGCGTGAACTGACGCAGTGGTTCTTCCGGATCACGGATTTTTCCGAGGATCTGCTATCCGCGATCGATACGCTCGACCGCTGGCCCGAGAAAGTGCGCCTGATGCAGCGCAACTGGATCGGCAAGTCCGAGGGCTTGCGCGTCGGGTTTGAATTCGTCACGCAGCCGGCAACAGGCGAAAAAGCGCTCGAGGTCTTCACCACGCGTCCGGATACGCTCTTCGGCGCTTCGTTCATGGGCATCTCGCCGGACCATCCGATCGCCCAGTCGCTGGCGAAGGACAATGCAGAGCTCGCTGCCTTCATTGTCGATTGCCAGAAGATCGGTACCTCCGCCGAGGCGATCGAGACGGCGGAGAAAAAAGGCTACGATACTGGCCTGCGCGTTCGTCACCCGCTCGATGCTTCGATCGAACTGCCGGTCTATGTGGCGAATTTCATCCTGATGGGCTATGGAACCGGCGCGATCTTCGGCTGTCCGGGTCACGATCAGCGCGATCTGGATTTCGCCCGGAAATACGGCCTTCCGGTCACGCCGGTGGTACTGCCGAAGGATGCGGACCCGCAAGAGTTCACGATCGCGGATGAGGCCTATACGGGCGACGGCTCGATCTTCAATTCCGATTTCCTCGATGGGATGTCGGTAGCCGATGCCAAGGAGGCCGTTGCCGCCAGGCTCGAAAAGATCCTCCTGGACGGCGAGCCGCAGGCGGAGCGCCAGGTCGATTACCGTCTGCGCGACTGGGGAATTTCCCGGCAGCGCTATTGGGGATGCCCGATCCCGGTCATTCATTGCGACGATTGCGGCACGGTTCCCGTTCCGCTCAAGGATCTGCCGGTTAGTTTGCCCGACGACGTCTCGTTCGAGCATCCCGGAAATCCCCTCGACCGGCACCCGACCTGGAAGCACGTCAAATGCCCGAAGTGCGGCATAGATGCGCGGCGCGAAACCGACACGATGGATACTTTCGTCGATTCTTCATGGTATTTCGCGCGGTTTACGGACCCGAAAAACCAGAACCCCACCGACAAGGCAACTGCCGACGATTGGCTGCCGGTCGATCAATATATCGGCGGTATCGAACATGCGATTCTTCACCTGCTCTATTCGAGGTTCTTCGCAAGAGCGATGCAAAAAACGGGTCACCTCGGCGTAACGGAACCCTTCCGGGGACTGTTCACCCAGGGAATGGTAACCCACGAGACTTTCAAGGCGACCGATGGATCGTGGGTATCCCCGGCAGAAGTCCGCATCGAGGATGTTGACGGCAAGCGAAGGGCCTTTCTGATCTCTGACAATTCGGAAGTCGCGATCGGCTCTATCGAAAAGATGTCGAAGTCCAAGAAGAACACCGTGGATCCGACAGACATCATCGATACTTACGGCGCCGATACCGCCCGCTGGTTCATGCTTTCCGATAGTCCGCCCGAACGCGATGTGGAGTGGACCGAGGAAGGCGTTCAAGGCGCATGGCGCTTCATGCAGCGCGTCTGGCGACTGGTCGGCGAAATCGGCGACCGTTGGCCCTCGCCGGTTGCACGGCCGAATGCCTTTGGCGAAAAAGCTACAGAGTTACGCCGCGCGACTCACAAAACTCTGCATATTCTTTCCAGGGATATTGAAGCGCTCGGCTTCAACCGCGCGGTCGCGCGGCTCTATGAACTCGTCAATACGGCAAGCAAGGCGATGCAGTCGCCAGCTGAAGGCAAGGACATGGAATTCGCCATCCGGGAAGCAGGAAGTTATCTGGTGCAGATGATCGCGCCAATGACCCCGCATCTCGCGGAAGAATGCTGGTCGCTGCTCGGCAACAAAGACCTGCTGGCGACTACGGCCTGGCCGGAAGTTGAAGCCGATCTGCTGATGGAAGACACCATCACATTGCCGGTTCAGGTCAACGGCAAGAAACGCGCAGACGTTACGGTTGCGCGTGATGCGTCGAAAGAAGATATAGAGACAGCCACTCTGGCGATGGATGCCGTCATTCGCGCGCTCGACGGCAAGCCGCCCCGCAAGATTATCGTCGTGCCATTGAGGATCGTGAATGTTGTTGTCTGACATATCCCGCCGTTCAGCGCCACGGCGCCGCATTTCGATCCTGCTTCTTTGCGCTGCGGCACTAACGCTCGGGGGCTGCCAGGTTCGTCCGCTTTACGGAACCTGGAACAGCGCAGCCGGAGTTTCTCCCGTTCAAGACGAACTCGCCGCCGTCGATATCAAAGGCATCGATACGACGGAAACCAAAGGGCTGGACCGCGTTGGGCAGGTACTGCGCAATGAAATGGTGTTTGGCTTCCGCCGTGGTGGCGAAGAAGCGCCGCCACGATATCGGCTGCAGGTGATACTGGATCGCAAGATCGCCGAAGTGGGTGTCGAACGATTGGCGGACGTTCCTGCGTCCTATACGGTGACGCTCAACTCGTCCTTCGTGCTGTCTGATTATGCCACCAATAAAACCCTCATGATGGGTCGCTCCTTCGCAACAGCAAGCTACGACTTTTCCAGCCAACGTTTTGCCAATCTGCGGGCGGAACGTGACGCCGAAGATCGGGCGGCTAAGGTGATTGCCGGCGATATTCAGACCCGTGTCGCAGGCTTTTTTTCTGATCAGCGGCCCTAGGCCATTGAACTCGACGGGAAATAGTTAGGCGGCTAATAAAACGCATTTTCCGCGCGGTAATATGGCTCAAGGCAGAGACGTCATGATCAACTGAGAGGGATAGGATGGTTGCCCTCAAGGCTGCGGAAGCCGACCGATTCCTGGCTAATCCGCCGGAGAGCGTTAATGTCGTCCTGATTTACGGTCCAGACACCGAACTCGTTCCGAACGCGCACAATCTCTGGCAAATCTCGCCAGCAAGGGCAGCGACGATCCCTTCGCGCTGGTGAAACTCGAAGCTGCCGACGTCGTAGCCGACCCTTCACGCCTCATCGATGAAGCGCTAACCATTCCCCTCTTCGGTGGACGGCGAGTGATCTGGGTGAAGGATTGCGGCGGCAAGAACATGGTGCCGGCAGTCGACCCCCTATTGAAAGAAGCCGGCCAGATCGCGCTGGTGGTGCTCGAAGCGGGGGATTTGAAAAAAACGGCTGCGTTTCGCAAGCAAATCGAAACCCATAAGACCGCCACCGCAGTTCCTTGCTATCAGGATGGCACCCGGGACGTGGACAGGCTTATCGATGAAGAAGCGAGGCTCGCCGGGTTGAGCGTTAGCCGTGAAGCGCGTCACGCCCTTCATGAATTGCTCGGCGCCGACCGTCTCGCAAGCCGCGGTGAATTGCGAAAGCTCTGCCTCTATGCCCACGGCAAGGAACGGATAGAGACTTCCGACATTACCGCGATCATGGGCGACGCCTCAGCATTCGCCATGGATGAATTGATCGATGCAGCGGCAACGGGCGACCTTGCCACTGTCGATCATGGCCTGGAACGTCTGGAAGCAGCAGGGTCAAGCATCGACCAGATTGCCAATGCCACTTTGCGGCATTTTCTGTTGCTGCACCGGCTTCGAGCGATGCACGACCGCGGCATAGCGGCCCATCAATTGGTAGAGCGAGCCCAACCGCCCATTTTCTTCCAACGCCGCGATGCTATCAGTCGCCAGATAACCCTTTGGCAGAGAACGGATATCGAAAAGGCGATGGATCTTCTGGGCAATGCGGTTCTGCAGGGTCGCCTTAACCAGACGCTCGGCGTAGCCATCGTATCCGACGCCATCCTGAAACTGGCAAGGGTCGCTCACGCACGCTCCAATCGCCGCTAAAGCGTTTTTCCTGTAAACGTCAGGACTAAAAGAACCCTTGCCCATTCGCCGGGCAAACTTCAGTTCTGGACGCCCAACAGCCGGCAAATCTGGTCGAGCTGCTCAAGCGACACGTATTTTATCTTGAGTTCGCCGGCGCCTTTTTCCGGCTTATGGGCGATAGCAACCTTTAGACCGAGGCCGTCAGCCAAACGCTTTTCAAGCGCTTTCGTGTCCGGGTCCTTTTCGGCTTTCTGAGATTTCCCGGCCTTGGCTTTTTCCAGCGCCGAGGGGTCTTGAGCCAGCCGTTCGGCTTCGCGAACATTGAGACCCTTTTCGACGATTAACTCCGCCAGGGCGGCAGGATCTTCGGCCGTAATCAATGCTCGGGCGTGGCCGGCCGTAAGCAGGCCTTCGGCAAGGTAGTCCTTGACGGCGTTCGGCAATTTCAACAGCCGCATCGTGTTGGCAACATGGCTTCGGCTCTTGCCGATCACCTTTGCAAGTTCAATCTGGCTGTAAGAAAACTCCGCGACGAGCTGATCGTAACCGAGCGCCTCCTCGATCGGATTAAGATCGGCGCGCTGGACGTTCTCGATGATCGCGAGCTCAAGCGCTTCCTGATCCGTGACATCCCGAACCACCACCGGCACATCGTGAAGGCCGGCCTTTTGCGCCGCACGCCACCGCCTTTCGCCAGCAATAATTTCATACGCATCCAACCGCCCGGGGACAGGACGGACCAGAAGCGGCTGCACGATCCCCTTTTCCCGGACCGAATTTGTCAGATCCGTGAGATCGCTGTCGGAGAAGCTCTTGCGTGGATTGCGCGGATTAGCGGTCAGATGCTCGATCGGCACTTTCCTGGTATCGCGCGGTGTTTTCGGCTCCGCTGGGGGTTCGGTCCCCACCTCACCGATCAGTGCCGCCAGACCCCGGCCCAGCCTCTTGCGTCCGCTGCCGTCATTTTCCGCCATCTTATTGTCCATCACTTTCAAAGATCACCGGGGCGCCCTTGCTTTTGACCTTCGGCCGAAACTAACACCGCTCCATGGCGCATAGAAAAACCGCGGTCATTTCGACTCCGAAATCGGCAACGCTCTCAGGCGGCCACCGTTCGGAGATTTCTCTCACGCTGGATGACTTCCGATGCCAGCCGAAGATAGGCCTGGCTACCGGCGCATTTGAGATCGTAAAGCAATGCCGGTTTGCCATAGGAAGGCGCTTCAGATATCCGCACGTTCCTCGGAATGACCGTCTCGTAAACCGTTTCGCCCATGGTCGCTCGCACATCCTCGACCACCTGAGCGGAGAGGTTGTTTCGGCTGTCGTACATCGTCAAGGCAATACCATGAATCGACAACTCGGGATTGAGAGAGGTCTTGACCTGCTCTACCGTACTCAGCAACTGACTTAGACCTTCGAGGGCAAAAAACTCGCATTGCAGCGGCACAAGTATCGAGTGCGAAGCTGAAAGTGCATTGATTGTCAGTAGATTAAGAGACGGCGGGCAATCGATCAGGACATATGTGAATTCCGGGCGATTTTCCTTCGCCGCTTCGCGGGTGAAATGTGCGATTGCCTGACGCAAGCGAAACGCCCGATCTTGCCGGGAGGCAATCTCCAGTTCCAGACCCAGCAGATCCATCGTTGAGGGAGCCACCCAGAGCCGTGGAACAGCGGTATCCTGGATTGCCTCCGCCAATGTGGAATCGCCGCAAAGAACATCATACGTGGATATGTCGCGGCTGCGGCGATCGATACCAAGACCGGTCGAGGCGTTGCCCTGCGGATCCAGGTCGATGACCAATACCCGCTCGCCTATAGCCGCCAATGCCGTGCCGAGATTAATCGCCGTTGTAGTCTTGCCAACGCCGCCTTTTTGATTGGCGAGCGCGAGAACGCGAGGGGAACGTGGAAGCAAGCTCATCCGGATCTAGCCTTTCCCGGTGGTAGGACGCGCCGTGATGCGGGAAATGACCAACAGACGGCTGTCAGGATCGATGAGGCTCTTCCTTTCTAGCAGATTCAAATCCCAAGCGTGAGAGGCTAGTTCAATCTCTTCCTGGAAATTTTTTCCTTTGTGGAAAATTGCCGTCGCACCGCGCGAAACGAAGCCTTCAGCAAAGCCGCATAGATCCGTCAACGGCGCCAACGCCCTCGCCGACACCCCTTCCACAGGCTCTGTCCAGGCTGAGACAATTTCCTCTATCCGGCCCGAATGCACTTGTGCAGGGCATCCAGTTTCCCTGATTACGGCGCGAAGAAACGCCGTCTTCTTTTGATTGCTCTCGATCAGATGAACCATAGCCGAGGGTTTGTCGGCGCCAGCTTGCTCCGCGAGAAAAATTGCCGTGACAAGTCCGGGGAATCCTGCCCCACTACCAAAATCGACCCATTGTCTGGCTTCGGGCAGCGCGAGATGCACTTGTGCGCTGTCTGCGACATGGCGATGCCATATCTCTTGAAGCGTCGAATGTGCGACGAGGTTTTGCGCGGGCTGCCAACGCTTGAGCAATTCTACATATATCGTCAAACGCTTGACTGTTTCACGTGAAACGGTGCCGACAGCAGCTAGCGCATCAGGACCGTCACCATCCTTACCGCGCGCCGTAATTGGCCCAGCGGCAGGCTTGCTTCTCTGGTGATACCGGCCGTCACCCCTCACGCCACACCCGAAACAGCGCTGTGTTCACGCCCTTCCCCTTTGCGAATATGACCAAGCAACAAGGTCAGCGCAGCCGGCGTCATTCCCTCTATTCTCGAGGCATGACCAAGCGTTGTCGGCCTTACCGTTTGAAGCTTTTGAAGTACCTCGTTGGAAAGCCCTCTGATCGACGAGTAGTCAAGTGTAACCGGGATTAATAACGCTTCTTCCCGTTTCATCGTATCGATATCGGAGGCTTGCCTGCGTAGATAAACCGCATAAGTCGCGTCAATTGCGACTTGCTCCGCAATTGCAGGTTCGATCTTCGCGACCGTTTCCGGCCAGATTCGGCCAACGTCATTCAGAGAAATATCCGGGTAGGAGAGGATCTCGAATGCAGACCGCCGGACACCATCCTGATTAAGCCCAAGCCCCTGTTTTTTGGCTTCGGCGGGCGTAATCATTAAGTTTTTCAGATATTTGGCTGCATCTACGAGTTTCCGCTTCTTTGTTTCGAAAGCGAATCGCCTTTCCGCGCCAACACAGCCCAATTCAATCCCCAGAGGCGTTAGACGCTGATCCGCATTATCAGCTCTCAGTGACAGCCTATACTCCGCCCGCGACGTGAACATCCGATATGGCTCACTGACGCCCCGCGTAACCAGGTCATCCACCATCACGCCGAGATATCCATCCGACCGGCTCACCGTTATCTGCTCGCCGCCACCAGCGCGCCGGGCTGCGTTTAATCCGGCAAGCAAGCCCTGCGCTCCCGCCTCCTCATAGCCGGTCGTGCCATTGACTTGGCCTGCCAAAAACAAGCCGGAAATCCGCTTTGTTTCCAAAGTCGGCTTCAGTTCACGGGGGTCGATGTGATCGTATTCAATGGCATAGCCAGGCTTGAGGACCTCAACTTGCTCGAGGCCGGGAATGGTCCTCAGAAATGCAAGCTGAACATCTTCCGGAAGAGACGTCGACAATCCATTGGGATAGATGCTGGGATCATCGATGCCTTCAGGCTCCAGAAAAACCTGATGGCCATCCCTTTCACCAAAGCGGACAATCTTGTCCTCAATTGACGGGCAATAGCGTGGCCCACGGCCGCTGATCTCGCCGGAGTACATGGCCGATCGGTGGAGATTTTCCCGTATCACCTCATGGGTCGCAGGTGTGGTCCTCGTTATATGGCAGGAGACCTGTGGCGCCGTCAGTCCCGCCGAAAGCGTTGAAAACACTTCCGGAACATCGTCGCCAGGCTGCTCATCCAATTGAGACCAAGATATAGTCCGGCCATCCAGACGCGCCGGTGTGCCTGTTTTCAATCGCCCTAGCGTAAAGCCCGCAGCAAGCAATGAAGCTGACAGGGCGTTTGCGGGAGCATCTCCGGCCCGGCCTGCCGGTATTTGTCGATCTCCCAGATGGATAATACCGCGCAGAAACGTACCAGTCGTAAGAACAACAGCCCCCGCGCGCAAAGTCCGCCCATCGGCCAGCTCCACACCTTCTACCGCTCCCTCTTGAAGCAGTAGCGAGACAGCCTCTCCTTCCACGACAACCAAATTGGCGGTCTCCAGGATCGCCGCTTGCATGGCCTCGCGATAGAGTTTCCGATCCGCCTGAGCCCGAGGTCCACGGACGGCCGGCCCCTTCCTGCGATTAAGAAGCCTGAATTGGATTCCCGCCTTGTCCGCTACACGACCCATAAGCCCATCGAGTGCATCGATTTCCCGGACGAGATGACCCTTTCCGAGCCCGCCGATAGCAGGGTTGCAGGACATGACACCAATCGTGTCGAACCGTTGGGTCACGAGCGCCGTCACGGCACCCATTCTCGCTGCAGCCGCAGCGGCTTCACAACCGGCATGACCGCCGCCAATAATAATCACGTCATACATATTCTGAGCCGTAGAAGATTAGAGCCGTTGGTGCGTCGCTAACTAACGCCGTGCTTGTTTTGCCATCAGGCCCGTACGAAAGGCGATGACGGCTCTTACCGGACTGCTTTGCGTTATGCCACAAAACTCGGTCACCGACCCGATTTTTATCATCTGTCGGGATCTGAACGGTATTCCATTTTTCAGAACCGATGGTGAACCTCAGCGATCGCAGATGCAGTCAGCCCGGATTTACTATCATGGTTTCTACAAAATCTCGGAAACTCGATAAACAAAGGGGCTTACGAATTCGTATCGGAATCGAATCCACAGCAGGATTCTCTGTTTCACGTGAAACCGATTGATTACTTACCGATACAAAAATCACGAAAAATCACATCGAGCAAATCCTCCACATCCACCTTCCCAGTAATCCGGCCAAGCGCAGTAGCAGCTGATCTGAGTTCCTCCGCCCGAAGTTCCAGTGGAGCGTGCTCCATGTCTATTGCCGATAACAAACCTCGCCGGCATTCATCCAGGAGTGCCACATGCCGTTGCCTTGTCGCTGCAGGCAATTCAGACACGACCAAATGACTCGCAACATGATCCGCAAGACTATCCAGCAGCTGTTGAACGCTGCCGTCGCCCGCCATGGACAATGCAAGTTCCTTCTCGACGCCGGCAAGTCCAGCACCCAAACGATGGTCTTCAGGCCGCAAGTCACTTTTGCTCCGCACCAGCCATATCGGAACATCCAGACCCGCAAACTCATCTCCAGAGACGACGGGATCTTCAGCACTTTGCAGGAACAATATAAGGTCAGCCTGAGCCGCTTTCTCACGGGCCCGTCTAATCCCTTCCTGCTCCACCAAACCGACTGACTCGCGAAGGCCGGCGGTATCGATCAAGGTAACCGGATACCCTTTCAGATCAAGATGAACCTCAATCAGATCGCGGGTCGTCCCGGCCTCGGGCGTTACGATCGCAACGTCGCGCTTTGCTAACGCATTGATCAAACTTGACTTTCCAGCATTCGGCTTACCAAGAAGCACTACCTGGAAGCCGTCTCTGATACGTTCAGCCACCTTTGATTGATCAATATGGTTAGACACCTCATCGGCAAGTCTCACAAGCCTCGGCCAAATAACATCTGCCAGCGACCCTGGGACATCTTCCTCCTCGGAGAAATCCAGTTCCGCCTCTATCATTGCCATTGCCCATATAATTTCATCCCGCCAGCGAGCGTAGATGGCACCAAGAGACCCTCCCGCTTGGCGAAGCGCCTGCTTGCGCTGAACCTCCGTTTCGGCCGTCAAGAGATCAGCCAACCCCTCCACTTCAGTGAGGTCCAGCCTGCCCGCTGCGAAGGCACGACGCGTAAATTCTCCTGCTTCCGCATGCCGCAGCCCCGGTAACTCTCCCAGTACCCGCAATACGGCAGCGACAACCGCGCGCCCACCATGACAATGCAACTCAGCAACATCTTCCCCTGTGAAGCTTTTGGGAGCCGGACACCACAGCACGAGCGCCTGATCGAGGGCGTCACGGGACGATGGATCCACCAGGGTTCTCACCACCGCACGCCTGGCCTTGGGCAAACCGCCGCCAAGTTCGATCAATACCCGGCCCGCATCCGGCCCAGATATCCGGAATACAGCGACACCGGCTACTCCGTGCCCGCTGGAAAGCGCATAAATAGTGTCTCTAGCGCCATTCGACGTCATTCCAGCCCACCTCTTCAATACCCGCTCATCATCGACTACGGTTATCCGACCCCATATCCAATGCCAACTGCCAGCTGCCGGATACAAGCGCCAAAGGAATGACCGTGGCCGATAACCGCCTCAACGCCAGCACCAGCCCATATCTGCTTCAGCACCAGCACAACCCTGTCGACTGGCGCCCATGGGGAAGCGAGGCGCTTACCGAAGCGAAAACACTCGATAAACCGATCCTCCTCTCGGTCGGATACGCCGCCTGTCACTGGTGCCATGTCATGGCCCATGAGAGCTTCGAAGACCAGCAAACCGCAGATGTAATGAATCGCCTGTTCGTGAATATCAAGGTTGATCGCGAAGAGCGTCCCGACATCGATCAAATCTACATGAATGCACTGCATGCATTGGGTGAACAGGGCGGCTGGCCTCTGACGATGTTTCTCACTCCAGAGGGTCAACCGTTTTGGGGCGGCACCTATTTTCCCAAGGACGCGCGATGGGGCCGGCCATCCTTTATCGACGTCCTGAACGCCGTTCATCAAACCTATGCCACCGACAGGAACCGCATCGACATCAACCGAAATGCTCTTATGGAAGCCTTGGCCGGCCAGGCAGCCCAACCGGGCCAGGTCGATGAAGATTTATTGACGCAAGCCGCTAATCGGCTGCTAGGCATGATCGATCAAAAGAATGGTGGCATTCAAGGCGCGCCCAAGTTCCCGCAGGCAGCTGTATTGGAATTTCTTTGGAGACATGCCATCCGTACCGGTACCGAATCATTCCGGCAGGCATTCCTCCAGACCTTGAAGCGCATAAGCCTCGGCGGGATTTACGATCAAATCGGCGGCGGTCTTTGTCGTTATTCCACCGACGATCGATGGCTCGTCCCCCACTTCGAAAAGATGCTTTACGACAATGGCCAATATCTAAATCAGCTTGTCTGGGCCTATGGCACTACGGGGGATGAACTATTTCGAACACGAATCGAAGAGACAGCCGAGTGGCTACTTCGAGAAATGCAAACCCGTAAAGGCGGGTTTGCCTCCAGTTTTGATGCCGATTTGGAAGGTGAAGAAGGAAAATTCTACGTCTGGACACCCGATGAAATCATCGATCTCCTCGGACACGAAGCCGGTACAGCATTCAACGACCTTTTCGATATAACGCCCACTGGTAACTACGAAGGCCGCAACATCCCCAATCTGTTGAATGCCATCAACCCCCAAGCCGCCCTCACCCCTTCCATCCGTCAGCAGTTGGAAAGCCTGAGGCTGGAGCGTGAAAAACGCGTCCCACCTGCGCAGGACGACAAAATACTGGCGGACTGGAACGGGATCGCCATCGCCGCACTTGCCTATGCCGGGCACAATGTTTCACGTGAATCGTGGAGAAATGGTGCAATAAAGGCTTATCGCTTCATCATGGATCATATGCGCGACAGCGAGGGTCGGCTGGCGCATGCCTGGCGGGAAGGGAGCTTCACCCGTCCGGCCTTCGCCTCAGACTATGCCTGGATGATGAAAGCGGCACTGGCACTGGCAGACACCGAACATTCGTACGACAGAAAAACACGATACCTTGGGGATGCAGCAGCCCTTGGTGATGTTCTGGAATCCGATTATGTCCACCCGGACGGCGGATATTACCTCACTTCGAAGATGGCGGATGATCTGATTATCCGCCCTGTTTCGAGCCAGGACGACGCAATCGCCAATTACAACTCCGTTGCCGCTTCAGCTTATATCCGGCTCTGGCATATGACTGGCGACGATAAATACAGGGATATTGCAGACAGGATCCTCAGCGCATTCTCCGGTGCCGTACCAAGGAATATCTTTGGCTCAGCCGCCTTGATGTCCGCCTACGATGATCGGTGGCATAGCCGCATTGCCGTGGTACTTGCGCCTCCCGGCACGGATCCGAAGCCTGTACTGAGCGCTATATCAGCAATCGCCGATCCCGCAATTATTTGTAACGTGCACGAATCGTCTGAGGGACTACCGCGCTATCATCCAGCGTCCGGAAAAGTGGCACTCGACGGTGTGGCAACATTATATCTTTGTCGTGAAGGCCTTTGCAGCGCACCGCTAACAGATATTGAAGACATAAAAAACTATCTCACGGACAGGCGATAGCCAGAGTTTTGCCCCGCAGATTACTCATTTGAACCGCTTCCGATTCAAAAATTGATTCACGTGAAACATAAGAAAGGGCGCCGAAATTTCATCCGCCGCCCCGCCGCTTACTAACCTGAACACTCAAACTAGGTGTTCATGGAATCGAAGAAATCGTCGTTGCTCTTCGTTTGCCGAAGTTTGTCGAGCAGGAACTCGATTGCGTCGACCGTACCCATCGGGTTGAGAATACGCCGCAAGACGAATGTCTTTTTGAGCCTGTCAGGCGCCACAAGAAGTTCTTCCTTACGCGTACCCGACCGCTGAATATCGATCGCGGGAAACACGCGCTTATCCGAGATCTTCCTGTCGAGGATAATTTCAGAGTTACCAGTGCCCTTGAATTCTTCGAAGATCACTTCGTCCATCCGGCTTCCGGTGTCGATCAAGGCCGTCGCGATGATCGTTAGGGAGCCGCCCTCTTCGATGTTCCGCGCAGCACCAAAGAAGCGTTTCGGACGTTGCAGCGCATTGGCATCGACACCGCCAGTCAGAACCTTACCCGATGACGGCACCACGGTATTATAGGCGCGTCCCAAACGGGTAATCGAATCCAGCAGGATGACCACGTCACGACCGTGTTCGACCAACCGCTTGGCTTTCTCGATCACCATTTCGGCGACTTGAACGTGGCGTGTGGCAGGCTCGTCGAATGTCGAGGAGATTACCTCACCATTCACGGTACGCTGCATATCCGTCACTTCTTCCGGCCGCTCATCGATCAGCAATACGATCAGATAGCATTCGGGATGATTGGTCGTGATGGACTTCGCAATATTCTGCAGGAACACGGTTTTACCCGTACGCGGCGGCGCAGTGATCAGGCCGCGTTGTCCTTTGCCGAGCGGTGCAACCAGGTCGATAATCCGGGACGACAGATCTTTGGTCGTTGGATTTTCGACTTCCATCTTGAAGCGTTCATCCGGATAAAGTGGCGTCAGGTTGTCGAAGTGAACCTTATGCCGAGCCTTATCCGGGTCTTCGAAATTGATCGTGCTGACCTTGAGAAGCGCGAAGTATCTTTCGCCATCCTTCGGGCTGCGGATATGTCCCTCGACCGTATCTCCGGTCCGCAATGAAAAGCGGCGAATTTGCGACGGGGAAACATAAATATCGTCGGGACCAGGCAGATAGTTCGCTTCAGGCGATCTCAGAAATCCAAAGCCGTCCTGAAGAACTTCGACGACGCCCTCACCTATAATATCAATATCCTGGGCGGCTAATCTTTTTAATATCGCGAACATCAGCTCCTGCTTGCGCATGGTGCTGGCGTTTTCGACTTCGTTTTCTTCCGCAAATGCGAGAAGCTCAGTCGGAGTCTTCGCTTTAAGATCTGAGAGTTTCAGCTCTTTAATGGCCAATGCAGTATCTTCTTTTGCTCGGTTGAGGGTATGGGCTTGCTTGAACGCGAGGACGCGTCGTTCACATAGTCACGAAGGCGGGGAACTTGCGGATCTTTAATCGGTCGGATTGAAGCCGGCGATCTGGCGCCTCGACAAGCGAAGTACAACCATGTCCGCATGGTGTGAATTTCCGGGACACTAACTGCTTCGCAAGTCCTGAGCAAGTCCCTTTAGCGTATCCGTGAAAAATCAATACTCCACGGTATCGCCAAGGAACCCGGGATCAGCCACAAAGAACCAGCCTACCCGGTCAAAACGGTTTGCCGATGACCAGCACCACGATCACAATCATGAGGATCGTCGGAACCTCATTCAGTATCCGGTAAAATCTGGCAGGCTTTTCGTTTTCATCCGCAGCGAAGCGGCGAAGGCACTTTGCAAGATACCCATGATATGCGGACATCAAAAGCACCAGAAACAATTTGGCGTGAAACCAGCCGGATACGAAAAACCCGCCGAGATAGGCGGTCCATAGGCCGAAGATCCAACTGGAGACCATCGCAGGATTTGCGATCGCCTTCAGCAGCCGTCGTTCCATGACCTTGAACGTTTCGGATTGCTCCGAGCCGATCGCACTGGTGCTGTGGTAGACGAACAATCTTGGAAGATAGAGAAGCGCCGCCATCCAGGCGATGATCGAAATCACATGAAACGATTTGACCCAGAGATAGAGATCCATCTCATCCTCGCGCGGGTGCGGACCGGACGCGGTCGATCATCCGCTTGACATGGTCAGGATCGGTCTCAGGCGTCACCCCGTGACCGAGATTGAAAATCAGCGGCCCGTCACCCAGCACATTCAAGACCTCGTCCACACCGTCATCGAGAGCCTTGCCACCTGCCACCAGGCGCATCGGATCGAGATTTCCCTGCACTGGCACGGTTCTTTGTATGTCCCTGGCAAGAGCAGCCGGCACCATCCAGTCCATCCCGACAGCATCGACACCCGTGCCGGCAATGTAGTTCGGCAAGCGCGCTCCTGCATTTTTCGGAAATCCGATAATTTTGGCGAACGGCACGCGAGATTTTACGCCGGCGACGATTTTCGCCGTCGGCTCGATCGACCAGCGCTGAAAGCCCTCATCGTCCAGCACACCCGCCCAGGTATCGAATATCTGAACCGCATCCGCGCCCGCTTCGAGCTGCCGTGTTAGGTAGCTGATCGACGCTTCGACCAATTGATCGATAAAAGCCTGCATCAGTTCCGGATTTCGATAGGCACCGATCCTCGCCGCGGTTTGATCCGGAGTGGTGTGACCCGCGACCGAATAGCAGGCAACGGTCCAGGGCGCTCCGCAAAAGCCCAGTAGGCTCGTCTCACTTGGCAGCTCGGCCCGTAGCCGTTCCACGATTGATATCACCGGGTCCAACCGTCCAACAGCATCTTTCTGGTTCAATGCCGCTACCAACCTGTCGGATAGCGGTTCCAAGACAGGACCACGACCTTCCTCGAAGCGAACAGGATATCCGAGTGCATCAGGAACAACGAAAATATCGGAAAACAGGATCGCTGCGTCGAAGCCAAATCGGCGAATGGGTTGGAGTGTCACTTCCGTCGCCAGATCAACGTCATAGCAAAATTCAAGGAAATTAGATTTGGAAGCTCTGGTTGCCCGATATTCCGGCAGGTACCGACCAGCTTGCCGCATCATCCAGATTGGAGGTGGCCATAGTTTCTCGCCTGCCAGGACGCGCATGATCGATCGGTCGGGGCTTGGTCGAGAAGACACAGCTCGCTCCTATTAAAAAAGAAAAGAATCCATAGGAATGGATTTTGTAGTTTTTGTTAGCCGGTGGATTGCCGGGATTAAGAGTTGTCCTGCATCCTCTACATTATCTTCAGCAGGGGTGAAAGGCGGGAAAACGTTTCTCGCGTTTGGCCACATGAATCTCAAACGCCAATAAATCATAATATTCCCAATGGTTTACAGTTTTATTAACTGTTTGTTAACTTTTAAGATTTACCGGGATGGATTGGGGACAATTTTCTGAAACCCGCTTTTCCACACAAGCAAGTTTCGTTTCGCGTTCAGCGCACGCAAAACGATGCGCTGTTGATCAATTGAGCGCTATGGGCATTATCTGGAGATGATTTGCCTTTGGTGGGCAGTTATGCACCCTTCCGGTGCGGTTTGGCGCCAGACTGGGGACAACAGCGTGGGAAAGACCCGTAACTTCTTCCATTTGCATCTTGTTTCGGATTCCACCGGCGAAACGCTGATGACCGTCGCGCGTGCTGCATCGGCACAATATGAAGACGTGCGAGCGATCGAGCATGTTTATCCGCTGGTTCGCGCCAGCAAGCAGCTGGATCGGGCGATTGCGGAGATCGAAGGCGCGCCGGGCATCGTGCTTTATACGCTTGTCGATGTCGAAATAGCCGGGAGGCTGGAGCGTGCCTGCCGGGATCTATCGGTTCCCTGCGTCAATATCCTCGACCCCGTCTTCAAGGTTTTTCAGTCTTATCTGAATGTAACGCTCACCGGCCGGGTGGGTGGTCAGCATGTGCTGGATGCGGATTATTTCAGCCGGATTGAAGCGCTCAATTTCACCATGCTTCACGATGACGGCCAGATACCGGGAGATTTGAATGCGGCGGACGTTGTCCTGATCGGCGTCAGCCGGACGTCGAAAACACCGACGTGCATTTATCTCGCCAACCGTGGAATAAAAGCCGCCAATATACCAATGGTGCCCGGTATTCCCTTGCCGCCCCAACTTGATGAAATTCGGCATCCGCTGGTCGTGGGTCTCGTGGCATCGGCGGAGCGTATCCAGCACATCCGGCAAAACAGGATTTGTCGATCAATTCCCTGACATTGCCGAATGAAAGTTATATCGATCGCAAGACCATCGCGGAGGAAATCGCGATGACGAGAAGGCTGTGTGCGGAAAAAGAATGGCCCTTGATCGATGTCACCCGGCGGTCCATCGAAGAGACGGCTGCCGAAATCATGGCGCTTTTCCGCGATCACAGATCGCGCATCCGTCCGGGCCAGGCGCTGTGAGGCAAGGCGTGACGGTTTAATCGGGGTTTTTTCAGAAATGACTGAACTTGTTCTGGCGAGTGGCAGCCAAATTCGTGCCACGCTGTTGAGGAACGCGGGCCTCGAAATTCGCGTCATGCCTTCCGACGTCGATGAAAGGGCGGTGGAAGAACCATTGCTGGAAAGCGGCGTTACCCCGGATGAGATTGCCATGATCCTTGCGGAGGCCAAAGCGCTGGACGTAGGGGATCAGATCAAGAGTGCTCTAGTCGTCGGGGCCGATCAGGTGCTTGAGTTTGAGGGTGAAAGGCTGACAAAACCGGCGGATATGGAGCAGGCTCGCCGCCAGCTTCTCCGATTGTCCGGACAAACGCATGCGCTGCATTCCGCCGTTGCGCTGGTTAGAAACGGCAATACGATCTGGCGGCATGTGGCGACGGCCAGGCTGACCATGCGGGTCCTGTCGCCGGAATTCATCGGCTGGTATCTGGCGCAAACGGGCGATGCCGCCCTCTCCAGCGTTGGCGGTTATCAGCTGGAATCGCTTGGCATTCAGCTATTCGACAAGATCGAGGGCGATTATTTCACCATCCTTGGATTGCCCTTGTTGCCGCTGCTCGGCCAATTGCGCGAAATCGGGACGATCAAGGGATGATCAGACGCGCCGCGATAACGGGTTGGCCCGTCGGCCATTCAAGGTCTCCCCTTATTCATGGGTTCTGGCTTGATCGATACCGGATCGAGGGGAGCTATGACCGTGTTCCGGTAGCGCCACAGGATGCCGAAAACTTCTACCGCAATTTGAAAGGGTCCGGCCTGGTGGGCTGCAATGTCACCGTCCCGCACAAGGAAGTTGCCTACCATTGCTGCGATTGGCTGGATCCGGCCGCACAAGCGATTCAGGCCGTCAACACATTGTGGCTTGAACAGGATGGCAATCGGATTTGCGGAGCGAATACGGATGGATTGGGTTTTCTGGGCAACCTCGATCAGGGAGCGCCAGGGTGGGATCGTTCTCCGGGTCCGGCACTTGTGCTTGGCGCGGGCGGCGCGGCGCGCGCGGCGATCTGGGCACTTTTGTCCCGAAATTTTGCACCTGTGTATATTGCCAACCGAACTGTCTCCAAAGCGGAGATTCTAAGCGCTCATTTCGGATCCGACTCAAAAGCTATTTCCTTGGATAGTTTGTCGACAATCCTTGGAGAACTGGCGTTGCTCGTTAATACGACCTCGCTTGGCATGGCCGGCCAGCCGCCTCTTGACTTGGATCTTGAAGAGCTTTCACTGACGGCTCTGGTGACGGATGCCGTCTACAGTCCGCTCGAAACGGAGCTGCTGCGTTGGGCGAGGGCCCGGGGCAATCCAACCGTCGATGGTCTGGGGATGTTGCTGCATCAGGCGGCGCCCGCATTCGAACGATGGTTCGGCGTCCTGCCGGAAGTAACGGTGGAACTGCGCGACCTCATCCTTGCCGACCTCGGGATCGCCAAATGATCGTTCTTGGCCTCACCGGTTCGATAGGGATGGGAAAATCGACGACGACAAAAATATTTGCCGCCCACGGTGCGGCGACTTACGACGCGGATGCCGCCGTTCACGCGCTTTATCGCGGCGCTGCCGTCAGCCTGATCGAAGCAGAGTTTCCAGGAACGGTGGTTGACGGCACCGTCGATCGCGCGTTGCTGGGGAAGCGGGTCATCGGTGACCGGCCAGCAATGGAAAGGCTGGAAGCGATCGTTCATCCGCTCGTGCGGGAGCAGGAAGATGTATTCCTGAAGAAAGCCGGATCGGATGGCGTTCTCGTGGCGGTGCTCGATATCCCCCTGTTGTTTGAAACCGGGGGCGACGCGCGGGTTCACGCCAACGTGGTTGTCGATGCGCCGGATGATATTCAGCGCGAAAGAGTGCTTGCGCGCGCCGATATGACCATTGAGCGGTTTGAGATGATCCGTGCAAAGCAGATGAGTAATGCGGACAAACGTCGGCGGGCGCATTTCCTCGTCGATACGGGTCACGGCCTGGAACGGGCAAACCGCGATGTCGTCGCCATATTGCGCGCGGTTGCCGGGATGACCTGAACGATGTGGGCGATTTCGGGTGGATAACCTGAAATTTGAAACAACGCCCCGGCCAAATTCCCCCGGGATGGCCTAACCTTTGACGATCCTACGAAGGGGCGTTTCGACATGAGCTTGAGAGAAATCGCATTCGATACGGAAACGACCGGCCTTGATCCGAAAAAGGGTGATCGGCTGGTGGAGATCGGAGGCGTGGAGCTCATCAATCACGTCCCGACCGGCAAGACGTTCCACGTCTATATCAATCCTGAAAGGGATATGCCGATCGAAGCTTTCAACGTGCATGGCCTTTCGGCGGAATTCCTGGCCGATAAACCAAAGTTTGCCGAAGTCGCCGACGATTTTCTTGCCTTTGTCGACGATGCCGTACTGGTCATTCACAATGCGGCCTTCGACATGGGTTTCATCAATATGGAACTGTCGAAGGTCGGCCGTTCCGTAATTCCGCACGAGCAGGTGCTGGATACGCTCGCAATCGCCCGCCGCAAGCATCCGGGCGGCTCGGCATCGCTTGATGCGCTGTGCGGACGATATGGCATCGACAATTCCAGGCGCACGAGACACGGCGCGCTTCTGGATGCGGAGTTGCTGGCGGAAGTCTATATCGAGCTTATCGGCGGCAAGCAGGCTGGCCTCGCCCTTTCGGTGGCGGAGGATATCGTCGCGGTGACGGGATTTGGCGGTAACTCCGCCGGGCGTGGCCCCGCCGCCTTGCGCCAATCTCCTCTTCCGTCCCGCCTCGCCATAGAAGAACGGCAAGCCCATGACGAATTTATCGCCAAGCTTGGCGAGAATGCGGTATGGGCGCAGTACGGCGAGAACTAGAGCGTATTGATGCTGGAGTGTTCGAGGGATAGCAGAATTGGTTGATGCTAGCGCGAGCATGCAACGGCGTCCAACCGATCGACCATCGTTTCTTTTATTGATGGAAGAGCAGGAAGCGGCGTTTATCGCAGCCAGGCTATGCCTCGCCACTCCAGAGGCGGATTTTCATCATGTTGCCGACAGGCAAGCCCTGGAGAAAGTCGCGGTCGCAGTGCCGCCAAAGTCACGGCTGATTGCCTTTTGCAGCCCGATCATCGTGCCGCCGGCGATCCTGAACAGGTTACAGGGCGGCTGTTTCAATTTTCATCCCGGCCCGCCCGAACGCCCGGGCTACCGGCCGGCGGCTTTTGCTGCGCTTGAAGGCGCGCGCGATTTCGGCGTTACGCTGCATTTGATGGCTGAAGTGGTGGACAGCGGCCCGATCATCGATGTCCTGCGATTTGCCGTCGAACCCGGATCGAGCGAGGAAGTCATAAGCATTGATGCCTACAGCCATCTGCTGGCATTGGTGGATCGCCACGCAGCAATGCTTGCCGATATCGGCGCCTCCCCGGTTTATTGCGGGGACCGTTGGAGCGGCCGCCGCAGAACGCGAAGGGAATTGATCGAAGCGCGTTGAATGCCCTGTCTCAGCCTCACGCGGCGGAATAATCAAAGCATCGATGGAAGCACCCGGTCCGGGGGACGGTGTCCGTCCATGAAGGTCTTGATGTTGATGATGACCTTTTCACCCATGTCGACGCGGCCTTCGATGGTGGCCGAACCCATGTGAGGCAACAGCACCACCTTGTCCGATTTCACCAGCTTCGGATTGACGGCTGGCTCATGTTCGAACACATCGAGGCCTGCGCCGGCCAGTTGGTCGCTCTCAAGCTGGCGTACCAGCGCATTTTCGTCGATCACCTCGCCGCGCGCGGTGTTGACGATATAGGCATTCGGTTTCATCAGCTTCAGCCGCCGGGCTGAAAGAAGATGATAGGTCGCCGGCGTATGCGGGCAGTGAATCGAGACGACGTCCATGCGCGCGAGCATCTGGTCTAGGCTTTCCCAATAGGTTGCCTCCAGCGCGTCTTCGATGGCAGGCGAAAGCCTTCTGCGGTTGTGATAGTGGATGGACATGCCGAAGGCCTTGGCGCGGCGGGCGACTGCCTGGCCAATCCGGCCCATGCCGACAATCCCCAGCCGTTTGCCCCAGATGCGGTGGCCAAGCATCCATGTCGGCGACCAGCCCGTCCATTCGCCGTGTTCCATCACCTTGATGCCGTCGGCCATGCGCCGGGCGACGCCAAGGATGAGCGCCATGGTCATGTCGGCGGTGTCTTCGGTCAATACGCCTGGCGTATTGGTGACGGTGATGCTGCGGTTGTTCGCCGTTACGACATCGATATTGTCGACGCCGTTGCCGAAATTGGCGATCAGTTTCAGAATTCGGCCCGGCTTGGAAAAGGACGGCGGAATCGATACTGTCGGTAACGGTCGGAACCAGAACGTCGGCGGTTTTCACCGCTTCGACAAGCTCTGCCTGAACTCATTGGCCGGTCGCTGTCGTTGAGACGCGTTTCGAACAATTCTCTCATTCGCGTTTCAACAACATCCGGGAGCCGGCGTGTTACGACGACCAGAGGCTTCTTTTTCGGCATTTTCCTCCGCCTTCCGCGCTAGAGCATGTTCCGTCAAGACGAAGTCGTTTTGACGACGAGAATATGCTCCAAAATATCGATCCTGGAGCGATTTCTTGTCCTTCAGATGATTCCACCTGAGGGAAAGCGCTCTAGGTTGAGGGACCGTTAACCCCGACGGTATCACCATGTACCAGATTGGATCGATGATCCGGACGATACGTCAATCTCATTAGCAGATGACCGGATCAATACAAGGGCCGCACTGATAGAAGGAATGGAGCCAATCATTCCCTATTAGTTTGATCCCCACAATGAACGTTCACCTCGGCAATGTGAACTTCGGTCTTGGTATAGGTGGGAATTTTGTGCGACACCCAACCTGGACTGCAAGAAGGAAACGATATGGCAAGGACTGTCCAATGGGCAAGCTGGTGGAACCGGAGAGCAAGCGTCTTTGCGGTGCGGGCGCTCCTTTTGGTCCTCGTCGCGGTCGTCCCTGGTTGCCTGACGGGAATTGATGCTTACGCTCAAACCACAAGAAGTGGGCCGAACGGGCTTCCAGTTCCCCGGTTTGTCAGCCTGAAATCGGATCGGGTCAATGTTCGCAAGGGTCCGAGCCTCGAGCACGATGTCGCCTGGAGTTTCGTAAGAGGCGGATTACCCGTTGAAATCGTTCAGGAATTTGACAACTGGCGGCGCATCCGGGATTGGGAAGGCGAGGAAGGATGGGTGTTCCATTCGCTTTTGCACGGCCGGCGTACCGGGCTTGTGACCCCTTGGGAAAAAGCGGAGCTGACGCCACTTCGCGCTTCGGCTCGCTCCGATGCGCGGATTGTGGCCGAGCTTTCCTCAAACGTCCTGGTCAATGTGGAAAAATGCGCAGATGGCTGGTGTCAGGTCAGCGGCGAGAAATTTGAAGGTTGGGTCGACCAGACGCGTCTGTTCGGCGTTTACCCGGACGAGACGGTGGAATAAAGGCTTCGGGTTTTTGACCACTCGAGCTTCCTGAATCACCAGCCCGGCCCATGCGTCGGGCTGGTGTTCGCGAATCAGTCCGGATCGCGAAGTTCCAGTGCCTTCAGCGCTTCCAGCCTCGGCATCGAGACGGTGCTATAGCCGCTGTCGACGAAATGGATTTCGCCGGTCACTCCCGATGAAAGTCCGGACAAGAGATAGAGCGCCGAGCCGCCCACCTCATCGATGGATACGGTCCGTCCAAGCGGCGAGTGCTGCTGCTGGAATTTGAACATCAGCCGCGCGTCCGATACACCCGATCCGGCCAACGTGCGCACTGGCCCGGCCGAAATCGCATTCACCCTGATGCCCTGATTGCCGTAATCCATCGCAAGATAGCGCACGGAAGATTCAAGCGCGGCCTTGGCGACGCCCATTACATTGTAATTCGGCATAACCCTGCTTGATCCGCCGTAGGTCAGTGTGATGATCGAACCGCCGTTCGGCATCATCGCCGCCGCCCGCTTGGTGATCTCGGTGAACGAAAAGCAGGAAATGACCATCGTCCGGGAGAAGTTTTCCCGGCTCGTATCGGCATAGCGCCCCTTCAGCTCGTTCTTGTCGGAAAAGCCGATGGCGTGGACGAGGAAGTCGATGGTGCCCCATTGGTTTTTCAACGCGTCGAAGACCGCATCGACGGAGCCGATATCCTCCACGTCGCAGGGCAGGATGATGTCGCTGCCGACGCTTGCGGCAAGCGGCTTGATCCGGCGCGCGAAGGCATCTCCCTGATAGGTGAAGGCGAGCTCGGCGCCGGCTTGCGAAAGCGCCTTGGCGATACCCCATGCAATCGAGTGATCGTTCGCGACGCCCATGACAAGACCACGCTTGCCCTTCATAAGCCCGGTCATCGGGTTCTCCCGCTCGATGCTGTAAGCAGCCGCGTCATTTGTGAAGCCTGAATTTCTGACAGGTCGGTCATGCGCTGTATCGGCGCAGAACCAGGGAAGCGTTCGTTCCGCCAAAGCCGAAGCCATTCGATAGCACGCAATTGAGGCCGGCGTTGTCCACGCGTTCCTGCACGATGGGCAGATCGGCGAATGCCGGGTCGATTTCCTCGATATGGGCGGAAGGCGCGATGAAGTCTCCCTGCATCATGAGGATCGAATAGATCGCCTCATGCACACCGGCTGCTCCCAGTGAATGGCCGGAAAGCGCCTTGGTGGCCGAGATACGCGGAACATTCTTGCCGAACACGGCGCGGATCGCTTCGATTTCCTTGACATCACCCACGGGCGTCGATGTCGCATGCGGGTTGATGTAGTCGATTGGTTCCTTGACGCCCTCAAGCGCCAGGCGCATGCAGCGTTCCGCGCCCTCGCCGGAAGGAGCGACCATGTCGTAGCCGTCCGATGTTGCGCCATAGCCGATGATTTCGGCATAGATCTTGGCTCCGCGCGCCTTGGCGTGCTCCAGCTCTTCCAGAACAAGAACGCCCGCGCCGCCGGCAATGACGAAGCCGTCGCGGTTCTTGTCGTAGGGCCGCGAGGCCACTTCCGGGGTGTCGTTGTACTTCGACGACATGGCGCCCATGGCGTCGAAGAGGTTGGAAAGCGTCCAGTCGAGTTCTTCGCCGCCGCCGGCAAAGACGATGTCCTGCTTGCCCCACTGGATCAGTTCGGCCGCATTGCCGATACAGATGTTGGTGGTCGCGCAGGCGGCCGAGATCGAATAGTTCACCCCGTGGATCTTGAAGGGGGTGGCGAGCGTCGCCGAATTGGTCGAGCTCATGGCCTTCGGCACTGCCGTCGGCCCGATCCGCTTGGGTCCCTTCTCGCGGGTGATGTCGGCGGCTTCGACGATGGCCCTTGTCGAGGGACCGCCCGAACCCATGATGATGCCGGTGCGCGGGTCGCTAACATCGCTGTCTTCAAGGCCGGAATCGGCGATGGCCTGCTGCATGGCGATATAGTTCCACGCAGCGCCCGCTCCCATGAAGCGGGTCGTCCGCCGGTCCAACACCTCGAACGGGTCGATGGTCGGAGCGCCGTGAACCTGGCAGCGGAAGCCGAGGTTCGCATAATCGTTGGCTTTGACGATGCCCGATTTGCCCTCGCGCAAACTTGCCGTGACCTCTTGCGTCGATCCACCGATCGACGACACGATGCCCATACCCGTCACTACAACCCGCCTCATCGCGGTCTCCCATCCGTTATCGAACCAATTCGGTTGCCCGGCAGTCGGCTATGCTGGTGTCATGGTTGTCCGCAGTGCGGCTCCGGTCAGGACTCTTCCGTCTTGAACAGACCGACGCGAAGATCCTTCGCCTGATAGATGGTTTCGCCATCTGCCTTTAGCCAGCCGTCTGCGATACCGAGAACCAGCCGCCCTGTGCGCATGCGTTTGATATCGACCCCGTATTCCACGAGTTTCGTCGACGGCGTCACCATTTTCGAGAATTTGATTTCTCCGGTGGAGATCGCGCGGCCCCGGCCCTTTTCTCCCAGCCAACCCAGGAAAAAGCCGGTCATCTGCCAAAGCGCGTCAAGACCAAGGCAGCCCGGCATCACCGGATCGCCGTGAAAGTGACAAGGGAAGAACCAGAGATCTTCCTCAATATCCAGTTCGGCGCGAACGCAGCCTTTGCCGAATTCGCCGCCGTCTGCTGAAATCTCGGTGATGCGGTTGAACATCAGCATCGGCGGCAGCGGCAATTGGGCATTGCCTTGACCAAATAGCTCGCCGCGCCCGCAGGCAAGCAGATCTTCGTATCCGTAGCTTGATCGCCGCTCTTGCATTCCGTCCCGCACTTCCTGTTGTTCCGCTTCCTGACACAACGTAACCATGTGTCTGATCGGGAAGCGGGCTGCTTATCTTGTACAAACCGCGCCTTCCTGGAGCGCTTTCTCTTCAGGTGGCATCACCTGAAGGACAAGAAATCGCCCTGGCGTCAATCGTTAGAGCATAGCCCGTTCGGATCGTTTCGAGCCGAACGGGCTATGCTCTAACACAGCGATACCGTCTTCGAAAGCCCGTGAAAAGAACCATTCGCGGCCAATTTCGTCGCGTCCGGCTTGGGTTTCCGCAAAAGTGGGCCGCCTTGTATTCGACCTTGGCACGCTCATATTCCCCGCGCGCCGGCATCGATCCTTGCCGGGCGATCCCGCCTTGCCTTGCGTTAAGGCGCGGATCGTGGCAAAACGCGGAGGGTTTGGCTGGTTTTTTGGCTGCATCGGGCGTGCCCGGTCAAAGCCTTATCCGGCGGGGGTTAGCGTCCGCTCAAACCTGCAAACATACCCTGCCTGTCAGGCGCGGGGGTTTAAGCGCAATACGGTAAACAGGGTCGAGGCACGGCATTTCGATGACGGCACACCAGCACGAGATGGATGAAGATCGGGATGTGGCTTCGATGCTGCGGGATGCGGGCTTGCGCCCCACGCGGCAGCGGCTTGCCTTGGCCGAATTGCTGTTTGCCACCGGAAATCGGCACATTTCAGCCGAATTGCTGCATGAAGAAGCGGTCGCCGTGGATGTGCCGGTGTCGCTTGCGACGGTCTATAACACCCTGCATCAGTTCACCGAGGCCGGTCTCCTGCGGGAGGTCGCGGTGGAAGGCACCAAGACCTATTTCGACACCAATACCGACGATCATCACCATTTCTTTATCGAGGGCGAGAATTGCCTTGTCGATATTCCGGGCGAAGGCGTCAGCCTGTCGGCCATGCCGAAAGCGCCGGAAGGCATGGAAGTGGTGCGCGTCGAGGTCGTCGTCCGCGTCAGGCCGAAGGCTTGAGCCGAACGGCTTACGGTAGTTCTTCTGAAAATCTTATCTCGTAGAGACGAAGCGTTTCGGCATTTTCGCCAAGCGTGACCATACCGTCCTGTCGAAAACCAAGGCGCAGCAGCAGATCATGCGAGCGCCCGTTCTCGGGGTCGGTTATGGCGAGAAGGCGCGTGAGGCCGAATCTGTTTCGGCTGACGTCGAGAACCGCGCGTGCCGACTCCAGCGCATAGCCTTTGCCGCGCGCGGCCGGCAGGAGGGCGTAGCCGATATCCGGAGCGTCCAGCCCGTCGCGGCGCACCAACCCGCTCATGCCGATGGCATCGCCGCTTGCCTTTTCGACGACGATCCACATGCCGTAGCCGTGTTCTGCGTAGCCAGCCTGATAGCGGTCGGCGATATAGGCCGTTGCCGCATCGCTGCTGTCCACGCCCCGGTCGCCGATGAACCGCCGGAAGTCCGGATCGTTAAGCAGGGCGAAAACGAAAGGCGCGTCCTCCGCCAGCGCTTCGCGCAGGATCAGCCTTTGCGTTTCGCAGACGGTCATTCCGCCGCCGCCTTCGCCGCGATCTGCTGCGCGATTTCCGGCACGGCGTCGAATTGTTCCTTCTCGGCGCTCTTGCACAGGTCGTAGATGATGCAGCGCCGGCACTCGGGCTTGCGCGCCTTGCAGATGTAGCGCCCGTGCAGGATCAGCCAGTGATGGGCGTGCAGGCGGAATTCGTCCGGCACGATCTTCTCCATCGCCTTTTCCACTTCCAGCGGCGTTTTGCCGGGCGCGAGGCCGATGCGGTTGCCGAGGCGGAAAAGATGCGTGTCGACGGCGATGGTCGGTTCGCCGAAGGCGATATTGAGCACCACATTGGCGGTTTTCCGACCGACGCCGGGAAGCGTCTCCAGTTCCTCGCGGCTGCGCGGCACCTCGCCACCGTGCTCTTCGATCAGGATTTTGCACAGGGCGATCACGTTTTTCGACTTGGTCTTGAAGAGGCCGATCGTCCTGATTTCCTCCCGGACCCTGTCTTCGCCGAGCGCGAACATCTTTTCCGGCGTGTCGGCGATCTGGAACAGGTGCTTCGTCGCCTTGTTGACGCCAACGTCCGTCGCCTGCGCCGAAAGCACCACGGCGACCAGCAGCGTGAAGGCGTTGGTGTGGTCGAGTTCGCCCTTGGGTTCGGGGTCGGCGGCGTGGAAACGGGCGAAGATCGCGTGGATCTCGTCCTTGGTATAGCGCGGCGCCGCCCGCTTGCGGCCACTCGGCTTTGCGGCGGTTTTGCCGTTTGCCGGCTTGGCTTTTGTTGCCTTTTTCGGCAAGGCGGCCGCTTTACTGGGTGTTTTCACGGAATTCTGGTTTCCTTGCGTCTTCTCCTTTCTATACTTTTGCTTCATGACCGACGGCAATCCGAAAACAGATCAAGACCGTTCAAACGATGGGCATCCGCCGGAGCGGCCAATTTTTTCCGCCGTGCTGATGCCTTATCGTTCGCTCGGGCCGAAGGGGTTCGCAGCCGTGATGCTGGCGATGGGCGGCGTCGGCTTTGTCGCGGGTATTGCCTTTTGGACGATCGGCGCTTGGCCGGTAGTGGGTTTTCTCGGCGTCGACGTCGCGCTGGTGTGGCTGGCGTTTCGCTGGAACTACCGCTCGGCTAGGGCATTCGAGGAGGTTCGGGTAACGCGTACCGAAATCGTCATCCGCAAGGTCAGCCCTTATGGCAGGGAGCAGGAATATCGCTTCAATCCGTTTTGGGTGCGCTTGTCGATCACCCGCGAGGAAGATGAAGGCGTGACGCGGATTTCGCTCTACTCGCGAGGCAGCAAGGTGGATATCGGCGGCTTCCTCAATCCCGACGACAGGACCAGTTTCGCCAGCGCCTTCCAGGCGGCGCTCGCCAGCGCGAAGATGGGACAACTCCCTCCGGCTTGAGCGCCCCGTCACTTCGCCTTTTTCATATGCAATCGCTTCAGCGTATAGAGCGCTTCCAGCGCTTCGCGGGGGGTCATGTCGTCCGGGTTGAGATCGTCGATGGCCTCGCCGATTTCATCTTTGGCCGGCGGGCTGGCGGGCGTGGCAGCGCGCGGCGGCGCGGCGGCAAAAAGCGGCAGATCGTCGATAAGGGCCTCGGCTGGCGCGCGCCGGTCCTGCTCTTCGAGCTGGGTGAGCACCGACTTCGCCCGCTCCACGACGGAAGGCGGCAGGCCGGCCAGTTTCGCCACCTGAATGCCGTAGGAGCGATCGGCAGCACCTGGCGCTATTTCGTGCAGGAAAATCACGTCCCCCTGCCATTCCTTCACTTTGACTGTGGCGTTGGCGAGGCGCGGCAGGCGGGCGGAAAGTGCCGTCAGCTCGTGATAATGGGTGGCGAAGAGCCCGCGTGAGCGGTTGACCTCGTGCAGATGCTCAATCGCCGCCCAGGCGATGGAAAGCCCGTCGAAAGTGGCGGTCCCGCGTCCGATTTCATCCAGAATGACGAGCGACCGAGGGCCGGCCTGATTGAGGATTGCAGCGGTTTCCACCATCTCGACCATGAAGGTCGAGCGGCCGCGCGCCAGATCGTCGGCAGCTCCCACCCGCGAGAACAGTCGGTCGACAAGGCCGATGTGGGCAAAGCGCGCCGGCACGAAAGAGCCGACCTGCGCGAGAATGGCGATCAGGGCGTTCTGGCGAAGGAAGGTCGATTTACCGGCCATGTTCGGACCGGTGATGAGCCAGATCCGCCCGCCTTTTCCGGTGTCGGTTTGGCTTGCCGCGGCTTCATCGGGTCCGAGATCGGCGTCATTGGCGACAAAGGGATCGCCGGACCCTTTCCTCAAGGCCTGTTCCACCACCGGATGGCGTCCGCCTTCGATACGGAAGGAAAGGCTCTCGTCCACGCGTGGCCTTGAATAGTTTTCCGCTTCGGCGAGCACGGCGAGCGCGCTTGCCACATCGAGAATGGCAAGCGCCTCCGCCGCCTGTTTGATCGACGCGCCGGCAGCGGTCACTTTCTCCGACAGGTCGTCGAAAAAGCCCAGTTCGAGCGCCAGGGCCCGCTCGCCCGCGTTGGCGATCTTCGTTTGAAGTTCACCGAGCGCCGTCGTGGTGAAGCGCATGGCGCCCGCCATGGTCTGGCGATGGATGAAGCGGGAGGGATCGGCAGAAAGTTGTTCCGATTGCGCTGATGGTGTTTCGATGAACCAGCCGAGCACGTTGTTGTGTTTGATCTTGAGGGATCTGAGGCCGAGTTCGTCGGCGAGCTCCGCCTGCATCCTGGCGATCACCTTGCGGCTGTCGTCGCGCAACCGGCGCAATTCATCGAGTTCGCCGGAAAAACCTTCGGCAATGAAGCCGCCATCGCGTTTCAACAGCGGGAGCTCATCGGCAAGGGCCTGCGAAAGCTCCTGTCCCAGGTCATAGGGCGCGTTAAGCAGCCGGTCGCGCGCCGCGCGCGTTTCCTGCGGCAGGCCGTCGTGCCGGTCGAGAAGATTGGCGATGGCGCGCGCCGTCGACAGCCCTTCGGAAAGGGCGAGAAGATCGCGCGGCCCGCCCCGCTGAAGTGCAATTCGTGACAACGCCCGCGCCATGTCGGGCGCGGCTTTCAGATAATCACGCACCCTTTCGCGCAACATGGTCTCATTGGTGAAAAGTTCCACGGCGTCCTGCCGGTCGTGGATTTCGGCCGTATCCATCAGCGGGCCGGCCAGACGCGAGGCAAGCAGGCGGGAGCCCGCGCCGGTGACCGTGCGGTCGATGGCGGCAAGCAGCGAGCCGGATTTTTCCCCGGAAAGCGTACGCATCAATTCCAGATTGGCGCGCGTCGCCGGATCGATGAGCATCCGGTTCGAGCCGGTCTCGCGCGACGGCGGGTCGAGCGGCGGACGCTCGCCGAGCTGGGTTTTTTCCACGTAGGAAAGCGCGCCGGATGCGGCGGAAAGCTCGATACGCGAGAAAATGCCGAAACCGTCGAGCGTCTTCACGCCGAAATAGCGCGACAGGCGGTCGATGGCGGTCGATCCGTCGAAAAGCGCGCGCGGCACAGGCGAAAGCGAGGCGGGATGGTCGTCCAGCAACCGGCGCAATCCGCCGTCGTCCAGCAAGTGATCGGCGACGACGATTTCGCGCGGGTCGATGCGGGCGAGATCGGCGGCAAGCGTTTGCGGGTCGGCCTCTGTGACTAGAAAAGCACCCGTCGATATGTCGATCCACGCCATACCGAATGTCGCCGCATCGTCGAGGGAGCTTGCGCGGTTGCGTGTTAGCGCGAGAAGGTAGTTGTTGCGGCCGGCTTCCAGCAGCCTGTCCTCGGTCAACGTGCCGGGCGTCACCAGGCGCACGACGTCGCGGCGGACGACGGATTTGGCTCCGCGTTTCTTCGCTTCCGCCGGATCTTCGGTCTGCTCGCAGACGGCGACCCGGTGGCCGAGCGAGATGAGTTTTTGCAGGTAGTCGTCGGCGGCATGCACCGGCACGCCGCACATGGGGATATCCTCACCCAGATGCTTGCCGCGCTTTGTCAGCGTAATGGCGAGCGCGCGGGCGGCGATTTCCGCGTCACGGAAGAACATCTCGTAGAAATCGCCCATACGGTAGAAAAGCAGGCTATCGGGGTTGGCGGCCTTGATTTCCATGTATTGCGCCATCATCGGCGTGACGCGGGCGTCTTCCATGGCCGTAGGCGCAGCTTCGGGCGCAACCGCGTGGTTGGTCTGTTCTTCTACCCGCGCCGTCGTGGCTGAGGCGGCGGATGAGGTGGAAATCGCCGAGGCGCGGCTGTCGATCTTCTCGATTGGCATGGCTGCAACCTATCAAACCGCAGCCCATCTTTCATGGTGCTTCGTCGCCAAGTCGGCTTGAGCGCTGCATTTTCCGGGGATAAGGTGCCTTCCCCCGCCGGGCTTGCAATGCGCTAAGAAAGACAACCGGCAGAAGGGCAAAACATGTAGGGAGACGGGAATGGTGGCGACGGACAAGTCGGGCAAGAGCGGGATCAGCTTCACCGAGCAGGAGGCGCTGCAATTCCATCAGCAGGGACGGCCCGGCAAGCTGGAAATCACGCCGACCAAACCCATGGCGACCCAGCGCGACCTGTCGCTTGCCTATTCGCCAGGCGTCGCCGTGCCGGTTCTGGCCATTGCGGAAGATCCGAGCCGCGCATTCGACTATACGACGCGCGGCAATCTGGTCGCAGTCATATCCAACGGCACGGCGATCCTGGGGCTTGGCAATCTTGGCGCGCTGGCCTCCAAGCCGGTGATGGAGGGCAAGGCGGTATTGTTCAAGCGCTTCGCCGATGTGGATTCCATCGATCTGGAAATCGACACGGAAGAAGTCGACGCCTTCATCAATTCCGTCCGTTATCTCGGCCCTTCCTTCGGCGGCATCAACCTTGAAGACATCAAGGCGCCGGATTGTTTCATCATCGAAAGCCGGCTCCGCGAGTTGATGGACATTCCGGTTTTCCATGACGACCAGCACGGCACGGCGATCATCGCCGCCGCAGGGCTGATCAATGCGCTGCACCTCACCGGCCGCGACATGAAGTCGACAAAGGTTGTCTGCAATGGCGCGGGCGCCGCCGGTATCGCCTGCATCGAACTGGTCAAGGCGATGGGCATTCCCCATGACAACGTCATTTTATGCGATACCAAGGGCGCAATTTACCTTGGCCGCGAAGAAGGCATGAACCAGTGGAAATCCGCCCACGCGGTTCAAACGGACGCCCGCTCGCTTTACGACGCGATGAAAGGGGCTGACGTTTTTATCGGCGTGTCGGTCAAGGGCGCGCTGACGGAGGACATGGTGCGCGTCATGGCGCCCAACCCGATCATCTTCGCCATGGCCAATCCGGACCCGGAGATCACGCCGGAGGAAGTGGCGGCGATCCGCGACGATGCCATCATGGCGACCGGACGCTCCGACTATCCGAACCAGGTGAACAACGTTCTGGGCTTTCCCTATATCTTCCGCGGCGCGCTCGACGTGCAGGCAACGACGATCAACGATGCGATGAAGGTCGCCTGCGCCGAAGCGCTCGCGAGCCTCGCGCGGGAGGAAGTGCCGGACGAGGTGGCGGCCGCCTATCGCGGCAACCGGCCGAAATTCGGCCCGGAATACATTATTCCGGTACCCTTCGACCCGCGCCTCATTTCCACAATTCCGCCGGCAGTGGCGCTGGCGGCGATGGATTCCGGCGTGGCGCGCAAGCCGATCGTCGATGTGGAAGCCTACAAGCAGCAGCTCTCCGCCCGTCGCGATCCGGTGGCCGGGACCTTGCAGCGGATCTTTTCCAAGGTGCGGCAATCGCCCAAGCGCGTGGTCTTCGCCGAGGGCGAGGAAGAGGCGGTCATTCGCGCCGCAACCAGTTTCGTTTCCCAGCACCTGGGCAAGGCGATCCTCATCGGCCGCGAGGACGAAGTCCGCGCATCGGCGCAGGCCGCCGGTATCGATATCAACCGTCCCGGTATCAGCATCATGAACGCCCGGCTTTCGACGAAAAACACCGATTACGCGGAATTCCTCTATGGCCGCTTGCAGCGGCAGGGGTATCTGCAGCGCGACTGCCAGAGGCTGGTCAACAATGACCGCAACTACTGGGGCGCGATCATGGTCGCCAGGGGCGATGCCGATGCCATGGTCACCGGGCTTACCCGCAATTACTCGCTGGTGCTGGAAACCGTCCGTGATTGTATCGATACCAAGCCGGGACACCGGGTCATCGGCGTGTCGCTGGCGCTTTGCCGGGGCCGCACGGTGCTTGTCGCCGACACGGCGGTGATCGACATGCCGACGTCGGAGGAACTCGCCGATATCGCGGAGGAAGCGGCGCATGTGGCCCGCCGTCTCGGCTATGAGCCGCGCGTCGCCATGCTGGCCTATTCCACTTTCGGCCACCCGCCGGGAGAACGCGCGGAGCGTGTCCAGGAAGCGGTCAAGATCCTCGACCGCCGCCGGGTCGATTTCGAATACGACGGCGAAATGGGCGCCGATATCGCGCTCAATATGGACAAGATGGCGGCCTATCCCTTCTGCCGGCTGACGGGGCCGGCGAACGTGCTGGTCATGCCGGCGTTCCACTCGGCCTCGATCTCCACCAAGATGCTGCAGGAACTGGGCGGCTCGACCGTCATCGGCCCGCTGCTCGTCGGTTTGGACAAGTCGGTGCAGATCGTGCCGATGGGCGCCAAGGATAGCGATATCGTCAATATGGCGACCATCGCCGCTTATAATGTGACGTGAAAAAGTCGCTGTAGAAGCCGTAAACAAACGCTAAAGTTGCATCTGGTTTCAGTGTGACTTTAGCGGGGAAAAGATGCCTGAGGATATGCCGAGCAAATTGCGCGCAGAATTGACCGAGATCGCCGAGGATACGATCGAGCGGCTTATTGCCGACTTCGAGGCGGCTGGTCAGGTCGATGATGCGGGCAATGAATTCTGGTTCGCACGCGATCTCCAACAGCTGTTGGGTTACGGCAAGTGGGAGCATTTCTCGTCTGTCGTTGAAAAAGCGAAAGCATCGTGCATCCAGAGTGGACATCCGGTTGAAGACCATTTTCCTGGCGTCGGGAAAATGGTCGCGATTGGCTCTGGGGCAACGCGCGAAATCGAGGATATCGCACTAAGCCGCTACGCGAGCTATCTCGTTGCTCAGAACGGCGACAGTCGCAAGCAGCCGGTCGCCTTCGCGCAAACCTACTTCGCCATCCAGACCCGTCGGCAGGAAGTTCGCGAGCAGGAGGACAGCGACAACTTCACGCCTTTACCGGAAGACGAAAAGCGCTTGCTTTTGCGGGAGGAAATCAAGGCGCATAACAAGGCTCTCGCAAGTGCCGCCAAGGATGCCGGTGTTGTTTCACCGGTGGAATTCGCTGTATTCCAGACTCATGGCTATAAAGGTCTTTACGGTGGTCTCGACGTTAACGGCATTCGAAGCCAAAAGGGTTTGAAAAAGACCGCCAAGATTCTCGATCACATGGGCAGCACCGAGCTTGCGGCCAACCTTTTTCGGGCCACCCAGACTGAAGAAAAGCTCAAGCGCGAAAACGTCAAAGGCAAGTCTGCGGCGAACAAGACGCATCATGAGGTCGGCAGGAAAGTCAGGCAAACCATAGCGGAAATCGGCGGGACGATGCCCGAAGACCTTCCGGCCGCCGAGGACATTGCCAAGATCGAAAAGAAAAGGCAAAAGCAGATCAAAGGCCCAAACGACGAATGACCTTGCCGACTGTGAAAATTTGCGGACTGTCGACGCCCGATACGCTGGATGCCGCCCTTGATGCGGGTGCGGCGATGGTGGGGCTCGTCTTCTTTCCGAAAAGTCCGCGCAACGTGTCGATCGAGGATGCCGCGCGGCTGGCGAGCCGCGCCAGGGGAAAGGCGGAGATCGTCGCCCTTGTCGTCGATGCCGACGATACGCTGATCGATCGGATCATGGCCGAGGTCAAGCCGGACTGGCTGCAGCTTCACGGCTCGGAAACCGCTGAGCGCTGCGCTGCGCTGAAGGCAAGGCACGGCGTTGGAATAATGAAGGCGCTGGGTGTGTCGGATAGGGGCGACATCGACAAGGCGCTGCCCTATATCGGTTCGGTCGACCGGCTTCTCTTCGATGCTAAGCCGCCGAAAGACGCGGTCCTGCCCGGCGGCAACGGCGTTGCTTTCGACTGGCGGATACTCGAGGGCCTTGACCTCGGTGTGCCGATCATGCTTTCGGGAGGGCTCGATAGCGAGACGGTGGCGGAAGCGCTGGCGATATCGGGCGTGGGCGCGGTCGACGTATCCTCCGGCGTGGAGCGGGAGCGAGGCGTCAAGGACGTGGAATTGATCCGGGCTTTCGTGGCGAATGCGCGACGGGCCGGCGAGGGAGAAAGCAAATGACTGTGCAGCCGAATACCTTCCGCTCGGGACCGGATGAGCGCGGCCATTTCGGGATTTTCGGCGGGCGCTATGTGGCCGAAACATTGATGCCGCTGATCCTCGACCTGCAGAAGGCCTATGACGACGCCAAGGCGGATCCCTCCTATCAGGCGGAAATCGACAGCCTCAACACCCATTATACCGGCCGCCCCTCGCCGCTTTATTTCGCCGAGCGGCTGACCGAGGAGCTTGGCGGAGCGAAAATCTATTTCAAGCGCGACGAGCTGAATCACACCGGCAGCCACAAGATCAACAATTGCCTGGGCCAGATCCTGCTGGCCAAGCGCATGGGCAAGACGCGGATCATCGCTGAGACAGGTGCGGGACAACATGGCGTCGCAACGGCGACAGTTTGTGCACGTTTTGGCCTACCTTGTGTCGTCTATATGGGCGCCACCGACGTAGAGCGGCAAAAGCCCAACGTCTTCCGCATGAAGCTGCTCGGCGCGGAAATCGTGCCGGTGACCGCAGGCGCCGGAACGCTGAAAGACGCCATGAACGAAGCGCTGCGCGACTGGGTCACCAATGTGGATTCGACCTACTACCTCATCGGCACGGCGGCCGGGCCGCATCCCTATCCGGAAATGGTGCGCGATTTCCAGTCGGTGATCGGCAATGAAACCCGCGACCAGCTGATGGCGCTGGAAGGCAGATTGCCGGATGCGCTGGTTGCGGCGGTAGGCGGCGGCTCGAACGCCATCGGCTTGTTCCACCCCTTCCTCGACGACCCTTCGGTGAAGATCTACGGCGTTGAAGCCGGCGGCCGCGGGCTGGAGGGCAACGAGCATTGCGCCTCGCTCAATGCCGGAAAGCCGGGCGTTTTGCACGGCAATCGGACGTATCTTTTGCAGGACGACGACGGCCAGATCCTCGAAGGCCATTCGATTTCCGCCGGTCTCGATTATCCAGGCATCGGACCGGAACATTCCTGGCTGAAGGATGTCGGCCGGGTGACTTATGTGCCGGCGACGGACAACGAGGCGCTGGCGGCTTTCCAGATGCTGACGAGGGTGGAAGGCATTATTCCGGCGCTCGAACCCGCCCATGCGCTGGCGCATGTCATCAAGCTTGCCCCGACCATGGACAAGGACCAGATCATCGTCATGAACCTCTGCGGTCGCGGCGACAAGGACGTTTTCACAGTCGGCAAGATCCTCGGCTTCGACCTTTGATGCAAGGAGGCCTGCCGGGTTCGGTAAGCCGGCTTCTTTGCATCATTGCGCGTTGCGCCTGAACAAGAACACACCAATAAGACCAATCGTTACAAAGGTTTGAACCCTATGTCCGAAACGAGGATCGATCGCCGCTTCGCGGCCTGTGCCGAAAAAGGCCGCCCGGCGCTCGTCACCTTCATCACTGCGGGCGACCCGGATCTGGCGACGTCGCAGGCGATCCTCGATGCGCTTCCGGGTGCTGGTGCCGATGTGATCGAAATCGGCATGCCCTTTTCCGACCCGATGGCGGAAGGCGTGCCGATCCAGCTTGCCAACCAGCGCGCGCTTGCCGCCGGCCAGACCATGGACAAGACGCTCGCCATGATCCGCAAGTTCCGCGAGCGGGATGACGACACGCCGATCGTTTTGATGGGATATTACAACCCGATTTATGTGCGCGATCCCAAGGTCTTCGTGAAAACGGCGAAGGAAGCCGGCGTCGACGGGATGATCATTGTCGATATTCCGCCGGAAGCCGACGATGAGCTTTGTATTCCGGCGCTGGAGGCCGGATTGAATTTCATCCGGCTCGCCACTCCGACGACCGACGACAAGCGTCTTCCGGCCGTCCTCGCCAATACCTCGGGCTTCGTCTATTATGTGTCCATCACCGGCATAACCGGTGCGGCATCGCCCGATGCGGACAAGGTTTCTGCGGCTGTTGGCCGTATCAAGCGCCATACGGATCTTCCGGTCGCCGTCGGTTTCGGCGTCAAAACCGGAGACCAGGCGGCTGAGATCGGCAGGAACGCCGACGGGGTTGTCGTCGGGCTCCGTGCTCGGTGGAAGCGGTGCGCATGAGATCTGGATGAAGGCGGGCGGGGCGACGGCCGGCACTGTTGCCCCGTGACCGCAGCGGTGAGGAAATCGCGGCGGGCGTGAGCCCGTGCAGACGTGATTCGACCGATCCCCCGGACCTGAAAAAGGACGAGGATCGCAAAGACGCAACGGACGGACCAAGCCTTGAACTGGATCAACAACGTCGTTCGACCGAAAATTCGCGGCTTGCTGGTAAAGCGCGATACGCCTGAAAACCTCTGGATCAAATGTCGGAAACGGGCGAGATGGTTTTCCATCGGGATCTGGAGGTGAACCAGTGGGTGGTGCCAGATTCCGGCCATCACATGCGCATTCCATCCAAAAAGCGGTTGGAATTCTTTTTCGACGGCGGCGACTACGAGATCGTGCCGACGCGGGATGTGGCGGTCGATCCGCTGAAGTTTCGCGATGAAAAGCGGTATATCGACCGTCTCAAGGATGCCCGCGCCAAGACCGGCATGAATGTACACGGTGCTAACCGTGGCGCGTGGAACGCTGCGGCAGTCGCCGATCACGGTGGCTATCCAGGATTTCGCCTTCATGGGCGGATCTCTGCGGCATGGCTGCCGGTGAGGCCGTATTGAAGGGAATGGAGACGGCGGTTGCCGACAAGACTTCCCTTGTTCTTTTCGCGGCATCCGGCGGCGCGCGCATGCAGGAAGGCATCCTGTCGCTGATGCAAATGCCGCGTACGGTGTCATGGTCGGCGTGCAGATGCTGCGCGAGGCGAACTTCCCTATATCGTCGTGCTGACCAATCCGACCACCGGCGGCGTTACCGCGTCCTACGCGATGTTGGGCGATATTCACATCGCCGAGCCGGGTGCGCTAATCGGCTTTGCCGGACCTCGTGTCATTGAACAAACGATCCGCGAAAAATTGCCAGAGACGTTTTCAGACTGCGGAATATCTGCTTGAGCATGGCATGGTGGATATGGTTGTCCATCGTCACAAGCTTGGTGAGACCATTGCGCGCCTGTGCGGCATCTTGATGAAGCGCAAGATCGAAGCGCCGAGCGCGGCGGAGATCGAAGCTCGAGATCGGGAGCCAGGAAGATTTCGACGCAGCGTGCCGGCGAAGGTAAAGACAAGGACGCCTTCCCGGAAATAAAAGCGGCGGAGTGATCAGCCTGGTATCGCGGTTCTCATCCAGCGGGTGAATTCCAGTCGGCGGCGACCATCCGGCCCCATTCGCGGGCCGGAATTTCCGGTACAGGATACGTATGGACCAGGTGACTGCCATTTTGGATCGGCTGCTGGCGCTTCATCCAAGCGAGATCGACCTCTCGCTTGGCCGGATGGAACGCTTGCTGGCGGCGCTGGGCAATCCGGAGCGGTCAATTCCGCCGGTCATTCACGTCGCCGGAACCAATGGCAAGGGCTCGACCCTGGCGACCATGCGGGCGGTGTTGGAGGCGGCGGGCCGCAAGGTTCACGTTTATACCTCGCCGCATCTCGTCTCCTTCAACGAACGTATCCGCCTTGCCGGTGAAATCGTCGACGATGCCCGTCTCATTGCAGCGCTGGAGGAGTGTGAACGCGCCAACGCCGGCGATGAAATTACGTTCTTCGAAATCACAACCGCCGCCGCTTTCCTGCTTTTTTCACGAGGTCCCAGCCGATATATTGCTGTTGGAAG
>CAVOQM010000016.1:0-52337 GCA_963698365.1 uncultured Alphaproteobacteria bacterium
CAGAGCTTGGGATGCAACTGATCGAGAAAGGCAAAGAGCGGCGCGACATCGTGCTTGAAGCTTGCATCGTCAACGGGCCGCGCCAGTTTGGCCGGGTCGTCGATGAAGGTCGCCAACGCCTGCTTCAGGAAGGTCGAACCGTGGAAATTGGGCGGCTGCGGATAGGCGAAGCGGCCCGGATGATCGTCGAGATAACGCGATAGCGCCTGAAGCGTTGCCGGAGGCGTCTTCAGATGTGCCGTGTCAAAACTGAAGACCAGCTTGGCCATGCCCCAGGGGCTTTCCAGACCGTTCGTCGGTTCGGTGAAATCGACGGCAACGGTCGGTTTGCCTTCGACGTCGACGTACTTCCAGTTAGGCAATTTGCTTGCCCAGCCGGGCGTGAAAAGAAGATCGGCCTTCTTCAGCGATGCGAAATTCTCGCCGTTGATCCAAACCAGATCGACGCTGCCGCCTTCAAGCTTGCCGGCGGCCTTTTCCGCCAGCACGCGGCTGACCACATGGGCGGTATCGTCGACTTTCACCTGTTTGACGGTGACGCCGTAGCGTTTTTCAACCTCGCCGGCCGCCCATTCGATATAGGCGTTGATGCGCGGCTCGCCGCCCCAGGCGTGGAAATAGACGGTTTCGCCGCGCGCGGCCTCCAGCACCGAAGGCCAGTCGGCGGGGTCTATCCCGGCTGCCCGCGCCGGCATTGCCTGCAGCGCGAAAACGGCCAGCATCGCGGTGACGAATTTTCTCATTCCGACGACAATCTCCTATAATCTCGCCTATTAAGTGCCGATGCGGAAGCTACACGGTCAACACACGAGACCGTTACGATTGCAAAACGCTGGCGCGTTATGGACCGATAGGCAACACATGCGTGTCCTTGATGTCTTCCATCACCGCATAGGTGTGGGTTTCCCGCACGCCGGGAAGTGACAGCACGACGTCGGAAAGAAGCTTGCGGTAGGCTGCCATATCGGCGACCCGCGCCTTGATGAGATAGTCGAAGCCGCCGGCCACCATGTGGCACTCCAGAACTTCCGGCGCGCGCGCCACCACCTGGCCGAAGGCCTCAAAAACGTCGGGCGTTGTCCGGTCGAGTTTCACTTCCACGAAGACCAGCAGCCCGAGGCCGAGTTTGACCGGATCGAGTTCGGCCGAAAAGCGCAGGATGTAACCCTCCCGCAGCAACCTCTTGAAGCGTTCGGCCGTTGCCGTGGGTGAAAGATTGATCTTGGTGGCCAGGTCGATGTTGGTGATCCGCCCGTCGTTTTGAAGGGCTGCGAGGATCTTGCGGTCGATCTTGTCGAGTGCGGTGGATTGCGCGGTAAAATCGCTCATTTATAAAATTTATCCCGTCTTTTGCAGTTTCTTTGGCGAAATATGCGGCGTATTTCTCAATATAATAGCGAAATCCACCGCAGGGGCCATATGTCCTTTTGCGGTGGCTTTCATATTTTCGGTTCTATCATTCCGCGCCGGGGTGAAGTGCAGCCCGTCGCATCTGGAGATCGCAATGAGCGTCGCAGTTGAAACCGTTGAGCCGGCGGTGCCGGGCCTTTCTCCCTTTCGTCCGCCCTATGCGCCCTCCGACAGCAAGTCGGTTCAGGCGCTGTTGGTTCAGGCGGCGCTCGACCCCGAGCTTGAGGCGAAGATCGACGATCTGGCCAGCGACTATATCCATGTGATTCGCTCCGCCCAGGGCGGTCTTGGCGGTGTGGAGGATTTCCTGCGCGAATACGGCCTTTCCACCCGTGAAGGCCTGGCGCTAATGGTGCTTGCGGAGGCCCTGCTGCGCGTGCCGGATTCAGCGACCGCCGACAAACTGATCGAGGACAAGCTCGCCGCCGCCCGTTTCGAGGATGGCGACGGTTCGAAGTCCGACACATGGCTCGTCTCCGCCTCGTCGTGGGCGCTGGGCATCACCTCGCGCCTCATTCACCCGGGCGAGGAACCCGATACGATCCTTGCCGCACTCGTGAAGCGCATGGGCATGCCGGCGGTCAGAACCGCGACCCGGCAGGCGATGCGCATTCTCGGCCATCAGTTCGTGCTGGGCGAGACGATCAAGGCGGCGCTTTCGCGCGCCAGGCCGCAGGAGACAAAGGGCTACCGCTACTCCTACGACATGCTGGGCGAGGGCGCCCGCACCGCCGAGGACGCCGAGCGCTATACGAAATCCTATGCCGATGCGATCGAAGCTATCGGCAAAGGGGCGGGCAAGGGCAAATTGCCGAACCGGCCCGGCATATCCGTGAAGCTTTCCGCCCTTCATCCGCGCTACGAGGCGATCAACGGCGAAAGGGTGCGCGATGAACTGGTGCCCCGGCTGCTGAAGCTCGCCCAGGCGGCGAAGGCGCATGACCTCAATTTCACCATCGATGCGGAAGAGGCGGACCGCCTCGAAATCTCGCTCGATGTAATCGCCGCAGTCGCCGCCGATCCCTCGCTCGCGGGATGGGACGGTTTCGGCCTCGCCATTCAGGCCTACCAGAAGCGGGCGGTCGCCGTGGTCGACTGGATCATCGATCTGGCGAAGGCGCTCGACCGCAAATTCATGGTGCGTCTGGTCAAGGGCGCCTATTGGGATACGGAGATCAAGCGGGCGCAGGAGCGCGGCCTTGCCGACTATCCGGTTTTCACGCGCAAGGCGGCGACGGATCTTTCCTATATCGCCTGCGCCAGGAAGATGCTTGCCGCGCGAGACCGGATCTACGCCCAGTTCGCCACCCACAACGCGCTGACCGTATCCCAGATCCTGGCACTCGCGGGTGATGCGAAGGGGTTTGAATTCCAGCGCCTGCACGGTATGGGCGAAAGCCTCTTCAAGGCGGTGACGGAGCGCGACAAACATCCCTGCCGCATCTACGCTCCTGTCGGCGGTCACCGCGATCTGCTTGCCTATCTCGTTCGTCGCCTGCTGGAAAACGGCGCGAATTCCTCTTTCGTCTCGGCGGTTGGCGATGTCAGCGTGCCGATTTCCCGCCTGATCGCCCGGCCGCAGGAAATACTGGCCGGCGGCACGAAGGCGCGCAACGCCAGCATCGCCTTGCCTGAGGATCTCTATGGCGAAAGCCGCAAGAACGCCGCCGGCCTGGAACTCGGCTATTCGGCCGAGCGGCTGGCGCTGGTGAAGGGCATGGGCAAATTCGGCCTGCCGATCGTCAAGGCCAAGCCGCTCGGCAAGGGTCTTGAGGCAAAGGGTGCGGAAAAGCCCGTGCTGTCGCCGGTCGACGGCAAGACGCTTGTCGGCACCGTGGTCGAGGCGTCCGCCGATCAGGTTTCGGCTATCTTCGATACGGCGCAAAAGGGATTTACCCGCTGGTCGCGTACGCCGGTGGAGGAGCGGGCTGCGGCGGTCGCAAAGCTTGCCGATCTGATGGAAGAAAACCGCGACCGGCTGATGGCGATCCTTGCGCACGAAGGCGGCAAGACGCTGCCGGACGGCATTGCCGAAATCCGGGAAGCGGTCGATTTCTGCCGCTATTATGCGGCGCAGGCAAAGTCGCTGTTCGGCGAAGGCATCTTGATGCCCGGCCCGACGGGAGAGGAAAACCGGTATCGCCATCGCGGCCGGGGCGTCTTCGTCTGCATTTCGCCCTGGAACTTCCCGTTGGCGATCTTTATCGGTCAGGTGACGGCGGCGCTCGTCAGCGGCAACACCGTCGTTGCCAAACCGGCCGAGCAGACGCCGCTCATCGCCTATGAGGCGATCCGTCTTCTGCACAAGGCGGGCGTGCCGGATGATGCCGTGTTCTTCGCGCCGGGCGATGGTTCCCTTGGCGCGGCCATCGTCAAGGAACCGCGCGTCGCCGGCGTCGCCTTCACCGGTTCGACGGAAACCGCATGGGCGATCAACCGGACCCTTGCCGAAAAGCGTGGGCCGATCGTGCCGCTCATTGCTGAGACCGGCGGCGTCAATGCCATGCTGGTCGATGCGACCGCGCTTCCGGAGCAGGTTTGCGACGATGTCGTCATGTCGGCTTTCCGCTCCGCCGGGCAGCGCTGTTCGGCGCTGCGGCTGCTTTATCTGCAAGACGACGTAGCCGACAAACTGGTGGAAATGCTCAAGGGTGCTGCAGCCGAACTTGTTCTCGGCGATCCTTGCGATCCATCGACCGATATCGGCCCGGTGATCGACCGGGAAGCGCGCGACCGGCTGATGGCGCATGTCGCAAAAATGAAAAGCGGGCAAAAACTCGCCTACGAAGGGGCTGCGCCGCAAGGCGACTTTGCCGGCGGCTTCTGGGTCGCGCCGCATATCGTCGAGCTCAACAGCCCGGATGCGCTGACTGAGGAAACCTTCGGCCCGATCCTCCATGTCGTGCGCTACAAGGCGAAAGACATGGCGAAGATGCTGGACAAGATCGCCGCGACCGGCTTCGGCCTGACGCTCGGTGTCCATAGCCGCATCGATGCGACGGTGAAAACCGTGGTCGACCGGCTCTCGGTCGGCAATGTCTATGTCAACCGCAATATGATCGGCGCGGTGGTCGGCACCCAGCCATTCGGCGGTTCCGGTCTGTCCGGCACGGGTCCGAAGGCAGGCGGTCCGGCCTATCTGACGCGATTTGCGCTGGAGCAGGTGGTGTCGATCAACACGGCGGCGGCAGGCGGTAACGCCAGCCTGATCGCCATGTCCGACGCCTGATAGAGCGCGTCTTGTATAACTGGAACACACGACGCGCTCCATCCATTTGATTTATCGCATGCCTTTATCCCAAAACCGGTTTCCACTTTTGGGGGCATACTCTACTTTCTCGGCTTGGCCCGGCTGGTCGCTTGCGCGGCCAGCGGGTCGTCCGGCCAGGGGTGTTTGGGGTAGCGCCCCTTCATATCCGCCTTGACGTCGGCCCATGAGCCGCGCCAGAAGCCCGGCAGGTCGCGGGTGATCTGGATCGGCCGGTGCGCGGGCGACAAAAGCTCCAGAACGAGCGGCACCTTGCCGTCGGCGACGGCCGGGTGCGTGGCGAGGCCGAATAGCTCCTGCACGCGAACCCTCAACACAGGCCCTTCCGGCGCATCGTAGTCGATGGGTATCGACGACCCTGACGGCGCCTGGAAATGGCTGGGGAGAAGAAGCTCAAGCTCCGCCATCTTCGACCATGGCAAGAGCGCGGAGAGTGCATTGCCAAGGCATTCGGCATCGATCTGATCGAGGCTGGTTTTGCCTGCGAGATAGGGTTTCAGCCAGCTATCGAGCGACGCAGCAAGCGCATCGTCGGAAAGATCAGGCCAATCGGAACCAAGCTTCCTGTGCAGGAACGTAACGCGGGCGCGCTCCGCTTTCTGCGCTTTTGTCCAGCCCAGCCGGGCAACGCCTGATTTGCGGGCAAGCGAAAGCAGCGCTTCTGCAATTGCATCGCTGTCTGGTCTTGGCTCCGGCTGTTCCGCCAGCACCAATGCGCCATAGCGACGCACCCGCTTGGCCCTGATCGCGCCTCCAGGCTCGATGACTACCTCGACCTTCTCTTCGATATGGGTGGAGAAAAGGCGCTCGATATCCGCTTTTTCGATGGGCGCGGCGAGCGCGATGCGTCCACGGGCAGCCGTTCCCTGAATATCGGCAACGACGAGGAACGGTTCTTTCGCCAGCCGGTCCGTGGGCTCAAGCAATGCCCCACGACCATTGGCGAGCCGGAAGCCGCCCTTGCCGTCGCGGTTTTGGGCAATTCGGTCCGGATAGGCGAGGCTCAGGATTTCGCCGGCCTGCTCCACCGGGGCGCTGCCTGCGGCGATGCCGGCGGCTTGCAGCCAGCGGCGGGTAAGGGCCTTTGCATCGTCGAGCCGTTTGCCCGATCCCCGCCGGAAGCCGGACAGCCTGTCGCGAATATCGATTGAATTGCCGCCAAGCCCCGGTTCGGAGAGGATCACGGCGATTTCAGCCGCAAGCCTGCCGGAATCCAGGCTGCCTGCTTCCACGAGCATATGCGCCAGACGGGGGGCGAGCGGCAGCAGGCATAGTCGTTTGCCGGCTGCGGTCAGCCGTCCTTCGCTATCCAGCGCGTCGAGGCTTTTCAGCAGGGCGACTGCCTCGCGCCACCCGCCCGTCGGCGGCGCATCGAGAAAGGCGAGGAGCGCGGGGTCGCTCACTCCCCATTGCGCCAGATCGAGTGCAAAGCGGGAGAGATCCGCCTCCAGGATGGCCGGCCGGTCGTGAGGCGCAAGGGCTGCGGTTTGCGGCTCGTCCCAAAGCCGGTAGCAGACGCCTTTCTGCGTGCGCCCGGCGCGGCCCCGGCGCTGGTCGGCGGCAGCGCGTGAGACACGCACGGTTTCCAGTCTGGTCAGCCCGGTCGCCGGCTCGAATTTCGGCACGCGCGCGAGCCCGCAGTCGATCACCACGCGGATACCGTCGATTGTCAGCGAGGTCTGGGCGATCGATGTCGCCAGCACCACTTTGCGACGTCCCGGTGCGGCGGGGCGGATCGCCAGATCCTGCGCCTTGCCGTCGAGCGCGCCGTAAAGGGGCGCGATATCGACGGTATCCGGCAGGCCGGCTGCAAGCATTTCGGCGACGCGGCGAATTTCGCCCTGACCGGGCAGGAAAACGAGCAACGAGCCTTCTTCTTCGCTCAGCGCCTTGCGGACTGCCGATGCCGCCTGTTCCTCGATCCGCCTTGCCTGATCGCGTCCGAGATAATGGGTTTCAACCGGAAAGGCGCGCCCCTTTGAGAGGATCACCGGCGCATCCCCCATGAGGCCGGAAACCGCCTTGGCGTCGATTGTTGCCGACATCGCAATGAGGCGCAGATCGCTCCGCAGCGCCGATTGCGCGTCGAGGGCGAATGCAAGGCCGATATCGCCTTCAAGCGAACGCTCGTGAAACTCGTCGAAGAGAACGGCGGCGATGCCGGCCAGTTCGGGATCATCGAGGATCATGCGGGTGAAGACGCCCTCCGTCACCACCTCGATGCGGGTCTTTGCGCTGATCCTGCTTTCCATCCTGACGCGGTAGCCCACGGTCTCGCCAACACTTTCGCCAAGCGTCTCAGACATCCGCCTGGCTGCGGCCCGTGCCGCGAGACGTCTGGGCTCCAACACGATGATCCGCCCGTCGCCACGCCAAGGCGCATCGAGCAGCGCCAGGGGCACGCGCGTCGTCTTGCCCGCGCCGGGGTCGGCGACCAGCACCGCGTTCGCGCCTTCTTCCAGAGCGCGAAGCAGCTCCGGCAGGACGGCGTCGATCGGCAGTGGCGCCTGGTTCGACAAAGGACGGGACGTTTTCAACGCGCTAAAGTGCCGCTTGCGACGGGTCTGGAATTTCCCATTTGCGGCCATTTAAATCGACGGCGAACAGCGAAGGCGTGCGGGCAAAAGCGGCAAGACCTTCAAGGGCCGGATTGGCATGGCGCACTAGATAGGTCGGGATCGATTTCATCAGCTCGCCATGGGGAGATTTCGCCTCGAAAGCGGCGCGAAATTCACCCGTCTTCAGGTAGCGCTGGATTTTGGGCGCGATGCCGCCGGCAAGAAAAACGCCTCCGCGTGCAAGGAATGTGAGGGCGAAATCGCCTGATACACGCCCAAGCGCGCGGGCGAAAACGCTCATCGTATGGAGCGCTACCTCGTCACCTGCATCGGCAGCGTCGGTGACGTCCTGCGGGGAGGTGAAATTGCGCTCCGCGCCGTCAGCTTTCGCGACGGCAATCGCAAGGCGCAGGAGACCGGCGCCACAAAGGATCCGCTCCGCGCCGATCCTTGCGTCCGTGCGCTCGATATAGGGCCAGATCTTCATGTCGTCGTCGGATACCGGCCCGAGTTCCACATGGCCGCCTTCGCCGGGGATCGGGACCCAGGTATTGTGGGCATGCACCATGGCGGCTGCGCCGAGCCCGGTGCCGGGGCCGACCACCACCTTGGCGCCGAGCGTGAGGGCTTCGCCGCCGCCGATCGCCTCGATATCGTCGCCCTCAAGGACCGGCAGCGCCAGCGCCTGCGCCTCGAAGTCATTGAGAACGACCACGGTATCAAGCCCGAGGTCCGATAGAAGCTTCTTCGGCTCGATGACCCAGTTTGCGTTGGTAAGCGGGATTTTATCGCCTGTCACCGGCCCGGCCACCGCCAGGACAGCGGTGCGGGGCAAAAGGGATGTCTTGTCGAGCACCATTGCGGCGGCTGCTTCGGCAAAGCCGGTATAGGCGTCGGTCGGGCAACGGCCGAAGTCCTGGGTGGCGGCATGGGAATCGGTAACCAGCGCAAAGCGGGCGTTGGTGCCACCGATATCGGCGATGAGCACGGGAAACCGCAGGGCTCGAACTGGATCGGTTTGAGAGGTCATTGGCGAAGCGTCGTGATCTCGGGGGTCTGTGAGGAGGTTGCCAGGCCGGAGAGCCGGGCGGAGCGAAGCAGGATCTCCGCCGTAGCCTGATTAAGCGCCATGGGGATGTCGTAGACAAGAGCGAGCCTCATCAAGGCTTTAACATCCACATCATGCGGCATCGGCGAAAGGGGGTCGACAAAGAAAAGCAGGCCGTTCAATTGCCCCTCGGCAATAAGCGCGCCAATCTGCTGATCGCCGCCAAGCGGTCCGCTTTTCAGCGCGGTGATATCGAGCTCAGGGCATGCCGCCTTGATGCGTCCGCCGGTGGTGCCGGTGGCGACGATCCGGTAATCGGCGAGCTTGGCGGTATTGCGCCGGGCGAAATCGACCATCGCGTCCTTCTTCGCATCATGAGCGATGAGGGCTAGCGCCGGCTTGCGGTTATCGGATGCGTTCATCGTGTTTAAGGGACCCTTGTCGATAGTTCATGACCTAAAGCACATTCCGATCAAGATGAAACGGTCTGATCGGCAAGTTTATGCTCAAACTATTGAATTTGGGCCGAATTCTTGTCACGAAACGATCCCGTTTTCAGGACAATCGCTCTAGCGGTCGCCGTTCAGCATTCGTCGCAGCCACAGCGTTTCGCCTATCAGACAGAAAGGGTCGTATATTTCTTCCGCCTTGAGCGGCTTGTATTCGCTCGATCGCCAGTCGCCGGGCGACGCCGCGGGCCAAACATCGGGCCAAATATCGGGCCAAATATCGGGCAGGTCGGGGGGCGCAGGAGAGCGTTCCAGGCTTGCGATTTCCTGAACCAGCTTGCGGCGGATTGCTTCTGGAAAAGCGGCGACTTCCCGCACCGGCACGGAAAAGGCCGATGGTCCGCCGATCACACATTCCGCATAATAGCGGTCCAGATCCTCGATATCGAACCAGCCATAGACCGGCCGTTTCAACATCAGGGGCAGGCCATTGATGGTTATGCCCGAGGCGACGACCGCGTCGCGGGCGGAAGGCGCATTGCGGCCCTGGTTGTTGGGTCCGTCGCCGGAAATATCGATTACCTTGCGCAGCGCCGTGTGCGGACTTTGCCGGATCACGTCGGCGGCATGAAACAGCGCTTCGCCGATCGAGGTGCGATAGGCGCGCGAGATGGGCGCTTCCGCCAGCGCGGCGGCGAACTGTTCGGCATCGTCGCGGCCGCCGATCAAATGCCAGTCGACCAGCACGCGTTGCGAGGTGCTGCCGGCCCATTCCGTATAGGCGACGGCGATCTTGCCGATCATTCCATCGTTTATCGCGTTGATGACATCAGTGGAGGTGATGGCCTCAATGTAGCCCATTCGCTGGAGGCGCTGTTCGTCTTCGTCCATCGAATAGGAGATGTCGACGGCCAGAACCAGGAGAAGATCGACCTCCTCGGCCTCAGCCGGTGCGGGCATCAAGAGACTGGCGACGAAATTTGCGAGGATCAGCCAAGCCGCCACGGGCGCAGCGAGCCACGGTCGCCGTCGGCCAACCCTTGATCGCTTGAAAGGGTGGCGCGAAAACCTGCGTGTCGAATGCTCATGCATGGCGCGTCTCCAGACCATCGGACCGTACGATGTCTCTCCCGCTCGCCAGCCTGCTCTCCGCCTGATCGCCAATGCATTTTAAAGTGGCCGTTCAGGCCAGGCGGATGCGCAAGGCTTGAAATAGTGCCTAACTTCTCCTCAGTTTCGCAGAACCGGTCACGTCTGCCTAGGGCTTATCAACAAAGGCGGCTCAGTCGAACAGCGAGCAACTGACCCTTTCACGACCAGCCGCCTGCATGATCTGTGGTTCACGCAATGGCGCGAGCCCGGCGATTTCCAGCACAAGCTTCATGCGGATCGCATCGGCAAAGCCTTCCTTGGAGCGGACGGGAATGGCAAAGGCTCCAGGGCCGCCGATCACGCAATCTTCGTAGTAGTGATCGAGGTGGAGGATGCCCTGCCAGGCGTTTTGCTCGTTTTTCATCATCAGCGGCAGGCCGTTGATGGTTATGCCGGAGGCAAGTGCCGCGTCCCGGCTTGCGGTGACTTTGCCGCCCTGGTTGTTCGGCCCGTCGCCGGAAACGTCGATCACCTTGCGCAGGCCGTTGAAGGAATTGACCTGCACCATGGTCACCGCTTCGCCGAGCGCCGAGGCGATGGAGGTCCGCTGCTTCTGGCGCAAGGGCGCTTCGGCTACCTGCGCCGCGAAGGCATTGGCGCTTTCAAGGTCCTTGATCACCGTCCATCCGGCAACGATAAAATGCTCGCCTTCACCGCCCCATTCCAGATAGGAAACGGCAATGCGGCCGATCGGTCCGAAGCGGATGGCGTCGAGAACTTCCGGTGACGTCAGCGCGGCGACGTAGCCCGCTCTCTGGATCTCCTGTTCGTCGCGATCCATCGATTGGGAAATATCGACGGCAAGCACGAGTTCGACGTCGACTTCGCTGCCGCTATCATAGGAGTGGCTGAAATTTGCGGCTCTGGACACAGACGGCGCGATGGTCATCATCAACGCGGCGGCAAGAACCACCCGCATCAGGCCTGTTGGTCTGGACAGAACCCTCCCGCTTTTGCCGGCGGGAATACGACAGAGACGCTTGAACGGATACCATTGGCACAAGGAACGCATGTTTGTTCTCCTTCTGCTTCAGTGTCCAGACTCAATTGGGGGATCATTTTGGTATGGGCGAAATGGAGATGGATTTAGGAGCGGGCTTGCGGAAAACCTTACCGGTTTTCAAAAGCCTGCGACGCCAATCCTGCCCATTTCGCCCTTATCCAGGGGACGCGCGATAAACTGCTCGTCTTCGGCGTCGCGCGTCTTGCCAAGCCGCTCGGGCTTGGCTGCGTCACGCTTCTTGAATGCAAACAGTTTTTCGTGCGCCAAAACGGTCCCCCAATTGAGTCTGGACCCTATAGATGGCTCCTCCCGCTAACGTTCTCCCTTTAAACCATCAATTGTATGCGCCGGGTCTGTGCCCGGATCATCAGGTTGTGCGAGTCATTCCCGCTTTTTGCAGTCTTGCGCTGATTTTGACTCAGCAATACGCGTGCCATTCCAAATAGCGCTTTGTTTTCAAGCGTAGTCAACTTGACTTCGCGTAACTTAAGTTCAGCATCGTATCGATGTTGCTTGCTATTTCAGCAAGCTCTCCCGCCTAAACTTAAGATGATGCCTAATTTCTTATTAAGCTCTTAACGTTTTATCACTTTGCATTGATTCGATCCCCTTGAATTCGTGATGCGTGATCAATTCGTGAGCAAGTGTGTCTTTTAGGCAAAGGTTCCCTCGCAGGCCGTCGCCCGCGGTAGCGCGCCGGAAAAAGCCGGCTTGACCGGATCGGAAAATTCTGGTCTGAAAGAATTCGCAAGTAGTGAAGATATTTTCACGGGGGCCGGCCGCGCTTCGGCGAAACGCAGCGCGCGGCGGGGAAGAGAATTGCCGCTCATGGCTGATGGCGAGGCAGACTGGACGACGAACATGGCGATACGCGCCGCGTGGATGTCCTTCGTTGGAGGGGCGACGCAAGGCGAGATCGCCGACAGGCTTGGCGTGTCGTCTGCCAAGGTGCACCGGCTGATTTCCCATGCGCAGCGCGCCGGTCTGGTGCGGTTTCGCGTGGAAGGGCGTCCGACCGAGTGCCTGGAGCTTGAAAGCCGGATCGCTGACGCGTTTAGCCTCAATTCCTGCCTTATCGCACCGGATCTTGGTCTTGATGATGAAGATGCCGCCATTCGCGCAGTCGCGGAGGTGGCCGGGCCGCATCTTGCCAATCTCCTTTCTGGCGGAGCCGTAAGCCAGGTCGGCGTGGGCATGGGGCGGACCCTGAAGGCGACCGTCGAGGCGATGACGAAAATTCAAAGGCCGGATCTTCGCATCATTTCGATTTCCGGGTCGCTGACCCGCAAGCTTTCCGCCAATCCCTACGATGTGGTCCAGCAGATGGTCGAGCGGACGGGCGGCGAGGGTTACTATCTGCCTGTGCCCTATCTTGCCGAGAACCAGGCGGAAAAAGCGATGTTTCTCAGCCAGAGAAGCGTACAGGCGATGCTGGAACTGGCGCGCGGGTCGGACCTTTTCGTCATCGGTATCGGGTCTATCGCGGATGAGGGGCATCTCGTTCGACGCGGCTTGATTTCGCAGGCCGAGCAGGCGCGCCTTCTGAAGGAAGGCGCGTGCGGGGATCTTATGGGCCGCTTCGTCAGTCTGGAGGGAAATCTGGTTCCCACCGAGCTTGGCGAGCAGGCGGTCGGCTTGCACTTTGACGCGGTGCGCGGCAAGCGCGTCGTTGCGGTTGTCGGGGGAATGGGAAAGCGTTTTGCGACGCTGGCGGCGCTTCGGGCGGGCGTCGTCACCGACCTCGTCGTGGATGAAGTTTTGGCGCGCGCACTTGCCGCCGAAAACGGGGTGAAGCAACTGAAGACGGCGTAAGACCGGCTTCCGGATAAAAGTGGAGGTGGAAAAGTGAAGACTTATAAATCGATAACCAAAGTTGTGGCCCGCGCTGTCGGCGCGGCGGCAGGCGCCCTTGCGCTTGGAACCATGTTGTCCAGCGGCGTTTGGGCTGCCGATATAAAGCCTGCCGTGGTCTACGATCTTGGCGGTAAATTCGACAAGTCCTTCAACGAGGCGGCCTATAACGGCGCGGAACAGTTCAAGAAGGATACCGGGGTCGATTATCGGGACTTCGAGATCCAGAACGATTCTCAGCGCGAACAGGCGCTTCGCCGCTTCGCCCGCGATGGCATGAGCCCGATCGTCGCCATCGGCTTTTCCTACGCCAATGCGCTGGAAAAGGTGGCCAAGGAATTCCCGGACCAGAAATTCGCCATCGTCGACATGGTGGTCGATCTGCCAAACGTGCGCTCCGTGGTCTTCAAGGAGCATGAAGGCTCCTATCTGGTCGGCACGATGGCCGCGATGGCGTCTGAATCCGGCAAGGTCGGTTTCGTCGGCGGCATGGATATCCCGCTGATCCGCAAGTTCGCCTGCGGCTACAAGCAGGGCGCTTTGGCCGCCAAGGCGGATGCCGAGGTCTATGAGAACATGACCGGCACCACGGGCGCGGCCTGGAACGATCCGGTCAAGGGCGGCGAACTTGCCAAGTCGCAGTTCGATCGCGGTGCGGATGTCGTCTATCATGCGGCGGGCGGCACCGGTATCGGCGTATTGCAGGCTGCCGCCGACGCGGGCAAGCTCGGCATCGGCGTCGACAGCAACCAGAACGGCTTGCATCCAGGTTCGGTTCTCACATCGATGCTGAAGCGCGTGGACGTGGCCGTCGCTACCGCTTTTGATGACGCGAAGAACGACAAGTGGACATCAGGCTTCTACGTTTTAGGCCTCAAGGAAGGTGGCGTGGACTGGGCGCTCGACGACAACAACAAGGCGCTGGTCACCCCTGAAATGAAGGCAGCGGTGGAGAAGGCCAAGGCCGATATCATCTCCGGCAAGGTCGAAGTGCACGACTATATGGCCGACCAGAACTGCCCGTTCTGATCATCGGCAAAAATGACCCGCGACCGGTCTTTGATGACCGGTCGCGGGCATTTGACAGGAAAAAAGAAACGAGCGGGCGCTCGACTGTGCTCTGGGAGGGCGCCATGACGCTGGCCATCGAACTGAAGAAAATCGACAAGAGTTTCGGCCTGGTGCATGCCAACAAGACGATCGATCTCAAGGTCGCCAAGGGATCGATTCACGGCATCGTCGGTGAAAACGGCGCCGGGAAATCGACGCTCATGTCGATCCTCTACGGTTTCTACAAGGCCGACAGCGGCGAGATCCATATCGACGGCAAAAGCGTCGAGATTCCCGATTCCAAAACCGCGATATCCCATGGCATCGGCATGGTGCATCAGCATTTCATGCTGGTGGAGAATTTCTCCGTGCTTGAAAACGTCATTTTGGGCGCGGAAGGTTCAAGCCTGCTTCGGGGTGGCGTTGCGCGCGCCCGCCAGGAGCTGAAGCGGCTTGCCGACGACTACGACCTGAAGGTCGATCCGGATGCGATCGTTGAGGACCTGCCGGTCGGCTTGCAGCAGCGCGTCGAGATCCTCAAGGCGCTCTTTCGCGGTGCCGACATCCTGATCCTGGACGAGCCGACCGGTGTGCTGACGCCGCCGGAAGCCGATCACCTGTTCCGGATTCTGCGCGTCCTTCGCGACGAAGGCAAAACGGTGCTCCTCATCACCCACAAGCTGCGCGAGATCATGGCTGTGACCGACGAAGTTTCGATCATGCGGCGCGGCGAGATGGTGGCGACGCGAAAGACGGCCGAGACATCCATGCCGGAACTGGCCGAACTCATGGTCGGGCGGCGGGTGCTGCTTCGTGTCGACAAGGCGCCCGCGAAGCCGGGGCGCACGATCATGTCCGTCAAGGGGCTGACGGTGCGCGATGCTCGCGGCGTCAATGTCGTGAAGGACGTTTCCTTCGATCTCCGCGCGGGAGAGATCGTCGGTATCGCCGGGGTTTCCGGCAACGGCCAGTCCGAATTGATCGAAACGCTGGCCGGTATTCGCCCTGCGGTGACGGGAAGGATCGACCTTGACGGCAAGATTATCGATCCCTCCAGCGGTGAAACCGATCCTGCGGCTATGCGCGCGCTTGGCGTGGCGCATGTTCCCGAAGACCGGCACCGGATGGGGCTGGTGACGAAGTTTTCCGAATATGAAAACGCCATTCTCGGCTATCATCGCGATCCGGCCTATTGCAAAGGCGTTCTCCTCGATCTTCCGACGATCCGGAACGTTGCAAAGGCGGAGATCGAAAAATACGACATCCGCCCGCCGAACTGCCTTTTGAAGACGGCGAATTTTTCCGGCGGCAATCAGCAGAAGATCGTTTTGGCACGCGAAATCGAGCGCGATCCCGTTGTGCTTCTGGTGGGGCAGCCGACGCGCGGCGTCGATATCGGCGCCATCGAATTTATTCACCGCCGGCTGGTGGAACTGCGCGATGCGGGCAAGGCGATCCTGCTTGTCTCTGTCGAGCTCGACGAAATCCGCTCGCTCGCGGACCGGGTCCTCGTCATGTTCGATGGCGCGCTGGTGGGGGAACGTCCGCCGGAAACGGACGAGGGCGAGCTTGGCCTGATGATGGCGGGCGTCAATCGGGAGGCGGCGGAATGAAAGCTGGCGACTTGCCGCGCTGGGCCGATCTCGGTCTCATGCCGGCGCTCAATCTGGTGGCGGCCTTTCTGGTCTCCGGCCTGGTGGTGCTCTTCATCGGCGAAAATCCGATCGAAGCCGTCAAGATCATCATCTGGGGCTCGCTCGGCTGGAACGAAGGCATTGGCTTCACGCTGTTCTACGCCACCAATTTCATCTTCACCGGCCTTGCGGTCGCGGTCGCCTTTCATGCCGGGTTGTTCAATATCGGCGGTGAGGGCCAGGCCTATATTGGCGGGCTGGGCGTCGCATTCGCCTGCCTCCTGCTTGATCGCTATGTGCCGTGGTGGGTGACGCTGCCCTTCGCGGTGCTGGGCGCGGCGGCGACGGGCGCGGCATGGGCGCTGGTGCCTGCGCTTTTGCAGGCCAAGCGCGGCAGCCACGTGGTCATCACCACCATCATGTTCAATTTCATCGCCGCCTCGCTGATGGTCTATCTCCTCGTCAATGTCGTGGCGAAGGAAGGGTCCATGCAGCCGGAAACGAGGACCTTCGAGGAAGGCGGCCGGTTGCCGCTGCTCCAGGACGCCATTCCCGGGCTCGATTTCGGGACGGCGCCGGTCAATCTGTCGCTGATCCTTGCGCTTCTTGCCTGCATTGTCGTGTGGGTTTTCATCTGGCGCACGAAGCTGGGTTACGAGATCCGCACCTTCGGCGCCAACCCGACCGCCGCCGTCTATGCCGGCATATCGCCGACGCGCATCACCGTCATCACCATGATGATTTCCGGCGGGCTCGCAGGCCTGATGGCGATCAACGAGATCATGGGATCGCAGCACCGGCTCTTGATCGAATTCGTCTCCGGCTACGGTTTCGTGGGCATCGCGGTGGCGCTGATGGGCCGTGCCCATCCGGTCGGGATTGTCTTTGCCGCCATTCTTTTTGGAATGCTCTACCAGGGCGGCGCGGAACTGGCGTTCGAGAAACCCTCGATCACCCGCGACATGATCGTGGTCATACAGGGGCTCGTCATACTCTTTGCCGGTGCGCTGGAGCATATGTTTCGCCCGGCATTAATCCGGTTATTCGCGATCCTGCGGCCTCCGGTCACAGAGACGGCTTGAGGAGCGCTGATAGATGTTCGATACGCTGATCCTCATTCTCGATTCCACCGTGCGGCTTTCCACGCCGCTGCTTCTTGCCTGTCTTGCCGGGCTTTATTCGGAGCGTTCCGGCGTCTTCGATATCGGGCTTGAGGGCAAGATGCTGGGCGGCGCATTTGCCGCCGGTGCTGCGGCGGCGGTTTCCGGCTCCGCCTGGGTCGGGCTCATGGCTGCTATGCTGGTTTCGATCATGCTCGCCCTTCTGCACGGCTTTGCCTCCATCACCAATCGCGGCAACCAGATCGTCTCCGGCGTAGCGATCAATTTTCTCGCGGTCGGCCTGACCGTGCTTTTGGGGCAGGACTGGTTCCGGCAGGGCGGGCAGACGCCGCATTTGCCGCAGGACGCCCGCTTCACCGACATCGTCTGGCCCTTTACCGATGCCTTGCGCGAGGTTCCCGTAATTGGCGGCATCTATTCCGAGCTCCTGTCGGGCCACAACCTGCTCGTTTACGTCGCTTTCCTGATGGTGCCCTTCACCTGGTGGGTGCTTTACCAGACCCGTTTCGGATTGCGGCTCAGGGCGGTGGGCGAAAATCCGGCCGCCGTCGATACGGCGGGCATATCGGTCACCTGGCTGCGTTACAGGGCGGTGATCTGCACCGGCATCCTGTGCGGCGTCGCCGGCGCTTATCTCGCCACCGCGCAGTCCGCCGGTTTCATCAAGGATATGACCGCCGGGCGGGGGTTCATTGCGCTTGCCGCGCTCATCTTCGCCAAATGGCGGCCGGTTCCGGCCATGTTCGCCTGCCTGCTTTTCGGCTTCCTGGATGCCCTGGCGATCCGCCTTCAGGGGCAGGAAATTCCCGGCATCGGCGAAATCCCGGTGCAGTTTTTCCAGGCGCTTCCCTATATTTTGACCGTCGTGCTTCTGGCCGGCTTCATCGGCCGGGCCGTGCCGCCGAAGGCAGGCGGTGTCGCCTATGTGAAGGAACGGACATGACCCGCTTCGACGAGCTGTTCCAGGCGGCCATCGCGGCTCGCAAATCGGCCTATGCGCCTTATTCGCGCTTTCCCGTCGGTGCGGCGGTGCTCAGCGACGATGGCCGCATTTTCGCCGGCTGCAACGTCGAAAATGCCAGCTTTCCGGAAGGCTGGTGCGCGGAGACGACGGCCCTTGGCACATTCGTCGCCGCCGGGGGAAAGCGGATCGTCGAGGTCGTGGTTGCCGCCGATGCAGCGCTTTGCACCCCTTGCGGCGGCTGCCGCCAGCGCCTCAGGGAGTTTTGCGGCGATGACACGCTCGTCCATATATGCGGCCCGGATGGTTTGAAGAAGACTTTCAAACTGGCTGAATTGCTACCGGCCGGTTTCGTATTGAATGAAGAGGATCGTGCATCGTGACCAGCGGATATGGACCGGAATGCGCCAATATCGTGCGCGCCGCCCGCGACGGCAGCTACCGGGTCGGAATGATCCTCGGCTCGGGCCTGGGGGATCTGGCGAACGAGGTGGAGGATGCCGTTCATCTACCCTATTCGCACCTCACCGGCTTCCCCGTGTCCACGGTTTCCTCGCATGGCAGCGAATTGGTCGCCGGCATGCTGGAAGGAGTGCCCGTCGTCGTGCTTTCGGGGCGGGCCCATTATTATGAAAGCGGTCAGCCCGATGTCATGCGCACGCCGATCGAGACCTTGAAGGCGCTGGGCTGCGATACATTGCTTCTCACCAATGCCGCAGGCTCGCTCAGCGAGGAATTCAAGCCCGGCTCGGCCATGCTCATCACCGACCACATCAATTGGTCCGGCATGAACCCGTTGATCGGCGAAGAGGACGAAAGCCGGTTTCTCGACATGAGCCGCGCCTATGACGAAGACCTTCGCCAAAGCCTTTTGCGCGCGGCGGAAAAAGAGAAAATGGCGCTCGGCGAGGGTGTCTATATGTGGTTTTCCGGCCCCTCCTTCGAGACACCGGCGGAGATCCGCATGGCAAGGACGCTCGGCGCCGATGCGGTTGGCATGTCCACCGTGCCGGAGGTGATCCTCGCGCGGTTCCTGAAGATGCGTGTCGCGGCAATTTCGACGATCACCAATTACGGGGCGGGGCTTCAGGCCCACGCCCTGTCGCACGCCGAGACGAAATCGACGGCGCTGACCGCCGTCGACAAATTGAAGCGTCTTATCCGCAGCTTTTTGAAAGACTTGAACAATGTCTGATTTCGACCCGGTCACCGTCGCGCAGCGCGCCCTGCCGCTCATCGATCTCACCAATCTCAACGACGATTGCACCGCGCGCGATGTATCGACGCTCTGCGACCGCTCCGTAACGTCCCACGGTGCGGTGGCGGCCATCTGCATCTGGCCCCGGTTCGTCGCCCATGCCCGGCCCCTGCTGGAGAAAACCGGCGTCAAGATCGCGACCGTCGTCAATTTTCCAGGTGGCGGCGACAAGACGCTCGAAGTCGTTGAGGAAACGCGGCAGGCGGTTGCAGACGGTGCGGATGAGATCGATCTGGTGATGGCCTATGGCGCGTTGTGTTCCGGCCGGCCAGGGTTTGCCGAAGAGCAGATCAGGCGGGTCAAGGCCGCCTGTGGCGAGGCGAGACTGAAGGTGATCCTCGAGACCGGCGAAATCGGCGACCCGCTGCTGATCCACGCTGCCTCCGTCATGGCGATCGATGCGGGCGCGGATTTCATCAAGACGTCCACAGGCAAAGTCGAGGTCAACGCCACGCTTCAGGCCGCTGAAATCATGCTGACCGTGATTGAGGAAACCCGGCGTCATCGTCGCCAGGAGGTGGGCTTCAAGCCGGCGGGCGGTATTCGCAGTTTGAAGGACGCGGCCTCCTATCTCGAGCTTGCAGACCGCATCATGGGGGCAAACTGGGCTTGCGCGCAGACCTTCCGCTTCGGGGCCAGCGGGCTTTTGGACGCGGTCGTCGCCGCGCTGGATGGCACTGCGGTGACCCTCGGCAAGGGGTACTGACATGCTGCCGCAGGAACTTGTCCGCAAAAAAAGGGACGGCGGCCGGCTTACGAACGAGGAAATCGGCTTCTTCGTACGCGGGCTTTCGGACGGATCGGTCACCGAGGGGCAGGTGTCGGCTCTGGCGATGGCCATATTCTTCAAGGGGCTTTCACTCGATGAACGGGTGGCGCTGACTTTGGCCATGCGCGATTCCGGCCGCACGCTCGATTGGTCGGATCTGGGTCGCCCGGTAGTGGACAAGCATTCGACCGGCGGGGTCGGCGACAATGTCTCGCTGATGCTCGCTCCAGCCCTTGCGGCATGCGGCGCGGCAGTGCCGATGATTTCCGGCCGGGGCCTCGGGCACACGGGCGGCACGCTCGATAAATTCGACGCCATTCCAGGATATAAAACCCAGCCGGACAACGATCTGTTTCGCAAGGTGGTCAAGGAGGTCGGCTGCGCCATCATCGGTCAGACCGCCGATCTAGCACCTGCCGACAAGCGCTTCTACGCGATCAGGGATGTTACCGGCACGGTCGAAAGCATCGATCTCATCACGACATCCATTTTGTCGAAGAAACTGGCCGCCGGATTGCAAAGCCTCGTTCTCGACGTGAAATGGGGGACGGGTGCTTTCATGCAGACATTCGAGGAAGCGAAGGCGCTTGCCGAAAGTCTGGTTACCGTCGCCAATGGTGCGGGCTGCCCGACGACGGCGCTGCTCACGGATATGAACGAGCCGCTAGCATCGGCTGCCGGCAATGCGGTGGAGATGCTGAACGCCGTCAATTTCCTTAAAGGCACGGAGATCGATAACCGGCTTTTCGATGTCACGGTCGCTCTTGGAGGCGAGGTGCTGGTGACGGCGGGCCTTGCCACCGGCGTTTCGCAAGGCGAGGCAAAAATGCGCGAGGCTTTTGCCAGCGGCCAGGCGGCGGAGATTTTCGCAAAGATGGTGGCAGCTCTTGGCGGCCCGACGGACTTTATGGAAAAGGCGGAAATCCATCTCGCCTCCGCGCCTGTCGAGCGCCCGGTCTATCCGGGAGAGGCTGGAACCGTGACCGCGATCGATACGCGCGCCATCGGCGTTGCCGTGATCGAGCTTGGCGGCGGGCGCAGGAAAACCGATGACGTGATCGATCCCTCCGTTGGGTTCACCCATTTGGCGGGTATCGGCCACCATGTCGACAGCGACGGGCCTTTGGCGATCGTTCATGCTCGCAATGAGGCTGAGGCGCAGCGGGCGGGAGAGGCTCTGTTGAAGGCCTATACGGTCGGCGCTCCCGTCGATGTTCCAGACCGCCCGGTGATTTCTGCGCGAATTGGCAGATAGATGACGTAACGTCCGAGAGGTTGCTGCTCGGTACGCGAGGCGGCTTCGGACGTTGATGAGGAATAAGGATCATGGCGCGCGCTATTCTTTGTGTACTCGACAGTTTTGGCATAGGCGGCGCAGAGGATGCCGAGCGTTTCGGCGATGCGGGGTCGGATACGCTCGGCCATATCGCGGCTGCTTGCGCCGCCGGCGAGGCGGATCGCGATGGCGTGCGAACCGGGCCGTTGCAGTTGCCTGTCATGGACCGGCTCGGTCTTGGCAATGCGGCCCTGTTTTCGACCGGCTCGCGGCCCGCCGGCCTTAATTTTCAGGGCAAGGTCGAAGGCCTTTGGGGCTATGGCGTGGAAACGTCGAACGGCAAGGACACGCCCTCAGGTCACTGGGAGATTGCAGGTGTGCCGGTGTCTTTCGACTGGGGCTATTTTCCGCAAGAAGAGCCGTGTTTTCCAAAGGAGTTGACGGACGCGATCGTTGAGAAGGGCGGGCTTGCGGGCATTCTCGGAAACAAGCATGCATCCGGCACAGAGATCATCAAGGAACTGGGCGAAGAGCACATCCGCACCGGCAAGCCGATTTGCTATACCTCGGCCGACAGCGTTTTCCAGATAGCCGCGCATGAAGAGCACTTTGGGCTTGAGCGGCTTTACAGCCTTTGCGAAATCGTTCGGGAGTTGCTCGATTCCCTGAACATCGGCCGGGTTATCGCGCGGCCCTTTTTGGGCGAGACTGCGGAAGAATTCCAGCGCACCCCCAATCGCCGCGACTATTCCGTTCTCCCGCCTGAGCCCACCGTGCTCGACAGGCTGGTTGCCGAGGGACGCAAGGTCATAGGCGTCGGCAAGATATCGGATATTTTTGCCCATCAGGGCGTCACGACGGTGCTGAAGGGCGCGGGGAACGACGCGCTCTTCGACAAGACGCTGGAAGCGTTGGAGGCGGCCGGCGACGGTGATCTCGTATTCGTGAATTTCATCGATTTCGACTCCCTCTACGGGCATCGTCGGGACGTTGCAGGCTATGCCGCCGCGCTTGAGGCTTTCGATGCACGTTTGCCAGAGTTGATGGCAAGCCTGAAGGAGGGCGATCTTTTGATCCTGACTGCCGACCATGGCTGCGACCCGACATGGCGAGGCACCGATCATACGCGCGAACACGTTCCAATCCTTTGCTGGGGGCCGGGACTGTCCGGCCGGCCGATCGGACGCAGGCCAACTTTCGCCGATATGGGCGAGAGCGTCGCCGCCCATCTGGGCATTGCGCCCGGGCGTTGCGGTGCATCGTTTTTGTGAAGGCAGGCCTTCCCATGGAAACGCTATCGATCGAAGTGGTGGATATGCACACGGGCGGCGAGCCGCTTCGCATTATTCGCAAGGGCTATCCGCCAATCCCCGGCGAGACGATCCTCGACAAGCGCCGCTTCGTTCGCGACAATCTCGATCACTTGCGCAAGTTCCTGATGTTCGAACCGCGCGGCCATGCCGATATGTATGGCGCGCTTCTTGTCGAACCCTGCGACCCAAAAGCCGATCTGGCCGTGCTCTTCATGCACAACGAAGGCTATTCGACCATGTGCGGCCATGCGGTGATCGCGCTTGGCCGTTATGCGGTGGAAACCGGGATCGTGGCCAGGACGGAAGGCTGGACCACCGTCCGGATCGAGTGCCCGTGCGGGCTGGTCACCGCGCATGTGAAGGTGAAAAACGGCCGCGCCGGTGAAGTCTGGTTTTCCTCCGTGCCGGCGTTTTTGCACACGCGCGATCTGAGCGTGGAGGTGCCGGGTTACGGGACGGTCACCTGCGATATCGCCTATGGCGGCGCCTTTTATGCCCTGGTTCCGGCAAGCGTATTCAACCTTGAAATCGGGGGTTCCCCGGTTTCCGCCTTCATTGCAGCGGCTAATGCGCTCGTTGCCCGCATCAATCAAACCACGTCCATCGCGCATCCGGAAAGCGCCGACCTCGGCTTTCTCTATGGCGCGATCCTGACCGACGGTCATGACGGAAGCGACGGTCGCCCCTCCCGCAATATTTGCGTCTTCGCCGAAGGGCAGGTCGATCGCAGCCCAACCGGCTCGGGCGTCACGGCTCGTCTCGCCGCGTATCATGCGCGCGGCACGGTCCGCGCCGGAGAGCGCCGCGCGTTCGAAAGTGTCGTCGGCTCGCGTTTTTGGGGTGAGGTTGAAGGGCCAGCCGAACTCGGCGCCCTTGAAGCCGTCACGGTGCGCGTCGGCGGTCATGCCCATTTTTCCGGCGAAGCACGCTTTTGGCTTGAAGAAGGCGACGATTTGGGGCGAGGTTTCCTGGTACGTTGATCGGGCGAGTCCCAAATGTTTCGCGACGCTCGCGATCCGGCGGCATGGCAATGATGAATGGAGACAAGGGCCGCGATGCAGGCAAGGTCGTTCGACGCTCCAAAGGATGGCCGTCTTACCGCGGCAATGAAATCCGCCTATGCGGAAGACGGATTTCTTGTGCTCACCGGCTTCAAGAGCGCACAGGACTGCGATCTTCTGCGGCGGCGGATGGATGAATTGATCGATGCCTTCGATCCGTCCTCCGCGGCGTCCATATTCGAAACGGGCAGCCAGAAACATGCAAGAGACGCCTATTTCCGCGAAAGCGGCGACAAGATCCGGTTTTTCTTCGAGGAAGAAGCCTTCGACGCAGACGGCCGGTTGATCAAGCCGAAGCATCAGGCACTGAACAAGGTCGGCCATGCGCTGCATGATCTCGATCCGGTCTTCGATGCATTTTCGCGCGACGAGCGCCTTGAGGCTGTGGCCGTCGATCTGGGCTTGGCCGAGCCGCTGCTGGCGCAGTCGATGTATATCTTCAAACCACCCCACATCGGCGGTGAGGTGAACTACCATCAGGACTTCGACCTTCCTTCATACGACGCCGCTGAGCTGCACCGGCTTCTGGTTTGCATTAGAGGACGCGGATGCAACCAATGGCGGACTATTTGGCATCCAAAACGGACATAATGGTCCCCTTCGGCAACGCTTTCATGAACAGGATGGTTCTCTGGTGATGGAGCAGCTCGACGACCTGCCGATGGCGGGCGAAGCGGCCGGCCATGAGGCTGCACTCGTTGCGCCCAAGGGGACGCTGGTGATCCTGCACGGGCTCGTGCCGCATAGATCGGCGCCCAACCGGTCGCCGCGATCGCGTCATGCCTATGCGCTTCATCTCGTTGACGGAACAGCGCGCTGGTCTGAAGACAATTGGCTGAAACGGGCGGAAAACCAGCCGATGCGAGGCTTTCGATGAATGATGAGACCGGCATGAAGACGCCTGCCATTCCCAAGGCCGAGCTTCACGTTCATATCGAAGGGGCGGCTCCGCCCGATCTCGTTCGCCGGCTTGCGATCAAGCATGGCATCGACCTTGGCGAACTGTTCGACCGTAAGGGACACTATCGCTGGAGCGACTTTTCGACATTTCTGTCCTGCTATGACCGGGCGTCGCAAGTCTTTCGTACGCCTGAAGATTATGCAGCGCTCAGCGAGAATTATTACAGCATGCTGGCGGCGGAAGGCGCGATCTATGCGGAGATCACCATTTCGCCCGACCACGCGGCGGCGGCCGGAATTTCCTACGCGGATTATGTGGCCGGCCTTGCCGAGGGGATGGAACGGGCCAGGCAAAAAGTGGCATCGAAGGCCGGATGATTGCAGTCGGCGTGCGCCATTTCGGCGTCAAGGCGGTGGAGAGAATTGCAAAGGAAGTGCTTTCCCACGCGCATCCGCTGGTGACGGGATTCGGCCTCGCCGGCGACGAGCGGGAAGGCCATCCTGCCAATTTCGCCAGGGCCTTTCGTATCGCGTCGGAAGGCGGACTGGGGCTGACTGCGCACGCGGGCGAGTTCGGTGGACCGGAAAGCGTCACTGCCGCGCTCGATTTTCTGCGTGTCAAACGGATCGGCCACGGTGTCAGGGCGATCGAGGACCAAAAGCTGATGGAGCGGATCAGCGAGGAAGGGATCGTGCTCGAGGTCTGTCCGGGCTCCAACGTGGCGCTCGGCCTTTATTCCAACCTTCGGTTTCATCCGGTAAATCTCTTGCGCCGGGCGGGATGCCGCATCACGCTGAATTCTGACGACCCACCTTTTTTTCGTACGACAATCGGCAATGAATATCGAAGCTGTGCCTCGGTTTTCGGCTGGAATGAAGACGACCAGCGCAAGATAACCCGTACTGCAGTCGAAGCGGCTTTTTGCGATGCGGCGACGAAAGAGCGGCTGCTCAAAAGCTTGAACGCGAAAATTCTGGGAGACACATCCGTATAAGCGGTTATCCATGTTGCCAACCGCCGGCGGTGGTGTGGCGGCGAAAACGGAGCGTGGATATCCGGTCTTCTCGCAATCTTGCTGAAGGAAGGGGCTTACTTTCCTGCGCCATTCAGGCCATTTAATGCTGAAAGCTCCTGAAGCGATAAAACGGAAATAAAAAGGCGAGGCAAATCATGGCAGGCGCGACCGTCATCGATCATCCGCTGGTTCAGCACAAGCTGACCCACATGAGAATGAAGGAAACTTCCACGCAAGGATTTCGCCGTCTTTTGCGGGAAATTTCAGTCCTTTTGACCTATGAGGTGACGCGCGACCTGCCGATCACCCAGGTAGAGATCGAAACGCCGCTGACCCCGATGGTCGCGCCGATCATCGAAGGCAAGAAGCTGGTCTTCGCTTCCGTTCTGCGCGCCGGCAACGGTTTGCTTGAAGGCATGCTGGAACTGGTTCCGGCGGCTCGCGTGGCTCATATCGGTCTTTACCGCGACCCCGAAACGCTTCAGCCGGTGGAATATTACTTCAAGGCGCCGGAAGATCTGGCCGAACGCATGGTCGTCGTCGTCGACCCAATGCTGGCGACCGCGAATTCCGCTATCGCCGCCGTCCACAAGATCAAGGAACGCGGTGCTTCCAACATCCGGTTTCTTTGCCTGCTGGCGGCGCCGGAAGGCATCGCCAAATTCAACCAGGAGCATCCGGACGTGCCGATCTTCACCGCCGCGATAGACGAGCGGCTGAACGATCACGGCTACATTGTTCCTGGCCTTGGAGATGCCGGCGACCGTATGTACGGCACGAAATAAGCGGCGGCTCGCCAGGCTTTTTGCGACTTTTCGCGTCCAGGCAGAAATGGCTATGCAAGATCCGGCATTCGATATATTTTTGTTTCCGAAATAAATATTGAATGTCGGCAAGGCCACTTGTGCGGAGGATGCGCGATGAGCAGTGGAGCAATCTATCCGAGCCTGAAAAGCCGCTCGGTTCTGGTAACGGGCGGTGGCAGCGGGATCGGGGAGTCCATTGTTCGTCATTTTGCCGGGCAGGGCGCCAGGGTCGGCTTTATCGACATCGCGGAAGGCCCGTCGCGGAAGCTTGTGGAGGCGCTGCGGACGGAAGGCCATACTGTTTTCTTCGAAAAGGCGGATCTTACCGATATCCCCGCCACGCAGGCGGCTATTGCAAGGTTGCGCGAAGCGATCGGACCGATCGCGGTGCTGGTCAACAATGCCGCGCATGACGAACGCCATGAATGGCAGGATATCACGCCGGACTATTGGGATCGGCGCATCGCGGTCAATCTCAAGCATCAGTTTTTCGTCGCCAAGGAAGTCATTCCCGATATGCAGGCTGCCGGAAATGGCTCGATCATCAACATGGGATCCATCTCCTGGATGATCGGTCAGGGCGGCATGGCCGGCTATACGACGGCCAAATCGGGGATCGTCGGGCTTACCCGTTCGCTGGCGCGTGATCTCGGGCCATACAATATCCGCGTCAATTCAATCGCCCCTGGCTGGATTTTGACAGAACGGCAGATCGAACTGTGGCTCGATGAAAAGGGCGAGAAGGAATTGATGGAGCGGCAGTGCCTGAAGCGCAGGCTGCAGCCGGACGATGTGGCGCGCGTGGTGCTGTTTTTCGCATCCGATGAAGCATCGGCCTGCACCAACCAGACCTATATCGTTGACGGCGGCTGGATTTGACGATTGCCTGTTCGGCCACCCATCGCATTCGCGCAACTGGGAAAAAGCGGAATCATTTGCCCGTCAATTATCGATTCCGCTTGCCCGAAGCCGAGGCTGTGAAAAACTCGTTTCGCCTGCAGGGGAGGAGCGTAAGGTGATCGTCGTTTTCGGATCCATCAATCTTGATCTTGTCGTAGCTGTGCCGAGGTTGCCCGGTGCCGGGGAAACGGTGGTGGGTCCCGACCACCAGTCCTTTGCCGGAGGCAAGGGCGCCAATCAGGCGCTTGCAGCGGCCAGGGCCGGAGGCAAGGTCAAAATGATCGGGGCGGTGGGCGACGATGCCTTTGCCGGCCCGGCGCTGGCAAACCTTCGCGCGGCCGGTGTCGATCTGGCCCGGGTCCGGCGGCTTCCGGGCTCCACCGGGCTTGCGATGATCGGCGTCGATCACGCCGGCGAAAACCAAATCATTTGCGCCAGCGGCGTCAATGCCCGTGTCGTTGCAGATTGGCTTGAAGGCGAAATTTCCAAGGGGGACCTTCTCGTCCTCCAGCGCGAACTGGCTCTTGAACCGATTGAAAAGGCGATCGACAAGGCAAGGGCGATCGGCGCGACGATATTGCTCAATGTCGCTCCCTCGGCTGGCGGTGGCCTGTCGAGGATGATCGACCGGGTCGATGTTCTTGTGGCCAATGAAGCAGAAGCGGCTGAATTGGCGGTGGAACTGGGGGTGAGGGACGCCCCGTCGCCGGAAGCGCTGCTGGCGGCTCTATCGGCGGAAAATCGCTATACCGTCATAACTTTAGGCGCGGAAGGGCTGATTGCGAGCAAAGGCGATATGATATGGCGTGTTCCAGCGCCGGAAGTATCCGTAACGGACACGACTGGCGCGGGCGATGCCTTCGTCGGTGCGCTCGCCGCCTCGATCGACAGGGGAGACGATTTCCCTGGAGCGCTGAGGGAAGGGGTCGCCGCAGGCGCGCTGGCCTGTACCGCCAACGGTGCGCAGTCCAGTTCCCCGGACAGGGCTGCGATCCTTGCGCTGGCCGAAAGACTGAAGGTTGAATGCATTGCGCCGTGACAGTGGATTTTTAACCAGGTTTCGAGTTAGCCACAGCGGTTCACCCTACGCTAACTGCGAAATGACATCGTAGGCCTTCCATATTTCGAACCTGCGTTGGAAGGCCGGTCCATGCGGCGCTTTGTCGTCATTTTCGGTGTCGTGATCGCGGCCGCGATTGCCGCTCCCGATCTGTTGAAACAGGTCCTGCAATCGCCCGAGCTGGCTGGTGTGATCGCCGGCAATGAGGTTGGCAGCGTCAGTTCGTCATCCAGCGGCCGGTCGCTGGTGTTGAAAGCCAAATCCAACGGCCACTACTATACGACTGCCTGGGTCAACGGACGTGCCGTCGATGCCTTGATCGACACGGGGGCATCATCCATTGCGTTGCCCTTGAAAGTCGCGCAAGCTTCCGGGATCAATCCGGGTGCATCGCAGTTTACCGCGCGTACGCAAACGGCCAATGGTGTGGTGAAGGCGGCGCCGGTCGTTTTGCGGGAAGTCAGGCTCGGCGGAATTCGACTGACGAATGTCCAGGCCATGGTTTTGCCCGAGGGAGCGCTCGGCATAACCCTGGTCGGTATGTCGGCCCTGTCGAAATTGTCCAAGGTCGATATCCGCAACGACACCATGCGGCTTGTTCAATAATATTTCGCCAGTCAATGCATCCAGCCGCAAAACGGAACTTGATTCCGTGGTGACAATCGTATTTGAGACTGACCTATGAAAACAATCTTCTCGCCGGTTCAACTGTCTCACAATCCCAAGCACGAAATTTCGGACGGGATGCTCAAACCTGCTGTCGAGATCCCCGCCAGGGCGGAGATCGTTCGTGCAAGGATCATTGAAACCGGTCTTGGCGATCTCATTGCGCCTGAGGAGTTCGGTATAGAGCCGCTTTCGCGCGTTCATAGCGGCGATTACCTGGCATTCATGGAGAATTTCTGGGTGCGTTGGACCAATGCGGGGCGGACAGGGGAAGCCTTTCCCTTCGTATGGCCGGTTCGTCAGCTGCGGATCAACCCGGTGCCCGATCATATCGACGGCTTGCTCGGGCGTTATTCCTTCGACGCTGGGACGCCGTTGGGCGAGGAGACCTGGTCTGCCGCGCGCGCGAGCGCCGATACCGCGCTGACCGCTGCAAAACTTGTGGCGGGAGGCGACCGGTCTGCATTTGCGCTCTGCCGCCCGCCCGGCCACCATGCCCATGCCGATTTCTACGGTGGCTATTGCTTCTTGAACAATGCGGCGATTGCCGCCCAGTGGCTCAGGGATGCGGGTGCGGAGCGGGTCGCGATCCTCGATGTCGACTATCACCACGGCAACGGCACGCAGGCGATCTTCTATGATCGCAAGGATGTCCTTTGCCTTTCCATTCACGCTGACCCTGCGGAGGAATATCCGTATTTCCTGGGCCATGCCGACGAATTGGGCGAAGGTGCAGGCGAGGGCTTCAACGCCAATTTCCCGCTTCCGCTTGGCACGAACTGGGACGGGTGGTCAGCGGCACTGGAACAGGCCCTTGAGCGTGTTTCCAACTATTCACCCGATATCCTGATCGTCTCCCTCGGTCTTGATACTTACGAGCGCGATCCGATCTCGAAATTCCGGCTGAAGAGCGATGACTTTTCACGCCTTGGAGCACGACTGGCAAAACTCGGCATGCCGAGCGTTTTTGTCATGGAGGGCGGCTATGCCGTCGAGGCGCTGGGAGTGAATTGCGTCAATGTGCTTGCCGCATTCGACGGCGGCTGAGGCTGGTCGGTTTTCCTCCGGCGATAGTCATTTCGGTGAAATTGGCAAACCGTAGGCAATCAGGTCGCGCCTGAGCTTTTCGGCGCTGAGGAAATGTATGGCATTCATGCCGACAGCGCGGGCCGCTTCGACATTATGCAGCGTGTCGTCGATAAACACGGTCTGTGAGGGTTGCAGTTCATTGCGTTCAAACAGGATTTCATAAATGCGCCGATCCGGCTTGAGGCATCGCTCCTCGGCTGAAATCACAATGTCGATGAAGGAAGTTTCGAGAAACGGGAACCGCTTCCTGGCTTCAGAGAACTTCTCATTCGAGAAATTGGTGATGGCATAAAGGGGAACGCGAGCCGCTTTCAGCTCGTCAAGCAATGCCACCGTGCCTGCGATTTCGCCTGGAACCATATCGTGCCAGCCGGTGTCATAGGCTCTGATTTCGCTTTCGAACTCGGGAAACAGAGCAACGCGTTCCTCTATTGCTTCGGCAAAGCTGCGCCCCCGATCCAGCTCAAGGTTCCACTCCATTGGGCACACTTCTCTAAGGAAGTGTTCCATCTTCTCTTCCTGCGCAAAATGCTTGCGATACAGGTGGCGCGGGTCCCATTCGATCAGCACATTGCCGATATCGAAAACCACGCAGTCTGCCGTAATTTGGCCGTTGCCGGCGCTGACTGTTGTCATTGTCGGTTCTCCAATGCACCTTGTTGCAGGCTGACGATGGGCTTAGCACAAGATATGGCAGGGCGAGAAGCAATCACGCGGTTTTCGAAGTTTCATCTTTTCGACCTGTGCGGGCTGGTGGCTGCTGCGCTTTATCTGGTTACCGGCCTGGCCGTGGCGCAGGAAGGTTCGTACCCGGACGACGCAGCATCATCAGACGTGATCGAGTTGGAGTTCTGAATTGCCGGACAACTACGATTCTCCATGGGAGAGCGACGTTTCGGTTGGCAACAGCGGGCAATACGATCCTGAGATGCTTGCCCTTCTTCCCGGCCTGCGCATTGGCATCGTGCTGGAGGCGGCAGAAGATCCGGACCGATCGGGCTTTCTCTCCATCGAACCGTTTCGGGCGGATCTTGAAGCAGCGTTGAAGATCCCCGTCGATCTTGTCGCTTACGGGAGCCTTGCCGGGGTGCAGGACGGATTGCGCAGCGGTGAAATTCACTACGCGCCGCTTTCCGCATCGGCATTTGCAGAATTATACAGGCGCTGCAACTGTGTCGAGCCTTTGGCCGTGCCGCTCGCAGCAGATGGCACGACAGGCTTTCGATCGGTCGTTCTCGTCAGGCGCGCAAGCCCTTATCTCAAATTGGCCGATCTGAAGGGCGCGCGTATAGCGGTCTCGGTGAAGAGTTCGACGGCGGGACGGCGCGTTCCGTTCGCAGTCTTCAGGGAACAGGGAATTGAGCCGGAGCAGTTCTTTTCCGAAATCATCGACACGGGCGGGCCGATCCTGGGGGCAGAGCTGGTGATAACCGGAGCAGCCGAAGCATCGCTTGGCTGGTCCAGCCTTGCGGGCGAGGAAAGTGCGGGGTTCAGCCGCGGTACGCTGACCGATTTGATCCGCCGAAAGATCATGGAACCGGGTTCGCTCAGGATCTTGTGGGCGTCAGGTCCCATTCCCCACGGGCCGCAGGTCGTAAGAACGGATGTACCGGTCGAAATACGCAAGCGCCTCCGGCAATTTCTGCTTGGAAAGAATGAGAATAATGCTTTGGCGACTGAAAGGGCCGATCGGATAGCAGATAGCTTCGCGCCAATCGACAGTTCCGACTATCGTTTGATCATGGATAGTTTGCCTCAAAACCTTGGCTTGACGGAATTCGGCCAGCGAAAAATTGAGGGATCTATCGGCAAAATAGCGAAACCGTCAGGCTCGCCCGACAGGTATGGAAACCATCGATAATGAGAAGGTTGTTTCTCGGTCTTTCCCGAAGGCGCATCAAGAACAGCATTCAATCTGCGCGCTGATTCTCGGGCGAAGATAATATGTGTCTTCGAGTTCGATCTGATTGGTACTGAAGATGTCCTTGAAAAGTGCGACGAATGTCGGTTGGTAGGTATAGGTCGCATGAGCCACGACCAGGAACGTATCCTTGGTTTTGATCAACTCCGCAGGTAGCGGGATCGGAGGAGTGGCCCCGTTGACCCATTTTGCGGTATGCAACCCCTCGCTCCACTGGACTTTCGGCTGATTGTCTTCCTCCATGAGAACACCGGCGACGACGATGGCGACGCCATCGGTCGGATAGGGAGAAAAGATCGATTCGGCGATTTCCATCACGTCGGCAAGATTGGCATTCGTCAGTTTGCTTTCCTGCGCCACGAGATCGGAAATCGAGCTGGCGGCCTGGCTCAGCTTGCGGTCCAGCGTCAAGGCGGCGTTAATCTCCACCATTCCGATAAGCAGGATGACCATGATCGGCAGGATCAGTGCGAATTCAACGGCAGCGATCCCGCGCCTGTCGCGGCTGAGCGATTGAAGACCTGCCAATTGGCCCATTATCTTATTCCCGGTGTGGCGAAGCGTATGTTTGAACATGATCAGTTCCCGCTACTTTTCCAGGGAAAGGGCTCGTTTCGAAAAATGACCGTAGATACCAGAAGTTTGTCGTGAGAGGCGAGGTCAGCGTAGTCCAGCTTCATGAACGAGGTGATCATCGGCCAACGATACATAATCCTGACGATGATGATGTCGCCCGCTTCGCCGTGGTCGTAACTGAAATCGTCTTTCAGGTTGCCATCCGCGTCGATCAGAGGCTTTGGCGTGAAGGCGGCAAAATTCGGCAATTTCTCGACATCGATTGTCAACCTATCCGGTTTCAAGGGAAAACCTCCGGCTTTGTTGAGGATTTCCTGCTTGAACTTCGTGGCGTCAAAGCCCTGAACTTGTGCCTGACCGGTCCGAATCAGCCGCGCCGTATCGAGAGTCGCGTTTTCCAGCACCTGATTGGCGAAGAAGGACAGGCCGATTTCGGTGATGCCAATGAGCAGAAGGAAAAAGGGTATGCTGACCATGGCGAATTCGATGACGGTTACGCCGTCCTGATCTTTCCGCAAGCTGCCGAGCTTTTTCATCAGGCTCGGAAGCGCTCTGGAAGTTCTGCTCGATGGTTTGCGATACGCCATGGGTCTGGATGCCTTCTTACGCGGCGCCTGTATATGTCTGCGACTGTCAGTTCGCGGCGCCGGCCTCTGCTTCGGCAAGTTTGTTTCGGCTCGATGATTGCTCGGCGGTCAGCTCGAAGTTTTCTTTCTGGTCGCCTACGCGAAGCGCCGGTTCGCAAAGCGGGCTGCAGGAATAGCTGTACCTGGAACCATTGCGCTGGACAGTCACGAGGTCGGCTTCATTTGGTCTGACGGTAATGACTTCGTCGATGATCGGCTCGGAGTTCTTGTCGAGGATGACGAGATTGGTCGTACCGAACAGTTTTCCCGTGACGACGACCGTATGCCGGTCATGCATCGTCACGTCCGCGATCGCGGGGTTGCCGACAATGACGGTGGCCGCCGGCGTATCGATACGAAACACCTTGGCTCGGTCCGTCATGACGATTACGCCGCCCTCTTGCGCCTGGGCAATTGCATTTGCCGCAAGCAACGAGGCGAGAGCAATCGACGCAATGAAAACACGTTTCAGCGGGGTCATTGGATAACGCATGGTTGCCTCCGGAAGTGCCGACCATGTGCATTTTGCTATAGATTTAGTGAAGGAATAACTAACGCTTGCATAAAACCCATGATTTGGATGTGTTGTGAAAATAAATATGGAATCGATTCTGGCGTTTCCTTTTGGTAAGCTTGTGGAGAAGCGTAGATAAGCAATTACAAAATAAATACCTCTTAGGGTGCGCATTATAGTAAATAAAAGAGCTATAATTTGATAATATAAAGTAATTGATCATTAACTATATTTTATTTTGCTCCGTTCCTTGCGATGTTATTTGCCGCAATTAACTTTGTAGCAAGAAGGTCTGCGTAAAGTCTGCCTAGTTCGATCGGCCGTGGAGCAAAAAACAAGGTCGACGTACTGGTGCTGTCAAAACACGTGGATCTAGGAGCTATCCCATGAAGAATCTTTTCGCACGTTTCTTTAAAGATGAATCCGGTGCAACGGCCATCGAATATGGTCTGATTGCAGCGCTGATCTCAATCGCGATCGTTGCCATCGCGGGAACTGTCGGCAACGATCTTGTTGCCGTCTTTACCCAGGTGTCTGCTGGTTTGCAGTAAGAACGAGACGGCTTGTTTGGATTTTGCCCAGTTGGCATGCCTGCATTGCTGACAGTGGTATTTTCCCGAGGACCAAAGAACGGACGGTGGGAGCCGTCCGTTCTTTCTCGTATCTGGCACAAAGTGAAAATTCAAAGATGCTGACTTTGTCGCTCTCTATAATTTTCCTGATTCTGGTCGTATACGCGGCTGCATCCGATTTGCTAACCATGACAATTCCAAACTGGGTATCGCTCGCAACTATCGGGTTATTCTTCGTACTTACGATAATTACCGGCATGCCATTGAGCGATATCTCCTATCATCTCCTGGCGGGCGCCATCGCTTTTGTCATTCTTTTCGGATTTTTTGCTGCCGGTTGGATGGGAGGCGGCGATGTCAAATTCGCGACCGCAATCGTTCTATGGTTTGGCTTCTCGCCGGTTTCTCTGGAATTTATGCAATACACGGCTGTCTATGGGGGTCTCCTCACCCTGGCTTTGCTGATATTCCGCAGGTTTTTTTCCATCCCTGCCTTTGCACTCACGCAGGAGTGGGTGGTTCGCCTTCACGATCGCAAGACTGGCGTTCCATATGGAGTAGCGCTCGCGGCCGCGGCATTGCAGGTTTTTCCTCAATCGGTCTGGTTTAATTTGCTTGCGGCGGGAAACTGAAGGAAGAGGCAATTCATTCTGATCGATGGAAGCTGCTCGCGGATAGAATAATGTGGCGATACAGCAGATCCCGGTTCGGCCGAATCAGACTTACGCCCGGGAAAATTGTATTTATCAAATTGAGACACCTGTGATTTTATAAGTATAAAGCTGCAGCGCACGATTCATTCGCTAATATGCCCTACCGTTCGCATCATCAGTAAAAGAAACATTTGAAATCTAAACATAACGAATGCATGTTTGTAATTTAATAACTCGTTAATATCGCTCGTAATTTCCTGCTAACTCAAGCTCTATTAAGTGGCATTAAGTAACTTTCATTAGTGATCGTTAACCATGTCTTGACCATTTTCCCTTCATTGTAATTGGAAGAAGTGATCGTCGGTCCGAATTCCAGCGATTGCAGCTGCCTTCATCGAGTGGAAATGTGTCATGAAGATTGCGCGAATTGCGATATTGGGCGTTGCACTGGGGGCGGGCTTGCTTGCTGCCCGGTTGGTGCTGAGCACTGGCAGCGCGCCGTCGCCTGAGGTCGTTGCCGCGGAAGCCTCGCCCGTGGCGACCGAGGACGTGCTGGTTGCGGCACAGGACGTGAAACTTGGGAGCCTGTTGACCGCGGCGGATGTCACCTGGACGCCCTGGCCGAAGGACGCGGCGCCTCAAGGGGCTATTCTTCGCTCGTCGCGCCCCACCGCGCTGGAAGAAGTGACGGGAAGAGTAGCGAGAGCTCCCGTTTACGCCGGTGAGCCGGTGCGCGAGGAGCGGTTGATCTCGACGGATCGTGGTTTCATGGCGGCGATCCTGCCGAAGGGAAGGCGGGCAGTGGCCGTGCCGGTCGAGGCGGTGACGACAGCGGGCGGGTTCATTTTGCCCGGCGACAAGGTCGACGTCATATTGACCAGACCAACGAATGGACGGCAGGGCAACAGCTTTGCCAGTGAAACCATTCTGGCGAATGTCAAGGTGCTGGCGATCGATACGACTACGGCCGGCGAAAAGGACGAAAAATCCCTGCCATCCGGGCAGACGGCCACTTTGGAACTCACCCCCGAAAAATCCGAGATCGTCGCTCAGGCTCAGCAGATCGGGACGATCTCGCTTTCGCTGCGGAGCGCGCAGGATTCTGCCGATGACGCCGATGATTCCGAATTCATCGGCGGCGGCGTCAACTTCGTGAAGTACGGCTTAACCAGTCAGACTTCGACACGTCGATGAGAAGCAACGGACCTACGCCAGGGACTACGGCAAGGAGACCTGCAATGATTTGCAAAAGGGTATTGGGCGCAGGATTCGCGATCTTGACCCTTCTTATGGCAGGGCCATTTGCAGCCGAGCCTGCGAGGGCGTCCGGCGCCTATCCGAAGACGGTCAATATCGCTGCGGGAGACCGGGTCGCGGGAAGGCTCCTGCGAGTGGGTATCGGGCGTTCCGTCGTCGTCAATCTGGGTGAGGAGGTGAGGGATGTCCTCGTTTCAAGCCCGGATATCGCCGACGCCGTGGTCCGTGATTCGCGGAGGGTCTTCATTCTCGGAAACAAGGCGGGGCAGGCAAGCTTGTTTCTCTTCGGGGTGGGCGGCCAACAGATCGCAAGCTTCGACCTGCTGGTGGAGGCCGACACATCCGACCTTAACGCCATTATTCGTCGCGCCGTTCCAAAGGGGAATATTACTGCCGAGGCACTAAACGGCAATATTATCTTGTCGGGCACGGCGGTTAGCGCTGGCGATGCGCAAACGGCAGGTGATCTCGCCGCGCGCTTTGCCAAGGTGGATGGCGGCAACGGACTTTCCGTCCTGAACCTGATTTCTGTCAGCGGCAAGGAGCAGGTACATCTGAAGGTAACGGTGGCGGAAGTTGAGCGCTCCATCATCAAGCAGCTCGGCGTCAATCTGGCGGGCACCATCGGGTTCGGCAATTATAACGTCGGCTTCAATAATCAGCCTGGCTATACGGTCAATTCGAATGTGATCAATCGGGGGACGGGCGGGCTCTTCGATCCGACCAACCCCAATGCGTTGACGGGTTTCGTTGCGGGGGCAACCGCCATCAATGCACAGATTGAGGCTCTGCAGCGCGACGGAGTGATCCGGACGTTGGCGGAGCCGACGCTGACGGCGATTTCCGGCGAAAACGCCAGCTTCCTCGCCGGTGGTGAATTCCCGATCCCCGTCGCGCAAAACAACAACGAAATCACCGTTGAATTCAAGAAATACGGTGTTGGGCTCGATTTCACGCCGGTTGTTCAATCGGAAGGGAACATCAGCCTGCGCGTGAAGACGGAAGTCAGCGAACTGACCCAGGAAGGCGCCGTTCGGATTGGATTGCTTACAATCCCGGCTCTGAAGGTTCGCCGGGCGGAGTCCACGATCGAACTGCCTTCCGGCGGTACGTTGGTCATGGCCGGACTACTCAAGGAAGCTTACAAGCAGGACCTCAACGGAGTTCCCGGCTTGATGCAGGTCCCGGTTCTTGGCGCATTGTTCAAAAGCCGAGACTTCCTCCGTCAGCAAACCGAACTCGTCGTTTTCGTAACGCCTTACACGGTCAGTCCGGTTAACCGCTCAAAACTTGCTACCCCCGACAAGAACTTCGCTCCGGCGACGGATGCAGCCACGATCTTCCTGAACCGCCTCAACAAGGTCTACCGCGTGTCCGGCGATTCAGCCGGGGGCACCTACCACGGCCAGATTGGTTTCATTTACGAATGAGGAACGCGACGATGCCTTGCCAATTCCCAAAAGGCGGCTTTGGCCGTATCGCCGGGCTGGGTTTGATCATGACCGTCGGTGTGAACTCTTGCCGGCTGTCAAAACGACATGACAACGGCATCGGCCCTTGCGTCCAATGATTTTCGCCTTCGTCATCCGATCATCCTGACGGAAGCAAACGAGACGCTGGATTTGCCGATCGGTTCGAATTTGCGACATCTTTCGCCGCAAATGAAGGCTGTGGTGTCCGCCTTCGGTCGGGATGCCCGGCGCAAGGGAAGCGGTATGGTTGAAATTATCGCGCCTTCCGGCAGCGCCAATGAAACGGCGGTCCATTCGATCATGCCGCAGCTTCGCGCTGCGCTTGAAAGTGGCGGGGTTTCCCGGAAGCATATCGTGACAAGATCTTACACGGTGGATGTTCCCGATGTCGCGGCGCCGGTGCGCCTGGCCTATCCGGCGGTGAAGGCTGTCACGAATGAATGCGGCCTTTGGCCGGATGATATTTCCGGAAATTTTGCCAATACGGACTATGAGAACTTCGGCTGCTCCACGCAGGCCAATCTGGCGGCGATGGTCGATAACCCGGCCGATCTCATCTATCCCGCCGCGGCAACGCCGGGAGACAGACAGCGCAGAGCCGTGACCATCGAGAAATATCGTAAGGGCGAAGAAACCGCCTCCAAATACAAGGAAGGCGTCGGCGCCAAGGTTTCCGATGCGGTTGGAAACTAGTGGGACGAGGGGCTTGAGAGATGAGCAATCTGGCATTGGATTCCAAGCCTGACGCGAAAAAAGACGAGAAGATGGAAAAGGCTGCGTCGCCCGCATATACCCCTTCGGACGCGTCGCAAGGCGATCTGCGACCGGTCCCACGCATCTCGATGCAGGCATTTTGCGAAACCGCAGCGGTCGCCGAGGCAATTGAAAAAGCCGGGGCGGACCGGCGTATGGAGAAAGCCCACGTCAAGGTGCACATGGGTGGCGTACTCGCGGCGATCGAATTCTATTCATCCGCACCCACGCCTAATCTCATCATTTTGGAAAGCCAATCCGATCCCGGCTCTCTCGTTACCAATCTCGAGCGCCTGGCTGAGGTCTGCGATGCCGGATCGAAGGTGGTCGTCATAGGCCATGTCAACGACGTCATGCTCTACCGGGACTTGATCCACCGCGGCGTAAGTGAATATCTCGTCGCCCCGGTCGACCTCTTCCAGGTGATTGCCACGGTCGGTGAATTGTACACCGATCCTACGGCGGAGCCGATTGGACGCACCATTGCGTTTATCGGCGCCAAGGGCGGGTGCGGCGCTTCGACTGTGGCACATAACGTATCGTGGTCGATAGCCAGGCAATTCGAGAATGAAGTGGTTCTTGCCGACTTGGATCTGGCATTTGGAACGGCTGGCCTTGACTTCAATCAAGATCCTTTGCAGGGGGTCTTTGAGGCCGTATCCTCTCCTGAACGCCTGGACGAAACTTTTCTTGACCGGCTGATGGCCAAGTGCACGGATCGGCTTAGTCTGCTGGCGGCGCCGGCGTCGCTGGAGCGCGCTTACGATTACGACGAAAAAGCCTTTGACGGTCTGATAGACGTCATGCGCAAGAGCACTCCCGCCGTCGTTGTTGATCTGCCGCACGGGTGGGCAAGCTGGAAGAAGCATCTGCTCACGTCAATCGACGAAATCGTTATAGTGGCCGAACCGGATCTCGCAAATTTGCGCAACGCCAAAAATTTGTTCGACATTTTCCGGCAGCTGCGCCCCAACGATCAGCGCCCGCACCTGGTGTTGAACCGGGTCAATATACCCAAGCGTCCCGAGATCAAGCCGGACGAGTTTGCCGCCGCTCTCGAAGTGCAGCCTCTCGCGGTCATTCCCTTTGACCCGCAGGTCTTCGGCACTGCCGCTAACAACGGCCAAATGATTGGCGAATTGGATGCCAAGCACCAGATAGCCGCCCACTTCGATTTGATTTCTCAGGTCGTTACCGGGCGAAGCGAAATTCGCAAGCAGAGAGGGATTGGCCTCAAGCCATTGATGGCGCGTCTTCTCAAGCGAAAGCGATCCGCATGAGGCGGCATCCGCCCGGCCGCCCTTCCGGCCGTCCCTTGTCCAGGTAAGTTGAGCGAAAGCTGGTTGTCATGTTCGGCAGACGCGGAAATTCAGGATCGACCTCGACGCTTCCCCCGGTATCGACCCCGGTCTTGAAGCCGTCGAGAGCCGACGAAACGCCAAGCGCCCAGGTTTTTGCCGAGGACAGGGACCTAGCTCCAGCCCCGGCAATCGATCCAAATATGCAGGCTGCGCCCAAGCCTCAGCCTGCCGCGCCGCCGGTCGCGGCCAAGCCTGCACCGGAACCAAAGCCTGCCCCGGAAAAGCGGGCCGCAAGGCGATCCCAAGATTATTATGAAACAAAGGCTTCGATCTTCAATGCGCTGGTCGAGGCGATCGATCTGTCTCAATTGTCTCGCTTGGGCATGGAAGACGCGCGTGAAGAAATTCGCGATGTCGTCAATGATATCATTGCGCTCAAGAGCGTTGTCATGTCTATCGCCGAGCAGGAAGATCTGCTCGAGGACATATGCAACGACGTGCTCGGGTATGGGCCGCTTGAGCCGCTGCTCGCGCGTGACGACATTGCCGATATCATGGTCAACGGCGCCGATACGGTCTATATCGAAACTCAAGGCAAGGTTCAGCAAACCGGCATTCATTTCCGCGACAACAAGCAGTTGATGAATATTTGCCAGCGGATCGTCAGTCAGGTCGGGCGTCGGGTCGATGAATCCAGCCCGATATGCGATGCACGCCTGCCGGATGGCTCACGTGTCAACGTGATTGCACCTCCTTTGTCGATCGACGGGCCTGCGCTGACAATCCGCAAGTTCAAGCGCGACAAGCTTACTCTCGACCAACTCGTCCAGTTCGGATCGATATCGCCTGAAGGGGCGACCATCCTGCAAATCATCGGCCGGGTGCGTTGCAATGTATTGATCTCCGGAGGCACGGGCTCGGGTAAGACGACGCTCTTGAATTGTTTGACGCGCTATATCGACGAGGACGAGCGCATCATCACCTGCGAAGATTCCGCGGAGCTTCAGTTGCAGCAGCCGCATGTGGTGCGATTGGAAACCAGACCGCCCAACCTCGAAGGCGAGGGCGAGATAACCATGCGCGACCTTGTAAAGAACTGCCTGCGCATGCGGCCTGAACGGATTATCGTGGGCGAAGTGCGCGGCCCTGAGGCGTTCGATCTGCTTCAGGCCATGAATACCGGTCACGACGGGTCCATGGGAACACTGCACGCCAACAGTCCGCGCGAAGCCCTTTCACGTATTGAATTGATGATTACCATGGGCGGGTTCTCCCTGCCTTCCAAGACCTTGCGCGAGATGATCGTGTCATCAATCGACGTAATCGTGCAAGCGCAGCGCCTGCGCGATGGCTCTCGCCGCATTACTCACGTTACCGAAGTAGTCGGAATGGAAGGCGATGTAATCATCACCCAGGATGTTTTCCTATACGACATTCTTGGCGAGGACGCCAATGGACGCCTGCTTGGGCGCCATCGCTCCACAGGCATAGGCCGCCCGGTATTCTGGGAACGCGCGCGCTATTTCAACGAAGAGCATCGTCTGGCCCACGCGCTGGATGCTGCCGAAGTCTCGGAGGAGCGCAATGCCCGGGCTTGAGGCTTATCTCACGCCGCAATTCACTGCGGTCGCCGTCGCGGTATTGGTGGCATTGTCGATCGGCGGCGTTTTATACGCATTCATGCAGCCAAGATTGTCGGGGGCAAGCAAGCAGGAAGAAAGAATCCGGGAGCTTGCTTCTCGATCGTCGATGAATCTCGACCGGGCCAAGAGCCGCGACGCCGACCGCCGTAGAAAGACTGTCCATGATCAACTGAAGGAATTTGAGGATCGACAGAAAAGCAAGCAAAGCAAGGCAAAAAAAATCAGCCTTGAATTGCGCTTACGGCAAGCCGGGTTGAACTGGTCCCGCAATAAATTCTGGGTGGTTTCGTTAGTGACGGGTGTGTTCGCCACGGGGGGCGGATTTTTTGCATCCCACTCGCCAGCGGTGATTGGTGCTATCGGCTTTGTCGGTTTGTTCGGCTTGCCGCGCTGGTTTATCAGCAGGAGGCGAAAAAAACGCTTTGAAGCGTTCCTGCATGAATTGCCCAACGCGGTCGACGTCATCGTACGCGGCACGAAGTCCGGCTTGCCGGTGGGAGAATGCATTCAAGTGGTTGCCCGCGAAGCGCGCGAACCGGTTGCAAGCGAGTTCCGTCGAATCGTCGAAACCCAGGCGCTTGGCGTCTCCCTTTCTGACGCTGTGGCCAAGCTACCGGAACGCATTCCGCTTGCGGAAGCGAATTTCTTCGCAATCGTCATTGGCATTCAGCAGCAGTCGGGTGGCGCATTGTCCGAAGCGCTTGGCAATCTTTCAAAGGTTTTGCGTGGGCGCAAGACAATGAAGGGGAAAATCAAGGCAATGAGCACCGAGGCTAAATCCTCTGCCGCTATTATTGGTTCTCTGCCTATTATTGTAATAACAATAATGTCGCTTACAAGTTATGACTATATAAGTATGCTTTTCACGCACCCAACAGGAAATATAATATTAGTTTGCTCAGTAACGTGGATGTTGACGGGAATATTTGTAATGAAAAAAATGATCAACTTTGATTTCTAGAGAGGGTCTTATGAATATCGATCTGGCGATTCTGGCTGACAAGCAATTTATCATTGCCGGCTTGACTATGGTGGCAGTGGCGGGAACGGTTTTTACCTTGGCTGCGCCTCTGTTTGAGGGTGACAAGCTGAAAAGCCGGATGAAGACCGTGGCGCTTGAGCGAGAAAAATTGCGCGCTCGTGAAAGGGCGCGGATGTCGCTGGAAAAAACCAATTCCAGAGCGTCGTTGCGAAATCAGCCCAGGCAGCAGATGAAGAATCTGGTCGACCGGTTGAATCTCAAAAATATGCTTGCTGGAGAGCAAACGCAGCTTCACTTGCGGCAGGCGGGGTATCGCGGCACCGCGCCGCTTTACACTTACCTGTTTGCCCGATTGGTGATGCCGATCCTGTTGTTCTTTTTAGCGTTGCTATATGCCTTTAGCATATTGCCGGGGGAGCAACCGCCGATAATGAAGTTAGGGATCGCAGCTGTCGTCGCTCTGATCGGATTCTATTCGCCGGATTTTTATGTAAAGAACCGGATTCAGAAACGTCAAAAATCCATCTCTCGCGCCTGGCCCGATGCGCTGGATCTCATGCTGATTTGTGTTGAATCCGGTATGTCGGTCGAGGCCGCGTTCAGGCGCGTGGCAGAGGAAATTGGTATTCAGTCCATTGCATTGGCGGAGGAGTTGACGCTTACCAATGCGGAGCTTTCCTATCTGAGCGAGCGGCGGACCGCATACGAGAATCTTGCGACGCGCACGGGTCTTGAAGGTGTGAAAAACGTCGTATTGGCGCTGGTCCAAGCTGAACGCTACGGCACGCCGGTGGGCCAGGCGCTTCGAGTGATGGCTGATGAAAACCGCGAGCAACGATTGCAGTTGGCAGAACAGAAAGCCGCTGCGCTGCCACCTAAACTGACCGTGCCAATGATCGTGTTTTTCCTTCCGGTGCTATTTGCCGTTATCATGGGCCCGGGAATTATTCAGGCGCTTTCGGCATTCAAGTAAAATAATGGCATTTGCTTCCAACGCCGGATAGCCCGCTTAATTGGCGGCGATGGCGGGTCCAATGAAATGGAATACTCTGCTCCGGGAAGCTCTTGGGGTCAGCCGCCGGCTTTGGCATTGTTATCGGCTGATTGAATTTCCGCCCAGCTGTTTCGTTGGGACAGCATGGATTTCAGGTATGCAATGTTGGCTTCTGCCTGAGCCGGATCGATTTCGGTACGTGCCACCTGCTCCGCTTCGGCGAATTGCCCTTGCAGACCGAGTGCAAGAGCCAGATTTTGGCGGATGCGGCTGTCGGCCTTGGGGCTTGCGGCCGCCTTGCGCAGCATTTCCTCTGCTTTTGAGATATCGCCGGCTAGAAGGTAAGACAGGCCGAGGTTGTTAAGCAGGCTCGGTTCGTCGGGTGCAATCTTCAAGGCTTGCGTATAGAGGAGGCGGGATTCTTCCGCATGTCCCAACTGGTCTGTGATTGCGGCTTCCGCCGACAGCAGCCGCCAGTCCGGATTGGTAGGCGTTTGCGCGCCGCGGATCACCTGAAGCGCCTCCGGGAGCTTTCCCGCCTGAGCCAGGATCTTGCCGTAGGCGGCGGCGATATCACGGTCGCTTTCGTGCTTGATAATTGCCTTCCGCAGCACAGCCTCGGCTTGCTCCAACTGGCCGTTGCGTCTCAATGCGCCAGCGTAATTCAGGGTATTGTCCTTGTCTTGCGGATTGGCTTCGTAGGTCTTTGCCCAGTAGTCGGCCGAATCCCGGGCAGCCTGAGACCCAGGCTGGAGATATGCGTCGGTGGCCGAAGTATGCGTTCCGATAGCGCGCTTCGTCGATGCACAGCCTGAAAGGATCAACGCCGCTGCAAGGGATGCTGCAAGCGGTATCATGGTCGGGCTTTTGATAGCTCCGCGGCGGGCGCGTACCATCATTCGATTAGCCTCCGGAAGTTTCGCAAATTGCATCTTCGAGCATTAACTCGTTAACCTTAACGTATCGTTAAATATTCAAACCTCCTCTGCTTCTCCTTCGTGGGTTCATGGCCTAGTGTGCCCTGCAATTCACACACCTCGACTTAACTGCGTAAGGAGTTTGCGCATGCGCGATGTTCTCATTCCCTTCGACACCGAAACGACCGGCTATTCCCGTATTTGGGGTAACGCCGAATACGCTGGCAGAGAAAGTGGCAGAGCTTCCGGCTCAGTCGGCCGCCTGGGTGGAGGCGAACGCATTTTTCGCCCGAACTGGCGCGGCTTTGGTTGTACCGGGGGTGGACGGGAAACCCGGCGCCGTCCTCTTGGGTGTCGATCCGGCTGAAAAGCATGGGGATTTTGCCGCAGGAGCGCTTGTTGCCAAACTGCCGACCGGCAACTACCGACTCGCAGAAGGCTTTAGTGATCCGCTGGAGGCTGCGCTGGCTTTCGCGCTCTCCTCCTATCGCTTCGATGCCTATAAATCGACGGAGTCCAGGCAAATTCCGAAGTTGATGGCGCCTTGCGATCTCGAAGAGGTCGGCATCGTTGCTGGATGGTGTGAAGCTAGCGCGCGATCTCATAAACACGCCTGCCAATGACCTTGGTCCGGAAGAACTGACCAAGGCTGCGGCAACTCTTTTTAGCGACTTAGGCGGCACATCGGATATCTGGATAGGCGATGCTCTCATCGAGCGCGGTTTTCCACTTGTACATGCGGTTGGCGTGGCGAGCGAGCGGGCCCCAAGGCTGATCGATTGCGTCTGGGGCGACCCGGCTCATCCCAAGGTCACTTTGGTTGGCAAGGGTGTGATCTTCGATACGGGCGGGCTCGATATCAAGCCGTCGAGTTCGATGCTCCTGATGAAAAAAGACATGGGCGGAGCGGCGAATGTTTTGGGTCTGGCATCCATGATCATGGCCGCCCGGCTTCCTGTGCGTCTGCGCGTGGTGATACCGGCTGTGGAAAATGCGATCGGCGGATCGGCGTTTCGCCCCGGCGATATTTTCAGGAGCAGGAAGGGATTGACGGTCGAAATCGGCAACACCGATGCGGAAGGCAGGCTCGTGCTGGCCGACGCTATGGCCCTTGCCGATGAGGAAAGCCCGGATCTCCTGATCGATATGGCAACGCTCACAGGTGCGGCAAGGGTCGCGCTTGGTCCCGATCTGCCGCCTTTTTATACGCACAATGATGATTTTGCAGCGGAAATTTCCGGTCATGCCGAAGCATGCAACGATCCGGTTTGGCGCATGCCGCTTTGGAAGCCTTATTCCAAATATCTGGAGTCCCAAGTGGCGGACTTGAACAACGTCAACACGTCCGGCGCTGGCTTTGCCGGATCGATCACGGCGGCCCTGTTCCTTTCGCGGTTCGTCGAAAACGCTCAAACCTGGGCGCATTTCGATATTTTCGGCTGGGCGCCGGCGGAACGCCCGGGGAGACCGGTAGGCGGGGAGGCCCAGGCAATCCGGGCGCTGTTTCGACTGCTGAGGGCGAAATACAGTCGATAGAATTCTTCTACTTTGATAACGGAACCGAAACAATATAGGAGGAATATGGTGGCGGAAATGGTTTGAAACTTATCGGATGCGCTATTGCCCATGACATTGGATATGCGACCATCGCAAGCGCTGAAACTGTGGCATGACGTTACGCTTGCTCTTGTTCGCGATGGCAAGCAGGATCTCACTGCACGCCAAATGGCGATCCTGATGACGGTGTATCTGGAAACGCCGCCGCATACGGTCCGGGGTCTGGCGGCCAAGCTCGCCGTGACTAAGCCGGCGATCACACGGGCTCTCGACACGCTTGGCGGGATGAAGCTTTTGTCGCGTCGGCGCGATGATGCGGATCGGCGAAACGTGATTGTCACCCGGACAGTGGAAGGCGCACTCTATCTGGAGCGCATTGGCGATCTGGTGGTTGAGAACGCAAAGCTGCTCCAGCGTTAAATTTTGTTGGCTTCTAATCTAGGCCACGGACTGATAAATCTGATGGGAATGGCACCTGAAACGGCAAAGAGATGCCCTGAGCAACGTCTGTCGTGCAGATCTGTGCGATCTGCACGACAGACGTTGCTCAAAGCGTTCAATCTTGAGCGTTTTCTTGTCGATCAGGTGATTCCACCTGATCGGAAAACGCTCCGGGAGAAGGGCGCGGGGCGGGTTATTCACCCGGTCAAGCCCTTCGACGCGGCAGGTCGAAGCCGTTTCGGTGTCCACGGAGCAACCTGCGCCCGGTCGGGCGCAGACAAGTTGCTCCGCGAGCAAACCAACGATCAACTTGTCGATCCCTGCAAGGGATCGGTTGATCTTGGGATATGGCCGGTTTGGCTGGCTACTTTGTCGCAAGAGCTTGAAAACCGGACGCAACCGGGGTGTTCCCCGGTTGCGCAGTATAAAGACGGAAGTCGGAAACATCCGACTTCCGGGTTTCCTGCGCTCTTGCTCCTCGTATCCAACCAAATCGGCTCATACCATTTCCACCATATTTATGGGTCCGTGACCTACCGTTGCAGATTCCGGCGGCCAGCTAACAGCGTTGGCGTTCCGGTTTTAATGTCGAAGGATATCATGGCTCTGTTTGATCGAAGGCTCCATCCGGTTCGCAGTGATCTTGCGGCAAAGGCTTATGAAGGCCGTGTCGAAGCGCCCAGGTTTGTCGATGGCGTTGCGAAGCGAATTGTCGCCGATATGGCGACATTGCGCCGGGAGCCGCGCGCGGATTGCTTCGTCGATACCGAAGCCCTGTTTGGGGAAACTTTCACCGTTTACGAGGAAACTGCGGAAGGCTGGGCGTGGGGGCAATTGTCGACCGACGGCTACGTTGGCTGGATAGCGGCCAACGCTCTCGCGTCCTCCAGCGTTGCACCGACCCATCGGGTCGCAGCGCTCAGATCCTACCGCTATCCCTTCGCCGAATTGAAAAGCCCGCCGCTTGGACTTTTGTCAATCGGAGCATTGGTTTCGGTCAGATCCAATCAAACAGTCCGCAGCCTGGACTATGCCATTTTGGAAGACGGATCGGCGGTGGTCGCACAGCATCTCGTACCGCTTGACCATCGCCTCACGGATTGGGTAAGTGTCGCCGAAGCCTTGACGGGCACGCCGTATCTTTGGGGCGGGCGCACTTCTCTCGGGCTCGATTGTTCCTCCCTGGTGCAGCTAGCTGCTCAAGCCGGCGGAATAAAAGCGCCGAGAGACAGCGACATGCAGGAGCTGGTGCTTGGGGAAACGCTGGATATTTCATCCGGTCTGCCGGACCTGCAACGCGGCGATCTGATCTTCTGGAAAGGTCATGTGGGTATCATGCGCGATGGTGAAACCATGATCCACGCCAATGGATTCGCCATGGCGGTGACGAGCGAGCCGCTCTCTGAAGCGATTGCCCGCATCAAGGCGCGCGAGGGATCGGAAGCTGACCGCCGTCAGACGCCTTGCTGTCGGTTGACGATGTGAAAGGGCGGAGGACCGTTTGCGTTCCGGATCAATAGCCGGCGGTTCGGTCGATGGTGTTTTGCAACGGGCGTCCCGCCTCGAAGGCTTTGATCTGGGAGACGACATATGCCGAGAGCGCCTCGGGATCGCTGTCGGCGGCGACATGGGGCGTGATGCTGACGTTGTCCAACTCCCAGAACGGGCTACCCGTTTCAAGTGGTTCGTGCTCGAAGACGTCGAGACTTGCAGCCTTCAACGTTCCGTCCGTAAGGGCGCTATAGAGGTCATTTTCCACTTGCGTGGCGCCACGCCCGGCATTGATGAAAACCGGCCCGCCGAGCGGTCCGCTTTGAGCGAGTTTTGAAAGCAGTGCATGGTCGATGAAATGCCGGGTCTCTTCGGTCAACGGCAGCAAATTCACCAAGATGTCTGTTCGCGCCAGAAATTCATCCAGCTCCTCTTGCCCGGCGAAAGATTGAATGCCCGCGATGGTCTTTCTTCGATCGCGCCCAGCCGGCTACATCGAAATCAAGGTTGGCGAGCGCTGTTGCCGTTGCGGCTCCAAGGACGCCGAGGCCGAGCACTCCCACCCGAACATCACTTGCCGCTGGTTGCGGCAACTCCCGCCAGAGCGCCTGTTTTTGCTGAGCTGCATAGGCGAAGTGCTGGCGGTGGTGGAGCAGCACCTGCAATACGGTCCATTCGGTCATGCGTTTGGTGAGGTCGGGATCGACCACCCGCACGATGGGAACTGCGGGAAGATCGCTATCGCCAAACAAGTGATCGACGCCTGCGCCGAGCGAGAAAATGATCTTCAGATTGCCAAGCGAGCGCAGGAGATCGCCCGGCGCCTTCCATGCCAGCAGGTCGTCGATTTCCTCGATTTCCCCATATCGTGAGGCCAGGCGCGGATATCGCGCCCTGGCATTCTGGCGCGAAGACGATCGAACCCAGGGGCCCGAATCCGAACCCTTGACGGCGACGAGAATGGCCATGGCAACTCCTGAAGGAAACGGAAAGGGCGAGGCTATTCGCCGAGCAGGGGCAGAGCGCAAGGGAGCGTGGAGGATAGCGGCCTGATCGCGGAGCGGCGGCACTCCTGATTCCGGCTTCGCGATCTTGGTCTCACCCTCGATATCGCCGAGTTCGAGATCCTCGATGCTGCGGCCCCGCTTGGTGATCTTGTCGGTGGACACGAGGATCTGGTCGATGTCCCGCGTGGCTTGGCCGAAATGGCTTTGCAGTTTGCGCACGCGGTCGTCAAGGCGGCCGACATCTTCCATGAGTTTGGCGACCTCAGCCTGGATCAAATGCGCCTGCTCCCGCATTCTTGCATCTTTTTGTAGCGCCTGGATCACCTGAATGGACAAAAGGAGCAGCGAAGGGGACACCAGAACGATCCGCAATCGCTGCGCTTTCTGGACGATATCCTCGAAATTCTCGTGGATTTCGGCAAAGACGCTTTCCGATGGCACGAAGAGGAACGCGATGTCCTGGGTTTCGCCTGGAATGAAATAGCGTTCCTTGATGTCCTGGATGTGCTTCGTCACATCGCGGCGAAATTGCGCCTGCGCAACTTTTATCTCTTCCGCCAGTTTCGCATTGCGGATCAGATTGAAAGCTTCAAGTGGAAATTTCGCGTCGACCACAAGTGGCGGCGAACCGTTCGGCAATGAAATCAGGCAATCGGGCCTCACGCCGGTCGACAAGGTGGTTTGAAACGAAAAGCCGTTCGGAGGCAGCGCGTCCATCACGATGGCCTCCATCCTGCCCTGGCCGAAAGCGCCGCGTGCCTGCTTGTTGGAGAGGATCGCCTGCAGTTCGACCACCTGGCCGGAAAGATCGGTGATAGTGCGTTGCGCCCTGTCGATTACCGCCAGTCTCTCATGCAGCTGTCTCAAGCCTTCATGTGTGTTTTTGGTCGTATCGGTCATGGTCTGGCCAAGCTTGTGCCCCATGCCGTCGAGCCGTTCGTTGACCGCACGCATCAAGTCGCCCTGGCGGCTGCCGAAAACCTCGGCCATGGTCTGCATCCGACCCGTCATTTCCGACTGTGTGCGCAGGAGTTCCCCGATTTCGCGCTTCCAGTTCCTGATTGTGGGAACTCGCCATCGCCTCGCTCTCCGCCCGCCTTCGTGACTGAAGCAGGGTGGAGACGAACAGGATCAGCAGCATGAAAAACGCCAGAGCGCCGACGATTGCCGAAGTTTGAAGAACCGTGATCGGCATCTCGCCGATGTGAAAGAGAATCGCTTGCATGAAAACAAATATAGAACATTTCGGATTTGCCGGGAAATGCCGCGTGCAAACAATCCTGTAGAGGACAATCCGAATTTCGTGGCGGATTGACGTTTTTTCGCGCTTCACTTATCTGAAACGCATGACAAAGCGAGATATCATCATACTTCCCGACTTTGCGCCTGCGCCTCGTCAGCGAACCGGTTGCGCGCGTCGACGATGAAATCCGGCAACTGGCCGACGATATGCTGGAGACGATGTATGAGGCGCCGGGCATCGGCCTTGCCGCCATTCAGATCGGCGTCGCCAAGCGCATGCTTGTGGCGGATGTGAGCAAGGACGATGACCGCAAGGAGCCGCTTGTGGTGATCAATCCGGAGATCACATTCGAATCCGAGGAACTATCGATCTATCAGGAAGGCTGCCTTTCTATTCCCGAGTACTACGAAGAAGTGGAGCGGCCTGAGCGCATCGTGGTCCGCTTCCTCGACAGGGAAGGCAATACCTGCGAGATGGAGGCGAAGGCTTGCTCGCCACCTGTCTTCAGCATGAGATCGATCATCTCGACGGTGTCTTGTTTATCGATCACATATCGAAATTGAAGCGCGATCGCGTCGTCAAGAAATTCCAGAAGCAGGCGCGGCAGTCGGAAAAGACCAAGGGCGTAGCTTGAGCAGGCCTGACAAGAGGCCGTGGTCCTGCCAATAGATGAGGCCGGATTTACACCAAGCCGGGGAGCGGGCCAATGGAATTCGCGTATTTCCTGAAGGTCTTCGCCGCTCTCTTTGCAATCATGAATCCCTTCGCGAACCTGCCGGTCTTTCTGTCGCTGACGGAAGGATTTAATGCCGCCGGCAGACGCGCCGTCGCCTGGACCGTCGTTCTGGGATTGGCCGCCGGGTCGGTCATCGTGTTTTTCGCAGGGACGAAAATTCTCGCGGTCTTTGGCATCGGGGTGAGCGATTTCCGCCTTGCCGGTGGGCTTTTGATCCTCCTTATTGCGCTTTCCATGCTGCATGGGTCGCAAAGCTCAAGCCATGCCGGCACGAAAACAGAGCAGGAAGATCACGCCAGCCGAGAAAATCCGGGTGTCTATCCGCTCACCATACCGATCTTGCTTGGGCCGGGAGCCATCTCCACGATCATCATTTTCCGGCATCAGGCTGTCACAGCGGCCATGGAAGTAGCCCTTGCCGTGGCCCTGGTGGCGATAATCGTGCTTTTGGGTGCGTTCTTTCTTTCGGGCGCCTTTCTCGGCCGGTTGCTCGGCCAAACCGCCACAAGCGTCATGAGCCGGCTGATGGGGATGATCCTCGCCGCCATCGCCGTGGAAATGATGGTAACGAGCCTGAAATCGCTGTGGCCCGGTCTTGCGGGCTGAGTTCCGCTGACTCATTTGAATCTGGAGAGCTTTTATGTCCTTGCGCGTTGTCTTCATGGGGACGCCCGAATTCGCCGTTCCAGCGCTCATGGAAACCGTCGGCCAGGGTTACGATGTAATCGCCTGCTATTCCCAACCGCCTCGCCCGGCGGGCCGGGCATGGGAACCCCGACCGTCTCCCGTGCAACAGGCGGCCGAGGCGCTGGGCATTCCGGTTTTTACCCCGACGTCGCTGAAATCGGCGGAGGAGCAGGAGCGGTTTGCGGCGCTGGATGCCGATGTCGCGGTTGTCGTTGCTTACGGGTTGCTGCTGCCAAAGGCGATCCTTGAAACGCCGCGTTTCGGCTGCCTCAATCTCCATGGCTCGCTGTTGCCGCGCTGGCGCGGCGCAGCACCCATAAACCGCGCCATAATGGCCGGTGACAAGGAAAGTGGCATCGAGGTCATGCGCATGGAGGCAGGGCTCGATACCGGTCCGGTTCTGCATGGCGGAGCGGGTCGAGATCGCGCCGGATATGACCGCCGGCGATCTCCATGATCGTCTTTCGGCACTTGGTGGCGACTTGATGGTCCGCGCTCTTGCCGCTCTCTCGCGTGGCGGTCTTGTGGAAACGCCGCAGTCCGAGGAAGGCGTGACTTACGCGAAAAAGATCGAGAAAGCGGAAGCACGGATCGATTGGTCGAAAACCGCAACTGAGGTCCATAACCAGATTTCGCGGGCTCTCGCCATTCCCCGGCGCGTGGTGCGAGATGGCGATCGGCGGGAAAACCGAACGGGTGAAAATTCTGAGGTCGTCGCTTGGTGCGGGTTCAGCCGCGCCGGGTACGGTTTTGGACCCTTCGCTGGTGGTGGCCTGCGGTGAGGGAGCGATTCGCCTTGTTCAGGTGCAGCGGGCGGGGAAAAAGCCGATGAGCGCGGAAGAATTCCAACGCGGCGCCAATATCTCCGCGGGAGAGGTGATAGCATAAACGTCTGATTTTTTTTGTTGGTGGGAAGGGCTGAAATGAAATCCTCGAAGTTCCAGGGCGGCGACAGCCTAAGCATCCGTCCCGTTGCGGCTGCCGACCAGGGGGCGATTCACACGGTGGTTTCGGCTGCATTCGGCCAGCCGGACGAAGCGGATCTGGTCGACGCGCTGCGCGAATGCGGCGCGCTGGTTTTGGAACGGGTAGCCGAAGATGTCGATGGTACGATCGTCGGCCATATCGCCATCAGCCGGGTGACGGGAGCGGGGGCGGGGCATCGTCTGGCGATTTCCTGCCTTGCACCCCTGTCTGTCTTGTCCGTTCACCAGCGGCAAGGCATAGGTGGCCAGCTGATCCTGCGCGGCGCTGCAGGATTTGAAAGCGATGGCGGAAGACCTTGTGCTGGTGCTGGGCGATCCGGCCTATTATCAAAGGTTCGGGTTCGATCCCGCGCTTGCGCAGCTTGTAAAAGGGCCATATGCGGGTCGCC
>CAVOQM010000017.1:0-151225 GCA_963698365.1 uncultured Alphaproteobacteria bacterium
TGGGCGTATTGCGCGAGAATATGCCTGGTCAGCGTTGGGTCTCGACCAGACAGCACCAAACTTGGTACCCGCCGACGTCTACGAAACAGACGACTGTGTGGTCGTCAAGGTCGAGATCGCTGGCATGGAGGACGCGGACTTTAGGATCTCGCTGGACGGGAAACAGCTGATCATCAGCGGCATGCGCCGCGATCCAGCGTCCAAGCTGGGTTACCAGCAGATGGAGATTCTGTACGGTCACTTTGAAACCGACGTGCATCTGGCCCGCGCGATTGAGGAGGACAAGATCGAGGCCACGTACCAGAATGGATTCCTCGTGGTCCGCCTGCCCAAAGTCAAGCCACGTACCGGTCATAACCGGGTGAAGCAGAGGATTCCTCGTAGCGAAGGAAAGCATCAGATGTCTGAAAACAAGTACGACACCGTCCTGCGAACATGAGGACTCGATGAAGAGGGAAAAGAAGAGGAGAACACCGTACCGAAGGAGCTGGCCATACTGCCGCTTCGCGGGGTGGTAGTCTACCCCCTTACCTTCCAGGCCCTGAACGTCGGACAGCCCCGCTCTATCCAGTTGGTGGACGACGCCACCTTGAGCAAGCAGCTCATCGGCCTGGTGGTCTCCCGGGATGCCGATCTTGAGGAGCCGGGACCAGATGATGTATACGAGACCGGAGTGGCGGCGGCTATCCACCGCATGATCAAGGCTCCTGATGGTACGATCCGCCTGCTGGTGCAGGGCGTTGAGCGCATCCACATAGACGAATGGACCGGCAACGACCCATACTTGCAGGCGCGAGTAACAGTCTTGCCCGACGAGGTGGAGGACAGCCTCGAAGTCGAAGCCCTGATGCGCAATGCCACCGATCTGCTCCGCCGGCTGGTTTCCCTTGTGTCCCAGTTGCCTGACGAGTTGCTGATGGCAGCCATCAACCTCGATGATCCCCGGCAGTTGGTCTATTTTATCGCGACCAACATCCGCATGGAGACTGCCTGATGCCCAGGCCATCCTGGAGATCGACAGCGTCCGCGAAAAGCTGCTCAAGCTGACCAACATCCTTACCAAGGAATTGGAGGTCTTGGAACTCGGGCGCAAGATCCAGACTGAAGCTCAGTCTGAGATGGAAAAGATGCAGCGCGATTATTTCTTGCGGGAGCAGCTCAAGGCCATCAAGAAGGAACTCGGCGAGGAGGATGAGCAGACCCTCGAGATCGAGGAGTACCGCAAAAAGATCGTCGAGGCCGGGATGCCGGAGGAGGCGGAAAAAGAGGCCCAGCGCGAGCTGAGCCGCATGGAAAAGATGCCACCCCAGGCTGCCGAGTATTCGGTCATCAAGACCTATCTCGACTGGCTGACCGACATGCCCTGGCAGGTCGCCACCGAGGACCAGTTGGATATCGCTCATGCCCGCGAGGTGCTGGACGAGGATCACTACGATCTGGAGGATATCAAGGAGCGGATCCTCGAGTACCTGGCGGTGCGCAAGCTCAAGCAGGATCGTCGGGAGGAGCGGGAGCAGGAGGAGCCGAACGGACCATATTCGCGAGGAGCGGGAGGGCGTGATCCTGTGCTTCGTCGGACCGCCCGGCACCGGCAAGACCAGCCTGGGACGCTCCATCGCCCGCGCCCTGGGGCGCAAGTTTATCCGCATGAGCCTGGGCGGCATGCGCGACGAGGCCGAGATCCGCGGGCACCGGCGGACCTATATCGGCGCCATGCCGGGGCGCATCATCCAGAGCCTGAAGCGCGTGGGCACCAGGAACCCGGTGTTCATGCTGGACGAAATCGACAAGGTCGGCTCTGACTGGCGGGGCGATCCCTCGTCTGCCCTGCTGGAGGTGCTCGACCCCGAACAGAATCGCGATTTTCGCGATCACTACCTGGACGTGCCCTTTGACCTGAGCCAGGTGATGTTCATCACCACGGCCAACATGCTGTCGCCTATCCCGGCGCCGCTGCGCGATCGGATGGAGATCCTGGAGCTGGATGGCTACACCGAGGAGGAAAAGGTACGTATCGCCCAGGAATACCTCCTTCCCCGCCAGATCCGGGAGAACTCGCTGCGACCGACGAGATCACTTTCGACTGACGACAGCCATTCGCGACCATCATTCGCGACTATACCCGGGAAGCTGGCGTGCGCAATCTGGAACGACAGATCGGTACCGTGTGTCGCAAGGTCGCCACAAAGGTCGCCGAAGAGGAAAGTGCCTCGGTGCATGTCGAGGCAGATGACCTGAGTACCTATCTGGGCAAACCGCGCATCTACTTTGAACGCAGCCGAGCGGACCGAGGTACCAGGCGTGGCAACCGGTCTGGTCTGGACGCCGACGGGCGGCGATATCACCTTCATCGAGGCGACCCGCATGCCAGGCAACAAGCAGCTGATCCTGACCGGGAAGCTTGGCGATGTGATGAAAGAGTCGGCCCAGGCCGCGGTCAGCTATGTGCGCTCCAAGGCCAGCGAGCTGGGCATTGATGAGCAGGTCTATTGCCAAGAGCGATCTACACATCCACGTGCCGGCTGGTGCGGTGCCCAAAGACGGGCCGTCGGCCGGCGTGACGATGGCCACGGCCCTGGTTTCGTTGTTGACAGAACGCAGCGTCCGAGCGGATGTGGCTATGACGGGCGAGATCACCCTTCGCGGCCGGGTGCTACCCGTGGGTGGCATCAAGCAGAAGGTCCTGGGCGCCAGCCGGGTGGGCATCGACACGGTCATCCTGCCTCAGCGCAACGAGCCTGACCTGGAGGATATCCCAGAAGAGATCCGCAACAAGATGAACTTTGTCTTTGCCGAATGGGTGGACGACGTTTTTGCAGCTGCCCTGCGCGAGGGAGCGGCCCCAGTTGAGCCAGTGGCACCAGATGTAGTGGAATCGGAAGACACCGATCTTGAGATTGAGGAGGTGATCATCACGGAAGATTGAGCACAGGCTATTGGGCAATTGACTATCATTGAGGAGTTACAGTGGCAAAAAAGAAGATACAGATGCAGTGGTACAAGATGGATGTGCATCTCCACACGCCTGCTTCAGCCGACTGGCACGAGCCGGGTGTCAGATATTTGGATCTGTTGCACCAGGCGGAGATGCGAGGGCTAGATATACTGGCCATTACTGACCATAACACCGTTGCCGGGTGTGCTGCCCTCCAGGAGGAAATTGAACAGCTTCAACTCCTCGAGCGATTGGGACGCATCGACCCGGAAGAGAAACGCCGGCTGGCTGAATTCCGGCGCATTGGGAACAAGATTCTAGTATTACCCGGCTTTGAGTTCACGGCGACCATGGGATTTCACATACTGGCGATCTTCCCCCAGGAGACCAGCGTCCGCAGTCTGGAGCATCTGCTCATTGAGTTGAACGTCTCGGATGACAAACTGGATGAGGGCGCGACCGAGGTGGGAGCAACCACCGACGTCCTGACCGCCTATCGGGTGATCGATGAAGCCGGGGGCCTGGTCATCGCCGCCCACGCCAACTCTACCCACGGCGTGGCCATGCGAGGGCTCGATTTCGGCGGGCAGACGCGAATCGCATTTACCCAGGACCGGCACCTTCACGCCCTGGAGGTCACCGATCTTGAGAAGAAGGGGCAGCGGACGACCGCCTGGTTCTTTAGCGGGCGAAAGCCCGAATATCCCCGTCGGATGCACTGCATCCAGGGCTCCGACGCCCACCGCCTGACCCAACACCCCAGCGACCCCAAACGCCTGGGATGGGGCGACCGCGTGACAGAGATCTTGCTGCCCGAGCCGAGCTTTGAGGCCATCAAGGCCGTGTTTGTGAGCGAGGATTTCTCCCGAACGCGTCCCTATCGCCCGACAAAAGCCCCCTTTGACCATGTCCAAGCGGCCCGCGAAGAGGGCCCCAGCATCGTGCAGGCGTTCCACGAAAGCATGGCCAAGCAGGGCGGACGGCTGCACGCCATCCTGCGCGACGTCGTCGCCATGGCCAACACCAATGGGGGTACGGTCTATGTGGGCGTCAAAGCCGATCCCAAGGGACTGCCGGTCGGCGTAGCCAAGCCTGATGAGGCCAGCGCTACACTAAAGGGTGAATTCCAGCGCAAGATTGCGCCTCCCCTGGAAGTCGAGATCACGACGGTCGAGACCCTTGGCCGGATGGTACTCCAACTCAGCGTACCTCTAGGCGAAGACGTGCCATACACCATCGACGGCACCAGCATCTATGTGCGGCAAGAGGCACAGACCAGTGTCGCTATGCGCGACGAGATCGTGGCTCTGGTCAAACGCACGCTGGTAGCTGAACCAGAACCTTGCCCCGACGCAGCACAGGCTATGGTAGAGACGGACACACCACCTGGGGCCGTGGAGCCACCGGGAACCGGGGTACAGATTGTAGAAAGCACCGAACGCCGGGGTGCCCTCTATCATACAATGAAAGACCTTCGCAACGGCAGCGTCGTACGCAACGTCACCCGTTCTTCGGCTCGCAAGCTCTGGCGCTACGCCATCACCGAGCAGGAAACCAAACCAGTCCAAGAGGACGAGGTCCAATGGCATGCTGAGGACGAGCGTCTGGGGCTGTGGAAATCCTCAAAACGGGCGGGCAAGGTGCGGTACGATCTGGTCCAGCGAATGCCTGATGGCCAGATCCACGTTTACTATGGCGTGACCGAAGATGGCATAGATGGCTCGTGGCGCCTGTTCCTGGAGGAGGAGTCAGACACCCAGGACAATAACTCGTAGTTCCTCGCCCGAGTCCGGTCTGCTGGTTCGCGCCCCTGAGCCTTGGAACGCGAACCAAGCACCTGGCCGCCTTGTCCACAGGAGAGCCAAGGATTCTCCCTGCCTGTTGCTGCCAGAAAAGACAGGGAGACGGCAAGGTTCTCCTGTGCTGGTGTTCGCTGGCTGCCGGCTTCTACCTATTTGCCAAAGATGCACTCATTCTCGCGCACATACTAGTGGCAGTTGTTGCGGCCAGAGAGAAAGGAGAGGAAGATTGATCAGAACCGGCATCCTGACGATCAGCGACCGCGGCTACCATGGAGCGTACAGGGACCTGAGTGGTCCAGCCATCCACAGACTGATTACAGAGGAATTGGCGGCCACGGTGGAGATAGAATCTATCGTACCTGACGAGCAACTCACAATCGCAGGAACACTAAAGACTTGGGCGGATGATGTGAAGTTGGATCTGGTACTGACCACCGGCGGCACCGGTTTTGCTCCCCGCGATGTCACGCCCGAGGCCACACGGGATGTGATACAGCGGGAGGCCCCTGGCCTGGCCGAGGCCATGCGTGCGGCGAGCCTGCATGTCACGCCCCACGCCATGCTCTCGCGAGCGGTGGCTGGAATACGTGGCCAGACGCTCATCGTGAACCTGCCGGGAAGCCCCAAAGCTGTGCGCGAGAACTTGGAGGCGATCCTGCCCGCTCTGCCGCACGCCATCGATCTTCTGCAGGGCAGAAAGGGAGCCGACCGGCATCCTGACTCTGAGGATCAAGACTAGCAGGAGTACTGGAGAGCAGGCTCATCTACTCCGGCTGAGGGGAAACACTCTCCAGTTTTGCGGTCAGGGTCTCCAACTGCTCGAGAACTCTTTGCAGATCCTCTCGGGTCGGAACCTTGCGCCTAATCAGAGCCTCCTTCAGGTCCTCTTCGCTGAGGGCCAGCCCCATAGGCCGCTCCTGACTGCGGGCCATGAGTTGGTCGCGCAGACGCCGCCCTTCTTCGGCAGCCAGCTCCCCGCGACCAATGAGCGTCTGGAGCCGTTGTTCGATCTCTTCGTCCACCTGCCGCGCCATATCCAGCGGGGCGGCGAGTGTACGCCGTAGCGCGCCCACGGTCTCGCCCCCGGCCAGGATCAAACCGGTCAACACCGACTGGGGCAGGAATCCACTCCGCTTTTTCTCCTGCTCAAAGATGACCTGCGTGAGCGTCAGCGCCGTCAGATCTTCGCCTGTGGCATGATCCACAACCCTGACCTCCTGCCCTTCGCGAATAAGCAGAGCGATTCCGTCCAGCGTGATGTATTGCTTGGCCGCAGTATCATATAGTTTTCGGTTGGGATAGCGTTTGATGGCCCGCACGATCCGGCTCCTCTGGCTTTCTCCGCCGTTCAGTGAGGATCACCCACCTGATGAAACGTAGCCGGCAGCTCTAGAAAGCAAACGGGGAGGCGGGACGATGGTCCCGTCTCCCTGTTCTAGGATTGGACATGCCTACGACTCTTTCAGCTCGTCCACCTTTTTGCTCAATTCGGTGATCTTGACGCTCAAAGCGTCGATGTCGCCCTTGGTGGGCACATTCATTCGGTCCAGGAGATCCTCGAGCCTCCTGTCCAGCTCTCTTTCCGTCTTCTTGGCCTCCTTCTTGCGCCTTTCCATCACATCGCCGACCAGCTTCTTACCATCCTGCTCAGCGATCTCACCCCGCTCGACGAGCTTGCCGACAAATCTCTCCACCTCTTCCTGCGTCAGGGCTACGGCGCCAATGCCAGCCAGTAGCACTTTGTGCGCCAATCCCAACACGGTATTGCGCTCCATCTCCTCTGCTACCTCTGCTTCGATTCTCAGCTTCCTCTTCTACTTCAACCGCCTGTCCTTCTTCTGCCATTGCTACACCTCCTGAGTTTGTTCGTGCCTTCTCTTTCGAACGGTCCATTCTCTGGGAAGGCACATCGGTAGGAGCGACGCGCTCCAGAGACTATGCCCGTTTCAACTCGTCCACCTTTTTGGTCAGCTCGGCAACCTGGGCGCCCAAGGCATCAATGTCGCTCTTGGTTGGCACATTCATGCGGTTCAAAAGCCCTTCAACCTCCGCTTCCATCTCCGCATCCATCTCCGTATCGGCCTCCGTAGCGACCTTTTCCTGCCTTCTGGCAAACTTGCGGACCTGGTGCTTTCGCTTTTCCATCCTTTGACGCACCAGCTTCCTGCCCTCCTGCTCTACGACCTCGCCCCGTTCCACAAACCTGGCCAGACATCCCACCAGCGTGTCCTGGACCATGGCCACCGCGCCAACACTGGCCAGGAACAGCCTGTGAGTTGCTTCTCGCAATACCATGTCCTCGGTTTCTTCCGGAGCGACTTGCACATCATTGACAACGACTTTCACCTCGGCCATCATAACACCTCCCAGAACCATGATTGAATGGTAGACGTGAACCATCATGATGCAACACCGGGCAACTGGACATCACGTTGAACCCGCGTCGTCGCCCCAGGCGCTGACGACATCCAGCATGACGCAGTGCATCATGTTTTGAATATAACACACTGCGTCATAGATGTCAAATCGGGGCGCTACTTTGGAAAATGCTGGCGCTCTTGTTTTTTGACCCAATGTGGCTTTTTGGTTATAATGCTTTCTTGCTGATGGCGCAGCAAACACCGAGAAGCCAGGATCAGGGCCCGGGGTGAGGACGCGATTTCTCCGGTAGCTTTGGTGGCCTTTCTGCTGCGCTGTCCTATTCCAGACACTATGGCACACCGGAGAGCTTGATGAATCAGTTGGATCCCAGGCCGCTATCGGGCCTCAAGAAGCGATATAAAGGAATCTCCCTCGCCCCTCACAATCGTACCTTTGCGCTCATACTTGCTATCTCTTTCGGGATTGGCGCCCTCGTCTCATGTGGCAGCTCCGCCACCGATGCGCCAGCCATCACTCCCACGGCAACACTGGTCGCCACGTTCACACCAACCGCCATTTCCGCTGTGGAAACGGCAACAAGTACAGATGCCACGGATGCCGCTCCCACAGCTACTCAGACACCAGCAGGTGCGGAGAGTTTGGAGTCTCCACTCCCAACACCACTCTCTGGGACAGCAAGCGCTGAGGTAACGCCAACAGAGACCCCACCGCCAGGGGGCGTGCCAGAACCCACCGCTACACTACCCCAGCCCTCCAGTGGGATGGTCAAGATGAAATCCCCGGATTATGGGATGCAAGCCTTTCTTTGGTGGCGGCCTGAGGTGGCCCAGCGCGACCTGGAGATGGTCCGTGATGCTGGCTTTGGCTGGGTGAAACAGGGTTTTGCCTGGCGCGAGATCGAGGGGACGGGTAAGGGCCAGTTCGACTGGGACGTCACTGACAGACTCGTGGCTCAGGTCGAAAACGTGGGAGGGCTGCACCTCATCGCTCGCCTGGACAACGACCCGACCTGGGCGACCGGTCAAGCCTATCCCAATAACCAGAACATCATCATGAGTCCCCCCCAGAACCTGCAGGATTTTGCTGATTATTGCGGTGCGGTTGCCACCCGCTACAAGGGACGGATTGCCGCCTACCAGGTCTGGAACGAGCCGAACCTAAGACGCGAATGGGGTGGCAGCGCTCCCAATCCAGCGGGCTATGTTGAACTGCTGAAGACATGCTACGGGGCCATCAAACAAGCTGACCCGGACGCTTCTGTGATTAGCGCCGGGTTGGCCCCTACTACCAGATCGGACAACGTGGCCATGCCTGACACTGAATTCCTCAGACAGATGTATGCCGCCGGCGCCCAACAGTACTTTGATGTCTTGGGGGCTCATGGTGCGGGCTACAAATCCCCGCCGGAGAAGGACCCAGGCGAGGTGGCCGCCGATCCCAACTTCCATAACCGGGGCGACCCGAATTGTCCTGGGGACCCATGCCGGATCTACAGTTTTCGTCACATCGAGGATTTGCGCCAGATCATGGTGGACCACGGCGACAGTGACAAACAGGTCGCTGTGCTGGAATTCGGCTGGACCATAGATGAGCGGCCGGACTCGCCCTATGCCTGGCACGCAGTCACCGAGGAAGAACAAGCCGACTATTTTGTCAGAGCCTACCAATATGCCAAGGAACATTGGCAGCCTTGGATCGGCGTCATGAGCTTGATCTACATGCCCAGTGTCGAATGGACCGAGCAGGACGAGCAATACTGGTGGTCTATCGCCTTGCCCAACTATCCCCAGTTCTATCCACGAAAAGCGTACCGCGACTTGGCTGTGATGGAAAAGTAGGCTCCCCGGCTCCATGTCTGGGAGGAGGCCGCAGAACAAGTTCGAGAATCACGGGCATCCAGGCCAGTTAGCTCCCAAAGCAAGGCCGATCAGTCCAGTGAGCCTATGGTGCGGACAAGATCTGAAATGAAAAGGGGCGGACAGATGTCCGCCCCTTGTTTTTCGTCTGGAAGACCCTAGCGCTTGACCCGTTGGAACGTAAGCAGAAAATTGGTGTGAATGGTGAAATCCGGGCGTTCAGGCGTACCCATGCCCAGACCCACCATCGTGTCGCTGGGCAGGCCAAGAACACTCACAGAGTATGAACCCAGGGTTCCAAACATAGGAAAGTTGGCCGAATACTCGGGCCTTGGCTTGTCCTCAGTAACGACGACCAGGCTGCCATCCTGCCAGCGGATCTCTATCGGCTGGCCTACGATCCGGCTGCCGCCTTCATCCAGAACCTCAAGGTAGACGGTATGGTCGTTGCCCGACTCCTCTTTGTTCTGCCAGAAGGCCTTAACCAGACGCCAGTAGCTCTGTCCCGGCTGGACATTCGGCTCCTGAATACCCACATTCAGGGCGGGCAACCTGGGATCGAGTTCGCGGGGTGGCTTTGGCTTGGGCGCCGGCCCACTTGCAGCAGACGACCTGGCAGGTTGCGCCGCGGCCCTGGTCGGGACGGGCGTGGCAGTCGGTGGTTCAGGCGTGGCGGTAGGCGGTTCAGGCGTTGGCGTTGGCGGCAGAGGTGTCTCAGTTGGCACAGGAGTGGCAGTCGGTGGGACCAGAGTCGGCGTTGGCGGAAGCGGGGTCGTGGTCGGCAGAGGCGTCTGAGTAGGTGGAATCGGCATAGGTGTAGGCGGGATGGGTGTCATGGTCGGAAGAGGTGTATCAGTCGGTAATGGGGTCTCAGTTTGCACAAAGGCGATGGCACCCTGCAAGTTGGTCACTTCCTCGGCTGCCAAAGTCGAGATTCAAGAAGGCGGGCGCAACAATGCACACCAGCCAAACCAAGAGCATGGAAACCACAATCAATCGCACCTTGGCGCCACGGCTGAGGCTGCCGAACCAGCCAACAAGGCCATTGAACGATTCACCCAGTTCAGACGTGAGACTTTGCGCGGGTTTTGCCCTGGTCGGTCGCGGCGTGGGCTTTGGCGCTGGTCGCGGACGCGGTGCCGTGCGGGCCTGGGGTACTGACGCGGCCACCGGAAGCGGTACAGCGACAACGGGCGCGGCTGCGGGTTGCAGCGAAGCCGCGGCTGGCACAGCCATTGCTGGCTGCTGCAGGATGTGGGCGTCCGTACTGCTCAGCCTGTCGCTCAACAGGCGGCTGAGCGCCAGAGCGAGGGTGGGATAGCTGGTCACCAACTCGTCAAAGTCGGACTGGCCCAAGACCCACAGGTTCACATCCGTCAAAGCCGTGACAGTAGCAGACCGGGGTTTTCCCGTAAGAAGCGCCATCTCACCAAAGAGATCGCCCGCGCCCATCTCGGCCAGGACCAGAATCTGGGCCCCGTGCGTCCTCAACACCCGCACCTGGCCAGACTCGATGAAGTACATCTCGTCGCCGGGCTGGCCTTCCTGGATGATGGTTTCTGCCTGCCGGAATCGAGCCGGCTTCAGCCGGTGGCTGATATCCTGAAGTTGGGCCGAGGATAGGCCAGCCAACAACTTGAGGCCACGCAAGTGACTCTCGGTAAAGCGACGATCCATCTCAGCCAGGCGCTCACTGAGCTCCTTGCTGAGACCCACACTGATCGCGTCGCCCGATCCGCGCAAGAACGCTGAAGCCGCCCCGGTGGTGAAGGCGCTTGAAGCGGCCGGCAAGACCGCCGAAGGCTATGCCCTCTACACCTATGCCGCGATCCAGACCTGGGCCGATGCCGTCAAGGCAGCCGGTTCGACCGACTTTGAGGCTGTGACAGGCGCGCTGAACGGCGGTAACTTCGATACCGTTCTCGGCAAGCTCTCCTTCGACGACAAGGGCGACGTCACCCTGCCGGGCTATGTCTGGTACGAGTGGAAAGGCGGCAAGTACGACTATAAATAAGTCGCACTTGAAAATCTGAGGGTCGGAGCAAGTTCGACCTCAAGCATATCCCGTTAAATCTAAATCAGATTTGGCGACAAGGATATGCTCAAGATATTGATGCTGGAGCGAATTCTTATCACGAAAGCGATCCCGCTTTCGTGGAAAACGCTCTTGGCCCCGCCCGGGAAACCGGGCGGGGTTTTCTGTTTGAGGGTGCGGTTGGCGGGCGTCATTCGTCGCTTCTCCCGCTTCTCCCGCTTCTTGCCCCTCACCCTAGCCCTCTCCCCGAGGGAGAGGGGACTGCGCCCTCACCCTAGCCCTCTCGCAGAGGGAGAGGGGACTGCGCCCTCACCCTGGCCCTCTTGCAGAGGGAGAGGGATGGCTCTCTCACTCCGGAATCCCGCGAAGGGAGAGGGGACTGCGCCGCGCACTTGTTACCGGCCATTGCGTTATTTCCGATTGCCTGCCGGCGTGCTCCGCCGCTCCCTCTCCCCCGAAGAGAGGGCTGGGGTGAGGGCCGAAAGGTAAACACGGATTTGTCTAAAATCCGTGGCCAATAACCCTAACAACAACTGACCGAATCATTTGATTCCCAAGGGTTCTTTGATTGCGTAAACTCCTTGTCAACCAAATGACGGGCGTAAGCGATGCAAAAGTTCATCTGGGTTGCCGTGGCGATTTACCTCGCAATCTTCATAACGCTTCTGGGCGGAAAGGTTTTTGCGGCCCCTCAGGAAGTGACCTTTCAGGCCGGGAATATCGCCCCCGGCACCATCGTGGTGAAGAATTCCGAGCGTAGCCTCTATCTCGTCGGCAAGCGCGGCAAGGCGCTGCGCTACAAGGTTGCCGTCGGCAAGCGCGGCAAGGTGTGGACCGGACGTACCTACATCACCGCGAAATACGTCAAGCCCGCATGGGCGCCGCCTGCGGAGGTGAAACGCGACCTGCCGCATCTGCCCAACGTGATCGCCGGCGGCGCGGCCAATAACCCGATGGGCGTGGCGGCAATGACGCTGGCGGGCGGCGAATACGCCATCCACGGCACCAATCGGCCGAACCTGATCGGCCGGGCCGTCTCCTACGGCTGCATCCGGATGAAAAACGAAGATATCGCCGATCTGTTCAAACGGGTCGACGTTCGCACCCCGGTGGTTGCGATGAATTGATGAGAGTGCCTCTTGTCGGCCGGATAATCCCGTCTGGTCGAAAAGCACGACAGGGAAGGGATGGATCGACCGAATTCCACTGACTTTAGCACCAATATCCGACTTACGAGCGCGATCCCCATCGCGCTCTTTTTTTATCCGGGCGTCCTTGTCGATTTCCATGCCGGGCGGTCTTGAACCCGGCCTGGCGCAAACGCATATGGGAGCGGCCGGCCTCGACGACGCGTCAGCTTGCAATTGGGCAGGACTGCGCAATACCCGGCGAGGTAGGTTAACCCATGGACATGATTTTGGTGGCGGCGGGCTTTGCCGCGCTTCTGGTGGGCGGCGATCTTCTCGTTCGCGGCTCGGTGGCGATCGCGCGGAAATTCGGCGTATCGCCGCTCCTGATCGGCCTGACGCTGGTGGGTTTCGGCACGTCGATGCCCGAACTCCTGACCAGCCTGCTGGCCGCATGGTCGGGCGCGCCGGGCATTTCGATCGGCAATGTGGTCGGCTCCAACACCTGCAATATCCTGCTCATCCTGGGCCTTGGCGCGTTGATGCGCCCGATCCTGATCGACAAGGCGGCCTTTCGCCGCGACGGACTGGTGGTCGGAACTGCAGCGCTTGCGGGGCTTGGACTGGTGCTCTACGGCGAATTGACCCGCCCGACAGGCATAGTCTTCATGGCGGTTCTCCTTGCCTATGTGAGCTATACGTACCTGCAGGAACGCAAGAGCCATGACGCTTCCGCCACCCTGCACGAGGCGGAAGCCGCTTCCGTCACAACACTTGCAAGCAATGGCGGCCGCGCTGGCCTGGTTACCGCAGCCGGCATGGCGCTGACGCTCGCCGGAGCGTGGATGCTGGTTGAGGGCGCGGTGGCGCTGGCAGAAAACCTCGGCGTCAGCGACGCCATCATCGGCGTCACGGTGGTCGCCGTCGGCACATCGCTGCCGGAACTGGTGACCACGGTCATCGCGGCGATCAAACGCCAGGGCGATGTGGCGCTCGGCAATATTATCGGCTCCAATATCTTCAATATTTTCGGAATCCTGGGCGTGACTGCGATGGTAAAGCCGATCCCCGTGCCTGCCGAAATCGCCAGTGTCGACATCTGGGTGATGGTTGCCGCCACCGCCTTGATGCTGGTTTTCGCCATGACCGGCTGGCGGGTCTGCCGCAAGGAAGGCGCGGCTTTCCTTGTCGCTTATGCAGCCTATGTAGGATATCTCATTTCCGTTGCGTGAGACGGCAAACCAACGGATGGGGCAAGGGTCATGCTCGGGGCAATCACCGCGATTTTCTGCTGCCAGCTTGCCGGTGAACTCATCGTCGCGGCAACGCACCTGCCTGTGCCGGGGCCGGTGATCGGCATGGTGATCCTGCTCGCCGGGTTGATCGCCAAGGGTAGCGTGCCTGAGCAAATTGCAGCAGCAGGCGACGCGCTGTTGAAGAACCTGGCGCTCCTGTTCGTGCCGGCCGGTGTCGGCGTCATGCTGCATATCGCGCTGATCGGGCGGGAGGCGCTGGCGATTTCCACCGCACTCGTCGTCAGCACGCTCGCCACCATCGCCGTCACGGCGCTGGTGATGCAGGCCCTCCAGCGCCTGGGAGGGGATAAAACCGCGGGAGACGCCGGAAACGATGCCGGCGGCGCGGGGAAAGACGGATCATGAGCGGCCGCTTCACCGAGATATGGGTCTATCTCTCCGCCAGTCCGCTTTTGGCGCTGACCATGACGCTCGTCGCCTATCAGGCGGGAAACTGGCTCTACCGCCGCTTCAACATGAACCCGCTGCTCAATCCGGTGCTGGTTGCCGTAATCATTCTCGTCACCCTGCTTCTGGCGACGGGTACGGACTACCAAACCTATTTTGAGGGCGCGCAGTTCGTCCACTTCCTGCTTGGCCCGGCAACCGTGGCGCTGGCGCTGCCGCTCTACCGGCAGATCGAGCGGGTGCGGAAGTCGGCGCTTGCACTCGGCGTCAGCCTGATCGCCGGATCGCTGACGGCGATGCTATCTGCGGTCGGTACAGCCAAACTGCTCGGCGCCTCCAAGGCGACGCTCATTTCGCTTGCGCCAAAATCCGTGACCGCACCCGTCGCCATGGGCATATCGGAAAGCCTGGGCGGATTGCCGTCGCTCACCGCCGTCCTCGTCATCCTGACGGGGATCCTGGGCGCAGCACTCGGCCCGATGGTGCTCAACGTGGTCGGCGTCAAGGACTGGGCGGCGAGAGGCTTTGCGATCGGCACCGCCTCGCACGGTATCGGCACAGCGCGCGCGCTGCAGGTCAACGAGGTCGCGGGCGCTTTCTCGGGTCTTGCCATGGGCCTCAATGCACTGGCGACGGCGATCCTGCTGCCGCTGATATGGCGGCTGCTTTTCTGAAATTATTCAATCATAAATTGATTGCATTTTTTGGCATTCAACCCAGTAACGCCAAATGCGATAACAATTTATCCGTGCCTATGGCGAGTTGGTGTGATGAATAGTTTCGAATATTATTAACTAAATTTAGTGATTTTATTGAGTGAAGAATATTTCAAGTTCAATAACAACGCTCTGTTGTTTTCTTATTTATTCGGTTTAATCAATTCTTAATAAATGTTACAATTTATTTTGTATTAAATCATACTTATTTCTGAGTGATTTCCAAACGAATTGGCATCGATTGCGCCAGACATGAATAGGTCACGCGTACAGTTGGGAAAGGGTTCATCATGTATTCCGTGGAATCGAAATCCCTCGATCACCATCGCAACAATTCCTGTGAGCGGATAGTGAAGGGTTCCGGACGTTCCTGCATAAGGAGCGGAGGAAAGAGCATTCTTTTGGCGTCAGTGGCGGCGTTCGTTCTTGGACTGTCGGCGCCCACGAGCGCGGAGGCGGCCACGCTCTTTCAGATAATTGCCAGCTCCAGAACGGGTGTGCCGACCGAATGCTTCAACGGCTGGGGCAGGTTTCAATTGACTGTCGACAACGTGGAACTCTGCACGCAGTTCGCGACGGCTGCGATTGTCGACAGCTCGCAGGTAAACGACAACACGCTGGTTGAACCGGGCTCAACAACCATCGGCCCGCAGGACGCCAATGAAAACGAAGGAACCGGCGATACGGGCAACGGCGGTGACGGCGGCGATGGCGGCGGCGATGGCGGCGGCGATGGCGGCGGCGACGGCGGCGGCGATGGCGGCGGCGATGGCGGCGGCGATGGCGGCGGCGGTGGCGATGGCGGCGGCGGTGGCGATGGGGGCGACGGCGATGGGGGCGACGACGGCGGTGATGACGGCGGTGACGACGACTAGACCGTTTGCTGCTCGGATTGAGCCATCTGATCGATAAGTAAGCGCCCGGGATCGATCGCTTGCTGCAACCGACAAAAAGAAAGGCGCATCACAGGATGCGCCTTTCTTGCTTCTGCTCACGCGCCTTGAATTGTGGAAAAGGCGCGTTCGATGGGTCTTGATTTACAAAATGGTGGCGACGCCGCCTTTGCTGCGGCGCAAAGTATCCGCGAACATCGGGCCGCGCAGCACGAGGCCCCAGGACGCCTTATTGGTTGGCCGCTGCATTTTCACGATCGTGTAGCCGCTCTTGTCCCAGGTTCTGACGCTTCCCCGCAGATTGTCGAGGAAGTAGTCGCCGGAACCGGCGCGCACCACAAGCACGACGTGATGCTCGCCTTTTCCGGTCAAGACCGTCGCGAGCAGCAAGTCCCTGGACGCGACGCCGGCATCCAGCAATTTCTTCATTTTCATCAAAGCGTAATCTTCACAGTCGCCCTGACCCTTGGTGGGCAGGGTCCAGTAATCCTGCCGGCCGTAAAGAGCTGAATCAGCGACCGATCTGACGCTTCGGTTTACCTGGGTGTTGACGCTGCGAGCGAGGGAAAGCTTGGCGGAATCGCTCACCTTGCCGCCTCTGCTGCCGCATGCCCACCTGTGACGGCCACAAACGGAGGCAAAACCCTGAGGCGCTTTCGCCGCCTTCCGGAATGAAAGCGCCGGGCCGGATTGAGCATTGGCGGCGACTTTGACGACCGATTTGGAATTTCCACCTTGAGATCCGGCGATGGCGCCGGTCTGATCGAGCGACAATTCAAGATTGTTGCTGCCTAAAGCGGCTGGGTTTGAGTTACAGGCAGCTAGCGAAGCAACCATCAAGACGCCCGCGGCAACACGACACAAAATACCGACTTCGGACGTAATGCGCTTCACTCTACCCTTTGAGACGATAGCTGCACGAAGTGCCGTGCCTGCTACCAAGAGGCGCGTTAACGACGAAGCAAATAGCATTCATATTTCTCCTGACCAACGCAGCCGGGCTAAAGAGGCCGTGTGTCAGGATTGGGGCTCGGTCGTAAAGATAGGGTTTACCGCTATGGTAATGCTGTATGTAAATATCTGAATTGTAACTTTAGAGTTTATTATTCAACTTGCAGTTTAAGGGTCGATTTCCGGAGATAAATTTCTCGTTAACCAATTTATATTTTAGATTTGGGAGCTTAGGCAGCAACTCCACGCATATTGCCTCCGATAGCATTTGGACCGGTCAAGTCTATGTGTCCAGATGGCAACAAGTCGTTTAAATTGACAGCGGCCCGTTTTTCAACCCGCGGGAAGGTGCCCAAAAGCGGCGAAATCCGGGCATAAACAACCGATTTTCGCACGCAGCCATGCGAAACCGGGAATCCGTGTCAGCGAAAAACGCGACCGGTTCTCAATCGTTGATGTCGACCGGATAGACGAAGATGTTGTGCCTGTTGTAGCTGACGGAGCGGGATTCCTTCGTCACTTTGGTTTCGCTCAAATCCAGTTTGAGGGGCGTCTTGCCGCCCGGATTGATCACCACGAAACGTTGCGACGGCAGACCGCGATAAACCCGCACGCCGGCTTCCACCGTGACGACGGCGCCGCGATAGGGCGTCTCCTCGATGCGGATGGTGGCGCTTTCGGCAAGAGCGGACGTAGGCGTGATGGCGCCGAAAAGCCCGGCAAGGGCGAGGCTGGATAAGGCAAGGGCAGCGGGCGCGGAATACTTGATACTCATGACTGATACTCCCGGCGTTTATCGTTCTGTTAACTATTTAGTCAGATTTGTGGCGCGGTTGCAAATTCTTCCGCGCCGTCGCGACGGGAGAGCTGACGTAGTGCACCATTTTTGGCAGGGAGAATAAGCCTTGGGCGGTCAATGAGATGGCGGGGATAATGCGAGGAGCGGAAAAATGAGAGTGGCCGCAAAATGAGACGGCGGCTCCGCAGCTTGCCGCAGACCGCCGTCTGTTCAATCAGATGGGGAAGACCTTTGGTTTCGTCTGCCCGCGCTCTATCCGACTGATTGCCACCGGCGGCAGAGCCACCGGATCATCGTTTCATCAAGTTGTAGGAGGCATTCATCAGCCTCACCCAGTAGATTTGGTCATTTTTGACGGTACGTCAAGGTGGGTTTTCGGCCATTTCTTAGGTAAAAACGACAATTTTGTCCGCATGCGACCTGTTCAGCGCCGGGTATTGCCTCTCCGGTTTCATCACGGTGCCTAGGGTCAGGACCCATTAATTTGACCGGAACGGCGATCGAGATGACGAGAGATGCGAGGAAAAGCTTGAAGATCGGGGTTATTCTCCCGGTCGAAGGCTTTGACGCGGCAGGTCGAAGTCAGCTCGATCGTCCTTTGGATCGGGCGGATTTGTACGGACTACTTTGTTGCAAACCCTTGAAAGGCTACTGCCTTCCTGCGGGCTTGCTCCTCGTATCCGCACAAACCCGCTCCGACCGTTCCAGCCAAATTAATGAGTCCTGACCCTAGACCTCAAGCCAAAAGGCGGGATTCGATGCGGGCAAGGGCGCGTGCGAAGGCCGATGGATCGTCAAGCGCCCGCGCCAAAACGAGAGCGCCCTGAATTCCGGCGACCGCCTCTTCGGCAAGGTCATACGCGATGGACGCAGGCCACCCCGCCTTCTCCAGCACACCAGCAAGCGCGTCGGCCCATTCGGCGAAATAGCCGCGGATACGGCTGGCGAAACGGTCGCGGACGTTATCGAGGGCGAAGGCCCCGACGAGGCAGATGCGGCGGCCTGAGCGAAAATAATCATTCGCCGAGGCGCACATCAGCCTGATCGCTTCGCCGGGATCGTCGCTTTGCCGCAAGGGCGTGAAAATGCGGGCAACGAACCAGTTGTCGATTTCCTCAAGGACGGCGGCCGCCATCTCCTCCTTGCCGCCCGGAAAGAAGTGATAAAGGCTGCCCTTGCCAAGGCCGGTTTCCCGGCCGATCACCGTAAGGCTGGCGCCTTCATATCCGTTTTTCCGGAAGACTTCCGCCAGAATGGGAATGACGTCCGACCGCTCTGCGATGATCCTGGCCATTGTCTTGCGTCTCGTTGTCGATCGCCGGCTCTAGGTCACGGACCCATAAATGTGGTGGAAATGGTATGAGTTCGATCTGGTTGGATACAAGGAGCAAGAGCGCAGGAAACCCGGAAGTCGGATGTTTCCGACTTCCGTCTTTATACCGCGCAACCGGGGAACACCCCGGTTGCGTCTGGTTTTCAAGTTCTTGCGACAAAGTAGCCGGCCAGATCGACCATATCTTCCAGACACCGAAACGGCTTCGACCTGCCGCGTCGAAGGGCTTGACCGGGTGGACGACCCGCACCGCGCCCTTCTCCTTGCATCTCTTTGCCGTTTCAGGTGCCATTCCCATCAGATTTATGGGGCCGTGACCTAAAGCCCAAGCTCCGAAAGACCGGGATGGTCGGCCGGGCGCGGGGTGGACAATTCCCAAAAAAACTTGCGGTCTGCCTCAGCGATCGGCAGGTCGTTGATGCAGGCAAAGCGCTGCCGCATCAGCCCGTCTTCAGCGAACTCCCAGTTCTCATTGCCATAGGCGCGGAACCAGTTGCCGGATCATCATGATATTCATAGGCATAACGCACCGCGATGCGGTTTTCAGTGAAAGCCCAAAGCTCCTTGATCAGCCGGTAATCCAGCTCCCGATTCCACTTGCGGGTTAAGAAGGCGGCAATCTCCTCGCGCCCATGGATGAATTCAGCCCGGTTTCGCCACGTGCTGTCCGGCGTATAGGCGAGGGCGACGCGCTCAGCATTGCGGCTGTTCCAGCCGTCTTCGGCGGCACGCACCTTCTGGATGGCGGTTTCGCGGGTGAAGGGCGGCAAGGGAGGACGAATTTCAGACATGGCAGGGCGCTTTCTGTACTGATGAGTAAAGATTGTACCAATCAGTACAGAAAGGGTGACGGCAAGTCAAGCCTTGGCAAAATCTGACTTGGAAGGTCAACTGGTTCCAATTCTTCGGGATTAACCTGCCGTTGTATCGACCGGCATATTCGCCTATGGGTTCGGGCAAGGACAAACTCCCCCAAGGCATGAGCAATGGATTATTCCGTTTTCACTGTGGAGAGCGAACGCTTGCAGCTCCGGGTGGCGCAATTGAGCGATGCCGCAGCGCTTGCCGGGTTGATGACGCCGGGCATCAGCCAGTGGGTCGCTTCATGGCCCTATCCGTTATCTTTGAAAAGGCCGGTGAATTGATTTCGGGCGCGCTCGTCGGATTGGCCGGGGGGCAGGTGCTGCCGATGGTGATCGCGACAAAGGCCGATGACGGGATCATCGGCTGGTTCAGGCTGGAAAGAAGCGAAACGGACCCAGAAGTAATGGAACTCGGCTACTGGATCGGCGAAGAATTTCAGGGCAAGGGCTACGCAATGGAGGCGGCGAAGGCCGCTATTCAAGCGGCTTTCGAACAGCTTGGTGCGGAAGCCGTCGAGGCGGGCGCTCAACCCGCCAATGCCACCTCCCATCGTCTGCTGAAAAAACTTGGCATGCATGAGATCGGCGAACGCAGCGTCTACGCCCCGGCGCGGCAGCGCTACGGGATCTGCCGGTTCTGGCGGATCGAGCGGGATGAGTTGTTGCGCCTTGGCGATGGGTTGGCAGGTCAAATCCGGCAATGACGAGAGTGATTGCTGAAACCGGAAACGGGCGGTGGTCAAGTCCTGGATTGGGCGGGCTTTGCCCGAGATTTTCATCTGGATCCCGGCTCTCGCGACGCGCAAGAAGCGCGCGCGGGCCGGGATGACGCCGCGAGCGTGGTACCGACAGGGCAGGGCGGCGAGGGCGCGGGAATGACGACCGAGCGCGGCACCGACAGGGCAGCGCGGCGCTGGCCGGGATGACGCCCGGGCGTGGGATCGACAGGGCAGAGCGGTGAGGGCGCGGGAATGAAGCCCGAGCGCGGTACCGACAGGGCAGAGCGGCGCGGGCCGGGATGACGCCCGCGAGCGTGGTACCGACAGGGCAGGGCGGCGAGGGCGCGGGAATGACGACCGAGCGCGGTACCGACAGGGCAGAGCGGCGCTGGCCGGGATGACGCCCGGGCGTGGGATCAACAGGGCAGAGCGGTGAGGGTTCAGCGAAAGGACGCTATTTGGTTTCCAGGCGATACTTCAGGAACGCGCTGCCTTCGTAGTCCACTTCGCCAATGAGCCTGGCGCCGAGTCGCTCCAGCCCCTTGAGATGCTTGCGCGACGGCGGCAGCAGGAACGTCACGAAGGGAATGCGCGTATCGGAGGAGGCGAATTTAAGCGCCTTTCTGGCAATCCGCGCTCCGAGCCCGAAACTGCCGGGCTTCAGCACCAGACCGAAATCCCATTCGTCGCCTTCTTTTTGAAAGCCGCCCCATCCGATATAGCTGCCGTTACAGAGGATCGCCCAGTGACCCAGCCCGTCGCGGCGCCAGCATTCCTCCTTGGCCTTGACGAACGCATCGCAGAAAGCCTGATCCCAAACGCTTGTCGCTAGCGGCATATGTTCGATGACGCGGGGGTCGGACATATGCGCCATGATTTCGTCGGTGGAGACGTCGGGCAGCCGTACGAAGGTAATTTCAAGTTCGGAATTGGTCGTCAATTGCGTTTTGTCCCAGGCAAAATATTGAGAATGGTCGCACAGCGATCCGGTGGCGCAAGCCTGCCATCTGAGCAAGGTTGGCATCGCCTACCACAGTCAGGAAACCGCCGCTAGTGGATCGAATTTGACATTTGATACCCGCTAGCGGCTCGTCTCGCAATCAAATGTCAAATTCAAAAGATCCACTAGAAACAAATATTTGACTAGTGGTTTTATAGATCCCGGCATTTGCAGAAAAACTTGCAGCACGGGGATGCAAATGTCGGGATCAAACCACTAGCCACCGGCGGGGATCATTTTCCGGCGTCAGCGCCGCGCTGCCCGAAAGCGCCTGCACCAGATCGGAGACCGCCTCCAGCGAGTGAACGGAGCGGAACTCGTCCACATGCGGCAGCATGGCGCGAACGCCGCGCGCTTTGGCCTCGAACCCATCGAAGCGAAGCAGCGGATTGAGCCAGATCAGCCGGCGGCAGGAGCGGTGCAACCGGTCCATTTCGCGCGCCAGATCCTCGTCCGTATCGCGCTCCAGCCCGTCGGTGATCAACAGCACGATCGGCCCGCCGGTGAGCACGCGGCGCGACCAGTGCTTGTTGAAATCGCGGAGCGCAGTGGCAATGCGCGTGCCGCCCGCCCAGTCCTCGACCCCGTCGGAACAGGCGGCGAGCGCCTCGTCCGGGTCCTTCATGCGAAGCTGGCGGGTGACGTTGGTGAGCCTGGTGCCGAAGAGAAACGTATGGACGTTGCGCCGCTCTTCGGTGAGCGCATGGAGGAAATGCAGAAGCAGGCGCGAATATTGGCCCATCGAGCCGGAAATATCGCAAAGCGCCACGATCGGCGGGCGCTTTTCGGCGTTGCGGCGGAATTTCAGCGCGATGATATCGCCGCCGGCGCGCAGCGACGCCTGCATGGAGCGGCGGGGATCGATCCGCCCGCGCGGTGCCGCGACAAGGCGGCGCTGGCGCACTTTCTCCATCGGCATGACCATGCGGCGAAGCGCGTGCTTGGCGGCTGCGACCTCGTCCGCCGTCATCTGGGCGAAATCCTTGTGCTGCAGGACCTCGCGCCCGGAGGCGGTAAAGCGGGCGTCGACCTCGATTTCCTCGCGCTCTTCCCTTTGCTCGCGCTCGCGCATCTGCTGGAAGGCCTGGGCGACGCGGGTCTGCCCCGCCTTGGGCTTTTCCGGTTCGCCGCGCGGCGGAGCGACGGGAGAAAGGATCGCCAGCATCTTTTCGACAAGGCCACGGCTTTGCCAATAGATGCGAAACGCTTCGTCGAAAAGGACGCGCTGGTCGCGTTTGCGCACGAAAACCGCATGCAGCGTCCAGTATAGATCGTCGCGATTGCGGATGCCGGAGGTTTCGACCGCGCGCACGGCATCGACGACGCTGGCCGGGCCGACGGGAAGCCCCGCCTTCCTCAGCGTGCGGGCGAAATGGACGATGTTGTCGACGATGCGGCCGTCGAGGCCGGACTGCTGAGCTTCCGCCATATCGAAGGGCTGGCATCTCGGACGCTTCATATCCTTGCGGATGTCATCGATGATCTGCCGCGCCCTGGATCCGCGCACCCGCTCGATGTCGTCCTCGTATTTCAGCAGCACGCCGAGAGTGTCGGAAACCATTTCGGGATCGAGCGCGATCTCGTTCAGTTCCGTCAGCGCGGTCGCCCAATCGAGCGTTTCGGCAACGCCGGGCTGCTTGAAAAGATCCTCGTCGGACCGAAGTGTCTGCACGAAGGCGACGACTTCTCCGCCAACCGCTTGGCGGCTCCTGGAACCTTGCGCCGGACGATCTGCAATTCGCGCTGGGCATCGGGATAATCCACCCAGTGATAGAGGCAGCGGCGCTTCAAGGCGTCGTGGATCTCGCGGGTGCGGTTGGTGGTGATGATGACGATCGGCGGCTCTTCCGCGCGGATAGTGCCAAGCTCGGGGATCGTCACCTGATTGTCGGCCAGAACCTCCAGGAGGAAAGCCTCGAATGCTTCGTCGGCGCGGTCCAATTCGTCGATGAGGAAGACCGGCGGGCCGGAAAGCGAAGGCTGCAGCGCCTGAAGCACCGGGCGCTTGATGAGAAATCGCTCGGAAAAGACGTTCTTCGTCAACTCGTCGTGGTCGGTGTCGCCGGCAGCTTCAGACACGCGGATTTCCACCATCTGGGCCGGCATAGTTCCATTCGTAGACGGCGGTGGAAAGGTCAAGCCCCTCGTAACATTGCAGGCGGATGAGATCGCGGCCGAGCGAGGTGGCGAGCACCTTGGCGATCTCCGTCTTGCCGACGCCGGCCTCGCCTTCCAGAAACAGCGGCCGCTTCATGGCCAGCGCCAGATGCAGAACGGTTGCCAGCGACCGGTCGGCGACATAGCCAGCGCCATCTAGCAGGGCGAGCGTTTCGTCGATGGAACTGGGCATGCGGGTGTCGGTCATGGTCGGTCCTTGAAGATGCTTTTCGCGGTCTCGCGCAAATCAATTCCGCCGATCATATAAGGCTGTTGCGCCAAATGGCAGGGGCATTCGGTAAATACTGCGAGGGGTGGCGGTGCGCCTGCGTGGTTTCGCGAGCTTGCGTCCGCATCTCGCCGAGGCGTCTAATGGGGAAAGTCGGAATCAGCAGAACAGGAAACGGCTATGAATGCATGGATAGGTCTATTGATTGCCGCGGTCTTCGTGATGCCGCTTGGCCTGCCGGCAACAGCTGCTTCCGATGCGGAGATCGCCATGGGGCAAAAGCTTGCGGAGGAAAATTGCGCTGTCTGCCATGCCGTCGGCGAAGAAGGCGACAGCCCGCATCCGGCGGCTCCGCCGTTTCGTACGCTTTCAAGCCGCTATCCGGTCGAAACGCTGGAAGAAGCGCTGGCGGAAGGCATCGTCACCGGGCATCCGTTCATGCCGGAGTTCGAACTGGAGCCGGAGGAGATCGTCGCTTTCATCGCCTATCTCGGATCGATACAGGCGGGCGCCAAGCCCTGAAAGCCCCCCGGGCGTTGTTAGCACTTGAGACTCATTGCTGCTAACATATTGAATATCCATGTCTATTCAGTTTGTTTTAACTTTATGTTAACCTCAATCGTCAGACACTTTTTTCTCTAGAGCATATCCCGCCAAGTCTGAATCGGATTTGGCGGGATATGCTCCAGATAGTGATGCTGGAGCGAATTCTTGTCCTTCAGGTGTTTCCACCTGAAGGGAAAGCGCTTCAGTAGAGCGTAGAAGAAGAGGTGCCTATGACGATCAGCACTGATTTTCGCCGCCAGCTCGAAGGTTACGGCCTTTTGACCGCTGAAATTCTCTATCGCCTGCCGGATCATCCCAAGCTGCTGCAAAGCTTCATCTGGCAGACCTTCGATCTCGCGCCGCATTTTCCCGAACTGAAGAAATTCCTGGAATTCTGGCGTCGCGACCTGGAAGGCCCGCTCTATTCCGTCCGCCTTGCCCACCGGCAACTGATAAAGCCGACCGAGTGGCGAATGGTCGGCACGGAACTGACATTGCATTGAGAGCGTAGGCTGCCGATATCGGCGAACCGCCCGTCAAAGGCTGGCGATCAAAGGCCGGCAATCATATCCTTGAGCAATTGCCGCACTTTCGAGGCAGTTGCGGCAAGGTCTGGATTTTCAACCGATTGCATGGATGCCATGGGATCGACAGCAGAAATCTCGACCCTGCCGTCTTCAAGCTGTTGCACAACGACATTGCAGGGCAGCATCGTGCCGATATTGCGCTCATGCTGGAGGGCTTCATAGGCGAAGCCCGGGTTGCAGGCGCCCAGGATCGTATAGGGGCGGAAATCGACGTCGATCTTCTTCTTGAGCGTTTGCTTGACGTCGATTGTGGTGAGTACGCCAAACCCCTTTGATTTCAGCGCCTCGGTCACCTGCTCGATTACCTGATCGAAAGGGGCGTTCAGCGTTGTGGAGAAATAATAGCTCATGGCGGCAGTCCTCCATGTTGAAGCCGTCGCCAGCAGGCCGTTAGGCGACAGGTTTTTCTTCTCCAACGTAAGATAGAACATTTTTGGGTTCGCGGGGTGGCTGCGGGCATTTTCGATGATGAAACGCGACAGATAATGGATCTGCGGCGTCCATGCCCGAAGACCCTACCGCCCTGGAATATCCAGCCCTTCGCCGTCGCGCATGATGGCGCGGGAGGCGGCGGTGAAATCCGACCCGTCGCCCTCGTGCAGCACGAAGCCCGGCAACAGGCGGAGCGGGGCCCGCGACGCGCGGATGGCGCGGATCAGGATGCGGGTTGCAGCCGAATCCGGGCGCGGGCGAAGCGGAATGACGTCGATTGCGCCAAAGCGCCCGGAAAGCACGGGCAAAAGCTCGCCAAGCCCGTCGGCGCGAAAGATGACGGTGAGACTGCCGCCTTCCTTCACGATGTCGGCTGCGGTGCGCGCCCATGGCTCCAGACCGTTTTCCCCCAGAACATGCGCCGAGGCGCGGGCCTTTGAAGGCGAAGCGCGGAAGCGGCCATCGGCGTAATAGGGCGGGTTCATGATGACGTGATCGGCCATGCCGGGCGTGAGGCCGGCGGCGTGGCGAAGCGTGCCTTTGGCTTCGATATCCGCTGCCAGAATGCGCACGCGAGGGGCAAAGGCGGCGTTCTCCGGCAAGGTCAAGGCCCGTCGGGCGAGATCGAGCACCATCGGGTCGCTGTCGACCAATGTGGCAGTGATGCTAGGCAGCCGGGCGGCGAGGCAAAATCCGGCGGTGCCGACGCCCGCTCCCAGATCGACCACGTGGCCTTCCGTGTCCGGCGGCACGGCGGCGGCGAGATAGACCGCATCAAGCCCGGCGCGGTGACGGCCTTTGGCGGGCTGTTCGACCATGACCCTGCCGCCGAGAAAGGCATCCAAGGTGGTGGCGTTCATGATTTCTCCGAAAGGGCGGGATCGATCTCCGGTCCAAGCCCCGCCGCATGCAGAACCCGCCGCGCCTGGGCCATGCGGGAAGAATCCACAAGAACCCGACGCGGCAAAACGCCGAGCGAACCTTCTAAAATGCTCATGTAGGTATCGAGCACCATGTGAGCGATTTCGGCTTCATCAAGCAGTGCTTCGATGTAGGAAATAAGAACCATGTCATTGGTTCTAATGAGTTCTTCCATTCCGTCATCCCATAGTGATCGCCTCTGCCACAGCCTGGATAAACGATTGGGCAGCGGTTCGCCATGATCTGTTTCGCTCAAGTTTACACAATGTGAAGAGGCTTGCGACTTGCCGGAAAGCTTTGTGGCTCCTATTGTCCCGCCAAAATACGGATTATGTCGATCATCTGTTCCCTTTCAAGGCGCTTCGCCTTAGGAGAGACGGTGCGGAAGGGCTGGTTTCGTGGGCGTCGTTGCATCCTTGTCGGACGAGAAAAATAAGACACCGAGTATTCAGCCTCTCGTCGATCTTGTCGGCGGGGGCATGGAGGCGGTGAATGCGCTGATCTTGTCCAAGGCCGGTTCCAATGTCGAGATGATCCCGGAAATCGCCCGCCATCTCATTTCCTCCGGCGGCAAGCGGCTGCGCCCAATGCTGACGCTGGCGCTGGCCGACATGTTCGGCTACCGGGGCGACGGTCACGTCACCCTCGCCGCCAGCGTGGAGTTCATGCATACGGCAACGCTGCTGCATGACGACGTGGTGGACGAAAGCGATATGCGGCGCGGCAAACTGGCGGCGCGCAAGCTCTGGGGCAATCAGGCGAGCGTGCTTGTCGGCGATTACCTGCTCGGCCAGGCCTTCAAGATGATGGTGGAAGTCGGCTCGATCGACGCACTCAGGATTCTGGCCGATGCTTCCGCCGTCATCGCCGAAGGCGAAGTGCTGCAGCTTGGGGCTGCCCAGAATATCGCCACCTCCGAAGCGCAATATATGCGGGTGATCGAGGCGAAGACCGCAGCGCTCTTTGCCGCAGCCTCCGAGGTCGGCCCGGTGATCGCCGGTGCGGACCCGGCAATGCAAAAAGCCGCGCGGCAATATGGCATGGATCTCGGCCTTGCATTCCAGCTTGTCGACGATGCGCTCGACTACGGCGGATCAAGCAAGGACCTCGGCAAGGATGTGGGCGACGATTTCCGCGAAGGCAAGATCACCCTGCCGGTGATCCTGGCGATCCAGCGCGGCGGCGACCGCGATCGCGCCTTCTGGCAGAGGTGCCTTGAAAGACACGAGATCGGCGACGGCGACCTCGACCATGCGATCGGCCTGGTCCGCGATACAGATGGACTGACGGACACGATCAATCGCGCCCGTGCTTTCGGCGAAAGCTCCATGACCGCGCTTGCGGCATTCCCCGCCGGTCCGATCCGCGATGCGCTTTCTGAAGCGGTGGATTTCTGTATCGCCCGGCTACATTAGAGCTTTTATAAACGCGAGCCTTGCCACGTTGTCGTGTTTGCGATGGCGGGCATGCAATATCCGCTATCGCCTGCGTGTTTGCACAAGGGCCCGTGGCTACTGGATCCCCGATCAAGTCGGGGATGACACACAGTGTGTGGCATCCGCCGGTGTATTGTCCGCAAGCGCGCAACGCACAGCCTCACTGCTCGTCTTTGCCAGGCTTGACGGAGGAGGCGCAGTGCCTTGCGTGGATCGGTATCCCGCCTCAAACCACGCCGGAAGCCACCCACCAGTCGGGATTTGAAGCCGCAATGCGCGCGGCGAATGCCTCGGCCTGTTCGAAGTTTTCCGCAATCGCGAAACAGGTGGCGCCGGAGCCCGACATGCGGGCGAAGCGGCAATTCGCGTCAGAGCGAAGCGCAGCCAGCACGTCTCCAATAGACGGGGAAACCGCGATAGCCGGCGGCTCCAGGTCGTTACGGCTCACCGAGAGCCAGTTCAACAGTTCGTCAAGCGATTGAAAACCCGCCTGGGGCAAGGCCGGCAGGGGCGGGTTGTCACGGGAGGAGAGTCCCCTGAAAACAAACGGCGTCGAGACCGCAACACCCGGATTGACCAGCACCATGCCGAAAGAGGGAAGGGCCGAAAGCGGGGCGATTTCCTCGCCGATGCCGGTGACACGGGCAGGGCGGGAACTGAGGCACATTGGCACGTCGGCGCCAAGCGTTGCTGCCAGTGCCTCAAGATCGATACTCCCCGGCGGGATATCCCAGAGCCGGGCCAAAAGCACGAGCGTGCGGGCCGCATCAGCCGAGCCGCCGCCAATGCCGCTTGCCACCGGCAGAGCCTTTTCAAGGAGGATATGGGCGCCTCTGGCGTTGGCTATCCCGGCTCGGGAGGCCAGCAGGCGGGCCGCCCTGACGACGAGATTATCCTCAGCATCCGCGCCGGCAAGTTGCGGGGCAAAGGGGCCATCGACGGCAAGCGCGATGACGGGCGAAGGCGAAACGGTGAGGCGGTCGCCGATATCGGGAAAGACGACCAGACTGTCGAGAAGATGATAGCCGTCCGCGCGCCGGCCCGTCACATGCAGGGCCAGATTGACCTTTGCACGAGCAAGGACGCGGGTAAGCGCCGGTATCCCGTCTACCGCCGGATTTCTGTCATTGCGATTGTAACGCGGCACAGCAGTCTGGCCTGTTCCGTCAGAGCGTTTTCCCTTCAGGCAGAAACACCTGAGGAGCAGGAAATCGCTCCACTATCAATATGCTCTAGCCGCCGTTTTTCTTCGGCGCCTGATTGGCCGCGTCGTTGGTGGTTTCTTCTTTCAGGCCATTGGCGATCTTGTCGAGTATCTTCGGCAAATCGTCCGCCTCCGGCTTGAGGTCACGCGCGTGATTCCACTGGAAGCGGGCTTCCAGCCGGCGGTCGACCTGCCAATAGGCATCGCCCAGATGATCGTTGATGACGGGGTCTTCCGGGCGCAGCTGGATGGCTTTTTCAAGCTCGGCGACCGCCTCCTCGTAACGGCCAAGCCGGTAGTAGGCCCAGCCGAGACTGTCGACGATATAGCCGTCCTGCGGGCGAAGCTGCACCGCCCGGCGGATCATCTTCAGCGCTTCATCGAGCTTCAGCCCCTGATCGACCAGCGAATAGCCGAGATAATTCAGGACGAGCGGCTGTTCGGGCGTCAGTTCCAGCGCCCTGCGGAAATCGGCTTCCGATTCCCGCCACTTGTCGCTGCGTTCAAGGCAAATGCCGCGATAGTAGTAAATCGTCCAATGCTGGGGCTTCGGGTCTTTTTCAATTGCAGCGATACCTTGGGAATAAACGGCGGTCGCTTCGTCGAAAAGCTTGTGCGCGCGCAGGATGTTGCCGAGCGCGGTCACGGCCTCCAGGTCGCCCGGGTCGCTTTCGACGAGCGTCGTGAGATGGGCGCGCGCCTTGGCAAGATCCTCAAGCGCATTGTAATTGAGGCCGATCTGGATTTCCGCGTCGCGCTTGAGGGGTGACGCAGGAGATACGGTTGCAAGTGTGGCGATCGACCGGTCGATACTGCCAAGCCGCTGGAACAGATTGGCAAGCGCCACCTTGGCGACTTCCGCGTTCGGGTCGAGCGTCAAGGCGATCTGCAGGAAGGCGGCTGCCAGTTCCTCGCCGCCGTCGCGCCCGATTGCGGCACCCAGACCATAGAGCACCTCGGCCGCGCCGAGATTGGCCCTGGACGCCATCAACGGCAGCGGTTCTCCCGCCTCGATTGCCTTGCGCGTGGAGCGGATAAGCGGATGATCGGGAATGACCTCCTGATATTCGGCGATCACGGCCAGCGCACCCTTGGCATCACCCGCGCGGGCCTTGGCGCGGGCAAGGGCTTCGGTAACGCGCAGCGCGCCCTTGTCGAACGAATAGGCGGCGGCGAAATTATCGAGCGCAGCTTCGCTGCGGCCTGCAAGATCCTGAATGAGGGCGGTGTGGTAGGTCTTGAAGACGTTGAACCAGTCCGGACCGTTCAGGCTGGCGATTATTTCCAGAGCGGCGTCGGTTTCCCCTTGCGCCTGCAAGGCCCATGCGCCGGCGAGGCGCGAGGCCAATTCGGCAAGCGGGCCGCGTGCGCCGCTTTCAAGCAGTGCGACGGCGCGGGCGTAATCTTCAAGCCGCATGGCGTCCGCAGCCAGAGTAAGCCGGGCAAGGAAGTGATCCGGCTCGTTCGCCGTCAACCTTTCCGCCAGATCGAGCGCCGGGCTCATGTCGCCATTGGCGAGATGCAGCACGAATGTGCGGTCGAGAAGGAAGGGATTTCCGGGGTCTGCCTCCAGCGCCTCGCGAAAAAAGGCGGCTGCATTGGCGAGGTCGCGGCTCTGCCCGGCAAGGCGGCCGGCCAGATAGCTGCCGCTCAGGGTCAGCGGCAGGCCTTCTGCCGTGCCCAATGGCTCGGCCCCGGCGCCTGAAACGGCCTCCGCGTGGGCTGGATGCGCGCACATGAGGCTGAGCGCGCCGACAGCGGCGAAGAGCGCCTTGCGAAGCGAGGGGCGCCCTGAGGCTATTTCCGCTTGAATTCCGGCTTCGCGAGCAGGAGCCGCGAGAGCATGTCGAAAATTGGCGAAGGGGAAGGCGCGCGTCATCGGCATGTTTATCCGTTTGCGTTATGGCCGCCTCGGCGACTCAAAGGAAACCCATCTTTCATGACTATGCAGGATGGCGTCAATGTGACCAGTGGAACGCTCCGATCAAAAACGGTCAAATATCGCGTGTGGATGGTTTTGCGCAGCCCCGAGGCTGCCTTGATGAAGGCACTATGCTGCACCAGCTTAGCGAAATTTCTTTTTTTCCCGCACTGCATCATTTATGGGATGGCATAGTACCGACGTCCTTCGGGAAACCCGGTGGACGGGAATGCGGGTGATGAGACGAGGACCAGCCAGATGACCAAATGGGTCTATAGTTTCGGCGCGGGCGCAGCCGAAGGATCGGCTTCGATGAGGAACCTGCTCGGCGGCAAGGGCGCGAACCTGGCCGAAATGAGCAACCTGGGCCTGCCGGTGCCGCCGGGCCTCACCATCACCACCGAAGCCTGCACCTGGTATTACGACAATGGCTCGGCCTTCCCGTCAGAGCTGAAGACGCAAGTGAGCGAAGCGCTTGAAAGCGTTGGAAAAATCACCGGCCGGCGGTTTGGCGATGCGCAAAACCCGCTGCTGGTCTCCGTCCGCTCCGGCGCCAGGGTGTCGATGCCGGGCATGATGGACACGGTTTTGAACCTCGGGCTCAATGACGCGACGGTTCCAGCGCTTGCGGAAGCATCCCTCGACGAGCGTTTCGCCTATGACAGCTATCGCCGCTTCATCCAGATGTATGCCAATGTCGTTTTGGGCCTGGAGCATCACGCCTTCGAGGAAGTGCTGGAATCCTACAAGGACGGCAACGGTCATTCGCTCGATACCGACCTTAGCGCCGGCGAATGGCGGGAGGTCATCGCGGCATACAAGCGCATCGTCGAAGAGGAGCTGGAACAACCCTTCCCGCAGGATCCCTTCGAACAATTGTGGGGGGCGGTCGGCGCGGTCTTCGGTTCCTGGAACAGCGCCCGCGCCATCACCTATCGCCGCCTGCACGATATTCCGGCCAACTGGGGAACTGCCGTCAATGTGCAGGCCATGGTTTTCGGCAATATGGGCGAGACTTCGGCGACAGGCGTTGCCTTCACCCGCAATCCCTCCACAGGCGAAAAGGCGCTTTACGGCGAGTTCCTCGTCAACGCGCAGGGCGAAGACGTGGTTGCCGGCATCCGTACGCCGCAGGATCTGACGGAAAAGGCGCGTATCGCCAGCCACTCCGGCTCCCCATCGCTGGAAGGACTGATGCCGGAGGCTTTCGCGCAATTCACCGACATTTGCGACAAGCTGGAAGCGCATTACCGCGAGATGCAGGACCTGGAGTTCACCATCGAGCGCGGCAATTTGTGGATGCTGCAGACCAGGACCGGCAAGCGGACCGCAAAGGCCGCGCTGAAGATCGCTGTCGACATGGCGAGCGAGGGTCTCATCACCACTGACGAGGCGGTGCTCCGCGTCGATCCGGCGGCGCTCGATCAATTGCTTCACCCGACGATTGCGCCCGATGCCATACGCGACATGGTCGCCAAGGGCTTGCCGGCCTCGCCGGGAGCGGCGTCCGGCGCGCTGGTCTTCACCTCCGACGAGGCGGAAGAGGCGAAAGCTGGCGGGCGCAAGGTGATTCTGGCCCGCGTCGAGACGAGTCCGGAAGATATTCACGGTATGCATGCGGCCGAAGGCATTTTGACGACGCGCGGCGGCATGACCAGTCACGCGGCGGTGGTTGCCCGCGGCATGGGCAAGCCCTGCGTCTCGGGCGCCGGAATGCTGAGGATCGACTACCGCTCGGGCACGATGATGGCGATGGGCCGCAGCTTCTCCAAGGGCGATATCATCACCATCGACGGCTCGACGGGTCAGGTGCTGGCCGGCGAGGTCGCCATGCTGCAACCCGAGCTTTCCGGCGATTTCAGCGCGCTGATGGAGTGGGCTGACAAAATCCGCCGCATGAAGGTGAGAACCAACGCCGAGACGCCGGCGGATGCGCGCGCGGCGCGCGGCTTCGGCGCGGAAGGCATCGGCCTTTGCCGCACGGAACACATGTTCTTTGAGGGCGAGCGCATTATCGCCGTGCGCGAGATGATCCTGGCGGAGACGGAAGAGGGCCGGCGCGCAGCCCTTGCCAAGCTCCTGCCCATGCAACGTGGCGATTTCGTATCGCTTTTCGAGATCATGCAGGGCCTTCCGGTGACGATCCGGCTGCTCGATCCGCCGCTGCATGAATTCCTGCCGCATTCCGATGAGGAAATCGCGGAAGTGGCGCAGGCCATGGGCGTTGACGCGCAAAGGCTGCGCGACCGCGCGCTGTCGCTCGCGGAATTCAACCCCATGCTCGGCCATCGCGGTTGCCGGCTGCTTGTTTCCTATCCGGAAATAGCCGAAATGCAGGCTCGCGCCATCTTCGAGGCAGCGGTTCTGGCGGGCAAGGCGACCGGATCGCCGGTGACGCCGGAAATCATGGTGCCGCTCGTCGGCATGAAAGCCGAACTCGACCTGGTGCGCGCCCGCATCGACGCCATGGCCGAGGCAGTGGCGAAGGAAACCGGCACGAAGATCGATTATCAGGTCGGCACGATGATCGAACTGCCGCGTGCAGCACTGCGGGCGGCCGAGATCGCCGAGGCGGCGGAGTTCTTCTCCTTCGGCACCAACGACCTGACGCAGACCACTTTCGGCATTTCGCGTGACGATGCCGCGTCTTTTCTGGGCGCCTATCAGCAAAAGGGGCTGATTGAGCACGATCCCTTCGTGACGCTCGACAAGGACGGCGTCGGCGAACTGGTGCAGATCGCAGCCGATCGCGGCAGGAAAACCCGCTCCGACATCAAGCTCGGCATCTGCGGCGAACATGGCGGCGATCCGGCGTCCATCGAATTTTGCGAATCCGTCGGGCTGGACTATGTGTCGTGCTCGCCTTTCCGGGTGCCTATAGCGCGGCTCGCCGCCGCGCAGGCGGCGCTGAGGGCGGCGAAGCAAAGCTAGATAATGGTGGGCAGCGGGCATGAAGGGGCGGCCGAAAACGCTTGACGACCTTCGCGCCGGCGGCAAGGTGGCACTCGCCCGCGCGCTTTCGGCAGTGGAAACGGAGGCGGGGAGCGCGGAACTGGCCGCCTTCCTCGACGATGCCGCCCTTCACCCGAAAGCCCACGTCATCGGCCTTACCGGGCCGCCCGGCGTCGGCAAATCGACGCTGACGGCGGCCCTCATCAGCGCCTTTCGCGCCCGCGGCGAAACCGTCGGCGTGGTCGCCGTCGATCCGTCGTCGCAATTTACCGGCGGCGCGCTGCTCGGCGACCGCACCAGGCTTCGCACCGATCCGGAAGATCAGGGCGTCTTCGTGCGCTCCATGGCGGCGCGCGACCGGCTGGGAGGGCTTTCCGATCATGCGGTGGCTGCCATCGCCGTGATGCGGGCCGTCATGGACCGGGTGATCGTGGAAACGGTCGGCATCGGCCAGTCGGAATCAGATATCGCCTTCGCCGTCGACATGGTGGTGCTTTGCATCCAGCCCGGCTCCGGCGACAGCCTGCAATTCATGAAGGCAGGCGTCATGGAACTGCCGGATCTGGTCGCGGTGACGAAGGCGGATATGGGCGCGCTCGCCAATCGGGCGCTAGCCGATGTGCAGGGCGCGCTGTCGCTTTCCGACCGTGGCGATCGCGGTGCTGTGCCCAAGGTCGTCCTGGTGTCGGCGATGGCGGGTACGGGCATTGGTGAGACGGTTAGCGCATGCGACCGACTACGGGCGCAGTTTTCGCGCGGAAGCAGTGTCACGCCGCAGCGGAGGGCACAGCACACACGCTGGGTGGAGGACGCAATTCGCCAGCGCTACGGCTCGCGCGGGCTGTCGCTTTGCGACGTCGAACAAGCGGTGCGCGAAGCCGGCGGACCGTTTTGCGCCATCCACCGGCTCGATTGCCGGCTTGCCGCACGCCTTGACGCTTCACTGAGCGAACAGCCACCCAACCGATCTTGAAACCTTTCCTGTGATCTAGCGCGCTTTCCACGAAAACGGGTTTGTTTTCGTGGAAAGAAATCGCTCCTGGATCAATATGTTGGAGCATATTCTAATCGACAAAACGCCTCCGTTTTGACGGAATGCGCTCCAGGGACTATCAGCCTTCCTGCCGGCGATCAGCGAAAACGCACCTGAATTGCCTGCCGGAATAGGTTTTTGACGACTGGAGAAAGTGATGAATATCGGCGAGGCAGGGCGGTTGACGGGGTTGCCCGCGAAAACGATCCGCTACTATGAGGATATCGGCCTCATCCGCTCTCCCAGACGGGAGAACGGTTATCGCCACTACGGGGAGGGCGAATTGCACCGCCTGGCGTTCCTGCAGCGTGCCCGCTCGCTCGGCTTTTCCATCGATGAGTGCCGCAAGCTGCTATCGCTTTACGACGACGAAGAGCGGGCAAGCGCGGATGTGAAACAGCTGGCGGCCGACCATATCGTGGCGATCGAACACAAGATCGCCGAACTGGAAAGCCTGCGCGATACGTTGGCAACGCTTGTTGAAGCCTGCTATGGCGATCAAAGACCGGATTGCCCGATCCTCAAGGATATCGCAGGCGTGGCGGGTTAGGCAAAGCGGCGGCTGGCGGATGGCAGATTTTCAAGCTGTGCAAGGCGAAGTTCGACATCGGCGATACTGTCTGCCGGCACCGGGCGCGACAGGTAATAGCCTTGCAGGCGGTCGCATTTGGTAAGGCGCAGGAAAGCCGCCTGCTGCTCGGTTTCAATCCCTTCCGCAACCACCGACATGCCAAGCGCTTCGCCGAGATTGATGATCGTGCCGAGAATGGCGGTCGCGTGGGGCGAGGTCTCCAGGCCGGCGATGAAGCCGCGATCGATCTTCAAGGTATCAAAGGGAAACTGCCTGAGGTAGCTGAGGCTCGAATAGCCGGCGCCGAAATCGTCAAGCGCAACCCTGACGCCCTTGCGGTGAACTTCCTGCAGGGTTTCCAGCACCGTCTTGTCCTTGTTGGAAAAGACGCTTTCGGTCACTTCGATTTCCAGCCGATGAGGATCGAAGCCCGTCATGGCGAGGATTGACGACAGCCGCTCGATGAATTGCGGATGGCGGAACTGGATCGGCGAGACATTGACGGAAAGCTTCAGATGCGGCCATCTGGCCGCATCCTGGCAAGCCCGTTTCAGCACCCACATGCCCAGATCGTTGATGAGCCCGGTTTCCTCCGCCAGCGGAATGAAGGCCGCCGGATTGAGCGGGCCGCGCGTGGGATGAACCCAGCGCACCAGCGCCTCGACCGCCAGCACCTTGCGCCCGGTGATCGATGTCTGGGGTTGATAGACAAGGGTGAGTTCGTCGCCGTCGATCGCCTGGCGTAATTCGCGGGCGAGGTTTTCGCGCGCGCGCACCTGCTCTTCCATCACCAGATCGAAGAAGGCCCAGCGGCCACGACCGTTGGATTTCGCCGCATAAAGCGCAATATCGGCCTTGCGCAGCAGTTCTCCCATGGAAAGCCCATCTTCGGGAGCGAGCGCCGCGCCAAGGCTCAAGCTGACGTAAAGATGGTTGTCGGCGGCGAAAATCGGCTTGGCGAAACGGTCCTGTATCTGCCTTAGAAGGACTTCCAGATCCTCGCGGCCGCGGCACTCCGGCACGAGCACGGCGAATTCATCGCCGCTGATGCGCGCCAGATGGGCGTCTTCCGGCACCAGCACGCGAAGGCGCCTTGCCGCCTCGCGGATGACGTCGTCGCCGGCGCCATGCCCGAGCGTGTCGTTGATATCCTTGAAGTGGTCAAGGTCGATGTAGATGACGCCGAGATTGTGCGAACCGTCCGACCATTCGCTCAACAGCAGCTGGAAGCGATCGGCGAAATAGTCGCGGTTGGCAAGCCCGGTCAGGCCGTCGTGCTTTGCCGCATGCTGGGCGCGCGCCTCGCTTTCCGCCAACCGCCGCGTGTTCTGCTGGATGTAGAACAAGACCGAGGATGTTATGACGACGATGACCAGCGATAGAAACAGAAGCGCCGGTGCGAGCTGTGTCATGATCTCCGACCCGGGACGTTTTGCGCTCCAGGTCAGCGATCCGGCAATGGCGCTGGTGGCGGCTCGCAAACCAATTCTGCCTTGCTGCCCGTTTTCCTCGCCCGGTTCGGCAAGGCGCATGCCCGCAACGCCAACCATTCCGGACAGCTTCTCAAGCCGTTCTTTCGTGAGCACCTTGGCGCTGACGAGTACGGCGGGAGCGTGCCGGCTCCTCGTTACCTCCAGAAGCTCCGGCGCGATTGCCGTGACGCTGACCAGCGCCGGGCGACCGTCGATCGTGGCATAGCCGGTCTCGTGGATCGAATGGGCAAGGCCAACATGAGGATTCTTGAAGCTGAAGTTGCCTGACGGCAGCCTCTCGAAACTGTTGATGAACTTCGCCCTCGTGCGCGCGACGAGCGGTAAGATCGCTTCCAGAAAGGCCTTGTCTTCAATCTGGCTCGCCATCTCGCCGGCGGCCGAAACATAGATTGCGGATCGGTCTTCGGTGACGATCAAGGTATGATCGTGGTCGTAGTTTTGAAAAAGGCGCTTGCCGATGTTGACATGCAGCCACCTGCGATCCGGCGTTGGCGACTTCAGGTTGAAATAGGCGGCATCGGAGACGGCGACATTTTCCTGCTCCTTCGCAAGCAGGTCGAGCTGGAGCGAAAGGCTGCCGCCGATGAGCGCGCTTTCATTTTCGAGGGCGGACTGATCCGCCGAACGAAAGGTCCAGGAGATGAGAATCCCGGTCAGCAGAATCGCCAGCAAAACAATTCCCGCTACCGGAAAAAGTATCGCATTCGCAAGTCGGTTGCTGTCTGGCTTGCCGCCTGTTTTCATCCGCTACCCCACCCCGTCCCGCGCATCCTGTCACTCACCGCTTAACAAAGTCCGGACAAGGTTAGTTAAGGCGCTGTTTAGCAAGTTGAGGCACGGACCGAGGCGTTCGATCATTGACTGAGTTGTACGGAGTTCAAAGCGTGGCGCGGGCGACTCCAGGTTGCGCGCTCGCGAATGTGTCGGAATTGTTTTTCAAGCTGTGCGGCAATGCCTCGCCGGCCAGCCGTTCGCTGATCTTTGCAGCCGCCATTGGACGGCCGAAATAATAGCCCTGCATGTAGTCGCAGCCAGCCGTTTGCAGGAAGTGGAATTGCGTTTCCGTTTCTATGCCCTCAGCGGTGATGGTCATGCCGAGCGCTTCGCCCAAACCGACGAGAGAGCGCACGATCGCTGCCGATTCGCTTTCGGTCTCCACATTGGTGACGAACGAACGGTCGATCTTGAATTTGTCGAAATGAAATTGACGCAGATAGCTCAGGCTGGAAAAGCCGGTGCCGAAATCGTCGAGCGCGATGCGAAGGCCAAGGCCGTGCAATTCGCTGAATGTCCGCTTGGCGATGGCGGTATGGTCCATCAAAACAGCCTCGGTGACTTCCAGTTCCAGATGACTGGCCGGGTAGTTCAACTCCGTCAAGGTCCGGCGCACATAGGAAACGAAATCGGGATGCCGCAGCTGGCTGGTCGAGACATTGACCGCGACGGTCAGCTGCGGCCAGGCCAAAGCGTCGCGCATGGCCGTCTTCAACACCCATGCGCCGATCTGCCACATCAAGTCGCTCCCTTCGGCAACCGGCAGGAATGCACCGGGAGGAAGTTCGCCACGGTCGGGGTGCCGCCAGCGAATCAGCGCTTCCACGCCGACCATGCGGCGACCGTCACGCGAGACGACCGGCTGGTAGTTCAGGAAGAATTCGTCGTGCTCGAGCGCGCGGCGCATTTCCGCCTCAAGCTTGCGGCGGATGTTGAGCGCGTCGTCCATCGATTGCTCGAAGACGATGCAGCGATTGCGGCCCTGGTCCTTGGCCTGGTAGAGGGCGATATCCGCACGCCGCAGCAATTGAACCAGATCGGTGCCGTCGCTCGGGCTGAAGGTCACCCCCATGCTGACGGTGACGGGCAGGGAATTGCCGTCCACGACGAGATCGCGCGTCAGCTTTTCGATCAGGCGGCTGCAGGCCGCAATGACTTCCTCGCGGCTCTTTCGTCCGACGAGGAGAATGAGGAACTCGTCGCCGCTGATGCGCGCGACGACATCGCCCGACGCAATTGCCTGCCTCAGTCTGTTGCCCAGTTCCATGATCAAGGCATCGCCTACCGGGTGTCCCAGCGTGTCGTTGACTTCCTTGAAGTGGTCGATGTCGAGATAGAGCAAGGCGCAGAGTTGATCTTCCGCGACCGAAGAAGAAATCCGCTCCCGCGCCAGCTTGTCGAAATAGACCCGGTTCGGAAGCCCGCTCAGGGGATCGTGAAGGGCTGCCTGTCGGGATCTTGCTTCGCTCAAGGTGAGTTCCTCGCTGGCGCGGAAGGCACGCGACAGAACGACCCCGGTCACACCTAATATGATAAGAATCGAAATGCCGAAGACGGGCGTAAGCGTCACCAGCCGCTGCGAGGCGCCCTCTGCCGGCCGCCACGCCAAACGGCAAAGAACCTGGCCGTCGGAACCGCGAAGCGGCAATCTCTGGAACTCGCCGGTATCGGCCTCCGAAAGATGGATATTCGGCAATTGGGCGAATTCCGAAAGGCTTGCCAGCATTTCCTCGTCGATATAGCGCAGCGAGACAAGAACGCTTGGCGGAGCATCGGAGACGATGAAGTCGTAGGGCTCGGGCGCAATTGCGAATATCGAGGCGATCGCCGGGCGGTCGTCGAGCATGACGATTGCGGAACGGCCGATGAAATCGGCCTCGCCATCAAAAGCGAAGCCATGCCCCTTGCGCTCGACAAGGGCGGCTTGAAAAGCGTCCTGAACGCTTTTTACCAGTGGACCGAGTTGGGTCTCCAGCTTTGTGTTGTAGATCGACGGCAGCCAGATGAAATCTTCCACATAGGCAAAAAGCGGCAACCTTTGGCGGTTCAGTACGATGGCGACATCATGCTGGTAGATCCGGCTGAGCGGCTCGGCAATTCTCGTGTGAACCCATTCGGAGGAATAGTCGGTGGCGACGCTGCGATAGGTCGCGCTGGAAACGGCGAAGCGTTCAAGCTCCTTGAGGAGCCGCCGCTGTTCCTGGGCGACGGCGCGATCAAGGAGCGCCGCTTCGCGATCAAGCGCATCCTGCTCGGAAAAGACAATTGCCCCGGCCACAACCGCAATCGCCCCGACAAGCGCGGCCAATACGATGCCGAAGAGGAGCGCCGACATGCGAAGCGCCTGCCGGCGCCTAAAGCTCAGCGTTGCCCTCAGCGGGAGGTTCATGCGGTCTAATGCGTCGGGCGATTGTGGCGCCAAATCTGCCGGCTCCTTGATTCAAGGGCGTTTTTCACGCTTTCGGCAATAGTAATGATGCTGATGCGTGTGTCTACACGCGATTGTAAACGAGTAAATCCTCACTCTCCCTTAATGCGGCAGGCGGTAAGTCTGGCATTCCGCTTGGATGCGCTTTTTCTTCGACTGCGAAGCGGCCGCAATCTCAGGGTGCAATCTGTGTGAGTATTGTGAAATTAGTTGTGTCTGAGTTTTGTAGATCGGGGCGTCTATAGCAATTGCAGGCTGCGGAAGCTTGCATGGCCATCGCGGCCGACGATGATGTGGTCGTGCAGCACGATCCCCATGGCATCGGCGATTTCCACGATCTGCTTCGTCATCTGGATGTCGGCGCGCGACGGCGAGGGGTCGCCGGAAGGGTGGTTGTGAACGAGCACCAGCGCGCTGGCCGACAGTTCCAGCGCCCGTTTCAGCACCTCGCGCGGATAGACCGGCGTGTGATCCACCGTGCCGCGCTGCTGTACTTCATCGGCGATGAGCGCGTTTTTCTTGTCGAGGAACAAAATGCGGAATTCTTCCCTGTCGGCGAACGCCATGGCCGTTCGCACGTAGTCGAGGACGGCCGACCAGGAGGAAAGGGCAGGGCGGCTGGACACCTGGCCGCGCAAAAAGCGCTGGGCGACCGCATGGGCAAGCTTCAACTCGTCGATCACCCGGTCGCCGACGCCCTTGACCTCAAGCAGGCGCGCGCGCGGCGCTGCCAGAACTTCCGCGAAAGAGCCGAAACGCGCAATCAGCGCCTTGGCTATCGGCTTGGTATCTGCGCGTTTAATCGCGGAAAACAGAAATCAGCTCAAGAAACTCGTAGTCCTGCAGCAATTCCTGGCCATGATTGCGGAACCGGTCGCGCAGACGCTCGCGATGCCCGAGATAATGCGCCGCGGGCAAGATCTTCCGATCGTCACCCGTCTCCTTGTCCATGCCCGCCCTCCAAAATCCGTTTCGCGGGCATAATTCGGTCTAAAGCCCCGGCTTGTCCAGACCTTTAGGTGAAAGGGTGAAGATCTCGCAACCTTCGGAGGTGATGCCGATGGAATGCTCAAACTGCGCGGAAAGCGAACGGTCGCGGGTAACGGCGGTCCAGCCGTCGGCCAGCACCTTCACATGCGGCCTGCCCAGGTTGACCATCGGTTCGATGGTGAAGATCATGCCCGGCTTCAATTCGACACCTTCACCCGGCCTGCCGTAATGCAGGATGTTCGGCGTGTCGTGGAACAATCGGCCGACGCCGTGGCCGCAGAAATCGCGAACGACGGAACAGCGCTCGGCCTCCACAAAGCTTTGGATGGCGGCGCCTATATCGCCGGTCGTATTGCCGGGTTTCGCCGCCTCTATGCCGCGCATCAAGGACTGATAAGTGACGTCGATCAGCCGCTCAGCCGCACGCTTGACCGCGCCGACCATATACATCCGGCTGGAATCCCCATGCCAGCCGTCGACGATGAAGGTCACATCGATATTGACGATATCGCCTTCCTTCAGAGGCTTGGGATTGGGGATGCCGTGGCAGACCACGTGGTTGATCGAGGTGCAGCAGGATTTGGTGTAACCGCGATAATTCAGCGTTGCCGGCATGGCGTCGTTGGCAATGCCGAATTCATAGACGAAATCGTCGATTTCTTCTGTAGTCGCGCCAGGCTTCACCAGCTCCGCCAACGCATCGAGACAGCGCGCCGTCAACTGGCCGGCACGATGCATGCCCGCAAAATCCTCCGGGCCGTAGAGGCGCACCTGCCCGGTGTTCTTCAGCGGCGCTGCCGCAGCGTCGATATAGGATACCATCTCTTTCGCGTGTCCCGCTTGTTTTCCCGGCCCGCATTCAGCTCTTGCCCTTCATATAATCAAAAACAGCGGCAAGATCAGCGTTCAATCGAATTTTTCCAGCAAAAGGCGCCGATACGGGCCTCCCGGACGATTGATGAAGCTGGTTATGCAACCGCGGAGCCCTGGATTTCGAGATCGGATCGAGGGAAGAAGCCGTCCAGCCGACGGATGCCCCCTTGTCTGCAAATTCGCAGGCGGGTAGAGCATGTATCGCAGGCTGCTTCGGTCGTCAGCCATCGCGGACGTGGTGGAACAGGTATACACAGCAGACTTAAAATCTGCCGCCGTCAGGCTTACGGGTTCAAGTCCCGTCGTCCGCACCAAAACTTCAAGAACATTATCGCGTTGTGCAAAGTGCATTTGCCCTTTGACGGGTGAGGCAGCGGGTTGCGCCAGGCTTTGCGGCTTGACGCCCGGCCTTTTTGATTGTGGATACCGTGCTTTTCACGCGTAACGCGGCTCTTGCCCTAATTGCCTCGAACATGACGTCGCGGCCGTAATGCCTTGTGCCCTAACGATCTCATGATGACTACAAGCGCGACTTATAAGAGGTTGCGCGTATATACACAATAATATGTGGCGAACGAGTTACAGGCATAAAAATATGCACTCTTTTGCAAAATCTTGAGTTGTAAATTCAATTTCAGTGCCCGAAATATATCGCCAGTCTTTGTCTTCCGGCAAATGCGTGTTTATGCACGGGAACATTTGGAGATTTTCATGGATTTCAAACTCATTTTTGCCAACGTCGCCGTCGGGATGGTCGCGATTTCAGGTGCAAGCGCCGCCGATCTTCCGGCCGCGCCGGAGCCGGTCGACTATGTTCGGGTCTGCGATGCTTTCGGTTCGGGCTTTTACTATTTGCCGGGAACGGAAACCTGCGTGCGCGTCGGCGGCCGGATCAGGGCCGAGTTTCGAGTCCGTAACTATGGCGAGGACGCCGTGGCCAATTCAGGCGATGGTTTTTCCAGGCGCAACCAGGATGGCACGCAGCTTCGTGCGCGCGGATATGCGCGTGTCGATTCGCGGACGAATACTGAATATGGCCTGCTTCGTACTTTCGCATCTCTGCAATTTACGAATACGACTGGCTCTGCCGGAACGAGCGCCGAGCTAGATGACGGCTTCATCCAGTTTGGCGGTCTGACGGCCGGGCGATTGACCTCTTTCTTCGATTTCACCACGGGCACGGTTCAGGGAATCACTCAGGCCCGCAACTTCTCCGATACCGACACGAACCTCTTTGCCTATACCCATTCGTTCGGCAACGGCTATTCGGCAACGGTATCGATCGAGGACGGTCTGGAGCGCCGCAGCTCCATCCAGAGCAGCCTCGCGGCGATCACCATTCCCGCCGGCGGCAACGCCGTCAATTTCGGCGCCAATCTATATGGCGGGCACCGCCTGCCGGACGTGGTCGGCGCGATCCGTGTCGATCAGGGCTGGGGTTCGGCTCAGCTGATGGGCGCACTTGCATCAGGTCTGGAACAATCGCGCGGGCGTAGCGCCCACCCTTGGCTTGCAGGGCAATCCCCCTGTCCCTGCGGTCACCAATCCCGGACTGCCGGCCAACAATGCCGACTCCGAACTCGGCTGGGCGATTGGCGCAGGCGTCAATATCAACCTGCCGTTCATTGCCTCGGGCGACATATTCGTGCTGCAAGGCACCTACGCGGAGGGGGCCACGAGCTATGCGACGCCATCGTTCAATGTCGATGCGATTGTCGATGGCGACGATCTTGAGCTGGCGGAGACCTGGAGCATTGGCGCGGGCGTCCGGCACAGGTGGACGAAGCAATGGCAGTCGAATTTCACTGTCAGCTATGCCGACACCGAAATAGAAACCGCCGCCGGCGACTACGAGCGCAATCGCACGACGCTTCATAGCAACATCGTGTGGACTCCGGTGTCGGGCTTCTTCATCGCCCTGGAGACGGAATATTCCCGCAATGATTTCGACATCGGCGCCGCAAGCGTCGACTACGATCAGCTCGACACAAGCATTCGTCTGCAGCGGACGTTCTGATCGCTCTATATAAGGCGCATCTGATATGATCTGGACGAAGCCCGGCGATTTCGCCGGGCTTTTGCATGATCCCGGTCTTTGCCCAATGCAAAGCGGTGCCTGCCCATATTCGGGTCTTTGGGCCGATAGCCATAAACTTCGGTCCGCTGCTTCATGCAGCAAATGGCAGGCCTGGCGGCAAGGGCGCATTTCCTTCGGTAGAACGCCCGAACGATAAACGCGATTACCGCGTCAAAAATCCTTGCAGGCGCTGTCTGCTCTTTTGAGTCGTCAGTGCGCGGCGACCAGGGCGCCGATGGTGGATGTATGACACCGATGCATCGCCGGAATCGATTCCCGCACCGGCGCAATGCGACCGTTTGCGAGCCACCTGAGTGTTTTTATCCCTGACGGCGCATATTTTTCGAACCCTGACCAATTTTGAACGGGCCGGAAACGTTGATTTCGCCAGTTTTGCACCGCAATCCACCTATGCGAGTAAATACACGTAAATTACGTTACGATAATTTTCACCATTGCGAAATCTTGATGCCAAAATGCCGTTACGGTTTCCGAAGTATTGCCAAAAAACAGGAGATTTAATGCAGCTTTCTTATGCAACTTAAAATAGAATGTAACGTCACGTAATTTTGTGATAATAGCGCAACACATATGAAAACACTGATGTTTTTGAAAAACCAAGGATTGCGGCATTGAATTCGATCCGACTATCAATGCTGCAGAGTTTCGCGGGGAGCGAGCTCATGACACTTGCTACTGGCAACCTTTAGAAAAGGTCAGGAAATGAACATCAAGAGCATTCTCATCGGCGCCGCTGCGGCTGCTGCCGCTGCTACCAGCGCCCAGGCAGCCGATCTGCCGTCGGCTCCGGAGCCGGTCGATTACGTTCGCGTCTGCGACGCTTTCGGTTCGGGCTTCTACTACCTGCCGGGCACCGAGACCTGCGTGAAGGTCGGCGGCCGTATCCGTACCGAGTTCCGCGTCCGCAACTTCGGCGACGATGCTCCGGATCTCTCGGTCGGCTTCCAGAACCGCGACCAGAACGGCACGGAGTTCCGCGCTCGTGGTTATATCCGCGTCGATTCGCGCACCAACACCGAATACGGCATCCTGCGCACCTATGCGTCGCTCTGGATCCAGAACCAGACGGGCGCCGGCAACGTTCCGAGCCTCGAATTCGGCTTCATCCAGTTCGGCGGCCTGACCGCTGGTCGCGCGATTTCGTTCTTCGAAAACTACGCCGGTGACACCTTCGCCTCGATCCAGTCCTGGGGCGGCACCGACATCTTCTCGACGAACCTCTTCGCCTACACCTATTCCTTCGGCAACGGCTTCTCCGCTACCGCTTCGATCGAAGACGGCCTGCAGAACCGCGGTTCGATCCTCGGCCGTAGCGCCGGCATCGCAGCCGGCAATGCTCACCTGAGCACGGGCTCGGCTGCAATAACGACGACGATCCCTGTTGCTGGTGGGGCGCTGCGTGGCGATATCTACGGCGGCCATCGCCTGCCTGATTTCGTCGCCAACCTGCGCGTCGACCAGGGTTGGGGTTCTGCCCAGATCATGGGTGTGTTGCACCAGGTTTGGAACACCCACGCCGGCACGGCCAATTCACTTGGCCTCGCGAACTTCGGCATTGGCGGCGTCGATGGGGTCGTAAACGACGACGGTCTCGCTGCCAATACGGCTGATTCCGAACTCGGCTGGGCCATCGCCGGTGGCGTGACCGTCAACGTGCCGCAGATCGGCCACGGCGACACCGTCACGTTCCAGGCTGGCTATTCCGAAGGCGCTACCGGTTACGTGACGTCGGGTCTCCCGAACACGATCGACGCTGCGCTCAGCGCGGACGGCACGAATATCGAGCTGACCGACACCTGGACCATCAGCGGTGGCTTCAACCACAACTGGACGGCGCATTGGTCTTCGGCCTTCAACATCGCCTACACCGACTTTGACGTCGCATACGGCGACCAGTTCGACATCAAGTCGACCTCGATCCAGGGCAACCTGGTTTGGGCTCCGTCCAAGGGCTTCCTGATCGGCGCCGAGGTCAACTACACCGACCGCGACTACGACAGCGCGAGCACCCTCGAAGACACCCAGCAGCTCGGCGCTCTGATCCGTATTCAGCGCACGTTCTGATCCGGGTAACGGAAAAGACTTTGGAATTCGACGGTTCGCCGCCGGGTTCCCATAGCTGAGGAGAGATCATCCAGCCCTCGTGCTGTCTGCCTCTGTTCAGTCAATCAGGCCCGCTGGCGTCCAAACCAGCGGGCCTCCCCTTTTTCAGGGCCCGGTTTTTGGCCGAAGCATTATTTTCGGCTTCGCAAAATTCGCTATTTCGTATCGTTTGAGCCTTCTGGGCGTGCGGCGTGACGGGGTCATGGCCGGCGCGACATTTCCGATACAGGGACTAATTCATAAGTTCGTCGCGAGGCTTGCCGGTTGGTGACTGCGAAAATCCGGTGTATATGCGTTGCGGCATGGCCTTTGGTCTTCGGTCCAACCTGCAGCGTATAACAGTGGCGATTGTTCGCACGGATGCAAACCCGCCACTTCAGTAGCAAATAGCGATCAATCCTGTCGCGCTCGGGCCTTTCGCTTCGACGCGGGTTGGTCCAGAGCAAGAAGACTGGCGTGTGATCACCCTGCGTCCCGTATTGAACATCCTTGGGCTGCTCATCTTCGGGCTTGGGGCGGGCATGCTGCTGCCGGCGATCGTCGATGTGGCAGCTCGCAATCCGGATTGGCAATCTTTCGTCATATCTGCGCTTTTCACCAGCATGACGGGCCTCCTGCTGGCCATATCCTGCTCGGGTCATCTCGGCGAAGTGCTGAATATTCGCCAGGCTTTCCTGCTGACGGCGCTTGCCTGGGTCGCGCTGCCGGCGTTCGGCGCGCTGCCGTTTCTCTCGCTCGGCATTTCCTATGTCGATGCGGCGTTTGAATCGGTCTCAGGCTTCACGACGACGGGGTCGACCGTGCTGGCCGGACTGGACGGCCTTCCTCCCGGGTTGCTGCTTTGGCGCTCCGTGCTGCAATGGATGGGCGGCGTCGGCATTATCGTCATGGCGCTGGTGCTCTTGCCCTACCTGCAGGTGGGCGGCATGCAGCTTTTCAAGACTGAAAGCTCCGACAAGGGCGAGAAGGTGGTGGCGCGTTCCGCCGATCTGGTGCGGTTGATTGCGCTGATCTATGTGGGGCTGACGCTGCTTTGCGCGCTCGGCTACCGGTTGACGGGCATGGACGCTTTCGATGCCTTCAATCATGCGATGACTACAGTTTCAACCGGTGGGTATTCGACGCACGATGCGTCGTTTGCGTATTTCACCAATCCGCTGACCGGCTGGGTTTGCGTTTTATTCATGCTTGCGGGTGCCGCCCCTTTCAGCGTGATGATCCAGGCCTTGCGCGGCAGGCCGTTGCTTTTGTGGCGCGATCCACAGGTCAGGGCGCTGCTCGGACTTTTAGGTGTGGTTTCCTTCTTTTCCGCGATCTATCTCGGTCTCACGCAAGGAATAGGGCTGCATCAGGCCCTGCTCAGAACCGCTTTCAATTTCACCTCGATCGTCACGACCACCGGCTTCGCGCTCGGCGACTATACCCAGTGGGGTCCGCCTATCGTCGGCCTGGCGCTGGTGCTCACATTCGCCGGCGGCTGCACGGGGTCTACTTCTGGCGGGATCAAGATGTTTCGCTTCATCGTGTTCTTTGGAACATTGCGCAATCACCTCAGGCGCATGGTGAGGGCGCATCGCATCGTCTCCACCCGCTACGCCGATACGCAATTGACGCCGGATATCGCCTTTTCGGTTCTGGCATTCCTCGTCGCCTATCTGGGTTCGGTCGGTATCATCACGCTGATTCTGACGTTCTTCGGCATCGATGCGCTGACGGCAATCACCGGTGCGGCAACCGCCATCGGCAATGTGGGGCCGGGGCTCGGCGATACCATCGGTCCGTCCGGAACCTTCGCCTCGCTTCCCGATGGCGCGAAGTGGGTGCTGGCGGTGGCGATGCTGCTCGGGCGGCTCGAACTCTTCACGGTGCTTGTTCTGCTCGATCCGGAATTCTGGTCAAGGTGATGAGGATATTTCTCCCGCGCCAAGACCCCGCACCACGCGGATTGACGCTTGCCCTCGCTTGCACTGGCTGCATAAGGTGCAACATCTTCAACAGTACCTGGTGACCCGCCACCGTGATTTCGCTTCGCCCCGTCCTCAATATTCTGGGATTCCTCTATGTGGGGCTGGCCACGGCGATGTTGATCCCGGCGCTGGTGGACATCGCAGCGCGAAACGAGGATTGGAAGGCCTTCGTTCTGTCGGCGATGATCACGGGTTTGCTCGGCCTGTTGCTATCCGTCGCCGTTGGCGGAGCGCTTGAGGAGGGGCTGAACACCCGGCAGACTTTCGTGCTCACAACGCTGGCATGGTCAACGCTACCCGTATTCGGCGCCCTGCCGTTCCTCTGGCTGGGGATCGGCTATACGGATGCCTTCTTTGAGGCGGTATCGGGGTTCACCACGACGGGATCGACAATTCTTTACGGACTCGATTCGCTGCCGCCGGGACTTTTGGTGTGGCGCTCTTTGATGCAATGGATGGGCGGCGTCGGCATCGTCGTCATGGCCATCGTGCTGCTGCCGTTCCTGCGGATCGGCGGAATGCAGCTTTTCCAGACCGAAAGCTCCGACAGGAGCGAGAAGATCGTTTCCAGATCCGTTGAACTGATCCAGCTGATCAGCTTTTCCTATATGTTTTTGACCCTGTGTTGCGTTCTGGCTTTCTGGGGCACGGGGATGACGCCCTTCGATGCGGTCAATCACGCCTTCACCACAATCGCCACGGGCGGCTATTCCACCCACGATGTTTCCTTCGCCTATTTCACCAATCCTTTGACGGCGTGGTTTGCCGTGCTGTTCATGGTAATCGGCGCCTTGCCCTTCGTGCTGATCATTCAGGGGCTCAGGGGCAAGCCGCTGTTGCTTTGGCGTGACCCGCAAGTGCGGGCGTTTTTCGGCCTTATCATCGTCGTATCGCTGATGGTGACGATCTACCTTGGTCTCAAGCACCGCGTGCCTTTCAACGAGGCGCTGCTGCTGGCGACCTTCAACATCGTCTCCGTGGTGACGGGCACGGGATACGCCTATGGCGACTATACGTCCTGGGGGGCGCCCATGGTGGCGCTGGCGCTCTTGTTGAAATTCGTTGGCGGTTGCACAGGTTCTACAACCGGCGGAATCAAGATCTTCCGCTTTCTCGTCTTCTTCGGCACGGTGCGGGCGCATCTGCGGCGGATGGTCAGACCCAATCGGGTCATGTCGGAAGAATACGCGCGAAGCCGGCTGACGTCGGAACTCTCCTATTCGGTGCTGGCGTTTCTCGTCGTCTATCTCGGAACGGTCGGTATTCTCACGCTTGTTCTGGCCGGTTTCGATCTCGATCTGGTGACCGCGCTTTCCGCCGCAGCCACTGCGGTCGGTAACGTCGGCCCCGGTCTTGGGCCAGTTATAGGCCCGGCGGGAAATTTTGCGCCGCTGCCGGACGGTGCGAAATGGGTGCTTTCGTTCGCCATGCTACTCGGCAGGCTTGAGCTCTTCACCGTGCTGGTGCTTCTCGACCCCGAATTTTGGTCGCGCTGAGGCCTTTCCCAATAAATCCCTTCCCATAGGAGTAGATACATGCGGTTTCCCGCTGCGCTTGTGACCGGGCGTCTCGTCAAGCGCTACAAGCGCTTCCTTGCCGATGTCGTACTCGATCACACTGGCGAGGAAGTGACCGCCCATTGCGCCAATCCAGGCTCGATGACCGGGCTGAATGCGCCTGGCTCGCGTGTCTGGCTCTCGATCTCCGACAATCCATCGCGCAAGCTGAAATATTCCTGGGAACTGACGGATGCCGACGGTGCGCTCGTCGGCATCAATACGGCCCACCCGAATGGTCTGGTCGAAGAGGCGCTGGCGGCAGGCCTGATCGCGCCTCTCGCCGATTTTACCGAACTGCGACGGGAAGTGAAATACGGCAAGAACTCCCGCATCGATATCCTGCTTACTGATGGGCAGGGCCACAGAACCTACGTGGAGGTGAAGAACGTTCACCTGATGCGCGATGCGGGCCTGGCGGAATTTCCCGATTCCGTGACGGCGAGGGGCGCAAAGCATCTGGTCGAGATGGGCGATATGGTGGAGGAGGGCGCGCGCGCTGCGATGGTCTATCTGGTCCAGCGCCCCGATTGCGACCGGTTGCGCCTAGCCCGCGATATCGACCCTGCCTATGCGGCCGCCTTCGATAGGGCAAGGCAGCGCGGCGTGGAGATTTACGCCGTAGGCTGCCGCATTTCGCCTGAGGAAATCGTCGCCGACCGTCTGGTTTCCATCGACGATTAAAGCGGCGTGAGGACGCCTTTCGTCAACCTTGCAGCACCACGATGGGCGAATCATCCGGAACGCGGGACGCGAGGTCGATCACGTCGTGATTGAGCAGTCTGACGCAGCCCGACGAGACGGCATTGCCGATCGACCATTCCTCCATTGTGCCATGCACCCGGTAGAGCGTGTCGCGGTTGCCCTCGAAAATGTAAAGCGCGCGCGCGCCAAGGGGATTGGCAAGGCCGGGCTCCATACCGTTCCTGAATTTCTCCAGTTCCGGCTGCCGATCGACCATTTCAGACGGCGGCGTCCAGGTCGGCCATGCTTTCTTGCGGGCGATGCGCGCCCGTCCGCCCCAGGAAAACCCTTCACGGCCGATGCCTGCGCCGTAGCGAAGCGCCTGGCCATTTTCCATCACCAGGTAGAGAAAGCGGTTAGGCGTATCGACCACCAGCGTTCCGGCCCGCTCGCTGGTCGGATAGTCGACGACCTGACGGTAGTAGACGGGATTGACCTTTTTGAGGTCGACCGCGGGAATGGGGAAGCGCTCGTCGGGCAGGGGGCCGTAGAGCGACAGGTAATAGGGATCTTCGGCGGGAGAAGCCGGCAAAACCGGGCGCTGTATGCCACCGGCGCATCCGGCGAGCAGCAGGCTGGCGCTTCCGGTAAGGAAATATCGCCGATCGATGGTCATTGATCTGGTCATGGTCTCTTTTGATTGTTCCGTCGGCGCAATCAAAGAGGCGAATGCGGCAGGGGCGCGGCAAACCTTAAATTTCGGGCGCACATCTTCGTTAACTCAACCGGCTTTGCGGTGAAATCGCCTAAAAATGCAAGCGTTTGCCTACCTGCCGGTTCAGCCGGCTGTCGCGTGGGAAATCGGCGGCTGGAACTGCCAGCCCATGTCCCACGGGAAATAGATCCAGGTGTCCTGCGAGACTTCCGTCACGAATGTATCGACCAGTGGCCGACCCGACGGCTTGGCGTAAACGGTAGCGAAATGCGCCTCCGGCAGCATGTCGCGCACCACGCGTGCGGTGGCGCCCGTGTCGGTCAGATCGTCGATGACGAGAACGGCTTTGCCCCTGCCGCCATCGAGACCGGTCACCTTCGGGTCAATCGGCTTGATGACCTGCAGCGAGCCCTGGTCATCGTAATTGTGATAGGAGGCGATGCAGACCGTCTCGATCAACCGGATGCCGAGCTCGCGGGCGACAATCGCGGCGGGAACGAGGCCGCCACGGGTAATGCACACGATCGCTTCCCATTGTCCTTGGCCGGAGAGGCGCCAGGCGAGCGCCCGGCAATCGCGGTGAAACTGGTCCCAGGAGACTGGAAATGCCTTTTCCTGCTGCGGATTTTCCATGATTTTGATCTCGGCGGTTTGCGGGGTTGTCAGGATTTCAGGGCGGTAGCGACGGCGGCCTCGACGGCACGTACGGCGCTCTCCACGAGCGCTTCGTCACGCGCACGTACGACCACTTGCGTCGAAAATCGTCCATCGACCGATCTGGGATAGGAGCCGATCAAAACGCCCGGATGGGCTTCCTGCGCGGCTTTGAGCCCGGCGGCGATCCGGCTTTCCGGCAGATCGACGTCTACCGACCTGGACAGCATCTTCTGCCCGGTCTTCAGGGTCGGGCCGATGGCGTCGAGCATCGCCTGCATGATAGAAGGCACGCCGGCCATGACGTGAACATTGCCGATGCGAAAACCGGGTGCCTTGGAGACACTGTTTTCGATGAGGTCGGCGCCGACGGGAATGCGCGCCATCTGGAGCCGCGCTTCCGTCAACTGGCCCTCGGGGTAGAAGTTCTTCAGGATCGCCACGGCGCGGGGGTCGTGGTCGATTGTCACGCCAAAGGCTTTGGCGATGGAATCGGCAGTGATGTCGTCATGGGTCGGGCCGATGCCGCCGGAGGTGAAAACATAGGTATAGCGGGCGCGAACAGCGTTGACCGCTTCCACGATCATGTCCTCGATATCCGGCACGATGCGCACTTCGCAAAGATCGATGCCGATTGCCGTCAGATAATCGGCCAGGTAGCCGATGTTCTTGTCCTTGGTGCGTCCGGACAAAATCTCATCGCCGATGACGACGAAGGCCGCCGTTACGATATCGCTTGATGGTCCGTTTGAATTGCTCTCGCCCATGCTCGGCCGGTCCTGTCAGACGCCGCGCGACGAAAAAACCGCGCTCGCGTAAAGAGAGCACATGCCTTTAACCCAAGCAGCGCTTGCCTTCAAGACATCCCGGCCGTCAATTCGCAGAAGGAGCCTGCCGCCAGCCATAGAGCCAGTCATAGCGCGACAAGAGCCGCTTGGGCGAAACGCGCGATAAAACCGCATCGCGCGCCAGCGACAGCGGGAAATCCATGTGATAGATGCCGTCGTTTTCCCGTGCGATGCGAAGCACCTTGTCGGCACGCTCACGCCGCTTCGCCTCATAGGCTGAAAGTGCGCCGGCAAAATCCGGATTTTCCGAAAGGCACCGCCCCAAAACAGCGGCATCCTCGATCGCCATGCCCGCGCCTTGCGCAACGAAAGGCAGCATCGCATGCGCCGCATCGCCCAGGAGCGCAATCCGCCCCTCGACCCAGATCGAGCCGGGGTCCATGCCGCATAGCGCCCACTTGAGCCAGCTCTGGGGTATTTCAAGCAGTGAACGGAGATCTTTTGGCGCATGCACGAATTTTGCGAGCAGGGCGTCTTTTTCCGCCGGAGCCGACCAATCTTCAGCCTCCCACCTTTCTTTCACGAGGGCGACGATATTGAAGCCTTGTCCGCGTTGAATCGGATAGTGGACAACATGGGCATCTCTGCCGAGCCAAAGGCCCGTCGATTTGTGCCATTCCTGCGGGACGTCATCGATCGGCACCACGGCGCGATAGGCCGTGCGACCCGAAAATACGGCTTGCCGGAGGCCGAGCACGCGGCGACGCACGGTCGACCAGACGCCATCTGCGCCGATCAGTGCGCTGGCGCGGATGCGGTCGCTGCCCGTCTCGGCTTCGAGGTCGGCGGTAACGCCGCCTGGATCCTGGGCGGCATCGCGCAACCCGGTTCCAAGTCGCAGCTCGATATTGTCGCGCTGACGGGTCGCCTCAAGGAGAATTGTCTGTAGATCGCCGCGGTGAAGAGTGAGATACGGCGCGCCGTAGCGCTGTTCGACCGTATCGCCGAGTGGCACCCGCGCAATTTCGCGACCGGTGCGCATGGAGATAATGCGGATAGAGTCCGGGCGGAAGCCGGCGGCGCGGATGGACGACCCAAGCCCCAGATCGTCCAGAACATGCACCGAATTCGGCGAAAGTTGCAGACCTGCGCCGACGGCCTCGAGGCGCTCGGCCTTTTCGGCCACGATGACCGGCGCGCCATCGGCGCTGATCTGTAGCGCTGCCGCAAGACCGCCGATGCCGGCGCCGGCAATCAGAACGGGAGCGTCACTCATCCGCTGGTTCCTTATGCCGCCTTGCAAGGGATATAAGCGTGCTCAGGCAGCTTCGGGCGACCAGATGCAGTCGGCGGGCTCGGCATCGCCGGCCTTGAGCGCCCCGTTGAAACGATAGAGCGTCGAGCAGTAGGGGCAGACGATTTCGTCGTCCCTGCCCATGTCGAGATAGACATGAGGATGGTCGAACGGGGGTTTTGCGCCTATGCACTGAAATTCCCTGGCGCCGATCTCGATCAGCTCGATGCCGCGGTCATTTTGAAAATGAGGGACCAATTTGTCCGCCATCGCTAAAGCCCAACTTGTTTGCGTTTCGGTTCATTGTTGCGCGGGACAATACTGAGCCTCGACCGGATTGGGTAGGGGGAGGGCGCCCGTTTTTTTGCCGCATCCCCATTTGCTGTCGTTACTCGTGACCCGATTCAACCATTTGCCTAGATTGCAGCAACCTGGGAGCAAATGTCTAATTCGCTCCACTGGGCTTTTCAGTTGCCGGTCATGGCGGTATCGTAGGCCACTCTATTTTCCCTTTACGTCAACGTAAGTGCCAACGTCAGGATACCAATGCCGCGCTTTTCTTCCGATGGTCTGGACATCGCCTATCTCGACGAGGGCGAGGGCGACCCGATCCTGCTCATCCATGGATTTGCCTCCAACAAGGAGGTGAACTGGGTCTACCCCGGATGGGTGGAACTCCTGGTGAAGAACGGCCGCCGGGTCATTGCGATAGACAATCGCGGTCACGGCGATAGCCAGGGAACCCACAATCCCGACGACTATGGCGCTCCGGTCATGGCGGAGGATGCACGACGCCTTCTCGATCATCTGGGCGTGAGCACGACCGACGTCATGGGCTATTCCATGGGCGCGCGCATCTCCGCCTTCCTGACGCTCAATCACGGCGAGAGGGTGAGAAGCGTCATTTTCGGCGGACTCGGCTATGGCATGGTCGCCGGTGTCGGCAATCCCGAGCCGATCGCAGCAGCGCTTGAGGCAGCGACGATCGCGGAGGTGACCGACCGCACGGGCCGAGCCTTCCGGGCATTTGCGGATCAAACCAAATCGGACCGGCTCGCCCTTGCTGCCTGCATGCGCTCGTCGCGCCAGAAAATCTCCGAGGCTGAAGTCGCCCGCATAGTCCAGCCGGCGCTGGTCGCAGTCGGAACGAAGGACGATATCGCCGGCTCGCCCGAAAAACTGGCGGCGCTCATGCCCAATGCCGAAGTGCTGGCGATTCCCAACCGGGATCACATGGTTGCCGTCGGCGACAAGGTCTACAAGGCCGGTGTGCTCGATTTCCTGGAGCGGGTAAAATGAAACCCGCTATCGTCGAATTCACCGGGGCGGACGGCAATCGCCTGGAGGCGGATCGCTTCGGACACGATGGCCGCCCGGTGTTGCTGCTACACGGCGGCGGCCAGACCCGCCACGCGTGGGACGCGACCGGCGAACGGCTCGCCGAACGTGGCCTGCAGGCGTGGTGCGTCGATCAGCGTGGCCATGGTGAAAGCGCATGGGTCGCCGGCGGCAAGTATGCCTTTGCGGATTTCGCCCGCGATGTCGTAGCGCTCTCGGACCAGATCGCTACGCAAACGGGCGCGCGGCCCATCCTGATCGGCGCCTCGCTGGGAGGCATCGCTGCCATGCTCGCTGAAGGAATGTTGCAGCCGGGAAGCCTTGAAGCTCTCGTGCTGGTCGACATCACGCCGCGCGTCGACCGGGGCGGCGTGGCAAAGATCATCGATTTCATGGCCGACCGCATGCACGACGGCTTTGAAAGCGTGGAAGAAGCGGCGGAAGCAATCGCCGGTTATTTGCCGCATCGCGCCAAGCCGTCAAATCTGGAAGGCTTGCGGAAAAACCTGCGCGCCCATGCCGACGGCCGCTATCGCTGGCACTGGGACCCGGGTTTCATCACCGGTCAGCACGCGAGCGACGCCGATCCGGCGCATATCGAAGAGGACCTTCTGGCGGCGGCGGCGAACCTCAAGGTGCCGACGCTGCTGGTGCGTGGAGACCGCAGCGAACTCGTCACCGATGACCATGTCGAGGAGTTCCTGAAGCTGGTTCCGCACGCCGAGTTTGCCGATGTGAAAGGGGCAGGACATATGGTCGCTGGCGACAGAAACGACATATTCGCCAGCGCCGTAATCACGTTTCTGACCCACCTGAAAGCGGCTTGAGCACCGGTCTCGCGCGGATTTGCCGGCGAAAAAAGCGTCATTCCTGGCGGTCGGTCAGGCGATGTTCGCCGGTATGCGCAAGAAGCGGGGCTATTCGAGTGAACTCGGCAGTTTGAAGTTAATGTAATTTATTTGATATAAAACAATAACATATATGGTTTATCTAAAGTTAATGTATAAGATCAAGGTCGTCCTAAAGCATCGCATGAAGTTTTTGTCTTCATGCGCGGGCCGTCTGACACCACCATTTGTCGCCAGAGAATCAATGTGAGCAGGCTGATAAAGTGAATCAAGAAAATGACGTAAGGTCAACTTTCAAGAATCATCAGCCCTAGGTTTCTTCGAAGGCGTATCAATGAAAAAGTCAGTGATTGCAACAATAGGCTCGAGTTCTTAAAAAAGTGAGTCCGGCGGGGAATTGATATCTTGGGTTGCGCCGGAAAAACGCCTGTTATTTTGCGCTAGAGTGACGTGGGTAAGGAAGGCTGGATTTCCAATGGCTCACTTTACGCCCTTCATCGCCCCTCAAATCGCGGCGGACGCTTCTCTAGGAAGGCTGAGCGGCCTTCAGCGAAGTCGCTGCTGTCGAAACAGGCTTCTGAAAGGCGCTGTATCGTGCTCCAGTCCGCAGCCTCCGGATCGCCTGATATGGCGTCGATGGCTGCCTTTGCCGCGATCTGGGTCAGCGGCGCATTTTCAGAGATTGCGGTGAGAAGCGCTGCAAGTTCCGTTTCCAGGCCGCCCGCCACGGTCAGCCTGTCGATCAAGCCAATGCGCAAGGCTTCTTCTGCCGCAACCCGCCGGGCGGTGAAGAAGAGGTCCTTGGCGCGCTGCGGCCCGACAAGCTTGACCACGTCGCGAATGGCGGACGGGGGATAGCCGACGCCGAGCCTTGCAGCTGGAATCGAAAACTGGCTTCCTGCTTCCGCCATGCGCATGTCGCAGGCAACCGCAAGCCCAAGGCCACCACCCAGGCAATAGCCGCGGATCATCGCGACCGTCGGCTTGGGGCACTGGCGAAGCGCATCGAATGCGGCGGCATTTGCTTCCTCATAGCCGCGTGCGGTTTCTGAATCGGCGCGGGTGGTCGCGAACTCGGAAATATCGGCGCCGGCGACGAAGGTTTCTTCACCTGCGCCGCGAACCACGATCACCCGCACAGCGTCATCTTCGCAAAGCTCTTGGACAGCTCGCGGGATATCTCGCCACATCGCCAGCGTAACGGCATTGCGCCGGGTTGGGTTGTCGATGACGAGCCAACCGACGGGGCCGCTGATTTCAACGTCGATGCGGCCGGCTGGGGCGGGGTTCGATTGCGAGGTCATGTCGTTCCTGTTTTCCGGTACTCAACAAGGCTGGAATAGCTGAGTCAATTCCGCCGAATAGGGGAGGGCCGAGAGGCGGAAGGGCCGGTCGATCCCGGTGGCCTGAACGCAGGATCAAGATTTGCGAAAACAATTGCGTTTGGTTTGACCGCATCCCGTCCTATGTTAGCTACAAACGCGCGTGGTTCGAGAAGGAGTATTCCATGTCGCAATCGTCACGAGTTTCAGACGCGGCCCGTCTTTCGCGCCACGATCCTGTGTGGGAAAGGCTTCGCGCCGAAGCCGAAGCGATGGTCCTCGCAGAGCCGGCGCTGGCTTCCTTCGTTTATGAGACAGTGCTCAATCACGAGCGTCTCGAAGAAGCGGTGATCCACCGTATCGCCGACCGGCTGAGCCATGTGGTCGTCTCCGGCTCGCTCATCCGGCAGACCTATCTGGAAGCTCTCTCGGACGAACCGGAGATCGGCGAAGTTTTTCGAGCGGATATGGCCGCCGTTTTCGATCGCGACCCGGCCTGCAAGCGGTTCCTGGAGCCCGTACTCTATTTCAAGGGTTTCCATGCGATCCAAACCCAGCGCCTCGCCAACTGGCTGTGGCGGCGCGGGCGCGAAGATTTCGCGCTTTACCTGCAAAGCCGCAGTTCGGAGGTCTTTCAGGTCGATATCCATCCGCGCGTGCCCATGGGGCGCGGCATTTTCATCGACCACGCCACCGGCGTCGTCATCGGCATGACGGCTATCATCGAGGATAACGTCTCGATCCTGCAAAACGTCACGCTGGGCGGCACCGGCAAGGAGGGTGGCGACCGTCACCCGAAGATCCGCTGCGGCGTACTGATCGGCGCGGGCGCGAAAGTGCTGGGTAATATCGAGGTTGGCCGCTGCTCGAAGGTTGCGGCCGGTTCGGTCGTGCTGAACCCGGTCCCGGCCAATACGACGGTCGCAGGCGTGCCGGCGAAAATCGTCGGCAAGGCAGGCTGCGCGGAACCTTCCGTTGCCATGGACCAGCTTTTGTCGACCCAGGAAGGCTGACGGTGAATGGCAAGGTGTGAAGGCGCCAGAAAAAGCGAGCGCCTTATACCACAAGCCGTGATTCAATAGAGCTGAAACACGCGCGAAACGTTCGCGCGTGCGCAGGAGACTTGGATAAGATAGCGGAGCGGGTTGGCACAGGCTCGCGAATGTGTAGGGTCGCGCCATCCTGTTCCTCAAGCACCCAAGATGGAGGCGTTCGTGAAGCCCGACGAAATCCGGAAGATTGAAGCTTATCTCAAAAAGAAATTCGAGCTGGCGAGTTTGTCCGTCCGGGCCCGCCCTCGCAAGGACAATTCAGCCGAGGTCTACATCGGTGACGAGTTCATCGGCGTGATCTTCCGCGATGACGAAGACGAAGACCTGAGCTGGAATTTCCAGATGGCAATTCTCGAGATCGATCTGGACGAGGTTTGATCGAGCGCCGGATCGCCTGACGCTCTATTGCTCCGGCTGGAAGGATCGGATCAGATCTCCGACCTTCCGGTCGAGAAGCCCCCAATTTGCAAGATAGGCCTGGCGAAAGCGGTAGGTTGCGATAACCTTGCCGTTCAAACGGATGTCGCGCTGGCAACTGGCCGCAAGCTCTGGATTGCCGGGCGTGAAACAGCGGGCTGCATAGCCGTCAGTCCGCTCTGCCTCATAGGCTACGAAATCGACCCCGCTGCCCTTTCCATCCGACAGGGCAAGCAGCGACAGCCCGCCGGGGCCGGAAACGGGTTCGCTTCTGGCAAGGGTCCGGTAGACCGTTTCAAGCCTCTCGCGCGTATCCCTGGAGCTATCGTCGCGTTCCAGAGTGATAAGCACCAAAGGAGAGCGGTCGCCTGAGTCGAGAAAGCCGGCTGAAAGCGATTCCTCAAATCCGTTCATGTCCGGCCAAGCGACCGCGAGATCCAGCCGTTCCAGTTGGCGCCCGCTGACGCGCTGATCGCCATGGCGGATCATATTCGCCGGCACCAGAAACCGGCCGCCACCCAGTTCCACATCGATCAAATGCCGGTTGCTCGTCCATGTCGCAGTCGACTGACCGAAAACCACCCAGGCTCCAACCGTCTTGAACACGAATGCGGTGCCAACCAGCGCAAGCGCCAGCACAACCGCAGTGAATTGGTTGGCGATGGCCTTGGTCGATGTGGGTAGGCTCACCGGCGTCATCGTCGATCCTTGATCCGGCCAAAACCGTGCCAGCATGAAACGCCTGTCTCATCGCGGGAAGGAATGAGGTCCGATTTGGTCAATATATTATGGTTTACGACACGTTAACGGGACGAGCGGCCCGGCACACCGATTGCACTTGACCTTGCAGAACGCATTCGTCAGCTTTCATATGAATGGTTAACAGGGAGTTAATAAATTGCTATTCGACCTCGCTCTCGCCGCCTATCTCGGATGTGCCGGCTTCGTTGCCGCCGGCATCCTTGGTAGTTTTTATCAGCTGGTGACAGGAGAGCCGCCGAAATTCGCGCTGCCGCTCGGCTCCTGGGTTCTTGGCGTGCTGTCTTTTCTCCTTTGCATTTTCGTCGGACCTTTCATCATCATGCGCAACGCGATTTTGAGGGCGTCGCATGGAGCAACGCCCCATCGGCTGGCTTGTCGCTTCCTCGACGATTGCAGGAATGTGGAGCATGTGTTCGGGGCTCGTGGTGTTGCAGTTCGGACTTGGCTTTGCCGCGCAATTCTAGAATGAATTGCTGTGATCGGCGGCGAGTATGCCGAACTGGAAGAATGGAAGAGATTTGTTTGTCTGCCTTCAGGCGTCTTCACCTGAGGGCAGGCTGATTTAAGCCCTGCATCAACTCCCTCACGTGCAGGCCGCCAGGGCAGGGAAAGGAAAACCATGCCGCTCTACAGTCTTGACGGCACAACCCCGCAATTTCCTGCAAGCGGCGACTATTGGGTGGCGCCTACGGCCGTGCTGATTGGCGACATCGTGCTGGAAGACGAGGCGAGCGTATGGTTCGGCGCGGTACTGCGAGGCGACAACGAGCGCATCACGGTCGGCCGACGCTCGAATGTCCAGGACGGCTCGGTGCTCCATACGGATATGGGATTTCCGCTGAGGATCGGCGCTGATTGCACCATTGGCCACAGGGCGATCCTGCATGGATGCGTCATTGGTGACAATTCGCTCGTGGGCATGGGGGCCACGGTGCTGAACGGCGCTCATATCGGCCGCAACTGCCTTATTGGTGCCAATGCGCTGATACCGGAAGGCAAGATCATTCCTGACAATTCGCTGGTCGTCGGCATGCCGGGAAAGGTTGTCCGCACGCTTGATGACAAGGCGATCGCGGGGCTGACAGCCTCTGCCGCCGGCTATGTCGGCAATTGGCGACGGTTTCATGCGGGGCTTGTTGCGACCTGAGAGGATCTCCCCGGAAGAAACGAGCCAGCCCCTGGAACATATCCCCTTCAGATCGCATCGACCTGGGGGGAAAGTGCTCTAGAGACCAGCTCGTGGGCCCGACCGTGAAAGGTGGGGAGGGACGCGGCCGGGTTTTCGTCTCAGTCGAACAATTGCGGCAACTTCACGTCGATGGGATGTCGTGGTCCGCTCGGAGATAGCTTTAATTGCCAATGCTGGCGACAGTGCTGACCCGGGTGTCGGAAATCGACGCCCATTTTGATGGCTGACTGGCCGACTGGCGCTTTACGAAGCGATAAGGCGTCGAGTACCAGGGCAGCACCACTTCCAGCTGATTGTCGAGAATGACGTCGCCCTTGTCGGTACGCACCGTCAAGACGGCATGGCCTTCGTTGTTCACGTCCTTGACGACGGTGATCAGCAGCGCGCTTCTCGGCCATCCCCTTGCGATGAGAGTACGCTGCTTCTCAAGGACATATTCTTCGCAATCGCCGGCGCCGCTGGTTGGATAAGTCCAATATTCCTCGACGCCGAAAAGGTCGGCGTCCGTGCGAGGAGCAATTGCGCGGTTGACGCCTGAATTGACTGCCAGCAATTCTTCCCAGCGCTTTTCGTCCAGCTTGACGACAACCGGCGAGGTCGTCCCGCCGCCACATTCGCGCGGGTGTTCGGAGCAAAACATCCGATGCCCGACGGGGGCGGACGTGTTGCCCAGCAATTTCATGAATCTGCCGGTGTCGGCCAATGCTCCACCAGTTCCCAAAAGAAAAAATGCGGAAGCGAAGATCGTGTGAATAAGTCTATTTTTCTGTTTCGTCATAATGAAGCCCTCCCCAAGGCTGACTTCACTATGGCATGATGGTTTTTATTCCAATATAAGAGTCAAACTACGATTTTAATACATATAATATTTTGATTTATGTAATTTATACTACAGTTATAGTCAATTTTTATAGGTATTTGATTTCAGTTGAAGGAAAATTTGATTAAATCTTTAGCGAATAGCTCCAGCCAGTAGCCGGCGTTTCATAGCGCGCGCAGCCAATGGGGAGAGAATTGAGCCAATTCCGGCAGCAGCCAGCAGGTGAAAACAAGATGATGTATGCAAGGCTTGGTGGGGAAGCATGAGCCTCCGCAACCGCGATGGAGGCAGCTCCTTGTATGGAGCTGTTTTTGCATGCCCATGAACCGGCAGAGCTACTATGAAGGGCGCAATATCGGGAATGTCACGCGGAGCGGAAATTTGCGACGGCACGACAGTGGCGACAGCTGCCGCAGGTTGTGCGGCAGCGTCCAAAATTCGCTTTAAATGAATGAGGATTTTTAGCCGTAGAAAATTCCGGCGGCTGGCCTGAAGCTCAGCATATCAGCGGCATTCGATCGAGCGGGGAGCGTCAGGAGATATGACGCTCAAGCAGGTCACGGTTCTGGATTGCGGCGAACTCCACCGCAATTCCGTCTTCCGTATGCCTGATGACCCGTGCGCGCATCTTCCCAAGCGCGATAGATGCGCCGATTTCCGGGCGAACATCGGTTTTGATTGCGGCGCCGGAAAGGGAAACGTCGATGATCCGGCTCTTGTATTCGCGTCCGTCCGGCATGACGATCTTGGTGATCGGGTTCTTGGGCACGAAACGGTCATGCCTGCGATCTTCCGGAAGATTGAGCATATCGCGATTGGCGAGCCAGGTCAGCACATCCGCCAGCTTGTCGCGCTTTCGCTGCGTGGCATTGATCACCATGGCGAAACCGCCCTCGATCTCGCGCGCGATTTCGCCTTCGACGCGACCGAGGTGATCGATATAGGCGACCACCCTTTCGCCGATTTTGCCTTTGACCGGGGCAATCAGCGCAGCTCCCCCTGGCGACATGTTGGTGACATGGCAGGGATACTCGCGGCGATCTTCCAGCATGAAACGGCCGAGCAGGTTGACCGTGACGCGGCTGTGGCGGCGTTTATCGGATTTTCGCGCCGCTATCGTACGTGCGACATTGGCTGCCCGTGCGCTCGCCATCCGTGACCAACCTTGTGGCTAAAGGCGGGTAAAGGCTCCCGCCACGATAAGACTGTGCATAAATCTAACGTAACGCGGTTAACAGTCCGTAAGGATTCTGAACCGAAGGGCAGTTTTTAGCAAATGCACAATTAATCCGGGCAAGAGACTCCGTGTAAATCGGGTAACGCGCTCTGCCGACTTGAAAACCTCATATTCCTTGTCAGTTCTTGCCGCCGTCGAAAACGCGGAGATGCCCGACCCTGCGTCCAATTTCCGTAGCGAAAGATGCGGGATGGGCGCTGGTTTCGCCGACAACCGGTACTGAAGCAAGCGTGCTGCCGGCGCGGGCGGATAGAAAAGCCGGGCGTTCGTCCGGCCATAACAGCCTGACGCTTTTCACCGATTGGCTGAGTATGGGATGAAGCCCCGCCCAATAGGGTTGTTGCAAGGCGACGCAGGAGCCGAGAATCCGGCTGCACCCCTCACCGGGAACATGCAGGGGCAATAGCAGCATCTCCATGTCGACGCTCTGTTCGCGCTCCGTAAAGCCGCTGACGCCGAGCACCGCAGCGCCTGCATCGTCTGAAACTGCGGCAAGAAGCGTGGCGATAGCCTGCTTGTCGTCGTCGCGCCAGCCACGCAGAATATTTCGGCTCTTCAGCTCCCGGCAGTGCAATGAACAAAGCCGGGTACCAGCCAAACGGTAGCGATAGGTCGTCGGGTCGATCACCTCCAGGATGAATGTATCTCCCAAAATGCTGCGGATCTGGCCGGGTTCGACTTCGCTGCGGTCCGGCGCCGGGCGTGAACCGCGAAGCTTGTCCCAATATTCGTAAAGCCGCTGCGTTGTTTGATGCTTCATTTTTGCCCCATGTGCCAAGACGGCGTCTTGTGTCGTTTCAAAGCGGCTCGAATTGTCCAATTACAGGACAAGGCAGACGCTATTCGTCTCACTCGACACTGCAGAAGCAGGTGGCATGCCAGCAATTGTTTTTGTTTTGTTAACTCCTTGTTAATCTTAATAATTGGTTTCGATTGTGTGCGGTTCCGGTTCGATGCACGATGCCGTTATTGAATTTCGACCCACGGACAGCACTTATCGGATCCGCATGCACTTAGATCGATGCGTTGGTTGGTGAATTCGCCAAACAGGCAGTTGATCGGGGGAAGGGATGCGGATACCGCCATGCCCGGATGCAACTTCAGGAAGTTGCGCCGGGCATTTTTTTCGGCCACACGCCAATCCGCATTTGCTTCAGAAAAGGCTGGCCTTGCCGTGCGCTGCAAGCCTTTGCCGGATCAAGCCGGAAATCCACGCATAAAACTTTGAAATCGATCAAGTCTTCGGAGTTTTCAGGGAATCGATCTATTGTTGTCGCGCCATAGTGGCAGGCGGGTCGAAATCCTGACGCCCACCCATGCAGATGGAACCCAAATCGTGCAAGCGGATCAGCAATGACAGACTTTGAGCCAGCAGAGCCGCAGCAGCGCGATGAGCCGGCGCTCAATATCCCCGGCGTCGTCGCGTTCCTGAGCGCGGTTTTGATCCTCATTCACCTGATCCGCACCTACGCCCTGAGCACGGCGGGGGATAACGCGGTCATTCTTCTCTTCTCTTTCCTGCCGATTCGTTATGCCTCGGATCTGTTGGGCGGCCAGGTTCTGCCTGGCGGTACGGCGGCCGATTACTGGACATTCGTCAGCTATGCATTCCTGCATGGCAACAGCATGCATATCTTTTTCAATCTGCTGTGGCTCGTCGTCTTCGGCAGTGCATTGGCGCGCCGCTTCGGCCCTGTCAGGTTCCTGCTATTTTCCGGCCTATGTGCGATAGGGGGTGCCTTGGCGCATCTGGCGACACATTTCGGCGAGCCGGTGCCGATGGTTGGCGCATCGGCGGCGATATCCGGGCAAATGGCGGCAGCGGCGCGCTTCGTGTTCGAAATGGGTGGCCCTCTCGGCGTAATCCGCCGCACCGATAACGCGGCTTACAGGATTCCGGCCGTCGGATTGCTGAAATCGCTAGCGAATACGCAAGTCCTTGCCTTCCTCGGCGTTTGGTTCGGCGTCAATCTTCTATTCGGCGTGTGGTCAGAGCCGCTGGCGGGAGCGGGCAGCACGATCGCCTGGGAGGCCCATATCGGCGGGTTTTTAGCTGGATTGGCGCTTTTTTCCGTCTTCGATCCGATCCCCCGGCGCATTGCACCGCAATAATTGTTTTCACCCCGAAGCGCTTGCGACCTTGCGGAAAGTTGTCACAATGCGGCTTGAGGCCCCGGCGGGGCCGGTAGATCAGAGCCTGCGCCCGGCCGATTGGATGCGTTTATTCCATTGGTTGGATCAGGCCCCCGGGAGGAGGAGCATTCCATGACGGTTGCCGCGATACTCAATCTAAAGGGGCGGGATGTTTATACCGAGGCTGGAGACCGTACTCTTCGGCAGATTTGCTCCACCTTGGGAGAGCGGGGAATTGGCGCCATCATCATCGCCAGTGGTAAATCAAAAATCGAGGGGATTATCTCCGAGCGCGACGTGGTGCGGGCGCTCGCCCGGCAGGGCGATGGCGTGCTGGACAAGCCCGTCGGCGAATTCATGACGAAGAAGGTCGTCACCTGCACGGAAAACGATACGGTCAATGAAGTCATGGAAAAAATGACGGCTGGCAGGTTCCGCCATGTGCCCGTTGTCAAGGACGGCGCCTTGTGCGGCCTTATTTCCATCGGCGACGTCGTCAAGCACCGTATCGCCCAGATCGAGCGCGAAGCGGAGGAGATGCGCAATTATATCGCGATGAGCTGACGTTTCCTCACAACGTCTCCTGGCGTGCCCGATGCCGGCATTGCCATTGTTCGAGTTTGACCTCAGGATTTGCCGTAGACCTCGTCCGGGTCGTAGATGCGCGTGCCGCCTGCATGCGATAGCCGGACAGTTCCCTCGTCGCCGCGCTCGACACGTCGGAAAAAGCATGACCGGTAGCCGACGTGGCAGGTTGCGCCGTTGCCTTCCACGCGCACCTTGAGAAGGATCGCGTCCTGGTCGCAGTCGGTAAGGATTTCGACGACCTTTTGGACCTGTCCGGATGTCGCGCCTTTCTTCCAATACTCCTGCCGCGAGCGGCTCCAGTACCAGGCTTCACCGGTTTCGATCGTCCGGTGAAGGGCGTCGGCGTTCATATAGCCGACCATGAGGATTGTATTGTCGTCCGCATCGGCGACAACGCAGGCGATCAGGCCGTTCTCGTCGAATTTCGGCTGAAGGACGTGGCCGGTCTCGATCTCCGATTTCGTGCCGCGCTTCGAAAATTCATATGCGGCCATGGCTCTGCTAACCCCGCGAGCAAGAAAGGAATATGAGGATATCGGGCCGTAAGACGGTCAGCGGGTGCCGCGCAACAGCGTCATGAAACGAACCTGCTCGGCCGGATCGTCGCGGAAGACGCCGGTGAACTGGGTCGTGATTGTTGACACGCCCTGCTTGCGAATGCCGCGCATGCTCATGCATTGATGTTCGGCCTCCAGCATCACGGCGATGCCTCTGGGGCTGAGATGCTCGTCGATCGCTGCGACGATCTGCGCCGTGAGGTTTTCCTGGGTCTGCAAACGCTTGGCGTAAATATCGACAACGCGGGCGATTTTCGAAAGCCCCACGACCCCGTTTGAAGGATAATAGGCGATATGAGCTTCCCCGGTAAACGGCAGCACGTGATGCTCGCAATGGGAATTGAACGGGATTCCACGCACCAGAATGATGTCGTCATAGCCGCCGACTTCCTCGAAAGTCCGCTTGAGATGCTCGGCCGGGTCTTCGAAATATCCGCCGAAGATCTCCCGATAGGCTTTCACCATCCGCTTGGGAGTATCGAGCAGGCCCTCGCGGTCGGGGTCATCCCCCGCCCAGGCAAGCAGCGTTCTCACAGCCGCCTCGGCTTCCTCGCGAGTTGGACGCGCGACGGGCATGCCGGAATTGTCGGCCTCGGTCTGATTGCCGATCGGCTTTAAAATAGCGTCCATCAGGACCTCCTCATTCAATTCATTTCCCAATCTACGTTCCTACCCGCGATTTGGACCGTCCCAAGTCTTGCCCAAGTCTTGATTGGCGAAAGAATTATAGCCCGGTCTTGGCGTTTGCGTGATCGATCTGTGATTTCTCGGCATTTGGGACTTGAGTTTAGATTGCGCGCTGCGATCTATATAAGAGAGATTGAATGACTGTGAAGTCACTGGCCTTCACGAAAGGGCGAGCATGCTCGACGATATTTACAATGCCAAGATCCTCGAATTCGCGGGCAACATCCCCCGGCTCGGCCGACTGGAGGATTCCGACGCCAGCGCCCGCGCGCACTCCAAGCTTTGCGGATCGACCGTAACCGTTGACCTTAAGGCCGCAGATGGTGTCGTAACCGATTTCGCGCATGACGTGAAGGCCTGTGCGCTGGGCCAGGCGGCTTCATCCATTATGGCCCGCAATATCATCGGCGCAAGTTTCGCGGAATTGCGTGCGCTGCGCGCGACGATGCACCAGATGCTGAAGGAAAATGGACCTGCCCCGGAAGGCCGCTTTGCGGAAGCGCGGTTCCTTGAACCGGTTCGCGACTACAAGGCGCGCCATGCCTCCACGCTTTTGACGTTTGACGCCGTCGTCGACGCAATCGACCAGATCGAGGCGAAGCAGGCCCTTACTGAAGCCACGTCGTGACGCGGGAGCGATTTGGCCTCCGGCATTTGCCGGAGTTGGGGTTGGAACTTGAGCCGAGAGGGAGGAAGGGCGCGTGTTAAACGCGCCCTTTTTAGTGCTGTTAGCGTTTATCGAGGTTCGCTCATCAATCCTTTAACGATGGCGTAGCAGGCAAGCAGCAGCACGATTGTGAAGGGAAAGCCGGTTGAAACCGCCATCGCTTGCAATGCCGTCAGGCCTCCGCCAAGCAGCAGTGCAATGGCAACGATCCCCTCAAAGGTGGCCCAGAATATTCGCTGCGGCACTGGGGCATCGACTTTGCCGCCTGCGGTGATCGTATCGATGACCAGCGATCCGGAGTCGGATGAGGTTACGAAAAACACGATGACCAGAACAATGCCGATAAAGGAGGCAATTTGAGTGAGAGGCAGTTCCTCCAGCATAAGGAAAAGCTTGAGTTCCAAAGGCGCGTCCGCAACTGCCTGGTAGCCATCGTTGACGATCTGGCTAATGGCCGTGCCGCCAAAAGCGGTCATCCAGAAGACGGATACGAACGAAGGAATCAGCAAAACGCAAACGATGAATTCCCGCACCGTCCTGCCGCGCGAGACCCGGGCAATGAACATTCCGACAAATGGCGACCAGGATATCCACCAGGCCCAGTAAAATGCGGTCCAGCCCTGCCGGAAATTATCGTCGCTGCGACCGAATGGGTTCGATAGGGCCGGAAGGTATTCCGCATAAGCAATAAGATTGTCGAAGAAACCTCTCAAGATTTCCATCGTAGGACCGGCAAGCGTTACGAAAAGCAGCAAAGCCGCTGCCAATATCATATTGATTTCCGACAGGCGTTTGACACCCGCATCAAGGCCGGCAACCACGGAAATGAGCGCAATGGCCGTGATGCCGGTGATCAGAAACACTTTGGATATGTCGGACACCGGCCACCCAAAAAGAAACTCAAGGCCGGCACTTGCCTGTTCGGCGCCAAATCCAAGGGACGTGGCAAGGCCAAACAAGGTGGCGAAAACGGCCAGAATATCGATGATGTGACCCGTCCAGCCCCAAACCCTCTCCCCGAAGATCGGGTAAAAGATTGAGCGCATGGTCAAGGGTAAGCCCTTGTTGTAGCTGAAGAGTGCAAGCGCCAGTGCGACAACTGCATATATCGCCCAGGGATGCAGGCCCCAGTGAAAGATCGTTGCAGCCATACCGAGACTTTGCGCTGCCTGGGTGTTTTCCGCCGCGCCTCCAATTGGCGCCCAGCTGTCCGGTCCACCGGCGCCCACGGCGACGGATGAGGAGAAATGTGAAATAGGCTCTGAGACGCCGTAAAACATGAGCCCAATGCCCATGCCAGCGGCGAACAACATGGCGAACCAGCCACTGTAGGAATAATCCGGTACCGCATCAGTGCCGCCGAGGCGGACATTGCCGAGCGGAGTAACAATCAGTGCCAAGCAGAGAATGACGAATATATTAGCCGCGCCAAGGAAGAACCAGTCGAATGTCGACGTCAGCCAGTTGCGAAGGTCGGCGAAAAGCGGGCCTACGCTGTTTTGAAAAGCCAGAGTGAAAAACACGAAGGCAACGATTGTCAGTCCCGAGATCATGAAAACCGGATTATGGATATCGAGTCCGAAAGGGCCAATCTTGGCCTGAATATTGTCCTGCCCGATTTCGTAGTCCGTATCGATGATATTAGCGGCTCCATCCGGACCCGGTTCGACTTGATCGGTCATTTTCGTTTTCTCTCAATTAAAAAGGCGGTTGAATGGGACGGGATGCCGCGCTCTCAGCGCACGACGAGTACGGAGACAGGGGCATGGGCGGCCAGATAGCCGGCATTCGACGCAAAGATGTGCTCAGGCACTCCGGGCACATGAGAAGCCATCACCACTAGATCCGCGCCGCATTCGGCAATGGCTGAAAGCAAGGTTTGATCGAGGTCTACGCTTGGGTCGTGGCTGACTTGGGCGAGTGACGATGCCTGCACAGACCGGCGAGCGGCCTCATCTTGTGTGAAAGCTTCCAGCTTCGCCTTGTATTCTGCAGGGTTGTGGGCCACTACACCAGGAGTGCCTGCGGTGACCCCGACGAAGCACACTGGGATGCTGTAAAGCCTGGCAATATCTGCCGCAGTCGCAATTGCTTTTTCCAGTTGATCTTTGTGAGCAAGGTCAACCGGAACAGCGATTTTTTTGTACATTTTTTCCTCCAGATCGTTTTTCTTGCGGTCGGTGCATGAGGCTGCGATCGAGAAATCTTGTTAAGGTTTTGTAGAATTTAATGGGCGCGCCAGCGATGTTGGAATGTCGAGATAGTTCCGTCGGATCGATTGGCTGATGAAAAGGCAAGATCAAGCCATGAAAGATCGACTGAATAAAAGCATCTCTCGTTAGGAACGTGAGGGTGACATTAAATCGGTCGCAAAATATCACACATACGACATCCGGCGTTCCGTAGCGTTGTATTGCATCAAACAACGGCAATCAGCGCTGAAGACTAGGGTTCAGACAAAACATGCTTCCGAAGCAACTTTTAGGGTTCGCCTCAATTCCGACCATCCTGGCAAGGGCGGCGATACAGATCTATCGCCATACATTGTCGCTGTTGATCGGGCGAAGCTGCAGATACGCGCCGACCTGTTCGCATTACACCGACGAGGCGATAAGCCGTTATGGCTTGTGGCGCGGCGGGTGGATCGGGCTCGCGCGCATTTTGCGTTGCAGGCCGGGCGGCGCAAGTGGCTTCGACCCGGTGCCGGAAACCTTGCCGGAAGATGCGCGCTGGTATGCGCCCTGGCGCTATGGCAGGTGGAGCGGAGATCATATCGACCCGGCGACGCGGCTCGATTGAGTAAAGAAAGCTATTTACCCCCGAGCGCCCGATAGATCTTGTAACCTGGCCTTCCGGTTTGCGGCAGGCCGGCACGGCTTTCCGCTTTCTTGATGGCGGTTCTGGTTATAGGCCCGATTTTTCCGTCCGCCTCGCCGATATCATATCCTGCCTGGATGAGCAGTTTTTGCAGGTTCATGCGCTGGGCGCGCGAAAGGCCGGGGTCGCTGGTGGGCCAGGCGGTGTGGATTGCCTTGCCGCCCTTGAGCCGATCGGAGAGATGGGAGATTGCCAGTGCGTAGGATTCCGCAACGTTGTAGGAATAGATCGCGTTGAAATTGCCGAAGACGATAAATGCCGGCCCTGATCTGCCGGCAGGCAGAAGCAGAGCGGCCTTGCCGCTACCGCCAAGCCCCTTGCCGTCGATCCGGGTGACGCCGCGTTTTGACCACGTAGCGAGCGAGGCCCTTTGCTTGCGGCCCGATTTTCCTTTGTAGCCTTTGGGTAACTTGACCTCGTAACCCCAGGGTTGGCCGCTGCTCCACCCTGCCTTTCGCAAGTAGTTGGCGGTGGAGGCAAGGGCATCCGGCACCGAGTTGATAAGGTCGCGCCTGCCGTCTCGGTCGAAGTCCACCGCCAGCCGGCCATAGGTGGTGGGCATGAATTGCGTCTGGCCGAAAGCGCCGGCCCAGGAGCCTGAAAACTCACCGAGTTTGACATCGCCTGCGGACGCCAGCTTCAGCGCGGCGATAAGTTCGCTGCGAAAATAGCTTGCCCGGCGGCCCTGGCAGGCGAGGTTTGCCAGCGCATGCGGCACGAAAAAATCACCGGCTTCGCGCCCGTAGTTGCTCTCGACCCCCCAGACGGCGAGGACGACATGACGGTCGACCCCATAGGCCTTTTCGACGGCGCGGAGTGTGCGGTCGTGCTTCTTCAGCATGGCTTTGCCGTCGGCGACCCGGGCATCGTCGACGAGAAAGGCCATATAGTCCCAGATCGGCGTCTCGTATTCCGGCTGGCTTTTGGAAAAGCGGACGACCTTTTCGTCAAAGGAAACGTTTCCAAGGGCCGCTTCTGCCACGGCTGGGCTGACGCCGCCGCGAATGGCCTCGCTGCGAATGGCAGCGACGCAGTTTTGCAGGGACGCAGCGTGCGTCGCGCCGGATTGCAAGGCGGCAGCTGCTGCGAAAACGGTAAGGAAAATCGTGAATTCCAGGCTGCCGGGCAGCGAAAATCGGCGCATGAAGCATCCTCTTGGCGGCAGGGCCAGCTTGCTATTCATGCGCAAGGGCATCACAGATGAGCGTGTTTCGCAAGGAAGGTCATTGATGACGAAGCGTTAGGTTTAGGTTGTGCTTTTCGTTATCACAAACATTTGATTGATAATTTTACTCAATTTCTTGCCCGAAAATTCAGCATTTACCCTTGGGGATTATCACGAGAGGCATCAAACAAAAGTGAGGTCCCCATCATGCGCCTTCTCGACAATAGAAAGATCGGTACGAAAATTGTTCTCGCGCTGGCGATGCCTGTTGTCGGGTTTGTTTTTTATGCTGGTGTGGTGGCGCTGGATAGCTACCGGCAATCGGCGGACATATCGGCGTTGCAGCGGCTTTCCGAGCTTGCCCCTGTCGCAAGCAATCTGGTGCATGAATTGCAAAAGGAACGCGGTGCCTCCGCGGTATTCGTTTCGAGCAAGGGCGAAAGTTTTCGCGATGGCTTGAGCGCGCAGCTTCCCGACACCGACAAGAGACGCAGCCTGTTTGAGGAAACTCTGGGTTCGTTCGCCGCCGAAGATTACGGGGAAAAGCTGGTTGCCAAGCTGGATGCGGCGGAGCAGGCAGTTGGTGAACTAGACGGCATCCGCAAGCGGATCGACAATCTGAAGATAACGCCGCCGGAATCGGCCAAGTATTTCACCTCGACGATCGCCCGGCTTTTGGCGGTAATCGAAGAGATGTCGGTCATTTCACATAACCCGGAAGTCACCAACAAGATAACGGCCTATACCGCCTTTCTTCAGGCCAAGGAACGCGCCGGTCAGGAACGGGCAACCGGTGCGGCCGGTTTTGGCGCGCAGCAATTCAATGCGGCTACCTTTCAGAGATTCGTGACGGTCATTGCCGAGCAGGAAACCTTTATGCGGGTGTTCCGCAATTTTTCCTCACCGGCAGAAATTGCGATGCTTGACGAGGCGCTCGCCGATCCGATCTCGGGCGAGGTTGCGCGGATACGCAAGATCGCGTTGGAGAGCATGGAGACGAATGACCTTGGTGGCGTGACCGGGCCGGTCTGGTTCAAGGCGATCACAGCCAAGATCAATCTGCTGAAAGGCGTGGAGGATGGGCTGACCGATGCTTTGGGATCATTGACGGAACGGGTTAAAGGCGATGCGGAAAGCAGTTTTGCTGCAATCGGCATTGCAACGCTGGTTATGCTGCTGCTGACGATCGCGTCGCTGCCGTTCTTCGTGGGCGGGATCACACGGCCAATCCGTTCGACAACCAATGTGATGACGAAACTTGCCGAAGGCGATCTTGAAGTCGATATCGAAGGCACTGAGCGCACCGATGAAATCGGGGCGATGGCCCGCGCCGTCAGCATCTTCAAGGACAACGCGGTCGAGGCGGAGCGGCTGAGGGGTGACCGGGAGGCGCAGGAGCAGCGCGCCCAGCAGAGCCAGAAGGCGGCAATGCAGAAACTCGCCGACGATTTTGAAGCGACCATCATGAATGTCGTTGAGAAAGTGTCAGGCGCAGCGCAGCAGATGCAGAGCTCCGCCAAAAAGATGGGTGAATCGGCAGTCACCGCTTCAAAGGAGGCCAATGTGGTGGCCTCCACCTCGGTCCAGATGTCGAGCAATGTGCAGGCAGTTGCCGCTTCCTCTGAAGAACTGACGTCGGCGATCCATGAAATCGCTCGTCAGGTGGCGGAGGCAAGCAGCGTTTCGGCTGCGGCGGTCGAGGAAGGCCACAGGGTTTCGGCGCAAATCGCCAGCCTCTCGTCCGCTTCCCAGAAAATCGGCGAGGTCGTGGGCCTCATCACCGATATCGCCGGCCAGACGAACCTGCTTGCGCTCAATGCCACGATCGAAGCAGCAAGGGCCGGAGAAGCCGGCAAGGGCTTTGCCGTCGTTGCTTCCGAAGTCAAGAATCTCGCCAATCAGACGGCTCTTGCAACAGAGGAGACCGCCGGCCAGATTACGGCGATCCAGGACGCGACCAACAAGGCCGTGCAGGCGATCGCCAGCATTTCCGCGACAATCGGGCGCGTCAGCGAAATTTCTTCCGCCATTGCAGCCGCAGTGGAGGAACAAGGCGCGGCAACCCAGGAAATCAGCACCAACGTTCAGCAGGCTGCATCCGGCACGGATGAGGTCAACCAGAGCATCGTTCAGGTCAGCGGGCTTACCTCCGATACCGGCAAAGCCGCCGAAGAGGTCATGTATGCTGCTGAAAACCTGAGCCGGGAAGGCGATGAATTGCGCAGCGAGGTTCAGCGCTTCCTGGCCCATGTCAGGGCTGCGTAGAGCGTCCAGCGAAACCGTGCCCAAACGGATACGGGCTGTATGATCGAGAATTCAATGGCCGGCTGATGCAGTCGGCCATTGGCGTTTTCACTCGCTCAGGATCGCTTCCACATCGCGGCCGTCGCAAAGCCGCCAGACGCCTTCATCCAGACCATCCAGCGTGAGTTTTCCCATCTGTGCGCGATGCAGGCTCTCGACGTGGTTGCCGATTGCCGCAAACATCCGCCGCACCTGATGGTATCGGCCTTCGTAAAGGGTCAACCGGCCGGTCTTCTCGCTCTCGGCCTGCCAGACCGCTGGAGCAAGCGGCGTCGTCTCCTGGTTCAGCATCAGCGTTCCTGACGCGAAAAGCTCCGCCTCATTACCCTCAAGCGGTCGGGCGAGGGTCACCTCGTAGATTTTTGCAACATGGTTTTTCGGCGAAATGATCTTGTGGAGCAACGCGCCGTCGTCGGTAAAGAGCAGTAGCCCGGATGTGTCGCGGTCCAGCCTGCCGATTGTTGAAAAGGCTGGTTTTCTGGCGCGCATACGCTCGGGCAGCAGTTCGTAGACGAGCCGGCCCTGATCCTTGGTGGAGCAGGTGAAGCCAATCGGCTTATTGAGTATCAGCATGGAGCCTTGCGGCGGGTCCAGCGGCTCGTCGTCGACGCGAATTTCGCCGTGGTCGATCAGCTGGTTTTCCTTGAGCGCATTGCCGGCGCTGTCGGTGACCCAGCCGTTGCGGATCATCCGCTGCACGTCCTTGCGGCTGCCGTAGCCGAGATTGGCGAGAAGCTTGACCAGTTTCATCGTTTGCCCCGCGCTGCCTCGGCCCTGCTCTTGCCTTTGACTGCGCGAATGACCTTGTATCCGCCTTCGTCGGTGAGCGTTGCGACGTTTGCGAAATCTTGCCCAAGCCTTGCCTCATAGGGCAGGTGCCGATTGGCGACGAGCCAGAGTTCGCCGCCGGTTCTCAGGCCGCGCGAGGCGGCGTGAATGAAGGCCTGGCCGATATCGGCGCGGTCGGCGCGGCCCTCGTGAAAGGGCGGGTTCATCACGATTACGTCGTAATTGCTCTTCGCCAGACCGGCGGTGACATCGTGCCACAGGAAATCGAGCTTCGGTGCGGAGAGGTCCTTGGAGAGACGATGGGTCGCCAGATTCTGGCGCGCCAGATCCAGCGCTCTTGCTTCTGCCTCATAGAGATCGAGGCCCGAGATTTTCGGGCAACGCTCAAGCAGCGCCGCCGATAGCGCGCCGTATCCCGCGCCGAGATCCGCAGCCATGCCTGACAATCCCTTCGGCAAGTAGGAGGCCAGCAGTGCCGTTCCGGCATCGATCCTGTCCCATGCAAAGAGGCCCGGCCTGGACACGAACCGTCCGTCGCCGATGGGGCGGGGTGCGTCGAGCGGCCGCCATTCCGCCACGAGCTTCGCATCGAGATGGGCTGTGTCGGCCTTGGCCCAGATCACGCGGGCCTTGTTTTTCGACAAGGACAAAAGAGGCCCGGCCAGTTTTTCCATGTCGCTTTCGCAGGTGCGCGCGCCCTCCGTGTTGGACTGGCAGGCGACCACCGTCCCGCCTCGGCGAACGAGCGAGAAAGCTTCGGCAAGCAGAGCGCGCGCTTCCTCGCGCTGGCGCGGCGGCAGAACAAGCACGAGCGGATAGCCGTCGGCTTCTGCGCCTGCGGTCGGCTGGATTTTGAAGCCGGCCTTTTCCAGCTCGCCCGCGTGAGGGCGGAAACTCTGGACGCAGGCTATAGTCTCCGCAGGAACTTCCGAGAAGCAGCCCGCCCATGCGGGCGCGCAAAAAGAGGGTCCTGCCGTCGTCGGGCCAGTCGATGTCCCCGCTCGCCAGCGGGAGAAACAGCGTTTCAAGAACGGGATCTGTCATGATGGCGCTGATATAGCCGATGTCGTTGCAAGTGTCTGCCCGGGATTGCGCTTTTTCACGCAAGGCGACCGCAGTGCATTTTCCATGGGTCACTATCTGCCGCCAAGGCGTGTCTTGCGTTGCGGGCGCGATCCGAATGTTATTCTATCCCGGATTCTCGCATCAAGGCAGGAAACAGGCATGTATGAACTATCGGGCAAGGCTGCCGTCATCACCGGAGCAAGCCGTGGAATAGGGGCGGCGACTGCGAAAGTATTTGCGGCAGAAGGCGCAAGTGTTGTCCTCGCGGCGAGAACGACGGCGGAGATCGAGATGCTGGCCGCCGAAATTCGCAAGGCGGGAGGAAAGGCTGAGGCCGTAGCTTGCGATGTCGCGCGTTATAGCGACGTGGAAAACGCCGTAGAACACTGTCGCAAGGTTTTCGGCAGGATCGATATTCTCGTCAATAATGCCGGCGTGATCGATCCTATCGGGCCGCTCGTGTCGTCCGATCCGCAGGCCTGGGGCAGGGCTGCCGACATCAACTACAAAGGCGTCTATCACGGGCTTCGGGCAGCACTTCCCTTGATGAAGGCGCAAGGCTCCGGCGTCGTCGTCAACATCAGTTCGGGTGCTGCCCACAATCCGCTGGAGGGCTGGAGCCACTATTGCAGCGCCAAGGCGGCCGCCTTCATGCTGACGCAGGCCGCATCGCTGGAAATGCAGGGAACGGGTGTCAGGGTCGTCGGGTTGAGCCCGGGAACTGTCGCGACCTATATGCAGCAGGCCATCCGTTCATCCGGCATCAACCGGGTAAGCCAGCTCGATCCTTCCGTCCACATCGATCCCGAGTGGGTTGGCCGCGCGGTCGCCTGGCTGAGCAGCAATGATGCGGCGGAGTTCGATGGTTCGGACGTCTCCCTCCGCGATAAATCTATCCGCAGGCGGGTGGGGCTGATCGACTGAGGGGACTGACGCTGGATCGTTCCTGCTGCAACGGGTAGCGCTCATCCCTATCTACTGATAGATTGACGCTCAAGCCGACAGGCAATGGAGAGCTGCCGCCTCATATATCTGCAGGGGCGCTCTCCGCATGGGAAAAGGAGTTTTTGAATGGTTGACAATCGCGACAGTGCTGGCGCGGCGATCCGCATCGACGTCGTTTCCGATGTCGTCTGCCCCTGGTGCATCATCGGTTACAAACAGCTGGAAAAAGCCGCTGCGCGCACGGGCGTGGAAATCGAAATGCATTGGCACCCGTTCGAGCTCAATCCGCAGATGCCGAGGGAAGGGCAGAACCTGCGGGAGCATCTGGCGCAAAAATACGGCACGTCGCCGGAACAGAGCGTGGCGTCGCGCCAGCGTTTAACGGATATGGGGCGGGAACTCGGGTTCACCTTCGACTACGCCGACGACATGCGCATGTACAACACCTTTCAGGCTCACCAATTGCTGCATTGGGCTGGAGAGTTGGGAAAGCAGACGGAATTGAAGCTGGCGTATTTCGAGGCTTTTTTCACGAGGCGCGAGAACGTGAGCGACCCGCAGGTTCTGGCCGATGTCGCGGCAACGGCCGGCCTCGACCGCGAAGAAGCGCTGAAGGTTTTGGAAGACGGAAGATATGCTGATGTCGTTCGTGCAAGCGAACAGCTTTGGATGCAACGCGGCATTCAGGGCGTCCCGGCCATCATCCTGAACCAGAAGTACCTCGTATCGGGCGCGCAGGGCGTCGATGCGCTCTCCGACGTGCTTTCGAAAGTCGCAGCTGAAAAAGCCGCGTAAGTAACGTTACGTCGACTTACGGATTAGACAGGGCGGCTTGCCGCCCGCAATGCAGCGCTATCGCTTACCCGAAACAGGGTGTGCGATAGCGTTTGCACGCAATGATTACTGATTCCACCTGCCTCGCCCCGGCCCCATCATCATTCCGCCCTTGCCTCCCCAGCCCATGCCGCCGCGACCCATGCCCATGCCCATCATTGGCAGAACGATGTCGTCGGCTTCTTTCTTCTGGTCGTCGGAGAGAGCGGCATAAAGACCATCGACGGCAACCTTTATCGATTTAATCTGTTCCAGGCGCGCTGACATATGTGTTTCCTGATAGGCGAGCCGCTCTGGGAGCGTCAGTTTTGCGAACGAGCCGTTACGTATTTCATCCATCATGCTCAGCATCATGACGTTGTGCGCCTCTGCATTGGCGCGGATTGCGGAAGCGGCCTCGTCCCATTTCGCAGTTTGTTCGTCAGTGATCTTGAGCTCGGCCTTGAGGAATGCGAGCCGTCCATCGATACGGTCGAGCATGGCGTCCGGGCCGATACCCGTCATGTCGCCGTTTGCGCCGAAGCCGCGCATCATGTGCTGGCCGTATCCCCAGCCGAGCCCCGGCCCTGGTCCCCATCCGCGGCTATCGTCGCCATCTTGCGCATGAGCGGCTGGAATAGCTGCTACCAAAAGGCTCGAGGCCAGGCAGAAAGCCATTGTAACGGTTCTCATCAGCGGATCTCCTTTTAGTGGCTGCAGCGCCTAAGGCCCAACATGAGAGCGCTTTTAGGAAATTCCGCATTGATAACAGTCAAATCTGGCCGGTGGGCGGTTGCATAGCGTTGAGGCGTCACGGCTTACCTATCGCTTCGGTTCTTCGTTCGCTTCCTTTTGTGTTTTTGAAGAAGCGTCCGCCTTGAATCCGAAGCGGTTTCTCAATCCGGTTGCCGGCTCTTTGGCGCTTGGGTCGGCAAAAGCATCCATGCGGCTGGAGATCATGAAGGTTTTGGCGAGAACGTCAAACATTTGCATAACTCCACATTTCGCTGTTGACTGGATATATCTTGGCGAAACGTGCGATATTTGCGAGAAAGCAATTGTCTCTATATAAAACGTCAGGTTTTGTATGAGTTGGAATGGACTGCCATCGCTATCAATCCTGCGCGCATTTGAGGCCGCCGCCCGGCATCGGTCTTTCACGGAAGCCGGGCGGGAATTGAACGTGACCTATGTCGCAATCGCCCAGCAGGTGCGGCGGCTTGAGGCTCACCTTGGTCTTTCCCTGATCTACCGTGACGGGCGTAGCCTGGTCCTGAGCGGCGGAGGGGCAGCGGCTTTCGGCATCGCTTTCGGAAGCGATGGAGATCATGCATTCGGCCATCGCCGATCTTTCGGGCGCGGACCAGCGCCGCCCTTTGCTTGTTTCGCTGACGCCAAGTTTTGCGGTGAGTTGGCTCATGCCAAGGATCGGAGCGTTTCGAGCCGAGTTTCCCGAAATCGAACTGATGCTCAATCCATCGGCTGAAATCGTCGATCTGAAGCGCGGCGGATACGATCTGGCGATACGTTTCGGCAGTGGAAACTGGCCCGGATTTGAGGCGGAGCCGTTTCTCGCGTCGCGACTGGTGCTTGTGGCAGCGCCTTCCCTACTTGCAGGCAAGACGATCGAAACGCCGGAAGATCTCTTGAAACTGCCCTGGCTACAGGAGCTTGGAACGGGGGAGTTGCAGACATGGTTTGCGGCGCGCGGGGTTGAGGCTGCAAACAAGGCGGATATCGCCCATCTTCCCGGCTACATGGTGATGCCGGCCTTGCGCGAAGGGCAGGGGCTGGCCTGCGCCTCCCGGGTCCTCATAGAAGAGGATATCGCTTCCGGCCGTTTGAAGGTTCTCTTTGAAGACGAGGAAGACGGCGCGCCGGTCGGATATTTCCTGGTCCGGCGGCCGGGCGCGATGCGTCCTCCCTTGAAGCAATTCGTCAACTGGTTGCGCCGGGCTGCGAAGGAAAGCCTGGAGCCACACCCGTCATCGTAGCGCCACATGCCACAATCATTTCTCTTTGAAAAATGATGAGAATACGCTCCAACATATTGAGTCTGCACCCTGGGTACAGCAAGGTCTCGCCATAAAGGTTGGTGATCCACGTTATCGGCGTTTTCGGATCTACCAACTGTCAGTGGAGAAACTTTGCGATCGTCCGTGTGCTCCAGGCGCTCAATTATCTTTGAATTTTGTCATCAGCTCGTAATTGTAGGAGCGTATCCATTTTGGAATAAACAAAGTGTCCAGGAGCATCCAAATGAATAGGGGCAATAATATAATAACGCCTATTTCACCGATTCTTAAGAATACGACGCCAATTACAAGTAAAATTAATTGAGCGGCGCCGGATTCGGATTTGTCGCAATAGAATCTATGCCCTCCAATACATCCTAAAATCATCCATAGAATATATGCTACAGCTAGTGATTTTTTATTATTGTCGTAAATCATTAGCTGTAGAATATCGGTTTTGGCTTGTGATTATTTGTCTGAATTGTTTGCGGCTGCAGATATGTCGTCCAAACTCATTATAATCTCCTGGTATCTTTGTTTGCGTTTAGTTTGCGTTGAGTTGCGCAATCAGAAGATTATTGTGCGAGCGTATCCAGCGCGGGATTAAAAAAGCATCTACGAGCAGCCAAATTGAAAGCGGAAGCAATATAATAAAACCGATACCTCCTACAAAAAGCAAAATCCATCCAGTAATTGTTAATAATAATTGAGCGATAGCTGATCCAATATTTTTCGTGTAAAATCTATGCGCTCCAAAGTATGCTAAAAATATCCAAAGTATATATGCTAGCATTATTGATTTTTTGTTAGCGTCATAGATCATTAAGTTATGCGCGCTGCCTCGATTAACTGCTTGTGCGCTTTGGTAATTCTCTGACTTAACCAAAGTTTCCTGATTCATTTCTAAACTCCAGGTTTATAAATAGTGATCTGGGGCGTTCTGGTTTGTATTGCTGGCCTGAATCGTACCGGGACGCTCGGGTGATGGCTGTCAGGGGGTTGTGATTCGTGGCGAGTATTTCGGTCAATATTGCGCATAAGTTGTAGACGTCTTGCAAGCATTGCAAAGGGATTTTGTATCCGCGATACCAACGGAATTCTTCCTGTGGGTGGACGCGGGCGGCGGGATCGGTTATCGCTTTGCGCCGTTTCCAACGACATTCCCGCCTATATGGCGGGGCTAGGCCTGAAAACCGCTTACCTGCGTTAGTCTGCAGGAGTGAGCATGAGAGAAGACATGATACAGCTGACATTCCCCGACAATTCCGTGCGCGAATTCCAACCCGGGACAACGGGTAAGGAGATTGCCGAAGGCATTTCCAAATCGCTCGCAAAAAAGGCTGTCGCGATGGCGCTGAATGGCGAGCTGCGCGATCTTGCCGATCCGATCGAGACGAGCGCCAGGCTTGAGATCATCACCCGCGACGACCCGCGCGCGGTGGAGCTGATCCGCCACGACGCCGCGCATGTGCTGGCGGAAGCGGTGCAGGAGCTTTGGCCGGGCACGCAGGTGACCATCGGTCCGGTGATCGAGAACGGCTTCTATTACGATTTCAAGCGCGAAACGCCCTTCACGCTCGACGATCTGCCGGTCATCGAAAAGAAGATGAAGGAAATCATCGGACGCAATGCCGCCTTCACCAAGGAGGTGTGGTCGCGCGAGGTGGCGAAGCGCTATTTCTCCGCCAAGGGCGAAGGCTACAAGGTGGAGCTGATTGAGGCTATACCCGAAGATCAGCAGCTGAAAGTTTATCGTCAGGGCCAGTGGCTCGACCTTTGCCGGGGGCCGCATATGGTTTCCACCGGCCAGATCGGACAGGCCTTCAAGCTGATGAAGGTTGCCGGTGCCTATTGGCGCGGCGATTCCAACAACGAGATGCTCACCCGCATCTACGGCACGGCGTGGGCGAACGATAACGACCTCAGCGCCTATCTTCATATGCTGGAAGAGGCGGAAAAGCGCGACCATCGCAGGCTAGGCCGGGAGATGGATCTCTTCCATTTCCAGGAAGAGGGGCCGGGCGTCGTCTTCTGGCATCCCAAGGGCTGGACGCTGTTTCAAACGCTGGTGAGCTACATGCGCCGCCGGCTGGAGGAAGATTACGACGAGGTCAACGCGCCGCAAATCCTCGACAAGGCGCTTTGGGAAACCTCCGGTCACTGGGAATGGTACCGGGAGAACATGTTCGTCACCGAAACGGAGGACGACCGCGTTTTCGCCATCAAGCCGATGAATTGCCCGGGCCATGTCCAGATTTTCAAGCATGGGCTGAAGAGCTACCGCGACCTGCCGCTGCGCCTGGCCGAATTCGGAGCCGTGTCGCGCTACGAGCCGTCGGGCGCGCTGCATGGGTTGATGCGGGTGCGCGCCTTCACGCAGGACGATGCTCACGTTTTCTGCACTGAAGAGCAGCTTGCCGAAGAGTGCCTGAAGATCAACGAGCTTATCCTGTCGACCTACGCGGATTTCGGCTTCGACGAAGTGGTGGTGAAACTCTCCACCAGACCGGAAAAGCGGGTCGGTTCGGACGCCTCGTGGGACCACGCCGAAGAAGTCATGGCCAATGTGCTGAAGACCATCGAGGCGCAGTCCGGCGGGCGCATCAAGACGGGTATCCTTGAAGGCGAGGGCGCTTTCTACGGTCCGAAATTCGAATATACGCTGCGCGACGCCATTGGCCGCGAATGGCAATGCGGCACGACGCAGGTCGATTTCAACCTGCCTGAGCGTTTCGGCGCCTTCTATGTCGACAGCGACGGCGAGAAGAAGACGCCGGTCATGGTGCACCGTGCGATCTGCGGTTCCATGGAACGTTTCCTCGGCATCCTGATCGAAAACTTCGCCGGGCATTTTCCTTTGTGGCTCGCGCCGCTGCAGGTGGTCGTGGCGACGATCACCCAGGAAGCGGACGACTATGCCCGCGAGGTGGTGGCCATGCTGAAGAAGGCGGGCCTCAAGGCGGATCTTGATCTGCGGAACGAGAAGATCAACTACAAGGTGCGCGAGCATTCGCTGGGCAAGGTTCCGGTCATCCTCGTTTGCGGCAAGCGCGAGGCGGAAGAGCGTAGCGTCAACATGCGCCGCCTTGGTTCCAGGGATCAGCAGAGCCTTGGCCTTGACGAGGCGATCTCCGCATTGAGAACCGAAGCGACACCTCCCGATCTGGCGGGACGTTGAGACCGAAATAATCTTGAAGGCAGCCTCGCCGCGGCATTTGATCGCGGCGGGGTTACAATTGTTGAGGCCGTTTTATATCTGTCATCGGCGGTGGGTAGTCTGCTCTGCCGGGACAAGGTCGGTTGCCGCTGGCCCGGCTACAGGCTGACGAGGCTTTGTTGGATCACGCAGAACTCAGCTACGCTAATGCCAGCCAGCCGCGCATGACGCGCTGGCTGATCCGGGCTGTTGAAGGTATGTCCGGGCGCAAAAAGCTGCTCGCGATCTACCGTCACTGGAAATCCGGCGTCGCCACGGGTGGCTATATCTGGAGCGAATTGCTCTCGCTCATCAATCTCAATGTCCATGTTGAAGGGGCTGAGTGGCCGCCGCAGGAATTGCCAAGCGGCCCGCTGGTCGTCATCGCCAATCACCCCTTCGGCATCGGCGACGGGTTGGCGATCCTCTCGCTGACCGAACGGCTTGACCGACCCTACCGGATCCTCATCAATAACGAGCTTTTGAAAGTTCCCGAAATCCGCCCCTATTCGCTGCCTGTCGATTTCGAGGAAACAGCGGAAGCCTTGCGCAACAATATGCGCACCCGGCAGGAAGCCTTGCGCCTGCTGAAGGAAGGCGTGACGATCATCGTTTTCCCCGGCGGCGGGGTGGCGACCGCGAAGCGGCCCTTCGGCAAGGCGGAAGAACTGCCCTGGAAGACGTTTACCGCCAAGATGATCCGCTCATCGAAAGCGACGGTCATGCCGGTCTATTTCGAAGGGCAGAATTCGCCGCTTTTCCATTTGGCTTCGCGCTTGTCGCTGACGCTCAGGCTTTCGCTTTTAGTGCGTGAGTTCCGCCGCATCGCCGGTTCAGCCATAGCGGTGAGGGTCGGAAGTATGATCCCTTACGAGGAACTGGCGGCATTTGCCGACCAAAAGGCGATGATCGAGGATTTGCAGCGCCGGGTATTATCGCTGGCGCGAATTGATACCGGGAGTATTGATACCGGAGCGCTTGGCCGGAAGCGTCGCCGCTTCGCGCGGGGCGCCGCCGCCTGAGCGGGTGCCGGCAGCGTCAAACATCAAGCCGTCACTGCTTGCTGTCGATGAGGTTTTCCAGGCCCGTCGCAGCGGCCTGCGGCGCAAGCCCGTTTTTCGCCAGTACCTCAACCTCGCGATCGCGGCCGGTCTCTACCATGAAATTGCGGGTATAGATCTGGCTATTGTTGCGCGCCACCACCTGATATTCGCCGGCAGCCAGGACGAATGAGGGAAAGGCGCCGTTGGCCTCGACAACGACGTCGCCGCCAGGCGTCAGGACCGACCATGAGGTATTGGCGAGCGCCTCGCCGCCTTCTTCCTTCACCAGCTTCAGCGTCACGCTTGCCGCGCTGTGATAGACGGTTGCCTCCGTCAGTTTGCCTGGCTCGATGCGGATATCGGCGCGCACGACCGCGTTGACGGACCCGTATCGGCTGACGACGTGGTAGGTGTCGGCATTGAGGCGCACGACCGCGCCCGGGCGGACGCTGGCGGCCACGAGCTGACGTTCGCCGCGGTTGTCGAATTCGGTTTCGTAGATGTCGAAAAGAGCAGTCCCGGTAGTGATCGCCTGCCTGTCGGAGAAAAGGGCATCCAGCTTGACGCCGCCGGCGCTCAAGACCACGGTCTTGGATTCGACACCGCGCTGCAGGGTAATGCGGCTTGTCGTGCCGGCGTGGCCGTAGGCGGTGTGCACCAGATAGGAGCCGGGGTCGAGGCGGAATTCCGCATCGCCGCCAGCGGCCGAGGCGACGAGTTGAAGCTTGCCTTCGGCATCGGTGCTTTCGGAGTAGACGCGCCACACGACGCCCGTGGAAAGCGGCGGGCCTTCTTCCGTCAGCTTGGCGACGAGATAAAGCGCGCCTTCGTCGGTATTGCCGAGGATAGACGAGCCGAATGTCGTTGCCGGCGCGTAGGGCGTGATCGAGGGTGTCAGGCTCGGCCCCGGCGTCGTATCGAGCAGCGGATAAAGCTCGCTGCTGATGGAGGGGCCCGGCTCGGATTCACTGGCCGGAGCAGTGGGATCGGGCTTTGGCAAGGGAAGGATTGTTTCTGCCGCGTTGGCCGCAGTGGCTGCGAATATGACGATGAAAGCGCACGCGCATAGGACGATCCATCGCTTGATTGCGCTTCCGGTCGCCGTCATTCTTTCATTCCCTTGCTGCATTTCCCGCCGCGCTTGGCCGATTGCCGGGCATCGGAATCCCGATTGTTTGTTTGGTAGTGCGGTTAATTTGAAATACGCCTCACTATAGCAGTTGGCTCCGGAGCGTATTTCAAATTCGAAAACCACACTAGAAACATAAACTTGGCTGTCACCTTGTTGAATCTGAGGTTCGTTCAGAACCTGCTGCGAATTGAGACGAACTTCAGATTCGGGTGACTAGCTTTGTGGGGCTAAAAATTGGGCAATTTCAAGTCCCGAGGTCTATGCAACCGGCCTATTGCGGGGAGATCCATCAATTCCCCAAGCCTTTTGCGCTCTTGGCGTGGATTGACAGTGCGCAATAGTCCGTTACCTCTTTGCTCAACGCTAAGTACGCAATCATCCCCGATTTAGCAATCTTTATGCCGGGACGTTGCGCGCTTCACCTCTTTCTTCCGGCAGGATGACCATGACGCTTGAAAATCCCGATGCCTTGCAATTGCTTTTGACCCGCCGATCCCAGGCCTGCAACACGCTCTCTCATCCAGCTCCCGATGACAATGAGCTCCAGGTGCTGCTGACGGCGGCGACAAGGGTGCCCGACCACGGTAAACTCGCGCCCTGGCGCTTCATCGTGATACGCGGCGAGGCACGCCATCTGGCGGGCGAAAAGCTGCTGCAAATCGTTGAGGCGAGGGAAGGGACGCTCGACGACGCCCGCCGCAAGCAGGAAACAGAGCGCCTTTCGCGCGCGCCGCTGGTTATAGCCGTCGTCAGCAAGGCGGCGGAACATCCGAAAATTCCAATGTGGGAACAACAGCTTTCGGCGGGCGCAGTTTGCATGACCCTGCTTCACGCTGCCCATGCAATGGGATTTGCCGCGCAGTGGCTGACCGAATGGATGGCCTATGACGCCGATGTGCGAAAGCTTCTGGGCCTTGCCGAGGGTGAGCGTATTGCCGGCTTTGTCCATATCGGCACGCCGACCGTGCCGCCGACCGAACGGCCACGACCGGAACTGGCGACGATCGTCAGCGAGTGGAAGGGGGAATAGGTCCGTGTTTTATGAGACGGCAAAGAACGACCACGGCCTTCCGCATAATCCCTTCAAGGCGATCGTCTCGCCGCGTCCGATCGGCTGGATCGCGACGCTGGATGCCGAAGGCCGGCCCAATCTCGCCCCCTACAGTTTCTTCAACGCGATTTGCGACAGTCCACCCTTGGTGATGTTTTCTTCGACCGGTTGGAAGGACACGGTTTCCAATGTGGAGGCGACCGGCGAGTTCACCTGCAATCTCGCGACCTTCGATCTCAGGGACGCCATGAACGCTAGTTCCGGTCCCTACGAGCACGGGATTTCGGAGTTCGAAAAGGCAAATCTGACGCCGGCTCCCTCAAGATTGGTAAAGCCGCCGCATGTGGCGGAAGCAAAGACCGTGCTGGAATGCCGTCATATCCAGACCATCCGGCCGATAGCGCTGGATGGCTCCAATGCCGAATGCTGGGTGGTGATCGGTCAGGTGGTGGGCGTCCATATCGACGAAGACATGATCGTCGACGGCTATTTCGATGTCGCCAGGGCAAAACCGATCGCCCGCCTTGGCTACAAGGATTATTCGGTGGTGGACGAAGTGTTTCAGATGACGCGCCCGTCCTCCCGAAGTTGAGAAGCGGGCGGTTTTGAATACGGGCGGGATTTCTTGCCGGTTTTGCCGACTTGCGGTATTGGGATCGGCGCGCGGGCAAATCAAAGTCTTTTGCGAAAGCGAAGATGCGCTCGGCCACCTCGAGTTGGCGAAAGGGCTAGCGACCTTTCTGCCCGCGCGCTTTTTCCGATCCGCTAAGCGGTTACAACAATTCGTGCCGATTTCAGCGATTCTTGGCCTTTCAGCATGGAATGACTGGAAGACAATGAAGGCCGTAGCCGTTTCTTCGCGCCGGGATCAATGCTCCAAAGCCTTTGGGTAGGCTTGATTTGTCTGGCAGATTCGACTCTCTTGCATCTGGCTTCGTCTACCGTATTGATCACATCCTCAAGCGACACTTTCGGATGCTACAGGTCCGGCGAAGGGCGGACTATCTTAAAGCTTCCCCGCGCAAGCCGAACTATTTTGGATGACCCGCTGCGCGGGCTCGGGCGAGAAGCTTTTCGGCCCGTCGCAGGTGCGGGCGGTCGTGCATCTCGCCGTCGAGACCGATAACACCTGCGTCACCCGCATCAGTGAAGGCCTCGACGATGCGCTTCGCCTTGTCGATATCCTTCTGGGCGGGTGTGAAAATCTCGTTGATTACAGGAACCTGTGCCGGGTGGATTGCCATTTTGCCGGTAAAGCCGTCCCGCAGCGCCTCCATGGCTTCCCGCCGCAGACCTTCGATGTCGCGAAAATTGGTGAAGACGGTATCGATCGGCATCGCTTCGGCGGCGACCGCGCCCATGAGACAAAGCGCCCGCACAACGCGGTAGACCTCGGTGAAAACGCCGTTTTCATCCCGGTTGGCGAGGGCGCCGATATCGGCGGAGAGATCTTCGCCCCCCCACGTCAATGCGCCAAGGCGCGGGCTTGCGCCCTTGTAGGTGCCCAGGTTGAATACGGATGCCGCCGTTTCCGTCGCCACTGCGATGATCCCGGTACTGCCGTCATCGAGCTCATGAATTGCTTCCTGAACGGCGAGCTTCGCGCCGAGATGGGTGATATCGGCGCCCGATATGGATTTCGGCAGCATGATGCCGTCGGGGTGACCCGCCATTGCGACAGCGAGATCCTCATCGATGAGGCCGGTATCGAGCGCATTGACCCTGACGAACAGGCGCGGACGCACTTCGGCCGCCACATGCGCTTTCAGGAAGTCCCTGGTAATCGTGCGCGCCTTCGCCTTGTCGCCTGCGGCGACGGAGTCTTCCAGATCGATCAGGAGCACATCGGCGCCGCATGCCAGACCTTTGTCCAGTTTCTTGGAGCTGTCGCCGGGAATGAAGAGGAGGGATCGCATTGCCTTACGCACCCCGCTGCTTTTTGCGCATGAAGGCCTGACGCCGGCATATGGCGACGAGTTCGTCATGCTGGTTGAAGGTCTTGTGTTCGAACTCCACCACTCCCGCGTCCGGCCGTGATTTCGATTCCCGCTTGGAAATCACCTCCGTGGTGCAATGGACGCTGTCGCCCTGAAACAGCGGCTTTGGAAATCGCACGTCCGTCATGCCGAGATTGGCGATCGTGGTGCCGACCGTCGTGTCGTTGACGGATATCCCGATCATCAGCCCGAGGGTGAAAAGGCTGTTCATCAGCGGCTGGCCCCATTCGGTCTGCGTTTCGCAGAAATGCCGGTCGATGTGCAGCGGCTGCGGGTTGAGCGTCATGTTGGAAAACAGCATGTTGTCCATCTCCGTCACGGTCCGCGTCAGCGTGTGATGGAACACATGGCCCACTTCAAATTCCTCAAAATACAGCCCCGGCATTTCAGTCCCCGATCGTTGGTCAAGTCGGATTGATGCAATCTGCAAAAAGTTCGCACGACTCATTTGATATGAATTAGCGTTTTTGACGTTGGATACGCAACGATGGGCCGAGATATTAACCGCCCGTTAACCAAATTGGGCCGACTTTAACCAAACGGCAAGACTCTCGCTGTCGAGGAGCCAGGACATGAAAGTCGCAGACTCCGTCTCTGTCGCAAACCGGATCGAGCAGGCCTTTCAAACGGCAAGCTCGGTGACGGGAACGTCTTTCGACTATTTGCTGAAAACCGCGCAGCGGGAATCCGCTCTGAACGAAACCGCCAAGGCTAAAACGTCGAGCGCGTCGGGCTTGTTTCAGTTCATCGAGAGCACCTGGCTTGAAACGGTGAAGGAAACGGGTCATCGGCACGGCCTTGGGCAATATGCTGACAAGATCGAGCGGACCGCATCGGGCCACTACAAGGTTTCGGACCCCGAACTCAGACGCGAAATTCTCGATTTGCGCAAAGACCCGGATATCTCTTCAAGGCTCGCCGGCGAACTGACGCAAAAAAATGCGTCTTACCTTCGCGACAAGCTTGGGCGCGAGCCGAGCGACGGGGAACTCTATATCGCGCATTTCCTGGGCGCGGGCGGGGCGGGCAAGCTCATCGGCCTGGCAGAAGGGCAGCCGGATCTTGCCGCAAACAAGGTGTTTGCCAAGCAGGCTGCAGCCAACAAGGCGATCTTTCACAATAGCGACGGCAGCGCGCGGACGGTGAATGAAGTCTATGCCGCCTTGGTCACCAATCATATCCCCGCGGCAGGACGCTTAGACAGTCTGCCGCGGCCGCAATTTGCGTCGCTGGCGCAAGCGCTGCCTGCAAGCAAGCCGGAGATCGCGGGACAGGGCGGCGAAACCCTGGCGCTGCAAGATCCCAGGAGCCGCGTATTTGCTGCCTGGTCGGCGGCATCCGAAGCGTCCGCGCCCTTTCAGTCGCTTTTCAGGAATGGCACTGAAATCGCGCCCGGCAGCCTCTCGGCAAGCTTTCTGACGGCGCTGACGGTGCAGGACCCTTCCGAACAATTGCCCTTCGCCAGGTTGAATGCGGCGGTTCCCTTCGACGCTGAAGTCGAGAATGCCCGTCCCGTCAGCCGACCGCCCCTGCCGGCGGCGGCAGCTGCCAGCCCGGCGAGCGGGCAGGTCGGAGAAAACGGGCCTAGTCCTTTGAACCTTCTGGCGTTTCTGACCTACAGACAGCATCAGGAACCAAAAGATATTCTTCCCCCGGTTTGAACGGCGGGATGGATGCGGAAGTATGCTGATGGGTGCCGTATGGTAAACGAGTCCTTAAGGGTTGCCCTACCATAGTCCCGGCATGAACTGCGTATTGTTGTGCCGATTTGGCTTCGATGTTGGCTGACGAGCGTGGAGTAGTCGGAAGCGGTTCAATATCGAGTGGATGAAGCATGGCAGCGTCGTGCGCGATGCATCGCTGCCCTTTGAGGCGACAGAGAACCATGATCGTTGAAGCCTTTCTTCGCTGGATTGGAACCGCACCCGAGCATCGCCGCGCCGAGGCGACCAGTGCGCTTGGCCGGGCATGGCTCTATTCGGAAATGACGGCAGAGGAGCGCGAGGCGGCGGAAGCAGCGTTGACGGTTCTCCTCGACGATCCTTCGCCGATGGTGCGCGGCGCTCTCGCCATTGCCCTTGCCCCAAGCAACAAGGCGCCACGTCATATCATTCTGGCTCTGGCAAACGATCTTACCGAGACGGCGGAGGTCGTCCTCCAGCATTCGCCGATCCTGCTCGACTGCGAACTGGTGGATTTCGCCGCATCGATGGAAGAGCGATTGCAAACGGCGATCGCCAATCGGCCGTCGATTTCCGCTGCGGTTTCCGCGGCAATTGCCGAGGTTGGCGGTCTCGATGCCTGTCTCGCGCTGATCAGTAACGAAAACGCCGTCATTGCCCATTGCAGCATGGTGCGCATGGTGGAAAGACACGGCGATGAGGCTGCATTCCGCGCTCAACTGATGCGGCGGGGAGATACGCCGCTGGATATCCGGCAGATGCTGCTCAAGCAACTGGGCGATATGCTGGCGCTGCATCCGCTGGTGCGCGGCGGGCTGACCGGAACACGCGCCGCGCAGGTTGTCGTGGAGGCGCGCGAGCGCGCAACGGTCGCCATGGCCGGCGAGGCTACGATGCAGGAAGCCTCGGCTCTCGTAGAGCATTTGCGCGTATCCGAACAATTGACGGCCGCGCTTTTGCTGCGCGCGGTCTGCGCTGGCAATATCCGCCTGTTCGAGGCAGCGCTTTCCCGCCTGACCGAAGTGCCGATATCGCGGGTTTACGATATCGTCTTGCGGGGTCGGGCTAGCGCCATTCGCGCGCTGCTCATGAAATCGGGGCTGCCAGCGCGTACGCACCGGGCCTTCATTATCGCTGTGGAAGTTTGGCGGGAACTCGAAGGGGATGTGACGCCCGGCGACCCGGCGACATCGCGCCGGATGGTGGAACGGATTTTGACCCGCTACCAGGACTTCGGCATCGATGAGTTGGACGATCTGCTCGGCCTGCTGCGCCGTTTCGAAAGCGAAGCCGCACGCGATGCGGCACGGGCCTTCGTCGATCGTACGCTTGCCGCATAAACAGATTTTCCCTGAGCCAAAAGTCCTTGATGAGCCAAAAGTCCTTGAAGCGCGCGGACAGGCGGAAAAGGGCCGGCGTCAATCGCTCTTTTCTCTTCCGTCCGCCGAGGCGTGGCGTGAAATAAAATCGTCGGTCACATCCACGAGCCGTTCCACAAGAGCCTTGGCGACTGAATTTTCTTCGCTTTTGGCGCCTTCAGTCACAATTGCGCGAATGGCTTCAATGTGCTGCGCTGCAAGTTGCCTCGGAATGTTGGCGGCGGGCTTTATGTTTTCAATGAGATAGCAGAAGTTGCCGGCAATTTCCCCGGCTAGCGGATAGCCGAGCGTTTCAGCGTGACCCCTGATGTCGTGGGCGGCGCGAAACAGCGCATTCGCGCCCTTTTCGCTCATCGGTGCATCGCCAAGCCCGGACCAGATCGCAAAAAGCGTTTTGGATTCTTCGTTCATCCAAGTGTCGAATTCGCCCGACAGCCGTTCCAGGGCGGCTTCAGCCGCTTTGACCGGGTCGAAATTCGCCGCTTCCTTGTCATTGAGAATTCTGACCTTGGATCGCAGGTCTTGCGGTGGTTTCACCACTTGATAACCTGTCGCCTCCCTTGGTATTTCGCGAGTCATGGACTGTTTCCCTACCGCGTCGCCGGCATTGCCGCCCTCGAATCGACTAGAGCCCTTGGTGAAACAGCCTGCTGCACATCTCGGGCCGGGTCCAGATTGAATTCGCCTTCCGGCCTTTTTCTTCGGCAATCCATTTTGCCCTGATGGGCGAAGCCGGCAAAGAGGCGAGGCGCCATTCAGTGGTAATCGGCCTCAATCGCCTCAATATCTGAACATCTCGCTCAAGACCCGCTCGTCCCATCCGTGATCCGCGTCGAACACGATGAGGCTGCGCGAAATCGGATCTTCAAACACCCTGACGATGGTTACGTTTCGGATCTCCGTATGATCGGCGGCGGCGCTGACCGGGCGTTTGTCTGCCTCAAGAATGTCTATGCACACTTCGGCGCGGTTGGGCAGCAAGGCTCCCCGCCACCGCCGTGGCCTGAAGGCGCTGATCGGCGTCAGCGCGAGCAAATGTGCGTGGATCGGCAGTATCGGACCGTGGGCGGACAAATTGTAGGCGGTGCTGCCGGCAGGGGTCGCGATCAACGCGCCGTCGCAGATCAGCTCCTCCATCCGCACTCTTCCGTCTACGGATATCTTCAGTTTTGCCGCCTGATAGGTCTGCCGCAGCAGCGATACTTCGTTGATGGCGAGTGCAGCGTGAATGTTGCCGTCGCTGTCGGTTGCCTCCATGACGAGGGGATGAAGTTCCGTCACTACGGCTGAACGAATGCGGTCGAGGAGGTTGCTTTCGTCATATTCGTTCATGAGAAAGCCGACCGAGCCACGGTTCATCCCGTAGATCGGTTTGCCGGTGTTCATGAATTGATGCAGCGTTTGCAGCATCAATCCGTCGCCGCCAAGCGCCACGACGATATCGGCAGTTTTCGGGTCATGGTCACCGTAGCGCGCCTGCAGCACTTCGCATGCGACTTGCGCTTCATCGGTCTGGCTGGCGATAAAGGCCAGTTTCTCGATGGAATCGAGCTTGGTTTCCATGAAAATCCTCTCCCACGCGATGCAGAGCATATTCCGCCAGGCCTGAAACGGATTTGGCGACAAGGATATGCTCAAAGTACTGACCCTGGAGCGATTTCTTGTCACGAAAGCAGTCCCGCTTTCGTGGAAAGCGCTCTAGCGTAACGGGATCAATGCGGGAATTCATCCCTTTTTATCATAATCTTATCGGTAGTTTCTCCCGATAAAGTATTTGAATTGCGCGCAGCCTTTCCTAGAGGTCAGGAGTGTCCGCGCTTTGAGATAGCTGTTTGCCGCGTATCAGGCTGACGGCCTTGTCGATACTTGAGGTGAAGCGAACGTCCGGCGGACGCACACCGTGAAGATGCAACTCGTGACGAACATGCGGCGCGGCACCGGAGACGATCAGCCGCACTCCGCGCGAGGCGGCTTTGCGCGCAGCGCCCGCCACGGTGTTTGCAGCCGTTGAAATCCAGGAACGGTACGGCGTGGAAGTCGAGCACGAAGGCCTTGTGCTGGTCGGCGATGCGATCGAGGATCGATCCCACTGTTGAGGCGGCACCGAAGAAAAACGCACCCGATATCCGGTAGACGACGACGTCCGGGTCGGCCGCCAGCGCGGCGTCATAGGGCTTGCGCTGGCCGTTGCTGGCATCTGCGACATCCTCCGGCGCATAATTCATGTGGTGTTCGATGGCGATGGTCTTTGCAAGCCGGTCGACGAACAAGACGGTGCCGAGCAGGAAGCCGACGACGATTGCATCGGTCAGATCGTCGAAGACAGTGAGACCCAGTGTCACTACAAGCACCAGCGCATCGCCTCTTGCGCCGCGCAACAACGCGCCGATTGCGTGTTTCTCGACCATGTTCCAGGCAACCAGCGCCAGCACGCCCGCAAGCGAGGCAAGCGGGATATAGCTGGCAAGCGGGGCGGCAAAGAGGATGAAGAGGAGCAGGAAAGCCGAGTGCATGATGCCTGCGACTGGGCTGCGCCCGCCGGCCCGGACATTCGTCGCTGTTCGGGCAATCGTCCCTGTAACGCAGATGCCGCCGAAAAACGCCGAAGCGATATTGGCGACGCCTTGCCCCACCAATTCGCAATTGGAGCGGTGGCGCCGGCCGGTCATACCGTCGGCGACGACGGCTGAAAGCAGGGATTCGATGGCGCCCAGCAGGGCGAATGCAATCGCATCGGGCAGGACGGCGTGCATTTTTGCAAGCGTGATAACCGGCAGGGCAGGGGCTGGCAAGCCGCTTGGAATACCGCCAAAGCGTGTGCCGATCGTCTCGACAGGCAAGGCGAGCAGCGCGCTTGCCGCCGACATTGCTACAACGGCAATCAGCATGCCTGGCCAATGCGGCCTGACGCGCTTCAGCCCTAAAATGACTGCGATTGTCCCGACCGCAAGGCTGAGCGAATAGGGGTTTAACGTCGGAAGCGCCGCAAAGAGGATGGGAACCTTCTCGAGGATCTGACCGGGTTCGGCCTGGTCGAGATGAAGACCCAGAAGTTCCTTCAGCTGGCTGGCGAAAATGATGATGGCAATGCCTGCGGTGAAGCCGACCGTCACGGGGTAGGGAATGAACTTGATGTAGGTGCCGAGGCGAAGAAAGCCGATGGCAAGCAGGAAGAAGCCGGCCATCATGGTGGCGAGGATGAGGCCGTCGACGCCCTCGCGTTGCACTGTGGCTGCGACGAGCACGATGAAGGCGCCCGCCGGCCCGCCGATCTGAAAGCGGCTGCCGCCAAGGGCTGAAACGAAAAAACCGCCGATGATCGCGGCTATCAGCCCCTTGTCGGGCGATACGCCTGAAGCGATCGCGATTGCCATTGAAAGCGGCAGCGCGACGATGGCGACGGTGAGCCCGGCGACCGCGTCCGCTCTGAAGTCGGCAAAGTGGTAGCCGCGCGCCAGCGTCGTGGCCAGCTTGGGAGTGAAAAGCTCCCGAAACCCGGGCTCGGGGTGGGTGGCTCTTTGGGTGGGTTTTGCGTCCATTCCGGCGACCTTGTCTGAAAGGCGGCGGGCTCGTCGGCATGTCTGTCGGCGCTTGCCGTCGCAAAGCACGAGAAAGGGTCCATGCCCTGGTTCATTCCGCAGGCGGTTCCTTGAAACGGACGCCGCGGCCGCCGCCCTCGCTGCGGCTATTGTCGTAGATCAGCTCGATGCCTGCCCGCTCCAGCGCCGATACCACCTTCATCAAGGTATCCACGACGCCCCGGACATTGCCGCTGCTGGCTTCCATGCGCTGGATCGTCGGCAGGGAAACGCCCGCCATTTCGGCTAGCTGCTTTTGATCGACGCCAAGCAAGGCACGGGCTGCGCGAAGCTGCGCGGATGTGATCATATGGCCGTCTCAGATCTCTATACTGATATATGAAGCATCATTATTAAAATAATGAATACCATGCAATGCCACTGCAAAATTTTTAGACGCAGGCCTTCGCGCCGCCGCTCGCCGGTTAAGGAGCGCGACCGGATAAAAGGGATTGGCGATAAATCAGGGTTCTTGTTTTGCAGCAGGCAGGGGTGGCAATTCTTTCAGATAGGCGGCGACCGCCTCCCGGTCGGCTGGGCGAACATGCGACCAGTTTTCCTGTACCGACGCCATGCTGCCGCCGACGGAATCGAAATCCGGGGTGAAGCCGGTTTCAAGGAAATAGGCGATATCCTGCGCCGACCAGTCGCCTATTCCGGTAGGGTCCGGGGTAATGTTGGGGATCCTGCCCTTACCGCCTTCCGGGTCCGGCGCGCCCGCCATCCAGCGGCTCATGTTCAAGCCGCCGAAAATATCCCTCGGCGTGTGGCATTCGGCGCAATGGCCGGGCCCCTGGACAAGATAGGCGCCCCGTTTCGTGGCATCGCTCCATGCGGGGTCGATATCCAGCGGTTCGCCATGGAGATAGAGCAGTTTCCAGACGCCGATGCCGGGGCGGATCGAATAGGGAAATTTGAGATCGTGGCCGGCGACCTCGTTTTCCGATTGCGGCAGGGTGGAGAGATAGGCCCTCAGATCGAGCAGATCCTCGATCCGCATGTGCTGGTAAGAGCCATAGGGGAAAGCGGGATAATAGTGCCGTCCGTCCGGCGACGTGCCCTTTGCCATCGCCGTTACGAAATCGCCGTCGCTCCAGCCGCCGATGCCGGCGGTTGACGACGGCGTTATGTTTGGAACGCGAAAGATGCCAAAGGGCGTGTTGAGTTCCAGCCCGCCCAAAAGCAGCTTCTTGTCTTCGCCCTTGGCGCCTTTGGCGGCATGACAGGATGCGCATCCTCCCGCCCAGAAGATATTCTCGCCGTTGACGAGGTCAGCCTGGCGATCCGGCAGGAGCATTGCGTCGACCCGCTCCGGGCGCGTGGCCCAAAGTCCCGCCGCGATCATCAGCAGGGCGAACCCTACGAGTCTGACAAACGCTCGTCTCGTCATGGGCTGGTCGCGTTCCTTTTCGTACGGCGCTCAGTTCTTCTTCACGCGGTAGTCCTGGTGGCAAGCCTTGCAGTTCTGCGCGACCGACCCGAAGCTGGCCTTGAGGCTGTCGAGCCCGCCTGCCGCGGCCGGCCCGGCGACCAATGCCGATTGTTCAAGCTTCAGCGCGACGGCCTCGAATCCTGCCTTGTCTTCCCAGATCTTCGGTCCAGCCTCGGTATTGGCGCCTTCGCCGCTGCCTTCGGGAAACAGAGTGGGATATCCGACGGCCGATGTATAGATGACCCGCATGGCCAGTTCGGCCGTCACGGGATCATATGGCAATTCGCCCTTGACCATCTTCCCCAGCGTACCCGTGGCGAAGCCGACCGATTTCATCAGGTTCTGGCGGGTCGAAACCGGATCGTTGTTGGCCAATGAGGTGCTGAGCATCAGCAGCGTGCCGCAAGTGAAGACAAGGACTGACTTCTTGATCATCTATTCCCTCCAAATCCTGATTACGCGTCGCGTGACCGTGAAAACACTTATGGCACGAGAATTCAAAAGCTAGGCGGCAACGGCAGGGAACGCCGCTCACGAATGCGTTAGAGCGCACTGCAATACACTGCCGCAGGGCAAGAATGGCGTTTCATTACAAGCGCTTGGCCAGAGCATATTCCGTTGAGATCGAAATCGGTCTGAACGATAAGAATATGCTCAAGATATTGATGCTGGAGCAATTTCTTTTCCTTCGGGTGAGTCCGCCTGAAGGGAAAGCGCTCCAGGTAAAAATATTCCGTAGAGGAACTGGAGGGAGGGTGCGCAAAAAAAACCGCCCCCCTTGCGGGAGGCGGTCAATCTCAACACCCCGCCGTGAAGCGGGTATTGAAACCTGAATGGCTATCTTCTTGCCTGCATCACCTCGCCGCCGGTACATCCGCGGTCGGAAAACTCATGCAGGGCAATTGGATAATCAGGCGGCCTGGAGGTTGTCGGCCGACGACTTGCCGGTGCGGCGGTCGGTGACGATCTCGTAGCCGATCTTCTGGCCTTCGTTCAGCTGGCGCATGCCGGCGCGCTCGACAGCGCTGATGTGAACGAACACATCGGCTCCGCCTTCGTCAGGCTGAATAAAACCAAAGCCCTTTTGAGCGTTGAACCACTTCACGGTTCCGGTCTGCATAGTGTAGTCCTTCCGAGGATCATATATATATACGACTTGGCGAGCGCATGGCACGCACGATGAATATCGATGTCTTGGATTGAGGGTCGTGGGCCGCGCACCGGATTTCTCCACGGTGCTTAGGCCAAGCCGTTGCGCCGAAAACTCGATCCAGCGCACTAACGGCAAGATTGTGGCTTTTTCAAGGCAGGGTCCCGGGATTGAACGCTGCGGAGTCATGATATCCCCAGCCCCGATGAGCGCATCTGCATTCCCGATGTCAGGGGCGGGTTGAGCCGGGGCTGCGCGGAATTTCCGGCTTTGCGGCGGTAGCGCTTATTTTTTTGGCAGCCCGCACCATCGTTTCCATCACATTCAGGAACCGGGATCGATCGGTTTTCGAATAGCTCGGGCCGCCTTCGCGGATTATTCCAGCTTCCCGCAAATCTTTCTTCAGGTCGCGCATGGCAAGCGCCATGCCGATGGCGTCCTCGCTGAAGGCTTTGCCTGTTGGCCCAAGCACCAGGCTGCCGGCTTTCACGCAGCGTGCGGCAAGCGGAATATCGGCGGTGATCACCAGATCGGCGGTGGTCGTCCGTTCGGCGATCCAGTCGTCGGCCATATCCGGTCCCTCCGCCACGATCACCCGCTCGACCAACAAGCTGTCGGGCAGCCGCATCCAGGCGTTGCTGACCATCATGACCCTCAAGCCGTGGCGTTCTGCGACGCGAACGATCTCCTCCTTGACGGGGCAGGCATCCGCATCGACGAAAATCACGGTCATTCGTTCTTGCCTTTCTTTTCCGGCGCATCTCTGCCGGGCAGCGGCGCATTTGAACACGGGTTAGCCTCTTCGCCAAAGAGCCCTATGTTATTGGTCGCGATGGTTTGCCGCCGCCGATGATATCTGCAAGGTGGCCGCTTTTTGTATCAAATGAATTCGAAAGTTCGCCGCTGGTAAGGAGTGCCAAGATGAATGAACATAGTCAATTCCGCCGTAAGACCGCGAAGGATTTCCCTCAGGAACTGCTTGATCTTTATGACAATTATGCGCACGGCAAGATCAGCAAGCGGGAGTTTCTCGATCGTGCGGCCAAATTCACCGTCGCGGGCGTGACGGCGGCATTGCTGTTGAAGCAGCTTTCACCCGACTACGCGCTTGCCCAGCAGGTGGCCGCCGATGACCCCGGCATCGTGACAAGCCGCGTAACCTACTCTTCCCCCAACGGTAACGGTGAAGTGAACGCCTATCTCGTTCGCCCCGCCGGTGCCGATGGCAAATTGCCGGCGGTCCTTGTCATTCACGAGAATCGCGGCCTGAATCCCTATATCGAAGATGTGGCGCGGCGGATGGCGAAGGCCGGTTTCATGGCGCTGGCGCCGGATGGGTTGTCGTCGGTTGGCGGCTATCCCGGCAACGACGATGAAGGCCGAAAGCTCCAGCAGACCGTCGACACTACAAAGCTCATGAATGATTTCTTCGCCGGGTTTGAATATCTCATGGCCCGCGACGACAGCACCGGCAAGGTGGGGGCGGTCGGATTTTGCTATGGCGGCAGCGTGGTGAATGCACTCGCCGTTGCCTATCCGGAGCTTGCTGCCGCTGTGCCCTTCTATGGCCGCCAGCCTCCGGTCGAGAGCGTCGCCGAAATCCAGGCGCCATTGTTAATTCAATATGGGGGTCTGGACGAACGGACCAATGCCGGCTGGCCCGCTTATGAAGAAGCGCTCAAGGCGGCCGGAAAGACCTATGCCGTGCATATTTATCCCGGCGCTAATCACGGTTTTCATAACGACACGACGCCGCGTTATGACGAGGGGGCTGCAAAGCTTGCGGAAGAGCGCACGATCGCCTTCTTCAAGCAGTATCTGTTGTAGGAGTCGATGCGCCATGGCAGGGCAGGTGCTCTGCCATGGCTTTCAAAGTTACTTATAAGCATTTCTGCTTTAAGCTTCTGGTTCTAATTAAAAATCAGAAGCGGTTTGAAAATTTCTTTAAAGGTTGCGGTTTAATATTTTCGCCGATTTCATAATAGCCGGAGATTATTTCCGAAGCGGCATTGGCGATGAAATCTGCGTCAAATTGCCGGATTGTTGATCATGCATGGTTGGAGAAATGATATTTAAAACGGCTATTGCCGGATGCTGTCTTTTGATATGGTGATCTACTTAAATCAAAAGAATAAGAGGTTCATTATGCGTCGTGGCCCAATCTATGGCGGCTTACTGGCGATGGCGGCTTTTTGCTTGTCCGCCGGCATTGTTTCGGCAACCGAAGATGACATTGTGACAGGAGACCGGCTTGCGGCGATGTTGCGCGCGGCGCGAGGGGTTGTTTCCAGCCATCAGTCGCTCATCAACGACCCTGCGGTCGGGGAGAAAAACCTGACCGGCGACAGCGTTATGAGCGAGGCCATCGATCTGTATATCGAGCGCGAGGGCGAGCCGCCGTCCAATGACAGCGTAACGCCGCAAGAGGTTGAGCTTTTCGAGGCGCAGATCGCGGCAATTCGTGAAATCGTGGATGAAAACCAGGCCATGATCGACGAAAAGGGCGTTGGCTTCAAAGGCTTCATTCCTGCGGTATTCGCCAGGTTGGTGAACGAGCGTTTCGCCGAAAAGGTCGGCGACAAGGCGTTGACCAAGGTGACGGCGCCGGTGGAACTCGTGCGAAACAGAAAAGCGCGCCCGGACGATTGGGAGCGGCAGATTATCGAGACCCGCTTTCTCGGCTCCGACTGGCCCAAGGGGCAAGCTTACACGGAAGAAGTCGACAAGGATGGCCGCAAGGCTTTTCGCATGCTCATTCCGGAGTATTATTCCGCCTCCTGCCTGACCTGCCACGGGCAGCCGAAGGGTGAGGTGGATGTGACGGGATATCCCAAAGAAGGTGGCGCGGAGGGCGATCTTGCCGGCGCAATCAGCATAACCTTGTTCAGATGAGAATAGTTGCGGCAATTCGGGACACGATCGGGCGCCTGGCGGATCGAAAGATCCCGCTCTGTCTTATTTCCCTGTCAGCCGCGCTGCTTGGCGCGCTGCTGATCAGCGTCGCGGTGATGGCCTATGACCTCTCTGAAAACCAGAAGCGGATAGAGCGGGCGAACACCCGCTTCCATATGTTCGACGTCGCCGCGAGCGCCCATCGGCATTTTGGTGAAATGCGGTTCTGGCTGACGGATCTTTCCGTCAGCCTGCTCACACTGGCGGAACGTCGGGCGGATGCAGCCCGTGCTCTTCTCGATGCCGACGTTGAACGCATAAGCGCGTTTGCGCCCGAAGCAGCCGACATGATCCGGAGTGGATCCAAGGCCTATTACGACAAGGCGATGCAAGCGGCGGATGCCTATACGGACGGCAACCGGGTTATCGGAAACACCTATCTGGCTGCCGCCCGGCAATTCAGCGACGAGATCGACGGCGTCTTGAACGACCTTGGCCAGCGGCTTGGTGCGGAAGCGGATCAGGCGCGCGATACTGCCGCAGCCGAAGCGCAAAGAACCTATATGCGCGCCTTGATTGCGGTTGCGCTTATCACCATTGCAGGAGCGCTGATGACGTGGTGGGTGCTTCGCTCCATCCTCGTGCCGCTCAGCGGCATCGACCGGGCCATGGTGCAACTGACCGAAGGCGAGAGCGACGTGGATTTACCCCCGGAGGGCCGCGATGAATTCGGCCGGCTGGCGAAAACGCTCCGCCTCCTGCGCGACAGCCAGAATGAGCGCCGCCGGCTGGAAGTTGCGGCCGAGCGCCAGCGAAACACGATCGTCACGGCGATAGAGACTATTCCCGACGGTTTTGCCTTCTACGACCCTGACGACCGGTTGGTGATGGTCAATCAGCGCTATCTGGAGATTTTCCCCGAGACCGCTCACTTGATGACCCCTGGCCGCCCATTCGAGGAAGTCGTGAGGGCGCAGGCGGAATTCGGCCTGACCGATGCAGAACTCCGAAAGTGCGGAAGACTGGCTGAAAGATGTCATCGACCGCCATCATAATCCGCAAGGCATGGTGGAAAGACTGTCGGCCAAAGGCGGCTGGCTTCGCATCGCCAAGCGCAAGACCCCGGAGGGGGGAACGGTTGGGGTCTATACGGATATTACCGATTTGAAAAAGCGGCAGGAGGAACTGGAGGAAGCCCGGCGTGGTGCGGAAGTGGCAAACGAGGAAAAGAGCCGGTTCCTCGCCTCCATGAGCCATGAATTGCGGACGCCGCTCAACGCCATCATCGGCTACAGCGAGATGCTGATCGAAGACGCGCAGCATTTGAGTGAAGAAGGCTTCATTGCCGACCTTGAAAAAATCATGGGGTCGGGCAGGCACCTTTTGGCGCTGATCAACGATGTTCTCGATCTCTCGAAGATCGAGGCGGGGAAAATGGAGCTTTATGTCGAGCGTTTCGGGCTGGCGCAGCTTCTCAATGAGGTGGAAAGCACGGTTGTTCCCCTCATCGCCAAGAAAGGCAATCGGCTTACGGTGTCGTCGTCGGTGGAGCCGGACGAGATCGAAACCGACAAGACCAAGCTGCGGCAGAACCTCTTCAATCTTCTCTCCAATGCGGCGAAGTTCACGGAAAAAGGCGAGATCAGGCTCACCGTCGATCGCTTCAATGACGAAGAGGGCGATTGGCTGGAATTTGCCGTCAGCGACAGCGGCATCGGCATGAGCGAAGCCCAGCAGGCAAAGCTTTTCCAGGCCTTCGTTCAGGTCGATGCGTCCACGACGCGCAATTACGGCGGCACCGGCCTTGGCCTGGCGATCACCCAGCATTTCACGAAAATGATGGGTGGAACGATCGGCGTGGAGAGTTCGGCCGGCAAAGGGTCGACGTTCCGCTTCAAGATACCGGCCGTCTGCAAGGTTGAAGCCGAGGAAGAACAGCAAACCGGGGAGGCCGTGCATATCGGTGACGAATCGCGGGGCATGGTGCTTGTCATCGACGACGAGGCGCGCGCCCGCAAGGCTATAGCCGATACGATCCGTGCTGCCGGCTTCAAGGTGGTGGAGGCCGATGGCGGTGTTGCGGGTCTTGAAAAGGCCCATAAATTACGTCCTGCTGCCATCGTTCTCGATGTGATCATGCCGGAGAGGGATGGCTGGTCGGTGCTGCGTGAAATCAAGGCCGACGATACGCTTTGCCGGATCCCGGTTATTCTGGCGACTGTCGTGGCGGACCGGGAAATGGGTCTTGCTTTCGGCGCGGCCGACCATTTGATCAAGCCGATCGACCCGCGCCATCTCATCGACACGTTGACCGCGGTTGCCGGTAGCGGGCTGCGTGATGTGCTGGTCGTCGATGACGATCCGGCGACGCGGGATCTCCTGCGCCGGATTCTCCTGCGCGAAGGCTGGCGGGTGCGCGAGGCGTCGAACGGGCGTCAGGGACTGGAACAGTTGGAAGCCAGCCGGCCGACACTGATGCTCCTCGACCTGATGATGCCGGAGATGGACGGTTTTGCCCTGCTCAAGGCCATTCAGGAAAAACCGGACCTCGTCGATCTGCCTGTTGTCGTCATCACGTCGAAGGATTTGTCGCGCGAGGAAGTCGAGTGGCTTGAAGCGCGGGCAAGCGACGTGGTCAGGAAGGGCTCGAAAGGCCGTGCCGATCTTATCGCGGCCCTGAAGCGCCATGTACCGTGTGGACAGAACCGTCCGGTCGATAAGAAATCGCTCAAACTCAGGAGCATAGTCTTGTCGATCGGGCTGAAGCAGCCGATCGGATATGCTCTGACAGAAGCCTGAGTGCGGATGAAGATTCTCCTCGTTGAGGACAATGAGATGAACCGCGACATGCTTTCGCGCCGCTTGGAGCGAAAGGGTTATGAAGTCGCGATTGCCATAGATGGTCAGGCCGGCGTCGAGGCGGCGGCGAATATTCAGCCCGATCTGGTGCTGATGGACATGAGCCTGCCGGTTATCGATGGCTGGGAGGCGACCCGCCGCATCAAGCAGGACCCTGCGACCGCCAGGATTCCGGTGATTGCGCTGACCGCCCATGCGATGGCCGGCGACCGGCAAAAGGCGATCGATGCCGGCTGCGACGATTACGACACCAAGCCGATCGAGTGGCCCAGTCTCCTGGACAAGATCATTCGCCTCACCGGGAGCTGACCCGTGGCTCAATCGCGCGACATCGGCAAACGCGCTTATGCCGCCCGCATCGCGCAAAAGCTCGCCGATCCGGCTCAGGCGATCCTGGGTTATCAGCAGATGATCGTCGAGGAAGTGCGCGAAAACGGCCCGGCGGGAGCCTTGCCGGACCTTGAGAAGGTGCTTCGCGCCGCGCTGGAGCTGAACGCGCTTATCGAAAGGCTGATGGCCCGCGATTTCGAGCATATCGAAGGCGGTGACGCGGTCGAGGCTGTGTTGCGGCACGACCTGCGCACGCCGATGAACGCGATCCTCGGTTATTCGGAAATGGTCGTCGAGGACTTTGCCGACGATTTGCCGGAGCGCTTGAAGGCGGATATCGCGCGCACGATCCAGGAAAGCCGGATCCTGCTTGCCCAGATCGAATTCGACACTGGACATTTCATCCGTCGAAGGGTCCGCCGACGCCGGCAATGAGATCGACGTCACGATCGCCACCGATTTGATGCGCACGATGGCGGCCCGGCAGCATTCCCATTCCAATGATGCCGGACGCATTCTCGTCGTCGACGATACGGCGTCGAACCGCGATCTTCTCGAAAGACGGCTCACCCGCGATGGTCACACGGTCGTAACCGTGAGTTCCGCGAAAGCCGCGCTTGAGATCCTTGATCGGGAAGAATTCGACCTCACGCTTGCCGATATCCTGATGCCCGACATGAACGGCATCGAACTTCTCGCCCGTCTGAAGGGGGACGAACGGTGGCGCGAAATGCCGGTCGTCATGATATCGGGACTGAAGGATGAGGATGCTGTCGTGCGCTGCATCGAGGCGGGGGCGGAGGATTATCTCAGAAAGCCGGTCGACCCGATTTTGCTGCGAGCGCGCATCACCGCCTGTCTTGAACGCAGCCGCTGGCGCGAACGCGAGAAGCGCTATCTCGCGGAGATCGAATTCGAGAAGGAGCGCGCCGACGCCCTGCTGCATGCGATTTTGCCGGGACAGGTGATCAGGAGGCTGGCCGACGGCGAGACGGTAATCGCCGACCGCATCGAAGTGGCGACGATCCTTTTCGCCGATATCGTCAACTTCACGCAGCTTGCGGCGCGAACCTCGCCTTCCGATCTGGTGCAGCGGCTTGGAAATCTGTTCTCGCGTTTCGATGAGCTTGCCGACCAGCACGGCATGGAAAAGATCAAGACTATTGGCGACGCTTATATGGCTGCGGCGGGCTTGCCCGATCCGCGAGCGGATCATGCTGTTGCCGCCGTGGCCTTCGGCAGGGCGCTTCTCGTGGAGATGGAAAAGACGGCGGGCGACGGCCCGCCGCTCGATATTCGGATCGGCATTCACAGCGGGCCGGTGATTGCCGGGCTGATCGGCCGCAAGCGCTTCGTCTACGACGTTTGGGGCCATACCGTGAATCTCGCCAGCCGGATGGAATCCTATGGTTCGCCGGGTCGGATCCATATCTCCGAGCGCACGTTCGAGTGTCTTGGCGAGTGTCTTGGCGAGTGTCTTGGCGAGGTTCTTGGTGAGGCTCTTGGCGAGGCTGTTGGCGATAGCTGCATTGCCGCCAGCCGCTGCGAGTTGGACATTCGCGGCATCGGCAAATTCACCACCTACCTGCTGTTGTGATGCTCTCTCCATCGGATTCAGCCGATGAAAACAAACCTATTCGCTGTTCATGCTGTAGAAATCGTAGAGCACTTTCCAGTCGCCCTTGATCAGCTTCCAGACCACGACGTATTTGGCCGTTTCCTCAAGGTGGGCCCATTCGCCGGTGTCGTGCCCGAATTTGACCACGCCGAAATCGATGGCGAGATCGCCGGCTTCGGCAATGTCGATGCGCTCGGGCAGGAAGCGGAGCGACAGCCCCGGCGTTTTCATCATTTTTTTCCATGCGGCATGGATGGCTTCCGTGCCGTGAATGGGCGCGCTGCCCGGCCAGACCAGCGTGCCGTCGGGTGCGTAAACCGAGACCACCGCCTTCAGGTCCTTCCGGCTGGCGGCCTCTCCCCATTGCACATCGAGTTTGCGGATGGTCTCTTCAACGGCAGATTTTTTATCTTTTGGCATGCACTATCTCCTTTCGGCACGGGCCTGAATTGACTGCGGGCTAATTATCCACCTAGTGAATCAAGCAGTGCTTTCGCCTCTCTCAGGTCCCTGGTGTGGAACCCTTCGGTGAACCAGTTGTAGCTTTCCGATAGCATCGCGCGCGCCTCCGCTTCCTCGCCCTGGTCGGCAAGCAGACGCGCGAGCGTGGCGGTTGCACGAAGCTCCCACGATTTCGCCTGCTGGCGGCGGGCGACGTCGATTGAGGCGCGCAACCATCGTTCCGCCTCTTCGTATTCGCGCCGCTGGATATGCAGCCAGCCCTTCAGGCGAAGAACCTCGGCGTAATGCGCCCGTTCCTCGCCGCTTTCGATCCGCTGAAGGCTCTCGTCGAGGATCGTCATGGCGGCATTCAGGTCGCCGCTCAGCGCAAGGCCTTGCGCTCTTAGCGCCTGCAGATAGTTGATCCAGATGCGGTGGCCGGTTGCGGCGAGTTTCGTGATCGCCTTGTCGAGTTGGGTGACGCTTTTGGCCGGCTGGCCGGAATGCAGCAGGGCGATGCCCCGGCTGATTTCGGCCAGGACTTCCGACAAAAGCACCACGCCATGCTGGCGGCCCACCCGTTCCGCCTCCTCGGTCCGGCGCAGAAGTTCCTCCGGTTCGCTCAGGAAATCGAAGACCTGCGCGCCGAGCGTCAGGGAAAAGGCGAGGTCGAAGGGGTGGCCACGGCGTCGGGCGTTGGCGTCTTTTGCCTCGCTTGCGGCAAGCGCCTGATCCGGATAGCCGGTCATCCAGAGATATTGCGCACGGTAGATGCCTTCGCCGGTCAAAGGGTCCGTGTTTGTCAATTGCGCCAGGTGCCAGTGTCGTTCCGGGTCGTATATTGACTGAACGATATCGCCGTGCTTTCGGGCGGCGGAAAAATCGCCGAGCCAGAAACAGGAGGCGGAGGCCGCGCGATGCCCGACGACGATAAGGTCGTCGTTGTCTGCCTCGGTGCCGGCGGCCATCAGGCTGTCCGCCCATTCGCGCGACCGGGCAAGCTTGTCGATGCAAAGGTAATGGACCGAGAGTGCATTCAGCACTGGCACGTAGCTGGGATTATGCTCGAGCAATTCCGCCAGCCGCCATGCCGGTTCCAAAATGACGCTGATTTCGCCGTGCCCCCAGCCATATTGCGCAACGATGGCGGGGCCGAGCATGGTGCGCAGCCCGAGTTCGGTCAAATCGCGCTCGGGCGAAGAGGGTAGCGTCTCAAGCAGTTGCATACCCTTGCGAAGATAGGTGATCGCCTCCGTCAGCGCGAAACGCCGCATTGCGGCTTCGCCGGCGCGTTTCCAGTAAGGCACCGCTGCCTCGATCCGGCCCGCTTCCGTATAGTGATGGGCAAGCAGTTCCGGCTCGCCGTCGCGAACGTCAGGCCAGCGCTCTTCCAGCACTGCGGCGATCTTGCCGTGGATCTGCTTTCTTTCGCTTTTCAGCAGCGAGTCGTAAGCCGCATCCTGTACGAGCGCGTGCTTGAAGCGGAAGACCGCGTTGGGCATGACGCCTCGGCAAAACGCCAGTTCCAGTGCGGCCAAATGCGCCAGCGCTTCGTCAAGGTCGCCGGTTCCCATGACATTCAGCGCCGCGATGAGGTCGTAGCTGAATTCGCGCCCGATGACGGCGCCCACCTGCGCGACCCGCTTTACCGTGACGGTTCGGTCCAGACGCGCCATCAGCAGGTCGCGAAGCGTTTCGGGAATGGCCACGCTGACGGAGGTGCCGGAATAGACGAACCGCTGTCCCTCCAACACCAGATCGCCCGATTCCAGGATGGTTTTCGTCAGTTCCTCGACAAACAGCGGCACGCCTTCCGCCCGCCTTATGATTTGTTGCGCCAGCTTGTCGGGCAGCTTCTTGCCGCCCGCGAGCTTGGCGATCAGCGCGCCGCTTTGCGCCGATGTCAGCTTGGAGAGGCTGAGCTTGCTCACGCCCTCATGCGGGCGCCACTTCGGTTCGAAGTCCGGGCGATGGGCGACGAGCACCAGCAGCGGGATATCGCGAAGATGCTCAAAGAGCTGTTCCAGAACTTCCAGCGAAGTCGGGTCCGCCCAGTGTGCGTCTTCAAAAAGCATCAGGCTTGGATGCACGCTGGCGGTTGCCTGCAGCAGGTTGACCAGCACGCGGATCGTTTCCACCTTCGCCAGGCGCGGCGCATTGGCGATTGCGCCATATCTTTCCTGATAGGGGATCGACATGATGGCGGCGAGAAAGCGCATGTCCTCCATCGGCAGGCCATAGCGGGTAACGGCAAACTCTTCGAGCTTGTCCATTTTCGTCTCGGGCGTATCGCCGCGTTCAATCTTGAGAGCGCGCTCCAGGTGAACGGTGATCGGGTAGTAGGCGCTGTTGACGTAGAAGGGTGAACACTGGAATTGCAGTGGCCGGACGCCCTCAGCCTCCAGATGTTCGCGCAGCGTGCTTAAAAGCCGGCTCTTGCCGATCCCCGGCTCGCCCGACAGCAAGACGGCCTGGCCCGCTTTCCTGTCCTGAATCAGCCTCCAGCGCTCCAGCAGCGCATCGACTTCCCGGTCGCGGCCGACAAGTGGCATCATGCCTTTTTGGGATGCGGCATCGAAGCGCGTCTCCACGCTGCTGATGCCGGTGACGCGAAAGGCCCGGGTTGGCGTCGCTATGCCTTTCAGCTCGAATTCGCCAAGATCGTCATAATCGAACTCGCCCCTGGCGAGCTTTCTGACGCGCTCGCTGACGACGACGGTGCCTGGCTTGGCGACGCTTTGAAGCCGGGCGGCAAGGTTCAGCGTATTTCCGACGAGGTTTTTCTCGCCAGTGGCTATGACGACGATACCGCTCGCGATGCCGATACGTACCTTGAGCCTGCCCACCTCCGGTACATCGAGGCGGGCGATCTTCTCGATGATTTCAAGACCGGCGCGTATGGCCCGCTCTGCTTCGCCTTCATGGGCGAGGGGATAGCCGAATACGGCGACGATACCGTCTCCAAGGCGCTGATAGACATAGCCTTCATAGCGCGTCACGCAGACCGCGCAGGCATCTTCATAGATGCGGGCGATATTTTGCAGGACTTCCGGGTCGACCCGTTGCGACAGTTCGGTGAAGCCGACAATGTCGCAAAACAGCACCGTCAGCTGGCGTCTTTCACCGGAGGAGGCGGTAATCTCCTGCTGGGCCGTATCCGCCAGCGCATTGAGCAGGCGTTTGCGCGGGCCAAACGGCAGGCCAAGCTCCTGCAGGTCGGCATCGGTCAGGATTCTCAGGGTTCTGAAATCGACTTCATTCTCGATAAAAACGCTCAAATATTGCTCAAGCCCATGGGTCTTCAGCCAGTCTTCAACCGAGTCTGTCGCTTCGATCCGCTGATCAGCGGGACCTGTCGCCATCGGACCTCTCGCTTACGAGAATTCCATTGTTCACCAGCCATGCGGTGATCGCCAGTCCTTGACGCAACGGTATCCGATCGGACCACGATTGCGCAATCTCTAACGCCGTCGCTCCCTCGGGAGTATCCGCCAGCATCGGCGCCAGTTCATGGCCGCCGAGATAGGCGACCGGCGCGTCGAGGCGAGGGTGCCGCAATGCCGTTTTCACCGCGATGAAATCTCCGTCGATACAGGGCAGGTCGGTAAAGGCGAGTTGGCTTGAGAGGTGGACGGGTTTCGACAGGAGAGAGGCCGCATCCGCTCGTTCGTCCTCCTGTTGCGACGAAGGCTGCAGCTTTGCGCTTTCACCAATCTTCCTCGAACGATCCGCCCAGAAGGAACCGCCATGAAACGCTGCCGCCTGGCCGTAATAATCCGAAGCCCAAAGGCTGTGTCGCTTTGACGAGCCGCTGAGGCCGGTTCGATAAAATTCAATCGCCGCGTCGGAGAGTTCAGGCTTGCAAAGCAATGTGTTGACGGTTGCCGCCGCGCTTAAAGCGCTCTGGATTGCCTTTTGCACGCCGCTTGACGAGATGGGATCGACGGCAAGTGCGGCGTCCCCGATCTTGATGCCGGTTTCTGTCAGGGAGTTTTCGTCAAGGTAAGGCGTCGCGTCGGTCGCTTGGACGCTTCCCGTCATCACGGCGTCCCTGCACCCCTCCATCAGGCGGGAGCGTGACAGCAGTTCCATGAAGGTGTCATGGAGCTTGGGTTTGCGCTGGGCGCGGAAGCGGACGGCATCGACAAAGACGAGTGTGTTGTAGGCTCGCCCGGGTAGCGGAACGCCCCAGTACCAGGCGTCTTCTCCCGCTTCCATACGCGGCTGGAGGGGCAGTTCCGTTCCTTGCCAATAGGCGTAAAGCGCAAGCGTGCGGCAGCCGGTTCTGTGTTTCCTCGCGCCGGATCGCCCGCTCGCGTCGGCAAGAAAATCGACTTGCATCTCCTGCAGCCTGCCATCGGCCTCGACGCCGACTGTCCATCCGTTTCCGACGCGTGCGGCATTCAAGAGGCGGGCCGGCTGCAATACCCTGACGCCCAGATCCTCTGCATGGGAAAGAAGCAGGCGGTCGAACGCGCCGCGATCGACAAGCAGGCCTTCCTTGCGGGGGTCTTCGCGCAGCCTTCGCGCGCCGTCCCACTCAACCAGCACGCTTTCGACGGGCAAGAACCCGGCATTTTCGATTGCTGGCCTGGCGCCAATCGTCTCCAGCAGAGGCAATACGCCGGGGCTTAAGGATTCGCCAAGCCTGCGACGAGGGAACTGCAGGCGTTCGATCAACGTTACGTCGTGGCCGAGTGCCGCCATGCGCGATGAAAACACGCTGCCTGCCGGTCCCCCGCCGATGACGCAAATCCTGGCCATCGGCGTCAACCTTGCGCCATCGCGCTGTTTTCGCGCGACAGGCGCAGATAGGCCTCCAGGCAATAGTGCAGCCAGCCGCGAATATAGTCGCAGGCCGGACGTCCGCGCTGGATCACTTCGTGATGGCAGCCACCGCCGCAAAGATACCGCGCCCAGCAGGAACGGCATGGCTCCTGCCGGTGAACGTGACGGTTCGCCAGCCAATCCGCTTGCCGTTCCATGTCCACGCCGTTCGTAAGCGAGCCCATCCCGCCGGCCTCGTCGCCAACGAAGCGGTGGCAGGCTGAAAGGTCGCCGTCGGCGGAGACACCCAGATAGCCGGCGCCCGCGCCGCAGGGGTAGGGGCGGTGGGTGCCGCGCCGGATTTCTTTCAGCGCGTTTTGCATGTTGGCGAAGGGATAGGGCTCGCCCGCCAGCACTTTGCGCTCAAATTCGTGGCCGCAGTCGATCATGCCTTCCAGCATGATTTCCAGATCGTCCGGCCGCATTTCGCCATTGCCATTGGGCGAGGCAAGCATCGGCGAAAATCCGACGCTGTAAAATCCGGCGGCAATGAAAGTGTCGAGCGTATCGCGCAGGTCCAGATTGTCCGGCGTCACCGTCACCCTTGCGGTCACCTGCATCTTTCTTTGCGCCGCAAGCAGAGGCTGCAACTTGCGCATGATGGTGTCGAAACTGCCCCTGCCGTTCCTGTAGGGCCTGAGCTTGTCATGCGCCTCGCGTGCGCCGTCGAGGCTGACCGTCACGGCAAAGCCATGCTCCTCGAAGAAATCCGCATCCGCTTGCGAAAGCAGCGTTGCGTTCGTCGTGATGGAGAAGGTGATGGTCGCCCCGCGCTCTTTCGCCTTTTTCTTGGCATGGAGCGTCGCTGCCTGCAGCACCGTTCGATTGACCAGCGGCTCACCGCCGAGAAACGCGAGGTTCAGCCGGGCTCCAGGTTCTGCATTGTCGATCAGCAGGTCTACCGCGGCTTCCGCCGCCTCAAGCGACATGTTCTTCGGCGCGCTTCCGAATTCGCCTTGCTGGGCATAGCAATAGGTGCAGCCGAGATTGCATTTCTGCGCTATCGCCAGCGACAGCGCGTGCAGCGGCGGGGCTTGAAGCGGTTCGTCGTCGATGAAGGGCGCGGCGTCCAGCCCAAGTCTTTGGAGGAGGCTGTCGATTTCGGCCGTGGTGCCGCCGTCCAGTGCCGTTTCGCAGGCTTTGAAGAGGGTCTCGCCCGCGTCGAAAAGGCGGCTGCCGTCGGCGATGAAGAGATGACGCCCTTGCTCGGTCTGCAGCAGATGCGCTTGCGGCTTTCGCGGCTTCGATGCCTCGATATAGTCGCGAGCGCTTCTTTGAGCGCTGTCAGGCGTCATGAGGAGCCCTCGTTTTCGCCGGGCGCGTCCCGTCCGCCGATCTGGAAGCGCAGCAGCTTCTCCCAGTGCAGAAACAGATCGTCATAGTGAATGAGCCGGGAATCGCTGTAGTCGTCCGGGACGTATTGGCCCGTGCGCTCTTTCTGCAGCCAATTGTCGCCGGTGCTCAGCCCGCTCGGGCCGGGTTCGACGTTGACATAGTCCGGGCGCGCCGATGCCCAGTAATAGCAGGAGCATTCGCGGTAGTCGTTTTGCCAGGGCGAGCAAAGCCCCTGGGTGAGTTCGCCTGCATCCGCGAGGGCCTGCGATATCACGCTGGTGTTGTCGTCGAAGAAGGGGCGCACCTCGAAATCGATGCTGACGTAATTGGGCGGGTCTTCGATAAGCGGTTGATGATGCTCCGATTTCTCGGCCGTGAAATCGCAGTGCACCACCTTTCCCTGATGTTTGTTCAGGATTTTCGCCAGCGCGTTGGACCATTCGAGCGGCGCCATGCCGAAGGGGTTGGCGTCGGTGGTCATCACGATCTGGCCTTCCGGATCGGAGGATGCCGGCCCCTTGATCTGCGTGACGAAGGGGATCACCTTCTTGCTGCCGGGCAGGCGAACCTGCAGGAGGCGGTGTCCCTTCAGATCTTTGGCCTCCGGCGGGCAGGTCCTGGGATCGACCTCGACCACCAGATTGTCGAACTCGCGAAGCTGGAGCCCCTTGAACATTCGCCGCCAGATCGCGCGAAAATCCATCTCAAGTCCGGGGCAGCAATTGGCGACGGAGGTGACGGGCCTGGAACTGATCGGATTGCCGGCCGCCTCGTAATGGAGCTGCGCCGTCAGGTTGCGGGGCGTCAGCGGCTCGATTTCAACCTCTCCCAGTGCATCCTTCGCATAAAGAGATTCTTCGGTCGCCTTGCGGATCGTGTCGATCTGGCGATAGGTCAGCGCAAGATAGCTGTTGTCGGCCCCGCACATCAGCGCCGGCATCTTGCGCCTGCCATGGTCGGTGAAATCGGCAACGTCTTGCGGACGCCGCAGCAAACGCAGAAACCAGGGAGCGGCACCGCCCTTCAGCGTCGCATAGACCTGCTCGTGCAGGGCCATGATGGCGAAAGTATCGACGGTCTCCGGCGCCATGACCGGCCTGATCGCGCGTTCCGTATCGGCGGCCTCCTCCTCCGGCATGGAATTGAGCGAGAGCGCCGAGCGGCCCTTGAAATTGTTGCCGTTCATCACCGTGACATTCATGAAGCGGACCGTCTCGAACGCCCGCCGCACGATATCCTCGGCGCGCTTCCTGGTGACATGATCCGCTTCCTCGGCCTTGACCTTGGGACCGTGGATGACCTGATCGAGGTCGTCGGCAAGGCTTCTGACGAACATGGCGTCCGGCACCACATCGGGCGGTGCGGCGCAAATCCGCGCTGAAGCGGAAAGCACCCGCCCATCGGCAAGCGTCAGTTCGGCATCGACAAACCCGTCGCAGGCGTCGTCGAAATAGCCGCGGCTGACCGCCTTGTTGTCGAAGAGCCAGGAGGGGGCCGGCGGCTTGATGGCGAAGAGCGATGGCGGCAGGGTTTCCTGCTCGAATGTCGGCTGCTGGCCGCTTTCGTCGCCGTAATCGTACCAGTTGCCCTTTTTCGTATCGTATATCGCCCGCTCGGTCGCGATGACCGGGTCCGCTTCATCGATATGGGGGCCGTAGATGAGGCCTTCTGCCGGGGTAAAGCGCAGGCGGATTTCGGGGAATGCGGCATTCGGCTTGATGAATTGCGCATGCCCGAAGCTGACGAAGGCCTTGCTGGAAATGAAATTTTCGCTGTGCCCCTCGAGCTGTTTCTTCTTGTGGGACGAAAACCAGCCGGTGTCGGCGGCGACAAGATCGTTGTCGCTGCCGGTGCGGCGCACGATCTTGCGGTTTGCCACCCGCACCCGCCATTTGATGTCTTTCGGCGAAAGGTTCAGCCTCCCAAGCAGGTCGAGCGTCAGCGGCGCCAGCCGGTCGTCATCGGTCAGCGCGAAAAGTTCCAGAAAGGGAGCGACGGGGCGGATGCGTCCGCCTTGCTTGAATTCGATTTGCTCCGGCGTCCGTATTTCCTTGATTTCGCCGTCGCGGCCGACAATCAGCGTGCCTGCCGGCTTGATCCTGCGATAGCCGAGCGGACGATCCGGATCGTCTTCGACGGTGTAATTGTCGAGCGGTTCCGGCGCCGATCCCAACCGTCCGATGGCGATCGGCGGCAGGATGCGCAGTTCCTTGATGCCCGGCTTCTTGTTATCTCCGCCCTTGCTCATGAGGAACGATGCCTTTCTGTCGCGCTCAGCCCTGCAAGGATCTGCTTGATCCACGCGACCGATTGCCGGTCGAGATCCAGTATCGTTTTCAGATACTCTTTTCCCTCGCCCTCAGGCGTGGAGAGCAGGTCTTCGCAAAGCAGGATGGATCGCTGGGTGAGTTCCAGATGCAGCCGCCATGTATCGGCTTCCAGATGCGGCAGCGTCGTGTCGTAGGGCATCTCGAAGGGCGGGCCGGCGAAAGCGCCGGCGTGCTTCAAACCCTTGGCATGAGACGCCTTGTCCCGCATCGGCATTTTGACCAGGAGACCGGCGATTGCCTTCAGATTATACATCTCGCCAAAGACTTTATGCATGAGCATGGCGCGAAGGTTCGGCTCGCCCGAGCCGTTTTCCGGCGCATAGGCGAGGCGCAGGTTATGGGCGAGAAATGTCAGCAGCATACGGTAGCGGATGTTGAAGAGCGTGGCCCAGTCCCGCGTCGGTTTAGCGGCGATATAGCGGGACGGATTATTGATGTCGCGGGTGCTTGGATTGACGGCAACCTCACGGGCGGGGTTCCAGCCCTTGATCTCTTCGAACTCCTGATAGATTTCCAGAAAGCGGTCGAAATGCGAAGGTTCCCCGGTCTTGTCGGCGCCAAGATGGGGGGCCTCGCCCTGCTCGCTGATCGCCCTTAGCGCCGCAACGGCCTGGGTGCGGGTGGCGATGGGCATGATGAGAACATTGGCCCCGCGTTCGGAAGCAGGCGCTTTCGGCTGCGTATTCGCCAGATTTCCTTCAGCGTCGAGCATTTTGAGCGGTGGCTGGTAGCCGCGTCCCCAATCGTCCCATGAGGCTTGCGTGCGGAAGGTTTGTTCCTGGAAGGCGCTATCGGGTATTTTCTTCGTATCCGCGATCAATTCGATGATTTCTTCGTAGACGACCTCCACCGGGTGCGGGTCGCCGCCCGTGACGAGCTTTCGCACCGCCTTGCTGATCGCTTTCTTGTCCTTTTCCTCAAACTGCTTGTAGCGCGGTGGCAATTGCCGCCCTTTCGGCACCTCGAATTCGCGCTCGGATGGCATTTCGGCGTAGGTGTAGCAGGAGAGCGACGCCATCGTCAGCGGCTCCAGCTTGAAGGGGAAGGGATAGAAAGGCACGTCCCAGGGAAAGTCCCTGCGGCCCAGATTGGCCGGCGCGCCAAGCAGGCAAAGGACGTTTTGCACCATGAGGAAATGACCCATTTCCTCTCTGGCGATGGTGAGGATCGTTTCGCGCCAGCGGTTCACCATTGGCCGGTGCTTCTTGGGCACCTGATCGCCGCCCAGCGTATAGCCGGCGTAAAGATACTGCACCATCAGCCCGTGTTCGATCTCGGCAGCGAGATGCAGCAGCATCACCAGATGATCATGCCATGTCACCGCCGCATGTTTTTGCGGGCGCGTCGGCTGGCCGGAATTTTTGTGGAGGTCCGGATCCATTCAGATGTGCCTCCCGCGTTGGGTGATCCAATCGAAACCCGCTGACTTGGAGGGAAGAAAGGTCATCCGGCGTTCCTTTCCTTGAGTAGCGGTTCGATGTGAAACTTGGAAATACTTGAAATTTTTAACTAAATATCAGCCTGTTAAAGCGCTGGTTTCAAATTATGTTAGGCTTTAATGCGCTGAAGTTTCAAGTGTTGATACATGAAATCACACTCGCATCTGCGTTATGGCGTTTATTTTTTCTTTATAATTTGAATTGGCCTTTTAGGAAGGAAGGGTGATTTTCAGTAGCCGCCTTGGCGACAATTGCCGCTCGGACAAATCGCGCGATGCGTGGAACCGGGCACTATCCAAAACGGACTTCGGCCTGCATCGCCAGCCGGCCATCATCGGCTTCAGCCCAAAGCGTCGCGTTTTCGCTGTCAATGCGCCCGCATATCCTGAAAGGCTCGCCATCGTAGAGCGGGCTGACGGCCTTGAAGGAAAAGCGGCTGACGCGTCGCCCGCCCGACTTGCGGTCGAAAAGATCGAGCAGGAGAGTGGCAAGCAAGCGGGCCGTGAACCACGAGGCCCTGGTGGCCTTCGATAGTCGTCGAATAGTCGCGGTCGTAGTGAATGCGGTGGCCGTTGAAGGTGAGGGCGGAATAGCGAAAGAGCATCACCGGGTCGGGCCGGATCGTTTCGCTGAACTCTGCATCCGACGGCATTTCCAGCGGCTTTGGCCTCGCTGCGGGAGCGCCTGTGGCGGCCTCGCGATAGACGATATCCTGCTCCTCGCGCAGGCAGACGTTTCCATCCGCTGTCAAAAGATGCTCGATTGTGACGAAGCACAATCGGCCGCTTTTCCCCTCTTTCGGCGCAACGGATTTCAGGCTCGACCGGCGCTCGACCAGCATCCCGTCGAAAAGTGGAGCGGTGAACTCCAGCCGGCTTCCCGCCCACATGCGACGGGGCAATCCGGTATCGGGCAACAGTCCTCCGGATTTTGCACCGGGCATTGGATGGCCGTCCGGGCCAAGCTCCGAAAGATGCGTCGTTGCTGGGAAAAACAGCCAATGGGAGAGATTGGGCAATGGCGCGTCATCGGCGAGCGTACGCGGCTCCGGCAGGATCGTCTGCAACAGTCTCGCGCGGCCGATATCGATCCGGTCCTCAGCGGTCGTCATTTTGCGCAAATTCACGGCGTATGCGTGCGCCGTCTGCGTCAATCGCGGGAACCGGTCGAAGCGACGGCTCGTATCCGCGCCGGATCGCGGGCGGCGCAGGCGTCGCAATCTCGACCCCGTCGCCAATCTGGACAGGCAAAAGGCGAAGGTGAGGGTGCTCCGCCAGATCCTTCACTGTGTTGGCTCTCCCGTATGCGATGCGGGCCTCTTCCAGCAAAGCCACGATTTCCTCCGATGTGAGCTTGCCGAAGACATCGAGGATTATGGTGTCGAGCGCCTGGCGATTGGCAGTGCGTGCCGAGGTCGTGGCAAATCGCGCGTCCACGGCCACATCCGGCTGTTTCAAGACCCGCGCGCAAAAGGACTGCCATTCCCGTTCGTTCTGAATGGAAAAAAGAATGTCCCTGCCATCGCCGCAGCGATAGGCGCCATAGGGCGCGATGGAAGCATGATGCAGGCCGAGGCGCGGCGGGTTCTCCCCGCTTCCCATTGCCTGCAAAAAGGGCACCGTCATCCAGTCGGCGATCGCATCGAACATGGAAACGTCGAGGATCGCGCCCTCGCCGGTCAAATGGCGGAGTTGAAGCGCTTCCAGGATTGCTGCGTAGGCATACATGCCGGTTGCGATATCGCAGACGGAAACGCCCACCCGTGCGGGCGCATCCGCCGTGCCGGTGATCGATGCAAGCCCGGTTTCAGCCTGAACGAGGAGGTCGTAAGCCTTTTTCTCCCGGTAGGGCCCGCTGTCGCCGAAGCCGGAGATGTTGCACTGGATCAGGCGGGGATAGAGTTCGCGCAATCGCTCCGCGCCTAAGCCCAGCCTTGCTGTGGCGCCATTCGCCAGATTTTGGATGAAGATATCGGCGCGTGCCAGAAGCGCGTGGAGCATTTCCTTGTCGGCGTCGCTCTTCAGATCGAGCGCGATGGATTCCTTGCCCCGGTTCAGCCAGACAAAATAGGAGGATTGGCCTTTAGCCAGCGTATCGTAGGTGCGGGCGAAATCGCCTTCCGGGCGTTCGATCTTGATGACGCGCGCGCCGCCGTCGGCAAGCTTGCAACTGCAATAGGGGGCGGCAACGGCTTGTTCGACCGCTACGACGATGAGGTCTTTAAAGGGAAGATCGGCCACGGTGAACTTTCTCAATAAGAGCGCGGCATGCCTAAAACATGCTCGCCGAGATAGGAGAGGATCAGGTTCGTGGAAATCGGCGCGACCTGATAGAGACGGGTTTCGCGGAATTTACGCTCCACGTCGTATTCTTCCGCAAAGCCGAAACCGCCGTGGGTCTGGAGACAGGTGTCTGCCGCCTTCCATGAAGCTTCCGACGCCAGGAGCTTGGCCATATTGGCCTCCGGGCCGCAGGGTTGACCGGCGTCGAACAGACCTGCCGCCTGATAGACCATGAGGCGTGCCGCCGCCGCTTCCGCATAGGCCCGCGCGATGGGAAACTGGACGCCCTGATTGGTGCCGATGGGTTTTCCGAAGACGACGCGTTCGTTGGCGTAGGCGGTTGCCTTGCGATTGAACCAGGTGGCATCGCCGATACATTCGGCCGCGATCAGGATGCGCTCGGCGTTCATCCCGTCCAGAATGTAGCGAAAGCCCTTGCCTTCCTCGCCGATCAGGCTGTCGGCTGGAATTTCCAGATTGTCGAAGAAGACTTCCGTCGTCGCATGATTGATCATGGTGCGGATCGGCTTGATCGTCATGCCCTTGCCGCGCGCCGCGCGCATGTCGACGAGAAACACCGACAGTCCCTCGCTCTTCTTCTTCGCGTCTTCCTTTTTCGTCGTCCGCGCAAGCAGGATCATCAAATCGGAATGTTCGGCGCGCGACGTCCAGACCTTCTGCCCGTTGATGACATAGGCATCGCCCTGCTTTTTCGCGAAGGTGCGGATGGAGGTCGTATCGGTGCCGGCGGCCGGTTCGGTTACGCCGAAGGCCTGAAGCCTGATCTCGCCCCTGGCGATCTTCGGCAGCCATGTTTCTTTCTGCGTGGCGTTTCCATGCCTGAGCAACGTGCCCATCGTATACATCTGCGCGTGAAGGGCAGCGGCATTCGCCCCGCTGGCATGGACTTCCTCTAAGATATTCGCGGCAACCGTCAGCCCCTGTCCGACCCCGCCATAGCACTCCGGCACAAGGACGCTGAGATATCCGGCCTCCGTCATCGCCTTGACGAAATCGGTCGGATAGAGATGCTCCCGGTCGAGCTTCCGCCAGTAGTCGTTGCCGAAGCGCGCGCAAAGGCTTGCAACAGAACGCCGTATCTCGGCAATGTCGTCGGCGGTGGTCGGCGTTATCGGATATTCCATTTCATGCATCCAGTTGATCCGCTGAACGATCATATTGCCAAGGGAGAGCCTCACAAACCGAAATCAGGCACTATCCTCGGCCGCGAGGCGACCCTGCTATCTGAACTGTGAAAAGTCGTGTTACGGAAGTACGAAGCGACATGCGGATGTGATCTAGACGGAAATGGAGCGGGCACTTGCGTTTTCACAAGATTGCGGCAATCGGTGGCGACGGCGTCGGCCCGGAAGTGATCGACGCCGGATTGCAGGTTCTTTCAGCCCTTTCGAAGCGCGACGGCGGCTTTGAACTCGACGTCCATTCGTTCGACTGGGGCTCGGATTTTTATCGCCGAACCGGGCGGATGATGCCGGAAGATGGCGTCGATCGGCTCAGGGATTTCGACGCGATCTTTTTCGGCGCGGCCGGCGATCCGCATATCCCCGACCACGTTACCCTTTGGGATTTGCGGCTCGCCATCTGCCAGGGGCTGGATCAATTTGCCAACCTGCGCCCGACCCGCCTCATGCCGGGGATGCGCAGCCCCTTGCTGCCGGATCTTGCAAGGGGGATAGACTGGGTGATCGTGCGCGAGAATTCGGAAGGAGAATACGCCGGCGTCGGCGGTCGCGCTCATGGTGGCCTGCCGCTTGAACTTGCCATGGATGTTTCCGTCTTCACGCGCGCCGGCGTGGAGCGGATCGCCCGCTTTGCCTGTGACACGGCGATGGCGCGACCCCGCAAGCGACTGACCGTCGTGACGAAATCCAACGCCCAGCGGCACGGCATGGTGCTATGGGATGAGGTGTGCCGCGGCGTCCTTGCCGGATACCCGGATCTGGTTACCGATTGGGCGCTTGTGGATGCCATGGCGGCCAAAATGGTGACCAATCCGGACACTTTCGATACTATCCTGGCCACCAATCTGCATGCCGATATTCTGTCCGACCTCGCCTCGGCATTGACGGGCAGCCTCGGCAATGGCGCGACCGCCAATATCAATCCGACGGGCGACGCGCCTTCGATGTTTGAGCCAATTCACGGCTCCGCTTTCGATATCATGGGCAAGGGGATCGCCAATCCCGTCGGCGCGTTCTGGACGGCCGCTCTCATGCTCGATCATCTGGGGGAGGCAAATGCCGCCTCGCATCTGATGGCCGCAATCGAAAGCGTCTGCCGGACAGGTCCCTACACCCCGGATATCGGCGGGCAAGCGAATACCGCTGCGGTATGCGATGCGGTGATTGACATCATCAGGAAATGAATCCGGTTATTCTTATAACATATTGATTTATAAAACTTGTTGTTTGTGAGATGTCTTGAGTACATCTGTCCTTATCTTGAAATGTTAGCGTCGTCATAGTTTTTTTCCGTAAGGTAAGTTTATAGTCGTCCATCCTTCAAAACCTGGATTGGATCGACGGCGTGCGACGCGATGAGACCGAGAAACTGGTTCTGGTGCTGCAGGGTGGCGGCGCGCTGGGCGCCTATCAGGCGGGCGCCTACGAGGCGCTGTCGGAAAGCGGCTACGAGCCCGATTGGGTAGCCGGCATCTCGATCGGTGCCATCAATGCAGCGATCATCGCGGGCAACAGAAAAGACGAGCGGGTCGATAAGCTTCGGTCTTTCTGGCAGGAGGTTTCCTCGGGTCTTGAAGCATCGAGCCTTATGGCGGGGATGGTCAACCGGCAATATTTCAACGAGGCGAGCGCGGGCTTTGCCGCATCTTTCGGTATTGAGGGTTTTTTCCGGCCACGCTTTCCACCGCCGTTCTTCCAGCCTGCCGGATCGCCGCAAGCGCTCAGTTACTACGACACGGAACCGCTGCGCGAAACGCTGTGCGATCTTGTGGATTTCGATTATCAGCGGCGGTCCGGCCCGCGCCTCAGTGTTGGCGCGGTGAATATTGTCAGCGGGAATTTTGCCTATTTCGATAGCCGGGACGGCAAGCTTTCGCCTGACCACATCATGGCAAGCGGCGCCCTTCCTCCGGGTTTTCCGCCTGCGTTGGTCAACGGCGAAGCCTATTGGGACGGCGGGTTGGTGTCGAACACGCCGCTGCAATATGTTTTGGACGACGGCGGCCCGCGCGAAGACATGTGCGTTTTTCAGGTCGATCTTTTCAGCGCGCGGGGCAACCTGCCGCAGACGCTGTTTGATGTAGCCGAGCGGGAAAAGGAAATCCGCTTTTCAAGCCGCACCCGTTTGAACACTGATGTTTTCCGCGAACTTCAAACGTTGCGGCGTGCCGCACGAAGGCTTTACACGAAGCTCCCGGCGGACCTGCGACGTGACAAGGACGCGAAGCTGCTCAACGATTGCGGCTGCGATGCTGCCGTTACGATCGTGCATCTGATCCATCGCCGCGAAGACTACGAGACTGAGACCATGGACTACGAATTCTCGCGGCTTTCAGTGGAAGAGCATTGGGAGGCGGGGCGGGATGACGTGCGCAAGACGCTTGCTCACAAGGCGTGGAAGGCCCGCGAAAAGCCGAAAGAGGGCGTCACCGTCTTCGATCTGACGCGGGCCGGCGCCGATTCCGCGCTTGAAAAGGAAAGCGGAAAAAAATGAAACAGGAAGACGTCATCAAGCGCGCTTTTGCCATGCCGCTCACAAATCCGTCCTATCCGCCGGGTCCCTATCGTTTCATCGACCGCGAATACATGATCATAACCTATCGGACCGATATCGAAGCCTTGCGGGCCATCGTACCGAAACCGCTCGAAATCGAAGAACCCATAGTCAAATACGAGTTCATCCGTATGCCGAATTCCACCGGCTTTGGCGATTACACGGAATCCGGCCAGGTAATCCCGGTAAGCTTCAAGGGGCAAAAGGGCGGCTACGTCCACGCGATGTATCTCGACGACGATGCGCCGATAGCGGGTGGGCGGGAAATCTGGGGCTTTCCCAAGAAGCTCGCCTCGCCGTCGCTGCGGGTGGAGAAAGATACGCTTCTTGGTACCCTCGACTATGGGCCGGTGCGTATCGCAACGGGAACGATGGGCTACAAGCACAGGGCGCTCGATCTGGCGAAAATGAAACAGAGCCTTGAAGCCCCGAGCTTTCTTTTGAAAATCATCCCGCATGTGGATTGTACGCCGAGGATCTGCGAACTCGTGCGCTACTCCATGGAAGACGTGACGGTGAAGGGGGCGTGGGAAGGGCCGGCCGGGCTGGAATTGCATCACCATGCGTTGGCGCCCGTGGCAGATCTCCCCGTCCTGGAGGTGCTGTCGAGCGTCCACATACTGTCGGATTCAACGCTCGGTCTGGGTGAGGTCGTTCACGACTATCTCAGCTGATCGCAAGGTTGCCCACGCTTGGCTGGCGGCGGCGCGCCTATACGTTTGCATTCATGACAGCAAGCTGTTTTTTTGTCGGCGATTACGAATTTGTTTAAGAGTGATAGTGATTTAGGCTGGGTTATTCAGCTTAAATCAGGATGAGGGAATATCAAGTGAAGGCAGTCTGGTACGAGAAGTTCGGTCCCGCCCGAGACGTCCTGAATTTTGGCGACAGGCCCGATCCATCGCCCGCCAAGGGCGAGGTTCTGGTGGGCGTCCGCGCTTCCGGCGTGAATCCCTCCGATGTGAAAATGCGCTCGGGCGCAAGGCCGGGTGCCGTCATGGCATGGCCGGCGATCATTCCCCATTCCGACGGGGCGGGGGTGATCGAGGCGGTCGGCCCGGGTATCGATCCTTCGCGCGTCGGCGAAAGGGTCTGGATCTGGAACGGCCAATGGCGCCGGCCTTTCGGTACGGCGGCGGAACTCATCGCGCTTCCTGCGGAGCATGCCGTGCGGCTTCCCGATAATACCGGCTTTGCTGAGGGGGCCTGTTTTGGAATTCCGGCGATGACGGCATGGTATGCGCTCTTCAGCGATGGTCCGATTGAGGGGAAGACGGTTCTTGTCACCGGCGGAGCGGGAACCGTTGGCCGTTACGCCTGCCAGTTGGCGAGGCTCGGCGGCGCAAGGGTGATAACGACTGTTTCCTCGGCTGAGAAAGCGGCGCATTCCCTGGCTGAGGAATGGGTGAACTACCGGGACCCGAAAGTCGTCGATGCGCTGCTTGAAATGACGAGTGGCGAGGGCGTGGACCGGATCGTCGATGTCGATTTCGGCGTCAATCAGGCCGCTTCGCTGGCGCTGATCAAGGAAGGCGGTGTCATCGCCACCTATGCATCGGCGGGAGACATGCGGCCGACCCTGGAATTTTACCCCTTCATGTTCAAGAATGCGACCATTCGCATGCTGATCGTCTATCTGCTCGATGCAGCGACGCGGCGCAAAGGCGAGGCTGAGCTGACAAAATGGCTCGAAGCGGGCGCCCTTAGTCACGCGGTGGTTTCGGCCGGAAGCCTTGCGGAGGCGGCTTCCGCCCATGAGATGGTTGAAGCCGGCAACAAGCTTGGCACGGTGGTGATCGAAATCTGATCGTCAATCGCGCGCTGGAAATGGCGCTAATTGCCAGGATTGTATGCCCCGCCGGCCCGCATCAGCGAGCTGCGCTTCATCGAGAACCGGCCAAATTTACGTAGTACCTTAGGTGCGGTACTGGGCGGATTTGGCCGCTCTTCCGATATTTTCGCAACGCAATTCAATGCGGTGAGCGTGTAATACTTCCGCTTGCGTCAATAACGCCAAGATGCTTAAGATTATTGTTGGATGGGTGAGGGTGCCCGGAATAGATCGAATATTTGAGTGTGTGCTTCCGGTTAAAGGATTACACGCATCTCAAGCCCCCAAGCCCCCAAGCTCATGATCTCCTTTAGCAAGTTTTTTGTAGATGGCTAGGGTCAGGACTCATTAATTTGACCGGAACGGCGATCGAGATGACGAGAGATGGAAGGAAAAGCTTGAAGATCGGGGTTATTCTCCCGGTCGAAGGCTTTGACGCGGCAGGTCGAAGTCAGCTCGATCGTCCTTTGGATCGGGCGGATTTGAACGGAATACTTTGTCGCAAACCCTTGAAAGGCTCCTGCCTTCCTGCGGGCTTGCTCCTCGTATCCGCGCAAATCCGCTCCGACCGTTCCAGCCAAATTAATGGGTCCTGACCCTAGGAGCGTCCAGATGATCTCTCTCTTTCAACCGCATACGGGGAAGATAGGCCTTACTGTTGCTGTGCTGGCGATCGTCCCTGCGGCGAGCATTCAGACCGCGGCCGCGCAAGGGGGCTACGGCACGGAAGAATTTGGCATGTCCAAAAAGCAGCTCGTCCAGTCCATCGAACGGGTTGAAGGGGCGATTGCAAAGTGTATGCGCGAGCAGGGCTTTCAGTATATTCCGGTCGATTATTCGACTGTCCGCCGGGGAATGGTTTCCGACAAGAGCATGCCGGGCATGGGCGAAAGAGGGTTCGTCAACGCCTATGGTTTTGGCATTTCGACCACCTATACCGGCCTTCCGCCTCAGCTTGCCACCGGCTACCGGCCAGCGAAAATCGGCCTTGGAAAAAAGAACGTCCAGATCTTCAAAAACCTTTCTGCTGCCGATCAGGTCGCATACACGCGGGCGCTGCTGGGGGCCGATAGCGACGCGACTTTCGCAGTCGGGCTGGAAACGGAGAATTTTTCCCGCACCGGCGGCTGCACGCGTACCGCGATCCAGCAGGTTTTCAAGCCCGAACAGCTGAAGGCCACCTATTACAATCCCAAGGATGCGGCGGTGAACAAGCACCCCAAGATGCGCAAGGCTCTCGCCGACTTTTCGGCCGCGATGCGCAAGCAGGGGTACAATTACAGCCATCCCGACGAGGTTGAAACCGACGTCAAGAACCGCCTCGACGCCTTGACCGCGGGCGGTACGATCCGGGTCGACCAGATGACGGCTGCCCAAAAGGCCGCGCTCAAGCAGTTGCAGGAATACGAGATGCGCGTCGCGGCGGTGCATCTCGCCCTCACCCTCAAGATTTTCGAGCCGGTCGAGGACAGGATCTTGCGGGAAATGTTCGCCGGGAACGCGCAATGACGGGCGCTGCATATTTCCCGCGTTCTCGCTTGCCGGGTAGCGCCGAAGCGATTGGCGGGGATGCCGTTCGGCGCGGCTGTTACAATGCGTATTGAACCGGGGGGAAGCGAACCGAGAGGCAGCGGCGCGCCGCCGGGCAAACCGGCGCGTGGCGCGAGCAGTTACCGCAGGCTCCTGTTTTTCTGGGTGTTGCCGCTTGTCGTCATCGCGCTCGGGGTAAGCTGGGCGGCGAGCAATTTCATCGTGTCGCCGGCGGATGTCGCGGCCCGCACCGCGCCGCCAACGCCCTCGCCAATCCTGATTCCGGTGGAAATGCGCGAGCTTGGCTCGGAGATCATCACCCGTGGCACGGGGCGTTTCGGGCTCCCGCAGGATGTGTCGATTTCACCCTCCGGGTTGAAACCGTCCGCCGGCGTAATCACCACTTTGCCGATGCTGAACACGCAGCTTCAGGAAGGTCAGGTGCTGCTCACCGCATCGGGACGGCCTGTTTTCATCCTTCAGGGGGATACACCTGCCTATCGCGATATCACGCGGGGGAATTCCGGCGACGACGTGCGCCAGCTGGAGGAAGCGCTTCTGCGCCTCGGGTTCGATCCGGGTCCCGTCGATGGGGTTTTCGATGCCAGCGCCAGCGCGGCAGTGGCAGCCTGGTATGGCGCAGGCGGGTGGGAGCCATTCGCCCCGACGCCCGCTCAGCTCGAAGGCCTTCGAGCGCTTGAAAGCAGCCTCGAAGATGCGGAAAAGGCGCGGGCTGCCGCAATTGCCGGTGTTTCCGACGCTGTGGCCAAGCTGGAGACGGCGCAGACAGAGGCCACCCATGAGAACCGCCGCGCCGAGGCAGGTCTTGAGGCGAAAACCTTCGAAATGCAGCGCCTTTTGGGCGAGGGCGGCGATGAATCGCTCCCTTTGGCGGCGGCAAAGGCGAAGGCGCTCTATTTGTTCCAGCAGGCTCAGGTAGCGCTCGATGCGGCAACCGCCGAGCGCGATGCCGTGCTTGGCGATCCGCAGCAGGCGGATCTTTCACGCGTGGCTGCTCAGTCGAAATACGACTTGGCGAAAGCGGCGCTCGAACAGGCGCGGATCGACGGCAAACTCGGCATAGAGGCGGTTGAACGCGAGGCGAAACTCGCCGCGATCGATCATCAGTTGGCACAGGACGCAGCAAAGGCCGCGCGGCAGGCGGGCGAGGCAAAAATCCGGGCGGCGAACGATGCCAGAAAATTGGCGGAGCAGGATCGCGATCTGGCAGCGAAGGCCTATGATCGAATAGCCGGTGAGTTGGAAGCCGAAAAAAGCAAGCTGGGAGTTCAGGTCCCGATTGATGAAATCGTGTTCATTCCCAGCCTGCCGGTGAGGGTAGAGGAGCTGAAGGCGACTGTCGGCCAGGAGGCGAAGGGGCCGCTTTTGAGCGTCACCGACAATCAGCTTTCCATCGATTCCACGCTGACGCTTGAAACAGCGCCGCTGGTCGAGCCTGGCATGCCGGTCCTCATCGACGAGCAGGCTTTGGGGATCAAGGCAAAGGGCGTGGTGCAATCCGTCGCCAGCACGCCGGGCACGCAAGGTGCCGACGGCTATCACGTCTATTTCGAGGTCCGCGTTCTGGAGACGACGGGGCGACTTGAAAACGTCTCCGTTCGCCTGACCATTCCAACGCAATCCACAGCCGGCGAGGTTCTCGCCCTGCCGGTGAGCGCCGTTTCACTTGCCGGCGACGGCACTTCAAGGGTGCAGGTGGAAAGGAACGGCCAGTTCGAATTCGTCGTTGTGGAACCCGGCATGTCCGCCGATGGCTACGTCGCGGTCACTCCGCTCGGCGGCAGTCTGAGCGAGGGCGACCTCGTGGTGGTTGGCTACGAATATCCAGAACCGCTGGAAGAGCAATGACCGCGAACGGGGCTCATGGCAACGGATTGGTGCTGGAACTCCGCAAGGTCGGGCGGCAGTTCGGCACGGATCCGGCTGTCGATGCGCTCGTGAATGTGGATCTTTGGCTGGAGCGCGGCGAATGGCTGTCGATTACCGGCCCGTCGGGCTCCGGCAAGTCGACGCTGCTCAATATCATCGGCTGTCTGGACCGGCCCACGAGCGGCGCCTATCTCCTCGACGGTATCGATACGGCGCGTTTGACCGACAAGCAGCGCGCCGGCTTGCGCGGTCAGCGCATCGGCTTCGTGTTTCAGTCGTTCCACCTCCTGCCTTACCGCACGGTGCTGGAAAATGTCATGCTGGCGGAGGTCTACCGGGGCGGCACGCTCCAGGGCAGGCGGGAACGCGCCCTGGCGGCGATTGACCGCGTCGGACTGAGCCATCGCGCCGATTTTCTTCCCGTAAAACTCTCCGGTGGCGAGCGCCAGAGGGTTGCGATCGCAAGGGCGCTGGTGGGAAGGCCGAGCATTCTGCTGTGCGACGAGCCGACCGGCAATCTGGATTCAAAGTCCACGGAATCGATCCTCGACCTGTTCGCCGAGCTTAATCGGGAAGGGCTCACTCTCGTCATCGTTACCCATGAGGCGGATGTTGCGGCAAGGGCGAGCCGGAGCGTGCATGTGGTGGATGGCACTCCGGTCAACGACGGAGACGAGCCGCAAAAGCCACTGCCGCCGCGGGCGGAACCGGAAGCAAGGGGAGCGGCCAGCGTGCCGAATTCCCGCATCACCGCGCGCGACCTTATGGACGAGGCGCTTTCGGGTATCTTTGCGCGTCCGGGCCGGATGATGCTCACGGTGCTCGGCGTCGTCATCGGCCTTGCCGCGCTGGTCGCGACCATCGGATTGACGCGCACCGCCGGCAACCGGATCATCACCCAGTTCGACAAGCTCGCGGCGACGGAGATCTTCATCAGCGCGAAACCCGGGCCCACAACGGGCATCGTCGACCCGGCCGCCATTCCCTGGGATGCGCCGGGCCGGATGCAGCGGCTGAACGGGGTCGCGGCTGCAGGGGCGATGAGCGCCGTCGATGTGGGCGAGGACCTGGTGAGCGCGTCTCCGATCAAGGATCCTCTCGGGCAATCGGCTTTCAAGCTCTCGGTCTTTGCCGCTTCTCCTGATCTTTTTCGCGCGGTGCGCGGCGAATTGAAAATGGGCCGCCTGATCGACCAGGGACTTTCAGACCGGGCGGAGCGTGTCGCGGTTTTGGGTCCGGACGCGGCGGAACGGCTCGGCATAATGGATTTGAAAGCGTTGCCGGCGATATCCATCGGCGATGCGATCTATCTGGTGATCGGTGTGTTGCGGGACGTTCTTCGCAAACCAGATCTGCTTGGCGCGGTCATCATTCCCGAAGGCGCGGCGCGCCGGGACTATGCCCTCCAGGGCCCGGGCATCATCGTCGTGGAAACCAATATCGGAGCGGCAAACCTCATAGCGATGCAGGCGCCTGTGGCGCTTCGGCCGCACGAGCCGGAAGGCCTCAAGCTCGAAGTCCCGCAGGAGCCGGCGCGTGTGCGCGACGAAGTGCAATCCGACATCGACGTCATGTTTTTGATGCTGGGGGGATTGTCGTTGATCGTAGGTGCGCTTGGCATAGCCAACATAACCCTGGTTGGCGTGATGGAGCGTACGGGCGAGATCGGCCTGCGCCGCGCGATCGGGGCGACGCGCGGTCATATCGCCACACAGTTTCTCCTTGAAAGCGCGTTCATGGGTGTCGTCGGCGGCGTGATAGGGGCGAGCGTTGGCGTGCTTATCGTGGTCGGGGTTTCGGCCTATCAGGTCTGGACGCCGGTCCTCGATCCTCTCGCTCCCCTGCTTGCGCCCATCGTCGGCGGTATCATCGGGCTGCTGTCAGGCCTCTATCCCGCATTGCGGGCGGCAAACCTCGAGCCTGCCGAAGCGTTCAGAAATTGAACGCCGCCTGCAGTCGCTCCGTGCGTGCGGCCTTTGGATCTCAACCATGGCGCGACGTGCTTCGACTGCCGTTGGAAGTTGGTTGTAAAAATAAGGTGAAGTTGAAACAACTCTGTATTAATGTTCTATTTGAATTACGTTGGGGGAGAACGCCATAATTTCACGAGAGCGAGGTTTTGGTCTATATGAAAGCAGAAATTGAATAGAAATAGACAGACGTTATACGGCAGAATAACCAATGTTTCTCGTTATGTGGCGGCTGAATAAGAGTATACGCAAGTGTTTATGCGGAAACTCATAATATCTGGCGCGTCACAAAAAGTAAGTGGTTGTTCATGTCCGCGCGGAATTGACCGGAGGCGCATATCCGACTGCCTGCGCTGTTCCGTGACACTTCCTGGTTACGCAGTACAGAGTAGGGGAGTCAATTGAGCATGCGCATCCTCGAGGCTAACCAGCTGGAAAAATACTATGGAACGCATCACGCTTTGCGGGGGCTGACTTTCAATCTCGATGCCGGGCGGATTTTGGGTCTGCTTGGACCGAACGGTGCGGGAAAGACAACCGCAATTCGAATTCTGACGACGATTATCGAGCCTTCAAGCGGCAGCTTTCGTGTCGCTGGAGAAAATCACAAAAATCCGGACGGCATACGCCGGTTGATCGGGGTTCTGCCTGAAAGCAACGGCTTTCCCGGGCGTATCAGCGCGACCGAATACCTGATTTATTTTGCAAGGCTCTATGGTGTCGGCAATGCCGAGGCGAAAGCCCGCGCCAAGGAGCTTCTGACGGTGGTCGGCCTTGCCGACAGGGCTTCGTCCCTGGTCACTTCCTACAGCCGCGGCATGCGCCAAAGGCTCGGTATCGCACGGGCGTTGATCAATGATCCCGTGCTTTTGTTCCTTGACGAACCGACGCTCGGCCTCGATCCGAAAGGCCAGCGCGAACTGCTGGAACTGCTGAAGCGCATCGCGCTCGACCGCGGCAAGAGCATCCTGATCACCAGCCATATGCTGTCGGAGATCGAGGAGATCTGCGACGACGTCATCATCATGAAGGACGGCGGCGTCGTGGCGCAGGGCACCGTCTCCGAGATCGTCCGCATGGGCAAGCGCAGCGCCCTTCGCATTGCGACCAAGCCGGAATATCTGGATATCGCAACGGGTGTGATCGGCAATTTGAGCGGCATCGCCCACGTCGGGAAAATGAACGGCAAGGCGGGGTGGCTGCAAGTCGATCTCGCTCACGATGGCGCAGGCGACGACAATCTGCCCGGCACCATGACCAATCAAATTCTGGTCTCGTTGCTGGAAGCCGGCGTTCCGATCGTTGGTCTGGCGGGCGAAGGCCAGGGCCTTCAGGATGCGTTCCTTCAGCTTACGGAGCACTGATCATGTCAAAGGGCAGAGTTGGAAGTGCCTGGGCGACAGTCGCGGCACGCGAGATATCGGACCTGTGGTGGGCGGGAAAATTGCCGGTCGTGGTGATTATTTTCGCGGTTGCCATGAGTGGAATGACATTCCTGCTTGCATCCAATACCGAGTTGCGGCTGATCCCGCCTCTGGACAGCGTGAACATGATTTCGCAGATGGCGATCGTTATCGCCGTTCTCACCGCCGTGATTATCGGAGCAGGAGGGATTGCGGGCGAACGCGAAGGCATGACGTTGGAAAGCCTGCTGCTGACGCCGGTTTCCCGCCACCACATATTGCTTGGGAAATTCCTCGCCGCACTCTCGCCCTGGCCGGTGTTCCTTGCTGTCGTGACGCCTTATATTTTCGTCATCGCGCCTAATGCGGATGCGGGAACCACGGCGGTGATGTGGGCCGCAATATTGGGCAGCCTGCTGGTTATCTTCGGCGCGGGCCTCGGCCTTTTGATCAGCATTCAGTCCAGTTCAAACCGCAACAGCCTTGCGCTGAGCCTTGCGGTGATCGTGTTGACGCTGATACCGACACAGCTTCCCGGCACGGCGCAGACCGGGTCGGTCGGCCTGTTCTTCAAGAAGATCAATCCGATGGAATCCGCCGCGCATCTGCTTGAGAAGCTGACCGTCAACAATCGAACCCTCGACGAAATGTGGATCTTTATCGTCGCCCCGGTCGTGGCCGCCGTAGCCGTTTTGCTGGCGCTCTTCGCCACGCCCAATTTGCGCCTCGAACTCGAGGCCAAGGGCTCGACGATCTTCCGCAAGGCCAAGGCGGTGCGGGCGGCTCAGGCCGCGCTTCTCCTGTTTGCGCTTGCCTTCGCCCTGCAACCTTTCACAGTAAAGGCCGAGCAGCGTGACGATCCGTCGCCTCTGCAAGTCCGCATCGACGTCTTCGCCGAGACCGTCAACGCCGGCGATGTGACGGCGTTTGAAACGGTCGTCACGAACGTCAGCGATGAGCCGATTGAATCCGTCGTCGCGGCGATGAACATCATCAACCTCGATGATGGCGCGCCTGTGGACCCGGAAGACTGGTCGGATGAGCGCACGCAGGTCATAGAAGGCATCAAGCCGGGTGAATCGATCGATCTCGACTGGGAGGTGAACGCCATCCTCGACGGCGAATACGCCATCTATGTCGTGGCTCTTTCGGTTCCCGATGGCGAGGAGGATACCAGCCGCCCGGCCGCCACTACGGCAATCCACCTCACCGTGATAGCTCACACCGAGGTAAACCCGGGAGGTGTCTTGCCGGTGGTGATAGGTACGCCGATCGCACTGTCGGCGCTTTGGTTCGGCCTGGTCGCAACCCGAAGGCGCCGCGTCAAAACCTGACGCTATTGCCGGGTCGGCTCACATTTCCCGCCATTTGACGACTGCCGCCGTCACGAGGCCGAATATCATGTGCCCCGCGCATGATGCCCAGGCAAGCGGAATGAAGCCCAGGAAAGGCGGCAGGCCGGCGATCAGATGCGCCATGACATAAAGCGCAAAGACCCAAAGGCCAAGGCCAAAGCCGATGCCGACCGCCCACCACGGCAGGAACGGAGTGACGATCCGTGCCAGCGGACGGGCGATGAACAGGTAGCCGAGCGGATAGAACACGACGCCGACGACGGCGTGAACAAGTTCCGCCAGGGCCAGGCTTTGAAAGCCGAAAACGGACTGAACCAGCGCCGCCGGCTGCAGCGGTCCGCCGACGAGCAACGGCGTGATCGCGCGCGCCCAGAATTCCCAGACGATATCGGCCGCCGCTCCGGCGAGAATGGCCGTCGTGAGCGTCCTTCCGGTCAGGGGCGGGAAAAGCGGGGTATTGTCATAGGCACGGGAAAAGGTGGTGATCATCGGTAAGCCTCCTTGAAACGAGCGATGGCCGTTACCGTGCTCCCGTTTGTTTTCGCACGCGAATACCGTTACGTCATAATTGCGATTACCCCAAGGCATTTCCATTCTATGGCCTTGAGGCGGAATCCTTCGCCATGCCTTTCGCCCGGCTATGCCGGCACTGGATGGAGAAGGAATCCCGATATGGCGACGATCCACCGTGAAGATGCATTCCGCCCGCCGCGCCCTCGCGTCGTCATTGTCGGCGCGGGCTTTGCCGGGCTTGCCGCCGCCAAGGCCATGGCGCGCGTCGATGCCGACATCACCATTATCGACCGGCGGAATTATCATCTCTTCCAGCCGCTGCTCTATCAGGTTGCGACTGCGGCTCTTTCGCCCGCCGATATTGCCTGGCCGATACGCGGTCTTCTCGCGCGCCAGAAAAACGCCCGTGTCGTCATGGGGCGTGTCGTCGGCATCAACAGGGTTGCGCGCGAGGTTGTGCTCGATGACGAGCGGCAGCTTGCATACGACTATCTCATACTGGCGACCGGCGCCCGCCATGCCTATTTCGGGCGGGACGATTGGGCAGCCTTCGCGCCGGGCCTGAAAAAGATCGACGATGCCACGGAAATCCGCCGGCGCGTCCTCGTTGCCTTCGAGCAGGCCGAACAGGCGGAAACGCTGGAGCTTCAGCGCGATTTGATGACCTTCGTCGTAATCGGAGCAGGTCCCACCGGCGTGGAGATGGCAGGCGCTATCGCGGAACTCGCGCGTCGGACGCTTGCCTGTGATTTCCGCCGGATCGATCCGGGCGAGGCGCGCGTGATCCTGGTCGAGGCGGGTCAAAGGGTGCTGCCGTCCTTTGACGAACGCCTGTCGCAAAAGACGCAAAAGGCATTGGAGCGGCTCGGCGTTGAGGTTTTGCTGGGGTCTCCGGTGACGCAATGCGATGCGGGCGGCGTTGTCGTTGGTGGCAAACCTATCGGTGCGCGCACGATCGTCTGGGCGGCGGGTGTCATGGCTTCGCCGGCTGGAAAATGGCTCGGCGCGGAGACCGACCGGGTCGGTCGCATCGTGGTCGCGCCGGATCTGTCGGTGCCCGGTGCGCCCGGCGTTTACGCTGCGGGCGATACCATTGCCATCAAGGATGCCAACGGGCGCATGGTGCCGGGCGTTGCGCCATCTGCCAAACAGATGGGGGTCCATGCGGCCAGGCTGATTGCCCGCCGGATTGCCGGCAAAGGCAAGCAAGACGAGGCCTTCCACTACAAGGATGCGGGCTCGATGGCCACGATCGGGCGCGGTGCGGCGGTTGCCGCGCTATTCGGCATTCGCCTGTCCGGGTTTCCCGCCTGGCTCATATGGGCCTTCGCCCATGTCTATTTTCTGATAGGCGCGCGAAACCGCGTTCTGGTCGCCACCAACTGGTTTTGGAGCTACGTGACCTTCGAGCGTGGTGCGCGGCTGATAACGGGCGCCGATACCCCCCTTGAAGTGCGGTCGCCGATAGCGAAGGGAGATGCGCCGCAACGGGCCGGCGCGGCTATCAGGCAGCGGTGACCGCGGGTTCGATAATGGTGCCGGCGCGCATCTTTTCGATCCACGGGTAACGGCGGCATTCATGCACGAAGGCGCCGACGGCGGGAGTATGCGGCCGCCCACGCACCGTCACGAGGCCGACGTTGCGGATGAATTCCGGATCGACCAGCGGCCTGGTGGCGATATCGGGAACGGACACTGCATATTCCGGTATCACCGTAAACCCCATGCCGGCCATCACCATGCATTGGATCCAGTCGTCGCGCTCGCTGCTATAGGGACGGCGCACCGAAACGCCCATCGCCTCGCGTACATCCTTGATGTAGTCGCGGTATTCGCAATTGATGCGGCTCAGGTAGTTGTGGCCTTCAAGATCGTGAATGGTGATCTGCGAAAGACGCGCCAGCGGATGAGTGGGCGACATGGCGATGACGAAGCGCTCGCTGTAGAGCGGCACCATGTGCAAGGCCTCGCTCGGCGTTTCCGGCTTGCAATAGAGCGCGACGTCGATCTCGCCCTGTTCCAGCAGCAATTCAAGCTGATTGGCCGAACCGTCCTTGATGAACAGCTCGACGCCTTCATAGCGGCGGGTGAACGACCCGAACAGGTCGATCAGCCTGGTTGGCCCGATCGTGCACATCAGGCCGATCGTCAGGCGCGCCTGGTCGAGCGTTACAAAGCTCTGAGCCCGCTTTTTCGCTTCCTCCATCTTGCTGAACATTTCGGTGAAATAGGGAAGCATCATCCGCCCCAGCTCGGTCAGATGGGTGTTGCCGCGCTCCCGGTGGATGAGATTGCCGCCGAGCTTGTCTTCCAAACTCTTGATCGCGCGGGTCAGCGCCGGCTGCGTCACGTTGCAGGCCTCTGCCGCTCTCGTGAAATTCAGCGTCTGGCTGAGAGCGAGAAAATACCGGATTTCGTGCAATTCCATGACCTGTCTCCGGTCTGTCGGGTTCGCTCGACAATACTTCTATAGCGCTCTTTAGCGCGATGCAGCGTTGTTATCGGTTTGCTAACGATACGGCATTTCCAAAACAAGAAGTGAATTGGTCAAATAGCGCAATCAAACCGCACCTGAAGCAAAGCGTTTTACCGGGTAAGTCGCTTTTGGGCATTTGGTTCGGCAGTCGAAATCCGCCCGAGGGCGGTGGAATATTCGCAATTTTACCACCAATTCACGGAGCTCACCAAGATGAACATTATCGGAAATCTGGCAGCCGCCGAACGCTCGAGCACGCTTGCGGGCCGGACGGCGATCGTGACGGGCTCTACGAGCGGCATCGGGCTCGGCGTTGCAAGAGCGCTTGCTGCAAAGGGTGCAACCGTCGTTTTGAACGGCTTCGGGCCGAAGGAAGAGATCGAGCGGACTTGCGCGGATATTGAGGCCTCCTTCGGCGTTGGCGTCGCCTATGACGGCGCCGATATTTCAAAGCCCTCGGATGTCGCCCGTATGGTCAGCGACGCTGAGGCGCGGTTTGGAGCCGTCGACATTCTGGTCAACAACGCCGGTATCCAGCATGTGGCTCCCATTGAGGATTTCCCGCCGGAAAAATGGGATCAGGTGATCGCCATCAATCTTTCCGGCGCGTTTCACGCCATTCGCGCGGCGGCACGGGGAATGCAGGAACGCGGCTTCGGCCGGATCGTCAATGTCGCCTCCGCCCATGGCCTCGTCGGCTCGCCCTTCAAGGCGGCCTATGTCGCTGCCAAACACGGCATCATCGGCCTCACGAAGGTTGCCGCGCTCGAATTCGCCGAGAAGGGCATTACCGCCAATGCGGTTTGCCCCGGCTACGTCTGGACGCCTCTCGTCGAGAAGCAGATCGACGACCAGGCCCGCTCGCATGGCATCGCCCGCGAACAGGTCGTGCGCGACGTTCTGCTGAAACGCCAACCCAACAAGCGCTTTGCTTCTGTTGAGGAAATCGGTGCGCTTGTGGCGTTCCTTTGCTCACCGGACGCGGTTTCTATCACGGGCGCTTCAATCAGCGTCGATGGCGGTTGGACCGCCGAGTAAGGAAAACGGACATGAGACATGAGCAAATCAAGGACCGTGAGGCCGAAATCGTCGACGGCGGCGATCCTTCGCCGGTACGCCAGGCAAAGAGCGCTTTGAAGACCGTCAACCTCGCCCTTCAAGGCGGCGGCGCCCATGGCGCTTTCGCCTGGGGCGTTCTCGATTGCCTGCTTGAAGATGGCAGGATCGGGATTGAAGCGATCACGGCCACCTCCGCGGGCGCGATGAATGCGACCGTACTCGCCTATGGGCTTGCCGAGGGCGGACGCGAAGGAGCGCGCCGGGCGCTCGCCAATTTCTGGCGGCGCGTCTCGCATGCGGCCATGTCCGGGCCGCTGCGGCCTTCGCCCTGGGATCAATTCACCCATAACCATGCGCTCGATGCATCTCCGGCGTTTGCGATCTTCGATATCCTGGCGCGGATGATGTCGCCTTATCAGCTCAATCCGCTGAACTGGAATCCGCTGCGCCATGTGCTTGAGGAATGCGTCGATTTCGAACGGTTGCGCAAAGCCACCAGCGTCAAGCTGTTCCTCTCGGCGACGAATGTTCGAACCGGCAAGGTTCGCGTTTTCAACACCTGCGAGATCACGCCTGACGCCGTTCTGGCTTCCGCCTGTCTGCCCTTCATGTTCCAGGCCGTCGAAATCGACGGGGAGCCCTATTGGGACGGCGGCTATATGGGCAATCCGGCGATCTATCCGCTGATTTATCATTGCGGCAGCCAGGACGTTGTCATCGTCCATATCAATCCGCTGGTGCGGGAGGGAACGCCGAAGACGGCGCAGGAAATTTTGAACCGCATCAACGAGATATCCTTCAACTCCTCGCTCATGCGGGAAATGCGGGTCATCCATTTCGTCACCAAACTCATCGATGACGGCAAGATCGCGGATGGCGAAATGAAACGCATGCTGATCCATTCGATCTCCGACGACGAGATGATGGGCCAGCTCAGCGTCTCGTCGAAGATGAACGGCGATTGGGAATTCCTGACCCATCTGCGCGATGTCGGTCACGCCCGCGCCACCGCTTGGCTGCGTGAAAGTTTCGACCGGATCGGCAAGGAAACGACAGCCGATTTATCGGCCTATCTGTAACCGCAAGCCTCTTCCTCCCTCCGAGCCCGTCCAACTTGCCCCGGCGCTTTTGCGCTGGGGGCCTTTTTGCCTGTCGCGGCTGAAGCATAAGGAGTTGCCCCAATGATGATCTCGCCCACACGGATGATGACTTTCTCCGATGCCTGCATGCGGATGGGCGCCACGCCGCGCGCCATCGTCGTCGGGCTCATAGGCTTTTTGACGCTTGTCGATCTCTTCGCAGCGCAAGCGATCCTGCCGACGCTGGTGGAGACCTACGGTGTTTCGCGCGCCGCGATGGGATTTGCGGTCAACGCCAGTACCATCGGCATGGCGGCCTCCGGTCTCCTCGTTTCGCTTGTCGCTGGGCGCATCGACCGGCGGCGCGGCATATGGCTGAGCCTGGCGCTGCTTTCCATCCCCACGGCATTGCTGGCGCTTGCACCCGATCTTGCCACCTTCACGGCGCTCAGGATCGTGCAAGGCGTCTTCATGGCGGCCGCCTTCACCTTGACGATGGCCTATCTGGCCGAGCGCGCCGGGCCGGACGATACCGCAGCTGCACTGGCTGCCTATGTCACCGGCGTCGTCGCTTCAAACCTGATCGGGCGGCTGATCGCCGGGTCCATCACCGACTTCGCGGGTATCGCATCCAACTTCTACGTCTTTGCCGCGCTCAATCTTGCCGGCGCCGTGCTTGTTGCGCGCACTCTCCAGCCGGAGATGCGGATGGCGCATCTGTGCAAGCCGATGCGGCCGGCACTCGACGCCTGGGCCGGGCATTTCAGAAATCCGTCGCTCAAGGCCGCCTTCGGCATGGGTTTTCTCATCCTGTTCGTCTTTATCGGCGTCTTCACCTATGTGAATTTCGAACTTGCCGCCTCACCGCTGTCGCTTGCGCCGATGTACCTCGGTTTCGTCTATCTGGTGTTCATACCGGCCATGGTGACGACGCCGCTTGCCGGCAAGGCGGTTCAGCGCTGGGGCACGCGCCGGATGCTGGCCATTGCGCTGGTCGCATGCTTGCTGTCGTTGCCGCTCTTGCAATCGGCAAGCTTGACGCTTGTGGTCTTCGGTCTCACCGCGATCGGGGTCGGCACGTTTTTCGCCCAGGCGATCGCCACCGGCTTCGTCGGCCGCACGGCAACATCGGACAGGGCGGCGGCCAGCGGGCTTTATCTTGCCTCCTATTATCTGGGCGGCCTGACGGCTGCGGCGCTGCTTGGCCAGATATACGACCGATATGGCTGGCTGGAGGTGCTTTGCGTGATCGCGCTTGCGCTCTTCGCCGCTCTCCTGCTCGCGTGGCGCATGAAGCCGGCTGAAGTATAGGCGCGCTTCAATACGCCTCGACGGACACTTTCGAAAACCACAGACCACCCAGCCATGGAGCGACCCATGAAAACGGTTCTTTCGGCAATCCTGATTGCCTTCTTCTTCGTTGTCCCGGTGGATCGCGCATTCGCGGACCGGCAGGACGACATCCGCCGCACCTATCTCGACTTCGTCGACGCGCAAAACGCTCACGATCTCGCCCGCATCGGCGCGTTCTTCGTCGATGGGCCGAAGTTTTTATGGGTGAGCGATGGAAAAAGCTACTGGGGGCGCGAGGCTGTTCTCGCCCGGATGGCCGGTTTTCAAAAAGCGCCGGTCTGGCGCGTCGAGCCGGATATTTCCCAATCGACCGTCATCCCGCTCTCGGCCGACAGCGCCATCCTCCACTTGCCGCTTACGCTGGTGATTGGAGGGGCGGAGAAGCCTGATCGACTCCGGTTCCTGGTCAGCATCGCTTTCCGCCAAATCGGAGGTCAGTGGCGGATTGCCGCGCTTCTTACGACGACCGGGAAAGGCTAGCTAATAAACCGTCCTTGCTCCGGGTAATTGCAGATATTTTGCGATTTCCGCGTTGCATTTGGAATAATCGCGAACCCTGACCCGTTGTTGATTCAGGCGCCCAGTAAATGGCGCCGCAGAAAACACGGGAGGAGAGTTCCATGCTATCCGACGGGGACGATAAGGGCCTGGTGCGCGCCACTACTGCCAAGGATCAGAAGGCTGTGGAATCCGATGTCCTTGGCAACAAGGCATTCTCGAACAGGCGGGGTTTCCTGAAGGGCGCCGGCCTCGCCTCGGTGAGTGCGGCGGTTGGAATGGCGATACCGTTTCACCGGAACCTTCCTCCAGGGTTCATTCCGGCTGCGATGGCGCAGGGCGATATACTGGCTGGAAAAGATGGGCTGACGCTTCTGGGTGACCGCCCGGTCAATGCCGAAACACCGCCTGAACTCCTTGATGAACCCATCACGCCGACGAACAGGCACTTCATTCGAAACAACGGCGTTGTTCCCGAAAACACCAGCGCCGATGGCTGGAAGCTTGTGATCGACGGTTTCGTGGACAATCCGATGGAACTGACCATCGCCGAATTGCGTGACCAGTTTGACGTTGTCACCATGGCGTTGGTGCTTGAATGCGGTGGTAACGGTCGTGCCTTCTTCGATCCGCCCGCCAGCGGCAATCAGTGGACATACGGCGCGGTTGGCTGCGCGCAATGGACCGGCGTCAGGTTGATGGATGTGCTGAAGAAGGCAGGCGTTCAGTCCAATGTCATCTATACGGCGCATTATGGCGCCGATGGCCACCTTTCCGGCGATCCGGAAAAATCGCCTATTTCACGCGGCGTCCCGGTCGGGAAAGCGATGATGGACAATGTTCTCATTGCCTTCCAGATGAACGGCGCCGATCTGCATCCCATGAACGGCGCGCCCTTGCGGTTGATTGTGCCGGGCTGGCCGGGGTCATGCTCGCAAAAGTGGCTGACCCGTATCGAGCTTCGCGACCAGGTGCATGACGGGCCGAAAATGACGGGCACTTCCTACAAGGTGCCGCGCTATCCGGTTGCGCCGGGAACGGACGTTCCGGAAGACGACTATGAGATCATCGAGCGTATGCCCGTGAAATCGATCATCACCTTCCCCGCGAATGGCGCAACATCTGGTCTGGAATCCGAAGTCAGAGGCCATGCGTGGTCCGGCGACCGCACGATCGACAGCCTCGATATCTCCATCGATTTCGGTGCGACATGGCAAAGCGCAAGCCTTGATCAGCCCGTAGACAATGGAGCGTGGCAGAACTGGCGGACGAACGTAAAATTCCCCGAGGCGGGGTATTACGAAGTTTGGGCCAGGGCTAAGGATAGCGCTGGCGTCATGCAGCCATTTGCCATCGACTGGAACCCCAAGGGCTACCTGAACAACGCGATGCATCGCGTCGGGCTCAAGGTGAGCTGAACGGAAAGGGCGGCCCGGGCGGCCGCCCGCTTTACCATCGGAACTTCAGGGGACGTTTATGCGCATTCGGTTGATCGGCGCGGGCCTGATTGCCGCGGGGAGTTTGTTTGCCGCCGTTTCGGCAGCGCAGGCGGTTGAGCCTGAACCCGGTGAAACACCGGCAGAAGAGTTCGGTCAGCTCTTCGTTGCCGACGGTGTCGAGGAAACCTACTACACCTGTACCGCTTGCCATTCGGAGATGATCGTCGCCCAGCAGGGCAAGACGCGGGAAGGGTGGGACAAGTTGCTTGTCTGGATGGTCAAGGAACAGGGAATGTCGGAAATTCCTTCAGAAGAGCGGGATATCATCCTCGACTACCTGGCGGCCCACTACAACATCGACAGACCCAATTTCCCGCGCCGTTGACACCGGTGAGTTTTGCAATTCAGGCACAGGGCAGGGCAGATTTCGTCGCCTCGCGAAGGGCAATCACCGTGTCGTCAGGCTTCGTTTTGCCGCCCGAGATTTCTTCCAAAAGCTTGGTTATCGCCAGGAACTTCCCATGGTCCATGCCGTCCGCGACAATCGAGTAGTAGGTCGCGCCTTTAGACCAGGTATGGACGAGCGGGGAGCCGGCCCCGGTATCTGCTCCGGGCTTGTGAGAATAAATGCCGAAGGTCAGGCGGCATCCGTTGACACCGGAATAATGCAGATAAAGCTCGCCGTTTCCCGTCGTTGCCATGTCGACCAGTGTGAGATTGGCGGCGGATAGATCGGGCGCGCGCCCGATCCACTGAGTGACTGGCGTAATAACGACCTCTTCTGCGGATGGATAGGATTTGGACAAAAAGGTCTTGTGCCAGTCAGCGGGAGAGGGGTTCTTCTCCAGTAGCTAAATCAATAATGCTCCGCAGGCGAGCGCGATGATCGCCGCAGCGGCAGCCGCAGTAAGTCCGGTCTTCCTTCGCCATGTCGTCGCAGCAGCGCCAGCGCGCGCGCCGGCTTCCGGTTTTAGCGGTTTGAGCGCGCGGGATACTTCGCGAATTTCGTCGAGCGCTCTTCGCAGTGCCGGCTCATTGTCCAGCCGGTTGCGCAAAGCCATTGCTTCGTAATCGTCTAGCTCGTTGTCGTGGTAGGCGTTCAAGAGCTCAAGGTCTGCATCGGACAGGTTCATGGGTCGGCAGCCTTGTTGCGCATTTCCGGTTCTTCTTCGGTTCGGCCGTCGATTGCTTCGCGCAATGCGAAGCGCGCCCGGCTGAGACGGCTCATCACCGTGCCGCGCGGGACGCCCATGACCTCTGCCGCCTCTGCATATTTCAAGCCGATTATGTCCACCAGGAAAAGGACCTCGCGCTTATCGGGATGAAGTCGTTCGAACGCCAGACGGATAAGGACGTCTCGTGCAACGTCGTTTGTTCCGCCGGCTTCACTGGATAAACGTTTTTCACGGGCAAGATATTCCCTGCGAACGCGAAGCCGTCTCAATTCGTCGAAGTGAAGATTACGGATTACGCGAAACATCCATGGCCTGAGATCTCTGATCTTTTCAGGGCGTTCGGAAGCGCGAAGGGCGCGTTCAATCGCGTCCTGGACCAGATCTTCCGCCATGTCGGCATGGGTGCTTATCGAGCGGGCGTAAGCACGCAGTTCGGGAAAAAGCGTTTCCAGTTGTGTGCGACTGGTCATGTAATAAATATTACAACATAACGAGTATCGATCAAACGTCATTGCGGATTACTGATCGAATTCCAATGGTTTTCCGGCCGATATATGATGGAAACATTCGCGATATCTGTGATGCATTTGGAATATCGACGCGGCTGAGCCGGCTTCCGTGTTCGTGGGAGTCAAACCCTGGTTCCGGATCCTCTGGGAAACGCGCGAAACAATCTTGAATATCCAACAAGTAAACCATAAATATTTTTTATAATTTCGCGAGCTATGAATAATGTATTTGCATTTGATATTGGGTTGGGTTTCTTTGTGTTTGGATGTAAAATTGCAGCGTTAGAAATTCGTGTAATTTGTCGATTTCGATGTGGTGTTATTTTGAAATTCAACGCTGTCCGCAAATTATCTTATTTCCTTTACGTAATCTGAAGTAATAGGAGGACGGACGATGACTCTTGCTTTGAAGGCATTAAAGGGCGGTACGAAATCCCTATCCGCAGACGCCATAGAGGCGTTGAAAGGCTCGCTGAGGGGGCAGGTCGCTCTTGCCGGTGATGCCGGCTATGACGAGGCCCGCTCCATCTGGAATGGCATGGTCGACCGCAAGCCGGGGCTTGTGGTTCGCGCGCTTGGTGCAAGCGATGTGCAGCAGGCCGTTAATTTCGCCCGCGACAACGAACTCCTGATGAGCGTTCGCAGCGGCGGTCACCAGATAGCCGGCCACGCCGTTGCCGATGGCGCGATGATGCTCGATCTGTCGCTGATGAAGTCCGTTCACGTCGATCCGAAGACGCGCATCGTGCGGGTGGAACCGGGCGCGACGCTTGGCGATGTTGACCGCGAGGCACAGGCGCATGCGCTTGCCGTGCCATCGGGCGTGAATTCCACGACAGGCATTGCCGGGTTGACGCTTGGCGGCGGTTTCGGTTGGACCACGCGTAAATACGGCATGACGATCGACAATCTGAAATCCGCCGATATGGTACTCGCCAACGGCAAGATGGTCCGCGCATCTGCCAATGATAATCCAGATCTTTTCTGGGCCATTCGCGGTGGCGGCGGCAATTTCGGCGTCGTGACGTCTTTCGAGTTCGATGCCAAGCCCGTTGGGCCGGAAGTGTTGTCCGGCCTCATTGTGCATCCCCTTGACGATGCTCCGAAGCTGATGCGCGAATTTCGCCGGATCACCGCGGCTGCCGGCGACGAACTCACCGTATGGTCGGTGCTGCGCAAGGCGCCGCCGCTGCCTTTCCTTCCAGAGGCATGGCACGGGAAGGAAGTGCTTGTTTTCGCCGCCTGCTATTGCGGCGATATGGCGGCAGGCGAAAAGGCGCTTGCGGAATTGCGCGGGCTTGGGAAACCGATTGCCGATGTTATCGGTCCGCATCCCTTCACCGGTTGGCAGACGGCCTTCGATCCGCTGCTTGCGCCAGGCGCGCGCAACTACTGGAAGAGCCACGACTTCGTGGAACTGCCCGACGCCTTCATCGACATTCTGTTGAAGGCAATCCGCAATCTTCCCGATCCCGAATGCGAGGTTTTTATCGCCCACCTCGGCGGGGCCATGGCGAAAGTGGCGGACAATGCGACCGCCTATCCGCAGCGCAAGTCGCATTTCCTGATGAATGTGCACACGCGCTGGCAGGATGCGACAAAGGACAAGGCCTGCATCCAGTGGGCGAGGGACTTGTTCAATGCCGCAACGCCCTATTCGACCGGCAGCGTCTATGTGAACTTCATGCCCGAGGATGAAGTGGATCGCGTCGGTGGGGCCTATGGTTCGAACATGGCGCGCCTTGCCGATATCAAGGCCAAATACGATCCGGGCAACCTGTTCCGGGTGAACCACAACATCCGGCCGCAGGCAATATCGCACGCTGCTGAATAAGCGGATCGGCGGCACAGATCCTAAATGGCCCGGTGGATTTTCCTGACTGGATTTTCCGCCGGGCTTTTTGCGTTCCGGCTGGTCCAGCTTTGGAACCAAAGTGAAAAATGAGGGCTCAGTCGATGAGGTGGGCGTCCCATTCGCCTGTGCGGACGGCTTCCGTCACGAGCGAAAGAACGAGGTCCCGGGTGACCTCCAGCGCATAGGTGGGCGCCCGGTTTCCTGAAATTAGAAAGCTGTCTTGCAAAGATAATAATTTTCCGCATCGGCAAGCAACGCTAACATCCCCTGAATGAGTGCTGCCGAATTCGGAGAAACCCGCAAATGACCGATCCGTTCAGACCGCTTGACGGGATTCGCGTCGTTGAGATGAGCCATATGATCATGGGTCCGTCCTGCGGCATGTTTTTGGGGTTCCTGGGTGCTGAAGTGATCAAGGTCGAACCGCCGGAAGGCGACAAGACCCGCGCGCTTTCAGGCATGGGCAGGCCGTTTTTTCCGCTGTTCAACCGTGGCAAGAAGTCGGTGCAGCTTGACCTGAAATCGGAAGCCGGACGAAACGCGCTCGACGCGATCCTTCGCACGGCGGACGTCTTTCTCGATAATTTTCGCGATGCATCGCTGAGCAAGATGGGCGTCGATCCGGAAGATCTGCGCGCGCGGTTTCCGAGCCTGATCCTGGCCTCCCACAAGGGTTTCCTCAAAGGCCCCTACGAAGAACGCACGGCGATGGACGAGGTCGTGCAGATGATGACGGGCCTTGCCTATATGACCGGGCCGAGCGGGCGGCCGTTGCGGGTGGGCTCGTCCGCCAACGACATCATGGCCGGGCTGTTCGGCGCCATGGCGGTCGTCGCTTCCCTGCTGGAGCGCCAACGCACGGGCAAAGGCCGCAGCATCCGCATCGGCCTGTTTGAAAACTGCCTGCTGCTGGTCGCGCAACATATGGTTCAATATGAATTCGAGGGCCGCAATCCGCCGCCGATGCCGGAGCGCGAATTCTCCTGGCCGGTCTACGACATCTTTGTCACCGGTAGCGGCGATCAGATTTTCGTCGGCGCGGTCACCGAGGGACAATGGGCAGCACTTTGCCACTATCTCGGATTGCAGCATCTGCTGGACGATGCGACGCTGCAAACGCGGATGGACCAGATCGATGCGCGCGACAGGACGATCCCGATCGTGGCGGCGGCGATCGCCGCCCGCAGCACGGTCGAACTGCTGAAGAATTTTGAAGGCTTGGGCATACCATTCTCGCCGATTGCCAAGCCCGGCGACATGTATAGCGACCCTCACGTCATGCGCCCCGGCGGGCTTTCTGTTTCAAGAATGCCGACGGGAGAAGTCTTTCGCGCTCCATCGCTTCCCTTTGAGGTCGATGGCGCAATGCTGACGGGCGGCGGAGATATCGACGCGATCGGGCAGCACACGGACGAAGTTCTTGGCTCCCTTGGATATGATGCTGCGGGTATCTCCGCCGCGCGCGGCGTGCACCATGGAGCGGAGCGATGAACCGTATCGACGAAATATACCCGGCAGACCGGGTGACACTGCGCGAGGTTGGCCTTCGCGACGGCCTGCAGCTGGTCAAGTCCTGGCCTCCGACAAAGGCGAAGAAAGAATGGCTCACCCGGGAGCATGCGGCAGGCGTCCGCCACTTCGAACTCGGATCGTTCCTGCCTGCCTCCCGCTTCCCCCAATTTGCCGACCTGGCATACCTGATCGACCACATTGGGACGTTGAACGGCGCATATGGCGCTGTTTTGGCACTTAATGAACGTGGTGCGGAAAACGCGCTCGCAACGCCGGTGGATGAAATCGTCTGCGTGGTTTCGGCGACCGAGGAACACAGCCAGGCCAACATGCGCCGCTCGCGGGACGAGGCGATCGCGCTGATCCGCCATGTCGTCGAGGCGAGGGAGAGGGCAGGGCATAAGGCCATCGTCAATGCCGGAATATCAATGGCCTTCGGCTGTTCGATTGCCGGTGCAGTACAGCCGGAGGAAGTGCTGAGGCTGGCAGATAGCTGTCTTGATGCGGGGGCGGATATCGTCGGCATCGCCGATACGGTAGGCTATGCCGGACCGCGTCAGGTCGGCGCGCTTTCGCAAGGAATGGCGCGGATTTTTAAAGGCAAACCCTTCATCGTTCACCTGCACGACACACGGGGAATGGGCATTGCCAATGCAGCGGCGGCACTTGATGGCGGCGCGCGCGTACTGGATGGTGCGCTGGGCGGCCTCGGCGGATGTCCCTTCGCCCCGGGCGCTACCGGAAACGTTGCCTTCGAGGATCTGGTTTTTCTCTGCGAGCGCATGGGTTTTGCAACCGGCATCGACCTCGACGCTCTTACCGGCGTTCGCAGCATCCTGTCGGCTGAAATGCCCGACGAGACACTCTACGGGGCAATCGCCCGCTCTGGGCCACCCCGAAATATGGACTGGCGCGTCTGACCGCGAAAAACGCGGCGGAGGCAGGTGAGGATAGATGGGAGGAAGACCATGAAACATTTCGCAATTGCCGGGCTCATGCTGACGGTGGCCACTGTATCGGCGGAGGCCGCAACTGAAATGCGCTGCAGCCATCAGCTGCCGCCGGCGCACCATATCGCCAAGGTCGTCGACCGCTGGGCGGCAGAGGTTGAAACGCTTTCAAACGGTGAAATCGACGTGCAGGTTTTCGGGGCGGATAGCCTCGTTAAAGCGAATGACAACATTCTGTCAGTCGCCAAGGGCGACATCGAATGCGCCTTTTCGCTGAACTTCCAGTGGGGCAAGACGCTGCCCTTGATGAATGTCACGCTCGGGCCCTACACGATGTCTTCCATCGAAGCCTGGAAAAAATGGCCGGGTTCCGATGCCGCCAATTTCCTCGAAGCCAAATTGGCGGAAAAGGGCGTGAAGAATATCGCGTGGATGTTCCAGACCAACACTTCGGTGTTCACGTCGAAGGGAAAATTCCTGAAATCCCCTGACGACTTCAAAGGCATCAAGATGCGCGGCATCGGCCCGGCGTTCGATCGCGGACTGACCGCAATGGGGGCAACCACCGTCTCCATGCCGGGTTCGGAGGTTTATCAGGCACTTGCGACCGGCGTCATCGACGCGGCCATCACCGATGTGGCGGCAGCCTATTCGCGCAAATATTACGAGGTTCAGGACCATTTCACCGTGGTTCCCGTGCTGGCAGCCTACCTGCACGGCTATGTGAACCCGGCGTTCTTCGATGGTCTCACGGAATCCCAGCAGGCTGCCTTGATAGAAGCGGGCAACAAGGCTGCTGCCTGGGCGCTTGAGGCAAGCCAGGAAGCTTCGGCGGCGGCACCCGGCCAGCTTGAGGAGAAAGGGGCGCAGGTTTACGTGGCAACCGATGCCGAAAACGAAGCGCTACGCGCGGTGATGCAGCCTGCCTATGACGAAGGTTTCGCTGCGGAAACCGGCGAGGACGGCACGATGCTCCTCGAACTCGTGAAGAAGCTGCAGTAACGGGCATGGCGCTTCGATCCGAAAATGAGGAGGCGGCGGATACCGCCGTCTCCCGCATCGCGGCACTGGTATCGCGCGCCTTTGGCGCTGTTTCGACCGCGATGATCCTCCTGGTGCTGGCGATAACGGCAGTCAATGTCATTGCGCGCTACCTTGCCGGGGCCCCGATCCGGGGCGCGGAAGAGGCGACCGGGTTTCTCGTCGTGGCGATTGTCATGTTTGGAGCGGCTGAGGCTTACCGCTGCGGCGATCACATCAAGATCGATGTTCTCTCGAACCGTTTCAGCCTCCGCACCCAGTTGTGGCTGGAAGGAATTTCCCATATCTGCGTTGCGGTAGTTTCCGGCGTTCTGGTCTGGACCGGCTGGCACACCGTTGCCTTCTCGCGCGCCTTTGGCGCCTATTCATCGGGCTACCTGGAAATTCCGCTGTGGATTCCTCAACTTGCTTTGGTCGCAGGTGGAATCCTTCTCGGGTTCCTCGCGGCTGTCAGGTTTCTGGAACTGCTGCAGAGGCGGCAGGCATGACCACGCTTGTCATCTTCGGTCTGCTCATCGTCCTGCTCTTGTCCGGATTGCCGATCTTCGCTGCATTGACGCTGACGTCGCTTGCCGTCCTTGCTGTCAAGGAAGGTAAGGTCGATGCGATGGCGGACGTCGTTTTCGCCAGCTTGAACAATCCGCTGCTCGCGACGATCCCGATGTTCGCCTTCATGGCCCATGTGATGATCCGCGCCAAAGTGGTTGACGATCTCTACGATATGGCGAACAAGCTGGTTGGGCATGTGAAGGGCGGTCTCGGCTTTGCGACGATCCTCTCTTGCACGATATTTGCCACCATTTCCGGGTCTTCGGTCGCGACCGCGCTGACCATCGGCTCGACTGCCATTCCTCAGATGCAGCGCTTCGGCTATCGCTCGCGCGACGCCTACGGGATTATCGCGGCCGGCGGCACGCTCGGGATTCTGATTCCTCCCTCCGGACCGATGATCCTCTATGCGATCGTGACCAATGCCTCGATAGGCGCGTTGTTTCTCGCAGGATTCCTGCCGGGATTGCTCATCGCAGTTATTTTCGCCGTTTTCAGCTGGGCGCAGGCGACCAGCCAGGGCAATGTCGCAAGCCAGGCCTTCGCCGGCTTTCGCGAGGTGGCGAGCGCCATTCGTCAATCGATATGGGCGGTGCTCATGCCGCCGATCGTCCTGGGGGGGATTTATTTCGGCATATTCACGGCGGCGGAAGCGGCGGCAATCGGCGCAGTCTACGCTTTGCTGGTGGCGATCTTCGCCTATCGCAATGTCACCGCGCGCGATCTGTGGCTTTGCGCCTGGCAGACCATGCGCACCTCGGCGATGCTCTTCATGATCATCGCTGCGGCAGGCCTCTTCGGCCACGCGATCACCATCATCCGCCTGCCGGCCGAAATCGTCGAGGCGGTCGTGAGTTTGGGGTTGTCGCAGACCGGCTTCATTGTCGTGGTGATGGCGGCGATCTTTCTGCTTGGCATGTTCCTCGAGACCATTGCCATTATCCTGATCACCACGCCGATCATCCTGCCGTCGCTGATCGCGCTCGACATCAATCCGGTCTGGTATGGCGTCATGCTGATGATCAACCTGGAACTGGCGCTCATCACTCCGCCGGTCGGCATGAATCTCTTCGTCATCAAGGGGATCACCGGAGCACCCCTTTCGGAGATCATTCGCGGCGCACTGCCCTATGTGCTGCTCTTGCTTTTCGGCCTTTTCCTGATCTGGGCCTTTCCGCAGCTCGCCCTCTGGCTGCCGACGACCGCCGGCTTTGGGCGTTGATGGCGATCTCATCGGATTTTTATCAAGTTTTCGCTAATTATATATATTTATCAATTAATTGTGGCTAGTTTCAAATTATTGAATGTTGGTTCGAATCAACCGATAAGTTGAATGTTCGGAACGAGGGCGATGAGATTCACAATCGTATTGCCCGGTGAGGCTTTGGTTTGCGGTTGGGCTTTTCAACCCTGGCGGCAGGCAAAGTCATTTATTTAAATTGATCCGGGAGAATTTGCCTGTGATCTGGTGGAGAGTTTGTAATGGCGTTTGATGCAGTTAGTCGTGGAGATTTGGAAACGACCGCAAACGAAAAAGGCAGCAGGGGGGCAGAGGCGGCGTCGGCTGCAACCGTAGCTGAAGCGAAGGGCGGCAACGCGCCGCCAATCGTTACAGGAACAATCGCCTTTACTTCCGATGAGGACGCGACCTTTGTCGTTACCGAAGAAGAGTTGTTGTCGATTTTTACCGATCCGGACGGACTGTCAAGAGTTTCTGCAACAAGTCCGTGCCCAACCCGTACAGCATCAATCTCATGGATGAGCTGACCCTTCGTGGTATTACGCAGTTTTATGCGTACGTCGAGGAGAGGCAAAAGGTTCATTGTCTGAACACGCTCTTCTCCAAGCTCGAAATCAACCAGAGCATCATCTTTTGCAACTCTGTCAATCGAGTCGAGTTGCTTGCGAAAAAGATTACCGAGTTGGGATACTCGTGTTACTACATTCACGCCAAAATGCAGCAGGCGAATCGGAACCGTGTCTTTCACGAATTCCGCAACGGAGCTACAAGACACCTCGTGACATCAGATCTCTTCACGCGAGGTATCGACATTCAATCCGTCAACGTCGTGATTTCCTTCGACTTCCCCAAGAATGCGGAGACGTATCTTCATCGCATTGGCCGCTCTGGACGCTTTGGCCACCTGGGACTGGCAATCAACTTGATTACCTACGACGACCGACACAATCTGCGCAAGATTGAGCAGGAGCTGGGCACTGAGATTCGTGCCATTCCTCCTCAAATCGACCGCAGTTTGTATGTCGGCTAATTCAATTCGACCCGAGGGGTTGGAGATTGATTGGTGCGGGGTTTGGGCGACTGTGATGGAACGTTATTTTCACTGTCGCTTTGCTCTGACTTGAGATCCTCGTTCAAGAACTCCCCTCTCTTTTTTTCTTCTTTTTTGCTTTTTGACACTGGAACTGGCTTCGAATGAAAACGACTATGATAACACAAGTAAAGCCTGGTCTGTTCTGTGTGTGAATCGATTCTACAATTCTAGCTAGTAGCTCTCCTACTGATGCAAGGCTTTGTCATCCAGGAGGCCACTGCATCTTGCGTCCTCCCAGGACATGAACGTGAAGGTGCGAGATCTCTTGCCCACCTTCAGGGCCGTCGTTGACAACAAATCTTGCGCCATCTCCGAATCCAAGAGACTCGTCTTTGGCCACCTCTGCTGCAGCAACCATGAGATGCCCCAAAAGCCCCACGTGCTCTAGAGTCGCCTTTCTCAAGCGTGTAAGACCACTGCGATCCTTCGGAATAACAAGAATATGAACAGGTGCAGCCGGTGCGATCGACTTGAAGGCAATGACTCTGGAATCCTCATAGACAATGTCAGCAGGTGCCTCTCGACTGACAATCTTGTCAAATATCGTGGACGGCTCGTCGTCTCGAACTCCAGCAAGCCAAATTGTGTCCCATCGATGCTTGCTCTCCCAGCCGTCGAGTCCTCCCTGGACCTCCTCGTATACCTTTTTAAATGCCGGATCTGTCTCAATCATGGCACTGTACCACTTTTGTATCTTGGGTGGCAATCCATCGACAATATCAAACTTTGGAAGCATGTAGTTCGCAAATACCATGGTCGGAAAGAGGGTCGCATCTGCTAATGACACTTCGTCCCCGCACAGATATACACCATTATCTTCCACCAGATCTTCAATGATCTGCAGTTGCTTTCGAAACTCCGCAATGGCGTCCTTTCGTGTCCCATAGACACCAAACGGAGGACTCGCCTTGTACAGACAACCCTGAATGGTTGTCAAGTAGACATCATGGTAGCGAGCAATGAGGTTGGATCTGGGATTATTCGGCTGAAACGATGGTCCTCTTTCTGCGTATTCTGACATGAGATATCGACATATGGTATCACTTTCAGGGATATGCATGTTTGTGTTCGTCACTGTCAATGTCGGCATCTTTCCTTGGGGGTTAATCGCAAGATACACGGTCGATTTCAAACCGCCGAGTTCGAGCGGCGAAAGAATCTGGACTTCAGACTCATCAAGGCCTTTCTTATAGACAATGATACGGCATCTAGCGCCGTTGTTGCTGACCGGGAGATCGTACAGCTTGTGTCTAGGAGTGATCTGTGATGACATGGTTAGCGCAGAAAAGCTGTCGACCAGAGCGAGGATGGAGATGAGCGAAACGAGAGAAACGAGTCGAGCGGCCATCGCACCTGAGGACAATGGCACTGTTGATGGCTTCATGGAAGGCTAAACCAGGGCCATCAGACAACTGTCTGGGATGGATAGATGTATAATAGAGGACGATGTTGATGTTGCATCGCTGGATCTTCTTGCGACGATCTTCGTGCGCGCGCGGGCCGGCCGCGTATATCTCGCCAGAGAGCCATTCGCCTTTCTTCTGAGCGATCGATACTCGTCAACACTGTCTTGTCCTTTCCTCTCCTGACCTTCCTAGACCGATACTTCTGTCCACAGGCAGTCATTTGTGACTAAGGCTTTCGATTGTAAGCACGAAAGGGCTTCAAATTCAAAACAGATATCGAGAATCGAAGTGGTCACTTCTTGCGTCGCTCTCGCGTGTCGCGTACAGTATATCTTTGACGGTTAGCCCAGGGTGTTGGAAGATGGGAAAGAATAAGAAGAGCGGCAGGAAATCCAAGAAGTCAGGCGAGAAGAAGGTTGCTGCTCAACAAAGCGACGAGGATAATCCCAACAAGTATCTCTTCGATTATACAGATTTTCGCTCAGTGCCACGGTGGCCGAATGACGGCATTGAGCAACACCGACGCGAGAACGAGGGCAAGCCTGTACCGCGAACTAGCGATCCCGTACAACGTGAATTGACCGAGCTTCTGGGTGATTGGCCATGGGAATCACCTCTGAGGGAAATTTCGGACCCTGAA
>CAVOQM010000018.1:0-62774 GCA_963698365.1 uncultured Alphaproteobacteria bacterium
GACGCATGCAGCTTATTAAGGAACAGCGATTGCACTGAGGTTGACTGTCCGCCTCAACGGAAGTCGGTACCTCACTCCAAGCTGAAAATCGGTTTCGTGCCAAGGACGGCGATCGTTTCCTTGATCGCTTTCTTTTGCCGGGAAGATAAGAAAGGCGTGGGATTATGGTTGAAAAGAATGATATTCAGTCGAAAATCACTGCGATTAACGAAGCGCAATCACCACAACATGTTCTTGATGTCCTTGAGGGTCAGCTTCGCAAGCATGGCGCGACACATATATTGACCACAGGGTTGCCGATGCCCAACCGGCCGATCGACGGGCTGATCCATCGATTTCGTTGGCCGGACGAGCGTAACGGCGGAATAGAGCGCTCAATGATCTATCCTGACGACAGCGCGCTTCTGTTGGGATTGACCCGAAGCCGCGCCTTTATCTGGGATATTGACGAAGGTGACGCCGAGCATTCGGAGCTGCTGGCAGCGATCGGCGCCAGCGGCAAGGCGATGGTGGTGCCGGTCTCCGAATTCCATCCCTTCCAGGCGCTCGTGATCGGCGCGGGCGAGCATATCCGCGCGGATGCTGTTGATCTATGCAATCTGGATGCGTTGTGCGGGATGGTATTTCGTCGCCTGGCGGAGATCGGCAGTGTATCCATTCACCGGCCCGGCGATTTGTCCGTGCGCGAAAGGCGCGTGCTGGAACTCACCGCACTTGGCAAAACCGCGAATGATATCGCCCAGGTCCTGGATATTTCGCAGCGCACCGTTCACGCTCACCTTCAAAATGCCAGCGTCAAACTAAACGCATCCAACAAAACGCACACCGTCGTCGAGGCATTGCGCTACGGCCAAATCAGGGTTTGAGGCGCAGCATTTGATCAGGCAAAGCGGGCGTTTACGCGCGGCGGGCGGCGAAGTCTGGTGAATGAAGCGAATAAGAGCCGGACCAGAACACAATGTGCGGGCGGGGCAAGATAAACCCCCGTTCGCCTCGTATTTTCGACCTTACCTTTCCGGCCAATTCCATTTGGCGGGCGAATGGCCGGGGAAGGGCGGCAAAGGCCGGCGACAATGACTGGCAACAAAGTCGATCGTTAGAGCATATCCCGCCAAACCTGAATCCGATTTGGCGATAAGGATACGCTCCAACATATTGATTCTGGAGCGATTTCTTGTCACGAAAACGCACCCCGTTTTCGTGAAAGGGGCTCTTGCGAATTACGACTGATCAGTAGCTCATCATGGGATCGAGGCTCTTTGCCTGTTCCACCCAGTCCGTGACGGATTTTTCACTCGGCACCTGGCGCACGAGTTTCTTCGCCTCATTCACCTCCCGCATTTTCTCTGCAAGATTTGCCGCTTTCCTGTGCTTGAGCTCCTTCACCGTATCCACGCCGGCTGCTTCAAGAAGTTCGGAATATTCTTCACCCACACCCTTGATGCGCATGAGATCGGCCATGTTCGCCCATTTCAGGATCCGTTTGTCGTCGATTCCTGTCGCTTCCGCCAATGCCTTACGCCCCTTAGGGTCCTTTGCCCGCTCAAGGTAGGCTTTGGTGGTGCTGATACCGACGGCTTTGAGTTTTGCGGCAAAGGCGGGGCCAATTCCCTCGATTTCGGCTATCGCATAGGACATGCATTTCCTCCTGCATTTTTGCGGCTCTCCTTGAGCCGGGGGTGTGGTTGGGGAGTTCAGGTAAACTGGCTCAATCCGGGAATGGCCTTGACGACTTCATCGACCAATTCATCGCCTGCTTGCGCTCTTGCGTAGACAATTAGGTCTTTTGTGACGATATTTGCCTGTCTCATGTTAAGGCCGGCGTTGGTCATCTCTCCCAGCGCCGCCATCGCGCCCATGCCGCCACCCATCATGTCCTTGAAACCGCCAAAAAGAGAGCTGGCGCCTGCCTCGCCCTGTTCCTTGATCAATGTATCAGCGCCCGGTAGGGCGGCGAGAAGCTTGTTTACAGCTCCCTGCGGGCCGGCATTGTTGAGAAACTTGAGGAGGATGCCCACAGCCTGGCGAGCCAAACTTTCGCTCATGCCTGCGGATTTTGCGATCTGGCTTATAAGGTCTTCCATTTTACTCTCCGGCATTTCCCTGGAGCAGAACTATCTGACAACAGTCCTATAAGCTTCGCAACTGCTATAAGCTATCGGAGCGAAACAGCTATATGAATTGGGCATTGCGGCAAGTCGCTTTAAAGCGGTTGAATTTCGGCCAGGACGGTCATGGAGGGCGAACGTGCTTGTAAACGACAGGGTTTTTTTAGGTGGATCGATCAAGCCGGAATATCTGACGCTCAAGCTCGCCAATCGGCATGGGCTCATCACCGGAGCGACGGGCACGGGCAAGACCGTGAGCTTGCAGATTCTCGCCGAAGGATTTTCGTCTGCCGGCGTTCCTGTGTTCTGCGCCGACGTCAAGGGCGATCTTTCCGGCATTGCGGCTGCAGGGGAACCCAAGGATTTCCTCGCAAAACGCGCGCGTGAAATCGGCTTTTCGGACGAATATTCCTTCGCCTCCTTTCCGGTCGCCCTTTGGGATCTGTTCGGCGAGCAGGGGCACCCGATCCGCGCTACGATTTCTGAAATGGGGCCGCTCCTGCTTGCCCGGCTGATGGATTTGAATGACACCCAGGAAGGCGTGCTCAACGTCGCGTTCCAGTTGGCGGATGACGAGGGGCTGCTGCTCCTCGATCTCAAAGATCTCCGCGCATTGCTGGTAAACGTGGCGGAGCGCGCTTCCGAACTTTCAAAACTCTACGGCAATGTGTCGCAGGCATCGGTCGGCGCGATCCAGCGGCAGCTTCTGGTTTTGGACCGGCAGGGAGGCGATGCCTTCTTCGGTGAACCGGCGCTGGATATCCGTCATCTGATGCGCACCTCGGACGATGGCAAGGGCATTATCAATGTGCTTGCCGCCGACAAGTTGATGGCGTCTCCCCGCCTTTACGGAACCTTTCTGCTCTGGCTGCTGTCGGAACTGTTTGAGGAATTGCCGGAGGTCGGCGATCCGGAAAAACCGAAGCTGGTGTTTTTTTTCGACGAGGCGCATCTCCTTTTCGACGAAGCGCCGAAAGCGCTGCTGGAAAAGGTCGAGCAGGTGGTGCGTTTGATCCGTTCCAAGGGGGTTGGCGTTTATTTCGTGACGCAAAACCCGCTCGACGTGCCCGAAAGCGTGCTGGCGCAACTGGGCAATCGCGTCCAGCACGCTCTTCGCGCCTATACGCCGCGCGAGCAAAAGGCGGTGAGGGCGGCAGCTGAAACTTTCCGCCCGAATCCTGATCTCGATACGGGGCGTGTGATCATGGAACTGGGCGTTGGCGAGGCACTGGTTTCCGTACTGGAGGGCAAGGGCGTTCCCTCCGTCGTGCAGCGCACCTTGATCCGGCCGCCGTCATCGCGCATTGGCCCGATCACGGTCCAGGAGCGGCACGTGCTTATCGACAACAGTCCGCTCTTTGGCCTTTACGACGAAGTGCGGGATCGCGATTCCGCCTATGAGGTGCTGAAGCGCCGCGCCGAAGAAAAAGCGCACAAGGAAGAGACGCAGCGCCGGCACGAAGAAGAGGCAAGCAACGGCGGCGGACGGCGCACACGAACTGGTTTTCAAGTGCCGGATTTTGGCCGTGATGACAGTAAGCCCGCCCGCAGTCCGTCGCGTCGAAGCAGTCGCCCGTCAAACAGGGACAGCGTCACCGATGCAGCGATGAAATCGGTCGCAAGATCTGTTGGGTCTTCGCTCGGACGGGCGCTCGTTCGCGGCATTCTCGGGTCGCTCAAGCGCGGCTTTTGACAAGGCCGCGGGGGTTACGCGCTCATTGCGGGGCGCGCTGAAAACTTTCACTGGAGAGAATTGCCGGGAGGTTGCCTGCGCCTGCGAACTATGGCCAAGTGTTGCCGCTGATTTAGTTTCTGCCGGAGTTTTTCATGTCCAATATCGACCGTGTCCTGGCTCGCATCGATGCCGATCTCGACCACAGCCTGGAGCGTCTTTTCGAACTTTTGCGCATCAAGAGCATTTCGACGGATCCGGCTTTCGCGGGCGATTGCAAGGCGGCGGCGGAGTGGCTGGCGCGTGAGATCAGCGCCGCCGGCATTCCCGCAAGCGTTCGCGATACGATCGGCCATCCCATGGTGGTTGGGCACAAGACCGACGAGGACAAGCCCGGTCCGCATGTGCTGTTTTACGGTCATTACGACGTGCAGCCTGTCGATCCGGTTGAGCTTTGGGATACCGATCCTTTCGCTCCCCGCATAGTGACGCGCGACGATGGCAGCAAAATTATCGTCGCGCGCGGTGCAGCCGACGACAAAGGTCAGCTGATGACGTTCCTCGAAGCCGCGAGGGCGTGGATTGCGGAAACCGGAGAGTTGCCGCTTTCGGTATCAGTGCTGTTGGAGGGGGAGGAAGAATTTGCTTCGCCCTCGCTTCATCCGTTCCTCGATGCCAATAAAGAGGAACTCTCCTGCGACCTTGCACTGGTGTGCGACACAGACATGTGGAATCGCGAAACGCCGGCGATCACCACCATGCTGCGCGGTATGGTTGCCGAGGAAATCACGATCACGGCGGCAGACAAGGATCTGCATTCCGGCTTGTACGGGGGCGCTGCGCGCAATCCGAACCATGTCATGGCCGAAATTGTCGCGGGCCTGCATGACGAGACGGGTCGTGTGACCTTGCCGGGGTTTTATGACGGTGTGATTGAGATCCCGGAAGACGTTGCCAGGCTCTGGGATGGGCTCGACTTCGACCAAAAGACGTTTCTGGGCGGTGTCGATTTGGAAATCCCGGCAGGCGAAGCGGACAGATCGACACTGGAACAGATCTGGAGCCGCCCGACATGCGAAGTCAATGGAATTTGGGGTGGATATACGGGCGCAGGATTTAAGACGGTCATCCCTTCGAAGGCGCATGCCAAAATCTCCTTCCGGCTGGTTGGCGACCAGGATCCTGAGAAGATCCGCGCGGCTTTTCGCGCCTACGTGCGAGCGAAGCTGCCCGCGGATTGCAAGGTTGATTTTGCCGACCATGGCGGCAACCCGGCGCTCCGTCTTCCCTTCGAAAGCGATGCTCTTGTCAAGGCGCGTGCTGCGCTGAGTGAGGAGTGGGGACGGGTAGCGGCGCTTATCGGAAGTGGCGGATCGATCCCGATCGTCGGCGATTTCAGGACGAGGCTCGGCATGGATTCGCTTCTCATCGGCTTCGGTCTCGACGACGATCAGATCCATTCACCCAATGAGAAATACGAACTATCAAGCTTCCACAAAGGCATTCGCTCCTGGGCGAGAGTGCTGAACGAACTTTCCAAAGTCTAGATTTAGCGCGGGTAGGTCAGGGGTATTCATGCAATCGATATGCGTTTTCTGTGGGTCGAGTTTCGGCCGGCGCGAGGAGTATCGTCTGGCGGCCAAGGCTATGGGTGAGGCAATCGCGACAGGTGGGCTGCGGCTGGTCTATGGCGGAGCGAAAGTCGGACTGATGGGGACGGTGGCAGACGCTGCCATCGCCGCCGGCGGCGAGGTCGTTGGCGTTTTGCCAAAGGCGCTGGCGGATAAGGAACTCGCGCACGAGGGGTTGGCCGAACTCCACGTCGTCGGCTCCATGCATGAGCGAAAGGCGCTGATGGCCGAACTGTCCGATGCGTTCGTGGCGCTGCCGGGGGGGACCGGTACGCTGGAGGAAATTTTCGAAGTCTGGACCTGGGGGCAGCTTGGCTATCACCGCAAGGCCTGCGGATTTTTGAATGCGGCTGGATATTACGATGGCCTGCTTGGCTTTCTCGACAAGACCGTGAGCGAGGAATTCGTCAAGCCGGAAATGCATTCCATGATGTTGGTGGAAAGCGAGCCGCTGAAACTGATCGATGCCTTCAGGGGCTACGAGCCGCCGAAGACGCTGAAGTGGATCAGACGCGGCGAAATCTGACGCCGCGCGCACATCATAATGCGATCAGGAAAGGCCGATCAGCCCCTTCAGATCCTTGAGAACCGCTGCCGGAGCAAGGTCGAGATATTCGTCCGGATTGCCGGCGCGGTTGATCCACACGGTGCGGAAGCCGAAGGCGGTTGCGCCTGCGACATCCCAACGGTTGGACGACTGGAAGGAAATCGCCTCCGGATAGACGCGGAAATGGTTACTGGCCATTTCGTAGATTTCCATTTTCGTCTTGTATATTTTCAGTTCATCGACAGAGAGCACCGCGTCAAATACCTGGCCAAGTCCGGCCGCCTCGACGGCCCCGTCGAGCATGGCCGGATTGCCGTTCGACAAAATGGCAAGACGCGCTCCCTGACCTTTCAGCGTCTTCAGCACTTCCGGCACTTCCGGGTAGCAATCGAGCTGCCAATAGGCGTCGAGTAGTGTCTTTCGCAAGGATTTGTCGGCGGAGGGAACCATGGCGAAGGCGGTATCGAGCGCCTGCTCCGTCAAGCTCCAGAAATCGACGTAGCGATCCAGCAGGGTGCGAATCCAGGAGTATTCCAGCTGCTTCTGCCGCCAGATGTCGGACAGACGTTGAGCATCCTCGCCAAGGCCTGCGGCATTCTTGCGAACGGCGGCGTGGACGTCGAAGAGCGTTCCGTAAGCGTCGAACACATAAACGGAAATCGGCTTGGGCGATGCCATGGTTCTTCTCTTGCTCGTGTTTGTTTCCGGCTTGGGCTGGACGGCGCTCAGCAAACAGTCAACCGCTGTCGCCGTCAACCGCATTATTGCAATGCAAGAAAAGGCCGGCAGGGTGCGTCATCGCGGCGGCGGCAGCTTCACCGACCCGTCTTCCCCCAGCGGCCAGAAGGGGTTATAGGCCAGCTCCAGCAAATGCCCGCCGGGAATGCGGACATAACCGGAATAACCGCCCCAGAACACTTTTTCAGGCTTTTTAACCGCTTCCGCACCAGCCCTGACGGCTTTGGCGAAGGCGGCATCGACCGCTTCCTCGCTTTCGCCGTTCCATGCAATGGAAAAACCGCTGAATCCGGCGCCCTCAGACGAGATGCCTGCATCATCCGCCAGAGCCTTTCGGCCGAAAAGGCCAAGAACGCTTGAGCCGGTCTGATAGAATACGACTTCTTCTGCCGCGATGTCGGCGGGCCGCCAGCCGAGCCCCGATTCGAAGAATTGCCGCGCTTCCGCCAGGTCGTCCACGCCGAGCGTGACGAGCGTAATACGTTGGTCCATTTTCGTGTCTCCCAGAGGTTGCCACTTGGGAGAGAATTCTTTCGCATTTTGGAATGAAAGAAAAGAACAAAAATAGAACACATTGCCGGTTGCGAACGATTGTTCCGCTTATCAAGATGTTTGTGGCAATGACTTGACCTAGCGCGTGGATCGGCGTTCGATCCTGCAAAAGCGATATCTGAAAGTTCGGGAGAAGACGATGACCGAGTGGTCGACCACATGGACCTGGATCGATGGTGCGTGGCACGAGGGCAATCCGCCGATCATGGGGCCAAGAACCCATGCGGCCTGGCTCGGATCAAGCGTTTTCGACGGAGCGCGTGCCTTCGAGGGCGTGACGCCGGATCTCGACCTGCATTTTAAACGGGTGAACGATTCGGCGGTTGTGATGGGTTTGAAGCCGACAATGGCGGTCGGCCGGATGCTGGAACTGACGCGCGAAGGCCTGGCGAAATTCGGCCCCGGCGCCGCTGTCTACATCAAGCCGATGTATTGGGCGGAAAGCGACGGTATCGGCACGATCGCCGGCGATCCGGAATCGACGCGGTTCTGCCTTTGCCTGTTTGAGGCGTCGCTTGCGCCGAAGGGCGCGGCGATGTCGCTGACGCTTTCCCCCTTCCGCCGCCCGACGCTGGAGACCATGCCTGTAAACGCCAAGGCGGGCTGTCTTTATCCCAACAACGCGCGGGCGATCATGGAAGCCAAGTCGCGCGGCTTCGACAACGCGCTTGTCCTCGACATGCTGGGCAATGTCGCCGAACTGACGACCGCCAATGTTTTCATGGCAAAGGACGGCGCGGTGCATACGCCTTATCCGAATGGCACTTTTTTGAACGGGATCACCCGGCAGAGGATCGTTCACCTGCTGCGCAAGTCCGGCACCGAGGTCTTTGAGCGCACGCTGACCTATGCCGATTTCCTGCAGGCGGACGAGATTTTCTCAACCGGCAATTACAACAAGGTGTTTCCGGTGAAGAATATAGATGGACGCGATCTCCAGCCCGGTCCGATTGCCGCAAAGGCGCGCGAGCTTTACTGGGATTTCGCTCACGGCTGATGAGGCTATTGGTCCTAGCTAGGGACGGACCCTAATTCGATGGCGGGCGAAACGTCAGCATTGCGGAAAGCGCCAGCGCCGCAACAGCGGCAAGAGAGGGCAAGGCGAAACTGCCCGTCAGATCCGCGCCGAGGCCCGCAACGGTCGGGCCAATTGCCTGGCCAAGCCCGAAAGCGGCGGTCATCAGCCCGAACGAGCGCCTCGGATTGGCGCGCGACAACCGGCGCGCCTCCACGAGGCCAACGCCGGTGATGCCGACGAAGGTTCCGCCAAAGAGGAGCGCGGTGACAAAGAAGGCAAGCGGCGCGCTGCTTAAGACCGTCAACAGTACGCCCGCCCCTTCGACCACGCAGGCGATTGCAAATGCTCGTGCATTGCCGATTTTTGCAGCGACCTTGCCCCAGAACCACAACGAGACGCCGGCAGCCAATCCAACGGCGGCCCATACCGGTGCTTCCAGGTGGTTGAGGTCGGCGGATGCCCGCAGGATCGTCGTCAGGAAGGTTCCGGTTACGATGTAGCCGAAGCCGAACAGCCCGTAGGCGAGGGTCAGGCGGGTGAGAGCCGTGCGGTTCCCCCCGTTCGCGGCCGGTATTTGTGCGGTCTCGGAATGAACTTCGGGCGACTGGGCCGGAACAATTCTCCAGATCGCAAGGGAAGCGACAAGGGCTAACGCACCGCTTGCGGCCCACATGGCTCGCCAATCGGCATGGAAGCTGCCTAAAACGCCGACAATGATCGCGGACAAGATGATGCCGAAGCCGACGCCGCCGAACTGGACGGCGGTGAGTTCGGGGCGCCCGGCCCTCGCCAAAGGTTCAAGGATCAGCGTCGCGGAGAAGACGAGCACAAGCGCGCTGGCGATTCCGGCGATGAAACGGTCGGCGGCGAGAAATATGAAACTCCCGCTGAGTCCCATGCCGGCAGCTGTCAGCACGGTCAGCGCCAGACCGAGCAAGAACCAGCCGCGGCCGCCACTGGCGGAAGGAAGCGCGGATGCTCCAAGCGCCCCGATCAGATAGCCGATGTAATTTGCTGATGCCACCAGGCCGGCGTCGGCTGCCGACAGGGGAATGCCCTCGATCATGAAGGGCAGGATCGGCGTCAGGGCAAACCGGCCGATACCCATGGCTGCCGCCAAAGCCAGGAATCCGGCCAGGGCGATCTGGATCGGCGAAGCCTTGAGGGAATTCATGGATCGGGATCTCCGGCAATCGGCAGGCGAAACGTCAATTGGTGAAAAAACCAGGAATGCGACGATCAATGCTCACATTCGCTGCGGTCGATCCCTTGAAACCCATATCAGGAACAGGAAGCCCCTTATCAGGAACAGGAAGCCATGGTGCTGACTCCAGACCATCTCCTCATCGGTTATGAAGTTCTTGGCCGAGTCTTATCATGCCGGCAAGGGGAGGCGTCCAGATGATATTTTAACGACGGGCGGATTCTTTTTTGCCGCAGAACCTCGTCGCCTTGACGTTAAATAACAAGAAAAATATTTTCAAATCCATCGCCGAGGCATTGCCGTCCGTGGTTAAGACTTCTATCTTGCCGCTCGAACGCAGCGCCGCTTTGAAAGAGCTACCTTCAAAGGGCGCTAGAGCATAGTCCGTTGAGATCGAACCGATCTGAACGATAAGAATATGCTCAAGATATTGATGCTGGAGCGATTTCTTTTCCTCCGGGTGATTTCACCCGAAGGGAAAGCGCTTTAGCCGGTTTTCACGTCTGCCGGTCTTCATATTTTCGGGCAGACATTTCTAGGAGACCTTCGATGGCTTTTGAACTTCCGGAACTTCCCTACGCCTATGATGCGCTGGCGCCCTACATGTCGGCTGAAACGCTCGAATACCACCACGACAAGCACCATCAGGCCTATGTCACCAACGGTAACAACCTGCTGAAGGACAGCGGGCTTGAAGGCAAGTCGCTTGAAGATATCGTGAAGGAGAGCTTCGGCAAGAACGCCGGCCTCTTCAACAACGCCGGCCAGCACTACAACCACCTGCATTTCTGGAACTGGATGAAGCCGAATGGCGGCGGCAAGTCGCTGCCCGGCAAGCTGGCTGCAAAGGTCGATGCCGATCTCGGCGGATATGACAAGATGCGCGCCGACTTCATCAACGCCGGTGTCACGCAGTTCGGTTCAGGCTGGGCATGGCTGGCGCTGAAGGACGGCAAGCTCGTCGTCACCAAGACCGCCAACGGCGAGAGCCCGCTGGTGCACGGCGCAGTTCCGGTGCTTGGCTGCGATGTCTGGGAACACTCCTATTACATCGACTACCGCAATGCCCGTCCGAAATATCTTGAGGCCTGGTTCGACAGCCTGGTCAACTGGGAATATGTCGAGCAGCTTTTTGACGCCGCGTCATAAGGCAGCCTCAACAAATCCATGACGAAAGAAGGCGGGTCTCCGGGAGATTTTTACCGGGACCCGCCTTTTCTATGCCCGGGCACGGCTACCGGGCAGTCTGTCTCGATGATTGCAGCTTTTGAACCGCTGTTGTCTTGTTTGGTTTGAAACTTGTTGCCTGTTTGACAAGACGGAAATGGAGCGCGGACGTTTCAGAACCCGCGATGCCCCTTTTGGCAAGTCCGCGAAATGATCATGTCGATATAGCCTTCCATCAGGTTGAGGAAGGCGATGCATTCCGCTTGCGTTTGGAAGCAACCCTCGCGGCCGACAGGTCGTTGATTGTCGATGTCGTAAGTACGTCCGCCAATATTGGCCTGCCAGACGTTGGCGCTGCCATATTTCTGCGAAGCAATCTTGCAGTCATAGGGCGTGCCGTAAGTCTGGGGCACATAGTGGGGGGTATAGGTCGGAGTCAGCAGGAGATATTCGAGAACATTTCCGCCGCCGCCAGGACCTGCATAATTACATCCGGCGGTGACGAGAGCGAGGGAAAGGGCGGCTGCAACGCTGCGGTACATGAAACACCTCGGTCCGATATCAGTCGTCTATTGTTGAATCATAACATCGAATATCATTTATATGAATCTTTCCGCAAAGTTACATGCGCTACGAAGCAAGATTGTCTTCGCTGAGCGAAAAAGAAACCGGACAGACTTGGAGATGTGGCCGGCAGCGGTCAGTTACGACCATTGAGCGCGCTGCAGGCTACGCCACCTCAATGTGCCCACGCATAGTTTATGCGCAGCTCCGCCGAAATGCGGCAGGCTTTGCGGTGCATGGGACCCCTACTTGCGAAACGTCAAATCTACTGTGCCGACGATCAGGCCGTATTTTACGACGTCGGCGGTATTGCGAACGACGCCTTTGCCGTCGTGCTTCAAAGTATCGTTGAAGCGCAGTGCGATCGTGCCGTAATCGGTTTCAACCTCTGCGGCATAGGAAAACTTGAGGGCATTGCCGACGGTTCGTACATTGGTCGGCGACAATACGTCCGCCCGCTGGCCGATGTAGCGACCTTCTCCAACTTTCTGGAAATACCAGACCTTGGTGTCTCGCTCGCCGTCGTCATAGTGAAAATCCTCGCGCAGGCGGAACATGAAAGTTTTCGGGTTCCAGGTGCCGCGAGTGACGACCGTGAACTCTCGTTTCACGCCGGCGATCCTGCTTTCAAATACGCCACGCCCAATCGTTTTGCCGTCAAAGAATTCTTCCAAAACCAACGGTTCGGGAGCGGCTGCGGCAGTTAGTGGCTGGCCGGCAAGGAGAGCGAAAGCGATGGCAAGCCCGGCGACTGTCTTCATTACGCGTATCATTGAATCACTCCCTTTTTCGGTCGATCCAGATACGTGTCTTGCTGCCGGATGGATTTTTCCTGAGGCAGTCGAACGGCCGGGACATTAGGTCACGGACACATAAATGTGGTGGAAATGGTATGAGCAAATTTGGTTGGATACGCGAAGCAAGAGCGCAGGAAAGACGGAAGTCGGATGTTTCCGACTTCCGTCTTTAAACCACGCAACCGGGGAACACCCCGGTTGCATGCCGGTTTTCAAGCTCTTGCGACAAAGTAGTCAGCCAAACCGGCCATATCCCAAGATCAACCGATCCCTTGCAGGGATCGACAAGTTGATCGTTGGTTTGCTCGCGGAGCAACTTAGCTGCGCCCGACTCGGACGCAGGTTGCTCCGTGGACACCGAAACGGCTTCGACCTGCCGTGTCGAAGGGCTTGACCGGGTGAATAACCCGCCCTGCGCCCTTCTCCCGGAGCGTTTTCCGATCAGGTGGAATCACCTGATCGACAAGAAAACGCTCAAGATTGAACGCTCTGAGCAACGTCTGTCGTGCAGATCGCTCAGATCTGCACGACAGACGTTGCTCGGGGCATCTCTTTGCCGTTTCAGGTGCCATTCCCATCAGATTTATAAGTCCGTGACCTAGTTTCCCGGCCGTTTTTTTAGCTAACGATGGCGTCGGGCTTGGCAATTTTCAGCGCGAAGGCATAAACGAGGGCGATTTCCTTCAGCCGGTCGAACCTCCCCGATGCGCCGCCATGGCCGGCTTCCATATTCGTTTTGAGGAAGAGTGGGGTGTCGTTGGTTTTCAGTTCGCGCAGCTTCGCCACCCATTTCGCCGGTTCCCAATAGGTGACGCGCGGGTCGGTGAGACCGCCAACCGCAAGGATCGCCGGATAGTCTTTTGCCGCCACATTGTCGTAGGGCGAATAGCCGGCGATATAGTTGAAAGCCTCTTTGTCTTCGATCGGATTGCCCCATTCCGGCCATTCCGGCGGCGTTAGCGGCAAGGTATCGTCAAGCATCGTCGCCAGCACATCGACGAAGGGGACTTCCGCAATCAAGCCGCCGAATTTCTCGCCCGCCATATTGGCGACTGCCCCCATCAGCATGCCGCCGGCTGATCCGCCCTGGGCGATAATGCGTGCGGACGAGGTAAGGTTTTCACGGGTCAGATAGTCGGCAACGGCGATGAAATCGGCGAATGTGTTCTTTTTCTTCTCGCGCCGTCCGTCCTTGTACCAGCGGTAGCCCTTGTCCTTGCCGCCGCGAATATGGGCAATCGCGTAAATGAAGCCGCGATCGGCCAGCGACAGGCAATTGGTGTTGAAACTCGCCGGGATCGATATCCCGTAGGAACCATAGCCATAAAGAAGGCATGGCGCCGTCCCGTCGAGGGGCGTGTCCTTACGGTAAAGAATGGTGACCGGAACGCTCTCACCGTCTGCTGCCGGAGCATGCAGGCGACGGGTGACATAGTGGTGCGGATCGTGGCCGGAAGGCACTTCCTGTTCTTTGCGCAAGACCCGCTCGCGCGTCTCCATGTCGTAGTCGTAAACGCGCGACGGCGTGGTCATGGAGGAATAGGTGAAGCGGATTTCCGTCGTGTCGAATTCGTAGCCATCGGAAACGCCGAGCGAATAGGCCTCCTCGTCGAAGGCGATCGCGTGTTCCGCCCCGTCGGAAAGACGTCGGACGATGATGCGCGGCAGGCCGTCCTCGCGCTCCAGGCGGACCATGTGGTTCTTGTAGAGAGTGAGCGACAAAACCAGCCGGCCCGAGGCATGCGGCACCAGGTCGGCCCAATTGGCGCGGGTGGGGTCGGCAATCGGAGCGGTGACGATCTTGAAATCTTCCGCGTCATCCGCATTGGTCAGGATGAAGAGGCGGTCGCCATTATCGTCGAGCGAATATTCGACAGATGTCTCGCGGGCCGCCACGAGGCGGGGCTCAGCCGTCGGATCGTCGGAGGGGATAAGCCAGCATTCCGAGGTTTCGTGGTCGTGGCATTCGACGACGATGAAGCGCCCGGATTGCGTCTTGCCGACGCCCATGAAGAAACCGGCGTCTTTCTCCTCGAATACCAGCACGTCGCTTGAGGGGTCGGTGCCGAGTTCATGCCGGAAAAGCTTCGACGGGCGATGGTTCGCGTCCAGGCGGACGTAGAAAACGTAACGCCCGTCGGCCGACCATACGCCGCCGCCGCCGGTGTCCTCGATCCGGTCGGCGAGATCCTTGCCGGTCGCGAGATCGCGGATGGAGAGGGTGTAGAATTCCGATCCCTTGTCGTCATGCGCCCAGGCAAGCTTTGAATGATCGGGCGAATGCATGGCGCCGGCGAGCCTGAAATAGGCTTTTCCCGCCGCCTCCTGGTCGCCGTCGATCAAGATTTCCTCGGCGCCGCCAGCGCGTGGTTCGCGCGTAAGGCGGGGATGCTGGCCACCTTCGACATAGCGCAGGCCATAGGACCATGGGCCATCGGGCGAGGGAACGGAGCTGTCGTCCTCCTTGATGCGGCCCTTCATTTCGGCAAAAAGGCGCTCCTGTAGCGGCTTCGTGTCGACCATGCCGGCATCGAGATAGTCATTCTCAGCCTCGAGGTAGGCGCGAATGTCTTCGGCAAGCACCGACGGATCGCGCATGACTTCCTGCCAGTTTTCGGCGCGAAGCCAGGCGTAGTGGTCGGTCCTGGTAATGCCGTGATTGACGGCGGCGGCGGAGCGCTTTTCAGCGCGAGGGGGGCGTGTTTTTTCCAGCATGAACCCGAGTTAGGCAATTTGTGCGGCGAGATCAACCTGCGACCGGGGTGAAACACCGGTGCGCAGCAAAGTTGATCGCCTCACGCCGTAAGCGGTTCACGCCTTCCAGTCTTCAGCAACAGGGACACCATGATGCCGATATTGAGGAAGTTCCAGGCGATGCCATTGAGGAAAGCGGCCTGATAGGAGCCGGTAAGGTCGTAGATCCAGCCGGAGACCCAGCCACCAAGCGCCATGCCGACAATCGTCGCCATGATGACGATGCCGACGCGGCGGCCGGCTTCCTTCGCTGGCAGATATTCCCGCACGATGATCGCATAGCTTGGCACGATACCGCCCTGCGCCAGGCCGAAGATCAGGGAAACGATGTAGAGCGAGACGAGACCATCGAACGGCAGGTAGAAAAACAAGGCAAGGCATTGCAGCACCGAGCCGATGAGGAGCGTCTTCACGCCGCCGATGACATCGGCCATGAAGCCGGAGGCGAGACGGCTGACGATACCGCCCGCAAGCATGAGCGACAGCATTTCCGCGCCGCGCGCCACGCCGAAACCGAGATCGGCGCAATAAGCGACGATGTGGACCTGCGGCATCGCCATCGCCATGCAGCAACCGACACCGGCGATCGCCAGCATGATCTGCAGAGCGCGCGGCGAGAGATCGATCGAATGAACAGGCCGCGTCCTCACGGTTCCTGTAGGCTGTAGCAAGCTTTCTTCTTCCGGCACCTGCCTGTGCAGAAAGAGCGCCATGGGCACCATGAAGACGACGCAGACAAGGCCAATGGTAATATAGGTCGCGCGCCAGCCTTCGTTCTCCACTCCCCATTGAATGAGATTGGGCCAAAGCGCGCCGGCCATGTAGTTGCCGCAAGCCGTTGCCGCAACCGCGATGCCGCGTCGCCTGCGAAACCAGTGGGAAACATCGGCGATAAGCGGTCCGAAGGTCGCTGCGGTGCCGACGCCGATAAACACGCCTTGCGCCAGCGCGAATTGCCAGATGTCGCCAGCAAAGCCGGCGGTAACAAAACCCGCGCCAAGCGCAAGAGCTGCCGCCATCAACGGCAGCATGATGCCGAAACGGTCGACCCAGCGGCCGATGAGGAGGTTGCCGGCAGCAAATCCGACCATGGTCATCGTGTAGGGGAGGGAGGCGTCCGCCCGGTCCACGCCGAATTCCGCCTGCACAGACGGAAGAACCACCACAACGGCCCACATACCGATGCTGCCGACCGTCGAGATCAGGATCGAGATGGCAAGCCGGAACCAGGCGTAGGAGCCGTCGATCAGGCTTGGCTGCGGATCGGCGGCAGGGGCGGTGGTGCTCACGGTGCTCTCCGGAATGATCGAGAGCGGACCCTACATTTGTCGGACAATAAAAACCAGAGGGCGGAAGGACGGCAAAAGGCGCTGGCGTTCAACTGTATTTGATGCCCGCGCCGCCCTTTCAAGGCGGCGCGGGTGGATTTATGAGTTCATGATACGGTCAGGGGCCTGACTATCAGCCTTCCTGATCGAAGGTCAGCGCATGGCCGTTGATGCAGTAGCGCAGGCCCGTCGGCCTCGGCCCGTCCGGGAAGACATGACCCAGATGGCCGTCGCAGCGGGAGCAACGGATCTCGGTGCGAATCATGCCGTGCGACACATCGCGGATCTCGGTCATGGAACTTGCCGATGCCGGCTCGAAGAAGCTCGGCCAGCCGCAATGGGAGTTGAACTTGGAATCGGAGCGAAACAGCTCCTGTCCGCAGCCTGCGCAGGAATAGAGGCCGGGTTTGCTATGATGAAGATAAGGGACCGGTGCCTGGACGCTCGGTGCCTGCGTTGCGCAGAATGTGAAACTGCTCCGGCGTCAGGTGCTCGCGCCACTCGGCCTCGGATTTCCTGACCTTTTCCGGCGAAGGCGACTTACTCTCCGTCGTGCTCATGGCGTCTCCTACGATTTGCAAATGAATTTCGATCCTGAAGAAGTAGCAATCTTCCCGCGCAAGGCAATGGCCAAGCCCGGTAATGACGGAAGTTTGCCCGACAATGACGAAAGTTTGAAAGGGTTGCGAGCGAGAGTGGCGGCATTCGATTTCGGTTTCAGGGCGATCGGGAAAATGCGCTGAATTGGGTCACTGTTCCTGACGCTGCGCGAATAGACGCCGCAGGGGCAGTCGATTACAGTGAAGCGAACGGAGCGGTCGCGAATGGAACGGCGTCTTGCAGCGATACTGGTGGCCGACGTGGTCGGTTACACCGGGCTGATGGAGCGGGACGAAACCGGCACGCTTACCCGTTTGGAACAGCTTCGCGACAAGGTCGTCAATCCGTCAATCCAGCGCTTTGGCGGCAGACTTGGTGAAACTCGTCGGCGATGGCATGGTCGTCGAATTCGCCAGTTCGGTGAAGGCGGTCGATTGCGGTCTGGAAATCCAGCGACAACTTGCTGCAGGCGCCGAAAACGCCATTGGTCTTGACCTTGCGGATGGGTATCCACGTCAGCGATTTGATGATCGTGGGCGACGACATCTACGGCGAGGGCATGAACCTCGCCTCCAGGCTGGAGGCGGCGGCGGAGCCCGGCGGCATATGCCTGTCGGCGGCGGTGGTCGATCAGGTCAATGGCCGTGTCAGTGCTCAGTTCCGCGATCTGGGGCAGCTTGCTTTCAAGAATATCGCTGCGCCGGTGCGGGCATTTGCCGTCGTCGGTCTGGGTGATGCACTGGCCTCCGGCATAAAGCCGCCCCGGCCGCAAGAACCGGATCGCAGTACCATTGCAGTGCTGAATTTTCAAAATCAGGGTGGAGACGATGAAACCGCCTTGTTCGCGCAAGGCATAACGGAGGATCTGATTACCGACCTCAGCCGGTTTCGCGAGTTCTTTGTAATCGCCCATCGCTCATCGAAAATTTTCGAGACGGAAAAGACCGCACCCGAAGAGATCGCCGCCTCGTTGAAGGTGCGGTATCTGGTGGACGGGAGCGTTCGCAAGAATGCGGATCGTTTGCGCCTGACGGTCAGGGTCGTCGATGCACTCACCATGGGGAGCGTCTGGTCGGAGCGGTTCGACCGGCAGGCCGGTGACCTGTTCGCGCTGCAGGACGAGATTGTCGAAGCGATCGTGCGCACGCTGGTACGGAAAATCAGTAGCGCAGATGCGCAGAGGCTGCGAAATGTTCGGCCTGAAAGTTTGCGCGAATATGAACTGCTTCTGAAGGCTCGCTCGATCATTGCGGTTTCAAAAGCCAGCAACGAACAAGCTCGCGCATTCTATCAGGCTGCAATCGAGCAGAATCCCGACTATGCGCTCGCATGGGAAGGACTATCCAGCACATATTTGATCGACTGGACGAGCGGTTGGGCCGAAGATCCCGATGCGGCATTGGCGAAGTCGAAGGAGGCGGCGCGAAAGGCGCTTCAGCTGGACCCGGCCTGCAGCGAAACTCACCACAGGATGGGCCTTGCTGCACTGATGAGCCGCGACTACGCCAGCGCCGAACGGCATCTGAAAAGGAGTGTCGAGCTCAACCCGAATGCGGCAACGGGATGGATCTATATCGGTCTTCTGGCGATTTATGACGGCAGGCCCGACGACGCATTGGAGAACGTGGAAAAGGCCATGCGGCACAATCCTTTCCACGATTCCTTCTACTACTGGTTCCAGGGCTTGGCGCTCTATTCGGCCAGGCGTTATGAGGACGCGATCGAGCCGCTTCGTCAGGCGGTGCAGCAACAAGACCAGTTCATCGCCCCGCACAGGCACATGGCTGCCTGTTTCGGCATGCTGGGGTGGGAAGAACAGGCGAAGGGCGAAAAGGAAGCGATCCTCGCGCTTGATCCGGAATTTACGATATCGAAGCTGGTCCCAACGCTTGCCTATCGCAGCAAGCCAGCCCTTGAGCACTATCTGGAAGGCTTGCGTCGCGCCGGCCTGCCGGAATGAACGCTCCGCACCCGGCGCACCGAACAGTTTTGTTTTCAAAAGCAGCGGTTCTCAGCTCGACGCTGCGCCTGATGCCGCTTCGACGGCTTCGGGTTTCGGTTCTTTCTGGTCGTCGTGGCTCACCTGCGCAGGTCTCGTGAGCACGATGTGGGCGGCAGGGGCGTTTCCCTGTCTGTCTTCGCCGAAATAGATGGTCTGGTGCGGGAAGGGGATTTCGATACCTCTTTCATCGAAGACCTTTTTGAGAAGGCCGTTGTAGGCGCGCCCGATCGCCCATTGCTTGCCGGGTTTCGTCTTGATGCGCGAACGCAGGATGACGGCGCTGTCGCCCAGTTCCTGAACGCCTGACCATTCCATATCGCCGATGATGCCGTCGGCGATTTCGGCATCGGCGCGCAATTCCTCGAATGCATCGAACATGGCCGCCTTCGCGACCTCGTGGTCCTCCCGGTAGGCGATGCCCATGTCGCAGACGTGGTAGGCGAAGTCGCGCATGAAATTCGTCACCATGTCGACGGAGGAGAAGGGCACGATATGGTAGGAGCCATGCAGGTCGCGCAGCCCGACCGAGCGGATCGTCAGCCGTTCCACCGTCCCTGTCGTTCCGGCGACGGTGATGACGTCGCCGACGTTGATGGCGTTTTCCAGCTGGATGAAGACACCGGTGATGATGTCCTGAACCAGCTTTTGCGCGCCGAAGCCGATTGCCAGGCCCAACACGCCGGCAGAGGCGATCAGCGGCGCGATGTTGATGCCGATTTCCGACAGCGAGAACATCAAGGTTACGACGAGGATGGCAATCGTCGCCGCGTTCTTGAGCAGGGTCAGCAGGGTCTGCTCCCGGGCGGACGGTACCTTTCCGTATTCCGGATTCGTTCGGTAATCGACCCAGGACGAGAGGGCGAGCCAGCAAACAAAGGCCATGACCAAAATCATCATGACGGTCAAAACCGAAGTCGTGGCGCGCACGCCGAACTGCGATTGCATCCAGCCTGTCACGTTGACGAGGCCGATGGTGTGCAGGGCGAAGGAAACCACAGCAACGAAAATCAGCAGCCGGACGATGGTCAGCGTATGCGGCACGAAGGCGTTCAGCCGCCGCTCCAGGAGCGGTAGCCGGCGATTGAGTTCATCGGGAAGCGCCACACCTCGGCTTATCGCGCCCGCCAGCCAGCCGGAAACGATGAAACCGGCAACGAAGCCGGCCGCGACCTGAAAACTTGCGTTCAGGATCGGAAAAAGAACACCGGCCGGACGCGCGATGACCACGGACATGAGGAACAAAAGATAGGCAAGGGCAAACCAGTGCCACTGATGGGCGAGCGATTTCAGGACGTTGCTGCGCAAAGTGCCTTCCTGCGTCGTTGTCAGCCAATCCGCCACCTTTTGTCTGTGCCTGAGCGTCATCGCGATTGCGATGCCGACGGCGGCAAGCGCTATGAGCACCGAAATGGCCCGTCCCGCCGCGAATGAGACGTTTTGGTTGAATATCGGCACGACGAGGAGCTGGCCATAGCCGAGCACCGTGATGATTGCGGTAAAACCACGGTTCATCGCTCTCGATGCCGCGTCGCTGATTGGAAGGAGCCGCAATTCCCCCGTCGATGGCGAGAGAACGAACCGCAGCACAACCTTGATCAGTTCGACGATCAAAAAAGCGTTGAGATAGAGCGTTTGGCGAATGGCGATTGATCCGAACTCGCCGAAGAAGACGAGAGCGATGGCATAGCCGCCCGCCCAGGCCAGAAGCACGACGCCGGCATCGACGAGCGTCGAGGCTATGGAAAGCCCGAGGGTCTTGACCGTGTCGTAGGAGGAAGCGATGTGACCGATGCGGCGATAAAGCCCCTTCGCCAGGCGTCTGAGCACGAGGAAGATCGCATAGGTCGTGACGATGACGAGAGCGAGGTCCTTGAGCGCGTCGATAATCACCCCGATCTGCGAGGCATCCAGCGCAGCAAAAGCCGAAGGCGCGGCTCTGACCTGCATCCAAAAGCCTTTGAGGCGAGATGCCGTAGCCTCAGCTAACTCCTGCGTATATTTGGCAATCTCGCGTCCGAAGGATTCCGGGAGATTGGCCTCCGCCCCCGCCTTCGCCGCCGTATCTGCCGCACCATCGACCCCCTCAGTCGGCTGGGACGCGGCTTCGAGGCTTTCGATGAAGGCTTTCCTTTTTTCGTCATCCTTGATGACGTCTATAAAGAGTTTGATCACATCCTGATCGACGGTTTCCTGAGGCGCGCTTTCGGTCGACTGGGGCAGAGCAAGCTGCGCATATGCCGAATTGCTTTGAAATATGGCAGTAAAAATCAATAATATTAAAGAACATATTACTATATATATTTTACTAGATTCAGAATATTGATTAGTTTTTTCGTTATTATTATTGGCTGTGCGTAAAATAGCAAACATAGCTCGATCTTTTGCCTCTTAAGACTTCACGTTCGAATTGACGATCTTATTATAAGGCGCGCTGGAGAATATTCCAGTTCGGTTTTGATTTGTTCGCCGGCTGCAATTCGCGGCTTCCACGACGGAATTCAGAAACAATCGGATGTTTTCTCCAGCAGGTATTTGCAGAGATGAGAAAGCTCAGCCGAGCCGCCCCAGAGCGATGATCTCCTTCGAATGGTCGGTCCATGGCGCGCCGTTCCAGTCACCAAGCAACTTGTCGACGGCAAGCCCTGCCTGGCCGATCTGGCGGACTATGCTATCGCGGGACGGAAAGGCGATCCGTGCGCTGGAGGAGTAAGTCCGCGCCTCGGCCATGACCTTGTAAAAGGAATGATAGGTGATGACGCCTGCGTCATCGATTGGTGAAACATCGTTCCAGGCCAATACGTCGCCAAGTTCGGGATGGGCGAGGTGCTGTGTGGAGTTTTCCGGCGTCCACTGCTTCCATTCCGCTCTCGCAGGATTGCGGCTGTCGAAAATGAAGATCCCATCTGCGCTCAGGTGTTGGGCGATCGTTCGTAGCACTGCGGCGCGGTCGTCATCGGTGAGGAAAATCTGAAAGACGTGGCCGGTAAGCACGATGAAATCGAACTTGCGGTCCAGGTCGAGGGTTCTCGCGTCGCCTTCCATCCACTCGACCCGCTCGCCTCCCTGCCGCTTTTTGGCGATGTCGAGCATGGCGGCCGCCGGATCGACGCCGACAACAAAGTGCCGGCCATCGCGCGCCATTTCGGCGGCGAACATGCCCGTACCGCACCCAAGATCAAGGATCGCCATGCGCCCTTCGCCCAGGGTCCGGCAAAAATCGAAATCGGGCGCCCAGGTGTTCTCAAGGTCGTAGAAACGGGTAAGGTTGGGATCGGTGTAGAGGTTTTCGTCGATCATCAGAAGGATGTTTCGGGCAAGAAGTAAATTGCGCGAGAAGCGGATAGGGTGACAGCTTTTTATATACGGCCAGGATATCCCCGCCTATCGGCGAAGAGAAACAAGCCGAATCCGGGGATCATGGCATAGCGGACATGGGATGCTTGTCGCTGTTGAACAGTTTCCATCATCCGGTCTTGGAGGGACAAGATGATGGATCCTTGCCCTAAAACTCTTGCTCAGGTCTTCTTGCCCCTATATGTCAGCCAAGTCTTAACAATGGCGGCATAGTAATCTGCGCGGCGATTCGCGCTTTGCGATTCGCGCAGGAATAATTTGCTCAGGGGAGGCCCATGCCACTTTCCGGACCCGAGGCGACTGTTTTCGCCGTGCTGGCCCCGTTTTTGGCCGCTGTCTTCGCGCCGTTTCTGACGCGTCACCTGAAGCACAATGCCGCCTGGGTGCTGGCGCTGGTGCCGGCGGCGATCTTTCTGCATTTCGCCGGCATGGTCGTTGACGTCGCGGATGGGGCGACGTTTACCCCATCGATCAACTGGGCGCCGAGCTATGGCCTGACGCTGTCTTTTTATATCGACGGGCTGTCGACGCTGTTCGGCCTGCTGATCTCCGGTATCGGCACCTTCATCATTCTGTATTCGGGCGGCTATCTGAAGGGCCACCCGCACCACGGCCGCTTCTTCTCCTTCATGCTCATGTTCATGGGGTCGATGCTGGGGCTGGTAACGGCCGACAACCTGATTACGCTCTTTGTCTTCTGGGAACTGACGTCGATCACCTCATTCCTTCTGATCGGTTTCGACCATCTGCGCCGGGCCTCGCGCCGTGCAGCATTGCAGGCGCTGGTGGTGACCGGTGGCGGCGGGCTGTCGCTGCTTGCGGGCTTCCTGCTGATCATGACGCTCACCGGCGAGGCGAATATGTCTGCCGTGCTCATGACCGGCGACTTGCTGCGCGACAATCCGGCCTATCTCGCCGTGCTTCTCCTGGTACTTGGCGGCGCATTCACCAAGTCGGCGCAGTTTCCGTTTCATTTCTGGTTGCCCAACGCCATGGAAGCGCCGACGCCGGTTTCCGCCTTCCTGCATTCAGCCACCATGGTGAAGGCCGGCGTCTACCTGCTCATGCGCATGCAGCCGGTTTTAGGCGACACTGCGCTGTGGACGACGATCCTGCCGATTTTCGGTGGCGTTACGCTGATCGTCGGGACGCTGCTTGCGGTTCGTCAGACCGACCTGAAGCTGATGCTCGCCTATACGACTGTCGCCTCCCTCGGGCTTCTCGTGATGCTGACGGGGACCAGCAACGACAAGGCAATCGAGGGCGCGGCGCTCTATCTCATCGCCCATTCGCTCTTCAAGGGCGCGCTCTTCATGGTGTCCGGCACCATCGATCATGAAGCGGGAACCCGCGATATAACCAAACTTGGCGGCTTGCGGCAGGCGATGCCCATCACCTTCGCTGCGGCCTGTCTTGCGGGCCTGTCCATGGCGGGCTTTCCGCCTTTCATCGGTTTCATCGCCAAGGAATATCTTTACGAAGGGTTGTGGGGCTTGGGGAGCATGACCCTTGCCCTGACCGCCACAGCGGTGATCGGCAACGCCTTGATGCTGGTGATTGCGGCAGCGGTTGCGATCCGGCCTTTCTTCGGCGCCAAGGTGAAAACGCCGAAACATGCGCATGAAGGCCCGTTGCTGCTTTACGCTGGGCCTGTGGCGCTATCGGTAACGGGGCTGGTCGCCGCGCTTATGGCGCACACGACGGGGGTATATTTCGCCGGCCCGACGGTCGCATCCATTCTCGGCACTTTCGAGGAAATGGACCTGCACCTCGCGCCGACCCATATCGGCGCGCCGCTGGTGCTGTCGGTTGTGACCATCGTCCTCGGCATCGTTCTTTTCCTCAAGCTGGATGCCTTGCGGGCGGGTATGGCCGGGCTGCTCACGACGATCGGATGGGGGCCGGACAAGGGCTTCGACCAGGCGATTGCCGGGATCGTTTCGCTTGCTACCGGCGTGACCCGGCGGCTGCAGGGTGGAAAGCTGCAGTTCTACATGGTGTCGACCTTCGCCGTGACGGCAGCGGCGCTGCTGATCCCGACCGCCGTGACCGGCTCCTGGCCGGCTTTCACCGGCAAACTTGACTTCCGTTTTTACGAATGGGGCATATTGTTGTTGGCGTTTTCGGGTCTTCTTGCCGTGCTCTTCGCCAGAACTCGGCTGACCGCCATTGTTTCGCTGGGCATTCAGGGTTTCGCCGTTGCGGTCATCTTCATGCTCTTCGGTGCGCCGGATCTGTCTTTCACCCAGTTCATGGTTGAAACGCTGTCGGTTGTCATCCTCGCCCTTGTGATGACGAGGCTCAATCTGGCTCCGCGTGACCATCGCCGGGTGCGTCACAGGATTTTGGACGGCACGATTGCGGCCGGCGTCGGTATCGGTTTCGGCACGCTCTTGATGCGCATCACCGAAATGCCCTTCGACGCGCGTCTGTCGGAATTCTTCTCCGAATACAGCCGTTCGATCGCTCATGGCCGAAATATCGTCAACGTCATCATTGTTGATTTCCGCGGTTTTGATACGCTGGGTGAAATCGCGGTGGTGATGGTAACGGGCCTTGCGGTGCTGGCGCTGATCCGCGTAAAGCCGAAGAAGGAACGCGAGCCCGAACCGCTTGAGGTCAAGCCAAAAGCCGCGCCGACCAAACAGCCGGAGGTGGTGTCATGAGGACGGTCATCTTCCGGACCATCGCGCCCTATCTGACGGCTTTGATGGTGCTCTTCTCCATTTTTGTGCTCTTGCGCGGCCACAATGAACCGGGAGGCGGGTTCATCGGCGGCCTGATCGCGGCTTCCGCTTTCGCGATCTACGGTATTGCCTGCGGCGTTGCGGCGGTAAGGCGCGCGATTACGTTTCACCCGATGAGTGTTTCGGCTTTCGGCCTTCTCATCGCCGCGCTCTCCGGCATGCCGTCGTTGTTCGTCAAACAGCCCTTCATGACCAGCCAATGGTGGTACGTGCACGCTCTTGGCGTGGAGATCCCGCTTTCCACGCCGATGATTTTCGATATCGGCGTTTATTTCGTCGTCGTCGGTTCGATCACGTCCATTGCACTGGCCCTGGAAGAAAGGGAGAGCGACTGATGGAAGCCGGCCTCTCGATCCTGATCGGATTTTTCTTCGCCGTCAGCGTCTACCTGATGATGTCGCGCCAGATCGTGCGCATCCTTTTGGGCATCGGCATCCTTGGAAACGCGGTGAACCTCTTGATCTTCACCGCAGGCAGGCTCACGCGCGAGGTGCCGCCGGTCATTCCGGAAGGGTCGATGGTACCGCTGGAAGCCACCGCCAATCCGTTGCCGGAAGCATTGATCCTCACGGCAATCGTGATTTCCTTTTCGTTCTTCGCTTTCCTCCTCGTCCTTGCTTTTCGCGCCTATCAGGAGCTCGGCACGGATGACGCCAACGAGATGCGCGTAGCCGAGCCAGTCGGCGAAGAAGCGCCGCCGCAGGGATATTGACCATGGCAGTATCAACCACGGGCATCGACCTGACGAAAGCGCTGGTGCTGGAGCCGGTATTGCCGGCTGACTGGCTCCTGGTGGCGCCGTCGGTGCTGACGATCGTCGGCGGTGCGATCTGCCTGATGATGCGCAAGAACACCGAGTCGCAGCCCAGGATCGCCATTTTGTTCCTCACGCTGCTGGTTCTGGCGTGCGGCGGGTTGCTCGCGCATGTGCTGGACAAGGGCGTCGTCACCATGGTGATGGGCCGCTGGCTGCCGCCATTCGGTATTGCCTTCACGGCCGACATCACCGGAGCGTCGCTGGCGCTGACGGGATCGATCGTGGCGCTTGCGGCTGCGGTCTACGGCATCATCGACGTTGACGGCAGCGGTCGGCGATACGGGTTCTACCCATTCCTCCTGCTGCTGATGACCGGCGTCTGCGGCGCATTCCTCACCGGCGATATCTTCAATCTTTACGTCTGGTTCGAGGTGCTTTTGATTTCGTCCTTCGGCATGCTGGTTCTCGGCAACGAGAAATCGCAGCTTGATGGCGCGGTCAAATACGCTTTGCTCAACATCGTGGCGACGACGCTGTTTCTGCTGGCAACCGGATTGCTCTACGGCCTTTTCGGCACGCTGAACATGGCGGACATCGCGATCAAGACCCGGGAGACCGGCATCGACGGGCCGCTTGCGTCCATCGCGATGCTCTATTTTCTCGCCTTCGGCATGAAAGCGGCCGCCTTCCCGGTGAACTTTTGGCTGCCCGCCTCCTATCACACGCCCAAGGTGGTGGTCTCCGCAGTGTTTGCCGGGTTGCTGACGAAAGTCGGCATTTACGCGCTGTTGCGGATATTCATTCTCTTGATGCCGGCGGCGCGTCTGGCGCTTGCCGATGTCATCGCCGTGGTTGCCATTGCCACGATGATCACCGGTATTTTCGGCGCGCTTGCGCAAACGGACATCCGCCGGTTGCTTGGATACCTTGTGATCTCGGGCATCGGCTCGATGCTTGCGGGCCTTGCGATCGGGACGACGGCTGCGGTTGCCGGCACGATTTTCTATGCCATCCATTCAATCATCGTGATGACCGCGCTTTACATGGCCGCCGGCGTCATGCGCGGCATGGGCGGGTCCTTTTCGCTGCGCGAACTTGGCGGCCTTTATGGCGCAAGCCCGGCCTTTGCGGCGGTATTTCTGGCGCTCGCCTTCGCCGTTGCCGGCCTTCCGCCATTTTCCGGCTTCTGGCCGAAGGTGATACTGGTCGATGCGGCGATTGCCACCGGCCATGGATGGCTGGCGGGTGCTATTTTGGTCACCGGGCTTTTGACGTCCATCGCGGTCGGCCGGGTATGGATTTTCGCCTTCTGGCGGGGTGGGAATGAGGATACGCCCGACGGCACGGCCGGTGCGATAGTCCGAGCCGATCCCGGACTGGCGAAGGCGGCTGTCTGGTTGCCGCTCGGCGTGCTGCTCGCGCTTGTCTTGTTGCTTGGAGTGTTGCCGGAACCGATGTTCCAGATCACCGGGCGTGGCGCTGGCGGGCTGGTTGATCCGCTCGGCTATGTCCGGGCCGTCTTCGGAGACGTAAGCCTATGACCGGCCTCTTTCTCATCAACATTTTGCTGTCGCTGACCTGGGGGGCGGTAACCGGCAGTTTCGACATCGTCAATCTCGTCTTCGGCTTTGCGCTGGGGTCGCTGGCGCTTTACCTCATCCGCGAACAGGTCGGAACGGCCGGTTACTTCGCACGATCCTACCGCGTTGCCAGTCTGGCGCTGCTCTTCCTTTATGAGCTGGTGCTGTCGGCGGTGCGCGTTGCGCGCATCGTGTTGATGCCGCAAATCGGGAGACTTCAGCCTGGCATCATTGCCTATCCCCTGACGGTCGATCGTGACTTTGAGATCACCATGCTTGCCAATCTCATAACGCTGACGCCAGGCACCCTGTCGGTAGACGTATCCGACGATCGCAAGACGCTATACGTCCACTGCATCGATGTGCCTGATCCGCAGGCGACGATCGACGACATCAAGAACGGCTTCGAGCGGAAAATTCTGGAGGCGTTCCGATGATTGGCGGCATGGATATTTCAGCCGAATTTCTCGATATCTGCGTCAAGATTTCGCTCGCGCTTCTGACGGTTTCCTTCATCCTCATCGTGGTGAGGATCGTTCGCGGACCGACCTTGCCCGACCGTGTCGTTGCGCTCGATATGCTGGTTGCGGTCGGCATAGGTTTCATCGCCGCCATCGGCGTTCGGACCAATTACTATCTCTACATCGATATTGCCATCGCGCTCGGTCTCGTCGGCTTTCTTGCCACCGTCGCCCTTGCCCGCTTCATCCGCAATCGCGGGATGGCGGGCGATGCCACGGTCATGGAGGAAATCGCCGAGAGCAAAGCCCGCAGGGAGGCTGGACTATGAGCGATATCTACGAAGTCATTGTCGGGATCGTGCTGGTGATCGGGGCGGTGTTCTCGCTCATCGCGTCGATCGGTATCATTCGGCTCAAGGATGTCTATATGCGCATGCATGCGGCGTCCAAGGCGGGCACTCTCGGTTCGGGCCTGATGTTGATCGCATTGGCGGTTCACGCTCATGAAATTGACGTGATCACGCGGGCTGCGGCAGGCGTCGTCTTTTTCCTTCTGACGGCACCGATTGCGGCTCATTTGCTGGCGAAAGCGGCTTATGAAGTCGGCTACCGGCCATGTGCCGACACGAAACTGGATGCTTTGGCGGAGAGGCGCGACGAAATCGAATGAATGGCGTATACGTTGCTTGAAAGCCGCTTTTTATTCGTCGGACAATTGAACTACAACTTGATTCGTTCATGATTCCTGTAAGCTAGCGTGTCTACTTATGGCACGAACAGTTCGTAAGTATGAAAAATCAATAAGAACTTTGTATCAATTCCTACGTGATCGTGTCTTCATCGGTCGAAAACTTAATTTTTCGGCTTGTTCCATAGCAATTGCTCGCTTATATACGACGAATGAATTTTGCTCATATGAAATGACAAGCGATCAACGGTGTGGGTTGTTCTTCTGTATTGCCCATCGATGTATAGCTATCGGCATATCGAGCTTTTCGAGTACCACGACAAATAGAAATGACAGGTGAAAAAAATGACGGACGCCGTTGCCGGGGATACTTTAATTGACCTCACGGCAGATATTGTAGCCGCTTACGTGAGTAATAACACGGTTGCTTCTACGGATCTTGCTAACCTCATCAACGAAGTGCATCAGGCGCTGCAGCGCACGAGCGGCGCTTCCATTGAGCCCGAGCCGGAGCCGCTGAAGCCGGCAATTGCCGTGAAGAAGTCGGTTACGCCGGACTACATCATCTGTCTTGAAGACGGAAAGAAGTTCAAGTCGCTGAAGCGCCACCTGCGGACGCATTACGATATGACCCCCGAGGAATATCGTGAAAAGTGGGGTCTGCCGTCCGATTATCCGATGGTCGCGCCGAATTATGCGGCAGCCCGTTCGGATCTGGCCAAGAAGATGGGCCTCGGACAGCAGCGCAAGCGCGGCAAGTAAGTTACCGCTGAATTTGCATCCAACAAAGGCCGCCCGCAGACGCTGGGCGGCCTTTTTTATTGAGTGAATGGCATTCGGTTCAAGCGCCGAAACACTCAGGGCCCCTATGATTGGTAAAATATAAGATATTGTTATCGTTCTATCTTTTACAAAAATCGAAGTTCTTCCTCGAATTGCGTTCTTTAGAATGATGCAGGGCTCGCCCTGCCTTTTTCATTGCGGGCGAAGTGCTTGCCGGATGCAGCAATTGAAGCAGCTCCCTTGCCAGTTCACGGGCTTGGGCAAGGGCTGCCAGGCGATTCGGGTCGTAGGTCCAGTGGCGCTCCATCCCACGCCGTCGTTCCGCCTCGAACGCGCGGGCAAGGGCCTCTATCTGTGCCGTGAGTTCGTTTCCGGTGGACGCTGGCGGGGTTTCTCCCGCTAACTCCTGAGGAGGTGGGAGCAGCCTTCGAACGATTCGCAGGTAGTGCGTATAAAGTTGTGTCGCGCCCTCGTCCCGCTGGATGTTGATCGCTTCGGCATTTTGGATTGTCGGATTTTCCATCTCCCAATTTTCGCACGGTTGAGAAGTGCGGGGATGCATCGTTTGCAACCTTATGGTTGAGGGCAGCGCAAAGAATTTATCCCCGTGTGCACCCATGGTTCCCTATTATAGGAAAATTATCCTATATTGCGAAAAGGGCGGTCAACTATGACGGGTATCATGCATTTTGGTTCAGATATTGTTTTCAGGAATTTCGCGGATGGAGATACCGCCGGAACCACCGGGGTTGCCCGCAAAAATGTCGACGTTTTGCCGGTTATCGAAGGTTATGTGCGGGTAGCATGCGGCATCAGGGATGAATTGCTTATCGGTCCGGCGCGAGGGAGGGCCGACCTGGCGCTGGCGAGGCAAGTTGCGATGTATCTTTGCCACGTCGTGTCGGGCATGACGCTGACCGACATTGGCCGTCGCTTCGGGCGAGACCGCACGACCGCGGCGCACGCTTGCCGGTTGATCGAGGATCGACGGGATAATCCTGAATTCGACCGGTTGATCACCATGCTGGAAGAGGCGGTGCAAGGAGGACTTAAAGTGCTCGGCATTGACCAACCGAAGGGCGAGGGGCGCCTGTGATGCCGGCGCTGGAAAAGAAGACTGCCGTGAGGGAACGATCTCAGCGAATCGCCCCTATCAGCCGCTCCGCAACCAAGCGCCTGTTGAAACGCCTGGCCGGCGGACCGTTGCCGCTCTCAGCCCTATCTGCGGGTGCCGCGGTCGAGGGAGGGCAATCTGCGTCAGGAGCGGGCAGTCTTTCCAAGGATGTCGATGCATTACTGCATACGGATCTGGCGGTGCTCGGTGCCGACGGTGCGCTCAGGCTTTCGACCGCGGGCCGCGCATGGTTGAAGCGGGCGATGGTCGAAAGTGAAGGCTACCAGGAACAGCACCAGCATCGGACAGCAAGAACGATTGTCGATCGAAGCGGCGTTGCTGCGTCGGTCACGGTCAATTTGAAGGAAAGTCCGCTTGCCTGGTTGCACTTCAGGAAGGGGAGAAATGGCAAGGCATTGCTGGACGCGCGACAATTCGAGGCAGGCGAAAGGCTTCGTCGCGACTATGAGTTCGGTCAAATCCGGCCCGGCATGACGACGCAGAGTTGGAACCCCGTTGCCGGTGGCAGCCGCGATGGCATCAAGGACCTGAGCGACGCGGCTATGGATGCTCGGGCGCGGGTGGAAAGCGCACTTGCGGCTGTCGGGCCGGAGTTATCCGGCGTCCTGGTCGATGTCTGCTGCTATTTGAAGGGCTTGGAGCTCGTGGAGAGCGAGCGTCGGTGGCCTGCGCGATCGGCGAAACTGGTGCTTGGTCTGTCGCTGGACCGACTGGCGCGCCACTACGGTCTGGCGTGATGGTCCGATTGGTCGGCGATTGCCGCCGACCTGGAGCATTTTTTGTCCTTCAGGTGATTTTAATTCAAGGGAAAGCGCTCTAGCGCTCAAGCTTGGGCGAGAGCGGAGCGGGCGTCAGAGCGGATACGCTCCACCATCGCTTTCAACCCGTTCGAGCGTTGAGGCGTCAAATGCTCTTTCAAGCCGATGCGATTGAAAAGGGCGTCGATATCCGTTTCCAGGATTTCCTTTGCCGAATGGCCGGAAAACACCGACAACACGATGGCCACCAGACCGCGAACGATGTGGGCATCGCTGTCGCCCTTGTAACGAATGACGGGTTCGCCATTTTTGTCGGGCTCGATCGTTCTGGTCAGCCAGACCTGGGAAACGCAGCCGCGCACTTTGTTGTCTTCGATACGTGCCTCTTCGGGAAAATCCGGCAGCGTTCTGCCAAGTTCGATCACATAGCGATACCGATCTTCCCAGTCGTCCAGGAATTCGAAATTGTCGAGAATTTCTGCCAGTGGCGTCGCCATGAATATCAAGCTTCCGAATGAACCAGTGTGCTTGGTCATATAGCCTTCGCGGCGCAATATGCAAATCGCGATGGCGCAATTGTCGATAATACACCGAGGCTTTGCGGAAAAGAAAAGCGCCACGAACGGCAAGGGCAAACCCCGTTCGCGGCGCGGCGGAAGAAACCGCCAGTTTCAGTAGTAAGACATCGAACTCACCAGGCATGAATGCGATGTGCGGCATCGATCGCGATGGGCCGATGACGAAGAGGGGTATAGTTTCAACACGAAAGGGCAGGCGGCGGTTTTACTGCATATTTTTCCGCTAGTGTGGTGAATTTGAAATACGCTTCATTTCAGCAGCATCCGCCGGAGCGTATTTCAAATTCAAAAACCACACTGGAAACATAGACCTGCCAGTCACCCTTTTGAATCTGAAGTTCGCTTAGAGCCGGTTGCGAAATGAGACGAACTTCAGATTCGGGTGACTAGCCCTTCGGCGTTGCTCGGCATGCGCTCATGCCTGCCGGTGAATGCGGGGAGCCATGGTTTCTGACCGTATCAGACCTTTCGCTGCGACAGTGCCGGCTTGGGTGACGGTATGGCAATGCCCGGTGCGAATTGGATCGTTGCGGACGAGGCGGCTTGCGCGACTGGTGCCGAAATGGAGCCGGTAACGGTTATGGCGTCTTCGTTGCCGCGTGGCGCAATCCACTGCGGTTCGCGGTCGGCGGTGGCAAGCGATTGTGCGTCATCAAGTGAAACGATTTCTTCCGGCTTTGCGACCGTATCATCGAGGTATTCATAGACCAGTCGCGCGCTTTCGCGTGCCTTCGCGCCGAAGGTTTGCAGCGCCTGGCCTCCGGTTTCGCAGGTAGACGGGTTGCGGCTGCAAAAGCCTGACAGATCGCTGACCGTGGATTGCGCGGCAGCCAAAGCCTCGAATGCGGAAACTCCGCTTGCCTCATCTCCTTCTTCGCCCGTGCCGATGGGCAGAAGCAAGATGACCAATCCGATCCAGAACGCCGTTCTCAGCAAAAAGAACATGGTGTGAGCCCTTGTGTCAGTTCAAGTCTGTGTCAGTTCAAGTCTCTTTCATGGCGTAGTTCGCCGCGATTGCGATCGACTGCGCTCGTTGTAGACAGACATTAGCAGGGAGGTAGAAAGACGCCGTTTCGTCCGGCATTTCGATTTTCATCAAATAAGGCGCTGTTTTTCATAAAAGATGATTCAAATTTTATGGAAATGAGACGGCGCTGCCTGCGACAGCCTTTCGTGCTGGTAAATTCAATTGCATCGACCGCTCGCCGCCGTTTCATCGTTCCTTAAGCCGATGATGTGACCATGGGAAAAGTAGTCGTAGTCGGCCGAAATCGGACCGAGACCCGGGTGATGAATTTGCGTGTATCTGAGTATCTTGCACCGGTGAGCCGTCTTCTCGACGCTCTCGTGCATCCCGAGGTGGCAATTGATCGGCGCGAGTTCGGGCGCCACCGTGCGTTCATTCTCGCCAATCTGGCAGGTGGCCTGATGGCGCTTGCCTTGCTGCCGTTGGCGCTTGCCTTGCTGGGGCCGATCACCTTGCCGCTGATTCTCGTCGCCGCCTGGCTGATCGGTCAGTTGCCTATCGCCATGTATCTGTCGCGCAGCGGTTCGTTTGCCGGGGCCCATCTTGCCTCTGCCTTGCTTTTTTCCGCCTTCATCGGCGCACTCGCTGCCCTGACAGGCGGTGTCCACTCTTTCGCCCTCGTGTGGCTGGCAATCGCACCGCTGGAAGCCGCGCTCTCCGGTCAGCGCAAGGTTATCGTCATCGCTGCTTCGGCCAGTATGGCGATCGTTGTCGCGCTCGCTCTGGCAGGATCCCAGGCGTTGCCGCAATTTGTGCTGCCTGAGGGGCGTCTGGGCGCTGACATGCCTCTCGTGGTGTCTACCATTTCGGCCTTGATCTACGCGGTGATCCTGGCTCTTCGGGTGGATTGGGACCATCGCCACGGCAGGGCGCTTCTTGATGAACGGGAGGCGAAATACCGGCTGGTGGCCGAAAATGTGACCGACGTGATTACCCTCCACGGTTTTGATGGCGAGGTTCTGTTCTCAACGCCCTCGATACAGGCGGTGCTTGGCATATCGCGCGCTTCGGCTGCCGGAGGCGGGCTGTTTCAGCGGGTTCATGTCGCAGACCGCCCAGCTTATCTGAAAGCGATTTCCGATGCGCGCAGTCAGGGAGCGCATTCGAGCATCGAATTTCGCTTCAGGCGCGGCGGCGTCAATGACGGCAGGCCGGACTACATCTGGCTGGAAATGAATGCCAGGGTCGTGGAGCAGGCGATTCCCGGGGTCGTCGGAGCCAACGGTGGCGGCGAGATTGTCGCGGTGCTGCGCGATGTATCCGATCGCAAGGCCCATGAAATCGCGCTTGGCGAGGCGCGTGTCCTGGCTGAAGCCGCCAGCGACGCAAAGACCCGTTTTCTAGCCAACGTCAGCCATGAATTGCGCACGCCGCTCAATGCGATCATCGGCTTTTCCGATCTGCTTCGCCATTCGCCCAACCTCATGCAGCATCCGGAAAAAGGTCTGGAGTATATTGACCTGATTCATGATTCCGGCCGTCACCTGCTGCAGGTCGTCAATGACATTCTCGATATGTCGAAGATCGAGACGGGCAATTTCGATCTGTTCGTGGAGTTCTTCGACGTCACTCAATGCGTGGAAAGCTGCTGCAGGATGATACAGGGCGAAGCCGACAAGAGGGGGGTGGCGCTCGTATCCGACCTGCCGCCTGCTTTCGGTGAATTTCCGGCCGACCGTCGCGCCTGCAAGCAGATCGTGCTCAATCTCCTGTCCAATGCCGTCAAATTTTCCGAAAGCGGCGGCCAGGTTGCCGTTTCGATCCGTCTCGAGCGCGACGATCTCGTCATACGGGTCCGTGACAGCGGCATCGGTATCGCCGAGGCGGATGTCAAAAGGCTCGGCATGCCCTTCTTCCAGGCGAACGCCGGTTATAACCGCTCGCACGAGGGAACCGGGCTCGGCCTGTCGGTGGTCAAGGGTCTGGCGGAATTGCACGGCGGCAAGGTGCTTTTCGACAGCCGGCTTGGAAAGGGCACTACCGTCACGGTGCGTCTGCCGCGTCCGGGCGAGGCTCCCGGCGGAACTCGAAGACAGGACGCCTTGCAGCCCGCACTGGAGCCGACCCGCAAGATCGCCTGAGGCTCTATCGTTTGAGACCCCGGTTGAAAGGTCATCCCGGGAGAATGGAAAGATCGAGAGAGGATTGAATGGCACGTCGCGATAACAAACGCGATAGCGATATGCGCTCTTCCGGTTCCATGCAGCACCGGCGAGCAGGCGCGCGCAAACTCGGTGCTCTTGCCTTCGACAACCCGGTTGCGGCTGGCGGCTGGCTGGTGATGCTTTTGACCGGCAGCCTCATCATAGCCAATGCGACGAGCTTCCAGACGGGGCCGCATCCCTCGCCGCTGCTTGCGACGCGTGACGTCACTTCGCCGCAGACGCTGGTAAAGACCACTGCCATTTTGACGGCGCCGCTGGTGCGCGACGTCCAGGTGGAACTGCGCAGGCTCGGTTTTTACGAAGGGTTGCTCGACGGTCTGCACGGTCCCGCGACGGAGCGTGCGGTCCGGGCCTATCAGCGCGCCCGTGCTCTCACTGATACGGGAAGGATAGACGAGGCGCTACTTGCCCGCCTGGCGCTTGATTTCGGTGGCGCAGACAACGATCCAGCAATTCCCGTGCCGCATGCAGCTCCGAAAGTGGCGGAAATCGTGAGCGAAGAAGCGCCGACTGCTCCAAAAGGCGACGGTCGCGTGTTGCAGCTGCAGGCGCTGCTCTCCGATCTCGGTTACGGCCCGATCGTCATCGACGGGCTCTTCGGCGAGCAAACGGCAAGCGCCATTCGCCGGTTCGAGCTGGATCGCGGATTGCCTATTACCGGAGAGATAGGCGAACGTCTTTTTGCCGAGCTGGAAAACATGAGCGGGCGAAAGCTCGGGCGTTGAGCCTGTGTGGCGTGATTTGCCGTGAGGCTATCATTCCGCAAAACCATGCAAACCCGCCGGTACGGCTTTCCTCTTCCATCGCAAAGCGATAGACCATTTCGTTATGACGTGTGGGACAGCAGCCTGCTGCATCTCCGGGTATCCAGGATTGCCAATGCGATTGACTTCGGATTTTTGGGTAAGCGCCTATATGCGCGGGCGTTTCGCCGATGGCGCATATGCGGTCGTGCGCCGGCGCGGTGCCAAGGAGGCTGGCGCTATCTTCGTCATCATCGACCGGCTGGACGGCACGTTCGACCTTTATTGCCCGGCGCCACAGTCGATGCTTGCGGCCGCCGACACCGGCGGGCGGGTGTTTGAAAAGCTTCTCACCGCAACCGACCGCGAGGCGATCGAGGCCCGGTTCAGCCGTGAAGCCAGGATCGATCCCGATTTCTGGATTGTCGAGGTTGAAGACCGAAAAGGCGAAGCCGGTCTGGACGTCGTTTGATTTTCACGCGTCAAGACGATCAGCCGGCCTCGCGGCGGGGTCCGGCCGGACGCTCGGTGTCCTCGCCGGCTTTCCGTCCGGCCTGGCGCTGGCCTTGAACCTGACCATGGCGGCTGGAAGAGGTGCTGCTTTCGCCGCGAGCAACGCCTGAATAGACACCCGCGTGGGTCGCAAGAGGGCTTCGCACAGGAAGCGGTTCGCCAATTTCCAGCTCTTTGCCACGGCCCATGGCGGAAACCAGATATTCCGCTGCACGCCGTGATATCTTGTCGAATAGGGCAATGAGATTGCGCAAGCCTTCCAGCGCGACACGCTGGCCAAGCAGGCGAACGAGAATGCGGGCTGCTTCCCCGTCGGCTACGCCCAGCACCTTGAGGCAGGCGACAAGAGCCTCCCCGCCTGGATCTTCGACGATGCGCACCGCGACGTCCGCCGGCAGGGCGAGCACGTAGGAAAGGTGGGAGGCAAAGGCAGCCGCGCCGCCTGAAAGGGCTGCGGCGACGAGCGCTTCCAGCACCGCCGGTTTAAATGCAGTTTGAGAAGACGCAGGCCTCTCGCCACGGGCAAGTTCTGCGAGCACGCGGGCTTCCGCAGAAACGATCGCCTCAAGCCGGCCTTGTCTGTCGAGATCGAGAAACAGCGCCTGCAGCAGGGGCGACGGCAGCACCTTGAGAGCGGAGAGCGGTGCGGCCAGTTCAGCCAGAATAGCCGGGCGCCCGGCAATGGCAGCGAGCGCATCATCGGGGACCGCGAGGCCTTCCCGCTCAAGCAAAACCTTGAGGGTTTCAGCTGAGGAATGGGCGAAAAGCGCAATGATCACCGGTAGCGGAAGATCTTCGCGGCGGGTGATAACGACGCGCAGGCTTTCGGGCCCCCGTCCGATTGCCTTCAAAAGATCGCACTCGCAACAAGCGGCAGCGCGTTCCAGGACCGGTGCGGCGACTTGGGGATCGGTATCGCCGGCCAATGCTGAGATGGTTTCCGGCGGCGCATCGGGCATATTTGCAAGGACTTCTGAGATGCGCCGGCGATCCTCCACGCAGGTATGAGGGAGATATTGCCGGGAAAGCTCGGCAAATATATCGCGTTCGACGCGGTCGTGACGGGGACGGGCAGCATATAGCTCAGCCGCAGCCAGCAACACGCGCGACTTGCGTAGCCCGTCGCCTTGCTGGGAAAGGGACACGAAGCTGTCCTGAGGCTGCTTTGTGCTGTTCGACAACGTTTTATCCGGCACGCTACGCGAGAAACCAGGGCTATGGTTCAGTTCATGGCCTGGGCCGAGGCAGTCGGCCAATCACACTCGCAAATCAGCATGCCCGACCCAGAAGGTAGAATTGGGGCAAAATCGCTTACATTTTGTTAAAGATAACGGCAGGTAAATGGCAATTCCGCCGCTTATCAGCTGCAATTCATTCAAGAAATCCTGGAGGCCATAGTTTCGCTCAAGGATTTATCGGGTTGCAGGCTGCGGGTTTATTGCAATTTGCGAGGCCACTGCGTGGCACAAAGGGCACAAATACGGCGAAATCTGCCTGTTCAAACCCGGCGAGCGCAATATTCATTAAGAGGTTGTTAACTGTCTCGACCATCATAGTTCCTTATGGGCAGCTTGGTAATGCGTCACCTGCCGAAGGCCTGGGCCGGAAGCTGAGGAGGTGCCAGGGCTGTCAAGGAGGATGCAGATGGGAACCGTACTGGATTTTGCCCACGCACCGAGAGGCTCCAACCGCTCGCGCAAGGCCGCAAAGGATCGCGTTTCGACCGGCAGCTCGCAGGGTACCGGCGTCGTTATTATCTTTCCCGGCATTCGCATCGAGCGACAGGGTCTTGATCTCAGTGCCCGAATCGGGCGCAACCTAGATGCCTCGCCCATAAAGGGTAACGAACGCGACCCCGGCGTCCTGTATTGAGCGGCCCTGTTTTGAGCCGCCGGCTTCAGGGCTAGGTCACGGACCCATAAATGTGGTGGAAATGGTATGAGCCGATCTGGTTGGATACAAGGAGCGAGAGCGCAGGAAATCATGATGATTTTCAAGCTCTTGCGACAGAGTAGCCAGCCAAATCGGCCATATCCACCGGACGCCGAAACGGCTTCGACCTGCAGCGTCGAAGGGCTTGACCGGGTGGACAACCCGCCCGCGCCCTTCTCCTTGCATCTCTTTGCCGTTTCAAGCGCCATTCCCATCAGATTTATAAGTCCGTGACCTAGAGGCGGCATGATTCGGCGGACGAGCAGGGAATGGCATCGATGTGCGAAAATTGCGCCGGTAGGGCGGTGTCGAGATTTTCGCCATTTCTTCGCGCCGGCCTGCGTACCGGGTTGATGATTGCGGGCACTGTTTTTTTCGCCGCCTGCTCAAGGCCGACCGGCGATTTCGACCGGGCAGCCCCTTCCGTCGTTCATGATGAAATCTTGCCCCTGATTGGCCAGGAGGCGGCTCGTGGGCGCAAGGAACCGGTTTCCAAATTCAACCTTACAAATGATGAGGAAGTTCTTCGCGACCGCGGATGGACCCTGATCCGGCCGCCTGCGACGCAGGATTGGATCGAAGGCAGCAGGGTGGAACTCGAGCGCACGCGCATACTGCCGGAATCGGATCAGCAGCTCGATCCCTCGCGATACTATGCCTTCCTCGCCACCGACCGCTATCGCTCCAGCGATGCGCGCTATGAGCGGGTTGCCGTGGATGCGTTGGGCGATGCCGATCTGGTATTGCCTTTTTGCGAGGTAGCGGAACGGGTAGGCGCGGCCGACGAAGAGCGGCTGCGCGCGCTGGGGCGGCGAAGCATCACGACACAGGAAGAACTGGAAGGAGCGCAGGCGAGGGTTTGGGAAAACCAGCGCTTCATCGACTGGACGATGCTGTCGTTGCGCTATCGGCTGAAATCCTACCGATATGCAATCGATGCGCTGGAGATTGAAACGCCGTCCCAAAGCAAGGTTTGGGACGCCAATACCGCATGGAAGAAATTGGCGGCTGAGATCGTGCTTCTTGAAAAGGGCTGCGAGGGCATCAAGCACTACGACCGGCAGCTGGAAGCAAAACGGTCGCGGATTTACACCGGCTGGGGTCTTGAAAGCCCTGCGCCGAAGAAATAGCTCAAATCGGCGGCGGCTGCGTCAAAGCAGCTTGCATACGGCCTGTTGCAGGCTAGCCTCTATGGCGCCGCGCTGCTTCTCGTCGGGAACGAAAGCGCGCAACAGGGCAAAGCCCTCATCCTCGTCGGTTTCGATCACGATCATTTCCTCAAGGTCCGCCGGCGGCCGCTCGCGCAGGACGCTGAGCTGTTGCGGCGTTAGCACGAGCATCGTCAATCGCCCTGTGCCGGAGGTGCGGTCATTGAAGCTGTAGATCGTTTCGCCACGCCGGTTGAACAGCGCGAAAGACCAGAATGGCGACACGATGGACGCCTCCAGCCTGATGGGCCCGTCCGCCAGTTGATAGCGGCATGCGGCGTGCGTCATGGCCGGGTCCAGCATCGGCAAAGGCTCGTTGCCAGCAACGATTGGGGGCAAATGGAGGAAACCCTCCTGAGCGGAGCCAAGTCGGCCAATACGTTCGAAGGCGACATCCGGAACGTAGGTCGGAATGGCCATGACGATGAAGATGTGGATTATTCCGCCGAGAAACAGGCCGCTGAGGGCGGTCAAGACCCATCGTCCGAGAATGAGCCTGCTCATCGGCAACGCCCTCGTACGATCGTCGGCATGTCGACGTCGGCAACGCCGGTTCCCGTTGAAAGTGGCGTATCGTAGAGCCGAAGAACGAGGATCAGGCCCTTGGCCAGCGGCGCTGTCGGCAGCCAGTTGCCGGCTCTGGCAAAAGGCGAGGCGGTGATTGCGAAGCTTCCGTCCGGCCGCCGAAGCAGGTGCTGGCTCGTGAGCACCGTTCGCCCGGCCAGGGTCGCTACAAGACGGAAGTCCTGATCGAGCGCCACCAACGTCCATAGGCGCGATGGCGCGGTATTGCCGGAAATCAGATAGTCGCAGGAGGGAACAAGAGGATTTCCCGCCGCATCGCGATCTGCAGTGAAGGCAACACCCTCTCCGCCGGCAAGTGGAATGCGCCCGGTGCGCGCGTAGACAGCAGCCGAATAGGGATCGGCTGCCGGAGTGCCGCTCTCCGGATAGGCCTGCCAAAGGCCAAGGTTCAATGCGCCGAATTGAACGCCGGAATCGATTGCAAAAAAGGCCGAGCCGAAGCCGCTCGCCAGGGCAATGGCAATAATAGCAACGACCGTGCCGAAAATGGAACGGCGGCGGGGACGCAGGATTTCCGGAATGTCTTTCCCGTTGAACCAGTTGGCTTCGGGATTGAAGGCGCTTGCGCCGCGATGGAATGCATTCACCTCGTCACCGTCGCGCTTTTGTCCGTGCCGAATTCCGCACGTTGGCTCGCTCCCCGCTCGGCCTGTTCGATTGCTTCGAACTGTTCTCCAATCGCCAAAAGCACGGCCATCGATTGCTCGCGGAGCAGCCGTGGCCTGGAGCCCGAGGTTCCTGATTCTGCGCTGGCGATCGCGGCGGCCTCTTCCGCGGGTGTGGGTGCTACGCCCGGCAAAGCCTTCAATTCGATGCCCTGATGAGCGTATTCCATGATCAACTGCCAGGTTATCGCCGGAAGGCTGCCGCCGGTCATACGGCGCGTGGCGCTGAAGTCATCGTTGCCGAACCACACGGCAGCTGAAAAATTGCCCGTGTAGCCGACGAACCACGCATCGCGATACGCTTGGGTGGTCCCGGTCTTGCCGGCGGCTGTCACGCCAGGGATCCTTGCGCGGCGGCCCGTTCCGTTTTCGACCACATTGTTCAAAACTTCGTTCATGTAAAGCGCCGCTTCCTCCGGTAGCACGCGCTCGGGCGCCGGCGTTTCCCGTTCGTGGTCGTAGATGGTTTCGCCGGTGGAATTCTTGATTTCGAGGATGGCGAATGGTGTCGTCTTCATGCCGCCGGTGGCGAAACTCGCATAGGAGCCGGCCATATCGATCACCTTGACCTCGGAGACGCCGAGCGGTAGCGCCTTGCCGATCTTCAGCTCATGGGTCAGCCCCATGCGATAGGCGTTCTCCACGATCTTTTCGCGGCCGATAGCCTGTGCGAGACGCACCGGCACCGTATTGTAGGATTTCGTCAGCGCCGTCTTGAGCGTGACATTGCCATGATAGGAACGGCCGTAATTTCGGGGGCTCCACCCGGCGATCGTGATCGGTGCGTCAGGTACGATCGACTCCGGTGTGTAGCCGTTCATGAAGGCAGTGATATAAACGAAGGGCTTGAAGGAAGATCCCGGCTGGCGCAGCGCATCGACTGCGCGATTGAACTGGCTGGCGCCATAATTCTTGCCGCCGATCATTGCCCGTACGGCGCCCGATCCCGGCACCAACACCGTGACAGCAGCTTCCTTCACGCCATATTGCTCCGAATATTGCCGGAGCGTGGAAAGCACCGCGCGTTCGGTCTGGCGTTGCAGACCCGGATCGAGGGTGGTGCGGACCGTGATGATGCGGTCGGTGGCGAGGCGAGGCTTCGTGCGGCCGAGTTCCTTTACCTGATCAAAGGCATAGTCGAGAAAATGATCGGGAGCGTTCTGCTGGCTCCGGTCGACGGCAATTGCCGGATTCCGTCTCGCGCCGATCACCTGGCCCTCGGTCATGAAGCCGGCCTGGACCATATTGGTCAGCACTTCGTTGGCGCGGGCGCGGGCCGCCGGAAGATCGATATGGGGTGCGTATTTTGTCGGCGCCTTGAAAAGGCCGGCCATCATCGCCGCCTCCGCGAGGCTCAGATCGCGGACGTTCTTGTTGAAATAAAACTGCGAGGCGGCTGCGACACCGAATGTGCCGCCGCCCATATAGGCGCGGTCGAGATAGAGCTTGAGGATTTCGCGTTTCGAAAGATTGGCCTCCAGCCAGAAGGCGAGGAAGGCCTCCTTGATCTTGCGTTCCAGTGTGCGCTCGTTGGACAGGAACAGGTTTTTCGCCAGCTGCTGGGTAAGCGACGAACCGCCTTGAACCACGGTGCGGGCGCGCAGGTTTTCCACGAGCGCGCGAAACGTGCCAAGGACGTCGATGCCGAAGTGATAGAAGAAGCGCCGGTCTTCCGTCGCCAGCGCCGCCTTGATCAAATGATCGGGAATATCTTCAAGCGGGACGGTATCGTTGAGAAGGATGCCACGATGGCCGATCTCGTTGCCGAAACGGTCCAGAAAGGTAACCGAATAGTCGTCGGTGGTGCGCCAGTCCGCCTTGCCGGTCGCCTCAAAGGCGGGAATGGCGAATGTCAGCAGGAGAATGAAGCCGCCGAGGCCGAAGGTGAAGGCATCCGAGCCCAACTCCGCCGCCGCCCGCTTGACGCCGCGCACGCGGAATCGGCGCAGGAAGTTCGAATACCCCTCGACGGCGCGTCTGAGGCCGCTCAGGACTCGCCACAGCGTGGTGTCGACCCAAGCGTCTGCCGACAGCATCGTCCGACGGATCGCGCGAAAGATCCTGCGGCCCAACGATGCGCGCGCGCCTACCTCCGGCCCGCTTGCGCTACCGTTATTTCGATGATCCGGCGAAGATGGCCGCTCACTCACGTTACAACCCATCCAGTCTGTCGTTTACGCGGTTTACCCACTGCGGCGCGAAAATATCCGCGACTTTTGCTTTCACCAATGACAAACATTCAATTCGCCGTATTAATCCTTGCGCGTATTATCCTCGCCGGAGCAAAAGCGGGCGAGAGTCCGGCAAGAACGATACAGTCCGACCGTCAATAATCCGTCAAGTCTCTCGTCAAGTTCCCCCTTGATGCGACCCATCAAGAATATCACAAGTCAAGGCGTTCCATGACAGTTTGTCCACCGGACCCAGCAAGGTCAATGACAGATCAAAAGATAGAGGACGGCCAGCCGTTCTGGAAGACGAAGACCCTCGAAGAGCTGTCCCATGACGAATGGGAATCGCTTTGCGACGGCTGCGGCCGCTGCTGTCTCAACAAACTGGAAGACTGGGACACCGGCGAGATCGCCTGGACCAACATAGCCTGTACCTTGTTCAACGATCACAGCTGCCGCTGCCGGGACTATGGCAACCGGATCGAAAAAGTGCCGGATTGCCTTCCGTTGACGCCAAAAATGATTAGAGAAATCAATTGGTTGCCGCCAACGTGCGGATATCGCCTGGTGGCGGAGGGGCGCGATCTCTACTGGTGGCACCCGCTGGTTTCCGGCGATCCGGACACGGTGCATCAGGCCGGCGTGTCGGTTCGCGGCCGAACCGTGCCGGAAGATGACATCCCCGTCGAGGATTATGAAGAATTTGTGATCGCGTGGCCGGGCGAACACACTGTTAAGTAAGACAGGCTATGGCTAGCTTTTACAAGCTGAAGGTTGTGCTGGCGGCGGTTCGCGCGCGAATTGACGCCGGCCCCGCCTTGCTTGCGGAATGAGCAAACGTCGAAGGTACCGGAATTTCATGCAGGAGCTAGCGGTTTCCACGGATACACTTGTCGCGCTCTTTTCAGAGTTCGACGATGCCGTCTTCGTCATGGATACCGGACGCCGCATCGTTTTCGTGAACGAGGCGGCGCAGCGGATGTTCGGCTATGAAGCGGCGGAAATGGTCGGCCGCGATCCGGCTTTCCTGTACCCGTCCAGGGAAGAATACGATTTCTTCGGCGAATGGTGGAAAAAAAGGGACGAGCTCAAGGGGCCGGCCGACCGGCTGAAACTCGCCAGCCGGAAGAGAAAATCGGGAGAAATCTTCAGCGTCGACGTGACGAGCGGCAGCATGCGGGATGCAAGCGGCAACGTGCAGGCTCATGTGGTGATCGCCCGCGACGTGAGCTGGCGGCTAAAGCTTGAGGAGGAAAAAACCTCCGCGCTCGCCAGGCTCGAGGACGCCATCGAGTCGCTCAGCGAAGGCTTTGCCTATTACGATGCGGACGACCGGCTTGTGCTTTGCAACGAGCGCTACAAGCAGATCTACCCGAAGTCGGCCGCCAAGATCGTTCCAGGCACCCGTTTTCGCGACATCCTGTTGCAAGGCTACGAGAACGGCGAATATTCCACCGGCGAAAAGTCGATCGACGAATGGATCGAAGATCGGCTGCAGGCCCATCTCAATCCGAAACCGGAACGGCTGGAACAGCAGCTTCACAACGGTCGTTGGCTGCTCGTCAACGAAAGGCGGACCCGCGACGGCGGCATCGCCGGGGTGCGCACCGATATCACCGAGCTGAAACAGGCGGAGGAGCGCATGCGCCAGGCGGAACTGCGCCTGCGCATCCTGAACGACAGCCTGCCGTGTTTCATCGGCGAGTTCAGCCGGGACCACAAGATTCGCTCCATCAACGAGCTTGGCGCCTCCTGGTACGGCAGCACGCGCGCAAAACTGGTCGGTCACCCCGCGGTGGAATTCATTTCCGAGGGCTTTCGCAAAACCATCCGCCCCTATTTCGACGCCGCTTGCGCGGGCGAGGTGCAGCGTTTCATCACCCGCCTCGACTACCCTGACGGCGTTACCCGCGACGTCGATGTCTGCTACATGCCCGACTTCAGCGATGTGGGAGAGGTCGAGGCAATTTTTGTTTATGCCACTGACATTTCGCACCTGAAGACCATCGAGCGGGTGCTGCAGGGGCTTTATGCGATTACCTCCAGCCGGCAACTGGAGGTCAAGCAGAAGATCGAGGCGGTGCTCAGGCTCGGTTCGCAAGCCTTCGGGCTGAACAATGCGGTCGTCTCGCGCGTCGAAGGCCGCGATCACATGATCGACGTGGCGGTGAGCCCTGACGGATTTTTCAAGGCGGGCGAGGTGCGCGACCTGGAAGGCACCTATTGCAGCCGGGTGCTCGCCACCGACACGCCGCTGGCGGTGGAATTCGCGGGGCTGACGGATCTCGCCAATTTTCCGAGCTACGACGATCACGCGCTTGAGAGCTATATCGGCGCGCCGCTGGTCGTCGACGGTGAAACCTACGGCACGCTGTGCTTTTGCAGCGCCAAGCCGCGCACCCAGGCGTTCAACGACACCGACAAGGAAATCCTTCGTCTCTTTGCCGACTGGATCGCCCATGAAATCGGCAGAGACCGGGATTTCCGCCAATTGCAGGAAGCGCAGGCGGAGCTGAGGCGCCTTGCCACCACCGACGATCTGACGGGGCTGCTCAATCGGCGCGAATTTCTGCGCCGCGCGGAAAAGGAATTGTCACGCGCCAAACGCCACGACCAGCCCTTTGCGCTGGCCATTCTCGACGTCGATCACTTCAAGGCGATCAACGATACGTTCGGTCATCCGATCGGCGACAGGGTGCTGAGGGAAGTGGCCGACGAACTGGGCGCGGTGATGCGCTCCTATGATATTTTTGGCCGTATCGGCGGCGAGGAATTCTGCGTCGCCATGCCCAATACGTCGGTAGAAGACGCCCGCGCCATCGCCGAAAGGCTGCGGGAAGCCGTGCTTGCCTGCCATCAGCTGGAAGGCGAAATGTGCTACCGGGTGACGATCAGCATCGGCGTCGCCACCATGCTGGCCTCCGACGCCAGCGCCACCGGCATCCTGAGCCGCGCCGACACGGCGCTCTATCAGGCCAAGAACCAGGGCCGCAACCGCGTGGTGGTGGCCGAGGCCGCCAAAGTGGAAACGCTGCTGAAGCCGATCTCCGCCAATCACATGGCCTGGGGCGACTGACGCGCAAAAAACTCCGCCGCATGCCGCTCGCAATCATGTGATCAAAAGATGCGGCCTTGTCACGAAAGCGTGGCATGGCGTGGCCTATTCGTGTTCCGCAACGGCAGATTTGCGGTTTGGATCTTGATAAGCTTCCACTCAATTCGAGATCCGTATTTCAACTTCCATCATCCAAGGGCACCAGCCGGCGGGTTTGGAATCTGGCGGCTGTTTGGCCGCTTGAATGATCGCCTGTGGCCTTTGCCTGAATGACCGTGGAAGTGTTTCTTTTCGCGGAGCGCCGAAATGCAAAAGGATCAGTTGATTGAAGCCGGGCATCTTCTCGTGCGGGAACTTGACGAAACTGCAGTGCGGCCACGCGCCGCCCTTTGGGTGCAGCGCCCCTGCGACAAGGGCTGGACGCTGCAACTGGTGCCCGCCGCCGGGCAAACCTGCAAAAAGGAATTCGAACGCGCAGTAAAAGCGGCGATTTCCCGCTGCCGGGAAAAATTTCCCGACCTGGACCAAAGCCGCATCGAAACCGTGGCGGAAGACGATGCGGCGATCGATTGCCTGAGGCATTTTTTCAAGATCAAGGGATTGGGTCGCGCCTGTCTTTCCAATTCGGTCGCCATGGGCCGATGCCTGCCGGACGGCATCTTGCTGCGCATTGATTTGTGAGGGGAGAATGACTTCGCCACAATACAAGTTCAATTTCGGCAGAACCTCAAGCACCGATCCTCAGCAACTTCCCTTCTCACAAGGTCGAAGCCTAAGAAACGCTAAGTATCCTGTCCTTCAATTCAAATTGCGGGCTTAGAGTTCCAAGCCGTAAGCCTCGCAGATGAGCATCACTACCAGTATGTCCTCCGTTAATTCAGCCAGCGTGATCCGTATGACACCACTATTGCTAAAGGAAACGAGGAATGGAATTTTCCCGGTATCGGTGCCGTCACGCTTATGCGCATCAACAAAGCCGCAGGTATATCGAGCTCCATCGGGCTCGCGCACGGCCGACAGCTTGCTGAAATAGGCGGTTTCGGGAATCTTCAACTCGCCGGTGACAATATCTTCCGTGTCGCGCCTCAGGCTTTCGGTCAAGAAAATGGGCTCGGTCTCGACGGAAGGAATAATCGCACTGCTAATGCTCGATAGCGGAACGCCTGCTTCGCGGCACGCGCGCATCGTATCCGACATCTCGGCAACGGAGCCGCCGAGCTGAAATTCAGTCATGCGCGTGCCGTCGATCTTGCCGAAATATGGAATGTTATTGGGAGGGGCGTTAACGCCTTTGGGGAAGACCCTGATGATACCGCAGACCCGGACTGTCCCGTCGCGTGCCTCGGCGGCTGCCAATGTGTTCGGATTGGGTATATAGGGGCGGTTGATTTTTTCCGCGAATTCGAATTGAAACAGTTTCCATTGCGCCGTGGTCAGTTCAGCGGGAATCACAACGTCCCGCTTGGCTGCGCGTGCGTCGCCGACAATATGCATCGCGCCAATTAACGCGATAAGGACTGCGGCGAAGGCTTGCCGAAGTCGAGCATATAATAAAGCTGAAGTGCGCCGCATTCCATCCCCCGATATCACACGTGGAAATAGCAACTCCACGAATCGGTAGCGGAGCACGTGATGCTATCAAAGGTTGTTTCAGTGCAATAGAGCTTGGTTCATACCTTTAGATCCAGCCGGAGGCCTGTAACTCGCCAAATTTCATATTATAGGAAAATTATCCTTAACAGCGTCACGGTGTTTGGGGTAGGTTGTGTCATGGTCACAGAATTGCGGCTGACGGGGCGGATTTGCTGAGTGGCCGCATAGGAATGAGTTCCCGACAATTCGGCAGGCAAGGCGTTGGGCTTGCTTGATGCGGTGAGGCGAGGCGAAGCGCCTCGCGGCGTCGTCATCCCGGACGAGCGAAACGCAGTTGAGCGAAGATCCGGGAACCAGATGTATCTTGCAGGCGAAGCCCGCGCCTGATCGATAATTGGGAAAATAAAGAAGCGGAGCAGGCTTCGCCTGCGCATATTTCTGGATCCCGGATCGTCGCGCGGCTTCGCCGGGCTTGTCCGGGATGACAGCCGGGGTAGCGAGTTTCAATAGTCGGCGCTGCTTGTTCCAGCAAATGACGCTGTTTGAATGTGTGCTGGATTAGCGCCGTCGCAATGCCTCTCGGTTCGTCATTGCCGGGCTTGACACTGCGAGCCATTTTCCGCACGGCCAACGCCTCACACACTGTCATTCCCGCGAAGGCGGGAATCCAGTATCCGCCGATGGAGCGAGACTCGCGGTATCATGCAAGCCGGATTGAGCGGCGTGATGAGTGCCGCAGCAAGATCCGCAGCAATGGTGGATACTGGATCCCCGATCAAGTCGGGGATGACAGGCAGGGGTAACGCGTTTCAACAATTAGCACTGTTTGAATGTGGGTTGCAGGTCAGTCGTGCCGGAGCGACAGCCGGCGATCGCCGGAAATCAGAGAAATAGGAAAATTATCCTTGACAGCGTCACGGTGTTTGGGGTAGGTTGTGTCATGGTCACAGAAATGTAGCTGACGGGGCGGTTTAGCCGGGTGGGCATATAGGAATGTGTTCCGGTGCGGATTGGTGGCGGCCTTTGGTCGGCAATCGAGAGTCTGGATGTGACTTAATCCTCGATTTTTTGCCCCTCACCCCAACCCTCTCCCTGAGGGAGAGGGGGCAGGCATGCGCACAGCCGCGACCGATGATCGTGAAACGGATTGCAGGAATGATCCCCCACCCCAACCCTCTCCCTGGGGGAGAGGGGGCAGGCATGCGCTCAACGGCGGCCGATGATCGTGAAATGGCCCGCAGGAATGATCCCTCACCCCAACCCTCTCCCTGAGGGAGAGGGGGCGGGCATGCGCTCAACGGCGGCCGATGATCGTGAAACGGATCGCAGGAATGATCCCTCACCCCAACCCTCTCCCTGAGGGAGAGGGGGCGGGCATGCGCTCAACGGCGGCCGATGATCGTGAAGCAGCCCGCAGGAATGATCCTTCACCCCAGCCCCTCCCCGAGGGCGAGGGGCAGGCATGCGCCCAGCCGCGACCGATGACCGTGAAACGGCCCGCAGGAATGATCCCTCACCCCATCCCTCTCCCTGAGGGAGAGGGGGCAGGCATGCGCACAGCCGCGACCGATGATCGTGAAACGGATTGCAGGCATGGCGGAGGGTGATTCCCTCTCCCTCAGGGAGAGGGCCAGGGTGAGGGGTGAATGAAGGTGGGCTAATAGGCTCCAACGATTGAAACAATAGAACCTGACGAAAGCCGGTGCTTCAGCAAGCGCCGGCTTTTTTGTTTTCAGCGCAATGAAATGGGCGGGATTGGCGATGAGTACGGAAGAAAAGGGCGTCGAAAGCGGGGAAGACGAGCCGGCAAGCGCAAGGGCTGGCGACAACGCCGGGGCAACTGTCGCCAAACCCCATGGCCGACCGAGCGCCGCCGACTGGAACGAGGCACGGGGCGACTTTGAGGCCGGCAGGATCAGCCTGAGGGCTTTGGCGGCGCGGATGGGCGTTGCGCGCAGGACAGTGACGCGGCGGGCGGAAAAGGATGGCTGGCTTTCCGAGCCTGACGCGCGCGCCATCCTCAAGGCGGGAGACCCTCACCGTGTAGAGCATCTGGTCAACCGCCTCTACCGCGCTTTCGACATGGAAATCAACCGGCTGGAGAAAAGGCTGGGCGTGGGTGCTGGCGAGGACACGGCGGCTTTGAGCGAAAAGAACGAGAAGGGCGACGCGGTGGCGGAGGCGGAAAAGACCGCCCGCACGCTTTCAAGCCTGGCGCGAACGCTGGACACGCTGATCGAACTCAGGGCCGCGCTGCCGCCCGGCCAACAAGAGGCGGAAAAGGATGAAGACGCACTTCGCCAGGAGCTTGCGGCACGCATTCAGAAATTCAGCGCTGACAGGAGACATGCAGGCGTTTCTGGCGCAGGCGACAGAGGAGGAGCTGGCGCTTCTGAGTGATTACTGGCCCAACTGGGCTCATGATCACCAGCTTCCGCCCGAAGGCGACTGGCGCGTCTGGCTGCTGCTTGGCGGACGCGGTGCCGGCAAAACCCGCGCAGGCGCGGAATGGGTGCGCGCCATGGCAGAAGGCGCAAGTTGGGCGACGCGATGCGCCCGTCGGACGGATCGCGCTTGTCGGCGAAACGATCTCCGATGTGCGCGAAGTGATGATCGAGGGCGTGTCGGGCTTGCTTGCCGTCCACCCGCGAGACAGGAGGCCGCAATGGCTTTCCTCCAGGCGGCGGCTCGAATGGCCGAACGGGGCGGTGGCGCAGGCTTTTTCGTCCGAGGACCCGGAAGCGCTGCGCGGGCCGCAGTTCGACATCGCCTGGTGCGACGAACTGGCGAAATGGCGGCATGCGGCCGAATGCTGGGACATGCTGCAATTCGCGCTGAGGCTGGGCGATAATCCGCGCCAGATGGTGACGACGACGCCAAAGGCGGTGCCGCTGGTCAAACGCCTGATGAAAGGCGGCGACACGGCGCTGACCCATGCGCCGACCTCCGCCAACGAGAAGAACCTTGCGCCCGGCTTCCTGAAGGCCATGCGCCGCGCCTACGCAGGAACGAGGCTCGGGCGGCAGGAACTGGACGGCGAATTGATCGAGGATCGCAATGACGCGCTGTGGTCGCGCGCCGCGATCGAGGAAATGCGGGTTCAGGCCGCGCCGGATCTTGTCCGCGTGGTGGTGGCGATCGATCCGCCTGCGTCATCGGGCAAACGCTCCGACGCCTGCGGGCTGGTGGTCGCGGGATTGGGAACCGACGGCACGGCCTATGTGATCGCCGACGAGAGCCTGGAACGGGCAAGGCCGGGCGATTGGGGCCGCGCGGCGATCCGAGCCTATCGCCGCTTTGAAGCGGATTGCCTGGTGGCGGAGGTCAACCAGGGGGGCGAAATGGTCGCCGCCATCGTCAACGGTATCGACGGTGGCGTGCCGGTTAAATCGGTGCGCGCCACACGCGGCAAGTGGCTGAGGGCGGAGCCTGTGGCGCTGCTCTACGAGCAAGGCCGGGTGCGGCACGCAGGTGCAATGCCGAAGCTTGAAGACGAAATGACGGACTTCGGATCAAACGGGCTTTCCGCCGGACACTCGCCCGACCGCCTCGACGCGCTGGTCTATGCGCTGACCGAACTGCTGCTCAACGAGGAGCCCGCGCCACGGCTGCGGGCGCTGTGAAAACGCGGGTGAATCAGTTTCTGAAGTTGTTAAATCATTCCCTTAGGTAAGGTGAAAATTCGTGAGAGAAATCATGGTGCTGAAACGACTGTTTGAATCGGTTGTAGGCAGGCCCGCCGACACCAAAGCCTCGAAAGCGGCGGCTCTTGTCGCCATGCAGGGCGCGGGGCGGGCGGTGTGGACGCCGCGCGACTATGGCGCGCTGGCGCGCGAAGGATATGGCAAGAACCCGGTCGTGAACCGCTGCGTGCGGCTGATCTCGGAAGCGGCGGCAAGCGTGCCGTTGACGCTTTTTGCAGAGGGCAAGGAGCTCAACACCCATCCGCTGCTTGAATTGCTGGCGATGCCAAATCCGACGATGAGCGGGGCGACGCTGCTGGAAGAGATCTATGGCCATCTGCTGGTTGCCGGCAACGCCTATCTGGAGCGGGTCAGCCTCGACGGGCGGCCCCGCGAACTTCATGCATTGCGCCCCGACCGGGTGAAGATCGTGCCGGGGGCCGACGGCTGGCCGGAGGCTTATGACTACACGGTGGGTGGGCGCACGGTGCGCTTTCGCCGCGAAGCGGGCGGGGCGATGCCGATCCTGCATCTGAAGATCTTCCATCCGCTCAACGACCACTATGGTTTTGCGCCCATCGAAGCCGCGCAAATGAGCCTCGATATCCACAACGCCGCAAGCGCCTGGAACAAGGCGCTATTGGACAATGCGGCACGCCCTTCCGGCGCGCTGATCTATGGCGGAGCGGAGAGGGCGAACCTTTCCGACGAGCAGTTCGACCGGCTGAAGAGCGAGCTTGGAGGCGGGATATCAGGGATCGCGCAACGCCGGCCGGCCGCTGCTTCTGGAGGGCGGGCTCGACTGGAAGCCGATGGGATTCACGCCGAAAGACATGGATTTCATCGAGGCGAAGAACCAGGCGGCGCGGGAAATAGCGCTCGCCTTCGGCGTGCCGCCGATGGTGCTCGGCATTCCAGGCGACAACACCTACGGCAATTTCCAGGAGGCGAACCGGGCGTTCTGGCGGCAAAGCGTGCTGCCGCTCGCTGCACGCGCGGCGGAAGCGATTGCCGGATGGATGGCGCCCGCCTATGGGGCAAACCTGAGGCTTACGCCCGATCCGGACGGAGTGGAGGCGCTTTCAACCGAGCGCGAGGCGCTGTGGCGGCGGGTGGAGCGGGCGAGTTTCCTTTCGCGCAACGAAAGGCGCGTCGCCGTCGGCTACGGCATCGAGGACGAAGAAAGCGGAGAGGAGACGCGCTGATGGACCCGGTGCTGAACCTCATCGGGGAGAAGGGCGATCTCGCCCATTTGATGCTTTTCCTCTGGGCGACATCGACGACATCGCTGCTCGTGTGGACGCTGAAGGAACTCTCCGCCTCCAACCGCCGCTTCAACGATTTCGTTCAGGCAATCGCCAGATTGAACCGGATGTTTGCGGCGCTGGACGACGAGGTTTGAGGAAGGCAGGTCCTGCCCATCGCGCTGGTTTCACCCCTCACGCTGGTTTTACCCCTCACCCTAGCCCTCTCCCCGAGGGAGAGGGGATGGCGCTCTGCAGGAGTGCGACCCAATTCGCAAACTTCGATTGCGGCGGGCGCTGGTCTGCGCTCCCCCAGGGAGAGGGCACGGCTCCGTGCCATGGGCACAGGTTGATGGGAATTCTTCGATCGCAGGCCCCTCACCCTAGCCCTCTCCCCGAGGGAGAGGGGACGGCGCTCTGCAGGAGTGCGACCCAATTCGCAAACTTCGATTGCGGCGGGCGCTGGTCTGCGCTCCCCGTGGGAGATGGGACGGCTCCGTGCCAAGGGCACAGGCTGATGGGAATTCTTCGATCGCAGGCCCCTCACCCTAGCCCTCTCCCCGAGGGAGAGGGGACGGCGCTCTGCAGGAGTGCGACCCAATTCGCAAACTTCGATTGCGGCGGGCGCTGGTCTGCTTCTCCCCGTGGGAGATGGGACGGCTCCGTGCCAAGGGCACAGGCTGATGGGTTTTTTTCGATCGCAGGCCCTCATCCTAGCCCTCTCCCCGAGGGAGAGGGGACGGCGCTCTGCAGGAGTGCGACCCAATTCGCAAACTTCGATTGCGGTGGGCGCTGGGCTGCGCTCCCCGAGGGAGAGGGGACGGCTCCGTGCCAAAGGGCACAGGCTGATGGGTTTTCTTCGATCGCAGGCCCCTCACCCTAGCCCTCTCCCCGAGGGAGAGGGGATGGCGCTCTGCAGGAGTGCGATCCAATTCGCAAACTTCGATTGCGGCGGGCGCTGGACTGCTCCCTCTCCCCGTGGGAGATGGGACGGCTCCGTGCCAAAGGGCACAGGCTGATGGGAATTCTTCGATCGCAGGCCCCTCACCCTAGCCCTCTCCCTGAGGGAGAGGGGATGGCGCTCTGCCAAGGGCACAGGCTGATGGGTTAATTCTTCGATCGCAGGCCCCTCACCCTAGCCCTCTCCCTGAGGGAGAGGGGACGGCGCTCTGCAAGGGTGCGATCCAATTTGCAAACTTCGATCGCAGCCACGTGCTCGGCTGCTCCCTCTCCCTGTGGGAGAGGGTTGGGGTGAGGGGAGCGAAGAGGAAGTTGAGCGGGCGTTGCCCGCGCTGATTTCTGGATCCCGGATCTGCGGTCGGTTGCACCTCCCTTGTCCGGGATGACGGCGGAGCGTGAGGTGTAGCTTCGCGGATCGAGGATGACGGCGGAGCTTGGAGCCGGGATCAGCTTGGCCGGCTAACTCGCAATTGTTTCAGATATTTAGAAAGGAGATAGCCATGTCGGACACCGGTAGGGACGAAAACGCGCGTGCAGGCGGGGGCCATGTCGCGGTCTTCACCCGCTTCGCGCTCAATCTGTCGCACATGCTGAAAGGCCATGACACGGTGCGGAGGCGGGCGGCGTGAAAGGCGGAACCAACCAGACCAGACGGCGGGTGGAAGGCTACGCCAGCCTTTTCGGCATAGCCGATGAAGGCGGCGACGTGGTCGTCGCCGGCGCGTTTCGCCGGACGCTTCGCCAGCGCGGCGCCTCCGGCATCCGGTTTCTCTGGCAGCACGATCCGGCCCAGCCGATCGGCGTGTGGGAGGAGATCCGCGAGGACGCCCGCGGCCTCTACGTGCGCGGCAGCCTCATCGACGGACTGCCGCAGGCCGAGGAAGCCGGGCTTTTGATCGCACGCGGCGCGCTCGACGGCCTTTCCATCGGCTTTCGCGTCAGAAACGCGCTCGCAGACAAAAGGACCGGCACCCGCCGGCTCTACGACATCGACCTTTGGGAAATCTCGCTGGTGACCTTTCCGCAGCAGCCCTTGGCCCGCGTGACCAAGGCGGCAAAGCCGGCGAGACAACCCATCATCGCGCTCGAAAGAGCCTCTTTCTCCATGGAGCATTGAAGAAACATGCAAGACTTTGAAACGAAAGCCACCACGTCGGACGCAGAACTCAGCCGGTCGCTGGAGGATATGCAGCGAAGCTTCCAGGTCTATTGCGAGGCCAATGACGAACGCCTGGCGGAAATGGAAACGCGCGGCTCCGCCGATGTGGTGACCCGCGACAAGCTGGCGCGGATCGACGCCGCACTCGACCGGCAGAAACGCCAGCTCGACGATCTGCAGCTGAAGGCAAGGCGCCCGCTGCGCGAAGACAATGGCGAGAAGGGTGCATCGGGCGCGTCGCTGGAGCATAAATCCGCTTTCGAGACCTATGTGCGCGGCGGCCGCGAGGAGGGATTGCGCAGCCTTGAGCAAAAGGCGCTTTCCATCGGTTCCGACCCGGACGGCGGCTATCTGGTGCCGGAGGAAACGGAGACGACGATCCTCTCCCGTCTGTCGCTGGTCTCGCCGATCCGCGCAATCGCCGGCAATCGTCAGGTTTCGGCGAGCGTCTTCAAGAAACCCTTCTCCATCTCCGGACCGCAGACCGGCTGGGTGGGAGAAACGGCGGCAAGACCGCAAACCAGCGGGCCGACGCTGGCCGAACTCGCCTTCCCGACCATGGAGCTTTACGCCATGCCGGCGGCGACTGCGACGCTGCTGGAAGACGCCGCCGTCGACGTGGACGCCTGGATCGCGGAAGAAGTGGAAACGGCCTTCGCAGAACAGGAAGGCGCAGCCTTTATCAACGGCGACGGGGTGAACATGCCGCGCGGCTTCCTCGATTATCCGCAAGTGGCCGAAAGCGCCTGGACGTGGGGCAATCTCGGCACGATCTCGACCGGGGCGGCAGGGGCGTTCGCTGCGACCGATCCGGCCGACAGCCTGATCGATCTGATCTATGCGCTGAAAAGCGGATACCGGCAGAACGGGCGGTTCGTGATGAACCGGCGCACGCAGGCAGCCGCACGCAAGCTGAAGGACAGTGACGGCAACTATATCTGGCAGCCGCCGGCAACGGCAGGCGCGCCGGCGACGCTGATGGCGTTTCCGGTGACGGAAGCGGAGGATATGCCCGATATCGCAGCCGACGCTCCGGCGATTGCCTTCGGCGATTTTCGTCGGGGCTATCTGGTGGTCGACCGTACGGGCGTGCGAATCCTGCGCGATCCCTATTCGGCCAAGCCCTATGTGCTGTTTTATACGACCAAGCGTGTCGGTGGCGGCATGCAGGACTTCGACGCGGTGAAACTCATGAAGTTCTCCGCGTAAGCAGAGGGGAATTCATCCTCACCCATGCCCCTCACCCTCACCCTAACCCTCTCCCTGAGGGAGAGGGGACTGGGCCGTGCCATGGGCACAGGCTGATGGGATTTCTTCGATCGCGGCCACGTGCTCGGCTACCCCCTCTCCCCATGGGAGAGGGGACTTGGCCCTGCCATGATTGCGAGGGGCTTCGTTCATTTCAGGCGCGGCCCGGTTCTTCGCCCCTCACCCTCACTCATGCCCCTCACCCTAGCCCTCTCCCTGAGGGAGAGGGGACTGGGCTCTGCCATGATTGCGAGCTGTTCGTTCATTTAAGACGCAGCCAGGGGCTCGGCTGCTCCCTCTCCCTTAGGGAGAGGGTTGGGGTGAGGGCAAAATTGCACGCGCGGGGGCAACCCGCTCGCAAAGATCTTCAACAGCGAGAACACCATGACGACGATTATTGCAACGCCGCCGGCCGTGGAGCCGGTGACGATCGAGGAAGCGCGGCTCCATCTCCGGATCAGCGGCACGGATGAAGACGCGCTGGTGGCGCGGCTGATTTCAGCGGCCAGATCCCATGTGGAGCAGGTGACGAAACGCTCGCTGATCACGCAGGGCTGGCGGACCTATCTCGACGATTGGCCCGAAGGCCGCGTGGTGCGGCTGCCCACAGGCCCGGTGCAGAGCGTTGAGGCCATCACCATCTTCGACGCCGATGGCATGCCGATGTCGCTTGGCAGCGACGATTTCACGCTCGACGGTGCGGGGTCGCCCCCACGGCTGAAGGTGAAGCCTGCGGTTGGCGGAGCGGGCCAGCCAATCAACGGCATCGAGATCGATTTCACCGCCGGCTATGGCGACACCGCCGCAAGCGTGCCGAAACCGCTGATCCAGGCGATCCTGCTTCTCGTCGGACATTGGTACGAACACCGCGAGGCGGGCGCCGATATCGTCACAGCGAGTTTTCCTTTCGGTTTCGATGCGCTTTTGACCGGATACAGGACGCCCAGACTGTGAGAGGGGCGGGGAAATTCGACCGCGCAATGCGGCTTGAACGGCCGGACCGGATCGAGGCGGCGGACGGCCATGCCGGTCTCGTCTTCGTCGATGTCGATCTGGTCTTCGTGGCGCTGAAAAGCGCCAGTCCCGGCGAACAGCTTGCTGGCGGCAGGCTGGAGGGCATCGTAACGCACCGGGCAATCATGCGAGCGAGAAGCGACATTGCGGGCGGCTGGCGGCTTGTCGAAGGCGCGCGGTCTTTCCGGGTGCTCGCCGTCTCCGACCACAGGCGGCGCGAGGGCGAGATTGATCTGCTTTTGCAGGAGGAAGGCCGATGAGCGCAGAACTCGCCTTGCGCGCAGCGCTGATCGCTAGGCTTCGTGCCGATGCGGCGCTGACCTCGATCATCGGTGCGGGCTGCATCTTCGACGGCGCGCCGAGGGGACAGGCGTTTCCATTCGTCACCCTTGGCGAAATCCGCAGCCTGCGGCTTGCGGGCGAGGCGGATGAGGGCATGGAACACCGGTTCGACATTCTGGTGTTTTCCCGCGCCGAAACGCGCAGCGAGATTGTGGCCGCGCTTTCGGCCATCAGCGCCAGCGCGACCGGCGATCCGCTCGTTCTCCAGGGGTATCACCTCGCCAATCTGGAGGAGAGGGAAAGCCGCAGCGAACGGCTTTCCGACGGCCGCACCTGGCGAGGGCGATTGGCGCTTCGCGCGGTGAGCGAGCCGCAGTGAGGCTGAATTCGAATTCAATTTTCCTGAAAGGAATTTCCAATGGCAGTGCAGAAGGGCAAGGACCTCCTGTTGAAATGCGACACGGACGGCATGGGGGCATTCGTCACCGTGGCGGGATTGAGGGCGAGGCGGATCGCCTTCAACGCCGGTGCGGTCGATGTGACGGATGCTGAAAGCGCCGGGCGCTGGCGCGAATTGCTGGCAGGCGCCGCCACGCGCTCGGCCAGCGTCTCCGGCTCCGGCATCTTTCGCGACGGGGCATCGGATGCGGCGGTGAGGGGACTCTTTTTCGACGGTGCGATCCGGACGTGGCAGATCGTCATTCCCGATTTCGGCACGGTCGAAGGGGCGTTCCAGATTTCGGGTCTGGATTACGCGGGTGAGCACAATGGCGAACTGACTTACGAGATAGCGCTGGAATCCGCCGGCGAACTGACCTTCCAGGAGGCGTGAGATGGCGAACCGATTGCGCGGTGAAATCGAAGCCATGCTCGACGGCCGCCGCTGGACGATGGTGCTGACGCTTGGCGCTTTGGCGGAACTGGAAAGCGCCTATGGCGCTGAGGATCTGACGGCGCTGACGGAGCGCTTTGCCAGGGGAAGGCTTTCCGCCCGCGATCTGACGCGGGTGATCGGCGCGGGATTGCGCGGCGCGGGACATGCGGTCGAAGACGACCAGGTGGCGGGGATGACGGCACCCGGCGGCGCAGCGGGCTTTGCGGCAATCGCCGCAGACCTGCTGGTCGCGACTTTCGGCGGCGAGGAGACGCCGCCCGAAAACCCTACTTGAGGGGTAGGTCTGATGGTCCGCAGGGAGCGCCGCCAGTGCCCCCCCCAATGCCCCCGCCTATGCCTCCCCCGATGCCTCCCTCAATGCCCCCCCAATGCCATGGAAAGACCTCATGCGGCTTTGCATCGGCCAGGCCGGCTGGAGGCCGGGGGATTTCTGGGCGGCGACACCGCGTGAAGTCGCAGCTCTCTTTGCTCCCGCCCTTGCCGGGCCTATCGGCAGGCGTGAGCTCGACCGGCTCATGCGCCGATTTCCAGATGGAGAATGACAATGGCGGAACAGGAACTTTCGCTCGACCTGCCGGAAGAAGCGCTCGGGGATTTCTCCCGTCGCCTTGAAGGCGTCAGGCAAAATGCCGATGCGATCTCGCGCTCGCTGCGGGGCGGGTTGCGCGACGCGGTGGTGGAAGGCCAGCGGCTCGACACGATCTTCAGGGGTATCGCGCTGAGATTGTCGGCCAATGCGCTCAACCGGGCGCTCGCCCCGCTGGAAAAGGGGATCGGCAATCTGATCTCCGGCGCGGTCGGTTCGCTTGCTGGCGGATCGACGTAATGCTACGGGGGGCACAAGGGTAACGCCTTTCGCCAAGGGCGGGGTAATCGCGGCGCCCGGCTTTCTCCCGCTGGCGCAGGGAGGGCTCGGGCTGGCCGGAGAAGCGGGAGCGGAGGCGATCCTGCCGCTGGCGCGTGGACCGGACGGTCGACTTGGCGTGAGTGCGGAGGAAACCAGGGCGGGGCATCGGGCGGGCAGGCAATCGTCTTCAACGTCTCCAGCCCGGATGCGGAGAGCTTCCTGCGCTCGGAAGCGCAAATCTCGACGATGGTTGCCCGCGCCGTCGGACGGGGACGGCGCGGGCTCTAACGTCGGACCTGAAAATGGAGGGTATCAGGCGCCGGCGTGTTCAGAATTGTGCAGGAAGGCGGCGATCTGATCCTTCAGGTTCAGCCGCTCTTTCTTGAGGGTCTCAAGGGCCTCGTCGGAGGCCGGAGCGACTTCGGCTTCGATGCGGTCGAGTCTCGCGGTTGACGCGGTGATACTCGTCCGCGAGCCGGGCGAAATGGGCGTTGGACACCTTCAGCGCGTGCAGCGTGTCCTGATGCTCGGGAAACTCTTCGTGCAGCTCGTGCGGGACGTCGACTCATTTTTGAAACAAACCTCCGTTGGTGAAGCGACATTGGCGAATTTCGGCAGCCGCTTCCTTGAGGGAGATCAAAAGGCGACAGGATGATGGTGATGGCATTTCTGGAGGAGCGGTTTCCAGCCGAAGTGGCCTTCGGCGCAAGCGGGGGACCGCAAAGGCGAACCGACGTCACGACGCTGGCCTCGGGCCGCGAAAAACGCAACGCGCGCTGGGCCCATTCGCGCCGAAGGTACGACGCGGGAACTGGCATCCGCTCGCTCGCCGACCTGCAGGCGGTGGCAGGGTTTTTCGAACGCGCGCGGGGAAGGCTTTACGGCTTCCGTTTCCGCGATCCGTTCGACGGATCGACGGCAATCACGGGTGCGCAGGTCTCCGCAACGGACTGCACGATCGCCACGGGCGACGGCGGGGCGAGTGTCTTTCAACTCGCCAAGATCTATGGCGAGGGCGAAAACGCCTATCGCCGCGATATCGCCAAGCCGGTCGCCGGCAGCGTCAGGATCGCCATCGACGGGGTGGAATTGCTCGAGGGCGCGGATTTTACCGTCGATACGACAACGGGAAGCATCACCCTTACTGTTGCGCCGATAGCGGGCGCGGCGATCAGCGCGGGCTTTCGCTTCGACGTGCCGGTGCGCTTCGACACCGACAGTCTGGACATGAGCCTCACCCATTTCGAGGCGGGCAGGCTGCCAAGCGTGCCGCTGATCGAAATTCTGCCGGCAGCCTGAAGCGGGGACATTTCATGAAATCTTTTTCCGCCGAATTTGCCGCGCGCTGAGCGCGAGACGACGACGCTTGCCCATTGCTGGACGATTACCCGCCGCGACGGCGCAATCTTCGGCTTTACCGACCACGACCGGCCGATCCTGCTCGATGGCGTTGCGCACAACCCGGAGGAGGGGCTGGAAACGGGCGCTGTGACTGCGGGCCCCGGATTTGCCGCGGGAAGCGCGGAAGTCACGGGATTTCTTTCCTCCGACATGGTGAGCGAGGAAGACCTTTCCGCCGGGCTGTGGGACGGGGCAAGCGTCGAGATCCGCCGGGTCGACTGGAGCGATCCTTCGATAAACGCGCTGCTGCGGCGGGCCGAGATAGGCGAAGTGACGCGGGCCGGGGCGACGTTTCGCGCCGAATTGCGCTCGCTCTCCCATCATCTCGACGAGCCGAGGGGGCGGGTGTTTTCCAGCCTCTGCGACGCGGATCTGGGCGATGCGCGCTGCCGGGTCGATCTGACGGATGCGTCCTTCGGCGGCGACGGGCTGGCGCTTGCGGGAAGCGACGCGGGCCGGCTGATGCTTTCCGGGTTTTCGGGTTTCCCGCCGGCTGGTTTTCCGGCGGCAGGCTGACGGTGGCAAGCGGCGCGCTCGACGGCTTCAGCGTGGAAATCGTCGGCCATCGGAACGAAGACGCTGTCACGGTGATCGATACGCTGCTGCCTCTGGCTGAAGCCCTGCTGCCGGGAACCGTGGTCAGCGTGCGGGCGGGCTGCGACAAGCGCTTTTCGACCTGCCGGGCAAAGTTCGACAATGCGCTGAATTTCCAGGGGTTCCCGCATATGCCGGGGTCCGACTTCGTGCTCGCTTATCCAGGCCGCGATACGGGCGTAAACGACGGCGGACCCGTTGTCGGCTGAAGCTTCCCATTTTCCGATAAAACGACAGGACACATAATGACCGAGCGGGAGAGGATCGTCGCGCTGGCGCGCGGCTGGATCGGCACGCCCTATCGCCATCAGGCGAGTTTGAAGGGAGCCGGCGCAGACTGTCTGGGGCTGGTGCGCGGGCTTTGGCGGGAAATCTACGGCGCGGAGCCTGAAGCAATGCCCGCCTATGCGCCGGATTGGGCGGAAGCGGGCGGGCGCGAGACGTTGCTGGAGGGCGCAAGGCGGCACATGCAGGAGGTGACACCTGGCGAAGCGCAGCCCGGCGACGTGCTGATTTTCCGCTGGAAGGAGGGCTGTCCGGCAAAACACGCGGCAGTGCTTTCAGGCAGCAATTCGATCATCCACGCCTATGAGGGGATTTCGGTGGTGGAAAGCCCGCTGGCTGGTAGCTGGCGGCGACGCATCGCATTCGCTTTTGCATTTCCGGGAGTTTTTTGATGGCGACGCTGGTTTTATCGGCAGCGGGTCAGGCGCTGGGTGGCGCTTTCGGCGGCGCGCTTGGCGCGGTTTTGGGTCAGGCGGCGGGCGCCGTCGCAGGAACATTGATCGATCAGTCGCTCTTCGGCGGCGGCAGCGGCCGGACTGTTGAGGGCAGGCGGCTTGCCGATCTCGATGTGCAATCTTCCACTGAGGGAGCATCGATCCCCTTCGTCTACGGCCGGGTGCGGCTTTCGGGACAGGTGATCTGGGCGACGCGCTTTGAAGAGGTGGTGAGCGAGGAACGGCAAGGCGGCAAGGGCGGCGGCGGCCAGAAAACGACGGTCAGATCCTATCGCTACTTCGGCAATTTCGCCGTGGCGCTCTGCCAAGGCCCGATCCATCATATCGGCAGGGTGTGGGCGGACGGCAAGCTGCTCGACCTTGGCCAAGTGACGATGCGCGTCTATCACGGCACGGCAGACCAACTGCCTGATCCGCTGATTGCGGCGAAACAGGGCGAGACGCCAGCCTATCGCAACGTTGCTTATGCGGTTTTCGAGCGTCTCGCACTGGAAATCCTTCGGCGACCGGCTGCCGCAGCTCTCCTTTGAGGTGATCCGCGCCGCCGACCGGCTGGAGTCTATGGTCAAGGCGGTCACGCTGATCCCGGGCGCGGGCGAATTCGTCTATGAACCCACCGCAGTCACAAGGGCGGTGCGGCCGGGCGTGACGGAGACCGAAAACCGCCACGTGCTGCACGCCGACAGCAATTTCAACGCCTCGCTAGACGAATTGCTGGCGCTTTGCCCCAATCTGGAAAGCGTGGCGCTGGTGGTCGGCTGGTTCGGTGACGACCTCAACGCCGGCGATTGCACAATCCGCCCGAAAACGGAAGGAAAGACCCGCGTCACCAGTGGCATCCCATGGTCGGTGAACGGTGTTGCGCGGGCTTCAGCGGAGGTGGTGAGCCTTGTCGACGGACGTCCGGCCTATGGCGGCACGCCTTCCGACGCTTCGGTCATCGCCGCGATAAAGGAGCTGAAGGCGCGAGGCTTGCGCGTCGTGCTCTATCCTTTCCTCTTGATGGATATTCCAGCGGGAAACGGCCTTGCCGACCCCTATGGGGGGACGGAACAGGCCGCCTTCCCATGGCGCGGGCGGATTACCGGGGCAGATGGATCGCCGTTGGCGGCTGGCGAAATCGCGGGGTTCTCGGGGACGGCGGAGCCGCAGCATTTCGTGGCGCAGGCAACAGGCGTTGCCTACGTCGGGCCTGCCGAATGGTCCTATCGCCGCTTCATTTTGCATCACGCAAGGCTGGCGCAAGCAGCGGGCGGGGTCGATGCGTTCCTCATCGGTTCGGAAATGCGCGGGCTGACGAGGCTGCGCGACGATGCGGGCAATTATCCCTTCGTGGAGGCCTTGCGGGATATTGCGGGCGACGTGCGGCAGATCGTCGGCGGGGCAACGAAGATCAGCTATGCGGCCGACTGGTCGGAATATGGCAGTCATCAGCCGGAAGCGGGCGAGCTTCGTTTCCCGCTCGATCCGCTATGGGCCGACGCTGAGATCGATATGGTGGCGATCGACAATTATCTGCCTCTCGCC
>CAVOQM010000019.1:0-279340 GCA_963698365.1 uncultured Alphaproteobacteria bacterium
AGTGAAATCGTGAAGAGAGTGGAGACACAATACCGTCTTCTGAACAATAGATACTTTCCAGTTTTCGTAATTTTTGATCGCGAGAGAAGAAGTACGCCCTTCGGAAATTAATTGAGGATACCTATACTGAAATTGAAAAGCTAGAGTTACCTGCCAACCAAATTATTGTTAGCGTCGTAGACAGAAAAATTGAGTCATGGATACTTCCTTTATATCTGAACACGGAAAATTACTTACTGAAGCGGGAAGTTGTTTTGACAATATGAATTGCATTGGGGAGCTAGAAAGGCGCCTGAGAAAAAATGGCGTTTCGTATCACAAAACAACGGTAGGTGTAGAGATTTTCTGCAAAATAAACCCCAGTTCTTTGGCTCAAATTCCCCCCAGTTTTAAGCATTTTTTTAATGTAGCAAAGCCTTATTGCAGCTGGTTATCGCTTATTTCTTAATTAGGAAATACATTTATGATGTGAACCGAGATATATAATTTTATATTTTATTAAATATTTTAGGGAGATTATTTATTAATTACTATTAAAATGAGTGTTTTTTGGACTTTGCACAAAATTCACATTCTTACGTATATTGATAGATTTTTTGCTACTGTTTGCCAACTCCATTCAGCAACTTGGGATCTGCATATTTCCTTCGATCCTTATGCTTACTTCGACATCGATCGCTAGCTCGCGACCCTGGGCGGTCATCCCCGCGCGAGATCAACTCGCGATCCGAAGGGGCGCGGATCGGTTGATCGCCAAGGAAAGGCGGGGAACCAGTAGCCTCCATGGTGCGGCTTTCGCACCGGCGCGTCTTTTCGAACCGGAATATGTTTATCGGGAGCAATCGCACAGAGCCTTCGCGTCTCCAGTGTGTACTGGATCCCCGCCTTCGCGGGGATGACAGAGCTGTGGGGGGCAATCGGCAGTGCGGGTGGCAGCGCTAGCCTTCAGTACCCCGTCCCGCAAGATGGGTTGCCGGGTCAAGCCCGGGCATGACAACCCGAGCGGCAGTGCAACGAGGTAATCCAGCACATCTGCGCATTACGCCCGCTGCCAGAGCGCGCCAACCCCAGGCTGTCATCCCCGCGAAGGCGGGGAACCAGTAACCTCCGTGGCCGCGGATTTCGCACCGGCGCGTCCTTCGAACCGGAATATGTTTATCCGGAGCAACCGCACCGAGCCTTCGCGCGCTCCATGTTTACTGGATCCCCGCCTTCGCGGGGATGACAGAGTGTGGGGCGGGCGCCGATCCTCAAGCCAGAAACAGCGAAGAAAACGGATCCGCCCAATCCGGGTTGTTCTCCTCTATCAGCCGGATCTTCCAAGCCCGACGCCATTTCTTGAGTTGCTTTTCGCGCGAGATCGCCGCGCCTATATCCATGAAGTGCTCGTAATGGACGAGCCGGTGAACCGCGTATTTCCGGGCGAAGGTAGCGCCGATACCGTCGCGGTGTTCGCTGATCCGCCGCGCAAGGTCATTCGTGACGCCAGATATAGAGCGTCCCGCCCACGCTGCTTGCAACGATATAGACGTAAAAGTTGTGATCCTTCGCCATGGGCTAACAAACCCATGCGGCTTTATGACACCTTCAATGGTGAGCCGACTCCAGGTGTTCACTTCGCCGTTATGGCACTGCGCCGACCCCAGGCTGTCATCCCCGCGCGAGATCAACCCGCGACCCGAAGGGACACGGATCGGTTGATCGTCGAAGAAAGGCTGGGAACCAGTAGCCTCCGTGGCTGCGGGATTTCGCGCCGGCGCGTCCTTTCGAACCGGAATATGCTTATCCGGAGCAACGCGCACACGAGCCCCCCCACGGCTCCAATGCTTACTGGATCCCCCCGCCTTCGCGGGGATGACAGAGCGTGGGGCAAGCGCCGGTGCGGGCATGGCAGCATGTGCAGTATCGGTGTATGCGGCGGAATCCGATATCGGAAGAAAACCTCGCGTGACGCCGGCTGTATTTCATTGGATCGCCGGATCAAGCGCCCGGCGGCGACGATCTGGATTGCGGCGATGCTTACCCTTCGAAAGCACAAATCAATTTGCAGGCTAAACGCCGCCTTTTTGGTAACAAATCGATAAGCCATTCTGTTAATTGACGATAAGGCGTTTTGATCAATACTATTTTTATGAAATTTCGATTCAACCGAGACTCATCGCTACGCGGCATCTAACGATATCCGACCTACAGGTCTGTTCGGGACCGCTTCCGGAGCAAGGGGCATGGATCATCTCAAGCGGCTCCTGCCGGAGTTGCTGCAGACCGGGCAGGCGATTATTCGCGGTCATGCGCCGCCCGCCCTATCGCACCCTTTTCATAGCGATGTTCTGTTTTGCCCTGGTCGTCTGCGCGATAGACGTCGCAACGAGGGCGCTGCGCTTTTTCCACATGGTGGACCTGAACAGATCGCTGTTCTATCTGCTGTCGACCGATCGGGGATTTCCGGAAATCACCGGATATTTCGCCATGGGAACGGCGGCGCTGGCGCTGTTCTTCATGCTGCTGCGCAGCCGCTCGCCGGTCTATCTGTTCTGGATCGTGCTGCTTTCCTATCTGATCGCAGACGATTACTTCAAGATCCACGAATATTTCGGCGATCTGTTTTCCGCAGCCTACCCCGCACCTGCCGGCGTCATGAGCCGGGAGGATATCGGCCAGATGATCTACAGCGCGACTGCGGGCAGCATTGCGCTGGCGATCTTCCTCATCGGCTACGCATTCTCTGCCTGGCGGGACAGGGCGCTCAGCCTCTGGCTGCTGATACCCTTCAGTGGCCTTGCCTTCTTCGGCATATTTCTCGACGCGGTGCACTCCCTGTTCGAGGGGTGGCCGAAATGGATACCGGCCGCTTTCGCGGTGATAGAGGACGGCGGCGAGCTGGTCTGCATGTGGCTCATCCTGATCGTCGCCCTGTCGATCCTTCGCGCCTCGCCGAAAACACCCTCTGCCGATTTCGTTGCATCATCGGCCGGGTGACCGTCGAACCTGCCGGGGCAGTCGAACGAATCCAACCGCCTGGCTTCGATCAGTAGAAAAAGTTGAAGGGCACCAGCGCCAGCAGCGCCTCGCCTTCCGGCGTCATACTGAGGCTGCCGATGACAGCGCCCAGGAGCGCGGTGAGACTGATCTGATCGACGAAGGAAAGGGACATGAAAGCCTCCTGAAAAAAATAGGATCGTCTTTTTGGTTCCGCCTTCGCACCGCGCCTTCGCAGGAAGGTTGGGCGGCTTGAAGACCTTAACGAACCCTTAACGCACGCAATCGGAAATAGAAATAATTTGATGCATTAACGGTTAATGCAACTTGACGTTAGGTAAATTCACGCATTCCGATTGAAATTATCGCGTTGCCCGCATCCGTAATTTCTCCCCGCGCCTACTTCCCCGACACTTGCTCTCCCCGGGCCTCGCGCTATTCTCCGGCTGCGAAGCAAATGGAGACCTTGATGCAGCCTCACCGCGATCCCGCCGCGCGCCCCGTTTGGGCGATCGGGCTGATGACCGGCACCGTGCTCGACGGCAATATCGACATTGCCATGGTGCGCACGGATGGACGCGATATCATGGAATTCGGGCATTATCGGCTGGCCCCCTATCCGCCTGGCCTGAGAGATCTGCTGGCGGAGGCGCTGGAGGCAGCGGGCAAGTGGAATTTCGAGGGGACGGAGCCGGAGGTTTTCGCGCTGGCAGAGGCGGCGCTCACCCGCGCGCAGGCGGACGCCGTCAACGCTTTCCTGCGCGAGGAAGGCATTGCCGCGACCGATGTTGCCGCCATCGGATTCCACGGCCAGAGCGTGCTGCACCGCGCTCCTTCGGCTGAGCGCAAAGGCGCTACCCGGCAACTGGGGGACGGCGCTTGATGGCCGGGATTACGGGGATCGACACGGTCTATGATTTCCGTTCCGCCGATATCGCCGCCGGCGGTCAGGGCGCGCCGCTTGCTCCCGTCTATCACGCTGCGCTGCTGCGACGTGCGAAAGCCGCACCCGGCTCGGCCCTGCTCAATCTTGGCGGCGTCGCCAATATCACCTGGTGGGGCGGAGGCGAGGAGCTGGCAGCTTTCGACACCGGCCCCGCCAATGCCCCGATCAACGACTGGGTGTCGCGTCACAATGCCGGCCCCTTCGACGAAGGCGGGCGACTGGCCTCGGCGGGCAATGTCGACGAGGCCCGCCTCGCGCGGCTGCTCGATCACCCCTACCTGTCGCAGCCCTATCCCAAGTCGCTCGACCGCAATTCCTTCACGGCCGCCATGGCAGAGGGTCTGTCGCTGGAAGATGGCGCGGCAACATTGACCGCCTTTTCGGCGGCCGCCGTTGGCAAGGGGCTCGATCTGCTGCCCACTCGCCCGAAACGCATTATCCTTTGCGGTGGCGGGCGGAAAAACCCCGCCCTCGTTACCGCGATCGGCGAGCGCGCCAGGGTCGAAGTCTTGATGTCGGAAGATATGGGATGGCGGGGCGATGCCATCGAGGCGGAATGTTTCGGCTTTCTCGCTGTAAGGGTGCTTGACGGTCTGCCGATCAGTTTTCCAACGACAACCGGTGCGCCATCCGCCCTCACTGGTGGACGCATCGCCCGCGCCGAAACGCTTGCGTGACAATCAGGGACCTGGACAAACCATGGCCGTTCGACCGCCCAGTCAATTCTTCTCCGGGCCCGACAAGGACCCTCTTGCGCAGGCGCTGGAGCAGAAGTCCTGTCGGAGAAAGCCGATACGCTCGCCCGTCTGATGAAAAAGCTGGAGACGGCGCTTGCTCGCCTTTCCGGTCATGAGGAGCGCATTGCCCGAGCCGATGCCGATCCCGCCGCTTCCCCGGTCGATCCGGCCCGCCGGAGTCGCCTGGTGGCGGAGGCTGGCGAGGCGCTCTGGCACGTCGTCATCCAGCGCGAGCTATGCGGAATGCGCCGGCACGATGGATTGATGCGCGAGCTGGCTGTGCCACCCGCCGTGCGTCTGCGGATGGGTCCCGCCTCACTTGGCTCGAAAGCGCGGTAACGCAAATGTTGGTGGTTTGTGCATTCACCTAACCGAGCGCCTGCCGCACAATAGCCAGCAATTCCCGAAGACGAACGTCCCATGAAACAACGACCGCTTCAACGTTACAACCTGCCGGCCAGTCAGCATTCAGATTGTTGACTTAGCGCAACAGAACAGAATATCGCGCCTGATTCACCGCTTATATTCGAATTAACGCTGAGGCAGATCGATCATTTACACTATGCTCCGGAATAGTGATCCCGACGCAACATTTAATCGTAGGAACGATGACATGTGAATATACGCACCGAAAAGCGAGCCTTTTGCCTTCCTGTGCTTTCCTTCCTCGGGCAGATGGACCCGGCGATAGTCAGGGGAGCAAAAGACCATTCGCCTAATGCTCTCTTGCGCGGATCCCTCTTGTGAGTGTATGTGCCGTCGCGTGCCGGTTGGAGATATTGATGCCGCGCCTTGCCCCAGCCATTGACCGAAATTTTTTCAGCCGGCGCGTTGTTCTGCGTCTGCTGCTGCTATGCGTCTTGTGCCTGACAGGGATATCCTTTGCAGGGGTCGCATCGCCGCATCTTGCAGCGGCGGCGACCCTGGTGCCCGAAGGCAATCGCAACGCCTCGCAGCCGAAGGTTCCCTTTGCCTCGGCGAGACGCACCGCTTCGAACCGGTCGAGCTACGACGCCAAATTCGATCGTGTGGTGGCGGTATTACGGCGCGACAGCAGCCTGATTTCCTCCATCAAGCGGGTTTCCGCGAAATATGGCATCGAGCCGGTCCATATGATCGGCGCCATCATCGGCGAACACACTTACAATTACGACAGCCTCGACAGCGCCCAGTCCTATTACGTGAAAGCGCTTGCCTATGCGGGAATCTCCCTCGATTTCGCCTATGGCGGCGAGAATGTCGAAGACTTCGTCAAACGCGAGCAATTCAGCGTTTGCCGGGTGAAAAACCGCGACAGCAATCACTTGTGGACTTGTTATGAGCGGATTTGGGAGCGCCATTTCCGCAACAAGCGCGTCGGCGGCACCCGCTATCCCAACAAGAATTTCAACGAAACTTTCTTTCAGCCCCTGTTCGCCGGCCAGAGCTTTGGCCTCGGCCAGTTATCGCCCCTGACCGTGCTGAAAATGAGCGACCGCGTGGCGCGTACAAGCGGCTTTGCAAAAATCACCGCTCGCGACGCCAATGAAGTTTACAGGGCGACGATGGATCCCAATCGTTCGCTCAGCTATATGGCCGCCGTGATCCGCGATTCCATTGACGCTTACAAGCAAGTCGCCAATGTGGATATATCGCGCAACCCGGGCCTGACGGCGACACTCTACAATCTTGGAGATCCGTGGGGCCGGGCCGCTCGCTTCAAGCGGTTGCGCAGTTCCGGCCAGTCGAACTGGCCTGAAGAAAATTATTATGGCTGGCTGGTCAACGCCAGACTGGAGACTTTGAAGGGGCTGCTCTAACCGCGCCGGCTATGTCTTGAAACGGTGGAGCGCCTGCAAAATCGGGAAGGGGCCGGCAGACGGCCCCCTCGCGTTATTCAAACCAGCACACTTCCTTATTGACCTTGATGCGCTTTCCGGTCTCCTTGTCTTTCACAGGCGTCGGCAGAACCTTGCAGACGCGAAAGCGAGCCTGAAACGGCGAACGGCCGCCTTTGATATAGGGCCCGCCCCGCGCTTCCGAATACTCAAGATCCTGCAGCGTCTGCAGGCGGTCAAAGTAATCTTCGGCAAATGCAGCCGTGGAGAACGCAAGAACCGGGGGAATGGTCAAGGCAGCGCAAACCAGGGCGATGCCGCCTTTCGAGCGAATCTTCTCAAGCATTTCCATTCCTTTCGACACTTAAACAATACGGCGAAACAGCCCGCGGCGGTTCGCCTTGCCGCCCGCTACAGATGCGCGCCGGCAAATCCTTCGCGCAACCTGTAGATTGGCAGCCTATGACATTCTACCGCAAAAATGGATTGTTGAGGCGCTCCTCGCCAAAAGTTGACGCAGGGCCGTGGCCGGGCAGAAAGCTCACATCGTCGCCAAGCGGCAAGAGCTTTTCCGCGATCGAGCGTATCAGCGTCGCGTGATCGGCGCCCGGCAGGTCCGTTCTGCCGATCGAACCGGCAAAGAGTACGTCGCCGGAAAAGGCGAAACGCAGTCCTTCGTCGTAAAAGACCAGATGGCCGGGCGAGTGGCCGGGACAATGCAGCACCTGGAACGTTCGACCGGCAATGTCGATGGTGTCGCCTTCTTGCAGCCAGAGATCCGGATTAACGGATTTCGCACCGCTTACGCCGAATGCGGCGCCCTGCTCTGCAACGCGGGCAATAAGCGGGCGGTCGGCCTCATGCGGTCCTTCGACCGGCACTTTCAATGCGCCAGCCAGATCAGCCGCACCGCCCACATGATCGATATGGCCATGGGTCAGAACGATCTTTTCCACCGTAACGCCATGATCGGCGATTGCCTGATTGATCCGCTCCAAATCCCCGCCAGGATCGATGACCGCGCCCTTTTTCGAAGCGCGATCGTAAACGAGCGAGCAATTTTGCTGGAACGGCGTCACCGGAATAACGATAATCTGGATTGGCGGTTCGGCTTGCTGCGGCGTGTCTGCCATGGATCGATCCTGAAAATTGGAGCTACGTTCTGGATGTCTGTCTAGCCCAATCGCTCTTAGGGCGAAAGTAACGCGACACACTCTCGCCGGCTGCTTGCGATTGGATACCTTGCCCTGTCGGTAAAGGTTCCCGGACTGACCATTGGGCCACACCGGCGAAAGATTCGGACGGGACTCAGTCTGACTTAGCGGAAATTTATGCTTTATCGCGCTTCAGCGTTCGATTCTGCGTTGGGTTTCACTTGCGGGAAAGCCTTCTCAACCCCTATTATAGTCTAGTGGCGGACTTGTTCCGAAAGAGACGTCCGATGCGTTGGGCTTTTGCCCGGCGCACGGGGCGGTCGTTCGGCGTAGTGCCGCCTTGGGGCGTGGTTCGCCCTATGGACAACCTGCAGCCGTATTGTTTTGCGTTTCGGCGCAACCGGGCGGATCGAGGTTATTGGTGGCAAGACGGGCAAGTTCAGGCATTTGGTAATCCAAGGCTTGCTCAAATAGGGTGATCTGGAACATGGGTGACGGGAATTCGGACCGTCGTTCGCGCGGGCGGCGCGGCGGTAAGCGCGAATTCGGAGGTCCTGAGGACTTCGGTGGTGAATACGGCGGTTTCGGCGGTGATTTTGGCGGAAGGGATTTTGGCTCCCGCGACTTCGGCGACCGCGATAGAGGTGGTGGACGCGGCGGCGACAGAGACAATCGCGGTGGCGGTTTCGGCGGCGGCTACGCCGGCGGTGGCGACCGTAACGGCGGCGGCGGTTATGCTGGCGGCGGCGATCGCGGCGGCGGATACGGCGGACAGCGCAGCGGCGGCTATGCCGGCGGTGGCGGTGGTGAACGCAGCGGCGGCGGCGGCGGTTATGCCGGCGGCGGCGATCGTAGCGGTGGATACGGCGGACAGCGCAGCGGCGGCGGCGGTTATGCTGGCGGCGGCGATCGCGGCGGCGGATACGGCGGACAGCGCAGCGGCGGCTATGCCGGCGGTGGCGGTGGCGGTGGCGAACGCAGTGGCGGATACGGCGGTGGAGCACCGCGTGCCCCCTACGGCGGTCGTGAGGAAGGCGGATACGCCTCTCGCGGGCCTGCTCGCGAATTCGCACCGGCGGAACGCGGTCCACGGCAGCCCGGCACGGTGAAGTTCTTCAAGGCCGACAAGGGTTTTGGCTTCATTACACCGGATTCCGGCGAACCGGATGTTTTCGTCCATATTTCCGCGGTCGAACGGTCTGGCCTGACCACACTCGACAGCGGTCAAAGGGTGACATTCGAAACGGAACCGGATCGTCGCGGCAAGGGTCCAAAGGCGGTCGAGCTGACGCTTGAAGCCGGCAATGCGCCGGGCCAGGGCGATCAACCGGACGACAACGGCTACGACACCTGACGGCTTCGAAAAAGCCTTTCGCCCTTCATGGGTCGATGGTTTTGATCGGTTGAGACGTGGCGGCGTTTTCGGACGCCGCCATCGTTTTTCGCGACCGTGATTCATGCCGCCCGGGATTTTGCCTGCGTCCGATTGCATCGGCGAGGCTGGCTGCCCGCAGGCTCAGCCGCGAATTCAAAATCCAAGGAAAGACAAATCCCAATGAGCGTTCGCCTGTTTCAGACGACCGATCTCGAAGCGTTGCTGGAGATCAACCAGGCCTGCCTGCCGGCGGTCAACAGTCTGACCTTGAGCGAACTCGGCGACCTTATCGGGAAATCAGTGGTCACACTGGTTGGCGAGGTCGACGATGCCCCGGCCGGATTCGTCTTGTGCCTCAACGAAGAGACCGACTATTCCAGCCGGAACTTTCAGTGGCTTAAAGCATTGCTCAGCCGCTTTTTCTATGTCGATCGCGTCGCGCTTTCGCCTGCCGCCCGTGGCAAGGGGCTCGGCCGGGCGCTTTATTGCGCGTTATTGATGCATCTTCGCGAGCGATCGATCGATCCATCGTTGCAATTGACCTGCGAAGTCAATGAAAGACCTCCGAACCCGGTCTCGCTCCGTTTTCACGAAAGCCTGGGATTCGCCGCGATCGGCCGGCAGAACCTGGGCGACAAAGCCGTCGTCTATCTTGCGCGCCCGCTAACCCAACCGGTGGCCGAAAGAGTAAGAGTTCGATAGGGTTTTCCTTTCGCACTGAAGCAGATCAGACTGCCACTCGCCCAAACGGATCAAGCGAATTGAACTACCGACACATCTATCACGCGGGCAATATCGGCGATGTGCTGAAGCATATGACGCTGGCTGCGATCATTGCCTATCTGACCCGCAAGCCTTCCCCATTCCGGGTCATCGATACCCATGCCGGTATCGGTCTTTACGATCTCTCGTCGGAAGAAGCGGCCAAGACAGGGGAGTGGCAAAATGGGATCGGGCGCGTGCTTGCAGCGCAAATCCCGGCGAATTTGCAGGAATTCCTCGCCCCCTGGCTATCCGTTGTGCGGGCGGTGAACGGCGAGAGAGCGCTCTCGGCCTATCCCGGCTCACCGGAGATCGCCCGCCGGTTGCTGCGCAAACAGGACCGGCTGACGCTGACCGAACTTCACGCGGCGGATTTCGAGGCGCTCGCCGCACGCTATGCCGGTGACTTCCAGGTCAAGACCATCGAACTCGACGGCTGGCTGGCGCTTGGTAGCTTCCTGCCGCCGAAGGAGCGTCGCGGCGTGGTCGTCATTGATCCGGCTTTTGAAGCGCCAGGTGAATACGACCGTCTGGCAGATGGGCTCATCCGCGGCTGGAAACGCTGGCAAAGCGGAATTTTTCTCGCCTGGTATCCGGTGAAGGACAGGGCGGCGGTCAGAAAATTCCATGCGCGCATGGCGACAAGCGGCGTGCGCAACATTCTCGTCGCGGAACTGTCGGCCGGCCGCGCCATGCCCGATAGCCCGATGCGCGCCAGCAGCATCATGATCGTCAATCCGCCGTGGGGCTTGCGCGAGGGCCTCTCCGATGCCCTGCCCTGGCTTGCTTCCGCTTTGGGGGAAGGAAGCCAGGCGCGGAATATTGGCGCCGGCTGGCAGCTGATCGATATTGTTGAATAATGACAACACTCTTCCGGCAAAACCGCTGCACTCGCCTTTGCGGGTTGACCGATTTGCTCAACTGACGCATCGTCAATTGCTGATTGCACAACTGCCTGCCGGAGAGTTTGTCTATGATCTTCGTAAAACGCCTTCTCCTGACAACTTTGCTGGCTGTGGGATTTGCCATGCCGGTCGTCAATCCGGTCGCCGCTTCTGAAGATCGGGTCTACTTCTCCTGGGGCGGGGAACCGCGCGTCCCCGAATGCCTCGACAATTCGGTCCAAAGTGCGGTGTCGGCCAGGGTTGCGCGCGCCTACAGCGGCTATTACGACGGACGCGTCATCGTAGGAATCGACCGGATCGTGGAAACGGCCTACGAATTGGGAACACCAAGCCCGCTGGCCCGCCGCTTTTGCGAAGGCCGCGCAACTTTGAGCGATGGCACCGAGACCTATGTCTTCTACAAGGTTGTTGAACACGCGGGCTTTGTCGGCATCCGCTGGAATGTGGAAGCTTGCCTTTCAGGCCTGGACAGATGGCACGTCTACGACGCCTACTGCCGCACGGTGCGGCCAGGCAGGTCATAGTCGAAACACCGGACAATTCACTGCAAGGGCATTGGTCGCCGCAGTCTTCGCGCTCTTGTGCGTTTCCAACGCAAAAGCCGAGCGCCCCGGCGACTTCGATTACTATGTCCTCTCCCTTTCGTGGTCACCGTCCTATTGCGATCGTGCGGGGGCGAAGGCCGATCCCCTTCAATGCCGCGCCGCAAAGCCTCATCGCTTCATCGTGCACGGACTTTGGCCGCAGTATGAACGGGGCTATCCCGACTTCTGTCAGCAATCCAGCGGGAGCGGTCTTGTCCCTGCGACGTTGAACGGAATGCTCGATATCATGCCAAGCCGGAGCCTGATCCGCCACCAATGGGTCAAGCACGGAACATGTTCCGGCCTTTCCGCCGGCTCCTATTTCGATTTGACGCGAAGGGCATTCAGGAAAGTCGTGATTCCGGCGGCGTTTCAAACGATAGCGGACGGCAACCGCATGCAGCCGGATGCGGTGGAAGTTGCCTTTCGACTGGCCAATCCGGGTCTGCGTGACAACGCAATAGCCGTTGACTGCCAAGCCGGACGGCTGAGCGAGGTTCGCATCTGCATGACGCGCGACCTGGGATTCCGATCCTGCCCCGCCGTCGACCGGCGCGGGTGTCGGGCGAACCGGATTTTCGTACCAGCGCCACAATAAGCCGTTAACGCTGCGATAGCGATCAATTGCCGCCGATGGCGTCGTTAATCTGTCGCTTGACGCTGTTACCGGTGCTGACGATCAGTTCGGCCGGGGCACTGGTGTCTATTTTACCGTCACGCAACACCCCGTTTACAACCAGATGGAATTGCCCGAACGGTTTATCGAGAATTCCAGGACGCAGAGATGAAAAGGCTGGCGACCCATAGACATAGGAGGCGACAAGCAAGACGACTGTCTGCATGAGCACTTTAAGCGGCGAACCAAATTTTGTTTGCACAGGATCCACTCCTCCGCTCGCAGTTGCCGCGAGAAGCTCATTTTGGCGATGATGCTGGTTTTTATTGTTCTAATATATCTTTTCTTATTGCTACCACCGTCAACACCCAACAATGCCTATTGCAGCAACTTTACTTTACCTAGAGTCATTAAAGCAAAATCCATTTAAGTAAGCTCTAATATAATTATTAGAATTTTAACAACCTATTCGATTTCCCTGCAAATTATAACAATAGAGGCGATGAGCTCTGCAGCCAGGGCCCACGCGCCGGGCAAAGCCCCCTTCCCGCAATATTTACCGCTTCGAGCAAAGCGCCTCTTGCACCATGCCGGCGGATCGGCACACTGCGGCGACGATCGACATCATCATCGATTCTGGAGTTCGCAATGCTGACACTTCGTTCCTCGCCGGCTTCGCCCTTTGGCCGAAAGGTCAAGATTGCTGCCGATGTTCTGGGTTTGACCGACCGTATCACGGTTGAGATGACCGATACCAACGATGCCGCGGACAGCATCCGCAAGCAAAATCCGCTTGGCAAGATACCAGCACTCGTTCTGGAAAACGGCGATACCCTTTTCGACAGCGCGGTCATCCTGGAATATCTCGATCATCTTGCCGGCGGCGGAAAGATCATCCCGGCCGGCAATGACCGCTTTGCCGTCCTGACACTTGGTGCTCTCGCCGACGGCTTGATGGATGCCGCCCTGTTGCAGGTCTATGAGATGCGTTTCCGGCCCGAGGAAAAGCGCAGTGACGAGTGGTTGTCTTATCAGGCTGACAAGGTTTCGCGCGCTCTTGCCGTGCTTGAGAACGCGCTGCCGGCAGAAGTCGCCGCCGGTGTGACGCCGCACGTCGGCCAGATCGCCGTCGCCTGTGCCTTGGGCTATCTCGACCTTCGATTCCAGGGAAAATGGCGGGAGTCTCGATCCCCGGCTCGCCGCCTGGCTTGCCGCATTCGACGCCGCGATTCCCTCGTTCGAAAGAACCCGCATGAAGTCGTAATCGCAGCTCCTATTCCAGGCGCGCGTAGCCGGCTGAAGCGGCTTGAGCGACGCGCGCCGACAAGAGATCGTATGCGTCTTCGCCGAACCGTTTGAAACCGTTCAGCAGCAATGCACGCGCACTATCCGCGTCAAGACCGGCGATAGTGGCTTCAACCGCATCGGCGATGCGATGCACTTCTTCTTTCGGCCGCGCCGCCGTGATGAAGGGCAAGCCCGGCGTCGGCGGGGTCGTCATCAGCACGCGCAGACGCTTTGCCGCCGGCTCGTGACGCAGCGCCAATTCCCAACTCACCGCATCGATTGCAGCTGCATCGGCAAGACCTTGGGCCACCGCCCGGACCGAATTGCGATGTGAACCGGAACAAAGTCTTTCAGAGAAGAAACGGCCCTGATTGGCATAAGGCGCCACCATATGCAGCATGGCGGCATGGCCGGATTGCGATCCGGTCGCATTGAAGGCCGCGCGCTGGCCGCGAAGGTCCTTGATATGAGCGGCCGCACTGTCTTTTGAAACCACGATGACGCTGTAGTACCAGCCATCGTCGCAATGCTTCAACGCATAGGAAGGCGTGCCGATCAAGCTGACCTTGCCCTTCAGAAGGGTCACAAAGGGCAAGCCGCAGGTCTGGCCCACAAGCAGACGCGGGTCGGTCCATGCCGCTTGCGCGTCGATTTCCCGGTCGATCCGATCCGGGGGCGCAAACCCCGCCCCGGCAAGATGATCGCGAAGCGCTTTCCAGAAGCGATCTGTTTGCGCCGCCACTTCCGGCCAGTCGTACATCGGCAATACGGCTAGGCCTGAATCAGAACCCTTCACGCAATCCCCATTCGCTCGTCATCCGGCCGGGCAGCTTCGCTATGTCTCTAGGTCACGGACCCAGCTATACCACGACCCGCGAAAGCCGGCGCATCATACGATAAAGGGCCCGCCAATGGCGGGCCCCTGTTTCTTTTCCACATCGGCTTTGAAGATCAGAACTTGTAGCTCATACCGAAGCGGACGATGTTGTTGGAAAGATCGGTCTTGTAAGGCGTGCCGGCGAGCGTGAACGTCTCGCCGCCGAAGTCCTGATAGAGGTATTCCAGCCTGGCGGTGATATTCTGGGTCACAAGACCTTCAACACCGGCGCCTGCTGTCCAGCCGACCTTGGTCGTGCTGTCCTCGACACCTGCGGCAGTGGCCGAAAGATCGGCGATTGCCAGACCGCCTGCTCCGTAGAACATGTAGCGATCGAACACCCAGCCCGCACGGGCGCGGATATTGGAGTTCCAGTCGCTGCTGGTGTTGTAGGGAACCCCACCGGCCGTCGTCGATTTGTCGATGTCCGAAAAGGTGAAGTCGCCTTCCAGACCCAGCACGAAGGTGTCGTTGAACTGATAATTGTAGCCCGCAACAACGCCGCCGTTGACACCATTGGCATTCGTATCGAACGAGCCGACGCCGCCGGTCGAATTATCGAAATTCGACCATTGCCAGCCGATGAGGCCACCGAAGTAGAAACCCGTCCAGTCGTAACGGGCCTGAGGAACCGGCTCCTGATAGACCGGGGTTTCCACGGGCTGCGGCAGGTCCGCGGCCAGGGCCGGTGCCGACAGTGCCACAATGACAGCCATCAGCCCGCCGGAAATTACCGTACGCTTCATAAACTCTACTCCACAGTAGACACTTGTTAAATTTTGATGGCATGCGCCACCCGCCATCGGGCCTGAACCGATGGATTTTCAATTGGAAAACCCATGGGTCCAGACCCTGGCAGCCTGACTTGTGACAGAAGAATATGGCGGTACGACAGGTGAAATTGGGAGTTTCCGTGGCAATTGCCAAAGCTTCCGGGGGGACCGTGGCCATTTGTAGCCGCGATTGCGCGGCCTGCTTTCCAAGCCTTTCTGCAGCACAGGGTTTTCCAGTCGATCGGAATGCATATATAGGAGGGCAAGGCTTGGGAGTGCGCCATGGATCGCCTTGCGCCCATCGCCGGTGTCGGCGTCGGGCAAGGATCGACCGGCTTTACCTTCAATCGCCTTGCTTCGCTCTAGTCCTAGTCCAATGACCCAAAATCGAAACGGCGCAACTGTCCCATGATTATCGACTATGTCAGCCTGCTGGGAGGTCTCGTCGTTTTGATCATCGCCGGCGATGTCCTTGTCAGGGGCGCCGTCGGAATCGCGGAAAAACTTGGTATTCCGTCCCTGATCATCGGCCTGACAATCGTTGCATTCGGCACGTCCGCGCCCGAACTGGTCATTTCCCTCGGCTCCGCGCTCGATGGATTGCCCGGCATCGCGGTCGGCAATGTGGTCGGTTCGAACATCGCCAACGTGCTCCTGGTCCTCGGGCTGCCGGCTCTCGTTGCAGCCACCGTTTGCGAGGAAAAGGGTGCTACGCGCAATGCGATCTTCATGGTGGCAGTGAGCGTAATCTTCATCGCCATGTGTTTTTTCAGCCCCATCGGCCTCCTCGACGGGTTGATCCTGCTTGCGCTCCTGGGGCTGTTTCTTGGCGAGTCCGTGCTGGCCACCCGCAAGCACCGCCGTGAAAACGGTATCGGCAAGGCGGCCGGGACACTCAGCGCTTCCGCAACCGAAATTGACGCACTCGATCCCGACGTGGACGACGAGGATACCTGCGGCCAGCCCTTCGACGAAGTGGAAGGCGTTCCGGAGAACCCCGCTTTCGCCTTTGTCTTCATTGCCCTGGGTCTGATCGGTCTACCGCTCGGGGCCCATTTCACCATCGAGGGCGCAACGGCGCTGGCGCGCAACTGGGGCGTAACTGAAGCCGTCATCGGCCTCACCATCGTGGCGCTCGGAACGTCGCTGCCGGAACTTGCCACATCGCTTATGGCCGCGCTCCGCAATCATTCGGCCGTGGCGCTCGGAAATGTCATCGGCTCCAACATCTTCAATATCCTTGCGATCATGGGCATAACCGCCGTGGTCGTACCGGTCGACATCCCCAGGGAAGTTTTGACGTTCGATCTGTGGGCGATGCTGGCCTGCGCACTCATTGTTCTCGCGCTCGCGGTACTTAAGGTCACGTTGCGCCGCCTTGCGGGCCTGGCGCTCGTGGGTCTCTACGTGCTCTACATCGCCATCGTATTTGCAACCGGTCAGGTCGGCTGATCGATTAAGGTTGCCGTTGCGTATACCTGTGCGCAACCGGGAACAACCCCATGAACGAACAGATTTCAGGCGGCGCTATCCGCGCTTGCGATATCCGCAGTGCGCCAAACGTGCTTATCACCGGCGCGGGCCGGCGCATCGGTGCAGCGATTGCGCTCGACCTTGCCAGACATGGCTATGGCGTCGCGATCCACAGCCATCGATCCCAGCAGGAAGCGGAAAATCTGGCGCGTAGAATAATCGAACAAGGCGGCCGTGCATTACAGGTCGCCGGAGACCTTTTGAACCCTCAAGGTCTCCGCGCGATCGTCACCGAAGCGGGAAATGCCCTTGGCCCCATCACCTTGCTGATCAACAATGCTTCGATATTCGAGCCAGACGGGATCGGTTCGCTCGATATCGATCGGTTTGACCGGCATTTCGCCATCCACACGCCGCGCGCCGCTGTTTCTTTCGGAAGCCTTCGCAGAGCAACTTCCGGCGGGCGACCATGGACTGGTGGTCAATATCATCGATCAGCGCGTCTTGCGACCGACGCCACATTTTCTCAGCTACGCCATGTCGAAATCCGCACTTTGGGCCCAGACGCAAATGCTGGCGCAAGCGCTTGCGCCGATGGTGCGGGTCAATGCCATCGGCCCCGGCCCGACCCTGGCCAACGAACGGCAATCCGCGAAGGACTTCCGGAAACAGGCGCAATCCGTTCTTCTCGGTCATGGTCCCGAACTTGATGAATTCGGCCGGACGATCCGCTATTTATGGGAAACACCGTCGATTACCGGTCAAATGATCGCGCTCGATGGCGGACAACATCTTGCATGGGAGACGCCGGACGTCGTAGGCATCCGGGAATGACACGAAAGAATCCCGATACCGCCGCAGGATTGCCTGAGGAGGCGGAAGAAAACAACGAAGCCGCGATCCAGGAGATCGTCTTCGAGAAGACGCACGCGCCGGCGGGCGACGGCGTCAGGGGCGCCGAAGTCATCGCCCATTTCGTCAAGCGGCTGCCGCTCGGGCCTGGCGTCTACAGGATGCTCGACGAGAAGGGCGACGTGCTTTACGTCGGCAAGGCCCGTTCGCTGAAGAAGCGCGTGACCAGCTACACGCGCCTGCAAGGTCAGAGCAACCGCATCATGCGGATGATCATGGCGACCACCTCCATGGAATTCGTGACCACGGCTACGGAAACCGAGGCGCTGCTCCTGGAAGCGAACCTGATCAAGCGGCTGAGGCCACGGTTCAACGTTCTCCTTCGCGACGACAAGTCCTTTCCCTATATTCTCGTGACCGGCGACCATGACGCCCCCGCATTGGTGAAGCATCGCGGCTCGAGGCGGCGCAAAGGCAGCTATTTCGGACCTTTCGCCTCAGCTGGAGCGGTCAATCGCACGATCAACGCTCTGCAAAAGGCGTTTTTGATCCGCAATTGCACCGACAGCTACTATTCCAATCGCAGCCGCCCGTGCCTGTTGCACCAGATCAAGCGTTGCGCAGCACCTTGTACCGGCGAAATATCGCGAGAGGACTATGCCGGCCTCGTTGCGGAGGCCAAGGCCTTTCTTTCCGGTAAAAGCCAGATGGTGAAGCAGGAGCTGGCCATTCAGATGGAATCCGCCTCGCAGGAGCTCGATTTCGAGCGGGCGGCTGTCTACCGCGATCGTCTGTCGGCCCTTTCCCATGTCCAGTCGCACCAGGGCATCAATCCGCAGAGCGTGGACGAAGCAGATGTTTTCGCCGTTCATCAGGAAGGCGGACAGACCTGTATCCAGGTGTTTTTCTTCCGCACCGGCCAGAACTGGGGCAATCACGCCCATTTTCCCAAGGCGGACAAGTCGGTTGGGGAAAGCGAGGTACTCGAGAGTTTTCTCGCCCAGTTTTACGACGACAAGCCCTGCCCGCGCCTGGTGCTCCTGTCCCATGACATCGAGGAGCGCGACCTTCTCGCACGCGCGCTCAGCGAACGCAGCGGCTACAAGGTGGAGGTCGCCATTCCCCAGCGCGGCGAGAAGCGCGATCTCGTCGAGCACGCCCGCAAGAACGCCCGCGAGGCGCTCGGGCGTCGCCTTGCAGAAACGTCCAGCCAGGCCCGGCTCCTGAAGGGCGTCTTTGAGACCTTCGGACTTCCTCGCATTCCGCGCCGCATCGAGGTCTATGACAATTCCCATATCATGGGCACCAATGCCGTCGGCTGCATGATCGTCGCCGGAGCCGAAGGTTTCGCAAAGGCGCACTATCGAAAGTTCAACATCAAGTCCGAGGATCTGACGCCTGGCGACGACTACGCGATGATGCGCGAGGTCTTGACCCGCCGCTTCTCCAGGCTGCTGAAGGAACACGCGGACGAACGTCCCGCCGCGCCTCCCGCCATCGCCGCGGAAAAGCCTTCGGACGATGAGCTAGCAGACGCCCCGGGCAGCGAAGAGATCGAGGCCGCCGGTTTTCCCGCCTGGCCCGACACCGTTTTCATCGACGGCGGCCTTGGACAGTTGAATGCGGCGAAGGAAATCCTGGACGAACTCGGGATCACCGAAGTGCCGCTGATCGGCATCGCCAAGGGTCCGGATCGCGATGCCGGGCGCGAGAAATTCTTCATCCCCGACCGCCCGTCCTTCATGTTGCCGGAGCGCGATCCTGTGCTTTATTTCGTTCAGCGGTTGCGGGACGAAGCGCACCGTTTCGCGATCGGCACCCATCGCGCCCGCCGCAAGAAAGATATCACCAGGAGCCCGCTTGACGAGATCGCAGGCATCGGCCCGCTGCGCAAACGCGCGTTGCTTCGCCATTTCGGCACGGCCAAAGCCGTTTCGAAAGCCGGAATCGACGATCTCATGACCGTGCAGGGGATTTCCGAAGCGGTCGCCCAAATGATCTACGACCATTTCAATGAATAGAATATCGGCCAAATAGCTGTACCGCCTTACTCTTGCCGCAGAGAGAAGCAAACCAGTTGCAACGGGCTGCCGAAGCCCCTATTCGGAAGGGTGCGGATTGGCCGCGCTATATCGATCGTGCGCTTTGCTGATTCTGGATGGATATGAGGTTTGCCGTGAATACTGCCGCTCTCTTTGATCGCGCTCTTACGCTGATAGAAAACAAGAAGTTCGAGGAAGCAGAGCCAATTCTTCTTGAACTTCATCATCAAAGCCCCGGCGATGCGAGGGTGAATTTCTCCCTTGGCCTCGTCTACGACGACAAGGACGAAATCGATCTTTGCCTCAGGCATCTGGAACAGGCAGCAGCGGTCGCAAAGAAGAAAGCCGTTGTCTTCGAGGAACTTGCACTCATCTTGATGCGGATCGGCGACTACAAGGAAGCGCTTGGCGCCGCGCGCAAGGCAACGCAGCTCGATCCGAAAAGCGCCCCCTGCTTCAAGGTTCTGGGTGACGCCTACGCCAAACTCCAGCGACCGGTGCTTGCCCGGCAGGCCTTCGAGCGCGCATTGGCGCTCGATCCCGACTATACCGGTGCGTTAATCGCTTGCTCCAAGCTCGAAAAATCGCTCGGCAGGCAGGCGGAGTCCGACGCGCTCCTGGAACGGGCACGGCTGACGAAGGCGGATGCTCCGGCGCTGCTGATCGAGGAAGCAGGCGCAAAGAAGCACAAGGAAAAGCCGGATGCGCTCGACAAGTTGAAAGATCTTATCGACAGCCACGAAGGCATGAAGCGCAATCAGGTTGCGCATCTTTACTATGCCGCCGGCAAGATCCATGACGACCTCGGCGAAATGGACGATGCCTTCAAGTATTTCGAAAAGGGCAAGGAGTACCTCTACTCGCCCTACGATCCCGCGCTGCGCCGCTGGCAGATCGAATCCTGCAAGGCCTATTTCACGCCGGATTTCTTCGAGGAGCGGAAGTGCGTCGCCTTTGAGAGCGAAAAGCCGGTCTTCGTGGTCGGCATGCCGCGTTCGGGCACCACATTGACCGAGCAGATCATTGGTCGGCATCCCAAGTCCGTTGGCGCGGGAGAACTGACCTATTTTGCTCTCGAGACCAAGAAATTTTTCAAGGGCACCAAGATCACGCCCGAGTTCTTCTTGAAAATCTCGCGGATGGATGAGCGGGACTTCCGCAGGATCGGCCGTGGCTATCTGAACCTGATCGATTCGATCGGCGGCAAGGCGTCGCGCGTGGTCGACAAGATGCCGCATAACTTCGAAAATCTCTGGCTGATGGCGCTGCTGTTTCCCAATGCAACCTTCATCCACCTCAACCGCAATCCGATCGACAATTGCATTTCCATCTATACGACGCCGCTGCGCGACGGCCACAACTACGCAAGCAGCCAGAAGAATCTCGGCGACTATTACTGCATGTACCGTGATTTGACCGACCACTGGGCCAAGGTGCTGCCGGTCAATATCCGCCAGCAATCCTACGAGGCGCTCGTCGCGGACCAGGAAGCGGAAAGCCGCGCGCTTATCGACCATTGCAAATTGCCTTGGGACGACGCCTGCCTTGAGTTCTACAAGGGCGACCGCCAGGTGACGACCTTCAGTATCGATCAGGTCCGCAAGCCGATCTACAATTCCTCGGTCAATCGCTGGAAGCGATACGAGGGTCAGGTCGGCGATTTGATCGAGGCTCTCGGCCCCTACGGCCCGGCAAGGGATTGAATTCAGAGTCTTTCCGGCTTTGCACCTTGCGCCTCCATGCCGCCACCCATAGGCTTCATTGCAAGGCTCGAAAAGCAAAGCGGCCAGGAAAGCACAGGGACGATTATTGCATGGGACTTGGAAAACTGATCACCGGGCTATTTGGCGGCGGCTCTTCCGCGCCCGGGTCTCCGGCAGCGCAGGCGGTGGAACACAAGGGTTTTACGATCCTCCCCACCGTGCGCAATGCTGAAGGCCAGTGGCAGATCGTCGGCGTCATCAGCAAGGAAATCGACGGCGAATTGCGCGAGGAGACCTTCATTCGCGCCGATAAATGCGTTTCCTCCGACGAGGCCATCGAGATGACCGTACGCAAGGGACGCCAGATCATCGATGAACAGGGCGATCGGCTTTTTTCCCGCTAAACAGCTCGAAGATCGGCTAAAGAGCGCCGCTGCCTGCCGGCTTCGTCGAAATTCGAAGGATCGAGCCAGGTTTCGAACGCCGTTTTCAGTTGCGGCCACTCGCTGTCGATGATGGAGAACCAGGCCGTGTCGCGATTGCGGCCCTTGTAGATCGTCGCTTGCCGGAACGTCCCTTCAAAACAAAAGCCCAGGCGGCGTGCCGACGCCATGGAGCGCGCATTCAGTGCATCGCATTTCCATTCGTAACGGCGGTAGCCCAGTTCGTCGAAAACCCGGCGCATCATCAGATACATCGCCTCCGTCGCCATTACCGAGCGTTGCAGCGGCGGCGCGAAGTTGATGTGCCCGACCTCGATGACCCCGACCGCCGGCTCGATGCGCAGAAAGCTCGCAACCCCCAGCGCCTTTCCCGTTTCCGCCGAGACGATTGCATGAAACTGCGGATCTTCCCCAAGGCAAGTGGCCGTAATCCAGTCCGCCACTTCGGCGACTGAGGCAAAGGGACCGTAAGCCAGGTAGGTCCAGATGCGGTTTTCACGATCTGTCGAAAACGCATCGAAAAGCTCTGCCGCATGGTCCATCCTCAGCGGCACCGCACTGCAGCTTCGCCCTTGCATCGGCTTGGTTGGCGGCCGTGGCCTTGCCGTCCAGTCGGCTACCGGCGCACCGATGTGCTGACCAAGCGCGTTTTTGTGATCGCTCATCTGAACTCCTGACTTATGCCGCCCGGATTTAATAATTTCTCGTAGTCTGGCGCTTCCTCGCCAGCCATGAAAGGATCGGTTTGGAAAAGTTGCGCCATACCGGTTGCTCGCTTTCATTGACGACAGGGGCTGCCCCATGCTTCAAGTCGCAAGAGTTTGAGTTGCCAAGGCGTATGCGGGCGAGGACTTTGTCTTTGAACCGAGAGACGCCAAAATCGAGATCCATTGGAGCATCTGCCGCACCTTGTCACAGCAAGCAAAAAGCCCAATGCCCAGATCGGTCGCCCTCAGTCTCCCCAATCTCCTGACCTACGGGCGTATTCTGGCTGTGCCCGCCGTAGCCGTTTGCTTTTACTTTCCAGGCCACAATGCGCGCTGGACCGCGTTGGCTATTTTCATTCTCGCCGCCCTTACCGATTTCTTCGACGGTTATCTGGCGCGTGCCTGGCAGCAGCAGTCCCGCCTCGGGCAGATGCTGGATCCGATCGCGGATAAGTTGTTGGTGGCGGTCACGCTGCTGCTTCTGGTGGACACCAATACCATCGGCAACTGGTCGATGATCGCTGCGATCATTATTCTGTGCCGGGAGATCCTGGTCTCGGGCCTGCGCGAATATCTGGCCGATCTCCGGGTCAGCGTGCCGGTGACGCAGCTTGCAAAATGGAAGACGGCGGTTCAGCTGGTGGCGCTCGGGTTGCTCATTGCCGGACCTGCCGGCGAGGCGGTGCTGCCGGGAACCATTCTTGCCGGCCTGGTGGCGCTTTGGATTGCCGCGGTGCTCACCCTATATACCGGCTATGACTACTTCAGGGCCGGCATTGGCCACCTGATGACGGATTGATGTGCGCGAAACGAGGATATCCATGAAGATTCGCTATTTTGCCTGGGTTCGCGAGAGGGTTGGCCTTGAAGAGGAAGAGCTCGATATTCCGGGCGAGGTCGCCAATGTCTCCGGCCTGATCGACTGGCTTGCCGCGCGCGACGAACGTCATGCACTTGCCTTCGCCGAGCCGGAAGTGATCCGCGTTGCCCTTGACCATCTTCATGTCGAGCATGAATCTCCAATCGGCAATGCCGCGGAAATCGCGTTCTTCCCGCCGATGACAGGTGGTTGAAGCCACTAAATGATCGACGCTGGAGGTTTCATGAACAAGAGTGCCGACGCAAAACCCGCGGATGTGCTGCCGGAAGTGCGGATCCAGGCTGAGGATTTCGACGCATCGGCTGAAATTGCCGCTTTGACTTCAGCAAAAGGCAGACGTCGGCGCCGTCGTTACCTTCGTCGGTCTTTGCCGGGACGAGGGCGGCCGCCTCGCAGCATTGGAGCTACAGCATTACCCCGGCATGGCCGAGACGGAGATCCGGCGGATCGCGATGGAAGCGTGCGGCCGCTGGCCGCTTACCGGCCTCACCGTCGTTCATCGTCACGGCAAGATCGAACCGGGCGGGAATATAGTGCTCGTCGTTGCGGCGTCGAGCCATCGCCGAGCTGCCTTCGAAGCAGCGGATTTCCTGATGGATTTCTTGAAGACGCGTGCCCCCTTCTGGAAGAAGGAACATCTTCTGGCCGGCGGCGAAGGCCATTGGGTCGAAGCCAAATGCGAAGACGACGCCGATGCGGCGCGCTGGGAGAAGAGCTGACAAATCTTTTCTTGACGCTACGTCCATATTGATCGATCTTGCCCGCAAAATCCCGTTAAAATCAGCCTAAATTACTGAATTAAAATTGGCTTTTGCCTATTCTGAGCCATTCCCACCGATCGCTTGCCGGTCACAGCAGGTGTCTTATGCCCACATTGACGTCAACAGAAGTCGCGGGAGCGGCGGCTCATCGCGGCATGTCTTTCGCCGAATTCGTTGCGATGATCGCCGCCTTGATGGCGCTGAACGCTCTTGCCATCGACGTGATGCTGCCGGCATTGCCCAATATCGGCGATGCGCTCGGGGTCGACACGGATAACGAGCGCCAGAAGATACTGATCGCCTATCTCGTCGGCTTCGGCGGCGCGCAGCTTTTCTACGGCCCCTTCTCCGACCGGTTCGGACGGCGTTCGATCCTGCTTGGCGGCCTCGGCCTTTATACGGCGGCCAGCGTCCTTTCCGTCTTTTCCGACAGTTTCGATCACCTGTTGTTTGCCCGCCTGCTGCAGGGCATCGGCTGCGCCGCGCCGCGCGTGGTGGCGCTTTCCATCGTGCGCGACTGCTACAGCGGAAGGCAGATGGGCCGTGTCATGTCGCTGGCCATGATGGTGTTCATGGCGATCCCGGTTCTTGCGCCATCGATCGGACAAGTGCTGCTTTTCGTTGCGCCCTGGCGCGCAATTTTTCTCATGCTCATGCTTGGCGGGCTGGTCATGTTCGTCTGGTGCTTCATCCGCCTGCCGGAGACCTTGGCGGTGGAAAATCGTACGCCGCTCGATCCGGCGTCGATCTTTGCTGCCTATCGCACGACGGTGACCACCCGCATTACGCTTGGCTATATGCTCGCCACCGCGCTTGTTTTCGGGGCGCTTTTCGGCTTCATCGCCTCCGCGCAACAGGTCTTCGTCGATATATTCGAACTCGGGGCTCTGTTTCCGGTGGTATTTGCAGGAATTGCCCTTTGCATGTCGGCCGCTTCCTTTCTGAATTCGAAGCTGGTTGGGCGCGTCGGCATGCGGCGGTTGTCCCATGGCGCCTTGATCGGTTTCGCGCTGTTGGGCTGGCTTCAGGTCGCAATCGCCGCGCTCGGTTATGAAACATTGCCGATTTTCGTGATTATTCTGGCGAGCACGATGTTTCTCTTCGGCTTCATCGGGCCGAGTTTCAACGCCATGGCGATGGAACCCCTTGGGCACATTGCCGGGACCGCGTCATCGGTGCTCGGTTTCGTCACCACGCTTGGCGGCGCGGTGCTCGGTTACATTATCGGTCAGTTTTTCGACGGCACGGTCCTGCCGCTGGCGCTCGGCTTCGCCGCCTTCGGCCTTGCCGCCCTCGTTATCGTTCTGATTACCGAGCGCGGGCGCTTGTTTCATCCGATCGAGGGAAACTGAGCGCCTGCCTTGGCTCAAGACACAAAAAAACCGCCGCATGCCTGAGCGCGCGGCGGTTTTTTGCTATTCGATCCGGCGTATCAGCCGGCAGCGACGGCTTTCACCTCGCGCTTGGGCTGCACCAGCGCGTGATAGTCTTCCATCAGCGTTTTTGTGATGTCGCCCACCTGGAACCGGTAAGGACCGATCTCGGACACCGGCGTCACTTCCGCCGCCGTGCCGGTCAGGAAGCACTGTTCGAAGCTTTCCAGTTCATCCGGCATGATCACCCGCTCGACCACCTCAAAGCCACGGGCGCGCGCAAGGTCGATCACCGTGCGGCGGGTAATGCCGTTCAGGAAGCAGTCCGGCGTCGGCGTATGGATCTTGCCGTCCTTGACGAAGAAGACATTTGCGCCGGTTGCTTCCGCCACCTGGCCGCGCCAGTCGAGCATCAGGGCATCCGCATAGCCCTTGCGTTCTGCCGCATGTTTGGACAACGTGCAGATCATGTAGAGGCCCGCCGCCTTGGATTTATAGGGCGCGGTCGCCGGGTCCGGCCGGCGGTATTGCGCCATGTCGAGACGAATGCCCTTCAGCCGTTCTTCCGGCTTGAAGTAGCTTGGCCACTCCCATGCGGCGATGGCGAGATGGATCGTGTTGTGCTGGGCGGAAACGCCCATCATCTCGCTCCCGCGCCAGGCGACCGGGCGCACATAGGCATCGACCAGCCCGGCGCGCTTCAAAAGCTCCTTCGTCGCCTGATTGATCGTATCGGCGCTATAGGGGATCTCAAAACCCAGCACTTCGGCCGATGCATGCAGCCGGTCGGTGTGTTCCTGAAGCTTGAACACCTCGCCGCCGTAGGCCCGTTCGCCCTCGAACACGCTGCTGGCATAGTGCAGCCCATGGCTCAGCACATGCAGTTTGGCGTCCTTCCAGGGGACGAAGACACCGTCATACCAGATTTCACCATCGAGCTGATCGAAAGGCACACCAGCCATTTTTCGCTACTCCAAAAGCGCGGACGGCTCTGGCCGCCCATTGTCTTGTTACCCGCCATAGGTGCCAAATTGCGCGGCCTGCAAGAGCCTGTAGCAGCGTTCCCTCGCAAGGAACCGCTCCGGATCAGACCGCACATTCATCAAAGGTGCATAATCCTTTCGGCTTTTGCACCACTCGGCTTTTGCACCACGGCGAAACTGTCGATATCTTGAAACAATCGATATCATTAGACCCTGCCGCCTGGCAGGCACCAACGGGAAAGAAGAGAACACCATTGTGCCCAAATTCTGAGCAAATCGTTCAATCCTTTCTCCAGAAGCACTCTATCAGTAACAATCGATCAGAAATATGTCAATATGGCTGACGTAAATTTCAAATCTGGCCGACCGGCCCATTCCAATCCAGGCGTTGCAACGAAGGCAGCTGGCGGGCCGGCATCGCCGAATCCGCCTTACGACCTGATCGAGCTGCTGTTTTTCGCCTATCGCGATTTCACGTCCGATCCGGACTCCCTGCTCGTCGAATACGGTTTTGGCCGGGCGCATCACCGGGTGCTTCATTTCGTCAACCGCAACCCCGGCCTGCGCGTCACCGATCTTCTGGCGATCCTGAAGATCACCAAGCAAAGTCTCGGCAGGGTTTTGAAGCAGCTTGTCGACGAAGGCTTCGTGCTTCAGGAACCGGGACCGGTGGATCGGCGCGAGCGCCTGCTCTTTGCCACTGCCAAGGGCGCTCAGCTCGCCCAGCGCCTGACCGACCTTCAAAGCGAGCGGATCGGCAAGGCGCTCGCCTCGCTGCCGCCGGAAGGACAGGCAATCGCCCGGCAATTTCTCTATGCGATGATCGACGAGGATCAGCGCAAGGATGTCATGCGCCTGGTCGAGAGCGCCCGAGGCTGACGGGCGGATTCAGGAATTGGAGGAAAGACCGAAAGTGTCGAAACCGGAAGACAATGCAGCTCACATTCTTCTCGTCGACGATGACAAGCGCATCCGCGATCTTCTCCGCCGCTACCTGAGCGAAAACGACTACCGGGTAACGACAGCCGGCAGCGCCGCGGAGGCCCGCCGCAGGATGGACGGCCTTTCCTTCGATATGCTGATCCTGGACGTCATGATGCCGGGTGAAAGCGGGCTGGATCTGGCCAGGGACCTTCGATCCGGGTCGGACGTTCCGATCCTGATGCTGACGGCGCGATCGGAGACCGAGGATCGCATCGCCGGGCTTGAGGTCGGCGCCGACGACTATCTGCCGAAGCCCTTTGAGCCGCGCGAGCTTCTGCTTCGCATCGGCGCGGTGTTGCGCCGTCGGGCGCAAACGCGGGTCGGGCCTTTGCCGGAAATCCGCTTCGGACCCTTTGTGTTCGATAGCACCCGAGGCGACCTGAAGCGCGGCGACGATATCATCCGCCTCACCGACCGCGAAAAGCAGATCCTGACGCTTTTCGCGGAGCGTCCAGGCGATACGATCGCCCGCAACGATATCGTCGGCGATGAAAGCGGGCTGGCCGAGCGCACGGTCGATGTGCAGATCAACCGCCTGCGCCGCAAGATCGAGGCCGATCCCGGCAATCCGCTCTATCTGCAGACCGTGCGCGGCATCGGCTACCGGTTGATATGCGATTGACCGCTTTCACCCATCCCCTCGCCCGCATTCTCCAGATCGTCTGGGCAAAGACACTGCAGCTGTTCGACGCCGTGGCGGCAACGAAGGCCTGGGAGGTCATCGCCGCGCCCTATAATGCAGTCGCCTACCGGTTGCGGCGCGCAATGCCGAAGGGGCTGTTTACGCGCGCCTTTTTGATCATCGTTATTCCGATGGTCGTCCTGCAGTCGGTGCTTGCCTTCCTGTTCATGGAAAAGCACTACGACCTGGTCACCCGCCGGCTTGCCCAATCGGTGATCCGGGAGGTGGCGACGATTATTTCCGTTCTGGAGAATTATCCGCAGGACCCTGAGTTCCAGACGATCACCGACATTGCTGCACGCGACTTGAACCTGTCGATCGCCATACTGCCTAAGGAACCGCTGCCGCCGCCCCGCCCCAAACCGTTCTTCGATTTCGTCGATCAGGTGCTTTCCGAGGAATTGCGGACGCAGATCGGCAAACCCTTCTGGATCGATACGGTCGGCCGGTCGAGCTTTGTCGAAATCCGCATCCAGTTGAAGGATAGCGTCCTTCGGGTGATTGCGCGGCGAAGCCAGACCTATGCTTCCAACTCGCATATTTTCATCGTCTGGATGGTTACGACTTCGCTGGTACTTCTGGTTATCGCGCTCATTTTCCTGCGCAATCAGATCAAGCCGATCGAACAGCTCGCCAATGCCGCCGAGGGCCTCGGCAAGGGCCGGCCAATTCTGGACTTCCGGCCGCGCGGAGCTTTGGAGGTGCGCCGCGCCGCGCAGGCTTTCATCGAGATGCGGCGGCGCATCGAGCGACAGATCGAGCAGCGCACCACCATGCTTGCCGGCGTCGGTCACGATCTACGCACCATCCTCACCCGCTTTCGCCTGCAGCTTGCACTGTTTGACGAAAGCGACGAGGTGAAGGCGTTGAAGAGCGACGTCGACGAGATGAACCACATGCTTCAGGACTATCTGGCCTTCGCCAGGGGCGATGGCGACGAGCAACCGAAGGTGACCGATCTGGCTTTGCTGTTTGAGGATCTGGAGGCGGAGGCGGAAATCGCGGGAGCCTCCGTTTCTTCCTCGCTGAGCGGCAATCCGGAGGTGGTGGTCAAGACCATAGCCTTTCGCCGCTGCCTCACCAATATCGTCTCCAACGCCGCGCGATACGCCAGGACAGTCAAGATCGAGGGTCGCCATGCGGCGCCATGGCTCACCATCACGGTCGACGACGACGGGCCGGGCATTGCGCCAGAGGAGCGGGAAAACGTCTTTCGGCCCTTCTACCAGATCGATACGGCGCGCACCCGCGATGCGGGCGGCAGCGGTCTTGGCCTTGCCATCGCCAGGGACATCGCGCGCGCCCATGGAGGCGAGATCCAGCTTGAGGAAAGCGCCATGGGCGGCTTGCGGGTGAGGATCAGGATACCGGTCTAGGTCCTGTGTAGCCCTTGGTATGCCGCCGGGAAAATTGGCTTCGGCCTGCCGACGGCCAAATGGACTTGCCATTTGGTTCCGCGTAGGATCAAAAAAACCCTGCGTTTTGAAGGCATGGCGATGACCGAAGAGCCGAATAGCCGACGCCTTGCCGCAATCCTGGCGGCAGATGTTGTCGGCTTCAGCCGGCTCATGGAGGAAAATGAAGCGGCGACGCTTTCAATCCTGAAATCACGGCGCAGGGATATCCTCTCCCCGCTCGTCAAAAGGCACAAGGGACGGATTTTCAAGATCGCGGGTGACGGCGTCCTGGTGGAATTCGCAAGCCCGGTCAACGCTGTGCAATGCGCTATCGAGTTGCAGGCCGCCATGGCTGGCGCAAATGAGAGCACTTCGCCGGATCGGCGGATCGTCCTGCGCGTCGGCATCAATCTCGGCGATGTCATGGTCGAGGGCCACGATCTTTACGGCGATGGCGTCAATATCGCCGCAAGGATCGAAACGCTCGCCGAGCCCGGCGGAATTTTGGTTTCTGTCAACGTCTTCGATTATGTAACGCGGAAGATCGACGCCGAATTTCACGACCTCGGTTTTTATACCCTAAAGAATATCTCTTCGCCTGTGCGCCTTTACCGGGTTGGAGAGCCGGTGGGGCCGGCCGGCTTTGCCAAGTCGCCGCCTGCGAACGTAAAACCATCCATTGCCGTACTCCCCTTCCAGAATATTAGCGGCGAGGCGGATCAGGACTATTTCGCCGATGGCATGGCGGAAGACATCATCACCGGACTGTCGCGCATTCGCTGGCTGACGGTAATCGCCCGCAATTCGACCTTCATCTACAAGGACAAGCCGATCGATATCCGACGGATCGGCCGCGAGCTGAATGTGCGCTACGTGCTCGAAGGCAGTGTCCGCAAAGCAGGCGAGCGGCTCCGCATCACGACGCAATTGATCGACGCGGAAAGCGGCGTCCACCTTTGGGCCGAGCGCTTCGACAACCTCATCACCGATATATTCGAGCTGCAAGATCTGATCACCGCCAGCACTGTTGCCGCCATCGAGCCGTCGGTGAAAAAAGCGGAGATCGAGCGCGTGAAGCGTAAGCGCCCCGAAAACCTGGGAGCCTACGATCTTTATCTGCGCGCTTTATCGCGGATGTACGAAGTGACGCCGGAAAGCCGCTTCGCCGCGCTCGATTTCGTCGAGAAGGCCTTGCAGCTTGAACCGGACTACGCCGAAGCGCATGGCGTTGCCGCATGGTGCTATTTCGCCCGCTATCTCTGGGACGCCAAACCGCCGCATACCGATCGCGACAGCGCCCTTCGCCATGCCCATGCCGTACTGCGGCTCAGGACAGAAGACGCCACCACCCTCGCCCATGCCGCGATTGCGCTGGCGCTGGCGACCGGCGACACGGACACGGCGCTTGAAATGATCGACCGCGCAATTCTGATCAATCCGAGTTCCGCCCAAGCCCATGGGCATGGGGCCATAATCAATGTATGGGCGGGCCATTACGACGCGGCGATCGCGCTTGCAGAGCGAGCCCTCACGCTATCGCCGTTCGATCCCTTGAGCGTTATGCCGCATGCCGCCGCAGCCGGCGCATATTTGATGAAGGGCGATTATTCCGCCGCAATTTCGGCCGCACGCCGCGCCTTGCAGATCTATCCAACCCACGTGCCGTCGCATCTGATCACCATCTTGGGCCTTGCGAAACTTCGCCGCATGAACGAGGCGCGGGCGGCGGCCGGAAGGTTCATGAAAATTTCTCCCGGCTACCGCATTGCGCCCAACGCGCCGATATTCGAAGCTTTCATTGATGAATTGCGTCAGGCTGGCCTGCCGGAGCCGGCTGAGGAAGGGGAGTGACGACGATGACAAGTCCGCAAGGCACATTCGTCTGGTACGAACTGTTGGCCGCCGATATCGCTTCGGCCGAAAATTTCTACAAATCCGCTCTCGGCTGGGAAGCCCGCGACGCGGGCGTTCCGGGTCTGGACTATCGTATTTTGTCGATCGACGGCAAGGATGTGGCCGGGTTGATGGGCCAACCTGAACCCATGCGCGCTGCCGGCGCGCCTCCAGCATGGTTCGGCTATGTGGCTGTCAGAAGCGTCGATGCGACCGCGAAGAAATTCGTCGGCAAAGGCGGGAAAGTACACCGAGAGCCGACCGATATTCCAGACGTCGGGCGGTTCGCCATGGTTTGCCGATCCGCAAGGCGCCATGCTCAATCTGTTCAAGCCGCACACGACGAGCGAGCATCGGCGGGAGCATCCCGCTCCGGACGCACCGGGCCGCGTTGGATGGCATGAACTTATGGCTGGAGACCTGGATTCCGCCTTTTCTTTCTATGCCGATATGTTCGGTTGGAAGAAAATGGACGCGATGGACATGGGTGCAATGGGCATCTACCAGCTCTTTGCCAAGGGCAAGCAAACCCTTGGCGGCATGATGACCAAGCCGGCGACCGTGCCCCGGCCCTTCTGGTTCTATTATTTCAACGTCGCGGGGATCGATTCCGCCGCAGGGCGCGTGGCCGCTGCCGGCGGGCATGTGGTCAACGGACCGATGGAGGTGCCCGGCGGCATGTGGATCCTTCACGGCATCGATCCGCAAGGCGCCTTCTTCGCGCTCGTGGGACCGAAGGGCTGATTTTCTGTGCGCTTGCCATGACATAAGCGTCGTTTTCACGACAGGAATTCGGCTCCGGATCTCTATCCTGCGGAATGATCCCGCCGGCGAAACAGCAGCGTTGCGCCGGTGGGCGATGTGACTCGACCTGTCTCGTGGGGCGGATGAATGAAACTGACCGACCAGCCGAACTGGCTCTATCTGTTGCGTGAATTCGATGCCGTCTACCGGCGTGGATCGGCGGGAGGCAGCAAGCCGATCCGCACCCATCAGCGCAAGGTGCGCGAGTTGATCGGCAAGGTTTTGACCAAGGACATAACCCTCAGTGAGCGCCCGCCGCAGACGAAGCCCGTGGTGGGGCATTTTTGCCGCGCGATCGACAATGCCGCCCATGGTCCTCTCGCCGGTCTGGCAAGGGCTCTTGATCGCGTCAGCCATCTTCTCCACTGGGAATGGGGCTACGAGCGCATAGCCGGCAATCTCGCCAACCGATACGCCTATTGCGACATCCTCGGGCCGCGCGGTTCCATCTTCGCTGAAAATATCAGCCTCGGTCTGGTGCTTTTCGCCCCCGGCACGATCTATCCGCAGCACGCCCATCCCGATATCGAGGAAAGCTATATTTCGATTTCAGGCTCCTGGTCGGAAAACGACGCCGCCGTCTATGCACCGGGCTCCCTCATCCTCAACAGATCGAGCCAGCATCATCGCATCACCGTCGGCGATCTCGAACCCTGCCTGCTTGCCTATGCATGGGTCGCGGAGCCGAAGCATCTCGCCGAACCGCAGATGAAATTTTCCCGGCCAAAGCAAAAACCGGCGTGAGCGATCTCCAGATACGCACTCATAGCCATGCGTCTTTGTTAGACCTCGCGGGGCTCCAGCACTTCGCCGTTTTCCAACGCCTCAAGATAGAATTCAAGGTTTCGTGAAATTTTCTGCAGGACGCTGGGAAGATACGGCACAGAGACTCTCAAAGCGCTCGGCATCAGCTGCTGGACCACCATGATAGTGACGGCAGTGCTCTATAATATCACTGCGTTCTTCAGTGGGTAATTGAAGAAGTGGATCGCGGTCATTGTAGTCGTGAAGGCCAGACAGATGGATGAACGCACATCCGAACTTGTAAACGGATTGTGTCCAGCCTTGAAGTGCTTGGGCGAGATTAACCATGTCTTTATCGGTGATCTTCGCACGTGACGTTTCCCGCGTCCATTTTTCACCGCGAACCGAAGCGTCGATGAGAAGCTCCCGACGTTCCGAGTTTTGCGTGAGCAAGTAAATCACGCGAACCATCGAGTCCAGTTCCTGCCTTAAAACAGCAATCATCTGCCCTGCAAGCCCTGCCCTCGCGAGAAGCTCCATTGCTCGTTGATGTTCGAGCGACCGGCTGCGGACTTGCCGAAGAAAAACGCTGAGATTCGACATCAGAGATCTAATCCTAAATAGATACTGAAACGATCATGCAGCTGCACCGGGGCAAGTCAAATAGTCGATCCAGTGGGACCAGCTGTCTTTGCCAGAATGACGGCTGAGAGCTCAATACTTCCGTTGCCAGTTCATCAATTCACAGATGCGAATTCTAGTAAAGCCGCCCGCCGATCGGCACGTCCTTGTCGGGAACCACGAGCACCACTTCGCCCTCGTCGTCCGGCACGCCGAGCGTCAGGACTTCCGAGCGCATCGGGCCGATCTGGCGCGGCGGAAAATTCACCACCGCCAGCACGCGGCGGCCGACCAGTTCCTCCGGCACGTAGTGTTTGGTGATCTGGGCGGAGGATTTCTTTACTCCGATTTCCGGCCCGAAATCGATCATCAGCTTGAATGCGGGTTTGCGCGCCTCGGGAAAGGGCGAGGCCTCGACGATCTGGCCGACGCGGATATCGACTTTCAGAAAGTCGTCGAAGGAAATGGTTTCACTCGGCATCGGTTCGCAAATCCTTGATCGTCAATTTGTCGGAAGGCCTCAACGCGCTTTCCCTCCAGATGGAACAACCTGAAGAACAGGAAATCACGTCAGGAACATGCCTTAGGGAACTGAAAATCCGCACCGAACTCAAGCGCCGTGGCGCTCAAATACCGGCGCCCTCGGCGATTTCATCATCTTCGGTGTGCTTGTGCATCGAACCACGCCGCCGACGGCCCGCGCGCATCGCCGCCTTTTTGATCGGGCTTGCCATTTTCTCCAGCCTGTCCAGCCGGCCGAGCCATTCTGCCCCGCGTTCCAGTTCGCGGTCGAGCGCTGCCATGGTGCGGGCAAGGCCCGCGTCCTCATCGTCCAGCCAGACATCGAGCAGGCGGGCGAAGGCGATGACCAGCCCTTGCACCATGATACGGCCGCGAATGCCTTTCGCCTCGATCCCGGCTGCAATCAGCATCCAGCGCATCGACGTCCCGGCCAGCCGGTTGACGTCAAACGCCAGCAGCGGATCGCTGCGCACCGCCGCTTTCAGCGCCCTGATTGCCGCCTTGTGCGGCGTCATCTGGTCGAGCCGGCTCATCAGCACGTCGAACAGCCGGTCGCGGGCGGGCTCTTCCGCCATTTCCGGATCGGCTGCGTCGAGCACCGCCTGGTCAATCTGCGAAAGCTGCTCTTCCAGAATGGAGAGCCTCGTTGGAAACTCCGCCCGCATGACGGAAAGCGTTACCCCGGCTTTTTCAGCAGTCCGGGCGAGGGTCGCCGCTTCCCACCCCTCCTCGCCGAAGAGTTCCATGAAGGATCGAACGATCTTTTGCCGCGTTTTCTGGGTCGCCATCGCCACCTCCCGCAAAATCTTTATTCCTATTGAAAGATAATGCGGAATTTCGACGAAGCGAGTCTGAATGCCGCGACAAACGGACGCTTGAGCGATTTAGCGATTTCCTGCGGCTCACAATGAAAGTCTTGGTGGATCAACCGGCCAATTCGCGCGAACGCTTCGCGGCCGCTTCCACTGCCTCGTCCATCAACGGCTGCAAACCATCGTCGGCCATGAGAACGGCAAGAGCGGCGGCAGTGGTGCCGTTCGGCGAGGTCACATTCTGCCGCAAAACCGCGGCATCGAGTTCCGATTGATGCATCAGTTCACCTGCGCCGGCCACGGTCTGCCGGGCGATTTTCTTCGCCAGCGCCTCTGGCAATCCCGCTTTGACGCCTGCCGCAGCAAGCGCTTCCGCCAGATAAAACACATAGGCGGGACCCGAACCGCTCACCGCCGTCACCGCGTCCATCTGGTCTTCCGTGTCGATCCAGGCGACTGCGCCGATTGCCGAAAGCAGCGTATCGACGGCCTCCCTTTGTGCAGCCGACACTTGCTCCGTGGCGAAGGCGACGCTCATGCCGCGGCCGACCTGCGCTGGCGTGTTGGGCATGACGCGCACGATCGGCGCATCGCCGAACGCATCGCGAAATGTCGCAACCGTCGTTCCGGCGGCGACCGAAAGCACAAGCGTATCCTGACCAACTGAAGATTTCAGAGCCGGGAGAACCTTGTCCATCAGCTGCGGCTTGATCGCCAGCATCACGATGCCGGGCTTGTCCTGCGCTGCAAGGGCTGCCGCCTGCCGGATTCCATTGCTGGAGCAATAGGATGACATTTCCTCGGCCGGATTGGGATCGACGACGATGATCGCGGCAGGGTCTATTCCCCGCTCGATCCATCCGGCGAGCATGGCGCCGCCCATCTTGCCGGCGCCAATCAGCGCCAGCGGCCGCTCATTTGAAAAACTCATGCTTCGCCTGCGGTCTCAAACAGTGCGGTATCCACCGCTTCGGAGGCGGTTTTACCGGCCCAAACGACGAACTGGAATGCCTGGTAATAGCGCTCGCAGGCTTCCAACGCGTTGTTCAGCAAGCCCTCGATCTGGCCCGAGGTCGCCTCCGCTCCACCGGCGAGCAACAGCGACTGGCGGAAAATCACCACGCCCTCGCGGCTCCACAGGTCGAAGTGGCCCATCCACAGTTGCTCGTTGACCAGCGCCAGGAGGCGCATCACTTCGGTCTTGCGCGGCTCCGGCACTTTCAGGTCGAAGGCGCAGGCCAGATGCAGCGCTTCCAGTTCTTCCATCCAGGAAAAGGAGACGTGGTAATCGCACCAGTGGCCGGCGACCGAAATCGTGATCTCGTCCTCGCCGGAGCGTTCGAACGACCAGTCGTTGATGGCGGCTATGGTTTCGATGGTATCGACTGGATTTCCGGGCCGCTCATAGTCGACGTCGATGAGGCTCATGATCGTTCCTCTCGTCTTGGGAAGCACCCCGCCATCCTGCAATCGGAGGCACAACCCGGGTTCGGTCCGCGACAAACGGCACTTTCAACAAGGCCCGCGCGCTGCGGTAGGAAACTCCTCAAGTGATCGGACTCCTTTAGTTGACCGAACAGCCTCGCAACGCGAATCCTCATGTTGTTTCAATATATAGACATAAACCTCGATAGCATACGTTCACTTTCTCTTAACGCTTTCGAAACTTGTGGAAGAAATTTCCGTGATGAACCCTTGCCAAGGCGGTGAAGGATTGTGGAAAAACCACCAAATCACCCGCCAATATTAATGCGAGAATCGAAAGCGGCAGCGTTTCGCCCGCGAAGCGCTGCCTTGTCTACAATCCCAAAACCTTGCAGTTTCAAATACTTGGCCGAAGCCCCGCCGATCAGGGTTTTTCCTTGACGACAGGTTTTTTCTTTTGCGCCAATTGGGCTTCGAGTGCGGCCACCCGCTGCTCCAAAGCTTCCACCGCGTCCAGCGCCTTGACGGCGATTTCCTTCACCACATCGTGGTCTTCCCGCTTGACCAGGTCCATATCGGAGAGGAATCGTTCGGCCTGCGCGCGAAAGGCGGTTTCCACTTCCCGCCGCGCACCCTGGGCAACACCGGCCGCATCGGTCATGAGCTTGGCGAAATCGTCGAAAATCCGGCTAGGTCCCTGGGTCATTGTCTTGCTCCGATACGGGTCGTCAGCTTGGCCTTATGGCCGACGGCGAATTTGCCGCCCGCCTATACCATCATTATCGCATATGGTGACAGCCGCGCGCAGGCTTCAAGACGCTGCAGCCGAATCTTCCCCGTTATGAACCGGGAATGTCCGCTCCGCGATTCCATGGAGGATCAAGTCGCCTTTCTGCGGCGTACATCCAGTCGCGGAAAAACTCCGCTAGTTCTCAAAGAATGGCTGACGTTGTGGAGCGCGCCCTGACCCTTACGATTTGCATTTTCCGCTATTCCCCCACATATTTAGTGCAAGCGATCCGGAGATTGAAATGGCATTGACGGACGACGAGACAAGAATCAAGCGTCATGGCGGGGACCGCCGTGAGGATCGTCGTCGCGCGCCGGCGCAGTTCTGCGTTGACGAAGCCGAACGTCGCCGCAAGCAAGGCCAGCCGCAGAGTGCGGTCGAGGAGATCGCCAGGGATGCCAGCGCCCGTTTCACCGAAACGTTGAAGAGGCTCGGCCAGTAGAATGCCTGAGCCGACGTGGCTCGCGCTGGATGATATCAGCGGATTGGCCAAGGTGGTCGGGGAGATATTTCCCGGCCATTTTATCGAACTCAATCCCCACAAGCGAAACGACCTTGCCGCTGGCGTGAACCGCCCGCGAAGCAAATGGAGCTATGGTGGCGAGGAGGATTTGACCGTCCTGGCAGCCGAATACGCCTTTGGCGTGGGCAAGGCGCATGCCTTTACTGACGGCAACAAAAGAATCTGCTTTTTGGCTGCACTGACATTCCTGGAGCGCAATTACTTGCGTCTGGTCGAGCCGGAACCTGGCTTCTTCGCCGATCCGGTCATCGACCTCATGGCGGACAAGATCACCCCGCAGCAGCTCGCAGAACTCTTCGCCGCACATGCCGAATGGATCGAGGCAGGCGCCACATAGACCTGCTCATTTCTGTTCACAGCAGGAAGCTGATGCAGACGGCAGCCTGCCGTATCGCCGCGCACGGCTTGACGAGGCGCGGTAAAACGCTCCAACGTCCGCCCGCCATCCATAAACCGCAAGAGCCCGCAACCCCCGGAAAGCCCCAACCCGCAGAATGCCCGACCTGCAGAAAGAATAACGATGCCGCTTTTCATCCTGCCCTTCCCGGCGATCGATCCAGTGCTGATCGAATTCGGCCCCTTCGCGATTTGCTGGTATGCGCTGGCCTATATCGTCGGCATCCTGCTTGGCTGGCGATACATGCGGCGGATCGTCGTCACCGACCGGCTTTGGGGTGCGACGCCCCGCCCGCAACAGATCGATATCGACGATTTCGTCATCTGGGCGACGCTTGGCATCATTTTGGGCGGCCGCCTCGGCTATGTGCTTTTCTACAGTCTGGAATTCTACCTCCTTCACCCCGCGGAAATTCTCGCCGTGTGGTCGGGCGGCATGTCCTTCCACGGCGGCTTTCTCGGCGTTGTCATCGCCATGGCGATCTTTTCCAGGCGGCGCGGTCTTTCCATACTCACCTTCTTCGATCTCGCGGGTACAGCCGCACCGATCGGGCTTTTCTTCGGGCGTATCGCCAATTTCATCAATGGCGAGCTCTGGGGACGACCTTCCGATGTTCCATGGGCCATGGTCTTTCCGACCGGCGGCGATGAGCCCCGCCACCCGAGCCAGCTTTACGAAGCGGCACTTGAAGGCGTCATTCTTTTCCTGCTGATCCGCCTCGCCACGCATCGTTTTGGCAGCCTCAAGCGCCCCGGATTGACGGCGGGCCTCTTTGCGGCCGGATACGGGATCGCCCGCCTGATCGTCGAGTTCTTCCGCATGCCCGACGCCCATATCGGCTATCTCGCCGGCGGGCTGACGATGGGCATGCTTTTGTCCCTGCCGATGATCCTTGCCGGGCTTGCTCTGGCACTTTGGGCCTTGCGCGGGAAGCAACAAAACGGGGCGGCGAAGGATGGAGAGCCGGTTTGACAGCCACCGCCGACGATGATGGCGAGACGCCGCTTGCCCGCAAGCTGAAGGCGCGGATTGCGATCGAGGGACCGATATCCGTCGCCGCTTTCATGGCCGCCTGCCTCGCCGATCCCGAGCATGGTTATTACATGACGGCGGAGCCCTTCGGCGCGGCGGGCGATTTCATCACCGCTCCCGAGGTCAGCCAGCTTTTCGGCGAATTGATCGGCGGCTGGCTCGTTCATCTCTGGCGCATTTCCGGCGCGCCCGAAGCCTTTCACCTTGTCGAGATCGGCCCCGGTCGCGGCACATTGATGGCGGATATCCTGCGCGTTGCACGGCTCGATCAGGGCTTTGTCACTGCCGCCCGCCTGCATCTCGTGGAAACGAGCGCAAAACTTCGCGCGGTTCAGGCCGAAACCCTGCGCGATGCTCCCCTGCAACCTTCATTCGCCGCCGACCTTGACGATATTCCGGCTGACGCGCCTCTCTTGCTTGTTGCCAATGAATTCTTCGACGCGCTGCCCATCCGCCAGCATGTCGCATCGCCTGAAGGCTGGCGCGAGCGCATGGTCGGGTTGGATGAAGCGGGCGAACTTTGTTTCGGGCTCGGCCCGGTCAGTCTAGCGCCTTCGGATCTTCCTGCATCTGCGCAAGGCGCACCGCTCGGCAGCATCCTGGAGACCCAGCCCTTTTCGAACGCCGTTGCGGAAAGCATCGGCGCGCGGCTCGCTGACGTCGGCGGCGGTGCTCTCATCATCGACTACGGCTACGAAAAGCCCGCTCCAGGCGACACGCTGCAAGCGCTCTCGCGCCATGCGCCGGTTCCCGTGCTGGAGCGTGCGGGCCTTGCGGATCTGACCGCCCACGTCAATTTCGAGGCGCTGGCGAAGGCATTGCAACTGGGCGGGGCGACGATTTACGGACCATTGACCCAGGGCGATTTCCTCCTTCGCCTTGGCCTTTTAGAGCGCGCCGGCCAGCTCGGTGCGGGAAAATCCACCGATGTGCAAGAGCGCATTCGCGGCGAGGTCGAGCGCCTTGCGGGACCAGAGGCGATGGGACATCTTTTCAAGGTGCTGGCGGCAACCGCACCGGGCCTTCGCCCACCGCCATTTGACACTTGACGCGCGCCCCTGCACCATCGGCTTCTTTTGGATCACGATGATTTTGGACAAAATCGACCCAAAATCATAAACGTGATCGATATCAAAATGTTGGAGCATATTCTCGTCGTCAAAGCGAACTCCTTTGGCGGACTATGCTCCGGGGGAATATATATGATTTCAGCGCCCGGTCTTGCTAACGATCCCGGCATTGCGCACGGGTTTTTCACCCGCCGCGGCGGCGTCTCGCAAGGCTTGTACGACAGTCTCAATATCGGCCTCGGCTCCAGCGACGACCGCGGCCTTGTGCTTGAAAACCGCCGCCGCATCGCCGGTCGGCTCGGCGTCGAGCCCGCACGGCTGCTTGCGCCTTACCAGCATCATTCGGCCGACGTCGCGATTGTAGACAGGCCCTGGCGGCCGGGAGAAGCGCCGAAGGCGGATGCGCTGGTGACGGCGACGCCTGGTCTTGCGATCGCCATCTCCACGGCCGATTGCGGCCCGGTGCTCTTTTGCGATAGAGCCGCGCGCGTCATAGGAGCAGCGCACGCAGGCTGGAAAGGCGCTTATTCAGGCATTCTGGAAGCCACCATCGAGGCAATGGAAGGGCTCGGTGCGGATCGCGCCCGCATCACCGCCGTCCTTGGCCCGACCATATCGGCGAAATCCTATGAGGTCGGCGGCGAATTCGTCACCCGCTTCGTTGCGGAAGACGACGCCAACGCCCGCTTTTTCACGCCGTCGCCGCGCGAGGGTCATGCGATGTTCGACCTGCCGGCCTATATCCTTGCCCGACTGGGCGCTGCAGGTGTCGGTCGTTCCGCCGATCTTGGCCTTTGCACCTATGCGGATGAGGACAGGTTTTTTTCGTACCGTCGCGCAACGCACCGCGGCGAGGGAGACTATGGCCGGTTGATGTCGGCGATCGTTTTGACCGGCCGGGCCAGTTGAGGGGGGAATGAGAATGGCACTGCATTTCAGCCGCGAGGAATATTCCTCCCGCCTCACCTCGCTTTGCGCGCTGATGGCGGACGAGGGGCTGGATGCCATGCTGCTCTTCGCCCAGGAGAGCATGTACTGGCTGACCGGGTATGACACCTTCGGCTTTTGCCACTTCCAGAGCATGGTGGTGACCCGCGACGGCCGCATCGTACTGTTGACCCGCTCGGCCGACCTTCGCCAGGCTCAGCATACGTCCGTCGTCTCCGACATCCGCATCTGGGTCGACAAGGGCGGAGCTTCGCCCGTGGTGCAATTGCGCGACCTGCTTTTCGAGATGGACCTGCTCGGCTGCCGCCTCGGCGTCGAATATGACACCCATGGCCTGACCGCCCGCCTCGGCAAGGATCTCGACGAGGCGCTTCGCTCCTTTGCCAATCTCGACGATGCCTCCTCGCTGGTGCCCTTGCTGCGCGCGGTCAAGAGCCCGGCGGAAATCGCCTATGTCCGCGAGGCCGGGCGTCTTGCCGACGCGGCCTATGAAGCAGGACTTGCCGAGATCCATGCAGGGGCGGACGAAGGCCGCATCCTTGCCGCCATGCAGGGCGCCATATTCGAGGGCGGCGGCGATTACCCCGGCAATGAATTCATCATCGGCTCCGGGCGCGACGCGCTTTTGTGCCGTTATAAATCCGGCCGCAGGCAACTTGCCGCGCAGGACCAGATCACGCTCGAATTCGCCGGCGTCTACCGGCACTATCACGCAGCGCTGATGCGCACCGTCGTCGTCGGAGAGCCGACCAGCCGTCACCTCGGCCTGCACGAGGCGACCCGCGCCGCGCTCATGGCGGTTGAAAGAAAACTCGTGCCCGGCAATACCTTCGGCAATGTCTTCGATGCCCATGCGGCTGTTATCGACGAACTCGGTCTGCAGGCGCATCGGCTCAACGCCTGCGGCTATTCGCTCGGCGCCCGCTTCACGCCAAGCTGGATGGACTGGCCGATGGCCTATCACGGCAACAAGGCGGAGATCGTGCCGAACATGGTGATTTTCATGCATATGATCTTGATGGATTCCGACACCGGCACGGCCATGACGCTGGGGCAGACCTATCTCACCACCGACGGTGATCCAGAGTGCCTGTCGAATCTCCCTCTCGACCTGCCCGTCAAGGCGGGTTAAACGAACCTCCTGTCACCCGGTTTTCAGGCAAAACGGCCTGCATGCAGAAAAGGTGATGGCTTTTTAACGAGCTGCGGTCGATGATCCGCGTCATTCGGCAGGTAATGCCTTTCGACTAAGATCAGGCTAGAGTGCTTTTCATGAAAACGGATTCGTTTTTGTGAAAGAAAATCGCTCCAGGTTCAATATGTTGGAGCATATTCCAGTCGACTAAACGACTCCATTTTGACGAAATATGCTCTAGGCGATATGGATCTGGCCAAACAAAATTGAACCCGTGAAGAGCGATCGACGAGACAACATGACCCGAATGCGCAATTTGATCCGGCTTGCCGTCGTTCGACGCCCTTTCGCCTCACTTGCCCTCAGCTTTGCCGCCGCTCTCGTCTTGGCGGCATGCGCCAATTCGCCGACGCCACCGGGCAATATCGCCGGCCCGGCTCGCGGCTCGGTCGTATCGGCGCCGCCGACGGTGGCGCCCGACAAGATCACCTATGCGTTTGAACCCTTCACCGGCGCGCCCGGCAATATCGCCGATGAACTGGCGAGCAACCTCGGCACCGAGGCCCATGCGCAGGGGCTGACGCTCGTGCGGCGCGTGGGTGCCCCTGCAACCTACCGGATCAACGGATATCTCTCCGCCACCGGCGACAATTCCTCCGTGACCCTCTTCTACGTCTTCGACGTTGTGGATAACGCTGGCAACCGTGTCCACCGGATCGTCGGGCAGGAAAGCTCCGCCGGGACGTCCGGCGATCCCTGGTCCGGCGTCGAATTCCGATACGTTAAGCCGCGCCGCCAAGCGCACCATCGCCTCGCTGAACGCCTGGGCCTATCGCTAATACGGGGTCACCGGCGAGCGTCAGCGCATCGCTTCGACTAAAAAAAGCGTTGCGGGCAATTGAGTCGGTTGTCGGATGGACAAGCGGTTGCTAAAACGCCGCCGCCGACCCGGCTTGACGGCGTGATCTTTACACGGTCCGGCAATGCCTGGCGGCGTCGGGTTCAGGCTCGGCAAGCCACGTAACAAAAAATGGTGATCCCGTCGCGTCGATGCCGTTTTACGGAAGCGGCGGCAGACATCACGAAAAGGACTTGCGGGCCATGAAGATCGTCGCAGGTAATTCGAACCGCGCACTTGCAGAAGAAATCTCGGCTTATCTGGACGTGCCGCTGGCGAGTTGCCAGGTTCGCCGTTTCGCCGACCAGGAAATCTTCGTCGAGATCCAGGAAAATGTTCGCGGCGAGGATGTATTCGTCGTCCAGTCGACGAGCTATCCGGCCAACGACCACCTGATGGAACTGCTGATTTTGATCGACGCCCTGCGCCGTTCGTCGGCCAGGCGCATCACGGCGGTGATTCCCTATTTCGGCTATGCCCGGCAGGATCGAAAGCCCGGTCCGCGCACGCCGATCTCCGCCAAGCTCGTTGCCAACCTGATCACCCAGGCAGGCGTCGACCGTGTTCTCACGCTCGATCTTCACGCCGGCCAGATCCAGGGCTTCTTCGACATTCCGACCGACAATCTCTATGCCGCGCCGGTGATGACCCGCGATATCAAGGAACGCTATTCGAGCGACCACGTCATGGTGGTATCGCCCGACGTCGGCGGCGTGGTGCGCGCCAGGGCGCTGGCCAAGCGCATCGACGCGCCGCTGGCCATCGTCGACAAGCGCCGCGACAGGCCCGGCGAATCGGAGGTCATGAACATCATCGGCGATGTTTCCGGCCGCGACTGCATTCTGGTTGACGATATCGTCGATTCCGGCGGCACGCTCTGCAACGCCGCCGAAGCGCTGCTGTCGAAGGGCGCCAAGTCGGTGACCGCCTATATCACCCACGGCGTCTTGTCGGGCGGTGCGGTTGCGCGCGTATCGGCTTCCATGCTCAAGGAACTGGTCATCACCAATTCCATCGAGCCGACCGCCGCCGTCCTTGCAGCGCCGAACATCCGCGCGATTTCCATTGCCCCGCTCATGGGCGAGGCGATCAATCGCACGGCACTGGAAAAATCGGTGTCGAGCCTGTTTTCCTGAAAAAATCCGCCTTCAGGTGCTTCAACCTGAAGGCGCTGCTTGCCGGTTCGCCCGGTACGAAGAAAAATTGACGCATCATCCCGATGAATTGCCGGGTTGTCGCCCTTCTAGCAAGGCATCCGCAATTCCGAAGGCCCGTTCCAGCTTGTAGCTCCGCCACCGCCCGAACTTGTGCGCATGCCTTCAATCGGCACGACCTTGCCGCTTTGGGTGGTTTTCTCGATCAATTGCACGAATGCTGCCGCCGGCATCGGCTTGGCGATCAGAAATCCCTGACCTTCCTGCACGCCCAGCGCTTTCAGCACCGCGATCTGCTCCGGCTGTTCGATACCTTCCGCCACCGTCGTCATGCCGAATTCGCGAGAAACGCCCACCAGCATTTCCACAAGCGTTCTGGTGCGATGATCGGTCGCCACGGCGTCCACGAACAGCTTGTCGATCTTGACGCAGGACGCGCCCAGCGTCTGCATGGAGGAAAGGCCGTTGTGCCCGGTTCCCGCGTCATCGATCGCGACCATGATGCCGTGCTCGCGCAATTCGGCTGTGACCTCACGGGCCCGGTTCATATCGGCGATTTGCTGGCGTTCCGTCACCTCGACGACGAGGCGTGCCCGCGCCAGGCCTGATTGATAGACGAGTTCGCAGAGCCGGGTGACGAAGGCTGCGCCAATGAATTGCGCCGGGGTGACGTTGACCGTCACCTTCAAGTTTGGCCGTTGCGCCAGTACGCCCGCCAGCTGCTGTCCGGCGTCGGCAAGCACGGCCTCCAGCACACCGTCGATCAGCCCGGTTGTCTCCGCCAGCGGAATAAACTGCGCGGGAGAGACCATGGTGCCGTCGCGTTTGATCCAGCGGGCAAGAAGCTCGCAGCCGACGATTTCATTGGAGCCGAGCGCAACGATCGGCTGAAAAAAGGGACGGATCTCGCCATTGCGCAGCGCCTTGGCGAGGGTGGCCGTCGGTGTCGCCGGCCTGAGCAGCATTTGCCCGAGCAGCGCGCCGAACAATGCCGCCACAAAAGCCGCCGGCAGATCGATCAGCAGCGAATTCTCCCCGTTCCAGCTGTCAAAGGCCTCTTGATCGATCGAAAGGGTCGAGATCAACGGATAGCGGTCGGACCGGGCGATGAAACGGCGGTCCGTCCCCTCTGAAGCGGAATTGCCGCCCCGATAGGAGGCGATCGCCACGCCGCCGTTCAGGCTGAGGTTGAATTCGGCCGCCTCCCGCAGCGACTGCGGCAGTATGTCGAAAAGCACATTATCGAGGCTGACCAACGCGGCCACTTCGATGCCCTCTTCCAGCTGCCAGCCTATGCCGACGTTCTTGCCATTGCCGCTTTTCACTTCGAACATGGAGATGCTGGAATTGCGCGATGCATGGCGCGGTGCAAGTTGCATGGCCACTTCCAGGGCGTTGCCCGCCTCCTGGAATGCCTGGCAGGATGTTCCGCTTGTTGAAACGACCACATCCTTCACCGCAGCTGTCGCATAGATCGCCTTGCGAAGTTCGCCGAGCGCGGCATCGCCGCAGGCGAGTTTACCCTCAACCCACATATCCCCAAGCGTGATCACGGCAAGATCGACGGCAAGCTCGGACCGGGTCACGGCGCGACCGGTCAATTCCTGCAGTTGATCCTTGTTCCATGCCTCGACGAAGGTTGCATGCAGGAGCCGTGCGCCGGTGATGCCGCCGACAGCGAACATACCGATCAAAAGACCGAGGAGAATGCTCCGTTTCATAATAAAAAATTCCTGTCGATGAATGGGTTACCGATCGGGATCTGTAACTTTCGCGAACATTTATTGTTGTCGATCATCGTCTTTCGGCGCTCTACCGCAATCACCAAATGGCAACATGCAAAAACACGATTGCAACCGGAAGCCGCAATACCGATGCCCGCGCTGAAGCCGCTCCGGTGCGGCGATCAGCGAGAAAATCCTTTAAGTTCAAACGATTGAAAAATTTGAGGCAACCGGGAAAAGAAAGAACCGACCCGGGCGAGACGTCCCTGCGCCGCAATCATTTCATGTAACGAAACGAACACGACGGCGTGAAGTTGTATTTTTCACGCCCGCCAGCGCAGCAGACTGGCCTCCGCTTTCCCGATCAGCCAGCTCACGGTGAGGCCCATGACCGACAGCATCGCCACTCCGGCGATGAGCTGATCGGTCGCCATCAGGCTGCCGGCAGTCAGAATATAGGCGCCGATGCCATATTCCGCGCCGATCATTTCCGCCGCCACCAGCAGGATAATCGCGATCGATGCCGAAATCCTGAAGCCGGAAAGGATCGCCGGCAATGCGCCGGGCAGGATGATCTTGCGCACGATCGACCACCAGGAAAGCCCGAAGGATTGGCCCATGCGCACCAGCGTCCGGTCGACGTTGTCGACGCCGCCATAGGTGGCGATCACCGTTGGAAAGAACGTGCCGAAGAGGATCGTCGCCACTTTCGACCCCTCGCCAATGCCGAACCAGATGATGAAGAGCGGCAGCAACGCAATCTTCGGGATCGGGAAAATGGCGGATACAAGCGGCAACAGTCCGGCGCGGGCAAGGGAAAACAGGCCGATCATCAGCCCGACTGCGACGCCAAGCATCGACCCGAAAGTCCATCCGAGCACCAGCCGGTAAAGCGATGCGCTGAGGTGTTGCCAGATCAGGCCGCTCTCCACCAGATAGCGAAAGGCCCGAAAGGCTTCGGATGGAGCGGGCAACACGAGGTTGCTGATAAAGCCCGTGCGCGACCCGAACTCCCAAAAGGCAATCAGCCCCGCGAAAACGAAAAGCGCGATGAAGCGGATGGAGCGTGGCCGGAAGCCGCCGCCGCGATAGGGCACGGGCCTCGTCTCGCCGGCCGCCACTTTCCCTCCCGTTCCAAAGCTCCCGGTCGATGCGTCAACGGACATCGGCAATCTCCCTGTCGGCGGCCAGCGCCTCCTCGCGCATCAACGTCCAAAGCTGTCGTTGGCGTTTTTCCAGCGCCGCCAGATTTGCGGCCCTTTCCTCAATGGGCATGTCGATCTCGACGATTTCGCGAATGCTTCCAGGCCGCCTGGACATGACGACGATCCGGTGGCCGAGCCGCACGGCTTCTCCAAGGTTATGCGTGACGTAGCAGGCGGTGAAGCGTTCGCGCTGCCAAAGGTCGATAAGGTCGTCCATGAGCAATTCGCGCGTCTGGCTGTCGAGCGCGGAAAGCGGCTCGTCCATCAGCATCACCGCCGGGCGAACGCTGAGCGCCCTTGCGATCGCCACCCGCTGCTTCATGCCGCCGGAAAGCTGGCGCGGCAGCGCGTCGCGAAAATCGGCAAGCTTCGTCCGCCTCAAAACGTCGTCGATGATCGCCGCTTTTTCCTCAGCCGGAAGGCCATGATCTTCCAGCGCCAGCGAAATATTGCCGGAAACCGTGCGCCAGGGAAGGAGTGCGAAATCCTGAAACACATAGGTCAGCGGATTGAGCGAACCTTCCGGCGGCTGGCCTGCGACAAGCACCTCGCCGCCGGTCGGTCTCTCCAGCCCGCCGATGAAACGCAGCAACGTCGATTTGCCGCAGCCGGACGGCCCTATGATGCAGACGATCTCATGCTGGCGGATATCCAGCGTTATGTCGCGAAGCACCTCGGTCGCATCATAGGAATGGCTGACGCCGCGCAGCAGGATGTCCATGACCGTCCGCTTTCAGGCCGCTCAATAAACCTCGACGAAACTCGGATCGACGAGCATTTCGATGGTCACGCTTTCGGCAACCATTCCTTCCGACTGGAACCATGCCAGCTGATCCCTGACGCTCTCCAGATTGAGGCTGGCATTATTGCTGATGCGCATGGCGCCGCTTTTGATCGAGGGCGCGACTTTTTCATAAGGCTGATCGGCATTGACGTATTTGTGGATCAGCTGGACGACGGCCTCGGCTTCCGCCTCGCCCGCGGTCTTGTCGACCAGTGCGGCGTTGAAATCGGCAGCGCCCCTGGAAAAGGCCGCCAGGAAACGCTTGACCTGATCCTTGTTCTCGGCCGCGTTCTTCGTCGAGGTGAAGACGGTCGTCACCTGATAGTTCGGTATGTAATCGGCGATTGCCCCGATCTCCATCACCTCGCCGCCCTGCGTCAGCGATTGCGCGATATTGGGGACGATGGCCCAGGCGTCGATCTGCCCGCTTTTCAGCGCGCCGATCACCGCGCCGACCTTCTGCAAGCGGTTTCAGGAAGATTTCGGCGCGGGCGAAACCTTCCTTGTCGGCGATCTTATGCGCCATATAGTGGAAGGACGATCCCGTCTGGGTGATGCCGAAACTGCGGCCCATCAGCGAACTCGGAGCGGTAACGCCCTGGCTATAGGCTTTCGTCGAGACCAGGATCTTTTGACCCGGAATCCCTTCTTCCTCGATCAGCGCACCGCCGATGACCTTGATCGCGCCTTTTTCCGCCAGATTGATCAGGCCGCCCGAGATGGCCGTTATGCCGAAATCCACGTCGCCGGAGGCAATCGCCACCGCCATCGGCTGCGCCGCCTGGAAATACTGGAACTCGACTTCGAGGCCTTCCTCGGTGAAATAGCCGCGCTCGAATGCGATGAAACTCGGCGCGTGAGAGGCAAGCCGCAGCGCGCCGACCGTGATCTTGTCGGCGGCGGCGGCCATCGTCGTCATCGCGGTAAAACTTGTAGCCGCGAACGCACCGGCGGCAATGGCCATCATCAGCGAACGTCTTGAAAGTGCAAGCTTCATCGTCTTCCTCCCGGCCTGTTCGCCTGCCTCGCCTTCATCCCGCCTCTTTGAAGCCGGTCGCAGTCGCGGGCGCGAACCATCGTTGTTTGTTCGGTCAAGGACCGTGACCGGGAGAGCGCGGACTGTCAATCACGTTGAGGCAGGGCGTGCGCCGCAACGCTGGAACGCCAAGTGACGGCCTTGCGCCGGGCTCGCTCCGGCTTGCCCTTTCTCCCCGGTTCTTGTATAGGACGCGCGCGTATTCTCACCCCTGGAGGAGATACGCATACGGGCTGGCGGGGCGATCCGTTTCGTTTCGATACGGATTGTGGATCCTGCCGGCTTTTTCACGTTACACCGAAGGAGTACCGCCATGGCTACCGGCTATGAGCTCAAGGCTTCGCCGCGTGATCGTGTGGGCAAGGGGGCCGCTCGTGCGCTTCGTCGCGAAGGCCTGATTCCCGCCGTCATCTACGGCGACAAGCAACCCGCCCTCCCGATTGCGATCGCGATCAAGGAAACCACCCTGCTTCTGCACAAGGGCGGCTTCACCACCCATCTCGGCACCATCGAGGTCGATGGCAAGGCGCACCGCGTCATTGCCAAGGACTATCAGCTCGATCCGGTCCGCGACAATCTTCTTCACGTGGATTTCCTGCGCGTTTCCGCCGGCGCCACGCTGACGGTCGAAATCCCGGTTCACTTCATCAATGAAGAGACCTCGCCGGGCCTCAAGCGCGGCGGTGTGATCAACATCGTGCGCCACACGGTTGAAATGACCGTGCCGGTCGACTCCATTCCGGAATCCCTGGTCATCGATCTTGCAAAGATGGATATCGGCGACTCGGTCCATATTTCGGCTATCGATCTGCCGGCAGGCTGCAAGCCGACGATCACCGATCGCGACTTCACCATCGCCACCATCGCCTCTCCCGCCGGCCTCAAGGAAGAGACCGCAGAAGGCGAAGAGGGCGAAGAAGCAGAAGACGGCGACGAGGACTGATCCTCATCCTTTTGAGGTTTGCGTTCGAGATTTGAGGAAGGGACCCGATGCGGCTCATCGTCGGCCTTGGCAATCCCGGTTCGAAATACGACCGCAACCGTCACAACATCGGCTTCATGGCGGCGGATGCCATTCACCGCCGCCATGCTTCCTTTCAGCCCTGGCGCGCCCGCTTCCAGGCTGAGGTCAGCGAAGGCGTCATCGGCTCTCAAAAGACGCTTTTGATGAAGCCGCAGACCTATATGAACGAATCCGGCCGCGCCGTCGGCGAAGCGGCCCGTTTCTTCAAGATCGATCCGGCCGATATTCTCGTCATTTACGACGAGCTGGACCTTCCGCCCGGCAAGGCGCGGATGAAAGTGGGCGGCGGCCACGGCGGCCACAATGGGCTGCGCTCCATTTCCGCTCACATTGGGTCCGACTACCGGCGGCTCAGGCTGGGTATCGGCCATCCGGGCATCAAGGAGCTTGTCACCCATTGGGTGCTCGGCGATTTCGCCAAGGCCGACAACGCCTGGCTGGAACCTTTGCTGGACGGGATCGCCGCGGAGGCCGGCCTTCTTGCGGAAGGCAAGGATTCCCAATTCGCAAATCGACTTCATCTCCTCCTGGAGCCGGCGAAAGCGAAGGCTGCAAAGTCCGCCGCCGCAAAGGATGGCGATAAAAAACCGGCCGCGCCGAAAGCGGCCACGGATGAGCCTAAGAAAGGGCCGTTCGCCGAAGGACTGGCGCGGCTGTTTGGAACGAAGGGTAAAGACTAGATGGGTTTCCAGTGCGGTATCGTCGGCCTGCCGAATGTGGGCAAGTCCACGCTCTTCAACGCGCTCACCAGGACGGCGGCGGCGCAGGCGGCAAATTACCCCTTCTGCACCATCGAGCCGAACACCGGCGAGGTGGCGGTTCCCGATCCGCGCCTTGCGGAGATCGCCCGCGTTGCGGGAAGCGCCAATATCGTGCCGACGCGGCTGACCTTCGTCGATATCGCCGGTCTGGTACGCGGTGCCTCAAAAGGCGAAGGCCTCGGCAACCAGTTCCTCGCCAATATCCGCGAGGTCGACGCCATCGCCCATGTGGTGCGCTGCTTTGCCGATGACGACGTCACCCATGTGGACGGCAAGATCGACCCGATCGCGGATGCCGATACGGTCGAGACCGAGCTGATGGTCTCCGACATGGAAAGCCTGGAGCGCCGCATCGCTCCCTTGCGCAAGAAGGCTTCCGGCGGCGACAAGGAAGCCAAGGCCGTGCTGCCGATCATGGAGGCTGCACTCGAGCTTTTGCAAAATGGCGAACCGGCTCGCAAACTCCAGCTTGCCTCGCCTGAGGAAAAGCGGCTGCTCGACGGCCTCAACCTTTTGACGACGAAGCCCGTGCTTTACGTCTGCAACGTTGACGAGGCTTCGGCTGCGACCGGCAACGCGCTTTCGGAAAAAGTCGCGGAACAGGCCAAGGCGGAAGGGGCTGCCTGCGTCGTCATTTCAGCCGCCATCGAGGCCGAGATCGCGCTTCTGGAAGACGCCGAGGAAGCGGAATATCTGGCCGACATGGGGCTGGAGGAGCCGGGTCTCGACCGGTTGATCCGCGCCGGTTACGACCTTTTGGGCCTCATCACCTATTTCACCGCCGGCCCGAAGGAAACAAGAGCCTGGACGATCACCAAGGGCACGAAGGCGCCCGGAGCTGCCGGCGTCATCCATACGGATTTCGAGCGCGGCTTTATTCGCGCGCAGACCATCGCCTATGAGGATTTCATTCGCCTTGGCGGCGAAACGGCGGCCAAGGAAGCCGGCAAGGCCCGCGACGAGGGCAAGGAATACGTCGTCAAGGACGGCGACATCATGCTGTTCAAGTTCAATACCTGAGGCAGGCCCGTCGATACTTCCCTGCGCCTCCGCCCAAAGCGGAGGCTCGACAGGCCGGCGCCTTCCCGCCTAGAGCATATTGATCCTGGAGCGATTTCTTATCCTTCAGGTGGTTCCACCTGAAGGGAAAGCGCTCTAAAACGATGCCATGACGAAATTTCGCACCTTTGAAGACTTCCGCGAAGGCGAGGTGATCGACCTTGGCGAGAAGCTGGTGACCCGCGAGGAGATCATTGCTTTCGCCGGGGAGTTCGACCCCCAGCCCTTTCACCTCGATGAGAAGGCGGGCGAAGCTTCCATGCTGGGCGGGCTTGCCGCTTCCGGCTGGCACACGATCGGCATGCTGATGCGTCAGCTCTGCGACAACCTGCTGCTCAATTCCACCTGCATGGGATCGCCCGGTGTCGACAAGCTCCGCTGGCTTTCCCCCGTGCGCCCCGGCGACCGCCTCAAGATGACCGCCGAGGTGACGCAGACGCGCGCGCTCAAATCGAAACCGGATCTGGGCGTCGTGCGCTTTGTCTTCAAGATAGCCAATCAGAACGGCGATGCGGTGATGACCCAGGAAAACGCCATTCTTTTCGGACGGCGGGAGAAGGCCTCGTGAACACGATGGAAACGGCCACCCCGGCAGAACGTGTCGAGCTTGGAAGCTTCACCTTCACGGCGGAAGATATCGTCCACTTCGCCCGCGTCTACGATCCGCAGCGCTTTCACCTGTCAAACGAGGAAGCGCAAAAAACCCATTTCGGCCGTCTTTGCGCCTCCGGCTGGCACACGGCCGCCGTCTGGATGAAGCTGATGATCGCCTATCAAAAACGCGAGGCAGCCCGCGCAAGCGCCGAAGGCGCGACCCTTCCCCGCCTCGGCCCCTCGCCCGGCTTTGAAAACCTCAAATGGCTCAAACCGGTCTATGCCGGCGATACGATCACCTACTTTTCGACTGCCGTTGAAACACGGCCGAGCCGCTCGCGGCCGGGCTGGGCCATTCTTTCGATGCTGAACGAAGGCGTGAACCAGAACGGTGAAAAGGTCTTCTCCTTCGAGGGCCGGGTTTTCGTCGAACATAGAGGTAAGCCGGCTGCCGCGCTTTGACGCGAGAGATCCCGTCACGCCCGCCCTCTCCACCCTCTCCCGGGGAGAGGGAGAGCGACGAGCACCTGGCCACGACCGAAAATAACGCGACAAATCAACCCTATGGCAGATCCCGTCCCCTCTCCCTTTGGGAGAGGGTTAGGGTGAGGGTCCAAGAAAAAGGGTGAGGGGCCTAGAAGGGTTAGGGGAGGGGCGGAAAATCAGTCAGAGTGTAGCGCGAATTTGAAGGCGCATCAGCCGCGCAGCGCGTCCCAGCCCGTCTCACACCTTCCTTGCAAACACGATTTCGTCGTGGATCGGAATGCCATATTCGCCGGTGAGCGGAATTTCGGGCTTCTGCTTGCGTTCCTCGTCGATAACGCCGGGAACAACCTTTTCCAGACGAAATCCACGCCGCTGATAAAAGCGGAAGGCGTCGAGATTGTCGTTGGAGGTGCGCACGATAACGCGCCGGATGCCTTGTTCCACCGCGCCGCCGACAACCGCATTGAGCAAGAGCGTGCCGGTGCCGCTTTGGCGGCCTAGCGAATCGAGCGTGAGGATTTCCCATTCCTCGTCGCGCTGGATGATCGTCACCAGACCGACCAGCGTTCCGTCTTCTTCTTCCGCCAGATACCCCGGCAATTTCGACGCATCGACCATTTCGCCGTCGAGCAGTTGCAAGGGGCTCGTCCAGCGCCTTGTGAGCAGATCGACCACCGCCGCGTGATCGCCGTCTTCGATTTCACGAATGTTTACGGCCATGCGCGCTCCCGTTATCGTCTCGTAATTCTGGTTCCCATCCCTTCGCGCGATTGCCAGCCGGCGCGCTCCAGTTCCGGGTCGATATGCTCCTCATCGGGACACCCGAGGCAGAGATAGGCAATGAGACGCCAGGCGGGAGGAACTTGCAACGCTTGCGTTACAATATCCGGCTCCAAAATCGACACCCACCCCATACCTATACCCTCGACGCGGGCGGCAAGCCACAGCGTGCTGATGGCGCAGACCACGGAATAATCGAGCATTTCCGGCATGGTTTTACGGCCAAGACCAGCCCCCTGCCCGGTGCCGCAATCGCAAAAGACAGCGATCTGCACCGGCGCTTCATCCAGACCGGCAAGCTTCAGCCGGGCGTAGAGCGCCGCCTGTTCGCCGTCATATTCGCCAAGCGCGCTTTCATTGGCGCGCAGGAAGCTTTCCCGCACGGCCTTGCGCGCTGGCGGGCTTTCCACCAGCACGAAACGCCAGGGTTGGCTATTGCCGACGGAAGGCGAGAGATGCGCCTTCGCCAGCAGGCGTTCCACCAAAGCGGGATCGATTGCGTCACGCTTGAACCGGCGGACATCGCGCCGCCAGCAAAGCAGTTCGTCGAATGTTTCGGCGAAAACCGGATCGAAGTGCGGGGCTGCTGGTGGTTTCGATCCGTTCATTCGATATCCGCTGTCAATGGCCGGGGAAAGCGACGAGCGTGCGCACCGGCACGCCAAGCGCCTCTATGCGCGCCCGTCCGCCCAGATCCGGCAGGTCGACGATGAAACAGGCCGCGACGACATCCGCGCCCATTTGCTGCAACAGTTTGGTCGCCGCTTCCGCCGTGCCGCCGGTGGCGATCAGGTCGTCGACCAGAATCACCTTGTCGCCCGGCTTGATCGCATCCTTGTGCATTTCCATCTCGTCGATCCCGTATTCCAGCGAATAGGCGATCCTGACCGTTTCATGCGGCAGCTTGCCCTTCTTTCGAATCGGCACGAAGCCGGCGGAAAGCTGGTGCGCCACCGCGCCGCCCAAAATGAAGCCGCGCGCTTCGATGCCTGCAACCTGATCCACCTTGGAACCGGCCCAGGGCTGCACCAGCGCATCGACCGTGCGGCGGAAGGCGCGCGCATTGCCGAGCAGGGTCGTAATATCGCGAAACAAAATGCCTTTTTTGGGGTAGTCGGGAATCGTGCGGATTGCCTTCAGCAATTCTTCCGATACGCTTTCCACAGTCATTCGCCGCCTCATCTTATTCTTGAACCGCGTGGCCGAGCCCCAATGCCTGCAGCCCGCATTTTCCGGCGGCCCCGCCACCCTCGGATTCTCACCCTACTCAATACACAGGGAGCACCCCTTCATGGAAGACAAGAAACCGACGAGTTCTCAGCCGATATCGACATTCCCTTCATGCGGCTGGTGGCGATTTTCATCAAGTTCGGCCTAGCGGCGATCCCTGCCGCAATCATCGTCTCCATCATCCTGACACTGATCATGGCGGCGATTGGCGGAATTTTTGGCGGCTTCCACGGCATGTGGATGATGGGCGGGCAGCGGTTGTAGCAACCCTCACCCCTTCAAGACCCGACCCGCAACCGCATCCAGCTTCGCCAGCAACGCCGGATCGCGCTCGGTTGGCGCGGTCAGAATCGCGTGATCGAGCGCACGATCCGAACCGATGGGACAGGCTTCATGATCGCGGGGAATATCGCGGGCGAGCCTCGCAATCAGCCGCTGCGCATTGGCGGCGTTTTCCTGCAGCACCTTGATGATCGTCTTGATGTCGACCGCGCCGTGATCGGGATGCCAGCTGTCGTAATCGGTCACCATGGCGATGCTGGCGTAGCAGATCTCCGCCTCGCGGGCGAGTTTCGCCTCCGGCATATTGGTCATGCCGATGACGTCGCACCCCCACGACCGGTAAAGCCTGCTTTCCGCCAGCGTGGAGAATTGCGGGCCTTCCATCGCCAGATAGGTGCCGCCGCGCCGATGGCTCAGCCCTTCGGCTCTCGCCGCCGCCTCGACATGGTCGACGAGGCGCGGGCTCACCGGCTCCGCCAGCGAACACATGCGCCACGCAGCCTTTGCCGAAGAAGCTTTTCTCCCTTGCAAACGTCCGGTCGATGAACTGGTCGACCAGCACGAAGGTTCCAGGCGCATAATCCTCCTTCAGCGATCCGCAAGCCGAAACCGAAACAAGGTCGGTGACGCCCGCCCGTTTCAAAGCATCGATATTGGCCCGATAGTTGATGTCGGACGGCGAGAACCGGTGACCCCGGCCGTGCCTGGGCAAAAACACCAGCCTCACGCCATCGATCTCCCCGATCCTGAGTTGATCGGAAGGTTCGCCCCATGGGCCGGTCACGCTTTGCCAGCGGGCATCCTCCAGCCCCGGCAAATCGTAGACGCCCGATCCGCCGATCACGCCCAGCACCGTTTTTGCCATGTCGCCCGCCCCCATTATTGATCGATTGCCATATTGCCTTTGCGTCGTCTTACCGGCAAACAACATCTTTGCGGCAGGCCCCTTGAGGCCGCGCCGGAAGCGCATTCACAACGGAAAGAAACCTTGCCGGATCTCGCCCTCTACCAGCCCGACATTCCGCAAAACACCGGCACGATCCTGCGCCTTGCCGCCTGCATGAATGTGGCCGTTCATCTGATCGAACCGGCCGGTTTTCCCTTGTCCGATCATGCGCTGAAGCGCGCCGGGATGGACTATCTGGAGCGCGCGGCACTCCACCGCCATGTGAGCTGGCAGGCTTTTGAGGAATGGCGGAAGGGGCAAGCGCGACGGCTGGTGCTGCTTTCCACCCGCTCTGCCAAGCCCTACGCCGATTTTATCTTTCAGGACAATGACATCCTGCTATTGGGGCGAGAATCGCCGGCGTGCCTGAAGACGTTCATCAGGCTGCCGATGCGCGCGTTCTCATTCCCATGGCTGAGGGCATGCGCTCGCTCAATGTTGCGGTCGCCGGCGCCATGGTATTGGGCGAGGCCTTGCGCCAGACCGGCGCATTCCCCTAATACGAGCGAACCAGTCAGGAGAGATTTGAGACCATGAGCGAGCGCGGCGGGCCTATTCCCGAAGAACTTGAGGAAAAAAAGGCGCGCGCGACCGAGTGGTTTGCAGCGCTCAGGGACCATATCTGCACCGCCTTCGAAAAGCTTGAAGACGAGATCGGAACCCTTGGCGGCCCGCTCGCCGACCGGGAGCCAGGCCGCTTCACCCGCACGCCGTGGGATCGCACCAACCACGATGGCAGCAAGGGCGGCGGCGGCGTCATGTCGATGATGCATGGCCGCGTCTTCGAGAAGGTCGGCGTTCACGTTTCCAGCGTTTTCGGCGAGTTCTCGCCGGAGTTTCGCGGCCAGATACCGGGCGCGTCAGAAGATCCGCGCTTTTGGGCCTCCGGCATATCGCTCATCGCCCATCCGCAAAACCCGCATGTTCCAGCCGTTCACATGAACACGCGCATGGTGGTGACGACCCGGCAATGGTTCGGCGGCGGTGCGGACCTGACGCCGGTGCTCGAGCGAAGGCGCACGCAGGAAGATGCCGACACTGTCGCCTTCCATCAGGCAATGCAGGAGGCCTGTAAAGCGCATGGGCAAGCCGACTACGATCACTACAAGAAGTGGTGTGACGACTATTTCTTTTTGAAGCACCGAAACGAACCGCGCGGTGTCGGCGGCATCTTCTACGACTATCTGAACAGCGGCGACTGGGAGGCGGATTTCGCCTTCACGCAGGATGTCGGCCGCGCCTTTGCGGCAATCTATCCCCGCCTGGTCTCCCGCAATTTCCAGACGCCCTGGTCGGACGCGGAACGCGAGGAACAGCTCATCCGCCGGGGCCGCTACGTGGAGTATAACCTGCTCTACGACCGGGGAACGATCTTCGGATTGAAGACCGGCGGCAATGTCGCCTCGATCCTGTCGTCCATGCCGCCCGTGGTGAAGTGGCCGTAAGCCGGCGGTCCAATCAGGACGCTTGCCAATAAGGACGCTTGAAGGACATAACGGCGACCGAATTGGACAGCCGGGAGACCGATTGGCACCCTCCCGGCATCCCTTTTGGACAGCTCTACAGGCCTCTCAATCGGCCTGCTGGATCGCCGAGACCACCCAGTCCTGCGAGGGGCTGCGACGGAAGGTCCAGACCTCGACGGTTTCCGACGGATGATCCGGATCGCCTTCGATCACGCGGTTGGTCGAGCGTTCGCGCGTCGCGTCGATTGAGGAGTAACGCATTGATACGGTTGCGTATTCCGTGTCGCCTTCGCGCCATGCCTCGGCAAGATCGCCGTTGAGCAGCTTGATATCGCGCACTTCGTTGATCAAGCCTTTCGAGGCGGCTGTCCCCAGTTCCTCGGCAAGGAAGCCCATGATTTCAGGCGATGTTTTCGACCTGAGCGCCTGATAGTCCTCGCGGCCGTAGGCCTCCTGCACTTCGGTGAGAAGCCGCTCGAAATGATCGAGATCCTCACCCGTTATGCCGATCTCGTCGCCTTCCGAAAATGCCGCCGCCGCCTGCGGCTTGTTCTGCGCCGATCCGCCGCCGATATCGGGGATACGAAAGCCTGCCGGGCCGGACGGGCTGGCGGATTGGCTCGGCTCATAAGCCCGGTTGGCATGGGCATAGGCGGGCTTTTGGCCGCGTCCGAGAAACCGCATCAACAGCATCAAGCCGCCGCCGATCAAGGCCACCTGAAACAGCAATCCGATAAAGCCGGCAAAGCCTCCCATGCCGTGGCCAAGCAGCATGCCGATCAATCCGCCAAGCGCCAGACCGCCCAGCATCGAGCCGAAAAATCCACCGCCGAACAGGCCGCGTCTTTGCGCGCCAGCCAATCCGGGCGCTGCCGATTGAGCCTGCGGCGTCGCCTGTCTCGGCGTGACGCTTTGTTGCGGCGGCTGCACGGTTCTTGGCGCCGTCGGCGTCGCTCTCGGCGCGGAGAACGTGCGCAAGCCCCTGCTGCCAAACGAGAAACCGCGCCGGGCCTCGGCAAAGTCGACTGCAACGAATGTGACTGTCAGGGCAAGGATGAGAAGGGCCAGTATCTGGCGCGATCTCTTAAGGTAGGTCATGCGAACTCCGCCGGTTGTATTTGGGTCCAGGGCATTGCCCGCAGATGTAAGGGCCGGCGGTGCGATTTGAAAGGTTCAATCGTCCATGAAAGCGTCAATCGTTCGTGGCGATCGATTCCAGAAGCCCTTCCCGCGTCAACTTGAAGTCGGAGTCGATCCATCGCGCTTCGAGTTCGGCGATCGTGTCGCCGACCTTAGGCCCCTTGGGAATGCCGACCCCAAGCAAATCCCGGCCTCCGAGCGGAAATACGGGTGGCTGGAAAGATCTAACAATATGAAATAATTTAAGAAAATGCGCATCGATCGGATCGCCGCCTTTGCGCGCCCAATGCAGCAGCAATCCGTCGAGCGCCGCGACGCGGCCGGCCCGATAGACCATTTCCCTGGCGAGCGCCTCATTCACACCCCCGGTGAAACGGTCGGCCAGATGCAGCGCATCGATCATGCGCTTTCGCTCGGCGTTGGAAAGCCGCATGCGGTCGCTGATGCGGGCGATATCTTCATCGACGAAACCGGCGAGTGCGGCCAGACCCAGCGCAGGCGACCGGGTTTCATCGGCAATGGCATCAAGCCGCCGAAGATTGCGGAAATCGACGATACGGGCAACGCCGGCCAGGACCACCTCGATCAGGCCGGTATCGGACATCAGCGCCAGCGTTTCCGCCGCACCGGGCGCGGCGACCAGCTTGCGCATCTCCATGCCGATGCGTTCTGCCGACAAATGCCGCAAACCGTCACGGGCGGCGATGACGGCATGGAGGCCGCTCCGCATCCGGTTCGCCGTCGCCGTATTGAGCGTGAAAACGGAAAAACCGCAGGATTCTGAGATAGTCTTCAGCGATGCGCGCCGCCGGATTGCCGATGAAACGAACACGCCTGGCATGAAGATCAGCAAGCCCGCCGACCGGATCGAATAAATTTCCGTTCCGATCCGCGTAGAGCGCGTTCATGGTGAAATCGCGCCGCTCAGCGTCCCTTTGCCAATCGCGGCCAAAACGAACCGTCGCGTGACGGCCATGGGTTTCGACGTCCTCACGCAGCGTCGTCACCTCATAAGCGATGCCTTTGGCGACGACGGTGATCGTGCCGTGATCGATGCCGGTTGGAACGGCTTTCATTCCAGCCTTTTCGACACGGCGCACCACTTCGCCTGGAGGGGTAGTCGTCGACAGGTCGATGTCGCTGACAGCAAGTCCGAACAGCGTATTTCGGACCGCCCCGCCAACCACTCGCGCCGTATCGCCCTCCTGTTCGAGCGCATCGAAAAGCGCCTGAAGGGAATGAGCGGCAAGCCAATCGGGCGTGATGCGTTCCGTCATCGCCTTACGTGTCCATTTCCTTGCTCGTAGTGCCCCCTACTCATAGTGGCCGGGCACGAAGGCCCCGTCGCGGATCTCCGCCGGGACGTATTTGCGACCCTCAGGCAAGCGGTCGAAAGAGGCAAGCAGGACGAGGCTGACGGCGACGATCGCCATGCCGCCGAGGACGAGCCAGACCAGCGGCCCCTTGCGCCAGTTTTCGGAAGTCTGAGCCTTTTTGTTGATCCAAAGCCACGTGGCATAAGCAATGAATGGAATGAGAAACAGCAGAAAGTGGGTGAAGATAATTCGAACCATCAGCCATAAACCGTGTCGTAGAGCAGCCGGACGATACCCGCCGTTACCCCCCAGATATAACGCTCTCCGTAGGGCATGGCATAAAAATAGCGCGTCTCGCCTCCCCAAACCCGGCTTTGCCGCTGATGATTGGCCGGGTCCATGAGGAACGCGAGCGGCACCTCGAACACGTCGGCAACCTCCCCCGGATTGGGTTCAAGCAGGAGATCGGGCGGCAGAACGCCGATAATGGGCACTATCTTGTAACCGGAGCCGGTCAGATAGGGCGGCAATTGGCCGATTGGCCGGACAACCGCGGGATCAAGTCCGATTTCCTCATGCGCCTCGCGCAACGCCGCACCCAGCGGACCATCGTCGGCCAGGTCGATCTTGCCGCCGGGAAAGGCGACCTGCCCCGCGTGGGAGGCAAGATGCTCCGTTCGAAGCGTCAAAACCACGGTCGGCTCGCTGCCGCGGTCGACCACCGGAATAAGCACCGCCGCATCCTTGAGCGGTGTCGTGCGATTGACGATGCGGGAGCTGTCGGGGTTCAGGATATGATCGCCGGCTTCGCCATGGCCAATCGAGGCAAGGCGGGTTTCCACGCGCATGCAGAAGGCTTCAGCCGAAAAGCGGCCTCTACCCATGCCGTCAAAAGAAAACCCCTGCCCCGCCTTTTCAACGCTCACGCCCGTTCCTCTCCCAATTCAAGGTCTTCCACCGCCATTGCCGGAAAGAACATCCCGCCGCTCCAGACACCTGCCATGCGCCTGCCATCGACGTCCCTTTCGTCGAAATGCTCCGCCAGCTGATGCAGCAGCGGCCTGCTGAAAAGTGCTTCAAGCCGCCCCCTGACAAGAATATAGGGCTTCAGGCCATCGGTGATAGGTTCACGGGAAAAGCGGACCGGATTGGCTTTCCCGGCCTCGACGATGTCGCCGACATTGGTGCGAAAGGTGAGTTTTTGCGCCTCACCAGTGCCTTCAACATGCATTTCCACGGCCAGAAAAGGGGCATCCTCGACGGTGATGCCGACTTTTTCAACAGGAGTCACGAGGTAGTGAGCGCCATCCTCGTCCTTGCGCAAAACGGTGGAGAACAGGCGAACCAGCCGCTCTCTTCCGATCGGCGAACCAAGGTAATACCAGCGACCGTCGGCGGCGATACGCATGTCGAGATCGCCGCAAAATGGCGGATTCCAGCGCTCAACGGGAGGCAATGCGCGCTCAGAACCATTGGCCCGCGACATAAGCGCCGCGAGACCCGCCGGCAGCGCTTCAGGCGAAATCGCATCGCAACTGTCTTGTGAATTTTTCGGCTCGCCCACGTTGTTCTCGCCTTGTTTTGGCCCATACCCTGTCATGAGATCGGTGTTTGACGCCCCGGATCAATATGGTGGAGCATATTCTTGTCGCCAAATCGACCCCGCTTTGACGGAACAGGATCGCGATGCAAGGGCGATGATGCCTTTTCGCCGCTTAAGCCCGATGAGGAATGGTGTCAAACTTGCATCACGGCAGCTTGAGTTGATTCATACGCGGATTGGCGCCGACGTGAGTTCGATACGCGGCGCACTCGCATGTAATGTGTCCGCAAAATAAGTCATGAATGGCACGGCGACGGTCGGGTCGCAATCAGGAGGTACGGGACGATGAGCGCGATCACCACCGCAGGCGACGTCGACATGGATGCCATCGTGCGAGAAGCGGAGACCACGGTCGAGCGCATTTCGGCCGCCCGCGAGGAAATCGCACGGGTAATCTTCGGCCAGGAAAGCGTCGTCGAACGCACCCTGGTGACGATTTTGTCCGGCGGGCACGGCCTTCTGGTCGGCGTCCCGGGTCTTGCCAAGACGAAGCTTGTCGATACGCTCGGCACCGTGCTTGGCCTCAACGCCAGCCGGATCCAGTTCACGCCGGACCTGATGCCTTCCGACATCCTGGGCGCGGAAGTGCTCGATCAGGCGGCGGATGGAACCCGTTCCTTCCGCTTCATTCCGGGACCAATTTTCTCGCAACTCCTCATGGCCGACGAAATCAACCGCGCCAGCCCGCGCACGCAGTCGGCGCTGCTTCAGGCCATGCAGGAATACCACGTGACGGTGGCCGGCCAACGGCACGACATGCCAAGGCCTTTCCACGTTCTGGCGACGCAAAACCCGCTGGAGCAGGAAGGCACCTACCCCCTTCCCGAGGCGCAGCTCGACCGTTTCCTCATGCAGATCGACGTGCATTATCCAGACCGCGAGGCGGAGCGACGCATCCTGCTGGAGACGACCGGCGCCACCGAAGCGAAAGCCAGGCCCATCCTGACTTCAAGCGATCTGGCCGCCTTCCAGCAGCTTGTGCGGCGCATGCCGGTCGGCGAGAGCGTCATTGAGGCAATCCTGCAACTCGTCCGCTCCGCCCGGCCCGATGAAGCGGGCAACGATGTGTCGAACCTTCTGTCCTGGGGCGCGGGACCGCGTGCAAGCCAGGCCTTGATGCTGACGGTGCGCGCGCGGGCGCTCGTAGACGGGCGTCTTGCGCCTTCCGTCGATGACGTTCTGGCGCTGGCCGAGCCCGTGCTGCAACACCGCATGGCGCTGACTTTTGCTGCTAGAGCCGATGGCAATACAATCCGCGACGTGATCGAGCGTATCAAAGCCCGGATCGGGTAGTCGGGAGCGGGAATGGAAAGGCGCAATTTCGGCCTTCCACCCGTTTTCCTCTGCTAAAATGGAATCGATCGTCTCATGATTTCGGATGCATTCTTGCCGAAATCCGGGCGACCCAGCGCAAAGAGGATACCGTTTCATGGCATCCGACCCAGCCGGAACCAGCGGCAGCAAGGATTTGATCGATAGCGACAGCTGGCCGCAGATTCTGACGGATTCGCGCGGGCTTGCGGATGCGCTGCCGGACCTCCTGGTGGAAGCCAAGCAGGTCGCCAATACCATCGCCATCGGCTGGCACGGCCGCCGCCGGGCGGGGCCTGGCGAAAGTTTCTGGCAGTTTCGCCCCTTTACCGCCGGCGAACCGATGAAGCGGATCGACTGGCGCCGGTCCGCCCGCGACGATCACCTTTACGTGAGAGAGCGGGAATGGGAGGCGGCTCATACCGTTTGGCTTTGGGCGGATCTCTCGGCATCGATGGCCTTCCGCTCGCGACTTTCCGCGGTGAGCAAGCGCGACCGGGCGCTCGTGCTGCTGCTCGGTCTTGCGGAACTCCTCGCCAAGACGGGCGAGAGAGTGGGCTTGCCGGGCATCCGCCGGCCCAATTCCGACCGGTATGCAGCCGAACGTATTGCCGCGACGCTGACCCATGTCAGCGATCCGGTAGCCTTGCCCGACACCCATGAAATCCGCAGGTTTTCGGAAGTCGTGCTCTTCGCGGATCTTCTCGATCCGATCGAGAAGATCGCCGGATGGATCCGGCAGGTCGCCACGACGGGAGCGCGGGGTCATCTGGTCATGGTGCTCGATCCCATCGAGGAGAGTTTCCCCTTCAGCGGCCGGACCGAATTTCGCGATCCCGAAAGCGGCGCAAGACTGACGGCTGGGCGGGCGGAAAGCTGGCGCGCAGCCTATACGGCGCGCCTCGACGCGCAACGCGAGGCGATCCGCGACCTGACGCGCAAGGCCGGCTGGACCTTCGTCCTGCATCACACCGACCATCCGGCCTCCGAACCGCTTTTGCTTTTGCACAGCCGGTTGAGCGGCAATCTGGAAGCCGCCGGCATGGGAGGGCGTGCGTGATGGGTTTTCTGCCGCTCGGCTTCACCGCCCCGCTCGTCCTTTCCGCGCTTCTTCTTCTGCCCGTCATATGGTGGCTGCTTCGTCTGACGCCGCCGCGCCCGAAACAAATCACCTTTCCGCCCACCCGGCTTCTCGCCGACATCGAAAAACGCGAGGAAACACCGGAAAAAAGCCCCTGGTGGCTGACGCTTCTGCGATTGCTCATCGCGGCCGCGCTGATCTTCGCGCTTTCCGGCCCGATCTGGCGGCCGGCCGCCGATACGGTGCCAGGCAACGGGCCGCTTTGGCTCCTCGTCGACAACGGCTGGAGCGCGGCGTCAAGCTGGCCCGAAACCCAAAGGTTGGCCGAACGGCTGCTGGAGACGGCGGGCCAGCGCGGCACGCCCGTGCTTTTTGCCGCAACCGCCGACGGCGCCAACCAGCCGCTCACGCCTGAGACGGCAGCGACGGCGCGCGACCGGCTGAGGGCGCTCGAACCCCGGTCCTGGCCGACGCTGCGGGCCGCCCTTACCACGAGCCTGCGCAAGGCGTCGGTCGAAGAGGCGCCAGGCGGCGTCATCTGGCTTTCCGACGATCTGGCAGACGAAGGCAGCGAAGCCTTCCTGCAGGATCTGACCGCCATGACGGGCGGCGCCACCGTTACGGTCTATGGCGGGCTCGACATACCGCCGGCGCTGGCGGGCGCGCGCAACGATCCAAGCGCCCTTTCCGTTACCGCGTTGCGCAACACGGCAAACAGCGCAAAAACCACGGCGATCAGGGCGCTCGACCTCAAGGGCCGCGTGCTTGCAGAAGCGAGTGCCACATTCGAACCGGGATCAAGCGCCGCGGAAACAAAGTTCACTCTGCCCGTCGAACTTCGAAACGACGTTGCACGCCTTGAAGTGGCACAAGAGGCAAGTGCTGGCGGCGTCCAGCTTCTCGACGACCGCTGGCGGCGGCGCTCGGTCGGGCTCATCTCGGGCGCATCTTCCGATCTCGCGCAGCCGCTGCTGTCGCCGCTCTACTACCTCCAACGAGCGCTCTCGCCCTTTGCCGAACTGAAGGTTCCCCGCGAAGCTGATATCGACACCGCCGTTCCCGACCTGATCGAACAGGGCGTCTCCGTGCTGATGCTGGCCGATGTCGGTCATCTGCCGGATTTGGCTGCCGAAAAGATCGAGCGATGGGTCAATGACGGGGGCGTTCTCGTGCGCTTTGCCGGCCCGCGCACCGCAGGCGGCACCGATGATCTCATTCCGACCCCGCTTCGTTCCGGCGACCGGTCGCTTGGCGGTAGCCTCTCGTGGGAAGAACCGCAGAAACTTGCGGCCTTTTCTCCCAATTCGCCCTTTGCCGGTCTGGATATTCCAGGCGACGTCACCGTGACACGGCAGGTTCTGGCGGAGCCCGGCCCCAATCTCTCCGATCTCTCCTGGGCGCTGCTTCAGGACGGAACGCCGCTCGTCACCGCCAGCGCCAAGGGCAATGGCCGGATCGTCCTCTTTCACGTTACCGCCGATACGAATTGGTCGAATTTGCCGCTTTCGGGAGCATTCGTTGAAATGCTGAGACGGATTGTTGCCAGCGCGGATGCCGCGCAAAGCGGAAATGCTGCGGATGCCGCGCAAAACGGAAATGCTGCGGATACAGCGCAAAGCGGAAATGCCGCCGAAGGCGTCGGAGTAGCAAGTTCGGAGACGAATTCGGGAGCCGAGAGCGATGTGCCCCGGCCAATGCTGCCGCCCTTGAGATTGCTGGACGGATACGGTCGCTTCACGCCTCCAGGCGCGGATGCCGTTCCGGTGGCTGCCGACGACTTCGGCAAGGCAAGCGCCAGCCGCGACCATCCGCCTGGACTTTACGGGACCGAGGATGCCTTTCAGGCGCTCAATATTTTCAAGGAAGGCGATATGCTGACGCCGCTTGATTACGGACCTCTCGGCAGCAAAGCCGAGCGGCTGGCCTATCCAACGGCAGGTCCGACTGAACTGATGCCAGCCCTGCTGCTGACGGCTTTGCTGCTGCTGATTGCAGATGCCATCGCCATATTGGCTCTTCGCGGCGAATTCTGGCGGCTGAAATTGAAGCATCTGGGATCAAGTGGCGCCGCGACGATCATGCTGCTGGCGGCACTGTCTGCCTATCCTGCGGGCCGAGCCGCGGCGCAGGATACGTCCGACGATTTTTTCGCGATGAATGCGACCCTCGACACCCGGCTCGCCTATGTGGTGACAGGCGATCAGGAGGTGGACGGCGTCAGCCGCGCCGGCCTCTTTGGCCTCACCCGCTACCTTGCATCGCGCACGGCGCTGGAACCTGAGGCCCCGATCGGCGTCGATATCACGAGGGACGAACTGGCCTTTTTCCCCCTACTCTACTGGCCCGTGACCACCGCGATGGACGTGCCTAGCGCGAGGACCATGGCTCGTATCGACGCTTATATGCGCAACGGCGGCACCATTTTATTCGATACCCGCGACCAGCTTTCCTCTGGCGTTCAGGCCTTCGGCACCACGCCAAACGGCGCCAGGCTCCGCGCGATACTGAGCGATCTCGACATTCCGCCGCTGGAACCCGTACCGCTCGACCACGTGCTAACCAAAGCGTTTTATCTGCTCGACAGTTTCCCGGGCCGCTACGAGGGCGGCCAGCTTTGGGTGGAGACGATCGAAGCGCAGGCGGGGCAATCGACCGGCCGTCCGGTCGTTGCCGGCGACGGGGTGTCTCCGATCATGATCACCGGAAACGATTTTGCCGGCGCCTGGGCGATCAGCGAGAACGGGTCTTATCTTTTTCCGACCGTTCCAGCCGATCCGGCGCAGCGGGAATATGCGTTCCGCACAGGGGTCAATATCGTCATGTACGCCCTGACCGGAAACTACAAGGCCGATCAGGTGCACATCCCGGCACTGCTGGAAAGGCTGGGTCAATGAAGGATTTGCCGTGATCTGGTCACTCTCCTTTGAACCGCTGATCCCGATCTGGCTGCTGATCGCGACCGGAGCGGTCGGGCTCACTGTGGTCGCGTTTTCGGCGCTAATGCGCCTGCGCGCCTGGCCGTTGCGGATCGCCGCCATCGCCTTGCTGATCCTGGCGCTCGCCGGTCCCGCCTTGGAACGGGAAGACAGGGAACCGCTGACAAGCGTGGTGGCGCTTGTCGTCGACGACAGCCAAAGCCAGAACCTGGCCGACCGGACCGAGACAGCGGAAGCCGCCCGTGTCGCCCTTGAAGAGCGTCTCTCCCGGCTTTCCGGTTTTGAGGTGCGCGTCATCCGTTCAGGACGGGGCGAAGGGCCGACGGCTGATGGAACTGCGCTGTTCGGGGCGCTTTCTCGCGGGCTTTCCGATGTCCCGCCGGAGCGTGTGGGCGGAGCGGTGCTACTCACGGACGGGCAGGTTCATGACGTTCCCGAACGGGCGGCGGAACTTGGTTTCGACGCGCCGGTGCATGCCCTCGTTACCGGGACAGTGGACGAGAAGGATCGCCGGCTTGCCATTGCCAAAGCGCCCCGTTTCGGTCTGGTGGGTTCACAGCAGATCGTCACCCTGCAACTGCACGACCAGGGCGCCGATACCGGTACCGACAGGGTTCGCATCGAGGTTCGCCGCAACGGTGAAGTGATTTCGCAAGAGCGGGTGGTTCCCGGCGCGACCTTCGACATCCCGATCGAAATCGCCAATGGCGGCGACAATATCTTCGAGTTTTCCGCCGAAGCGCTGCCGGGAGAATTGACCGAAATCAACAACCGGATCGTCGTAACCGTTGAAGGTATTCGCGAGAACCTGCGCGTACTTCTGGTGTCGGGCAGCCCCCACGCAGGCGAACGCACCTGGCGGAACCTGCTGAAATCCGACGCTTCGGTGGATCTCGTTCATTTCACCATCCTGCGTCCGCCTGAAAAACAGGACGGAACGCCAATCAACCAGCTGTCGTTGATCGCCTTCCCGACGCGGGAATTGTTCTCCGTAAAGATCGACGAGTTCGACCTCATCATTTTCGATCGCTACGTTCGCCGTGGCGTCCTTCCCCTGCTCTATTTCGACAATATCGCCCGCTACGTGAAGGACGGCGGCGCGGTTCTGATTGCGGGCGGGCCAGATTATGCCGATGGCGGCTCCATTTTCCGCACGCCTCTCTCTTCAGTACTGCCTGCGGAGCCGACAGGCGCCTTGATCGAAGAACCCTATCGCGCCGCCATATCGCCGGAGGGGAAACGTCACCCCGTCACCCGCGGACTTCCCGGCTCAAGGTCCGATCCGGCAGGCTGGAGCCGCTGGTTCCGCCTGGTGGAAACATCCGTCCGGCAAGGCGAAACGCTCATGACCGGGCCGGGCGACCGGCCGCTTCTCGTGCTTAATCGGGAGGAACAAGGCCGTGTGGCGGTGCTTTTATCCGACCATGTGTGGCTGTGGGCGCGGGGGTTTGAAGGCGGCGGCCCGCATGTCCAGCTTCTGCGCCGGCTCGCCCATTGGCTGATGAAGGAACCCGACCTTGAGGAAGAAGCCCTGCGGCTTTCCACCCGTGGTTCGGAAGTGATCGTCGAGCGCCAGACGATCGGCGACACGGTGGGCGATATCGTCCTCACTCTGCCTTCAGGCGAAACGCGGGTCCTGACACCAACGGAAACCGAACCCGGCCTCTGGCGCGCCTCCTCGCCGGCACCCGACCTTGGCCTTTATTCGGCTGACGACGGTACGCGCAAGGCTCTGGTGCACGTGGGACCGCCTAATCCGCGCGAGTTCACCGACGTTCTCTCGACCACGGCAAAGCTTGCCAAACTGGCGGGCGAGACCGGCGGAAGTTCCGTTCGGTTGAAAGACGTCGGCGGCGGGTTGCAGGTGCCACGGATCGTACCGTTGAAGCGTGCCGCCGATTACTCCGGCAATGGCTGGATCGGGTTCAAATCGACCGAGGCGAGCGTGTTGAAAGGCATCGACCGCTATCCGCTCTTCGCCGGTTTCCTGGGGCTCGCCATCCTGCTTGGCGCAATCTCCCTCGTCTGGTTCCGCGAAGGCCGCTGAACAAGCCGTCAGATGCCGCCGACCGCCTTGCCCATGGGCATAGGCCCGCCGGCCAGACGGGCAATCAGAACCCGCGCCGGATCGACCGGCCCCGGCAGCGTGACGCTGCCGAATGCCGTGCGTTCAAAGCCGAGCGGCCCGTAGTAGGGTTCGTCTCCCACCAGAAGCACGTAACGCTCGCCCGCTTCCTTCGCCGCTGCCAAAGCGGTCCTGACCAGCGCGCGGCCGAGGCCCTTGTTCTTGAAGCGGGGCGCCACAGCAAGTGGCCCGAGCACCAGAGCTTTGTCGGAACCGATCCTGACCGGCGTCAACCGGACCGACCCTGCGATATCGTCACCGATAATCCCGCAAAAGCTCAGTCGCGCGTCATGAGGCACGCCTTCTCTCAGCCGAAAGGCAGAGCGGGCAAACCGCCCCGGCCCGAAGGCTTCGGCTTGAAGGGCGTCAATAATGATGGAATCGGCAGGCTCCTCGAGCCGGATAAGCCAGGAAATCGGTATCATCTCGTCACATCCAATCGGTCGAAAATCAGGAACTCGTATCCCCGAAACGACCGATGGGCGAAAAAGCCCAAGGACTGGAAGCGGCCTTCGATCGGATCAGGAAACGAGTAAACGCACAAACGAGACCTTGCCTCGTTGCGTCCTTCGTCGTCGCTGATCGAAATTCCACCGCATCGCAGATAATTTCCAAATTCGTGGCTGACGGAAGCCCAATCCTTCGACCTCCGTGACGAATTGCCGATAGCATGGGACAAGGCATCCGTAAAGCTGAAAGCATCACGCAAATGTGCCACGCCGTGCACTCGTCTGGCGGCGTCCTTTGCGTAGGATTTGACTGAACTGGCACGCCCCTGCAGGCGTAAGCAAGGTAACGGAAAGGCATGAGGCGTGGGATATCTGCTTGAGGGCGAATGGATCGCCGACGAAAAGCAAGCCAAGGCGACCGGCGGGCAATTCATTCGCAAACCGTCGAGTTTTCGCAACTGGATAACGGTTGACGGAGCGCCCGGGCCAAGCGGAAACGGCGGTTTCAAGGCGGAAGCAGGGCGATACCATCTGATCGTCTGCGCGGCCTGTCCATGGGCGCATCGAACCATGATCTTTCGCAAGCTGAAGCGGCTTGAGAGCATCGTTTCCATCGCGCTGGTCGAACCCTTGATGCTTCAAAACGGCTGGACTTTCAAAGAGGCGGATGAGGCGACCGGCGCTGGAACCGCCTGGCAGGTCTATGTCAAGGCGGATACCGCCTACAGCGGCAGGGCGACCGTGCCGATCCTTTGGGACCGCGAGCAAAAAACCATCGTCTCCAACGAATCGTCGGAGATCATTCGCATGTTCAATTCCGCCTTCAACCGCCTCACCGGCAACGAGAACGACTACTATCCGGCGGCCCTTCGCCCGCAGATCGAGGAGATCAATGCCATCGTCTACGAGACGGTGAACAACGGTGTCTATCGCGCCGGTTTCGCCACCACGCAGGACGCCTATGAAGCCGCTGTAAAAGCGCTTTTCGATACGCTCGACAGCCTCGATGCGCGTCTTGGAAACCAGCGCTATCTGATCGGCAATGCGATCACCGAAGCGGACTGGCGCCTGTTCACCACGCTGGTGCGTTTCGACACGGTTTATTATTCGCACTTCAAATGCAATCTCACGCGGATTTCAGACTATCCGGCGCTCTCGGCCTATGTTCGCGATCTGTATCAGGTGCCAGGTGTGGCGGAGACCGTCGACCTCAAAGCGATAAAAACCCATTACTACGGCTCTCACGAGAGCATCAATCCATCCCGGATCATACCGCTTGGGCCGAATATCGATTTTTCCCGTCCGCATGGGCGCGACGATCTGACAGGCTGACGCAGTAGGGTCGGTGGGGATTCAGGTTTCAGGCGCCGCGCGCGGTCACGCCTCACCAGGTCAGCGCGCGCGGGAGATCGCCCGCCAATTCACGCAGCCGCATCTGCGTCGATGGCGTCGTGCCGTCGGGCAAAGCCGAAGCGTCGAAAAATGCGATCTCCGCGATTTCAAGATTGGGCTTGAAGGCGGTTGCGGTTGTTTCGAAGGTCGGCACGCGAAAAAGCGCTACATGATCGCGGCGGCTGCTTGCCTTGTTGTGATAAAGGCCGAACAGTTGCAGTGGAGCGGTGGCGCGAAGCCCGGTTTCCTCTCGAAGTTCGCGCTCCGCCGCCTCTTCGATCGCCTCGCCCACATCGACGCCGCCGCCGGGAAGATACCAGCCAGGAAGATAGGTGTGGCGGATCAGCAAGATGCGGCCGGCATCGTCGAAAACAGCGAGCCTTGCACCAAGTGTCATCGCCCGGCTGAGCAGACCGCCAAACATGACGACCCGCCCCACTATGCGCGTCTTGAGCGACACATCGGTCAACGCTGCCATTTCCGGCTCCCTCCGGTTCGAGCTTTTCCATTCAAATAGAGCCGTTTGAACGGCAAGAAAACACTGAAGATCAATATCTTGGCGCCTGAATGAGGCCAAGTGGAGCGAGGTACGCTTTTCCCTTCACTCGTAACCGGGCAATGTAGCCGAATACCAGCATGACTTAACGGAATTTAACTCATCATGCGTGAAATGCATGGGTGCACTGCGAAAGCGTCACTGGTATGGAGCGAAAAAACCTTTATCTCAATGCTTGGAAATTGGGCAAACCATTGCTCAATACGAGTGCAAATCCGGATTATGGATTTTCGCGGCCACGCGGCGAAGCCGGAAAACCGGGGCTCCACTTCAATAAACATCAATGACCAGGCTCCGTGCGACTGGATCCCCCAGTTGCGCGTCGGCAGGTCTGTGAGGCAATCATGTTCTCCAAGCTGTTTTCTTCCCGTCGCAAGCGTCGTTTCCACTGGAAGCCGGCGGTCGATCTTTCCAACCCGCGCGTCTTCGCGACCCTGACCACTTTCACCAGCAACTGATCTGCCGGTGCCAGCAACTGATCTACCGGTGAATGTGGCCCGGTGGGGCCGACATTTTGCTTGACCTTCAAGGGTCATCGCCAATGATGGACGCAACATGTTCACATTGGCTCATCTTTCGGATCCCCATCTTGGACCGCTGCCCGATCCCCGTTTCCGGGAGCTGCTGTCCAAGCGCGTGATCGGATATCTCAACTGGCATCGCAATCGCGCGAAAGCCATGACGTCCGTTTATCTTGAGCGGCTCGTCAGCGATCTGCACGCGCAAAATCCCGACCACATCGCCGTCACAGGCGATCTCGTCAACATTGCCCTCGACCGCGAAATCTCGGCGGCGAAAAGCTGGCTTGAAACGGTCGGCAACTGCGATCGGGTTTCCGTCGTTCCGGGAAACCACGACGCCTATGTTCCCGGCGCCATTCGCAAGGCCCGCGACGCGTGGGCGCGATATATGACCGGTGACGGCGAGGCCGTCGCCAATTTCCCCTACGTGCGACGCAAAGGCCCGATCGCCTTGATCGGAGTATCGACAGCCCGTGCAAGCGGCCCGTGGTTTGCGACCGGCCGCGTCGGCGTCAAGCAAGCCCGCGCGCTGTCCGACCTGCTGCAGGCGCTCGGCGATGAGGGGCTGTTTCGCGTTTTGATGATCCATCATCCGCCCGGTCGCAAGGCGACTGCATGGCTGAAACGGCTGACGGATGCGTCGCGCGTGCGCGCCGCAGTCAAGCTCGCTGGCTGCGAGCTCATTCTTCACGGCCACACCCATCTTGCAACGCAGGCAGCCATCGACGGACCGCAAGGGCCGGTGCCGGTCGTATGCGTGCCCTCGGCCTCCAACGCCCCCGGCGGACGCAGACCCTCAAGCCGATACAATCTTTTCCGGATCGAACGAAATACGGCAGGTTGGGCGTGCCGGATGGAAGAACGCGGATTTGTCGAGAAAGGCGGCTCCGTGCGGGTGATCGCAACTCACACGATCACGATCCCGCCGGCTCAAAAAGCTGCCGCAGAACCGGTCAGTTGATCGGATTTGCGAACCACGCAAAACCGATGAGGCCGATAATGCCCACCAGAAGGCCAATTGCGAAGGCGGCAAAGGGCGGCCACATGCCGCGCACGTCCGGGATCGGTGTCGAACGCGAAGCCTCCATGGCATGCTGCGGGGAATGCGAAGACGGCGCTTCATCCTGCTTCGTCTTCAGCCGCTTGCTCAGCCAATCGCCTTCCACGACCCGCTCGCGCTCCAAAACGCGCTCGGCGATATACTCGGTGATGCAATCCGCCATATCGTCGATTTCCGGCGTCTCAAGAATGACAGTCCGGCCGAGGCGGGTGTCCTTGACGAAGCGATAGGTGCGCTTGTCCCGCCCCATGACAACGTGGCTGGTGATATCGATCCACAAGCGCGGCATGGAACCGGGCACGATCTGAAACGAAAACTGATCGTCGTCTTCCGGCACTTCCTGGAAGACGTCCTGCAGTTCCTCAGCGAGAAGTTCCAGCCGGGCGCGTTCTAATTCCTGCAACTCCACGACCACGTCGGTTCGCTCGACTTCCGCCATGCGAACTTTTCGTATGGCGTCTCTCAAGCTTCGCACTTTAGCATGTGGAATCACATTTTCGCGCGATTTGGTCATTTTCAGTCCTCGGTCCGGCTCGGGGCCAATTCAGGTAAATAAAATCTTAAGGAACATGATTAGCACAGGATTCGCGAGGAGAAAGCACCGCCGGCCATAAACAAAAGATCATCCACGAACAAAGATTGGATTATAGTTAATAAAAATTAAGGCAACGCTATGATTCCATTGAGCAGTATTCAGCGAGTCGTCGCTGCGGCGCAACGCGGGGGGGTCGCGATTGACCCTGTCGAAATGCCCTCGTCCACAAGAACCGCAATCGAGGCCGCCGCCGCTTGCGGCTGCGAGGTCGGAGAAATCGTCAAGTCGCTGATTTTCACCGGCAGAAACAGCGGCGCCCCTTATCTGCTGCTCGTATCCGGTACAAATCGTGTCGATGAAGACGCCGTGGCAAGCGCGATTGGCGAACCTCTTGACCGCCCGAATGGCCGCACGGTTCGGGAACTGACCGGGTTTGCGATCGGCGGCATTCCCCCCTTCGGTCACGACCGCGATATCAGGGCGTTCATCGATCAGGACCTGAAACAGTACAGCCGCGTCTGGGCGGCGGCCGGTACGCCACATGCGGTCTTCAACATTGCCGTTACCGATCTGGAACGGCTCGCAAAGGCAAAGGTTCTTTGCGTTTCACCTAAGGCGTAACCGCGCCGCCTTTGATCCCGTCTACCGAACGCAGGCGGCCACGCGGTAGCAGCGAGCCTCATTGACCCGCGTCCCCCGGTTTGATTTCGAGCCTTTTCGGGACAGCCGTCGGACGACCGCGTTAACACCTCGTAAACAATGAGCGTGCAAACTGCCATCACGCGATCTCAGCGCACAATCAAGGGCGTATCATGCCAAGCATCGGTTCTCGCGGCGGCGGCTACGGCTATAAGAAGCTGTATGCAACCAATGGAAGACAGAAGCAGTCGCTCTATCAAAGCGCTCAAGTCCGCAAGGCCAAACGCCAGGCGGCTGAAAACCGTATCGCGAGCCTGCAGACGACATCCAACAGCTTCCTGAGCGTCAAACAATTCCAGAGAGAAGGCAACGACAGCATCCTGTACAACCAGATCGTCGCTCGCGCCCAGGCGGAACAAAAAGCCAGGGTCGAGGAAGCCAGGAAGTCGCTCGACATCACTGTCTGAGCGAAAGCAAGCACGTATTCCCCTTACACAGAGCCTACGGTTTTCAACCGCGTCTTCGAATGCACTTCATTCTGGCTCATCACCGTGGTGTGGGCACGGAACCGTTCAACGATCGAACGAACGAAGGGTCGCGTTTGCGGTGAAGTCAGAAGCACGGGCACATCGCCGCCATTGGCCGCCTGCTCGAACGCATCACGCACCAGCTTGACGAATTCCTGCAGCTTCGACGGCGCCATGGCGAGATGGCGGTCGTCGCCCTCGCCGACGATGGATTCGAGCGAAGGCCTGCTCCCACTTGGGCGAGAGCGAAATGAGCGGCAGATAGCCGCCCGGCGCCATGTTGGAGGCGCATATCTGACGCGCCAGTCGTGAGCGGACATGCTCGGCGATCGTTGCGGGATTGCGGGAAAAGCCGCTCACTTCGGCGACGCCTTCCAGGATGGTGCGCAAGATCGCGAATCGGAAATCCGCTCGTTGAGCAGCGCCTGCAGCACGCGCTGGATGCCGGACACGGTGATCTGGGAGGGAACGAGATCCTCGACCAGCTTGCCCTGTTCGGCCGGCAGTTCCTTCAAGAGCTTCTGCACATCGGCGTAGCGACAGGAGTTCGGCCACATTGGCGCTTGAGGATTTCGGTGAGATGCGTTGAAAGCACGGTCGCCGGATCGACCACGGTATAGCCGCGCAGCGCCGCGTCTTCCCGGTACTGCCCCGTCGACCCAGGTGGCAGGCAGCCCGAACGTCGGCTCGGTCGTATGCGTGCCCGGCAGGTTGACCTGCCCGCCTTGCGGATCCATGACCATGTAACTGGCTCGGGGAATATCTGACCGCGCGCCGGCCTCGACCTCCTTGACCTTGATGACGTAGTCGTTGGCGCCGAGCTGGATATTGTCGAGAATGCGCACCGGCGGCATCACGAAGCCCATGTCGCCGGCGATCTGGCGGCGCAGCGCCTTGATCTGCTCGGTCAACTGGTCGCCTTCCGCTCCGCCGCCGTTGATCAGCGGCAGCAGCGCATAGCCGAGCTCGATCCTGAGTTCGTCCATCTTGAGAGCGTCGGAGATCGGCGGTCTCGGACGGAGCGGCAGGCTGGGCCGCCCTTTCCTTTACGATGGCCTCCTGCGACCACTTGTTCCTGCATCTGGTTGCCGGCCCGATAGGCAAGCGCAGCCGGCTCGGCGCCGCCAGCCCCAGGAACGGGATCATCGGAATGCCGGGCAGGAACGCCAGGATGAGCATGACGACGGCCGACATGCCGAGCGCCTTCGGATAGCCGGAGAGCTGCTTGGATCAGCGCCTTGTCGGCGGCGCCGCGCAGACGCCGGCCTTGGACACCAGCAGGCCGGCCGCGGTCGAGACGATCAGCGCCGGGATCTGGGAGACGAGGCCGTCGCCGACGGTCAGCAGGGTGTAGGTTTGGGCCGGCGTCGGCAAAGCGACAGGTCCTTCTGAGCGACGCCGATGATGATGCCGCCGATGACGTTGATGAAGGTGATGAGCAGGCCGGCGATGGCGTCGCCGCGCACGAACTTCGAGGCGCCGTCCATGGCGCCGAAAAAGCGAGCTTTCGTCTTCCAGGTTCTTGCGGCGGTCGCGCGCCTCGTCTTCGTCGATCAGGCCGGCGGAAAGATCGGCGTCGATCGCCATCTGCTTGCCGGGCATGGCGTCGAGCGTGAAGCGCGCCGCGACTTCGGCGATGCGGCCGGAGCCCTTGGTGATGACGACGAAGTTCACGATCACCAGGATCGCGAAGACGATGATGCCGATGACGAAATTGCCGCCGCATGACGAAGCTGCCGAAGGCCTCGATGACGTGGCCGGCGGCACGCGTGCCCTCGTGGCCATTGGCGAGGATCAGGCGGGTGGAGGCGAGGTTGAGCGCCAGCCGCAGCATGGTCGCGATCAGCAAGAACGGTCGGGAAGGTCGAGAATTCGAGCGGGTTGCTGGATGAACAGCGCCGTCATCAGGATGAGCACGGAAAAGATGATCGAGATCGCCAGGAACAGGTCGAGCATCACCGGCGGCATCGGCAGGATCAGAACGACGAGAATGACCATGACGCCGAGCGCGAGGCCGATATCGCCGTTTTTAACCGTCTTCCACATGCCATCGAGAGTCGGCAGGCCGGAGATGGCGGGGCTCCCGCCGCCAGCCGGTTTCACCGCCGTACCCTTGGCGGCAACTGGTTTGTCGACTGCGGTCACGTCACTCATACTGTGGTTCCGATTCTTCCCGAAGGGGGAATTTCAGGGATGCGGTCTTGCTGACCCTGCCTGATGCCTGAAGCAGGGCGGACTGCTTATCGTTCAGATGATTCCATCCAGGGGACAAGCGCTTAAAAGCCTACGGCGCGCGCCTCGCCTGGCCCCGGCACCATCACGCCTTCATCGCCGTATTGCTTGAGCTTGTTGCGCAGGGTGCGAATCGAAATGCCGAGAATGTTGGCCGCATGGGTACGGTTGCCGAGGCAATGATCCAGCGTGTCGAGGATCAGGTCGCGCTCGACATCGGCGACCGTGCGCCCGACCAGCGTGCGGGTCATGGCTTCCGCCGTCGCCGCCGCCATCGCCGCCGGCTCATGACGACCCATCAGCGGGCTGCCATCGGGCATAAGGATCGCGTCGAGGCCGATTTCTTCGCCTGACGCGAGAAGGACCGCCCGGTGCATGGTGTTTTCCAGCTCGCGGACGTTGCCCCGGCCAGGGATTGGCGAGGAGCGCGCGGCGCGCCTCCGCTGCCGATCGGCCGTTTCGGCACGCCGTTCACTTCCGCGTAGTTCTCGGCGAAATATTCGGCAAGCTCCAGGACATCGGCCGGGCGCTCGCGCAGCGGCGGGATCTTCAGGTTCACCACATTGAGCCGGTAGAGCAAATCCTCGCGAAAGCTGCCGTTTCGAACCGAGTCTCGACAGATCGCGGTTGGACGTGGCGATGATACGGATATCGACCGGAACCGGCCTGCGTGCCGCCGACACGGTCGATGACCCGCTCCTGAATGGCGCGCAGGAGCTTGGCCTGCAGCCGCACATCCATTTCGGAGATTTCGTCGAGCAGCAGCGTGCCGCCGTCCGCTTCCTCGAATTTGCCGATGCGCCGCGCGACTGCGCCGGTGAAGGCGCCCTTCTCGTGGCCGAACAGTTCGGATTCAAGCAGATGCTCGGGTATCGCCGCGCAGTTGACGGAGATGAAGGCCTTGTTGGCGCGGGACGAGCGGGTATGCACGTAGCGGGCCATGACTTCCTTGCCGATGCCCGATTCCGCCGGTGATCAGGATCGAGGCATCGGAAGGCGCGACCTGTTCGGCCAGCCGTACAACGCTCGCCATCGCGTCGTCGCGGTAGATGATGGCGCGTCGTTCCTGCGCCGACCGCGGCAAGAACGGCTGCGATCAGCTCCGGATCGGGCGGCAGCGGGATATATTCCTTGGCGCCGGCGCGGATGGCGCGTACCGCAGCCGCGGCGTCGGTTTTCACTCCACATGCGACGATCGGCAGATGGATGCGCTCTGGCTGAAGGCGCGTCGACCAGATCGCGCGATGTGCAGCGTCACGTCGATCATCAGCAGATCGGCGCCACGGCCGGAGCGCAGCACCTTCAATGCCTCGTCGATGGTGGTCGCATGCGTTACCGTCGCGCCGCGATCCATTGCGATTTTCGAGGCGGTGATGAGTTGCCCGCCGAGGGTTCCGACGATGAGAAGTCGCATGAATTTTCTCCAGCGCAGGCCGCGATCAGCGATCGGACTTGATGATTTCGGTCATGGTCACGCCAAGCTTGTCTTCGACGAGCACGACTTCTCCGCGCGCGACCAGCCGGTCGTTGACGTAGATGTCGATGGCTTCGCCGACCTTGCGATCGAGCTCAAGCACGGTTCCCGACGACAGCCTGAGAAGATCGGATACGTCCATCCGGGAATGGCCGAGCACGGCGGAGATCTGCACCGGCACGTCGAAAACCGCTTCAAGATCGGCTGCCCCCCTCACAAGCGAATGATCGTCATCACCGCCGAGGCTGGTTGCCTTCTTCGCTTCAAGTTCGTCGAGTGGAATATTGCTCTCAAGACTTTTCGAGTCGGCCATGATCGTCCTTACTCCCCGGTATTGCTTTGGCCATTCGCCGCTGAAGACCCGGGACGTCGCGTCTCCAGGTAGCGGCGCATGGCACTATCGATGTCGCGTTCGAGCACCTTGCGGTCGCGAACGATACCGCCGTCGGCCCATTCGATCCGGCAATCGCCACGATCGATATCCGGCTCGCCCAGGATGACCATGCGCCCCTCGAAACCCTTTTCCCGCATGACCGGATCAAGGCGCTCGCGCAGCTGGTCCACGTCGTTTTCCCGCAGGCGGATGACGATGTGAGGCGCACGGCGAAGCGGTCCCAGGCACTCGCTGATCAACGCCACGATCTCGCCAAGCGGTTCACGGGCGATCAGATGCGCGCAAATGCGCCGTGCTACCAGAAAAGCGAGCGCGACCGCATCTTTCTCGCGCCGCGCCTCGAGCGTGTCGAGCTCGCCCACCAATGCGCCGACCTCGCCTGCCAGGCGCGCGGCCTCCTTGCCGAGCCGCGCCTCGTTCGTGTCCGCCATTTCGGCTTTCGCCGCCGCGCGACCCCGCTCGAATGCCTGCTTTTCAGCGGCGGCCAACTTTGATTGATGATCCGCGACCGGCATCATGGGAATTTCGGGCACGGCCGGGATGTCGGGCTTTCCATCCCGCTCCAGCTCAATCGCCGCAAAATCCGTATCGAAGAGGAAGCGTGAGGGCTTCATTTAAGTTCCGCCATTCAGTTCATCGTGGACGCAAGAAAACCGGCTCAGTAGATCAGCTCATCGTCGCCCTTGGTCTTGGAGAGCATGATCTCCCCCTTGGCCGCCAGATCCTTGGCGGATGCAACCATGCCGGACTGGGCTTCGTCCACATCCCGCAGGCGGATCGGCCCAAGCGCTTCCATATCGTCGCGCAAGAGCTTTGCGGCGCGTGCGGACATGTTGCTGAAGAAGAAATCGCGCACGCTATCGGTTGCGCCTTTCAGCGCGATGGTCAGACGATCTTTCTCCACATTGCGAAGCAGCGTCTGGCAACTCGCGGCATCGAGTTTCATCAGATCGTCGAAGGTGAACATCAGCGTCTTGATGCGCTCGGCCGATTCCCGGCTGTCCTCTTCCAGAGCGGCGATGAAACGCGCTTCCGTCTGGCGGTCGAAATTGTTGAAAATATCGGCCATCATCTCATGGCTGTCCCGGCGGCTGGTGTTCGTCAGGTTGGACATGAACTCGACCCGGAGCGTCTGCTCTACCTTTTCGAGCACCTCCTTTTGGATCGCCTCCATCTTGAGCATCCGGCTGACCACTTCGAGCGCCAGCTCTTCCGGCAGGATCGACAACACGCGAGCGGCGTGATCGGCCTTGATCTTGGAGAGCACCACGGCAACCGTCTGCGGGTATTCGTTCTTCAGGTAATTGGCGAGAACGTTCTCCTGCACGTTGGAGAGTTTTTCCCACATGTTGCGGCCGGCCGGGCCACGAATTTCTTCCATGATGATCGAGACGCGATCGCCGGGAAGGAAGGTCCCCAGCAAACGTTCGGTCGCATCGACATTGCCGGTCAGCGCCCCGTTGCTGGAAATTTTCTTGACGAAATCGACGAAGAGGCTCTCCAGCATGTTGGGTGTGACGGCGCCCAGTTGAGACATCGCGGAAGAAATTTCGCGCACCTCGATTTCATCGAGTTGCTGCCAGATCCTGCGGCCGTGCTTTTCGCCAAGAGCAAGGAGAAGGACAGCCGCGCGTTCAGCGCCTGCAAGCCTGCGGTCCTGCTGGGTTTCACTGATCGTAAGGTGTTGCGAGGGAAGATTGGGTCCGGCCATGATCAGGCAGCCTCGTTCAGCCAGCCGCGGACGATCGCCACCGCCTCAGTCGGGTAATCCTCGATCATGTCGCCAACTTTCGAAATGGTCGCCACCTGGATCGCACCCGCCGCCTGAGCTTCTTCAAGCCACTGAATGCGGGTGTCCTGTTCGGGTTCCTGCTCTTCGTTCATTGCGCCCGATTGATCGGCGATGGCGACGCTGTCGATCGGACGGCCATCCGCACCGACCAGCATCGGCGGGGCCGGCTCGTCAGCCGTCAGGATGCGCTTGATCAGCGGCCTTACGGCGAAAAGGGTGATCAGGAGAGCGATCAGGAATAGCACGCCAAGCTCGATGAAGCGCATGATGTCGGCGCGGGTGAAATCGAACAGGGAGTCTTCCGTCACGCCCGGCAAGCTGTTGGGCGCTTCGGCAAACCGCAGATTGACCACCTCCACCGCATCGCCGCGCGACTTGTCGAACCCGACCGCCGAACGAACGAGCACCGCTATGCGCTCCAGCTCTTCCGGAGCGCGAGGCTCGTAGGTCAGTTCGCCTTCGCTATTGGGCGTGTAGATACCATCGACAAGAACCGCCACCGAGAGACGCTTAACGCCGCCGGCTTCGGTAATTTCGGTCTTTACCGACTTGGAGATTTCGTAGTTGACGATTTCCTCAGCCAGATTGGCGATATCCTTGTCGCCATCGCCTGCCTGGCCACCGCCGCCCGGGAGCTGATTGCCAGCCGTAACGCCGGCCTGCCGGCCAAGGGTAGAAGAATTTTCTTCCTTGCTTTGCGTGGAACGGACAACCTGACTTTCGGGATCGAAATTCTCCTCCGTCTCGGTCACCCGGTTGTGGTCAAGCTCCAGGGCGACCCGCACCCGCGAGCGGCCGCTGCCGACAACGCTGTTGACGATTTCCTCCACCTGCTGACGCAGGCGATTTTCCGCCATGAGCGCCCGCTCCTGCAGGGAGGAGGCTAAAAATGCCTCGCCTTCGTCGCCGGCACCGCTGGCCAGCAGGCGCCCGCCTTCATCGACGATGGAAATATGCTGCGGCGACAGACCTTCCACGGCGGTCGCCACGAGATGCTGGATCGCCCTCACCTGGCTCGGATCCAGGGTGCCGCGCACCTTCAAGACGATCGAGGCCGTCGGCGGCTGGCGGTCGCGCTGAAACAATTGCCGCTCCGGCATTACGAGATGCACGCGTACAGCCATTATCCGGTCAATGGAACGGATCGTGCGGGTCAACTCTCCTTCAAGCGCCCGCAAGTGATTGATATTTTGCACGAAACTCGTAGAGCCGAGAGTGTCGGCCTTGTCGAAGATCTCATATCCCATCGATCCGCCGGTCGGCAGGCCCTGTTCCGCAAGCCTGATGCGCAGGCGAAAAACCTCATCCTGGGGTACGAGGATCGTCGATCCTTCGTCGCGGATTTCATGTTCGACCGCCTGGCTCTCAAGCTGGGAAATAACGGCGGCGGAATCCTCCAGCGTCAGTTCCGAATAAAGCGGAACCAGTTGCGGCGCAGAAATCCTCAAAATGATCGTCGCAAAAATCCCGATAAGAATTGCCGCAACTGCGCCCATCGCAGCAAGGCGCGTAGCCCCAAGGGACTTCAACAGAAGCAAAATGTTGTTCACAGCCCAGCCCACTTAAACCTGTTAATGATCAGGACCAGCCATTCGAGAGAGCAAGGAGAGGAGGGATGAAGGGGTGCCCCCGAATGGCCGGTAGGCAAAATCTGCCCGCGAGATGGTAAACAAGGTGTTAACAAGCGTTTACGAATTCCTAATACAATTGCAAATTGGCAGAGTACGCTACGTCAACAAATGAATTTACCCGGCAATTTTGACCCACCGCGTTAACGGAATCCGACAAAAAAACGAAAATTTTGCAACCCACTAAGTGAGTTCGCGCTCCTCGCGGAGGCGGCTGAACATGCATGGCGCATTGAAAACGGATGCGACGGGGGCTACGGGAGGGCGACGGCCGTTTCGGGGGCGGGGGCGAAGTTTGCAGGGCGGCCGGATCAACCGGTGGAATTGTCAAGTCGGAGTGCGAGATTTGATCCCCTCACCCGCTCATGAGCGCCCGACAGGCCACAGCTTGAAAATCGGTACCCTGAAACGATCAACGGCTCCCCCATCGGACGTTTCCATCCGATCGAGGAGCCGCTGAGCTGCAAAGCAAGAAACGCGGGAGACCTGTATTTGGTCAGTTGCGATATTGCTGTACGCGGGTCGCCCGCAGACCCGCCAAACCGTGACGTTCAATGGAGCTTTGCCAGGACAAGAACTCCTCAACTGTCAACGTATAGCGTTGACAAGCCTCGTCGAGAGACAAAAGCCCGCCGCGTACCGCAGCGACAACTTCGGCCTTTCTACGAATGACCCATCGCCGTGTATTGGGCGGCGGCAGGTCGGAAATGGTCAAAGGACTCCCATCGGGGCCGATGACGTATTTTACTCGTGAACTCGTAAGTTCGGTCATTGTACTCTCACACTCACCATGACCAGGTCGAATATGAGAATAGCGAAACGGTTTTAAGATTTACCTAAACTGCAAATAACAATTCGGTAATAATTAGAACGACTCAGCGTAGCCTGCGCTTTATCTCCATCGGCGCAGAAAGCCGCCGATTTCAGCTTGCCGGACGCCGTACGGAATAGACTTCCGAAATCGGCACGAAAGTCTCACCGACCGTCAAAATCGCCGAATCTCCAAAAAATTCGACTCCATCGACGATTCCCTTGAATTCCGTCGGAACGACAGTTGCGGGGTCGCCATTGTCGTCCAGCTGGTAAATCGCGATGCCGTAATTTCCATCGGGATTGGGCACGCCATTCTTGCCTTTGCCGTCCCAGACGAACTCGTGCTTGCCCCGCTGGAGGTCATGCTTGCCTTCATAGACGACGGAGCCCTGGGAATTGACGACCTGGATCAGTGCTTCCCCATCGTCAGGCGCGGTATAGGTCCAGCTCGCCCTGTCGTCGGCCAGCTGAGCGGTATTCCCGGCCGCGACGATTTCCGTGCCGATGTAGCTGACGAAATTCAAACTGGCGGATGACTGGATCGCCGATAGCACCGAGCCCAGCTGATCGTTCGTCTTGATCTGTTGTTCGACCGAGGAATATTGAACAAGCTGAGAGGTGTATTGGGACGCATCGACAGGATCCAGCGGGTCCTGCTCCTTGATCTGGGTCGTCAGAATTTTCAGGAAAAGTTCGTAATTGTTGCTCAGCGCGCTTTGGCTGCCGGCAGCTTCCGCATTTACGGCTTGCCCCGTGCCCGTGACCGAAGAAACCTGGCCTACCATGTTACCTCCTTGAACGTCCCGTTATCGACGTTCGATGCTCGCAACAGAATTCGAATGGCGTTACCGGCGCCCGAGTGAGCGCCAACGTATCTACACATGAACGTCCAGCGCACCCGAAGCACCGCGAACGTAAACGCGCCCGGCAGTGGAACCAGACTGAGCTTCCGATTGTTCGACTTTTGACGAATTGCGCCCGTTGCCACCTTCGCCGTCCGATCGCCCGTCATTGCCGCCTTGGGCGAAGAGCGAGGATTTCCCTTGATCCTTGAGAGAAAACTGCAAGGCATCGCCATCGACCTTCAGGCCCGCCGCATCAAGCGCACGCTCCAGGCTGCGTTGATCGCGGAGGAACAAATCGAGCGTTTCGGAGCGTTCCACCGTCAGATGCGCCTTGACGATGCCATCGGATGTAATCTTCAACTCGACATCGACGCCGCCAAGTTCCGCCGGATCGAGACGGATTTGAAACCGGCTGTTGCCCTGAGCCGTATGCCTGGCGATCTGAATGGCGATCTGGGGAGCAACCTGCGCTGCCTGCGGCAATTGCTGCGCGGCCTGGGGCGCCTGCCTGCCGGCTGCGGCATCGACCGGCAGGTTTTGGAACCCGAGCCCGTCCAGCGTTTCCACGGCGGACCCGTCCGGGGCGGATCCTTCTACAAGGTCGTTCCTGACGGCAGCCGCGAATGCAAGCGCTGCGCCCGAAACGCCCGGACGCCGGTTGGATTGCGCCTCGGCTTCGTTCTGGCCAACGGCTACACCGGCACCAGCACTGCTGCCGGACCCATCATTCTTGCCGGACTTTCCTTCGGCGCCTTCCGAGCCAGCTTCTGCGGCGTCTTCGCCTTCCACGAAATCTGCCTCGGTGACGGCGGCCTCCGCCTTGAAGTCCGGATCGACGAGTGAAGACACAACCGGAGAAGCGGCCGTGGCAGCCGCCGGCTGACGGGTCACATCGTTTCTGGGAGCCGCGGCCTGCGCGCTTTGGGCGGCCCCCGGCTCCGCATCTCCGAAGACTGCGTTGTCGGCATCTCCCGAAGGAGTTTGTTCGACCCCGTGCACCTTTGCGAGTGCTTCCTTCGCGCGGTCGGAACGCACCTCATCGGCCCGAAGCTGACCGAAGGCATTGGCGGTTCCATCCTGTCCGTGCGCCTTTGACGGTTCCGCTTTACCAGCCACTCCAATAGCGCCGGCGGTTTCCGCCGCAAGCGCCGGAGCAGGACCATCCGCCGCAGATTGGGATGCGCCGCCCGCCAGGTTTCCGGAAACCGGCCCGGAACCCAACCCGGATGTTGGCTCAAATACAGCCCCGGACACAGGCAACCCCTGCCCCGCCGCCTGCTTTGGCAGCACCGCCTCGCCTTCCACATCGGGTGAACCTTCCGGAGCTGCAATTGCCGGCGGCGAACCTTTGGAAATCCCTTCCGCCTGCGCGGCTTGCGCCGGTGCGAATGCCTCGCCTTCTGCATCGGGCGCATCAATTACCGGCGGCAGACCAACAGCGTCCCCTCGCACCGGCGTGCCTGCGAGTTCTCGCTTTGCATCGACCCCGGCCAGCGGGCGATTGAATGCGCCATCGACCGCGACCGCCAGCTGGGCGATAGTGTCGGCGCTTTCCTCTGTCTCGGCTATTTCTTCGCCTTCCGGTTCGGAAGCGGCAAGGGTGGCAAGGTCGCCTGCCGCCTCGGATGCTTCCGCGCCCGCGCCCAGGAAAAATTCACTGCTCTCGCCGCCTGGCGTCTCGCCCTTCAGCGAAAATCCCAACGCTCCGGAGATAGGCTGCGGACGGCCAAGCTCTCCGTCTCGCTGCAAGGCGCCCTCCCCTTCAAACAGGCCTCGAAGGAATTGAGGGTCGGGCAGCTGACTTGCAAGGAAAACATTTTCGCCGTCACGGACGGAGGGGCCGGATTGCGAAGGATCGTCAGTCACCAACAGTCGCAGGAAGTCGCCATTACTTGGCACGGCGCTCGCCCCGGCAGGCGAAGCCGCCGATTTCGCTCCACCGGGAAACGAAAATGGGTTCGTGTTGCCGACTTCACCTGAAATGCTCACTGCTCTCTCCATGCAATGCCGCCGACGCCCCATTGGCCAATACCGGGGTCGTGACCACGTGTCCTTTTGTTAGCAAGGTCCAGGCCAAATCTGGAATTTCCCTAACTATCTGTAATAAAATCAACATTTCTGCAGGACTGGCGACCGGCGCCATGGATGGCAGGCAAGGCTTGCCGGGCAGAGGCAAAGCTTGCCGCCTCAATCAGGCAGGATTGCCGGGGCGGGGCTTGGCCTGCCGGGCGCGCTTCCGTTATAGTCGCAGCGGCGGGATTGGGCTGCTGCCCGGCGTAGATGCTGTTCGCCTGCCCCGATGAGGTGGGACAGGGCAGCGGCATTGCGGCATTTGCGGTAGTGCCCGACATTGAAGTATACAGCGCAAAATGGTCCCTGAGCGGGGACGCCTGGAGCACGGGCCGCGAGCGGCTTTGATGGATGCCCATGCCGGACCGGCGCGACGGATCATCGATCCGCGGCCCTTTGAGGTTTGAACGATGCTGAACAGTCTGGACCTGCCGATGCGACCGCAGGACACGCGCGTGGTCGTGGCCATGTCAGGGGGAGTGGATTCCTCGGTGGTCGCCGGCATGATGAAGCGCGAGGGCTATGACGTCATCGGCGTGACGCTTCAGCTCTACGATCACGGCGAAGCCGTTCACCGCAAGGGTTCTTGTTGCGCAGGGCAGGATATTCACGATGCGCGGCGGGTCGCGGAAAGGTTGGGCATACCCGCACTATGTGCTCGACTATGAAAAGCGCTTCAAGGAAGCGGTGATCGATCGGTTCGCCGAAAGCTATATCGCCGGCGAAACGCCGATCCCCTGCGTTTCGTGCAATCAGACCGTGAAGTTCCACGACCTGCTCGATACCGCCAAAACGCTTGAGGCCGATGTGCTCGTGACCGGGCATTATGTACGCTCCGCGCTCGTCGACGGTCGGCGCGCATTGCTTCGCCCGGTGGATCTCGACCGCGACCAAAGCTATTTCCTTTTCGCCACGACCCGCGAGCAGCTGGATTTCCTTCGCTTCCCCCTTGGCGGCATGACGAAGCCGGAGGCACGCGAACTTGCCCGTGAATTCGGCCTCTCGGTCGCCGACAAGCACGACAGCCAGGACATCTGCTTCGTGCCCAAGGGCAAATATTCCGACGTCATCGAACGGCTGAAGCCGGGAGCGGCGGAGCCGGGCGATATCGTCCACCTCGACGGCCGCGTTTTAGGACGGCACGAGGGTATCATCCACTACACGATCGGGCAGCGCCGGGGCATCGGCGTTGCAACGGGCGAGCCTTTGTTCGTCGTTCATCTGGATGCCCAGCAGTGCCGTGTGATCGTCGGCCCGAAAGAGGCCTTGGCGGCGCATACGATCAGGCTTCGCGATGTCAACTGGATCGGCTCCGGCGAGATTGCCGATATACCGGCGGCGGGGCTTGAAGTTTATGCCAAGGTTCGCTCCACCCGGCCGCCGAAGCCAGCCATTTTGCACAACGGTCCGGACGGCGTCAGCGTCGAATTGATCGACGGCGAAATCGGGGTTGCGCCCGGTCAGGCCTGCGTGATGTTCGACAGCGATCAAGCTGACGCACGGGTGCTGGGCGGCGGCTGGATTGAAAAGGCGCGGCCGGCGGCTTTGGCTAATATGGCGCAATCCCTCAAGGCAATGTCGGCGCCCACTCACTGACAATCCTTATCAAGCGCGACTGACCACAAACGGCGCAAATCGGATGACAAGCGAAAGCCTTACGATCAGCCGCCACATGCGGCGCTTCCGGCGAATGTGGCAGGATTTCAAGCTAGAGCGCTTATCACGAAAACGGGATCGTTTTCATGATAAGAAAACGCTCCGGGATCAACATGTCGGAGCATATTCTCGTCGTGAAAACGACTCCGTTTTGACGGAATATGCTCCAGGCGCGGACCGCAAGGCCGGCGACGCGAGCCTTGCCTCCGTCAACTCCGCCTATGCGCGCTGGGCTCCCGTCTACGATGCGATCTTCGACCTGCCGCTCGCCTTCGGCAGGCGTGCAGCGATAAACCAAGCAAATCAGCTTCAAGGCGATATTCTTGAGGTCGGTGTTGGAACGGGCCTGTCGCTTCCGGCCTATGGCCGGCATCTGACCATCACCGGCATCGATCTTTCGACCGAGATGCTGGCGCGGGCCCGCGACCGCATCGCGCGCAAGGGGCTAAACAACATCAAGGGGCTCCACGCCATGGATGCGGGCAAGATGGCGCTCCCCGATGCATCGTTTGACGGCGCCGTGGTGATGTATGTCATGACCGTGGTGCCCGATCCCGCCGCCGTCTTGGCGGAGCTTGAACGGATCGTGCGCCCCGGCGGAACCGTGATCATCGTCAATCACTTCAAGCGCGACAGCGGCTTTCGCGCCGCACTGGAGCAGTTCATCGCGCGCTGGAGCAAACTGCTCGGTTGGGACCCGGTTTTTCCCAAGGCCCGGATCCTTCAAAACACGCGCATGACGCTTGTCAGCGACAGGCAGGTGCCGCCCCTGGGTCTCTTTTCGGTGCTTGTTTTCCGCCGGTGAATTGCCAGAGCATATTGATCCTGGAGCGTTTTCCTTTCACGAAAGCGATCCCGTTTCGCGGAAAGCGCTCTAGCGTGAAATCCTGCCACATACGCCGGAAGCGCCGCATGTGACGGCTGATCGTAAGGCTTTCGCTCGTCATTCGATTTTCGCCATTTGTGGTGTTCAGTCGCGCTTGATAAGGTTTGTCAGTGAGTGGCGCCGACACCGCCTTGAGGGATTGTCCCATAGTCGCCAAAGCCGCCGGCCGCGTTTTTTCCACGAAATCCGCTCCTTCCACCAGCGATTGACCCTGAGGCGCGGATAGGCCCGATCCGCGCTTGACAGAGCATCAAGGCCTCTCCTATATGCTCCCCATCTCGCGTGGCAGCGCCCTGCGCTTCAAGCGCTCGGATGGCGGAGTAGCTCAGCAGGTTAGAGCAGCGGAATCATAATCCGCGTGTCGGGGGTTCGAGTCCCTCCTCCGCTACCATTCAAGCCGATCCGGCCAGAGGCCGGAAAAATCAATCCAGCGAATTGATTTTAGGCGCAGAATGCCCCGGAGCCATAGCGCAGGGGCCATCCCGAAATTTGAATGCCTAGATTTCGAACGCAGCAAGCCTATCTGCGGGTGGAGGACTCGGGGTTTCATTCCGGGTTTCAAATGCGTGCGCTTGAATGCGATGGTTCGTTAATCTTGATCTGCCACTGATCTTTCATCCAGCCGCGACTTGAGCCCTGTTTGTGTTTACGCCCGTCGGCGCGGGTCGAGTGGCAGAGCGGCAAGCACTGTTTGGGTGTGATGCATCCGTTTGTGCGACACACGGCAGTATAATTTGGAGCGCTTTATCAGCTATCCAGCACAACGGTCCGAAACGTCAGGGATACTCTGCGCCTACGGGCAATTTTTCGTCCCTCGATGAGGTCTGATTTGCGCGCAGGGATGCCATGTTTCCATCCAAAACGGGCTTCTCCTTTCAGAAGGAGCATGCTTCTCGGTTCTAGTCTGCGAGACACCCCCCGCGACACACAGGAAAATTCCATTACGCAATCAGAACCAAGACTGAGCGAGGCTATAGTATCGCCGAAGCAAGGTTCGCAATCGACATGAGGAGCGATGCCCTGACCCGGCAGGTATTCGTTGATGATCACCTGATCGGGTTTTTTGTGGAAGAGTTGTTCGGCCCAAAGTCGACTGGCTAGCGCATCCAGCCAGTCGGGCAGGAAGCCTATGTAAGAGTTCTTGTGACACACGTCGCGCTTTGTAGTCGTATCGGTAGCCATAATGTTGAACCCGGCGTTTCAAATCATTCAACCAGGGACTGTCATCTATCTTGCCGAGCAGAAAGCGCTCTTCGGCTTCATCTATAAAATCTGGCAAATATGATGAGGCGGGCGGCAGCATAAATGTAAGTCCCATGTGGCAATGCGTAGCATTGTAGCGGTGAATTGTTGTGTGGTCACGGCAGTCGAAACACCCAAGTGCTGAAGGTGCTATGGGGGTGCATTTGCCGGTGGGCTTGAATGCAACACGCTGAAATTCCTTGAGAAGGTTTGGCGGCCTATTACTGAACGCGATCAAAAGATCCATGAACCCGCCTGAGTCAGAATTTTTATAAATAATTGATACTCAAGTCGAAATCATAATCCGCGCGCCGGGAGTTCGTGCCCCTCCTCCGCTATCGTCGCTCCCTCAAGAAGTCGATCGAACCAGCGAACTCCTCCCAAACACCCGCCAAGTTTCGGCCCTCCAACAAAAGTGCGTCCCGCCTCGGCGTCCAAACCGTATTCCGCAGCGGTAACCGCGATCTGGCCACGAGAACAGGCGCTGGAACAGGGATGCCGGCGCGGTTTTTCGCCGCGAAAACGGGCCTGATTTCCGCACAGGCACTCCAAGTGGCGCCAAAGGTTCGGCTGTGCTAGGTTTTAGCCGATTGGTTCGACCAAGGGGCCAAGTCGATTGACGAATTCTGGTGAAACTGAAGAATTGTCCGGCCGCGCTTCGCCCGACCATCTGGGTCGACTAGCGTTTGGGGAACGTCGCGAAGTAACAGCCCTTTTTTACGACCTGGTCGAATTCCACCGAACTTCTCACCCACTCGGACCTTGAAGATTTCGAAGCGCTGATTTCCGCCTTTCAAAAAAGGGTGCTTCGGATCGTGCGCGCGCTTGGCGGATCGATTTCAGATACCCAGGGCGATGGCGGACTTGCCTTGTTCGGCTATCCAATCCCTTCCGAAGACAGCGCAACGTCTGCGATTCACGCCGGGCTGGATATCACGCAGGCGTGCAAACGCCTGGCTGCGGAAACCGGGCAGACCGCATTGCATGTCCGGGTGGGGGTCGCAACGTCGGAGGTCGTCGTTCAGGATTTGACGCCGGACGCCGAGCCCCGCGTTACCGGCGTCGCTCCCGCGCTTGCGGCGCGTTTGCAGCAGCTTTCGCCGCCCGACACCGTTGTCGTAACCCAGCGCACGCATGACCTTTCGCAAGGCGATTTCGTCTTTCAGTTCCTGGGATCGCGAACGATCAAGGGGTTTGGAGAAGGACAGGAAGTCTGGGCCGTAAAGAGGCGGATTATCGGCGCAACCCGATTCCCGACATCGGGGAAATTCGGCATGCGCATGGTGAACCGCGAAGCGGAGCTTAAGATCGCGCACGAGCTTTGGCGGCAGGTGCAAAACGGCATCGGCGAGGTGCTGTTCATTTCCGGCGACGCCGGGATCGGCAAGTCGCGGCTGCTATACGATGTGCTGAGGGATGCTCGCACGCAAAACGCCCGGACAGTTGTCTTGCAATGTTTCCCGCGCGGCACGGAAACGGCGCTTTCGCCCTTGATCGAGCTTGTGCGTGCGGCGGCGCTTGCGCCCGACGAGGCGGGAGAGTTGACCTATCAACGCCTTGCTGCGCTATTGCGGCGCGAGGGCCTGTCCGACGAAGGCGCAATCGCGGCAATCGCCTTTGCGGTGGGGGTCGATGCTCCTTCCCGCTTCGGGAAAGACAACGAAAAGCCTGCCCAGATCCGCGAGCGCATTTACGAGGCGGTGAACCGCTTCCTTGAAAACTGGTTGAAGTCCAACCCTCTCATCGTGGCCGTAGAGGATTTGCAGTGGATCGACCCGACATCGTCGGAGCTGCTGCGAAAGCTGATTGAATGGGCGCGGGACAAGCCGGTTTTCTTCATACTGACAGCGCGCGAACGGCTGGCGGTAAACGATCTTGGGTCGCACATCACGGAAGTTTCGCTCGATCCCTTGCCGGAGGAACTGGCGACGGAACTCGTCACCAATCTCTGGCCGGGCATAGATGTGCCTGCCCTGCCGCCTGCCGCATTGTCATTGATCTACCAGCGCACCAACGGGGTGCCGCTCTTCCTTGAAGAGCTTACCCAATGGGTGGAAGATAAAGCCGGATCGGATGTCGACGACCTGCTGAAAACGCTCTCCAATGCGCGAATACTCAGCTTTCAAAACGTCTTGTCGGCAAGATTGGGCGCGCTCGGGCAGGCAAAGGCCGTCGCTCAGGCGGCTGCGGTGATCGGCATCAGGTTCGACGAGCAGACGTTGAGCGTGATCCTGCCGGATATGGATCAGGATCATCTCTCCCGTTCGCTGGCGGATCTCGTCAACGCAAATATCCTGATCCGCGCCGAACGCGGCATGTCGCCCGGTTATTTCTTCCGTCATTCCCTGATTCAGGAAACGATCTACGGCGCATTGCTGCGCAAGACGCGCGCATCCCTGCATCAAAAGGCATTCGAGGCCGCCAGAAGCGGGCTTATTCAAATGTCGAACGCCTTGATGGCGACACACGCCGAAAGAGCGGGACTGCTGAGCGAGGCGGTTGAATGTTCCATTTCGGCCGGGAAGGAAAGTTTCGCCCGTTCGGCGGTGCTTGAAGCAAAGCAGCTTCTCGAGCGCGCCCTTGTCCTTCTGCAAGACGCCCCGCAGGACGATAAAAGCGAGAGGCTGGAATTGTCGGCGCTTGCCGCCCTTGGCCCGATCCTGACGAGCACGGAAGGAACGAAATCGCCGGCGGCCTGCGCGCTTTACGATCGCGCGGTGCAGATCGCGCGGCGGCGACCGTCTCATGAGCAGGTCGCCTGGTTTCCGATTTATTGGGGCTGGTGGTACACGGGCGCGGATTTCGGCATTCAGCGGGAACGCGCGGCGATGGTGATGTCGGATCTGCGCTCGGTCGACGATCCGGAAGTTCGCCTGCAGGTCCAGCATTGCATCTGGGCGATCGATTTCAATATCGGCCATCATGACACCTGCGTGGAAGCGGTCGATACCGGTTTGGCTCTCTATGAAGTGGGGAGCGGACGCCAAAGCCTGACCCTTTACGGGGGGCATGATCCCCGGGTTTGCGGCCTGGGGCAAAAGGGCCTCTCGCTTTGGTTCAAGGGGTTTCCGAAGCAAGCGCTCCAATCGGTCGAAATGGCCGTGGCGTGGGCAAACAAGATTGAGCACGTCGGCAGCATTTCCCATGCGCTGGATATCGCCGCCATGCTGAACCGCTATCGGTGCGACTATGACGCATTGCGCCGGACCACGCTCGAGATGCGGCGGCTTGCCCAAAAGCATGGCCTGCCCTTGCTGGCTGCGAAGGCGGAAATATTCGATGGCTGGCGCATCGCGCGATTGGGGGATCCCGCCGGCGGGCGGATCATCGCCGAGAAAGGTCTGGCCATTCAGGAAGAAATCGGCACGCGCGAGGATTTTCCGGTTTATGCGGAAATGCTTGCCCAGATCCTGATGAAGGTTTGCGAACCGAAGCTGGCGCTTCGCCTCATTGATGAAGCCGTCAAGGAGACGGAGCGCACCTCGCATCTCTATTGGTTGTCTGAGCTTCATCGCCGCCAGGCGATTGTGAAAGCCGAACTCGGCCATGATGCGCAGGAAATCGCCGATCTGGTCAACGCAGCGCTTCAGACCGCCGAAGACCAGAATGCCGCAACGCTATTCCTGAAGGCGTTCAAGACGGCGCTCGACCTTGGCATCCCGGATCGGGTCGCGGCAAAGTTTAGGGACGAAATCGAACCTGTAATGGCAAGGGTGGACGATAATGGCGAACTTGCGCCATTGCTGCATTCGATTACCGACCGATGGAAATCCGGCAAATCGACCTCGCAATGAAAGATATTGAAACTCACGTGGCCGGCGCCCGATTTTCTGAAAGCCATACCGGCCGCCGCTCGGGCGAGGATCTCTCCGAAATATTGAACGTGCTCATAGCCAGGGCGCCGGAACTGGGGATCACCAGGATTGGCGACATCACCGGTCTTGACCGGATCGGAATTCCCGTCGTGCAGGCGGTCAGGCCATTGGGTCTCGCCAATGCGGTGACGCAAGGCAAGGGCATCGACATGCAATCGGCTGCCGTGTCGGCAATCCTGGAAGCGGCTGAGCAGTTCTTTGCCGAACGCATCGACCGGTTGCATGTCGTGACCGCATCGGCGGAGAAACTGGGTATCCCTTCAAAACTGTTCGCCAGGCATCTCCTGCCCGACGCCCCACCCTCCTGGCACACATGCGAAACAGCATGGGTTGAGGCCCGCGATCTCATTGCCGGCGAAAGCGGATGGCTGCCGCTTGAACTGGTTCACACCGCCTATGTCCATCCCGGCCTTGAAACCGACGGGATTTTTTCGGCTTCGACAACCGGGCTGGCATGCGGTTTCACCAAAGCCGACGCCACCCTGCATGGCCTCCTTGAATGCGTGGAACGCGATGCCATCGCAAGGGCGGAACGCCAGCACGGCTTCTTTCAAAGGTTCAGGATCGATCCGGACACGGTGGACGACGCCGCACTTGCCGAGCTTATGCGTATGGTGCGTGAGGCCGGGCTCATCCCGGCATTCTGGCTGGCGCCGGCTTCAGGAAACGTGCCGGCGGTCTGGTGCCAGGTGATGGAGACCGGACGGCTGCCGCTTTTGACGCCTTACCCGGCTGATGGATTTGCGGCGGACATCGATCTTTTTTCCGCCGCGCGACGGGCATTGCTGGAAGCGGCGCAGTCCCGCCTTGCCGCAATCTCCGGAACGCGCGACGACATTTCCCGCGCGGCCTTTCCAACCTACACCGACTGGGCATCGATCGATGCCCATCGCAAATTGCTTCACGAGGGGCCGAAGCCCCTTTCATTCGCCGATCTTCAGGAAGCATCCCCAACGTTCGGCGGCGATCCGTTGCATGGCCTTGTTTCCCGTTTGCGGGAACATTCGGTCAATTCCATCCTTGTCGTGGAGTTCGACACGGATCCGATCCCGGAAATAGCCGCTGTCCGTGCGATTATGCCGGAACTCTCGCCGCTGGGTGAACCATGACCGGGCAGCCAAAATGAGCGGGAACGAAAAAGCGCGGCCGGTTGTATTCCTGGGGCCATCGTTGCCGGTGAGCAAGGCTGAGACGATGCTCCAGGCCCACTATCTGCCGCCCGCGTCGCAGGGATCGGTCGTTTCGGCGGTCCAGGACTATAGTCCGTCGGCAATCCTGTTGATCGACGGCGTCTTTCAAAACGAGCCGGCGGTGCGGCACAAGGAAATCCTCTGGGCTCTTTCCAAAGGCATTCCGGTGTTTGGAGCCGCAAGCATGGGCGCACTGCGCGCCGCCGAGCTTCACTCTTACGGCATGATAGGCATCGGCCTCATCTATCGCTGGTACAGGCGCTTTCCCCTTCTGCCGGACGATGCAGTCGCAGTGCTGCACGCGCCCGCCGAAGTGGGGGCTTTCGCGCTGACCCATTCGCTGATCGATTTGAGATTGACCGTTCGCGCCGCCTGTCGCTCAGGCCTCATCGACCGTGCAACCCGCGAGAAACTGGAGGCCGCCGCGAGGTCTCTCAATTTTCGGGACCGGACTTTCCCCAATATGATCGACCGCGCGTTCGGGAGCACCACTAGAGCCGCGCGACGGGCCGAACTCATCGAGTTGCTGTCTGCTTGCCTCGTCAGCCGGAAAAAAACGGACGCCCTTGCAGCAATTGACAAGATCAAAAATCTGGATGCACGAGGAATTCTCACGACGAGACATTTCGAAAACTTCAAAATGACCAATGCATTTCTAAGAGATTTACGTCACTCAGGAATTACGCTAGGATAGCTTATAAGCAAATCTGTCGTACGTTTGCGGGTTACGGATAATTTATTTTCTGAACTTGAAGGGCAATATTATGCTCGCGCCTTCAGAAACTGCAGATACCATACTCGGTACGCGCTTCCTGATATTTCCGCAGGCGCCGCACGTCGCTGGTTATTCGACACCTGAAGCGGTTTGGCTTTCCGTCGATCCTTCTTCCCTGCAAGCTGGTCCCGCCGACGACCGCATGTATGTGCGCGATCCCGTGGACGGCAAGGATCCTTACGAGTTTCCCTATCTGCCGCCATTCGTGGGGCTTGCCAATCCGCCGGCGGCTGCGGGCCCGGACGGTCATTTCGACCAGATACCGATCACCAGCCGGCAATTCGTTGCAGCCCATGCCTTTGCCTCGGTCCGGCGGGTGCTCGATATCTGGGAGAGCTATCTGGGCCGGCGGATCGTCTGGCATTTTTCCGAAACCTATGAACGGCTTGAGATCATACCCTGGCTTGACTGGAACAACGCCCAATCGGGTTACGGGTTTCTGGAACTCGGTGTGGAACACACGGATGATGGACAGGTTTCGCCTTATGCGTTGAACTTCGACACCATCGCCCACGAAGTGGGGCATACGATCGTATTTTCGCTTTTGGGCATGCCGGAGGATACATTTTTCACCCCCGATTTCGGCGCCTTTCACGAAGCCTATTCCGATCTGGTCTCGCTCATAACATTCATGCATTTCGACAGCGGGCTCGACCGTCTGCTCAGGCGGTGCCAGGGAAACCTCCTTACGCTGAACGAGCTCAACCGCATCGTCGAATTGACCGGAGAGCGCCAGATCAGGCTGGCCAGCAACGGGCGGCGGATGTCGGAAGTTTCGGGCGAAGTCCACGACCGCTCAAGGCCCTTCACCGGCGCGATCTTCGACACGATCGTCGAGACTTACCATTCGATCCTGGTGGAAGAAGAACTGGCCGATGAACGACTTTTGCGGGTCGATCTTCGCGACTTCGACGACCGGACGCTGTCGGACGTGTCGACGTTCACCGCATCCGCCTTCCGGTCCCGGCCCGTCCAGTTCAAGTCGGCCTTGACCCGGGCGCGCGACGAAGTCGGTCTTCTGATGGCGCATACCCTTGATCGCCTCGATCCCGACAATCTCGTCTTCGGCTCCGTGGCGGACGCCATGCTGGGTCTGGCGGAGGAGAAAGACAATGCCCTCGCCTCGCGCCTCGACGTGAATTTCCGGTGGAGAGAATTTTACTGAGCAAGGATTTGAAACAGGAGGATAGAAAAATGGACGAATTCCATAGGCCAACAGCGACGTTCCCAAGTGGGGCATATAATGCAACTCAGGTAAGGCTTTACGGGCTCGATGGCATAGCGCCCTGGGCGCTCCTGCTGCTGCTGCTCGAACCGGAATGTCGGCAAGCCGAAAATAAATACAAAAGCGGTAAAATAGGAAACTATAACATTGATATGAATTTTTCGTAAAAAGGCGAGTGAAGAATAACAACAAGCGAATCAAATTCGAAATACTGCCTTCCAGTCGATGTAAAGATAGGTTGTTGGAATATACGTCGTTACATATGACAGATGTTATTATGTGGCCCGCGTATTATATATGGATACTCTTACGAAGGCCATTGCTACGACTTACCAAAGCCGAAAATCATGCTTCTGCCGGTCGAACCGACTATACCCAATCCCGAATGACGATTGCGGATACGACATGAAACCGGGATACAAGGTCTGGATCATCGACAAGCTCGATGAATGCGTGGAAATCGACGTCAACCGGGGCTTTGCCGAGCAACTCGTTCTCGAAGCCAATATGCCCGGCAGGCGGTCGCCCTCGACCTATCGCGCCACCATGGCCGTCAGCCATCGTAACGGGCGGCTGATGGAATAGATTCGCAGGAAGGAAAACCTGGCACTGGCGAACGTCCGGCTTTCTTTCAGAGCCGGTCGAGCACGGGTGTAGCGCTTCCGCGAAATTGACTGTGTGACCCGTCGTGCGCTCGGTGGCGTTGGCCCCGGCACGGTCAGACGGCTGCTTCTGCAGCGCAGGAAATATCGTAGACGACGATGCCGTCATAGCCGCCGTTGCACATTGCGATCAACTCCGCCCCCGCCTCTTTGTGCAGCGGGTGGCGCTCATAGACGAGATGGGCGCTTCGATCCGTGAAAGTCGCGATGAAACCATAGCCATGGCCTTGCGATTTCTTTTCGAAATCGAGGTTAGGCCCATGCGAGAAATCCAGCATTCCCTCGATCTTGCCGACCAGCCCGGCCAGCTTCAGCATCGCGCACTCCAGCCGTGCATCGGCGACGTCCGGTTTGACGCTAAGAAAAACGCAGTGCTTCAACATACCCGCTCCACCTATTGCTCAATCAGGATCGCACGAAAGTCATTGACGTTGGTGAGCGTCGGCCCGGTCACGACCTGATCGCCCAAAGCGCCGAAAAACGTATGGCTGTCGTTTTGGCCGAGCGCCGCCGCCGGGTCGATACCCTTCGCCTTTGCGCGGGCAAGCGTTGTCGGGTCGATGACCGCACCTGCGACTTCGGCAGCCCCGTCGACGCCATCGGTATCGCAGGCGATTGCGGAGATGCCTTCAGCGCCTTCCAGCGAAAGCGCCAGCGCCAGCGCGAATTCCGCATTCGGACCGCCGATCCCGTCGCCGCGGCGGGTCACCGTGCATTCGCCACCTGAAAGAAGCACCACAGGCCGGTCTCCGGCCTTCATTCCTCCACGGATTTCCAGCGCAAGCCTTGCCTGCGCCTTTGCTACCTCGCGCGCCTCGCCTTCGATGGCGTCACCCAGAATTCGCACGCGAAATCCCCGCCTCACGGGCAAGTTCCGCCGCCGCCGCCAGAGACTGGGAAGGAGCGGCGACAATCCGGTTTTTCACCCGCGAAAGCTCGCGCGCTCCCGGCTTCACGACGTGGCTTTCGCCGGCAAGCGCAGTTTCTGCCGACGCAGGCAGCGAGATCCCGCGACGTGAAAGAATGGCGCGGACATCCGCCACCGTGCCGGGACTGCCAACCGTCGGGCCCGACCCGATCAGCGCGGGATCGTCGCCTGGAATATCCGAGATCATCAGCGCCAGCATTCTTGCGGGAAAGCTTGCTGCGGCAAGCTGGCCGCCCTTCACCCGGCTCAGGTGCATGCGCACGACGTTCATTTCGCCAATCGGCGCGCCGGAGGCGAGAAGCGCTGCATTGATTGCCTTCTTTTCATCCAGCGAAATATCTCCGGCCGGCTGCACCAGAAGCGCCGATGCCCCGCCCGATATCAGCGCCAGAACGAAATCATCCTCGCCCAACCCCGAAAGCATCGTCAGCATTCGCGCGGTCGCCGCCTGCCCGCGCTCGTCGGGAACCGGATGCGAAGCTTCCACGATCTCGATGCCCCGGCAGGGGCGGGCATAGCCGTCGCGGGTGATGACCAGTCCCTCGCAATCGCCCCAGACCGATTCCACCGCTTCGGCCATGCGCGCGGATGCCTTGCCCGCGCCGATCACCACGACCCTTCCGGAAGGCTTGGGCGGCAAGGCGGCCGGCACGCAGCGCATTGGATCGGCAACCTCCACCGCGCGATCGAAAAGCATCTTCAGGAACGCTGGGCTTTCCCCGGAAATCGGCATTTCAAACTCCAAGACTGGACGTCAACCCAAGACTTGATTGGCGCGCGATGAGTTCGACCGGCGAGCGATGGATCGGTTGCGGTCGATGCCCCTGCTCCAGCCATTCCAGCATTTTTTGCGCCGAGCGTTCGCCAAAGCTTGCGACATCGCAGCGCACCGAACTCAATTGCGGATAGGCCAGCGCACATTCCTCGATATCGTCGAAACCCACCAGCCGAAAGTCCGATCCGACCCGAACGCCAAGTTGGGCAAAGCCCGCCAGCATTCCAAGCGCCACCAGATCGTTGAAGCAGATGGCGGCGTCGATCCCGGGATGATCGCGGGCAATGGCAAGCGCCGCCTCACGCCCGAACGCGCGCGACGGCCTGCCTTCGAAGACGAGAGGATCCAGCCCCTTCTTTGCCATCAGATCCAGATAGCCCGACATTCTTTCCTGCGTGATCGAGCGTTTCTCCAGCCCGCCGACGAAGGCAATGCGGCCGGCGCCAAGATCGTCGAGATGACGGGCGGCGAGACATCCGCCGCCGATATAGTCAAGCGAGGAAAAGGGAAAGACGCCGGTGCGCTCGTCGATCATGCGCAGCACCTGCATCGTTGGAATTCCCGCGCGTTCGATACGGTCGAAGGTCGACGTGTCGTGGTCGTAGGAGGGCGAGATCAGGAAGGCAGATACGCCGTGCTCGATCATCGACTCAATCACCCGCGCCTGGATATCCGGGTCCTCATCGGCATTGGCGATGACGGTGGCATAGCCGTGGGCAGCGAAGCTCATTTGCGCGCTTGCGGCAAATTCGGTGAAAAACGGGTTGCGCAGGTCGTTGATGACAAGGCCGATGAGGCCTGCATTGACGCCGCGCAGGTTCGCCGCCGAGCGATTGTAGACATAGTTCAGCGCGGCCATGGATTTTTCCACCGCTTCCCGCGTCGCCTTGCTCACCACCGGACTGTTTTGCAACACGAGCGACACAGACGACTTCGACACGCCAGCGTGGCGCGCGACGTCTATGATCGTCGGCCGCTTGTTCATCGTGACCATCCTCATTCGATCCCATTGAGGCGCAACAGCGTTTTCATCCGTCCCACAGCCAGATCGGGTTCAGTGAGAAGCCTGGCCCGGTCCGCCAGCCGGAACACTTCGCCGATAATGCGTTATGTCCCTGGACGATTGGAAGCCGCCTGGCATGACGAAATGGCTTTGCATGCCATTCAGCCACGCGAGAAAGGCGATGCCGGCCTTATAGAACTGGGTCGGCTGTTTGAATATCTCTCTCGCAAGAGGAACGGTCGGCGCAAAAAGCGCGTGATAGGTCGCCATATCGCCCTTTGCCAGCGCCTCGAGCGCCTGCGATGCGGCCGGAGCGATTGCCGCGAATATCCCCAATAGCGCATGCGAATGGCGCCCGCCCTTGCCGTCGATCAGATCGGGATAGTTGAAATCGTCGCCCGTATAGAGGCGAACGCCTTCCGGCAGGCGGGCGCGGAATTCCTCCTCATGCGCCTGATCCAGCAGCGAAATCTTGATGCCGTCCACGTTCGACGGGTTTTCAGCGATGATCGCCAGCACGCAATCGGAAGCCTTGGCAACGTCGCCAGACCCCCAGTAGCCTTTAAGTTCGGGATCGAACATATCGCCCAGCCAATGCAGGATGACGGGCTGAGCCGCCTGATCGATCAGCCGTCGGTAGACGCGGGCGTAGGTCGCAGCATCGGCTCCTATTGCGCGAAACCCTCGTGACGCCATGATGATGATCTGCCCACCGGCGGCCTCGATCGCCTCCATCTGCTCGCTGTATGCGCCGATGAGGTCGGCCTCGTCGCGCAATTCGGAAAGAGGATGCTGATCGGTTCCCGCCCCGCAGGCGACGCGCGGGTGCAAGGGATGCGATTTCGCCGCGCGCATCGTGCGCTCAATCAATTCCTTCGCCGTCAGCCAGTCGACGCCCATGCCGCGTTGCGCGGTATCCATCGCCTCCGCAAGGCCCAGCCCCTGATCCCAGAGCCAATGGCGAAAGCGCAATGTCGCATCCCAATCGACCGCCGGACGCCCGACCCAAGGGTCGCGCTCCTTGAGCGGGTCGGAAACGACGTGGGCAGCGGCAAAGGCCGTTCGGGTAAACGGGACAGACGGCGCGCGGGCAACCAGCGGATCCGCCACCGGCGCATAGCTTTCAAGCGTTCCCTGATAGGTCGGCAGGCGCATAGGAGACCTCACAGACTATGGTCGGCGCGGATCATGTCGGCGGCTTTTTCCGCGATCATGATCGTCGGCGCATTGGTGTTGGATGAAACGACGGTCGGCATGATCGAGGCGTCGGCGACGCGAAGGCCCTCAAGACCGTTGAAACGCAGACGCGTGTCGAGCACAGCCTCTGGATCGGCGCCCATGCGGCAGGTGCCGGCCGAGTGGTGCGACGGTCTTGGAATGCTCGCAAATGAAGGCGAAATAGTCGTCATTGCTTTTGACGTCAGGCCCTGGAAGACGCTCGGCTACGATGAATGGTTTCAGCGGTTCCTGCGGCATGATCGCCTGCGCAAGCTTGAGGCCTTCGATCGACAGCTCCCGGTCGCGAGGGTCTTCCAGGTAGTTCGGATCGATCAGGGGAGCCTGCGAAGGGTCGCTGCTCGCCAGGCGCACCGTGCCGCGTGACCGTGGCCTGAGATAACAGGCGTTGAGCGTCACGCCGCCGTTCGGCATGGCGGCGACGCCGGCTTCGATCCCGGTGCCGAGACCCAGATGCAGCTGTATGTCGGGAGACCGGGCGTCCTTGTCCGCGTACCAGAAACCGCCGGTTTCGAAAAGGCTGGACGCCACCGGCCCACGCTTCGTCAGCAGATATTGGAGCCCGGCGACCGCCGACCAGTGCGGCTTGGCATAGCGGTCGTATGTATGCGGGCCGGTGAATTCGCAGATGACAAAGAGGTCGAGGTGGTCCTGCAGGTTCGACCCGACTTGCGGCCTGGTCGTGGACCACCGGAATACCAAGTCGCTGCAGGTGATCGGCCGGACCAATCCCCGAAAGCTGAAGGAGCCGTGGCGAGCCTATGGCGCCGGACGAAAGGATGACCTCGCAAGCTGCAGCGAGCTTGCGGCCGTCCATGAGTTCGACGCCCCGCGCCCGCCCGTTCTCCACCATGATGCGGCGAACCTGCGCGCCGGTCTGCACCGTCAGGTTCTTGCGATTGCGGTTGGGGGCGAGATAGGCCATGGCCGTGGACGAGCGCCGGGCATCACGCTGGGTCAGCTGGTAATAGCCGACGCCGTCCTGCGTTTCGCCGGTCATGTCGCGGTTCAAGGGAATGCCGAGTCTGGCGGCGGCTTCGAAATAGGCTTCGCAGATCGGCAGCGGCGCTCGCGGCCGGGAAACGCCGAGCGGGCCGCCTTTTCCGTGGAAGCGGTTTTCGTAGGTGTCGTTATCCTCCGCCTTGCGGAAATAGGGCAGCACATCCTCGTAGCCCCAGCCGTCGCAGCCCGCTGCCGCCATTCGTCGTAGTCGAGCGCGTTGCCGCGCGTGTAAATCTGCGCGTTGATGGCCGAACCGCCGCCGATCACCTTGGCCTGCGTATAGTTGAAGACCCGGTTGTTCATGTGCTTTTGCGGCACGGTTTGCCAGCCCCAGCTGCCGATGCCCTTGGTCATCTTCGCAAAGCCCGCGGGCAGGTGATAGAACGGATGCCGGTCGCTGCCGCCGGCCTCAAGCAGCAGGACTTGCGTGTCCGGGTTTTCCGACAGCCGCGCCGCCAAGACACATCCGGCCGACCCACCGCCGATGATGATGAAGTCGTAGTTCTCCGCCATTCGAATTGCCCTTAAAGCCTTGGAATTGAAAGACCGCCGTCGACGGGGATCACCGTGCCTGTTGCAAAATCCATCTGCCCGGTGACGAGCGGCAGCACCGCCCTGCCTATGTCGGCGGGCTTTCCCCAGCGCGCGGCAGGCACGAGGCCCCCTTCGATGAAAGCGGAATATTTGTCCTTCACGCCTGCAGTCATCGCGGTCTCGATGATCCCCGGGCGAAGCTCGAAGACGCCGATACCAAGGGGCGCAAGCCGCACGGCGAAAAGCTGCGCCATCATCGCGGCTCCGGCCTTGGAGATGCAGTATTCGGCCCGCTCGACCGAGGCCATCGCAGCGCTTACGGAGGTTATGAAGACAAGCGAGCGGTAGTGGGCGGATTGCCTTTTTGCCATGCGCCTGGCCACCGCCTGCGCCAGAAAGAACGTGCCACGAAGATTGACACCGAGCACGAAGTCGAAGCTTTCCGCCCTCATCTCCAGCATGTCGCCACGTTCCTTCGCGGGAACGCCTGCGTTGGAAACGAGCGTCGTGATCGCGCCCATTTCCGCCTCGACCCGATCGAGCAGCGCATCAGCATTACCGGCATCTTGAAGATCATGCCGGAAGTAACGGGCGTCCGATCCAAGCGTCGAGAGCGCCGCGACAACGGCAGGCTCTTCCGCAGGCCGCTCCGATACGAGCGCAACCGCAAATCCGGCTTTGACCAGCGCCTCTGCAATGCCAAGGCCGATCCCCTGCTGGCCACCGGTTATGAGCGCCACCGGTTTCATGCCGCCAGATCCTTTTCGACAATGTGATCGGCGGTGCGCAGCGCCTGCGCCGCAATCGTGAGGGCTGGATTGACGGCTGCCGAAGTCGGCAGAAAGCTCGCATCGACGACAAAGAGATTTTCGTGGTCGTGAGCACGGCAATAGATATCGACCACGCTCGTCATCGGGTCGCGCCCCATGCGCGCCGTGCCGCATTGATGCGACGGCGTTCGCCGGTCGAAGGGGCGTGAAAGCACGATCGGAAATCCTGCCTTGCGCAGCACCGATTTCAGCCGCGCAACCAGCGCCACATGCGCCTGCCAGTTTGAGCGCCGCCAATCGAGCACGATGCGCTCGCCTTCCACCTGCACCCGGCTTTCAGGATCCGGCAGATCCTCGCTCATCGCATAGAAATCGACGGAGTGTCGAGCAATCCACGAGGCGAGAAAGGCAGGGATCGGGGAGGAAGCTGCAAGAATTTGCCCGGAAATCTTGCCAAGCAATTGCACATTGCCAAGCGGCGCGCCTTCCGGCCCGCTTGCGCAATAAAAGTCGTTGAATTGCAAAGTCTTCTGATAGACGGAGGAATTGGGGCGAAAAGGATGGATCGCCAGCACCGCCGAGGAATTGTGGTTCATGAAGTTCCGCCCGACCTGATCCGACCGATTGGCGAGACCTGTGGGGAAATTCTCATCGGCTGAGCGCAAAAGCAGCGCGGCCGAATTCACCGCGCCTGCCGCAACCACGAACAGCTTCGCCGATAGGCGCTTGCGCTCGCCGTTCTTTTCGTACTCAACCGCGTTGACGCGCCCATCCGCGCCGGCTTCCAGCCGCAGCGCTTTCGCCCCGGTTACGAGGGCGACATTTTGATGCTCCAGCGCCTTCGCGATGCCGATGCTTTCTGCGTCCTTCTTGCCGCCGCAGGTATCTGGAAAAGCATCCCAGGGCGTTTTCCCTCTCGCCGCCCAGCGCTCCAGATCGATGCCTAGTGGCAGCGACGCGGGGTGCACGCCCGCGCGCGCCAGCCGCCGCCGCACATCGGCGATTGCCGGCTCGTCGGGAACGGGCGCATGGGGGTATTTTCCCGAATGCGGCGGTTCGCTCGGATCCTCATCAAGCGTGCCGCGAACCTGATAGAGCGTTTCGGCCGCCTGATACCAGGGCTCCAGGTCGGTATAGTCGATTGGCCAGCCGGGCGTCGTGCCGCCCATATGGCGCATGGGGCGAAAGTCCTGTTCGCGGTATCTCAGCAGCACCGCGCCATAGAATTTCGAATTGCCGCCGACGAAATAATAATTTCCCGGATTGAACGCCTCGCCCTCCGGCGAATACCAGCTCTCTTGCGGGCGGAAATATCCTTTGGCGAAGATCGCGCCTTCATCGCGCGCCTCCTTGCAATCGGCAAGATAATCGCCGCGCTCCAGCACCACGATGCGCCGGCCCGTCGGCGCAAGTGCAGCCGCAAGCGTCGCGCCTCCCATGCCGGAGCCGACGATCGCAATATCCGCGCCTTCGCTCATGCCGGTATCCGCTTCTCCGACTTGGGATCGAAGGCAACCGCCTTTTCCATATTGATCGCGAAGGGAAAGATCTGGCCCGCATGCACGTCGACGTCGGCGCGGAACCGGCCGGTGACTTCCTTGCCGCCGAGCTGGGCGACGACGAATGTGTCCGATCCGGCAGGCTCGGTCACCTCGACCTTGGCGTCGAGCCGGTGGATCGCCTGGCTGTTGCGGTCGGCGCCATCCGCATCGGTGATCGCCTCGGGCCGGATGCCCAAAATGATCTCGCGCCCGTCATGCGCCGTCATCGCGCTGTTTGCAGGAAAAGGCAGCGATACTGTCGTGCCGTCACTGAGTGTTACGCGAGCGGCTGCGCGACCGTTTTCCATGGCGATTTTCGAGGGAAAAAGGTTCATGGAGGGCGAACCCATAAAGCCTGCGACGAAGATATTCGCCGGCCTGTCGTAGATCTCCTTGGGCGTGCCGAGCTGCTGCACATAGCCGCCGTACATGACGGCGATGCGGGTCGAAAGCGTCAGCGCCTCGATCTGGTCGTGGGTGACGTAGACGATGGTGGTTCCAAGCTTCTGGTGGAGCTTCTTGATCTCGGTGCGCATATCGACGCGAAGCTTGGCGTCGAGGTTGGACAGCGGCTCGTCGAAAAGGAACACATCCGGCTGGCGCACGAGCGCCCTGCCCATCGCCACGCGCTGGCGCTGGCCGCCGGAAAGCTGGCCCGGTTTGCGGTCGAGAAGCTGGGTGATCTGCAGGAGTTCGGCGACCTTCGCCACCGCCTTGTCGCGTTCCGCCTTCGGCACGCCGTGCATTTCAAGCCCGAAGGCCATGTTCTGGGCGACGTTCATGTTGGGATAGAGCGCATAGGACTGGAACACCATGGCGATGTTGCGCTCCGCCGGGCGGACGTCGTTCATCCGCCGGTCCTTGATCGCGATCTCGCCGGAAGTCACTTCCTCCAGCCCCGCGATCATGTTGAGCAGCGTCGACTTTCCGCAGCCCGACGGCCCGACGAGAACGAGGAACTCGCCCTCCTCGATGGAGATATCCGTTTCGTGCAGAACCTTGACCGGACCGTAGGACTTGGTTGCTTTCTTGATGTCGAGGAAACCCATCCCTTTATCCTTTCACGCTGCCGGCCATCAGGCCGCGCACGAAGTAGCGGCCGGCGACGATGTAGACGAAAAGCGTCGGTATCGCCGCCATGATCGCTCCGGCGAAATGCACGTTGTATTCCTTCACGCCCGTGGAGGATTGAACGAGGTTGTTGAGCGCCACCGTCATCGGCTGGCTGTCGAAATCCGAAAAGCTCGCGCCGAAGAGGAAGTCGTTCCAGATGTTGGTGAACTGCCAGATGATGCAGACCACCGCGATCGGCCCCGACGACGGCAGCATGATGCGCCGGAAAATGGTGAAGAAGCCCGCGCCGTCGATCATCGCCGCGCGGACGAGTTCCGTCGGGAACTGCTGGTAGTAGTTGCGGAAATAGAGTGTCGAAAAGCCGATTCCGTAGACCAGATGCACGAAGATCAGCCCCGGCACCGTCCCGGCGAGCCCCATCAGCCCCAGCATCCGCGCCATGGGAATCAGCACCATCTGGAAGGGGATGAAGCAGCCAAACAGCAACAGCCCGAAGATGATCTTGTCGCCGCGAAACCGCCACTTGGTCAGCACATAGCCGTTCAGCGCGCCGAGAATGGTGGAGATCGCCACAGCCGGCACCACCATCAGGAACGAATTCAGGAAATAGGGCCGCAACCCCGTCGCCGCGACGCCGATCTGGGCCGTGGACCAGGCGCTGGCCCAGGGGGCGATTGTCCATTCGCCCGGCAGCGCCATCATGCCGCCGGCCTGAATTTCGCTGAGCGGCTTCAGTGAGTTGACCAGCATCACGTAGAGCGGCAGCAGATAGTAGAGGCAAAAGAGAGCCAGCAGCGCGTAGATCACGAACCGGCTGCCCGCGCCGGTGCGAACCACCTGCGCCGATCCTGCCGCGGCCTTTGTCGTTACGGCGGTAGCCATTATTTCCTCTCCCGCAGTTCGGACCAGATGTAGGGCACCATGATCGCCGCGATCGACATCAGCATGATCGTCGCCGACGCCGCGCCGATGCCCATCTGATTGCGGGTGAAGGTGTAGGAATACATGAAGGTCGCCGGCAGTTCGGTCGCCGTGCCGGGCCCGCCGCCGGTCAGCGCGATCACCAGGTCGTAGGACTTGATCGCCATATGGGCGAGCACCACGAAGGCGGACATGAACGCGGGTCGAAGCTGCGGAATGACGATGCGGCGGTAGAGCGCCCAGTTGGAAGCGCCGTCGATCTGCGCCGCCTTCATGACCTCGTTGTCGATGCCGCGAAGTCCGGCCAGAAACATCGCCATGACGAAGCCGCTCGTTTGCCAGACCGCCGCGATGACGATGGTATAGATCGCCATCTGGCCGTTCTTGATCCAGTCGAAGGTGAAGGTTTCCCACCCCCAGGACCGCACGACCGCTTCAAGTCCGATGCCCGGATCGAGAAACCATTTCCATGCGGTTCCCGTCACGATGAAGCTGAGCGCCATCGGGTAGAGATAGATGGTGCGGATAAAACCTTCCGCGCGGATTTTCTGGTCCAGCAGGATCGCCAGCCCAAGCCCCAGCAGGCAGCAGATCGCGATATAAAGCGAGCCGAAAACCAGGAGATTTTTGACCGCTATGTCCCAGGCGCGAAGCGAGAACAGGCGCGTATAGTTCTGCCAGCCCACCAGCCCGAAACTCGGCAGGATCCGGCTGTCGGTAAACGACAGGTAGAAGGTGAAAACGATGAAGCCGTAGACGAAGATGAAGACGATGGCGACGCTTGGGCTGAGCACAAGTTTCGGCAAAGCGTCTCTCAACCAGTCGGAGCGGCTTGCGCGACCGGTATGGGCGGTCTCGGTCATGGAACTTCTCCGGGTGGGAACGGGAAGCCGGTGGGTCCGGCTTCCTCTGGTCCAACTGATCCGCGGTTTTACTGCGCGCTTTCGACCGCCGAAACGAGTTCGGCAACCGCAGTATCGCTGTCGTATTCGCCGTTGAAGTGGGCGGTTACGACATCGTAGATCGCGTTCTTCACCGCAGCCGGGTTCGCGTGGCCATGCGCCATCGACCCGATCAGATTGCCGGAAGCGGAGGCCGCCGCCAGATCCGCCATGCCCTTCTTGCCGCAAGCGTCAAAGGCCTCGTTGGAGACGTCGGTCCGCGCGGGAACCGATCCCTTGACGACGTTGAAGGCCACCTGGAACTCCGGCGACATGATCGCCGTCGCAAGTGCGGCCTGTTCCTTCGATACCGCATCGCCCTGCTTGAACATGGCGAACTGATCGGAGTTGAAGGTCACCTGCTGCTGCGTTCCGGGGAAGCGGAAGCAGAGGAAATCCTGATCCGGCACCTTGCCGGCGTTCAGGAATTCGCCCTTGGCCCAGTCGCCCATGAACTGGAAGGCCGCATCGCCGTTGATGACCATGGCGGTTGCAAGGTTCCAGTCGCGGCCGGAGAAGTTATCGTCCACGTAACCGCGCAGCACCGCCATACGGTCGAACGATTCCTTCATGGTGTCGGAACCGAGCGCTTCCGGATCGAGTTCGATAAACGCTTTCTTGAAGAAATCCGGCCCGCCGGTCGACATGACCACCGCGTCGAAGATCGTGGCGTCCTGCCAGGCCTGCCCGCCATGGGCGAGCGCCACCTTGCCCGATGCCTTCACCTTGTCCATCGCCGCGATGAGTTCGTCCCAGGTCTGCGGCGGCGCGATGGCGAGCTCGTCGAGCACGGCCTTGTTCGCCCACACCCAGTTGGTCGAATGCACGTTCACCGGAGCGGCGACCCATTTGCCATCGTATTTGGAGAATTTCTGCAAGGCCTCCGGCACCGTGGCATCCCACCCGTCGGCAGCGGCGATCTCGTTCAAGTTCGCGAGCGCGCCTTCCTTCGCCCAATCGGTAATATCGAAGCCCAGGAACTGCACGGCCGTCGGCGCGTTTCCCGAGGTGACGCGCGCCCGCAGCACCGTCATGGCCTGCGTGCCGCCGCCGCCGGCGACCGGCATGTCCAGCCAGCCGATGTCCTGGCTTTCCAGATCTTTCTTCAGCACCTGCAATGCCGAAGCCTCACCGCCCGATGTCCACCAGTGAAGCACTTCCACATCGGCTGCAGCCGCATAGCCTGCCGATCCAGCCAACAGGGCGACTGCCGTCATTGTTCTCCCAAAGATCCTGCGCATAATCTCTCCTCCCTCAGTTACGTTATTTCCCAGGTAATAATGCTTCGAGCCTGTTCCAGTCGCCCAACCCCCCCTGCGCTGAACGCAACAGGCTCTTTCGCCCCGACAACCTACGCAGCCATCAAGGCGTCACCCAGGGCGCCCTTGAGCGCCCTATTCGCATTTGCACGGTCTTCACCTCGAGGAATTCCTCCAGTCCGTATCGGCCAAGCTCCCGCCCCTGGCCGCTTTCCTTGACGCCGCCAAAAGGCATTTCGGCAAAACCGTCCATCCAGGTATTCGTCCAGACCGTACCGGCTTGCGCCCTTCGGGCAAAAGCAAGGCAGGTATGGATGTTTTCGCTCCACACGCCCGCCGATAAACCGTAGGACACACTGTTGGCGAGCGCTACTGCTTCATCAAGAATATTGAACGTCATGACAGAAAGAACCGGGCCGAATACTTCCTGTGAAGCGATGGCCATGTCGGCGGTAACGCCGGACACTACGGTAGGCTGATAGAATTGCCCCGCAAGACCGGGGATCTTCAGCGCACTCCCGCCAAGCCGCACAGTTGCGCCCTCAGCCCTTGCCGATTTCACATAACCGTCGATTTTCTCGAGGTGTTCGCGCGAGACGATGGCGCCGACCTTCGTGTCGGGATGCAAGGGATCGCCGAAAGGCACATTTTTCGAGAGCGCGATAACCTTTTCGGTAATCTCTTGCGCCACGCTTTCATGAACGATGATCCGCGAGCCGGAATTGCAGCATTCTCCGGCGTTGAAATAGATGCCGAAGACGATGGCATCCGCCGCCCCGTCCAGATCGGCATCGGGAAAAACCACCTGCGGATTCTTGCCGCCAAGTTCCAGCGAGACTTTCTTCAGCGTCTCAGCCGCCGCGCCGACGATGGCCTTGCCGACATTGGTCGATCCGGTGAACGAGACCATGTCCACATCGGCATGGGTCGTCATCAGCGATCCGACCGGCTGGCCGAAACCAGGCACGATATTGGCCACACCGGCAGGCAAACCGGCTTCAATCAGCAGTTCGCCAAGGATAACGGCGGTAGAGGGCGTGAGTTCCGACGGCTTCACCACCGCCGTGCAGCCGGCAGCCAGCGCGAAGGGAAGTTTCTGGGAAAGGATCAGGAACGGGAAATTCCAGGGCGTGATGATCGAGACAACGCCGATGGGTTCTTTCAGCACGACGCCCAGCATGTCCGGCCCGAGGCTGTTGTGGCTTTCGCCGTGCATGGTGCGGGCAAGCGCTGCCGCGTATCGCCAAAGATCTGCCGCACCCTCGATCTCGGCCTTCGCCTGGCTGATCGGCTTGCCCGATTCCAGCGTCTCCATCAGCGCGATGCGTTCCCGCCCGCGGTCGATGAGATCGGCGACGCGAAGCAACAGCGCCGCACGGTCCTTGCCGGAAACGCTTGACCAGCGCCCATCGTCGAAAGCACGCCTCGCCGCCTTGATGGCCGCTTCTGTTTCAGCCGCCCCGCCCTTGGCGGAACGGGAAACGAGCGTCAGATGCGCCGGCGAATATCTTTCGAAGGTTTCGCCGTTGGCGCTGTCCTGCCACCTGCCGTCGATCAAATGCCGCGCAATGAAGGGTGCCGTCGGCAGTGCCGATGGGCTGTGAGCGGAAACAAGGGTGAGGCCGTGCGCTGTCATTGCTATCTGCCAGGAAACTGGGGTTTGCGTTTTTCGCGAAAGGCCGCCACGCCTTCCGCCTTGTCGGCGCTTGCGGCGATCATGCCGCTGCCAAGCGCTTCGATCATTGCGTCCCGATCCTCGTTCACGGCGGCATGGATCATGTATTTTGCCACCTCAACGGCGCGTGGGGATATGTTGACGGCGCGCTCGGCGATTTCGCGAGCGGTAGCACGCGCATCTTCCGCCACCTCGGCCACGAAACCCAGTTGATGCGCCCTGTCCGCCGTAAGCCTGCGCCCGAAAAGCGCCATTTCCTTCAAGACGGGTTCGGGCAACAGCCGGGCAAGACGTTGTGTCCCGGACCAGCCGGGCACGATACCAACGCCGGCTTCCGGCAAGGCAAGGTTTGCTGCCGGCGCCATGACGCGTATGTCGCAGGCAGCCGCAAGCTCCAGCCCGCCGCCGAAGGCATGACCGGAAATCGCCGCAACCGTCGGCTTCGACAGTCTGGCCAGCCGGTCGAATATGCGATGTCCGAGCCGCACCCAATGCCGCGCGAAATCCGCCGGAGAAAGCGAAGACCAGGCGTTGATATCGGCGCCCGTGCAAAAAGCCCGCTCGCCTTCCGCCGTCACCACGACGGCGAGCACCTTGGAACTGCGCTCGATTTCTTCGCAATACCGGTCCAGCGCCTCAAGCATCGGCACCGTCAGCGAATTGAGCTTTTGCGGATTGTCGAGCCGCAATTCCGCGATCCGCCCGTCAAGGCCGAGGTGAACGGAACTCATAGCTGAAGCCCCATCGGTTGGTCCGCGAGCAGCGCGCGCGGCATTGGAACGGCGTTTTCGGCTATGCCGACGCGGCCGCCGGTCGCTTCAACGATATCGCGGGCGGGATCGATGCCCGGCATGATTTCGGTAGCGACAAGGCCATTGGCCGTCGAGCGGATCACGCATCGCTCGGTGACATAAAGCACGTCCTGTCCGGTTTCCCGCGCTCTTCGTCCGGAGAAAGTGACGTGTTCGACCGCATCCACCATCTTGGCGAAGCGGCCAGGCTTCTTGACCCTGAGCGCCTCGTTGCCCAGCTCGTATTCCGCACCCGCCTCGAAAAGCCCGGCGAAGACGATCTTGCGGGCGTGCGACGTGATGTCGACGAAACCGCCGCAACCTGCCGTCAGGTAGGGCTTCTTGCCGAGTTTGGAGACATTGACGTTGCCTTCGACATCGATCTCGAGGAACGACAGGAAGGAAACGTCGAAACCGCCGCCCTGAAAATAGGTGAACTGGTTCGGCGACGGCATGAAGGCATCCGCATTCGAGGCGCAGCCGAAGGCAAAACCCATGAGCGGCATGCCGCCCACCGCGCCCTGTTCGATTGCCCAGGTAACCGCCTGCCCATGCCCCTCTTCCAGCAGAATGCGAGGGACCATGGCGGAAATCCCGAAACCGAGGTTTGCCGTCTGCCCATCGCGAAGCTCCATCGCGGCGCGGCGGGCGACCACCTTGTCGATACTGTGATCGACCAGATTGAAACTCGACCAGGGCCGCATGATTTCGCCCGAAATCGCCGGGTCGTAGTGCGTCTCCGTGGTCTGCATCTGGTCTGGATCGACCACGATCAGGTCGACGAGGTGGCCGGGAACGCGCACATCGTGCGGCCTGAGCGAACCTGCAGCGGTGACCCGCTTGACCTGGGCAATGACGATGCCGCCGTGGTTCCTCACCGCAATCGCCTGATCCAGGCCGCCGAGATACGCGCCTTCATGCTCATAGGTGAGATTGCCGCGCTCGTCCGCCGTGGTGGCGCGAAGGATCGCGACATTCGGCACGATATTCGCGAAATGCAGCCAGCTTTCGCCGCCAATCTCGATTTTTGCAACAATGGGCCGGGCGGCGGCGGTTGCGTTCATCGCGCAGCCCTCGCGCTTGGGATCGACGAAGGTATCCAGCCCGACCCTGGTGATCACGCCCGGCTTCCTTGCCGCGACATCGCGGTGCATGTCGAACAAGATACCCGAGGGAACGTTATAGGCAGCTAACCGGTCCTCCACGATCATGTGCCAGATATCCGGCATCGGCAGCGAAGACGGCCCGCTCGGGTAGGACCCGGCGATGATCGTGGAAAGAAGTCCATCCTTGGCGATATGGTCGACGCCCTTGATGCCGTACATGTCGCCGGCCGCAATCGGGTGCAGCGTGGTCAGCCCGCGCGGATGGCCCTCGCGGTCGAAACGCGCGCCGATGGCGGCAAGCACCTTGTCCGGGCAGCCAAGCCCCGAAGAAGAGGAAACGGTGACGACCGCCCCGTCCGAAATCCGCGCCGCCGCCTGTTCCGCCGAAACGATCTTGGAGGTCATGGTCAGATCCCGCCGTAGTCGACTGCCACCTTGCGTCCCGTTGAGGCCGCCTGATGCACCGCCAATGCCACCGCCAGCGACTTCACGCCGTCGACCCCGTCGGCAGCCGGACGGCCTTTACCGTTTACGGCGGCCACGAAGGCGCCGACCGCCCGTCCGTAGAGGTCATGATTGCTGAACGGCACGCTCTCCCGCCGGGCGGAGGTGAAAAGCTCGATCTCGCCAACCGGCTGTTGCGTCATCACATTCTTTGCGAAGATGGACCCTTCGGTTCCGTGAACCTCGATTCCCGTCCCGGCAAAGCGATGGGTGAAGCTTTCATGCGTCTGGACCATCGCCCCGGAGGGCATCGACCATACCGACATCACGCTGTCCTCGACACCCTTGCCCATGCCGGATGCGCCGGAAATCGCCACGACTTCCGCAGGGTCTTCGCCAAGGTGAAAGCGTACTGTATCCGCATCGTGCACGACGATGTCGGGGATGACGCCGCCGCCGGCCGCCGCATCGTTGATGCGCCAGCCTTGCAGGTTTTGAGGAAGGTAGACCGCATGGAAAACGCGAACGCTCAGCACCTCGCCGATCTTGCCGGAGGCGATCAAATCGCGAATGGCGATATGCGATCCGGCATTGCGAAGGTGATGATTGGTGGCGAATACGACCCCGCGATCCGCCGCCGCGCGAACCATTTCAATCGGCATCGGCAAGCGTCATCGCCAGCGGCTTTTCGCAAAGGACGTGCTTGCCCGCTTTGATCGCCGCGAGCGCCTGGGCATGGTGCTTTTCATTCGTTGAAGAAATATAGACGGCATCGACCGCCGGATCCGCCAGCATGCGATCGAGATCGGTCGTGGAATGGGCGATCTTATGCTCTTCCGCGTAGGCAGCTGCTCGGCCCTCGTCGCCGCTCACGATCCAGGCCACCGCGCCATCGCCCGAACCACCTGTACTCCCACCGGCACCACCGCCGGCTCCTGCTCCGGCCCCAATGCCGACCGCTCCGCTGGCCCCTCCTCCAGACCCTCCGCTAGCCCGTCCGCCTGCATTGGCGCGAAACGCTCCAATCATATGCTGTGACGCTATCGTGCTGGCCCCGATCAATCCCCACCGCATGAACTTCACTCCCCGCATACATTCTTTTGGAACGTTCCAATATTTTTGCCATTTGTATTTGGAACGTTCCAAAACGTCAACAGAAATTCTGATAAACCAAAAAAAACCGCCTCCAGATATACACCATCTGAAGGCGGGGATTGGCTGCTGCATAGATTTTTAATCCGGGCCCGTTACGCCTTGACCCTGCTGCCGGCCGGATCGTAGAGCGGCGCAAGATGAAGCTCGGCTGGAACCTTTTCCTGCGCGACCACCAACTCGTATTTGCCGCTGCGTAAATAATCCTCGGTCACGCCATCCGCATTTCGGACGTAACCATAGCCGATCGGCTTTCCGATCGTATAACCGAACCCGCCGCTGGTCAGGTAGCCGGCGAACTTGCCATCCCGCAGGATGGTTTCGCGCCCGAGCAGGACGACATCCGGATCGTCGACGGTGAAGGTCGCAAGCAGCTTCCGTGGTACCTCATTGGCACCCTTTTCGGACGCTTCGCGACCCAAAAAGGACAAATCGGTCCTCAATTTGACAGCCCAGCCAAGACCGGCCTCAAAGGGGGAATCGTTCGGCGTGATATCCGATCCCCAGGCGCGGTATCCCTTCTCGAGACGAAGCGATTCAAGCGCCCGGTAACCAACCGGGCGAATGCCGAATTTCCCGCCCGCCGCCATCAGCGCGTCGAAGACATCGCCGGTCGCAGCCAGCGGCATATGCAGTTCCCACCCCAATTCGCCCACATAGGTCACCCGAAGCGCCCTCACCGGATGACCGGCGATGGTGACGATCCGCATATGGCCGAACGGAAAGGCGGTATTCGAGCAATCCTCGGTGCAGATCGCTTGAAGCACGTCGCGCGACCTTGGCCCCATCAGCGATAGCGTGCCAAATTCCTCTGTTACATCAACGAGTTCTGCGTCCATATCGGAAGCAATATGATCGCGGATCCAGGCCGCGTCATGCACCCTGAACCCGGTGCCGGTTACGATATAGAAGCGATCTTCGGCAAGCCTCGCGACCGTCAAATCGCATTCGATGCCGCCGCGCGAATTGAGCAATTGCGTATAGGTCAGCCGGCCTACCTGCCTCGCAACCCGATTGGCGCAGATCCGCTCCAATGCTTCAGCGGCATCCTTGCCCGAGACCTCGTATTTGGCGAAAGACGACTGATCGAATACGCCGACCGCTTCGCGCACGCAGCGATGTTCGTCGCCGACCGGAGCGAACCAGTTCTGCCGCCCCATCGAATAGATGTCGTGTTGCTCCACTCCTTCGGGCGCGAACCAGTTCGGCCGTTCCCAGCCGAGTTTGGAGCCGAATACAGCCCTGTGCCCCTTCAGTCTTTCATAAAGCGGCGAGACGATACGAGGCCTGCCGCTCTCGTATTCTTCATGCGGGAAAGCGACCGTATAGTGCTTGCCGTAGGCTTCGAGCGTCCGGTCGCACACCCAGTCGCGGTCCCGTGAAGGCCGGAAAACCGCCGGATATCGACGACCCAGAGATCCATCGGCGCTTCACCCTTCATCACCCATTGCGCCAGCACCCAGCCCGCGCCGCCGCCGGACGCAATGCCGAACGCGTTGAAGCCGGCACCGACATACATATTCGCGCATTCCGGAGCGGCACCCAGAATGAAATTGCCGTCCGGCGTGAAGCTCTCCGGCCCGTTGATCATCTGCTTGACGCCGGTGGTTTCCAGCGCCGGAATGCGCGCGATCGCCTGTTCCAGATGCTGCTCGAAATGATCCCAATCGTCGTCGAAGAGCTGGAATTGGAACTTCTGCGGCACATCGCCGGTCGTCCAGGCAATCGGGTTCGGCTCGTAGCCACCCATGACAAGGCCGCCCACTTCCTCCTTGAAATAGGTGCGGCGATCCGGATCGCGGATGGTGGCGGCGTCAGAGCTGAGACCGTCGATTTTCTCGGTAATGATATATTGATGCTTCACCGGCTGAAGCGGCACGTTGATGCCGGCCATATCGCCAATTTGGCGAGCCCACATGCCGCCGCAATTGACGACCTTCTCGCAAACGATCCTGCCCGCCGTCGTGTTGACCGCCGTGATGCGGCCGTCCTTCGTCTCAAAACCGGTGACCTCGACTTCCTCGAACAGCTTCGCGCCGTGCATTCGCGCGCCCTTGGCCAGCGACTGGGTAATGTCGGAAGGGCTTGCCTGACCGTCGCTCGGCAGGAAGGACGCGCCGATCAGGTCGCTCACGTCCATCAGCGGCCACATCGCCTTCACTTCAGATGGCGAAAGCAGATGCATCTCCATGCCGAAACTTCCAGCCGTGGTCGCAAGGCGCTTGTATTCAGTCCATCTGTCTTTGGTGGAAGCAAGCCTCAGGCAACCGGTCATCTTCCAGCCGGTCTCAAGGCCGGTTTCCTCGGCGAGATTGCGGTAAAGCTCCGTCGAATATTTCAGCACCTGCGTGATGGACGCAGACGAACGCAGCTGGCCGACAAGGCCGGCGGCGTGCCAAGTCGAACCGCCGGTCAGTTTGCCCTGTTCCAGCAGCACCACGTCGGCCTTGTGATCGCGGGCCAGATGATAGGCCGTCGAGCAGCCGATGATGCCTCCGCCAATGACAACGATCTGAGCGCGATCGGGCAGTTGCATGGGGTCAGTCCTTTCCAAAACGAGATCTGTAGGCGTCGAGCGCTACAGTGAGACGGTCAAGATTTTCAGCCGTATAGGCGACATAATCCGCCCCCGGCGCATTCAGGTAGAGTTCGGAGACCATGCTCCACATCGCCTCGCGCAAGAGCGACGCGCATTGCATGGCTGCATGGCTTTTTCTCAGCGCCTCGTCGGGCGGCTTGCCGAAATAGGCAGCGAGAAGCGCATCCGATTGTTCGGCGTCGAAACCGGCATTCGAAGCGATGCCGGCGAGATCGAACATCGCCGTCGAAAAGCCCGCATATTCGAAGTCGATGATCCACAGCCGCTCGCCATCGTCGATGAAATTGGCGGGAAGGAAATCGTGGTGGCCGAAGACGATGGGCAGCGGCACCTGTGCGGCTTCCATCTCGCGGGAGATATCGAGATACCGGTCAAGCTCGCCGACCATCCGGCTGCCGCCCTTGCGCAGCGTCGCCGCGTAGTCGCGGATTACATGAAAGACCCAGAAGATAAAGCCCGGCCCGGTGACGTGGTCCTGCATCTCCTTGTGGAACCGCGAGACGATCCCTGCAATGCGGTCGATATTGTCCCGGATATCGACTGCCTCAAAGGTGCGCCCCTCGATGAAGCGCGACACCATGAAACCCGGTCCGGCATGGACGAGCTCCGGTGCGAAACCGCATTCGCTCGCCGCCCGCGTGACCATGACCTCGCGCAGCCCGGTCGACGTGATGGAAGGGAAAATCCTGCCCGAAACGGACCACGAATTTCCCGTTTCCCTCAGTGACGACGAAACTCTCGTTCGACAGGCCGCCGTGCAAGGGCTGCCACGTGACCGGCCCGCTCCAGCAGGGGAGCGAGCGAATACGCTCATCGATTTCGGTTTTGTCGCTCATGTCTCTCGTCCTTCTGCGGACAATCCAAGCCTGAGACGCAAGCGCCCGGCGGCGGCGGAGATCAGCCGGTCGGCGATTGTGGCGATGAAGGCAACCGCCAGTCCGGCAACCAGGCCACGGCCTGAATCCGCCTTCGTCAGCGCGATATAGACCTCCTGGCCGAGATCGCGCGTTCCAACCAGCGCGGTAATGACCAGCATCGAAAGCGCCAGCATGATCGTCTGGTTGATGCCGAGCATGATTTCCGGCAATGCAAGCTTGAGCTTGATCTTCGTCAGCAATTGCCACGGGGTGCAGCCGGCGGCTGTTCCCGCCTCGACCAATTGCGGGTCGACCTGACGCAGACCATGCGCGGTGTAGCGGATGGCGGGGGCGACCGCATAGGCGACGACAGCGATCATCGCGGTGAAATCGCCGACCCTGAACAGCATGACCGCCGGCATCAGGTAGACGAAGGACGGAAGGGTCTGCAGCGTGTCGATGATGGATTCCACCCACTTCCAGGTGCGCGCTTTCTCGGCGGTCAAAATGGCGACCGGAATGCCGATGAGGCAGGCGAAAACCACCGAAATTCCGCAGAGATAAACGGTGATCATCGCCTTTTCCCACTGCCCGGTGAAGGCGATCAGCGAACAAAGCGAGCCGACAAGCAAAGCCAGCCGCCAGCCGCTCAGCCAAAGACCTGTCAGCGACAGGATGGCAGTTACGCCGAGCCACGGCAGGTCGATCAGGAAGCGCTTGAAGGGAATGAGAATATTCAGGAGAAGCGCGTTCTTCACCGCTTCAAGCTCGTCGAAAAAATTCACGTTGATCCAGCGCACCACCTCCGACCAGAAGGTGCCTGTCGTAAGCTCCCAACTTTCGGGGTAGGTCTGAATTGCCGGAACCGCCAGCCCGAGGATCGCGGTTACCGCCAGCATCGCGACAGCGGCAGTGGTGTAAGGGTGACGGCCGGGCCAGCCCTTTTGGCCATCGACGCGAGCGCGATGTTCGCGAACGCGCAGCGCCAGCGCCTGCGACAAACGGTCGAGAGCAATGGCCAGAGCGACGATGGCAAGCCCCGCTTCAAGGCCGGCGCCAATATCCAGCCGCCTCAACGCAGCCAGAACCTCAAACCCGAGCCCGCCCGCTCCGATCATGGAGGCGATAATCACCATATTCAGCGACAGCATGATGACCTGGTTGACGCCCACCATCAGCCCTTCCAGCGCGGAAGGAACAAGCACCCGCCACGTCATCTGGCGACGTGTGCAACCAACCATGCGGCCAAGGTCGTGGATCTCGTTCGGCACGCCGCGAAGCGCCAGCAGCGAAAGGCGGGTCATGGGTGGAAGCGCATAAATGATGGTGGCGACGACGGCAGAGACCGGGCCAAAACCGAACAGAAAAAGGATCGGCACCAGATAGGCGAAGACCGGCACGGTCTGCATGAGATCGAGGACGGGCTTCAGCACCATCTCTGCCCATTGCCAGCGATAGGCGGCGATGCCCAGCAACAAGCCCCCGAAAACACCCAGCGGCACGGCGATCAGGATCGACGCCAGGGTGATCATGGCGTTGCCCCATTGGCCGAACAAGGCGAGAAAGGCGAAACAGCCGCCGGCAAGCAGCGCCAGCTTACGGCCGCCGGCGTAATTGCCGATCATCGCCACGATCGCGATCACCGCGACCCAGGACAAGGGCGGCAGCAGTTGCACCGCGTCCGAGCCGCTGCCCTGCAGCAGGCCGGTGGACAAAAGGCTTTTGACTATCGTGTAGGGAAACTCGATGACGGCGGCGATGAAGCGGGTCAGTTCCTTGAAGGTGAAAAGGCCAAAGGTCGCATCTTCGACCAGCCATTTCATAAAATCGCCGATCCACCGGCTCATCGGGATGCGCCAACCCGACGGCACGTCGAAGGCCCATCTGGCGACAGGCTTGCCGTAGAGCCAAAGCACAAGGAAGGCGCCTGTCGCCACTGCCCAGACCAGCCGCCACGGCACGCTCCGCTCGACCGTATCCTCCAGTTTCATCGACGCCAGACGGTTCATGACGTCACACCTGCATCATGATGCGCACCACATCGTCCCGCTCAAGGCGGCCTACCGGCTTGCCACCCTCATCGACGACGCGCAAGGCGGCGGCACCCGCCTCAAACAGCGGCGCGACTTCCGCGATGGGCTGGTTCGCCGCGATATCCAAGGCGCTTGCGCCATCGACCGCAAGTCCCGTCGCCAGGCTTCATGATGGTGCCCACCCGCATCACCTTCGCCTTGATGACGTTGCGGGTGAATTCCGACACATAATCGTTGGCAGGCTGCATCACCAGTTCTTCCGGCGTGCCCACCTGCACCACCGCACCGTCCTTCATGATGGCAATGCGATCGGCCAGGCGAATGGCCTCGTCGAAATCATGAGTGATGAAAACGATGGTCTTTCGCAGCACCGCCTGAAGGCGGATGAATTCGTTTTGCATCTCGCGGCGGATCAAAGGATCGAGCGCTGAAAAGGGTTCGTCGAGAAACCAGATTTCCGGTTCGACGGCAAGCGAACGGGCAATGCCGACGCGCTGCTGCTGGCCGCCGGAAAGCTCGTTCGGATAGAAATTTTCGCGGCCCTCGAGCCCGACCAGCGCAATCATCTCACGCGCCCGCGCCTCGCGCGCCGCCCGGTCGATACCCTGCACCTCCAGCGGAAAGGCGACATTACCAAGCACGCTCAGATGCGGCAGCAGCGCGAAATGCTGGAACACCATGCCCATCTGGTGGCGGCGGATCTCGATCATCCGCGCCGGACTGGCGGCGAGAAGGTCTTCGCCATTCAGGAAAATCTCGCCGGCGCTCGGCTCGATCAGCCGCGAAATGCAACGAAGCAGCGTCGACTTTCCCGAACCCGACAGACCCATGATTACGAAAATCTCGCCGGTATGGACGTCCAGACTGACATTGCGGACAGCGGCAACGAAATTCTTCGCCGCCAGTTCCTCGTCGCTCATCATGCCACCGCCGGCTGGCAGCCGCGCTTCCTGCCCGAACACCTTCCACACCGAACGGCAAGTCAGCTTCGCTTCATTCGAGACATTTCCGGAGACGGAGCCAGAGACATTGCCAGAGACATTGGATGACATGGGAATCCCAAAGCCTTTATTCCAAACCAGCCAGCATGTGGCGCGGGTCTGCTTGCAAAGGGGTATGGCGGGCAGGCGGATCAGTCCAAAAAACGGGCGAATTGGACGATCGACCGGCTGGGGCGCCGCCAACAATGGCTGGTCAAATGCCATGAACCATCGCCGCCGCCCGCCATAAGTTGGCCGATTGTTACTGGATCCAGCTCGACCAGCGCGCCTCGTTGGCAGCCATCCAGCCGGATACGACATCGTCCAGCTTCTTGCCTTCAAGATCGACGTCGGCGATCATTTTAGCCATCTCGTCGTTGCTGACGTTGAATGCCTTGATCGCAGCATGGGCGCCCGGCCATTTGTCCTTCAAACCGGACCAGGAAACCTTCCAGATCGGCCCGCGCGGCTTGCCGCAATCGTATGCCGCGCTTGTGTTGCTGCCCCATGAGGGATCCTCGTAGCAGGCCTTTTCATACTTGGGGAATTCCACCCACTCGCCTTCGTATTTGGTCTGCGCCCAATGGGGGGCATAGACCCACAGGAGGATCGGCGCCTTGCGCTGATAGGCGGATTCAAGCTCGGCGAACAAGGCGGCGTCCGTTCCGGCATGCACGACCTCGAATGGCAGATCGAGCGCCTCGACGCGCTCATCGTCGAAACCGCCCCACGTCACCGGCGCGCCCAGATAGCGGCCCTTCGGCGCGGTCTCGGCGGTCGCGAAGGCTTCCGCGCATTTCTCGTCCTTGAGCGCCTCCCAGTTCGGCAACCCCGGACAAACGTCTTTCATATAGGCAGGATACCACCATTCCTCGATCGCCAGCATCCCGGTTTCGCCAAGGTTTTCCACCTGGCCGGTCGCCGTTGCCTCATCCATCGCATCGCGACCGGTCGTTTCCCACATTTCCATGGCCACATGCAGATCGCCCGTCTTCAGGCCGGCGAATTGCGCCAGATAATCGGCCTGAACGAACTCGATGTTATAGCCTGCCTTCTTCAGCACCTCGCCCATGATTTGAGCCGTGATCAGCTGCCCCGTCCAATCATGCAAGGTGAGTTTGATGGGATCCTTGGATTCCACTTCAGCGGCCGCTTCAAGCGGCGCGAGAGACAAGCCTGCGCATGTTGCGACGGTAACGGCCAATGAACTCCACGACATTGTCTTGAGCATTTCGACGTCCTCCTGCCTGAGCGGCGAACCGCAGCCGAAATCTGACAGCACGTCGAAATCAGTGTCAATGCGCCTTTGAGGTTTATTGTGGTATTTTGACCGATATTGAGGTTTTATAGGGCTGAATACTCCTGACATTGCGGAAAATCCGGTAAATCCTCCAAGTGCGCGCCATATCGGACATAAAACTCACAAGCCGCCAGATTGCGATCATGAACGCCGTGCGCGCCGCCGGCGCTGCCCGGGTCGGCGATCTGGCGCGGGATATGGGCGTTTCGCAGGAAACCATTCGCCGCGACATCCGCCGACTTGAGGAGAGCGGCGAACTGATCAAGCACCACGGCTCCGTCAGCCCGGCAATGGCTGGTCCGGAGGCGCCGTTTGAGCGAAGAATGAGGGAGAATGCGCCGGAAAAGCTGGCGATTGCCCGCCATGTCGCCACCATGATCGACGACGGCGACAGCGTCATGCTGGACACCGGCACGACCACGAGCCTTCTCGCCCGTGAGCTTCGGCGCAAATCCGGGCTTACGATCGTGACGAATTCATCCGATATCGCGCGCACGCTTGCCACCGTAAACGGCAACAAGGTCTATATGGCCGGAGGCGAACTCCATGGCGACAACGGCGCCGCATTCGGCCCTTCCGCTATTGAATTCGTTACGCATTTTTCGGTTCGATTCGCGATCATCTCGATTGCCGCCATCGATGCGGCGACCGGACTGATGGACCACCATCTGGCTGAAGCGGAATTCGCCCGTACCGTCCTCAAGTGCGGGCGTAAGCGCCTGGTGATTACGGACCACACCAAATTCACCCGCACCGCTTTGGTGAAAGTCTGTGATTTCAAGGACTTCGATTTACTGGTGACCGATGCGGCACCACCTGCAGACGTCATCGAGCGACTGGAAGATTGCGCAGGTCGCTTCGAGGTCACTCGCAGCGCATGAAAGAATTTTTGTCTCGTGCACGTCTTAAAGTTGCAATTTCAACAACACCTTACCGCCTGATAGCCAAGAGCGTAGGCTCCGTTGATCCCCGCGCTAACCTTGCCAATGGCATAAATATTACTTAACCCTTGGACTGTGGCGGAATATATTACGCTTATAAAAAATCGGGAGGAAAAAATGAAAAATTCTACCGACCAATCAGTGACACGCCGTTCATTTCTCAAAAAATCAGCCTTGGCCGGTGGCGTCGCCGCGACCGGGGCCCTTGCGGCTCCCGCGGTTCTGGCGCAAGCGCCACTCGTCGTGAAAATGCAGACGTCATGGCCTGCTTCGGACATCTGGATGGATTTCGCGCGCCAATATGTCGATCGCGTCGAAGCCATGTCAGGTGGCCGGCTGAAGATCGACCTGCTTCCCGCCGGCGCGGTCGTGGGCGCATTCCAGGTGATGGACGGCGTCAATGACGGCGTGCTCGACGCGGCGCACACAGTGCCCGTCTACTGGTACGGCAAGAACAAAGCCGCCTCGTTTTTCGGCACCGGTCCCGTCTGGGGCGGATCGGCGACGACGATGCTTTCGTGGTTCTATGCCGGTGGCGGCGCGGAGCTTTACCGCGAACTCACACAGGACATCATGGGCCTCAATGTCTACGGCTTCATGGGCTTTCCGATGTTTGCCCAGCCTTTCGGCTGGTTCAAGCAGGAGGTCAATACGGTCGCGGATCTCCAGGGGTTCAAATATCGTACGGTTGGCCTCGCCGCCGACCTGATGCAGTCGATGGGCATGTCGGTCGCACAGCTTCCCGGAGGCGAAATCGTGCCGGCCATGGAACGCGGCGTCATCGACGCCTTCGAGTTCAACAACCCCTCCTCCGACAGCCGCTTCGGGGCGCAGGACGTGGCGAAAAACTACTATCTTTCGTCCTACCACCAGGCATCGGAGAGCTTCGAATTCCTGTTCAACAAGGATTTCTTCGACGATCTCGCCCCGGATCTTCAGGCTATCCTGAAGTATGGTGTCGAGGCGGCTTCGACTTCCAATACCGCTAGCGCGATGGACAATTACTCCGCCGATCTCCTGAAGTTGAAAGACGAATCCGGCGTTGCCGTGCGGCGGACGTCGAAGGAAATCCTCGATGCCGAACTCAAGGCCTGGGATCAGTTGATCGTCGAGCTCGAAAAAGACGAATACATGAAGCGCGTCATGGACAGCCAGCGTGCCTGGGTCGAGAGGGTAACGTTCTACGAGATCATGAACGCGCCCGACTATACGCTTGCCTATGAGCACTACTTCCCGGGCAAGCTGGCGCTTTGATATCAAGCGTGTGAATATTGCCTGAAGTTTTCCGGGCCCGGTGAGGTATTCCCCGCCGGGCTCAAGCTACGAAAAGTGCGCTTCCATGATCGCTTTCATTCGGTTTGCCGACGCACTGTCGGCATGGTTCGGCAAAGCCTTTGCCTGGCTTATCATTTTGATGGCCGTCGGCACCGGCTATGAAGTCTTCGTACGATATGTTCTTGGAAGCCCGACGCCCTGGGCGCTGGACGTATCCTTCATCATGTATGGCTCACTTTTCATGATGGGCGGGGCCTACACGCTTTCGCGCGGCGGCCATGTCCGGGGCGATTTCCTTTACAGACTATGGAAGCCGCAGACGCAGGCGAAGGTCGATCTGATCCTTTACCTGACGTTCTTTTTTCCCGGCATCACCGCACTGATCCTGTCGGGATGGAAATATGCCGCCCGGTCCTGGAGCTACGCGGAAGTCAGCGTCAATTCTCCTGCCGGGATTCCGATCTTCCAGTTCAAATCCATCATCGTTGCCGCTGGTATTTTGCTGTTCATTCAAGGCATCGCGCAGATTTTGCGCTGCATCCACTGCATTCGTGAAGGCTACTGGCTAACAGCGGAAGAAGACGTGCAGGAAACAGAAGACTTGCTGATCAAAAAAGCGACGGAAGCCGAGTCCGGAGGCCACGTATGACGGACCCACAAGTCGCCCTCGTGATGCTGGGGCTCTTCATTTTTCTCGTCTTTCTCGGCTTCCCCATCGCATTCACTTTGATGGCCATGGGGATCGGCTTTGGATATTACGCCTATTTCGATGCGAACAGGATGTGGCGCTCTTTCAACCGGCTGGATGAAGCAGCGGGCTGGTGGGACAGTACATCCCTTTGGATTGAAGGATTATTCAACAACAGGATATTCGACCTCTTCATAAACCAGACATTCAACGTCATGTCGAACGAGGTTCTGACAGCCGTCCCCCTGTTTCTGTTCATGGGATATATCGTCGAACGCGCGAATATCGTCGACAGGCTGTTCACAACGCTGAATATCGCCTCGAAAAACGTCCCCGGTTCCATGGGTGTCGCCGCGCTGATTACATGTGCGCTTTTCGCCACCGCAACGGGCATCGTCGGCGCCGTCGTGACGCTGATGGGATTGCTTGCGCTGCCTGCCATGCTCAAGGCGCGCTACGACAATTCCTTCGCATCCGGCATCATCTGCGCCGGCGGCACGCTGGGCATTCTCATTCCGCCGTCGATCATGCTGATCGTTTATGCGGCAGCCTCAGGGGTATCCATCGTGCGGCTCTATGCCGGCGCGCTCCTGCCCGGTTTCACGCTGGTAGGCCTTTATCTGCTTTATGTGGTGGGGAGATCGATCCTGCAGCCAAGCGTTGCGCCACGGCCGACCGCCGACGAAGTACCGGACGTGCCCATGGGCAAGCTGGTCTTCATGATCATGACGTCCTTTTTCCCGCTCGCATTTCTCATCCTTGCCGTTTTGGGATCGATCCTTTTCGGCCTTGCCACGCCGACGGAGGCCGCATCGATCGGTGCGCTCGGCGGCATGGTGCTCGCCGTCGCCTACCGGGCCATGACCTGGCAGCGCATGCGCGAAAGCGTCTATCTCACCGTGCGCACGACAGCGATGGTCTGCTGGCTGTTCGTCGGTTCCTACACGTTCTCATCGGTGTTTTCCTATCTCGGCGGAGAGCAGGTGATTTCCGAATTCGTGACCGGGCTCAACCTTTCGCCGCTGGAATTCCTGCTGCTCGCGCAATTGATCATCTTCCTGCTCGGCTGGCCGCTCGAATGGTCGGAGATCATCATCATCTTCGTGCCGATATTCCTGCCGCTGCTGAACTTGTTCGGTATCGACCCGCTGTTCTTCGGCATCCTCGTTGCGCTGAACCTGCAAACGTCGTTCCTGACCCCGCCAATGGCGATGTCGGCCTACTATCTCAAAGGTATCGCACCACCGGAGGTTCGACTGACGCAGATCTTCTCCGGTGTCATGCCTTTCCTGCTGATGGTCTTCATATGCATGGCGCTCATGTATACGTTCCCTCAGATTGTCTACTATTTGCCGGAATTGTTTTATGGACGCTGACAAGGCTCTGATTGAATTGGGCGCGGTCGAACTGCGCGACCGGATGGCGGCTGGAAGTTTAAAGGCGGTGGACCTTGCCCGGGCCTGCATAAACCGGGTTGCGGCTGAAGAACCGTCGGTCCAGGCCTTCGCCTGGTTCGATGCCGATTACGTGCTGAAACAGGCGAAGTCGCTCGATGAATACCGATCCACAGGCCGCCCGCTCGGCGCACTGCATGGCCTGCCGGTCGCGCTGAAAGACGTTATCGACACCGCGCGAATTCCGACCGAAAACGGTACGCCACTGGATGCGGGACGAGTGCCGGCACAAGACGCTACGATCGTTCAGCGCCTGAAATCCGCCGGCGCAATCATCATGGGCAAGACGGTATCCACCGAACTTGCTTTTCTTCATCCCGGCAAGACGCGCAATCCCCGCAATCTTGACCACACTCCCGGCGGATCGTCCTCCGGTTCGGCAGCGGCGGTTGCGGCGGGCATGGTGCCTTTGGCGATCGGCACGCAGACCGGCGGGTCGGTTATTCGGCCGGCGTCGTTTTGCGGCGTGACCGGCTATAAGCCCAGCTTCGGGGCGATCTCGCGTCAGGGGGTTCTCATCCAATCTCCTACGCTCGACACCATTGGCGTTTTCGGCGCGACTATCACCGACGCGGCCCTCCTTGCGGACGTTCTGTTCGGCCACGATCCGATGGACAAGGCCACTTCCCCCGCGCCCCATCCGCGTCTTTTGGCCACCGCCCTCACCAAAGCGCCCGTCCGGCCCACATTCGCCTTCGTGCGCACGCCATTTTGGGAAAGGGCTGACCCGCAATGCCAGGCCGCCCTTGAGGAAGTCGCCGGTTTGCTCGGCGAATACAGCTTCGAGACGGACCTGCCGGCGATGTTCAAGGAAACGGCGCAGATCCGGGAAACGATCAATTTCGCTGAAATGGCCAAGTGTTATTATCCCTATTCCCGGCGCGGGAAAGACCGGCTTTCGCCGCTCATCAACAGCGCGATCGAGCGCGGGGAGAGCACTCCTGCGCGAGACTATATCGCCGCACTCGACTGGCGGGAGATCCTCAACGCAGCGCTCAACGAAATATTCGATCGATGCGATGCGATATTGACCCCGGCCTCCACCGGGCCGGCGCCTTCAGGTCTTGAGAGCACCGGCGACGCGATCTTCAATGGCCTCTGGACGCTCTGCGGAACACCCGCAATAACGATCCCGGTGCTGGAATCGGAGAGCGGTTTGCCGATGGGGCTTCAACTTGTCGGACGAACTGGCGATGACGGGCGCCTGCTTCGCACCGCCCGATGGCTTTCAAACCACCTGTCGACGATTGGCGAGGGAGATTGACGATGCAAAACAAAATGCTGGCGGCCTTTGCCCTCCTCGTTCTACTCGGTTTCCTTGGTATTTTGCTGTATCTGGTTCCGCGGCTCGACCTCGGATTCGTCATATTGCTGACCGCAGGCATGGCCACCTACGATTTCTTCTTCTATAACCAAAAGACCAACGGTTCGTGACGCTGGATGATTTACCTGCCCGCAGGATAGAAGCGCCTGTACGGTGTTTTGCGAACATATAAATACTGGCGCAATACCGAGACGCTCAATCGATCAGAGTCTGCAACTCTTTCAGATCAAAAAATTGAAAATGCTTCTTGCAAGCCGAGATTACAAAACCCATCGATGAGCAACGGAACAGAACCAGCGGAGCCTAGCTACGAGTGGCGAAAAAGCTTTCCGCATCATTGAAAAACGCTGATAAAATTACCCATGCGACCTGTTTTGCTTGTTCTCGGTTATCTGCTCGTATCATTGTCGCCGTTGGCGTTGGCCTGGCTTGGAGCCCGTCCTCCCCGAAGCTTTCAGGACGAACTGGCGAGCGGGGCCGGCATGCTGGGCTTTGCGATCATTCTTGTAGAGTTTGTTCTCTCAGGGCGCTTCAGAACCGTGTCAGCGCGAATCGGCATCGATGTGACGATGCGGTTTCATCAACTGCTGGCAAGGACAGCCCTCGCCTTTGCCCTCGTTCATCCCTTCCTCTATCGCTCTCCCTTCAGACCTGCCTATCCATGGGATGTCACTCGTCGCACAACGGTGAATGTGGATGCACTTGCACTAGCGAGCGGGACCCTGGGCTGGATCATGCTGGTTGTGCTCGTCGCGCTCTCCATCGGGCGCGACAAGATCCCTTACAAATACGAAACGTGGCGCATGATGCACGGAATTGGCGCCGTTTTGATAGCGGCGCTCATCCTCCATCACACGTTGACCATGGGACGCTATAGTCAGGATCCTTGGCTTGCCGCACTATGGGCAACGTTGTTTGCCATAGCCGTTTTGACGCTTGCCTTCGTTTACCTCGCCAAGCCGGTCTGGCAAATGTTGCATCCTTGGGCGGTTCATTCCATCAAACCGATTGCACACGGTATTTGGGAACTCACTCTCGATCCGATCGGACACTCGGGCCTGGATTATGAGGCCGGTCAATTCGCTTGGGTGAATGTAGGAAACAGCTCTTTTTCCCTGCGGGAAAACCCGTTTTCAATCAGCTCCGCACCCACCGATGGCAAACAGTTGCGCTTCATCATCAAGGAGCTGGGCGATTTTACCTCCACGATTGGCCAAATCCTGCCTGGCACCAAGGCCTATGTGGACGGGCCGCATGGAAATCTGATGGCCGGCGAAATACATGCGCCGGGCATCGCGCTGATCGCAGGCGGCGTGGGCATCGCACCGCTGCTGAGCATTCTGCGGGAACTCAAAGGCAGGAATGACCGCCGCCCGACCGTGCTGGTTTACGGCAATCGGATCAAGGAACAAATCGTCCACCGGAATGAACTGCGGGAAATCGCAGCCAAGGATCACGGCACTACGATTGTCCATGTCTTGTCTCACCCGCCAGACGGCTGGCAGGGTCGCACAGGCATGATCGATCAACCGTTAATCCAGGACCTATTCCGACTGCCGGAAATGCGGCAATGGCTATTCGTTCTTTGCGGGCCGCCGGAAATGATGAACGTAGTGGAAGATACCTTGATCGGGCTTGGTGTTGGACCCAACCGGATAGTGTCGGAAAGGTTCAAGTATGATTGATATACTTAAGACATTACCCGCCAGAAAACATCGGCTGCTGATTTTCTGGACGCTCAATGCAATAATGGCGTTAGCCCTTTTGGTTTATGCCTTGCGCTGAGTTCGCCCATATTCTTGCCATGTGAGGCGCTTGAACACTCCGGTATAAACGGGCGATTTCTGCAATGGACAGGAATTGGTATGACGGACCATAGCAAAAGCCTGAGTGGCGGTCAGGAAGCTTTTTGCGCTGCGTTCATTTGCTCCATGGCATGCCCCGTTAATTTGCCAAAAGGTTAATCGCGCCCTGATCAACGTAGCGAGACGGTGTCGCCAATCGCCGGGAAGCAGTATGGCGCGGTCACGCCATCGCATAGTCGTAGATGTCTTCTTCCTGAGCGTTGTGCAAGCGAACCAGCGCCTCGATGGTTTCGATGATACGCTGCGCATCGCGCACCAGATAGCGGTCCGCTTCCTCCGGCACGAGACTATCGGCGATACGGTCGAGCAGCCGGGAAAGATGGGTGATTTCACGATGCGCCCTGCTCAGGGCACCCAGGCCGTGCGTGTCGGTCAGATACTTCGCAAGCAAAGGGTAGACCGACTTTTCGTCTCCCTTTTCATGCTCGACGATATCCTGCGCAACCATTTTCTCGGCTTCACCGATGAGTGCAACCGCCGCTTCCGGCTTGGCGTCGTCGAGCGCATCCGCAATCTCCCGCAGTCGGTCGAGCTTGCCGCGAAGCATTGCATGGCTGTCTCTCAGAGCATTCGCCGATGCTTCCGGCAATGTGCGCCGTTCCCGGGTAAGGCCCGGACCCAGAGCCCGCAGGGCGTTGAGGATCACGGCGATGTCGATCACCTCCTGCGTCAAGGCTCCCGCCACCGGTGGCAGCCAGCCGAAAGCCGCAAACCCCATCGCGATGCCGGACAGCCCCATGCCGGCGACGATGCTTTGCAGCGCGATGGCCCGCGTTCGCCTGGCGATCGAGACCGCATCGGATACCCGGTCCAGCCGGTCGACACGAGAATGACGACATCGGCCGCCTCCGATGAGGCGCTGGCGCCGCGCGCGCCCATGGCGATCCCAACGTCGGCGGCAGCAAGCGCCGGTGCGTCGTTGATGCCGTCGCCGACCATGACGGTCGGTTTTTGCCGCTGTTCGAAGGCGACCGCATCGACCTTGTCGGATGGGACACGATCCGCCAGCACGGCGTCGAGGTCGAGAGCGGCGCCGATGGTCTCCGCAGCGTCTGCCCGGTCGCCGGTCACCATGACGATACGGGAGATTCAGCTCTGAGCGCGCGGATGGCGCGGGGGGTTTCACGCCTCAATTCGTCGCCAAGCAGCAGTGCCCCGACGACGCGCCCATCGATGGCGACGAAAACGCTGAGCGCGGAGCGCCAGGCTGCGCGCCGCAGCGCCCTGATTGCCCAGTCCAGCGGCCGGCGAGATCCGCAGACAAGCTGATGCGAGCCGACGCGGACCATGTGCCCATCGACCTCGCCTTCGAGCCCCGAGCCCATCACTTCCCGCACCTTGGTCGGAATGTCGAGCTGCAAGCCCTTGCCGACGGCGGCCTTGACGATCGCTTCAGCCACCACATGCTGGGACGCCTGCTCGAGGGACGCGGCAGCACGCAGAACGTCATCGAGGTTTTCGCCTGGCGCAGTCTCGACGGCGACAAGGCGGGCGCCACCGACGGTCAACGTTCCCGTCTTGTCGAACATCACCGTATGAGCCCGCGCCAGAGCCTCGATCGGCGCACCGCCCTTGATCAGAATTCCCTTTCGCGTCGCGCGCGCTATACCGGCGATAAAGGCTACGGGCGCCGCCAGAATGAGCGGACACGGCGTCGCCGCGACCATCACCGCAAGCGCGCGGATGGGATCGCCGGAGATAAACCATGCCCCTCCCGCGACGATGAGGGTAACCGGCAGGAGGATGAGCGCGTAACGATCCGCAAGCCGGATGAAGGGAGATTTCTCCGCCTGGGCTGCTGTCACCATGCGGACGATGCCCGCATACGTGCTCTCGCCGGCTGTCGCGGTCGCGCGCATCTCGAAGGTTTCGCCGGCGTTGAGCGTACCGCTTCGGATCGCTTCGCCTGAGGAGCGTTCGACCGGGATCGGTTCGCCGCTCAGGGCGGATTCGTCGATAACCGCGATATCGGCCACGACCATTCCATCGACAGGGATGATTTCACCGCCGCGAACGAGAAGAGGGTCGCCGACGACAATGCTTTCGACCTCCACATCCTCCACCGACCCGCCGTCGATGCGATGGGCAATTCGCGGAGTGCGGTCCACCAGCGATTTGAGATCCCGCTCCGCCCGGGCAAGCGCAAAATCCTCCAGCACGGTGCCGCCGGCGTACATGACGGCGACGACAATACCAGCGAGCGGCTCTCCCAGCAGGACCGCCGCCGACATGGACAGGAAGGCGACCGCATCGACCCCCATCCTGCCGGCCATGAGATCGCGGATCATGGCAAACAGCAGACCCGCCGCCACAGGCAAGGTACCGGACGCCCAGAGGAGGCCGCGCGGCTGTCACCTCACCTGCCCCCCAGGCGAGAAGACCAAGGCCCAAGCTACCGAGTGCGATGACAATCAGGGATCGCTTCAACAATCTCTCGTAGCGGATCGGCACGATGGGTCGCCTTAAAAAGCAGCTCAATCCCGATCCGTCCCGGATTGAAAACGGACGGGAGGATGCCACCATCGGCGACGGGTATATCGACCGCCTTGATATCGCGCAAAACCTTCCGGCGCAGCATGGCGTTTTCCGGCGACTTGCGCCGGAAAACTCGTCATTTGGATCAAAGTACTAGGGCCAATCGACATTCATGTTTCGGGTGAGGTATGAGCAAAAATCGCTCATATTCAGGAGCGAAACCGCAGGAAGGAACGCCCCCTTTCAAGGTTTCGCGACGCCAAGATGGGAGATTTTGGCCATATCCCTTCGGGACCCGACGGATTTCGGCGCCGCGCTTGTCCTCGGGCTTTCCAAAGGGAAACCCGAGAGGCCACTTCCTAGACGTCGATCGAGCCTACCGCGAGCCGGCGATTTCGAACGGGCAAAAACCGCCCTCGCCCGCGATAAAAAAGAACCGTCCGCTTCGATCCGCGCCTGGATCTCCGCCAAAATCTGGTGATCGGTAATTTCCGCAAGCGAGCTACCGCCCGGCTGTAGCCAAAATCTCGCTATGCGATTGGCTGAGACGATCGGAAACTGCATGGTCTGTCCTTCCCTCGGAGATCCCGGCCCGTCGTTCATGGGCAGGTGCACTCCATATGTGGGGAAGGAAACGGGTTGACGCTGTGAACTCAATCACATCGCGACAAAAAACCGCCGCCAATCTTGCAGGATTTGCCCAGAGCGCTTTCCCTTCATGTGGAATTATCTGAAAGACAAGAAATCGCTCCAGGTTCAATATGCTCTAGCGCGTCGGCTTCCGGATGAAGTCCTTGAGACGATTCATGTCCGGAATCGCGATCATCCCACCCGTCAAGGTGACGAGGCCTTGCTGATTGAGGGCTGAAAGCGCCTTGTTCACGGCTTCCCGGCTGGCGGCAAGCATCTGGGCAAGCGTGGTTTGGGAAAAACGGCGGTGGAAGGTCGCGCCATCATTCGTTATGGCTGCGTGGGCGAAGGCAAGTTCCAGCAGCTTGGCGGCGAGCCGCTGACGAAGATCGAGGAAGGCAAAACTGCCGAGATCCTCTGTGTTGCGCCGCATTCTTTCGCAGAGAAGTTCAATGATATGCCGGCTGAGGATCGGCTCGGACTCCAGCAAGGCGTTGAATTGCGACCGCGGCAGAAAAAGAGCGCGCGAAGGCTCCACGGTCGTCGCATTTGCCGTGCGCGGCAGTCCGTCGAGCAATGCAATTTCGCCAAGAACATCGCCTGATTCCATGAGATTGAGCGTCAGTTCCCTCCCGTCCTCGCTGCTGAGCCATATGCGGATCAACCCGCTGACCACTATGTATAGACCGTTTCCCTCGTCGCCTTGATCGAACAGCCGCTCATCGGCCCCAAAGGCCTGCGGCAGGCATCTGGCTGAAATCTTGCGCAGGATTTCTTCGTCAAGGTCCGCGAAGAGGAAGCAGTTTCGAAGAAGAGTAGCTCTTTCCTCTCCCGGTTTTGCAGACGCCATGATCACTTCCTGTAAAGAGAGGCCGTCAAAGTGCCTTTCGAAGATGCCATCCAATAGCGATGGTATTGCATAAATTGCCTACCAGCGCTGCAGGACTGACGGTAAGTTTCTCACAATCGGTGATATACTTTGCCTTATCGAAGCGGAAAGTCGATGCCGCTGTTGCGAAAATCGGTTTTTTTTCAAGGCTCACCGGTGCCGGAGTGACAACTGGCCGCCACCGGATTCCAGGAACGGGCCCGTCTTCCCGGTTTCTATTCTGCCCATAGCGACGACGACAGGGACGATGACAGACCATCGAGGAAGAGGAATGCAGCAAGGAAACTCTTCAGCCCGTTGTGCGATGGCGCAAGCCGCCAGCAAGCGATCAGTCCAACGTTACATGGCGACTTTGGCCGTCGGCTTCTGTTTGATGCTGGGCGCCACTCTGGCTGCAGCGGCCCGCGAATGCCTCGTGGAGCGAGCAGTCGGGCGCGACATTCAGATCTCGGCCGACGGCAAGTGGCGGAGCGCTCAAACAAATACGGCATTATCGGCAGGGATGCGGATCCGAACCGGAACGCAGAGCCGGGTGCGGCTGCGCTGCGATGACAATATCGTCATCACCATCGGACCGTCATCGCTGGTGGATGTCGGTTCCCTGGTCGGCGCTCGCGATGAAAACATATTGATGCGGCTTTCCAACGGTATCATCGGTATTGTCGCGCCCGACCGGACGTGGGGCCGTTTCAGGGTCAAGGCGCCGACGCTGATTGCTTCGGTGCGGTCAACGACCTGGCTGGTGGAAGCCGTCGGCGGGCGAAGCAGCGCTTTCGTGCGTACCGGGGTCGTCGATGTCACCACATCCGCCGGCATCACAGCAAGATTGATGGCGGGAGACGGGCTCGACGCGGACGCGGCCGGCAACTCGCCGGGCAAGAGAACGTGGCCAAGCGCGCGCGTTGCCGCGGCAGAGCGCAGAATTGGACTGGGCTGGTGATGAAACCGCGACCGCCGCAACTTGGCCGTTTGCCATCGATTGCGGTCTCGTTGTTTCTTGCCACAGCTGCTTTACTCGCCTGGTGGCACCCCGGGGCGGGACAGTCGGCCTTGAGCGGCCTGGAAGGCACCCTTCTCGATCTGCGCTACCATATTCGCGGCCCGAGCGTACCGGACAAGCAAGTGGCGATCATCGCCATCGACGATACGACAATCGAGCGCGCCAACCGGTTTCCAATCTCAAGAAGCGATATCGCCAAGGCGATTTCCCTGGTAAGCGATGCCGGCGCATCCGCCGTCGCCATCGATCTTCTGTTTCTTCAGCCCGGAGAAAAGGCGGACGACGCTGCCCTCATGGCCACCCTTGATCGCGTCGATAGGGCCGTTCTCGCCATGACCGGCTCCTGGACGGAGGAAGGCGACGATGCCGACGTAATGCGCTACCTCGATCCGGCAATGCGCGACGCGCTGTTGCGCAGCGCCTTTGACGTGGTTTCGACCGACCGGAGCACGGCGGCACCTGCCGCACCACCCAAGTTGCTGCTGCCCATGCTGCCCTTTGCCCGTCACAAGGTTCTCGGCCACGTCAATATCCTTTCGGAAAGCGATGGCTCGCTTCGCCGGGTGCCGCTCGATCTCGCCATTTCCGACACGCTGGTGCTGCCCTCCCTGCCGCTTGCCGCCGCGCGCCTCCATCTGGGGATACCACGGGGCGAATTCCGCCTGCGGCGACCCGGCGGCGTATCCCTTGGGTCACGGAACGTCGAAAGCGACGGACTTGGCGCCATGGCGATCAATTTCCATGGCAGCAGCGGCACGATCCCGACTTATCCGCTGATCGACGTGATAAATGGTCACATCGATCCGGAGATTTTTCGCGACAAGCTGGTTTTCATCGGCGTGACCGGTCTTGGCACAGGCGATACCTTCTCGACCCCTTTTGCCGATGCACTGCCCGGCGTTGAGGTCATGGCGACGGCGGCGGGGAATATTCTGCAAGGAATGGAATTGCGGCGTGGCCGCTATGCAAGAGGAATAGACTGGAGTCTTCGCCCTTGCCGGCGCAGGGCTGGCCTTCCTGGCTGCAAACCGCGCCAATCTATGGCTCGCCACCGCCGCGACGCTCGCTGTGTGGAGCGGCTTTGCCGTCGCCGTTTTCGCGGCTTTCGCCGAATTTCATTTCTGGCTCGACGCCACGACAATCCTGTTGGCCATGGCGACCGCCACTCTTGGTACATTTACTGCCAGGATTTTCCTGCAAAAGCGGGTCTCCACCCGATTGATGTTCGAGCGGCAGAACCTTGCCCGCTATCATTCTCCTTTTCTCGCGGAGACGCTTGCCAAGACATCCAAGCCAAGTTTCGACGACAGGCCCCAGCCTGCAGCCGTGGTTTTCGTCGATGTGGCCGGCTTCACCACCTTGAGCGAACGATTGGGGCCAACGGGGACCGTCGCCTTCCTGCGCCGGCTCCACGAAGTGTTCGAGAGCTGCGCCATCCGCTCGGGCGGCGTCATCGAACAGTTCATGGGCGACGGCGCGATGATCGTCTTCGGACTGCCGGAGCCAACGAAGGCAGACAGTGCCGCCGCCCTCGCCTGCGCCAAAGACCTGATGGAGGAAATCGATACTCTCAATGCAACGAGCGATACGGCCGTGCCCGTACCGGTGCGCATCCGCGTCAGCGTTCATTTCGGCGACGTGGTCGCAGCCGTTCTTGGCGGCCATACGCAAGGCCATGCGACGGTCGCCGGAGATGTGGTCAACGTCTCCAGCCGCCTGCAGGAAATCGCAAAGCAAAACGGCGCCACGCTGATCATTTCCCAAGCCGTGCGCACCGCCGTACTGGAGGAGGGACGAGCGGACCTGATCGCCGGACTGTCGCCGCTCGAAGGCGTTGCGATCCGTGGCCGGGAGGGGCTGATCGATGTGTGGATCTGGAAACGGGAATGACTTCTCCTGCCCGGTCAGGCGGTTGTCTTTCCACCGCAAGTTTCCGCCAGATGATCGGCCAGTCGCAAAGCCAGCGCCGAGATTGTCAGCGTGGGATTGGCAAAGCCGCTGGTGGGAAAGACTGCACTTCCCGCAACAAATAGCCCTTTCGTACCCCAGACCTCGCAATTGCGGTCAACGACGCCGTCTTGTGGCTTCGCCGACATGCGTGCCGTGCCGATGTGGTGGCCGCCTTGCGCTTCGCAGGCCATTGCGATCTTCTCGCGCTGTTCCTCGGGCAAAATGACGGTACCAAGACCGGCAGCGGCGAAGGCTTCGCCGAAAGCGTCATATATTCCAACAACGTGAGCGGCAAAATCCCCGCCCGGCTTCCAGTTGACGATCAACCGGGGCATCCCGAGCGGGTCGAGCGTATCGCCAAGGCTTACGCGCGACAACGGATCGGGCAGTTGCTCCATGTTGATTTCAAGCGGATAGGCAGCCTCCGCGCTTTCCAGGAACAGCGAAGGGATTTGCCGCGCCGCGAACCAGCGATTCCTCGCCCAAAACGCCGTGAAGCGGAAAAGGGATGGCGCGCCGCGCAAGAGATTTCCGAAATGGGCGACAAGCGAGCTAGCGTCACCTTGGGCAGAAAGGCCGTGGCCGGCGGGCGCCGCTGAAAGGCGGCGAGCATATTCGGGCACCAAAAAGCGTTTGGCGAAAAATACGGCTGACAGGATCGCGTTGCCATGGGAGGGATCCCAAACGGAAGGAACCGTTGGCCGCATAACGAAATTCGGCAGCCGATGTTTACCCCTGGCATTGTCGCTCAGCCCGAAGATGCGACGACACCACACGCCGTCATGCGACTTCGCATAATCCAGATCGCGCAGGTGGCTGGACTTATTGAACCGCGCCATCCCCAGCGTTGCCGCAAGATGCGTCATGTAGTAGCGGCCTACCTGATCGTGATCGTTGCCGAGCCCCTGCGACCTCGCATGGCGCGACGACAATAACAGGCGCGGTGTCTCTAACCCGCCGGCGGCGATGACAGTGGCGCTCGCCTTTACGGTCAATGATTTCTCCCCCGAGCGCAGAAGAGCCCCATTTGCCACTGTGCCGTTTTCATTGGTGAGAAGGGCGATACAGGGCGCATCGAGCAAAATCCGCAAGCGACCAGACCCTGCAAGCCCCTCGGCGTACCGTTTGCCAAGATCCGTCGGCGGGCTGAACCGCTCGATTTCATCGGCAATCAGATCGCCCGTGGCCGCTTTGGAAAAAGCCGCCGAAGCGTCCGCCCAGGTTTCTTCGGCATTGAACTCGGGCGCGCCGCCTTCCAGAATTTCCAGGGCCTTGGGGTAATAAGATGCCACATCGCGATAGGCGATCGGCCAACCGATCCTTCCAATCTCGGGCCTGGGTGAAAAATCGTCGGGAGACAGGCGGATGCAGCGCCCTCCCCAGATCGAGGTCGTGCCGCCCAGCATCCGCCGTCGATACAGGTCCAGCGAAGGATGGGCGTCGGGAGCGAGTTTTTCCTGGCCGAAATAGGCGGTCTGAGCCTTGAAATCGAATTTGCGCCCGCCTGCCTCGACGATCAAAATTTCAAGGTGCGGCGCTTTTTCCATCAACCCCAAAGCCAGCGTGAGACCGGCGGCACCGGCACCGACGATCGCCACATCGCAGTTCAGCACAGACCCGTCATCGAGGCTTCGGGCGCTCTCAATCATTGCGGCCAGTCACCGCGCTGACTGCATCATCGAGATGGACCCTTGTAGACATGCCGATAGCGGCGGAGGTGACGCCCGGTAGTTCCAGCACGGATTTGATCGCAACGGATGCCGGCTCGACGCTGGGGCGCAACACCTGACGCACGATAAGGCCGATGTGGCGTTCGCGAAGGATCGCGCCGACGGGGTGCACCGATAGCGCGGCAGCCAGCGTGCGGTCGATCTGAAGCAAGGACAATCCGTCGATGGTTAAAGCCGCCTCGACTTCCGCCACCGAGCCCAACGACGCTCCGTAGAAACCGACCTTTCCCGCTTGCCGGAGCGACTTGAGAAAATCGGCGATGGCAGGCTCCCGCAAGATGGCGACGGAAGGGTCGTGCAGCAACAACGCATCGAGGCGTTCTGTCTGAAGCCGCCGGAGACAGCCATCCACCGCAAGTTCCAGTTGGCCGGGCCGAAATTCCTGGGAAACGACGCTCTCTCTCGCCTTCAGTAGCCTGTTGCGGAGCGACGGGGAATAGCGCACTCCGATGCGAAGGGCCGGCTTCAGCAGCGTGGCAAGCCTGGCCTTGCCGGAAAATGCCATTCCGACCTTGGTAATCACGAAGGCCTTGTCCTGCCGACCTTTCAAAACCCGCGCAATGATACGCTCGCTATCGCCCTGCCCGTAGATATTGGCGGTATCGAATAGATTGATGCCGTAGTCGAGCGCCTTGGCAAGGGTGCGTTGGATTTCGGCAATCGGCGACAGATTGTTCAGCGACCCGACGCGGCCGCAGCCAAGCCCAAGGACGGACAATTGCGGCGCACCTGGATGCCACCAACGCTTTGGTACTTGCTGCTGAAGCGTCGGTTTTTCCTGCATGGCGCCTTCTTTTATATGCAGTCGGATGGCAGGCTCCACACGCGCGCTCCCAGACTAAATATTCAGGATTTTATCGAGTTGGTCATAAACCTGACTGTAGGTGAAACTCTCAAGCATCTTGGCGCGGCTATGTAATTTGAACCTTTCGACCTTCCGCCTGTCTTCGGCCAAACTTGAAAGACGGGAGAAAAGGTCTTCATCGCTATCCACGATATAGCCGTTCAATCCTTCATCGATGACTGCGGGCGCTCCCAGCGCATTTCTGGATGCGATGACGCCAAGTCCCGCGCTGGCCGCTTCACCGATCGCCAGCGGAAAGGCGTCATATTTGGTAGGCAGCACGAAAAGATCGTGATTGGCGAACTCGCTTTTGGCGGTCGCCAGCGGATCGTTGCGGATCAATCGCACCCCGGGCGGCAGATCGACCTTCGTCTGGGTCATGATCGTAAGCTCCACCGCAGGACCTGAATGGCTCTGAAACCAGCGCACGAGCCGGTCTCCGCCCTTGCGATAGAAATCGCCGCCAACAAACAGCAGTTTCACCGGGCCGGTCTCGCGCGGCATTGCCGGCTGAGTATTCAACACGTCGAAGGGCATGGAGATACGGTGCACATTATGCGCGGAGACGCCGTAATCGTTGATCACCGATGCGGCCACAGCATCGGTGAAGGCCAGCACGCCGGTCGCCGAATTGAGCACCGCGGCGTGCAGCCTCGTCAAAGGCCATGGCGAAATCCGTTCGCCATTGATCGGCTCGAACAATTTCCGCGTCCAGTCGAGGGAAATATAAGACCGCACACCATGCAGGAAAGGCGCGGAAAAAAGCGCCGGGCTGATCTGCTGAAAGATGATCGTTCGACCTTCTTTCCGGGCAGCCGCGCACAGACGGCGAAGCTCGGTCATTTCCCGCAGCCGGCTGAGCGCTCTTTGTCCGGGAGAAAACGGCTGTTCCAGATCCGGCTTTTCCCGGGGCGAGAAAATATGGTGGGTCAGGTCGCAACGCTCATTCAGCATGGCGAAGAGATTGTTCTGCAGAGCTAAACTGCCTAGATCGACCGGAAAACTGATCAAAAGCACCTTGCGCAGCATTGTCTTGCTGTAGCCCGGTATGGCGATCGTCATCGAACGTCCCCCTCGCCATGCGTCTCTGCCAGCGACCCGCTACCCAGGACAAAGCCAAGCGCGGCCCAGGGATAGAAGGAGGAGAGAATACCGCCATCGATAGTGCTGCAGACACCGAATGTGGCAAGCATCAATATGAGCCGCTTCCAGACCGGATTGCCGCTTTGGCGGAAATTGCGCAGAGCCTTGAAGAAGAGCCGCATGTAGTAAAAACAAAAGGCAAGAAAGGCCGGAACGCCACCATAGAGCAGCAGGCGGATGGCAAGGCTTTTGGCGGAAACCAATTCACCGCGCGAAAGCGAGCGCGTCGCCTCCCAGGTATTGCCCCACTCCGGCATGGCATTGGCCATGAAGAATATATCCTTCGACCAGCCGATGCCTAATACCGGATGGTCGAGTAGGATATTCAGCGATGCATAGGCGAAAGCGGCGCGCGTCAACGCCGACTGATCGGCCTGCGCCAGCCCCGGATTGGTCACCACCGTCCTGAGCCGGTCCACGAAATCCTCCGGGATCAGCACAAAGGCGATCATCGCGGCGGCGACTGTCGCCACTGCCAACAGCGCTCGCGAGCGTGCCGGCGCCAGTAAAAGCACCAGCCCCAGGAAGACGCCAAGTCCGACCAGTCCGACGATCGTTTCCGCTGCAAGAATGAAGACCACCATCGAGGCGATCATCACCCCTTGCAGGTAGCGGGTGAACCGGCGCTGGGATTTCATGGTCCAAAGCGCCGGCAGGAACAGGATCAACAACAGCCGGGCGCCTTCGGCGGCTTCATAGGTCATCAGATTAAGCCGCCCCCTCAGGGCGATATAATCCACATTGCGGTGGTCCTCGCTGATGCGTCCCGCTTCGAAGATCACCGCCAGCCGCCTGTACCAGTCTGGGTGAAACTCCAGCGCATACAATTGAATCCAGCCGTAAACAGTCACCACAAGGGCGGCGGCGAAATAGGCTCGCTCAAGATTTTTCGGTGGCAGGATGAAGCGGGCGATGATGAAGGAAGCGAAAATCACCATCCCGAGAAACAGCGGGATTGGAAAACGGACGATTGAATGCGTGAACGGGCTGAAGCCGAAGGCATCCAGCGACTGATACTCGAAGACGACGCCGGTGATCAGCGTGATTAGTGCGCACCAGGCCAGATAGAAGAGGATAGCGACCAGAAAAGAGTAGCAAATATCCTGATTGGAAATGCCGGCAAACTGCCGCCTTCCGAAGGTCAGCAAGATCGCCATCATCAGAAAAAGCAGCAGGGGAAGCGATGCATTGTGATCGAATTCGCCAATAGGCAAGCCAAAGCTGATCGATGAAAAGGGCAGTGCCACCAGAAACAACACTGCAAAGACCCTGGTGAGCCTGCCCGACCTTGCCGGTGTCACATAGTCGCCGGAAACCAATCGCGCGTCAGCCATGATCCGCCTCTTTCGGCCACCAGGCGACGCAGGTCACGCTGGTGTTTATCCGCAACGCGATCACGCAATAGAAAGTCATGAAAAGATTGGCGGAAACGGTGGCGACGAAAAATCCTATTGCTCCCGCCAGATGGCCAAATGATGCGGCAAGGAGGGCTGCCACCGCAATGCCGGCCGCATTCGTGGACGCCATCACAGCGAGATTGAGTTTTTCCCTGCCGCTCAAAAGCAGCACGAAGCCTGCCGGGCCGCTGCCGATCGCCACCACCTGCGCCATCGTCACGATCAGCGTGGCGGTATAGGCATCGCGGTAACCGGCGCCAAAGAGCGCGAGCAGGCTTTCGCCGAAAAACACGATGGCAAGCACCATCGGCATTGCAATCGCCAAAACAAGCCACGAACCCGCGCGCAGGTCGCCGCGCATGTCGCGCAATCGTCCGCTCGAATGCAGAAAGGCAATTTTCGACGTGTAGAGAATGGATAGCGATGTGGAAACGAAGGAAACCAGCGCGGGATATTGCATGGCCACATTGAAGGAGCCGACCTCGCTCACGTCGGACAGGCTTTCAAGCAGCAGCGGCACGGCCCAGACGTAGAGGTTTGTGGCGAAAAGCACCAGCATGAAGGGGCTTTGGCTTGGGACTTCGAACGTCCCGACCTCGTTTTCGTATTGTTCCGTGCCTTCGGTAAAAACGTGTGTTTCCGCTCCCCGCTCTTCCAGTCTGACCGATCGGATGAAGGGGATCATCGATAGGGCGTAGCCGAAAACAAGTGCAACCAGCGCCGCCCACCAAAACCAACCCAGCGGCATGCCGATCTGAATGAGAACTGCGGCCGACAGCAAAGCGCCGCCTCGCGGCAAATCCTGGGCGATCGTGCTTGCCAGTGGACGTTCGAACCCCCTCAATGCGCCGGACAAAACGGAGAGCGCGGCAAGTACGAGCGCAATCAGGAAGATCGCCAGAATATCGCTATGAGATGGGACGACACGGCTGCTCAAAAAAGCCGCCAACGCCGGAATGAGGCAAATGGTCCACAGCCTGCCCGCTGCAAGGTTGCGCAGGGGCGCGATGAAATTGCCGCCGGATTGCGCCGCACGCCGCCGCGCGATGGTGACGAGCGCCACCTGCTCCAACCCAAGCCCGCCGACGAGGCTCACCACCATGAGATAGGACAGGACGAAGGCATAAGCGCCGAAATCATCCGACGAAAGCGTCCTCGCCATCAGCATGGTTGCCAGGAAAACCGCTCCGCGCCCGCAAAGGCGAATAAGCGATATCGAGAATCCGGAAGCCAGGAAGCGAAGCGCCGGTATTCTCCGCAAGGGATTCTTTTCCAGGGGCATATTCCGCAGGAGCATCAATTATCCTTGCACGGCGAGGCGGTTGCCCGCGGAGCAATTTCCTGTCGTTCTGACCGTATCAGCCTGAACCGAAAATGCCCCAGGGCCGATTGGCACCATAATCATCGCCACCAACCTATAATCGTTGATTTAATAATAGATTAGAAAATCAGAATTTCATCAGCTACCGTAGCGAAATGATAAAAAACAAATCTTCCGACACTGCGTCTGTTGCGGTGATGATCTGCGTCTACAGAAACGACGATCCGGAATTGCTTCGCCTGGCGATTGACAGCATTCAAAGCCAGGATATTCAATCGCACAAAATACGAATTTATTTAGGAATAGATGGCGATATTCCACTCATAATTTCAAATTACATCAGCAATAACAGCAATTTATTCTATCATATTCATAGAAATAAAAAGAATATCGGACTGGCCCTCACCCTGAATATTCTGATCGACTGCCTGGAAGATGAAGAATTCGTTTTCCGCGCCGATGCTGACGACGTAAATGAACCAGAACGTTTCAGGCTCCAGATCGATTATCTCAAGCGTCACCCCGATATCGCGCTGATTGGTTCCCAGGCCGTCGACATCGATGGAAATGGCTTGGTCACGGGCGAGCGCGACTTCCCGACCGATCACGAGGATATCGTCCGCAGCATGTGCTACCTCAACCCGATCCTGCACCCAAGCTACGCCATCCGGCGCGACGTTCTGCGCGACCGGTCGATACGCTACCGGCCGTGGTATTTGTCTGAGGATCTGGATTTCGTGATGAGGCTTGCCCTTGGCGGATATCGCCTTGGAAACACGGGCGAGAGGCTGGTTCGCTTTCGCACCGCCGGCGCCTTTTTTGCCCGTCGCCAGTCATTGAAACGCGGACTTGTCGAGCTACGCCTTTATTCCGGTTTCATTTTTAGAACGCGGGGTATTTTCACGCCCGCCTATGGATTGGCGCTGTCACGGTTTGTCATGCGCCTCATTCCCGGATCATGGGCGAATGCGCTTTACCGGTCGCGGCTGCGTCATTCCTTGCTGGGCCGCAAACGGGTCCCGGACGAGCGGGACTGACCCTCGCTTTGGGCATGACCCACAGCGAGAAGCGCAAAGAAAATGAAGGCGATCGCCTGGATCTGGATCGAGAAATCGAAAAAGGCGTGAACGCCGACGACAACCAGCGCCCCTGTCGCGGCAAGCGGTGCTGGATGGCTCACGCGCCGGCTGAATGACGCCCTGACGACGGGAAAGGCCAGCAGAGCGAACATCGCGCCCGCAATCAGGGCAGCGGGCAGGCCGATCTCGGCGGCAAGTTCCAGATAGGTATTATGAGCTTCACGGAAACTCCGCCCCACATGGATATCTCCGCCGATATAGGTAGCGAAAATATCGGTGAAGGCACCGGCGCCATGTCCGCTCCACGGTCGGTCCATGATTGCGGTGATGGTGTCGCGCGACAGGCGGTAGCGGTTTTGCACATCGCTTGCCGCCTCCCTTTCACCACCCGTCATCGCATCGCCAACGAAAATGACGAGCCCCAGCATCAAGGCAACGAGCAGGATCGCCGCAAGCACCGTGGCAACGCCTGAACGATGCCTTGAGCGGACGGTGAAAACGATGAGAAGAACGACAGCGCCGGTGACGGCGGCAGCGATGCCGGCGCGCGACCCGGTGGAAAGCAGGGCCAGCACTACAAGCGTCCCCATGACCAGAAGCATCAAGGTCAAGGGCTGCAATATGGCGGAAAGGAGCACCCAGCCGCCCCGGTAGCGGACAGTTGCGCCAGCCTGAAACCGGTCGACGCGAAACAGCGCCATCGCGAGGATCGCCATCAGCGCCACGCCGAGGAAGGTTGCAAAGGAATTCGGATTGACGAAAGGCCCCGTAACGAAATCGAAATAGGCCCATTTGGCGACGCCTATCGGCAGCATCGCAACGTTCAGATGCAAAATGACGCCGGACAGCGAATAGAGCGCGGCGCCTGCGGCGATGGCCAGCATCGCAGCATCGGCCCGCCAAAGGTCTCGCGTCGTTTGAACGAGAACGAAAAACAGCGCCGCCGCCGAAAGCCAGCGGATAATCGCATTCCACGTGCCTGCGGTCCACACGCTGATGCTATCGGCCAGGGGTTGCTGCAGAACATCTCCTGCCGTCTGCCACAGGGGATGGCTGAGGCCGGCTGGCATGCCCGGGAGCGCCTGAACCCCCATCCACACGACGACCATCCCCAGGCAAAGGCCCGCAAGGCGAAGCGGCAGGGAAAGCGGCGGGATCGGCGTTACCGGTCGAAGCTGGGAAAACCCGAGAAGGACAAGCGCCAATGCCACTGCAATGGCATTTCCACCCCAAAACAACGGCCTGTTGCTGCCCAGTGGCAAAGGCGCAGCCACAACGACGACCAACGCGAGAATGAAGGCCGCATCCAGCAGGACATTCCGGGGTTTGAGCTGGTTTATCCGCTGTTCCGCCCATTCGGGAGCGCTGGCCCTATCGCCTCCATCGGGCGATATGCGGCCACGTGGCGAAACCCTTCCTGGCGGCATGCGTTCGACGTTGCTTTGCCGGCCCAAACCCTATCCCCGCGAATAATAGCCGTAGCCGGAGGGCGTCCCATAGGTGGTCGATCTTTCACGCGACTGGTTCATGACGATCGACAGCGGACAAGCCCTTGCCTTTTCCAGTTCTCGGATGCCGGTCCTCACCTCGATCTGGCTGGTCTGGCCCCAATGCACAACGTAAAGCCCGAGATCGACCTTATGGGCAATGATCTGCGCATCGACCACATGACCAATCGGCGCGGTATCGACGATTATGACATCGAAATATCCCTGAAGGGTATCGAGCAGCTCTGAAAAACGGTCGGACGCCACCAGCCGATCGGTCGGCAGGCCGGGATTGGCGCTGCCGAGCAGGAAGGCTAGATTGCCGTGCGTCTGCCGCACATCCCGCACGATCGCATGTTCCAGAGAAACATCGCTGCGTGACAACACATCGAAGAGCCCGGCGCGGACATCGACGCCAACCATCGCGGCAATCGAAGGCCGGCGCAAATCGGCATCGATCAGGATCGTCTTGCGTCCCGCTTCGGCAAAGGTTTCCGCCAAAGCCAGGGAGAGCGTCGACTTTCCCTCTCCGGTGGTCGTCGACGTCAGCATCACGCGGAGCTTTTCCGGGAAATCGAGCGAAACCTCGATGTTTAGCTTGGCCCGGCGCAGGGCTTCCGAATAATGGCTGAGCGGCGCTTCAAGCAGCGCATTGGGCATATCGTTCGAAGGCGGACGGTATTTCGGTATGGTCGCCAGAACGCTGCGGCCGGTCATCGCCTCGATCTGGTCGCTGGTCATGAAGCCGCCGATATATTGCTCCCGCACGATCGCTGCGCCGCCGGCGCCAACCAGCGCCAGAATGAAGGCAAGCCCCAGCATGATCTTCACCGGCGGGAAACTGATGCGCTCAGGCAGCATCGCGCGGGAAACGAGGCGAGAGTCCGCAATTGCGAAATTCGCCTGCAATTCCAGCTGCCTGAGGCGAGAGAGCGTCGCATCGTAGAGGTCGCGCCCGGATTTCGCCTCCTGCTGCAGCGTATAGAATTCAACCATGCCTTCGTTGGGGATGGTGATATCGCCAAGGCTTGCCTGCAATTCGGTGCGCAGTTCCCGTTCCCGCTGCACGGCGATTTCTTCCTGCTGCCCCAACTGCCTGGAAAACTCTTCTGTTGCGGCCGAAAGCCGCTGATCCAGCTCCGACAAGCGATTGCGGATCGTGTTTTGCCCATCGCGATCGCCCTGCTGCAGCGCAGCCAGCGAACCCTGGAGATCCTGACGGGCGGCAAGCATTTCCGCTATTTCCGCATTGTTCAGCCCTGTATCGATACGGCCGCTTCGCTGGAAACTTGACAGCGCGGCGGCATCGGCGCGCCGGCTTTCCGCCTGCGCGGCCTGCTTTTCCAACTCGCCCTTCAACTGGCGCACCCGCGCCGCGACTTCACCCGAGCCGTAGCGTTCGGCCGCGGAAGCAATGAAGAGATCCAGCCGATCTTCCACATCGCGGATGCTGGAGGACATTGCATCCACGCGCGCAGATAAGAGCCTTGCCGCATTTGAGGCAGTCGTCGCCTTGTTGCGGGCCTGGAAGGCGATATAGTCCGCCGCCACCTGATTGGCGATCCGCGCAGCCTTTTCGGGCGACCGGCTTTCCGCTGAAATAGAAATGATATTGGTTATGCCCTGCCGGCGCACATTGAGGGCCTTGGCAAGATTTTGCACCACGGCGGTGCGTTCCGCCTCGCGGCGAAGGTCGCTGTCTTCATCGCGGGCAAGCGGCTCTACCACCGGGCTCAACCCGATGAAACCGAGCGCCCGGTTGACCGACGACGGCCGATAGCGGAACTCGTCGTCGCTCGCCAGGTCCAATTTATCGATGACGGCGTTCAAGACATCCGTTGACCGGGCGATCTCGACTTCCGTTTCGATCACGCCCAAAACCGAACCGCTGGGCGAATTGGCATCGGTAAGACCCAGCAATTGCGCCTCCGTCGCATCGAATACGACAAGGGCGGTAGCGGAATAAAGCCGCTCCAGAAGTGCGGCAAGGAGTATCGCCACGATGATGATCGAGATGAAAACGGTAACTGCGACCAGAAACTGACGCTTCAGGATATCGAGCATCCAAACGACGACGCCCGCCTGCTCGGAAGCATTCTCGTTCCTGGAAGTCTCGCTTTTAAATGAATCGTTTCTGGTCGACTGAATCGGAGCAATAGTTACCGGCTTCGAAAATTTTTCGTTCATTCCAGCCTACTCCGATACGCTTCTGGCAAGGCGATACAATTTCGGAACTCTACGTCATATTCTCAGATTTCTATTACTTTTTCTATACCCGCAGCCTTAAGCAAAGCGTTACGGTCGATCAGGCCGAAACACTTTATGGCACTCACAATGCAGTCAAAACCAAGCCATGAAAGTCCCTCGAGGCACCCAGGTGAATTAAATTAAATATTTAATCAGACTTACAAGAATAAAGCTCTGTAAATCGATCGATTAAACGCGTTAACGCTCCATTAAAACAAATCACCACAGGATACCGCATCAGGAAAGGCCTTGATGATGCGGTATTCATTGATTCTCTTGACGATGTTACTTGGCGTCGGCGCTGCAGGCGCTCAGCCGGCGAAAACCACTTCCGCGCTCGGGCTGGAGAAATCGGCCTCGCTCAACTACAGCGGCGCCCGCAAGGCGGCGCCCATCGCCTTCCTTGAATTTTGCATCCGCTATTCCGCCCACTGCAAGCGACACGGCAGCAAATCAGCCGCCCGTTCAGGCGCCATGAAGGTCACGGGCAAGCAAATCAGCGACCTGGTTGCCGTCAACCGGTCCGTCAATTCCTCGATCCGTCCAGTCTCCGACAGAACGCTTTATGGGGTTAAGGACCGCTGGCGCGTGGGCGTGGCGAAAGGCGATTGCGAAGACTACGCGCTGGAAAAGCGGCGGCGGCTCATAGCCCATGGCTGGCCCACAAGCGCCGTGCTCATCGCGCTTGGCCGCGCGAGAGGCGAGCAGCATGCCGTCCTGATCGCCCGCACCAGCGAAGGCGACTATGTGCTGGACAATTTGACCAATCAGGTGTTGCCGGTTCGCCGATCGTCCGTATCGCTCAGCCAGGTGCAGTCGCCCGACAATCCCAAGATCTGGCGGTCGTTCTGACAGATCGTTCAGCCGCCAGATCTTTCAGCCGTCAGATCGTTCAGCCGCCAGATCGTTCAACCGTCCGGCGATTTGGCGCCAGTGCCACGATCAATAGCCCGGCCGATAGCGACCACCAGATAGTCCTGCGCATCCACCGACAGCATCTCGATATCGGCCTGGATCGCCCCCCGCCGCGTCGTCGGCATCAGGTAGAAGTCGAGGAACGGGCGTATATCGATCCGGTAGCGAACGGTATTTTCCAGATCGCCCCGCCGCCGCGCCCGCATGTCGTCGCCGATCATCTCGTCGAGCTGATAGCCCAGCACAATCCTGTCGGCGATGCCCGATCCTTCGTTGGTCCCCGTTTCATAAGCCATGGTCAGCAGTTCGACCGCCTTGGCGCCCGCTCCATCGGCCTCATAGGAAAATTGCGCCGCCTTCAGCCAGCCGTAAGGATCGGCGGGCGATAAGGCGACATAGCGGGAAATCTCCTGTTGGCAGGCGCGATAGGCACTCTCGGCCTTTGCGAAATCGACCTTGCCGAGCATTCCCCTATAGTTGGCCTTGCAGAGCGCGATGCGCGTTGAAAGCAAGGCCCGCTTCGAACCATCGGCTGACGAAACCCTGCCCGCCATAGCGGCGACGCCAACCGGCTGCAGGTCCTCATAAGAGGCAATCGTGCGTTCGACCCCCGCCGCAAAAAGCGCCAATCCGGCGGCGATCGTCATGCCTGCCGCCGTTTTCGCGCCGGAGGCAGGATTTCCCTTGTCAGCTCGGGCGACAGCGGTCCGCCGGTTCGATCGCTCCCACGCTCTCTGCGCATAGCCCGTTCGCCCCCGCCGCTCGATCCTGAGCACTTCCGCTCCTTCATTGGTGAGAGCAAGGACCGACAAGCGGCCGGTAAAACAGGCGCCGGTATCGATGTTTATGCGGTTTGAGCGGAAATCGACGTTGTCCACCGGCGTGTGGCCGTGGACGACGATCTTGGGGAACGGCCGCGACCAGCGCAAAAAGGGTCCGCGTATGGTCAAAAGGTCATCGATGGATTGGCTTTCCAGCGGCACTTCTGGACGAATGCCCGCGTGGACGAAAAAATAATCCCCGATTGACCAATGCGTTACGAGGCCTTCAAGAAAACTGCGATGGCTTTGCGGGACGGCCTTTGCCAGCGCCGCCGCCAGCGCGCGAAGCGCACCGGAACCGTGAAATCCCTGCTCTTCGATACCATAGGATGAAAGAGTGGCCATACCGCCCATGCCAAGCCATGGCGCCCATCGTTCCGGGTCCTGCAGGAATCCGAGCATTGCCTCTTCATGATTGCCGAGCAGGGGGATATGGGTGGCCGCGCCGAAGGGATTGGAACTCAGCCGGTCCACTACAGCTGCAGATTGGGGGCCGCGGTCGATATAATCCCCGAGCGTCACCACAAAGGCTTTTCCGCCATCGCGCCTTGCCTGATCTTCGGCTATTTCATCGATTGCCCGCTCAAGCAGGTCGAGGCAACCGTGCATATCGCCGATCGCATAAACGACGGTGTTTTCCGGAAGGCGCTTGCGGTCCTTGGCCCGATTGCTTCCCCAAAGGCGAAACGGCCAAAATGCGCCAGGCGCGATTTGATCGATCATTGGCAAGCAGCCTCTGCTTCAATAAGCGCCACGGCCCGTGATCATGGCGGGAATGGTAAGCAGCAGCAATGCCAAATCCCGTGCAAGGCTCATGGAGCGAACATAACGCGCGTCCAGCACGACACGGGTCTCATAATCGGTATCCGAACGGCCCGATACCTGCCAGAGACCCGTCATTCCGGGTTTGGTGCGGAAATAGGCGTTGAATTGCGATGGGTCGAACTGGCTCGCCAGCTCCAGCTCGCCGAACCCGCGCGGCCTCGGTCCGACAAGGCTCATCTCCCCTTTCAGGACATTGATAAGCTGCGGCAATTCATCGAGGCTGTAGGTGCGAAGAAATTGGCCGACCCGCGTCACACGGGGATCGCGGCGAAGCTTGAACCGCGTTTCAAATTCAAACCGCTCAGAGGGATTTTCCTCGAAGATATCGCTCAAGGATCGCGTCCGAGCCCACCTTCATCGAGCGGAATTTGTACATACGAAAAGTCTGATGCCGATAGCCGGGCCGCTTGCAGGAATAAAGCGCCGGTCCTCCGTCCATGCGAACCAAAGCCGCGATGACCAGAAAGAGCGGGGCAAAGAATAACAGAAGTGCTGAAGATATGACGATGTCGGCAAGACGTTTCCACATCGGGAAACCCAATTTGACCACATTCGAATTTTGCGGAAACCTGACAGGCAGGATCGGCGTAAAATAGGAATGGTCGTCGTACTCATAATCCGGAGAAGCGGACGGCCTCAATTGAACCTCGGCGTAATCACTCATGATACTCACCATACGCACTAGGATCGCGCCGCCCGCGCGATGCCCGGTTACAAACACGGCCTCCTCACAACGACAAAGACCCAATTCATCCCCGCCAAAGCACCGGACCCTCGTTTTTTACCGGCGTCGCTCAAACAGGTGCTGAAACCTTGACGTGAAGTCCTTTTCGCTTCCGACCATCCATGGTACTCAGGCTGACTGAACTACCTTTACGGTCGATTCGTTCCAATCATTGGCGAATTTCTTTCGCCGGAGACATTTCCGCTTCAACCGAACAGGCTTGCATCCCGCCAACTGTCCGGAAAGCATCAAACGCGAATTCAACCATGCCTCGCAACAACTCGGCACTTAAGGACGACCAGTCCCAACCACTCCTGGACTCAGGTGTCCGAACGACCCGGACTTCCGTCCGGTTCAGGAGAGTCAAATTCGCGCTCGTCTACACCGCAGCCATTTTGTTTTGCTGCGCCACCTGGACCGCGATTTACATGATCCTGGTTTGACCGGCGGCTCTGCGTCCGCGCAGCCGGGTTCGTTCGATGAACGCGCATGCGTCATTCGGTAAACCGGCCACGGGTTTTGCGGGAACCGCTATCGCACCGCGGACATGCGAACTGATTGCCTTGGAGGCAAATCAGCTCGGGCTGCCCGAAGGATTGTCGCGGTTTTCATTGAGCCTGTCGTCAATGTCTTCATCGATCGTAGCCGGGGCCACCTGATCCAACAGGAGCAGGCACTCTGCCAGGATACAATTCTGCGAATTCAAGGATCGCCTGCCTGATGGCATCGGCAATATTCGGATCGGAGAGTTCGATGACCGCCTGGATTTCACGGCACTGCTTGGCGATTTCATCGCCAGACCTGCCTATCGAGGCATTCGCGAGTTGGCGGGCCTCATCGGCGGCCGCCTGTTCGCTCGTCGCGGCTGCGACTTGCAATTGAGCAGCCTCACCCCCGACGCCCTGAGCCATAACGGAAGAACAGCTTAGAATAACTGCAAAGCCTGCAGTTAGGAACTTATACGAGATACACATGACGTTCCCCTCTTTTCTAAAAATTATCTTTTTATTAAGTTATCGTCAACAATGATTTTAATAAACCTTACGTTAGTATAAATCATTATAGCTTCAGCGCCACACCCCCGGAGAATCGTGCCTTTGATGAGCGGATTGTGCGCCAGTGAAAAGCATAGCGCTCGCAGTCAATCCCATTCCTTGGGTGGCTTCAGCTGAAGGCCTGTTGCCCAAGATCGTTCCAAACCTGTTGCCGGCGCAGGTTGCCGCCTTCGACTTCGAAACGGTCGATGAAGCGGATACCCTCGAAGGCCGACCCATCCGGCCATTCGCCAGATAATGTTCCAAAGCAGTAGACGGTGCTCCCCGCCTCCGTCAGACATTCGTCGAACCCTTCGTAGGTTTTCTTCACAAACCGGTAGCGTGGCCTTGCCCAGGCGACCATGTCCTCGAGCGCCGTGAAGGAGGCGCCACCGGGAAAGGTCATGGCGAAGTCATCGCAGAGAAAAGACCGCGCCTTATCCAGATCGCGCGCTTCCATTGCCTGCAGGAATTCACGGACCACCTCACCCGCCTCTGGCTCAACCGCGCCAGGCTGGCGTGAAAGGCCGCCGCGCATATAATTCACCGGCTTCACCTCTTCGATGGCTACAACAATACCGTCGAGCGGCGCGGCTATTGTCGCCCTGACGGCCCGACTCAGGCGACGTCCCAGCCGCTGGCGGGTTTCCTCGTCATAGCCTTCCATTATCGTCACCCGAACAACAGGCATCCCGGTCTCCCCCTGCCTAATTTAAACTCTACGCCGCTTCGATTGACATAATGATATAATGACATATCATTATTCTACAATTGAGAAAGAGAACGTGATGGTTGAGGCGGAATTGAGCCGTCAAAGCGATACCAGCGGCAAGGCGCTCCCGCGCAGGGAGCACGAAAAGGCGCGGGCCTCAAGCCAGGGCCGTCTCAACCCCAAGGGCCGTGTGCCGCTCTACCATCAGATCTTCCTGATCCTGCGAAACCGCATCTATGGCGGCGAGCTCTCGGCAGGCGACCTGGTACCCGGCGAACAGGATCTGAGCGCCGAATTCGGCGTTTCCCGCATCACCGCCAAACGTGCCTTGAACGAACTGGCCGACGCCGGTCTCGTGGTGCGCGAACGCGGGCGCGGCACCCGTGTCATCAAGCGCCCGCCAGCGCCAGCCGTCACCGCATCCATCGAGGGATGGCTCGAAAACATTTCCCTCATGGGTCTGTCGACGGAAGCGCGGGTTTTGGAATTCGATTATGTAGCGGCGGGCGAGGATATCGCTCACGCTCTGGAGATCGAGCCGGGTACCGAGGTTCAGCGCGCTGTACGCGTCAGAAGTCTCGACGGCGAACCTATGTCCTACCTCGTGACCTACGTCCCCGCAGACATCGGCCGGCACTACGGTCGCAGCGATCTCAACCTCAGGCCCCTGCTGCATCTACTGGAGCGCGCAGGCGTCGATGTGGCTTCCGCCAGGCAGACGATTTCGGCCAGTATCGCCGATGCCGATGTCGCCGGCGCCTTGTCGATTCACGCCGGAGCGCCTTTGATCGAAGTACGCCGCGTGGTCGCAGACGGCAACGAACGGCCGGTCGAATACATCAGGGTGCTTTACCGGCCTGATCTCTATCGCTTCGAGATGTCCATGAGGCGGGTCCAGGAACAGGGCGGCCCTCGCTGGACCACGCTTAGTGCGTCGCCTGTGCCCCCCGGCGGCGGATAAGATCGGACGGGGAATTTACTCTGGAAAAATCGACGAAAACGGTCGTAATCGGGAGAGTGCAATGACTGGAAGGACGAAGACGAACGGCATCGCGCGCCGCGATTTCCTGGCAACCGGAGCAGCGGCGATCGGCCTCGGCATCACCGGCTTTCCGGCCGTGTTGCGGGCCCAACCAGCTGCGGTCAAGATTGGTTTGATCCATCCCGTATCGGGTTTTATTGCCTTCTCCGGCAGTCAGTGCCGCGAGGGTGCCTTGATGGCGATCGCCGATATCAACGCCGCCGGTGGCATAAAATCCATGGGCGGCGCCAAGCTGGAGGCCCTTCTCGCCGACAGCCAGGGCAAACCTGAAATCGGCGCGGCAGAAGTCACAAAGATGGTGGAGGCAGGCGCCAATGGCATCGTCGCCGGCTATTCCTCGGCGATTTCGCTCGCCACTTCGCAGGAGGCTGCCAAATCCAACACACCGCATGTGGTCGATGTCGGCGTCTCCGACGAGATCGTCAAACGCGGGTTGTCGAATACGTTCCGCTTCTCTCCCGGATACGGCAAGATCGCCGAATTCGCGGTCGATAACCTCGACGAGATCAACCGCGCGGCCGGTTCGCCGGCAAAAACCGCAATGATCATCCACGAGGAATTGCTCTTCGGCACCGGCACCGCCAATCTTTTGTCGAAGCGCCTGCCGGAGAAGGGCATCGAGGTGGTTGAGGTGATCAAACACGCCAATCCGACGCGCGATTTCACCAACATCGTGCTGCAGATCAAGGCCAAGAAACCCGACCTCATCATCCCCGCCAACTACTACAACGAATATGTCCTTCTCGCCCGTACCATGCGCCAGCAGAAGATCGAGGCGAAAGGCATTTACTCCGTTTTGGGGGGGCTGCCTCCAGCTTCAAGTTCGTGCAGGAGTTCCCGGAAGCGGCCGAGATGATCATGGATTGCAACCACTGGTACAATCCGAAATCGGAAGTGGCGCTTTCCCGCCGCAAGGCGGCGGAAGCCAAGGGGTTGATCTACACCTACGAAGTCTTCCTCGCCTATAACGCCGTCGCCTTCCTGGCCGATGCGATCGAACGCGCAGGCTCCATCGACAAGGACGCGGTGAACGCCGCCGCTGCCGCATCGACATGGGACGGGCACGCCATGCCCTATGGCCCGACCAAGATGACAGGCGGTCAAAACGAAGGCGCCCAACCCGTCAACACCCAGGTTCTGGGCGGCAACATAGAGGTGATACTCCCGAAGGAGTTCGCCTCCGCCGAACCCGTGTTCCCGATGAAGGCCTGATCGGCTTTTCATTCCTGCCGGGCGGGCCATCCCGCCCGGCTTTCCTTTTCGAACGTCCGAGCGCCCATGCCCGACCTCGCCATTCTCATTCCATCCATGCTGAACGGGCTCACCACCGGTGCGCTCTACGCGCTGGTCGCGCTCGGTTTGACCCTCATCTACGGCGTGCTGCATATCATCAACTTCGCCCATGGTGCGCTTTTGATGATCGGGCTTTACGCGGTCTACTACCTCAACACGCGCTTCGGCATCGATCCCTATGTGGCGCTCTTGATCGTGCCGCCCGCAATGTTTTCGCTCGGCTACGCCTTGCAGCGCGGGATCATCGGTCGCGCCGGCCACGGGCGCGATGAAAACATCCTCCTCGTCACCCTCGGCCTGGCGATCGTCATCGAAAACCTGGCGCTCTTCCTGTTCAAGTCCGACACCCGCATCATCGACACTCCCTATTCCTTCGAGACGGTCGAATTTCTGGGCGCCTTCCTGCCGCTGCCGAAGGTCTTCGCCTTCGCCGGCGCTTTGGCGACGGCTGCACTTCTTTGGCTGATCATGGCGAAAACCGATCTCGGTCGCGCCATCCGCGCGCTTGCCAAGGAGCGAAAGGGCGCACAACTCGTCGGCATCGACACGGATCATGTCTTCGCGATGAGTTTCGGGCTGGGCATCGGTTGCCTGGGCGTTGCCGCCTGCCTGCTCTTGCCCAGCTACTACGTCAGCCCCCAGGTCGGCCACGGCTTCGTGCTGATCGCCTTCACCATCGTCGTGCTCGGCGGCATGGGGTCGTTTGTCGGCGCTCTGCTTGGCGGGTTGATCATCGGCGTCGTCGAAGCGCTCAGCGGGCTTTTGCTGGGGGAAAGCCTCGGCCAGATCGGCATCTTCCTCATCTTCATCGTCGTCCTGATCTTCCGGCCGACCGGCTTGCTCGGCCACAAGGTTTGACCGCGATGCGCCAGCTCACCATCCTTCTCGCCGTCTTTGCCGCCCTGGCGGCGGTGCCCGGCCTGATCACCTCGGACGTCTGGCTCAACATCGTCATCATGACGCTTTACGCCGCCCTTCTCGGCCAGGCCTGGAATATTCTGGGCGGCTACGGCGGCCAGTTTTCCTTCGGCCATGCGGCTTTCTTCGGCACCGGCGCCTATTCGGTCGCCGTGCTGCAGGTGCAATTCGGCATTAATCCCTGGCTCGGCCTGATCGCCGGCGGGTTGCTTGCGGTGGGCGTCGCCGCTTTCATCGGCTACTCCACGTTTCGCTACGGTTTGCGCGGATCGTACTTTGCGCTGGTGACGCTCGCCTTCGCCGAAGTGCTTCGCATTCTCGCCAATTCGGTCGATATCACCGGCGCCGGCGTCGGCATCCTCATTCCGCTTGGCCAGAGCGCCGCCAATATGCAGTTCGCCTCCAAAACAGGCTTTTTCTGGCTGATCTTCGCGATCACGCTTCGCCGCCTTCATCGCCGCCTGGTGGCTAGGCCATTCCCGCTTCGGCGCGCGGCTGATGGCGGTGCGCGACAACGAAGACGCAGCACGCGCGCTCGGCGTCGATCCCTTCCGGGTCAAGATGCAGGCGATCATGCTTTCCGGCCTCTTTTCCGGCCTCGGCGGCGTCTTCTACGCGCAATATTTCCTCTATCTCGATCCGGCGATTGCCTACGGCCCGGCTATTTCGGTGGAAAGCCTGCTGGTGCCTATCATCGGCGGTATGGGCACGCTGTTCGGCCCCCTTCTGGGCGCGGTCGCTCTCCACGCCCTGTCGGAATTCACCGCAAACGTCATCGGCGATGCACCCGGCGTCAGCCTGGTGCTTTACGGAACGCTGCTGGTGATCATGGTGCTTTTCGCGCCGCGCGGTCTGGCGGGGCTGCTCGCGTCCCGTCCCAAAGGCCGTCCCGCTCCCGCACCGGAGCGCGGCCATGCTTGAGGTCCGGCGTCTCTCCAAGCGATTTGGTGGCCTGCAAGCGGTCAATAATGTGTCTTTCGAGGTCCCAAAAGGTCACATTACGTCCCTGATTGGTCCAAATGGGGCGGGCAAGACGACCCTTTTTGCCCTCATCACCGGGTTTCATGCTCCCGATGCCGGCGAAGTCTTCTTCAACGGCGAGACGATCACGGGCTTGCCGCCCCAGGCGATCGCGGCGCGCGGTCTGGTCCGCACATTCCAGATCGTCCAGCCCTTCGCCGGCCAGAGCGTCAGGGACAATATCGCCGTCGGCGCCCATCTCCATATCCGCTCGCGCAAGGCGGCACTTGCCAAGGCTGAAATGGTCGCGGAGAAAGTCGGCCTTGGCAACCGGCTCGACATGGACGCCGGCTCGCTCACCGTCGCGGGCCGCAAGAGGCTGGAAGTCGCCCGGGCACTTGCCACCGACCCGCAGCTCATTCTCTTCGACGAGGTGCTCGCCGGCCTCAATCCTTCCGAAATCCGCGACGTTATCCCGATAATCCAGGCGATCCGCGATGAAGGCGTGACGATCCTCCTCATCGAGCATGTGATGCAGGCAGTCATGAGCCTTTCAGAGCACACCTGGGTGCTCAATCAGGGGGAGCTTATCGCGGAAGGAACGCCGGCCGACGTGGTGCGCGACCCGCTGGTGATCGAGGCTTACCTCGGCAAGGGCATGGCCGAACGCATGGCGGCAAAGGAAGCGGCCAATGGTTGAAGCGCCCATCCTCCAGGTCAAGGATCTACGCAGCGGCTACGGCGCGGTGGAGGTGCTGCGCGGTGTCGACCTCGACATTGCCGAGGGCGAAATCGTCGCCTTGCTTGGATCGAACGGCGTCGGCAAGACCACCTTCAGTTCCGTCCTTTCCGGGCTTTTACCGGTCCGGGGCGGCGAAATCCGCTTTGCCGGACAAACGATATCAGGCAGGCGCGCGTCGGCCATCGTCGATCTCGGACTTATCCACGTGCCTGAGGGGCGGCACATCTTTCCCAATCTGACGGTGAGGGAAAATCTCGAACTGGGCGCATATCGGCGTGGCAAGGCGAACCGCGCCCGAACGATCGCCCGGGTGGAAGAGACATTTCCCCGCCTCCGGGAACGTTTCGACCAGAAAGCCGGCACGCTGTCCGGCGGGGAACAGCAGATGCTGGCGATTGGCCGCGGCATGATGGCGGAACCCCGGCTGCTCATTCTCGACGAACCCTCCATCGGCCTGTCGCCCCTCCTGGTGGAGGAAATGTTCGAGCTGATTCAAAAGCTGAACCGGGACGGGCTCACCATCCTGCTCGTCGAACAGAATGTGCTTCAGTCAATGGCGATTGCCGATCGCGCTTTCGTCATGGAAAACGGCGAAATCCGACTGTCCGGCCGCCCGTCCGACATGCTGGACGACCCGGACCTGAAGCGCTCGTATCTGGGGTTGGCATGATGGCTTCAACGCTTGCGCAAAAGATTATCGCCCGCGCGGCGGGCCTGACCGAAGTTTCCCCCGGCCAGATCGTCACCGCCCGCGTCGATCTCGCCATGATCCACGATTTCAGGCGGCCCGCGCCGGGTCGAGCCGATCCTCCGCGACCTTGGCGTCGGTCTTTTCGATGCGTCGAAGGTCGTGCTCATTTCCGATCACTTCGTGCCGGGCGACACCGATGAAGGCGCGCGCATTCTTGAACTGACCCGCGCCTGGGCGAAGGAACGCAAGGTCGCCTTTCACGATGGCGAGGGCATCTGCCATGTCGTTTTGCCCGAGCGCGGTCATTTGAGGCCCGGCCAGTTCGTCGTCGGAGGCGACAGCCATTCGCCGACCGGAGGCGCATTCGGAGCCTATATGTTCGGTATCGGCGCCACCGAAATGGCAGGCGTGCTGGCAACCGGCGAAATCTGGCTGAAGGTGCCGGGCACCATTTTGATCGAATGGCGAAACCGGCTCCAGCCGGGCGTCACCGCCAAGGACATCATGCTGGCGCTTTGCGGCCGTATCGGCATGGACGGCGGCAAATACCAGGCGGTGGAATATACCGGCGAGGCGATTACAGCCCTTTCCATGCAGGAACGCATGACGCTTTCAAACATGGCGGCCGAACTCGGCGCTCAGGCCGGGCTGATCGCACCGGATGCGACGACCGAGCGATATCTTGCAAGCGTCGGCGGCTATGCCGGCGATTATCAGGGGCTTGCGACCGACCCCGGCGCACCGCTTCTTGAACACCACATCTTCGATGCCGCAACCCTTGAGCCGCAGGCGGCTGCGCCCCATTCACCCGCCAATAGCGCGCCAGTTGGCGAAGTCCCGGCAACGCCCGTCGACATCGCCTATATCGGGGCCTGCACCGGCGCAAAATACGAAGACCTGAGGGGAGCCGCCGATATCCTGCGCGGCCAAAGCCTTGCACCCGGCGTGGAGCTTCTCGTCGCTCCGGCGTCAAAGCGCGATCAGGACCGCGCGGCAGCCGAGGGCATCATGAAGGTTTTCGAGGACATCGGCGCGCGTATCCTGCCGAGTGCCTGCGGCATTTGCGCAGGCTACGGCAAGGACAGGCTGGGCGAGGACGTCACCTGCATCTCCTCCACCGCCCGCAACTTCAAGGGACGCATGGGGGCATCTTCCTCCAAGGTCTGGCTCGGCTCGCCACTGACCGTCGCCGCATCCGCCATCGCCGGACAGATCGCCGACCCGCGTGCTTTCCTCAAGAGCGAGGGAGGCAGGGCATGAGCGGGCGGGTTTTCCTCCTTGGCGACGATATCGACACCGACCAGCTCGCGCCCGGCCAATATATGCGGGGCGGCATCGGCGAACTTGCCACGCATTGCCTTGAGGGCGTGCGTCCGGATTTCGCCGGTACCATTGCCCCGGGCGACGTCATCGTCGCAGGGCGGAACTTCGGCATGGGTTCATCCCGCGAGCAGGCGGCGGAAGCGCTGAAGCATCTGGGTGTCGCGGGCGTGGTGGCGCTCTCCTTCGCCGGGATTTTCTATCGCAACGCCATCAATCTTGGCCTGCCGGTCATCGTGGCCAAGGACATCTCACAGGTCGCGGACGGCATGACGGCAACCCTCGATCTTGAAGCCGGGGAACTCCGCCTTGACGGGACGACCGAAACCCTGCGGTTGGAACCCCTGCCCGACAATTTGAAGACGCTACTGGCCGACGGCGGCCTGGTGGCGCATCTCAAGAAGCGCTTCGCGGCAAAACGCGACAAGGAGGCGGGCCGATGAGCCTGAAACAGAGACTGGGCGAAAAGCGCATCCTGCTTGCGCCCGGCGTCTACGATGCCTTGAGCGGGCTTGTTGCCGAGCAGGCGGGCGCGGAGGCGGTCTATCTTTCCGGCGCATCCATTGCCTATACGCGGTTCGGAAGGCCGGATATCGGGCTCGTTTCCATGAGCGAAGTGGCCGACACGATCGCCGTTCTTCGCGACCGCATCAGCCTTCCCATCGTCGTCGATGCAGACAATGGTTTCGGCAATGCGCTCAACGTTCAGCGCACCGTGCGGGTTTTCGAGCGCATGGGCGCCAATGCGCTGCAACTGGAAGACCAGACCATGCCGAAGCGTTGCGGCCACCTTGACGGCAAGTCCCTGATATCGGCCGCTGAGATGGCGGGCAAGATCCGCGCCGCCTGCGACGCCAGATCGTCAAGCGAGACGCTGGTTATCGGCCGCACCGATGCCATCGCCGTGGAGGGCTTTGCTGCCGCAATCGAGCGGGCGGAAGTCTATCTGGAGGCCGGCGCCGACATGCTTTTCATCGAGGCGCCGCAGTCGATGGACGAGATTTCGCAAATCATCACCCGCTTCAAGAGCCGCGTGCCGTTGATGGCCAATATGGTGGAAGGCGGCAAGACGCCCATCGTCGACGCTGCCGGCCTTGAGGCTATCGGCTTCAACTTCGTCATCTTTCCCGGCGGGATCGTGCGCGCCATCGCCGCCACGGCGCGGGATTATTACGCCAACCTCATCGCCAGCGGCTCCAATGAAGCGTTCCGCAACCGCATGTTCGACTTTACCGGGCTGAATTCGATGCTCGGCACGCATACCCTGCTGAGCGAAGGCAAGCGCTATGACGAGGAGGCCGGCCAATGACCATCGATCCGGTCACCCTCGCCATCCTGAAAGGACGGCTGGAGCAGATCGCCGACGAAATGGACGCGACGCTCTTTCGCTCCGCCTTCAATCCGATCATCGCCGAGGCCCATGACGCATCCCACGGCATCTATGACGCCATAAGCGGCGAAACGCTGGTGCAGGGCAAGTCCGGCCTGCCGATCTTCGTCGGCGTCATGGCCTTCGCGGTGAAGGCCGTCATCGACAAGGCGGCAAGGTCAGGTGGCGTCAACGAGGGCGACGTCTGGATCTTCAACGATCCCTATGACGGCGGCACCCATCTGTCCGATTTCCGGCTGGTGAAGCCCGTATTCCGGGGCGGCAAGGTGTTTTGCTACCTTGCCTCCGTCGGCCATTGGCACGATGTCGGCGGCAATGTGCCTGGAAACTACAATCCGGCGGCAACCGAATGCTTCCAGGAAGGCATGCTGATCCCGCCGGTGAAACTCTACGACCGTGGCGCGTTCCGGCAGGATATCGTGGATATCCTTTCCGCCAACTCCCGCCTGCCCCTGTCGCTCTACGGCGATCTGAACGGCCAGATCAATGCGCTGGAACTGGGTGAAAAGCGCATCGCCGACCTTCTCGACGATTATGGCGATCAAACCATCGCCACCTGTTTCGTGGAGTTGAAGGCGCGCGCCGCCGCCATGATGCGCGCCCAGATCGCCGACCTGCCCGCCGGCACGGTCTCCGCCGAGGATTTTCTCGATAACGACGGCATCAACGACGAACCGCTGAAGATCGCGCTCGACCTCACCATCGACGGCGAGCGCATGGTCATGGATTTTTCCCGCTCCTCGCCTGCCTGCGCCGGGCCCGTGAATATCTCGCGCGCAACGACGATCGCCGCCTGTTACGTCGCCCTGAAGCACGTTTTCGGCGACGTCCCTGCGAACGCCGGGGTGCTGGAGCCGGTGGAATTTCGCATTGCCGAGGGTTCGCTTCTTTCGGTCCGGGCGCCAAAACCCGTCGGTGGCTACACCGAGACGATCCTGCGTCTCATCGATGTGGTGTTTCAGGCCCTCGCAAAAATCGCTCCCGGCCCGGCCATGGCCTGCGCCTATGGCACGATCAACGCGCTGTCGCTTGCAGGCCACCGGGAGAACGGTCAGCGCTGGGTGATGTTTTCCTTTTTCGGCGGCGGTCACGGCGCTCATGGTTCAGGCGACGGTCTCAACCACGGCAATGCGCCGATTTCCACCGCCACGATCCCGCCGCTGGAGATTTTGGAGGCCGCCTATCCGGTGCGGTTCACGCCAATGGGCGCTAAGGCCCGATTCCGGCGGTGCGGGCGAATATCGCGGCGGGCTGGGCGCAATCTACGAGATCGAATTGCTGGAGAAGGACGCTGATGTTTTCCTCTTCGGCGAGAGGGGGAAATTCGCGCCGCAAGGCGTTGTCGGCGGCGCTGCGGCCGCAAAAAACCGCTTCACCTACGAACAGGCCGACGGCTTTCACGAACCGCCAATGGTCTCCAAGATGGTCGGCATCCATATCACGCGCGGCCAGCGGCTTCGCCTCGAAACGCCGGGAGGCGGCGGTTATGGCGACGCTTGCGCCCGCGATCCGGAGAAGGTCGCCAGCGACATTCGCCTTGGCTACGTCAGCCGCGAGCGCGCCGCACCCGATTATCACGTCGCCTTGCAGGCGGACGGGACGGTCGATACCGCGGCGACGAATGAACTGAGACACGGGGCCAAACTTCGCAACAAGGAAAAAGCCGAATGACGAAACCAGCCTATGTGGTCGGCGTCGATGTCGGCGGCACCTTCACCGATGTCTTCATCCTCGATGAAGCCAATGGCCGTATCGTCACCGCGAAGGTCCCCTCAACGAGGGGCGACCAGTCGAAAGGTTTTATCGAGGGCATCGCCAGCCGCATCGACGATTTCGCCGATATCGGCACCGTCGTCCACGGCACCACCGTCGGCACCAATGCGCTCCTTGAACGAAAGGGCGCGCGTACCGGCATCATCACGACGGAGGGTTTTCGCGACGTGCTTGAAATGCGCCGCCGCGACCGGCCGACCACATGGGGGCTGAAAGGGTCTTTCACGCCGGTCGTCGAAAGGCCGGACCGCGTCGAGGTCGCCGAGCGGGTTCTGGCCGACGGCTCCCTGCTGCGTGCGATAGATGCGGAAGACGTCAAATCGCGCGCCCTTGCACTGGCGGAGGCGGGCTGCGAAGCGGTTTGCGTCTTCTTCATCAACGGCTATGCCAATGGCGCAAACGAGCGCCGCGCCGTCGAGGCGGTGCGTTCGGTCTGGCCCAATTCCTACGTGACGGCGGCAACGGAAATCCTGCCGGAGATCCGCGAGTTCGAGCGCCTGTCAACAGCAACCCTCAACGCCTATCTGCAACCGGTCGTCTCCTCCTATCTCGACCGGCTGGAAAAAGGCCTTGCCGGCAGAGGTTTCCACGGCGACATCCTGATCGTTCAATCGAACGGTGGCGTCATGTCGCTGGATAGCGCAAGGCGCTATCCGGTGCGCACCGCACTTTCCGGTCCGGCTGCAGGCGTCATCGCGGCGACCGCCATCGCCAAGGCCGCAGGATTTGAAAATATCATCACCTGCGATATGGGCGGCACGTCCTTCGACGTTTCGCTGGTTGCCGGTGGCGAGGCAGCGCTTGCCGCACAGACCGCAATCGATTTCGGCATGGTGGTGCGCACGCCGATGATCGAGATCACCACCATCGGCGCGGGCGGCGGGTCTATCGCATCCCTCGACAAGAGCGGGCTTCTGCAGGTCGGGCCGCAATCGGCCGGCTCCGATCCGGGCCCGGTCTGCTACGGGCTCGGCAACGACCGGCCCACCGTCACCGACGCCAATGTCGTGCTTGGCCGCATCAACCCGGACCGGCCGATTGGCGGCAAGCTTTCCCGCCTCGACGTCGATGCCGCCCGCAAGGCGATCGACACCCGGATCGCCACCCCGCTCGGGCTTTCAATCGAGGATGCGGCAGAGGCGATCCTCAAACTGGCCAATGCGAAAATGGCGGGCGCGATCCGCCTCGTCTCCATCGAAAAAGGCCACGATCCGGCGAAATTCTCTGCCATGCCTTTCGGCGGCGGCGGCGCGCTCCACACCGGCGCCCTGATCAAGGACGTCGGCCTCGCTTCCGCGCTGGTGCCGCGTTTTCCTGGCGTTACATCCGCGCTTGGATGCGTCGTCGCCGACATGCGCCACGACAGGGTGCAGACCGTCAACCGGCTTCTCGATCAGATCGACGCCGTGGACCTCGGCCGGGAAATGACGGCGGTCGCGAAGGAGGCGGAGGGGCTGCTTGCCAATTCAGGCGTTGTCTTTGCCGGCATCGAGCGGCTGTTCGAGTTCGATATGCTCTACCTCGGCCAAACGCATACGGTCGGCGTACCGGTGGTCATTCCGCCTTCCGGACTGAGCCTGGACGATATCCGCACCGCATTCGAGGCGGCCTACAAGGAGACCTATGGCCGGCTCCTTGCCAATATCCCCATGCGGGTGATGAATTACCGGGTCGCCGTCGTCGGTCGCAGGCCCAAGCTCGACATGACGCTCTTTGCGCCGGCAGAAGGAAAACCCGCTGCCTCTTGCCGAACCGGCGCACGCCTTGTGCGCGCCGATGGGCTAACCCACGAAGCCGGCGTCTACGAAAGGCTCGATCTTGAAGTCGGCGCGGTGATCGAGGGTCCAGCGCTTCTGGAACAGCCGGATACGACGATCTTCGTCGATCCCGGCCTGGTTGCGCGGGTCGACCGGTTCGGCAATCTCGTCATCACGGAGGCGCGCTGAGCCATGGGCGCTATTCCTCTCGACCCTTCCCGTACCGGGCTGCTGATCGTCGATCTTCAAAACGACTTCCTCCACCCGGACGGCGCCTATGCGCGCGGCGGACAAAGCAGCGCGGAGATCGCCGCCCTTCCCGGCCGCGTCGCCCCGATTGCCAATGCTCTTCGTCAAAAGGGCGGCTGGATCGTCTCCACCCAGTTCACGCTGGTGCCCGGCAAGGGGGGCGAACCCTTCATCTCTCAACACCTGAAAGCGCTGCGGCCCTTCCTCGGCAAGGGCGATTTTGCACCCGGCAGCTGGGGCCATGCGCTGGTGGAACAATTGCAACCGGCCGACCTGACGGTCGAGAAGGTCGCCTATTCCGCCTTCTATATGACGCGCATGGAATGGGTGCTGCGCAAAGCCGGCATCGATACATTGTTCGTCTGCGGTATCGTTACAAACGGCGGCGTCGCCTCCACCGTTCGCGATGCCCACGTGCGGGATTTCCGCACTATCGTGCTTTCGGACGGCTGCGCCGCCTTTTCGCGCGACGTGCATGAGCGCGCCATCGGCGATCTCTCCACGGTCGCAAAGACCATGACCTGCGGCGAGGCGCACCGGCTTATCGAGGGAGGCTAACGTGAGCGGTGCAACCATCAGCCGCAGTCCCCCGCCGCATATCGACGCTAAAGCCGATGTCGTGGTCATAGGCGCCGGCGCTTGCGGGCTCGTTGCCGCCTTGCGGGCGAAAGCCGCCGGCGCAGAGGTGATCGTGGTCGAGCGCGACGCCAAGCCCTCCGGCTCGACTTCCATGTCCTCCGGTTTCGTGCCGGCCCCCGCCACCCGCTTTCAGCACTCGATCGGCATCCACGACGATACGCCGGAGCGGTTCGAGGCCGATATCCGGGCAAAGTCGAAAGGCGGCTCAATCCCGCATCTCGCCCGCCTCGCCAGCGGGAAAATCGGCCCGGCGCTCGAATGGCTCGCCGACGAGCACGGGATCGACTGGATCGTGCTCGACGATTTTCTCTATCCCGGTCATTCGCGGCACAGGATGCATGCGGTTGCGGAGAAAACGGGCGCCGCCCTTCACGCCCGCCTGCTTGCGGCCGCCGCCAGTCTGGACATTCCGCTGGTGACCCAGGCGCAAGCCACGACACTTTATGTCTCTGGAGGCAATCGCATCGAGGCCGTCGCCCTTTCCCGGCCCGATGGACAGGTGGAGATCATCGCCTGCCGGGCGCTGGTGCTTGCCTGCAACGGCTTTGGCGGTAATCCCGATCTGGTCGCCCGCCATATCCCGGAGATCGCAGGCGGTCTCTACTATGGTCACGCGGGCAATACGGGCGACGCTCTGTTTTGGGGCGAAGCGCTCGGGGCGAGGCTTGAACATCTGGGCGCCTATCAGGGCCACGGCTCGCTTGCTCATCCCCACGGCATCCTGATTTCCTGGGCGCTGATGATGGAAGGCGGCATTCAGGTCAATCTGCTGGGCAAGCGTTTTTCCAACGAACATGGCGGCTACTCGGAACAGGCCGTCAATGTGCTTGCCCAACCAGACGGCGTCGCCTGGGCGATCTTCGACCGCCGCATCCATGACTTCGCGCTGTCTTTTCCAGACTATCGCGAGGCACTGGCGGCCGGCGCCATTTTTGAAGCCGCAGACACCGCCGGGCTTGCGATTGCGACCGGCCTGCCGGAGGCAGCACTGCACAAAACCCTTGCGGAGGCGGAAAACTGCCGGGTGAACAAGGCGGCAGATCCATACGGCCGCGATTTTTCAACGAAGCCCGCTCTTCGCGGGCCCTATTACGCAGTAAAAGTCACCGGCGCCCTTTTCCATACCCAGGGCGGATTGATGATCAACGAGAGCGCCCGCGTCCTTGATCGGGCGGGGTTACCGTTTCCCAATCTTTTCGCCGGTGGCGGCGCGGCCTGCGGGATCTCCGGGCCAGATGTTTCGGGCTATCTATCGGGAAACGGGCTGCTCACCGCCATCGCTTTCGGCTTTGTCGCCGGCGATGCGGCCGTCCGGATATAAGCCCCATGCTGGATGCACGAGGTGCGCCGGGTCCATTGAATGCGACATCGGAAGGCCGATTCAGGCCTCGCAAGTCTCTCCTGCCGCGGAAATAAATCGCGTTATGGTGGTGTATCACTCATCGATGATTGAAATTTTCGCTTTGAATTTCGATCATCGATTGCAATATTGCCTAAACCGAATTACCCTGCATCGATACATTAACCATAGTATCAACGCCGCCATTTTTATTGTAAACTCCGAAAATCGCCAAAAATGCTGAAGCTCAGTGAAAGATCACAAATATTTCAAAATTAGAAATATCACGTAATTAACCTAGTTTATTAATGAATAGCATTTGAATTTGAATAATAAATTTCAAGTCAAGAATAATTGGAAAAACATCGATTTATAGTTAACAAAACATTGCTTGACTTAGTTGGATTTATTTAAAATTGTAGAGTTCATCAGCGTGTTGAATCGGCACGTCAGATGAGCGAATTCGAGGTCGCTTCTCCACTGGCTGCCGATTCCTGCGCCATCGATACGATCGATCTGAGCGTATCCATGCAGAGGCGGACATGAGCGAGCAAATCAGACACAACACCGGGTCTCCGACAAGCGACCCGCGCTTCACTTGGCGCGGACAAGGGATCGCGGGGCCGGCGTCGACAGAGATTGCTTCCCCACCCGACGTTACCTCCCTTTCCATGGCCCAGCGCGTCGCCAGCGAGCGTTATTCAGCCATCGATGTGGAGTTCGAGCCTTCCGTCAGCGCCTACTGGTGCACCATGCGCCCTGAAGGGCATTTGTGTTTCACACCGAGGCTGCTTTCTGACTTTTCATCCATGCAGGCTTCGATCCGGCGACTGCATCAGGCCTATGAGCGGCCGGGCGTACCGCACGAGATGAAATACTTCATCCTTCGCTCGGGTTTGAAAGGCGTTTACAACTACGGCGGAGACCTCAATCTCTTCGTCGACCTGATCAGGGCGGGCGACCGCGAAGGCCTGCTGCGTTACGGGCTCGCCTGTATCGACGTCATCCATACGAACGCGATGTCGATGGATCTGCCGGTGGTCACGGTTGCCCTCGTTCAGGGTGACGCGCTTGGCGGCGGGCTGGAATGCGCCCTCTCTTTCGACGTGATCATCGCCGAGCGGCAGGCTAAATTCGGCTTTCCCGAGGTCTTGTTCAATCTTTTCCCCGGCATGGGCGCCTATAGCTTCCTGTCGAGAAAGCTGGGTGGCGCGCAGGCCGAAAAGATGATCCTCAGCGGGAGGATCCACACGGCCGAAGAACTATACGAGATGGGTCTCATCGACGTTCTTTGCGAAGAAGATCAGGGGCAGGCAGCAGTGCTCGACTATATGTCGCGCAACAGCCGCCGGCACAACGCCCATCAGTCGATCTATCACGCCCGCCGCCGCGTGCAGCCCATGCCATTCAGCGAGCTGGAACAGGTCGTGGAACTGTGGGTCGACGCGGCCATGCAGTTGAATGAAGCCGATATGCGCAAGATGCTGAGGCTGACCGCGGCGCAGGATCGGCGGCGGACGGCCCGCAATCCCATAGAAATGTTCGGCCCGGCCTGAAGCATATCCCGCCAAATCTGAATCGGATTTGGCGACAAGGATATGATCCTGGCGCAAATACTTCTCACGAAAGCTATCCAGCTTTCAGGACGAGTGCTCTTGAAAACGGTCCTTCAAGCCCGGGATCTTTGAAATTCATTTTCCGGCCGGCTGACGCGTCACTTTCCCAGCCGGCCATTGTCCTCGGCCCCGCCGACCTTTACCGGCTTGGCTGCGGTCTGCGCAATCACATAGGAGCTGAGAGCAGAGCGGGCGCGGTCGAGTTCGGTCGAAAGCGTCATGATGTGGCGACGGCCATGGGTCACCATCTCCTTGCCGCCGATCGACTGCCAGGACGAGCAGAGCTTGAAGATCTCGCGCGCGCCTATGTTGGCTGAAGCCGAGCGGAGCGCGTGCGCCTGCTCGCGGAAGCCGGCCGTATCGGCGGACTCCACCGCCTTCGTCAGATCGGCCAGGATATCGGTTGCATCGGTCAGGAAATCGCCAACGAGCGAGGCGACGAATTCCGTCCCTCCGAGCTTTTCCAGTTCCGCCAGCGTCGCCATATCGACCGAGGCGCGGGCCTCTGCCTTGAAGCGCGGGTGACTTGCGATATGCGTCACCTGTTTGGCAGTCTCCTGCACGGATTCGCCTGTTGCCCTCGATCCGTGCACCGTCTCCAGAATCTTCAGCAGACGGGCCGGCTCTATCGGCTTGGTGACGCAGGCATCGGCACCGGCTTCCATCGAACGGCGCGCGGCCTCCGGCGTGGCGTCGGCGGTGAGCGATATGATCGGCAGGCGCTTCGTTTCCCCCGTTGCGGAAAAACGGTAAAGCTTGATCGCATCCAGCCCGTTCATGACCGGCATATTGACGTCCATGATGACGATATCGAATTCGCCGTCGGAAAGCGCATCGAGCGCTTGCTCGCCATCATCGACGATGTGGCATTCGTGGCCGCCGCGTTCGAGGATCTTGGCGATAACCCGTTGATTGGTGCGATTATCTTCCGCAACGAGCACGCGCAGGCTCTTTCCGGTCGGAATAAAGCTCGACAGGCGGTCGTCGTCGCGTTCGGCCGAAAGGTCGATCGTGCCGGCCGCCCGCAAGGCTGCAACGTATTGATCCTGATCCGCTTCCGGCGACAGGACAGCGCTGTACAAACGGCGTATCGCCTTATCCGGAAAATGGCTTTCTGCATTGGCGGAGAGCAGGATAAGGCTCGGAATAATCGTCTGCCCCGGCCCCTGCAGGGCATGGGCGATGACGTCGGGAGCCCCGCCGCCCATCTTTTCGTCGATCATGACGATGGCGCGCCTTGAACCTGCAAGCGTCGTCTTGCGCAGCAAGGAGCCGGCTTGCTGAACGTTTTCGGCCCGCTCCACCTTGACGTCGTGGGTCATCAGGTTGGACATGACCTGATCGAACAGCTCCGCATCTTCCGAAAGCACGATGAGGCGGCCACCGTCCAGCGTCAGCTGCGGTGTCTCGGCCGCGTTGTCAGGCGCGAGTTCCAGTTCGAACCAGAAGGTGCTGCCGACATTTTCCTCGCTTGCAACGCCGATTTCACCACCAAGCGCAATGACGAGCTGCTGGACGATGGCAAGGCCGAGGCCCGTACCGCCGAACCGGTCGATAATCGTCTCGTCCGCCTGGGTGAAGCGCTCGAAAATGCGCGCCTGCGCGTCTTTGCGGATGCCGATGCCGGTATCTTCCACCTCGAAGCGAAGGCGGACCGTGCCCCTCTCGCTGCGCAGGACATCGACGCAAATGCCGACGCTGCCGGAATGGGTGAACTTCACCGCATTGCCGGCGAGATTGATCAGTATTTCCTGGAGATGACGCGTATCGCCGATGAGCGCATAGGGCGTATGCGGTGTGACATGCGTTGAAAAACGCAGGCCTTTCGCGCGCGCCTGACCGGCAACGATGCTGCGGACCTCGCCCAGCATCATATGGAGGTCGAAAGGCTCGGCGACGAGCGATATGGCATTCAATTCTATCTGCGAGAATTCCAGGATGCCGTCGATCAGGCTGAGCAGCGAGCGGGCTGAGCTCTTGACCGTGCGCGTCATATCGCGCTGTTCCGTGTCGAGGTCGGTTTCCTGCAGCAGTTCTCCCATGCCGATGATGGCATTGAGCGGCGTGCGCAATTCGTGGCTCACGCCCGCGAGAAACTGGCTCTTCGCCCGGCTCGCTTCTTCAGCCTTGGCCTTTGCGGCGGAAAGATCGCGAATAAGCTTGCTGGCGTAAAGCGGCAGGATGACGAGGCTGAGCAGCAGGCCGATACTCAAGCTGACATGGGACATCCAGAAGGCCGTGGTCAGCACCGCGGCAAAACCGACAATCGACAGGACGACGGCAAGCCCAAGGTAACGCAGGCCGAAGCGAAAGCCGTTGCCGAAGATCACCCAAAGATAGATCGGAAAGAGCACCGCCGTCGTTTCGCCGCCATCGTAAAGGCCGATGGTCAAGACCCCCAGATCGCAAACGATCGCAATGCTGCGGCGTGGATGGTGCTTTTGCGGCCGCCACAAAAGATGCGCGGCAAGACCGAGCGTACAGACGAAGAATGCGCCCACCTGCACCAATGGCCGATAGACCGCATGATAATCGAAGAACAGCAGGAAATAGCTGAGAATCAGGCTGCTGATGACGATCCGATTGAGCGCCATCTCGCCTTCGCCGTTCGACAAGGCGCGGAAGTAGCGCAAAACGGCGATGAGCCGCTCCGGCGCTGTCTTCTTTTCCCTGTCAGTTCCCAAAGGCATAAAAGCCTCTCCAGTTCAGCCCCGCGGCGATTTTTGCGCCGGCGTGCATCATGTTCGTTCTTCGAATTCAGGCGTCCCGATCTTTTCCAGCCCATCGCCCGGAGCGGTCTGGAATTGCGCGACGAATGCCTCAGCCGACATCGGCCGGCCGAACAGATAGCCCTGCGCCTCGTCGCACCCGGCTTTCTTCAGCATGACGGCCTGTTGTTCCTTCTCCACGCCCTCCGCCAGCACCTGCAGGTTCAGGCTTTTGCCAAGCCCGATCACCGCGTTGACGATTGCAGCATCGCTCGCGTCGCTTACCATTGTGTTGACGAAACCGCGGTCGATTTTCAGCCGGTCGACCTTGAAGCGCTTCAAGTAAGCCAGAGATGAATAGCCGGTGCCGAAATCGTCGATGGCGACCTGCACCCCCTGGCTGCGAATATCCTTCAAATCTTTCAATACGCGTTCCGCGCCCTGCATCAGCACGTTTTCGGTAATCTCGACTTCCAGCCGCTCAGGCGAAAGCCGCGAACTTGCCAGAGCCGAGCGGGCGAGCGAGGAAACGCTTTGCTTGCGAAATTGCGTCGGCGAAATATTGACCGCGATGCGCAAATCCCCCAACCCGCGATCCGACCAGCGCATCGCCTCGTGGCAGGCTTCGTTCAACACCCACTCGCCGATGTCGTAGATCATGCCGCTTTCTTCAGCCAGCGGCAGAAATTCGCCCGGGCCGATAAAGCCGCGTTCGGGGTGATTCCAGCGGATCAGCGCTTCCACGCCGATCAGCTTGCGATCGGAAAGGCGGATCTGCGGCTGGTAGTGAAGCTCCAGCTCGGACCTGGCCATGGCGCGCCGGAGGTCGGCCTCCATGGCGATCGCCTTGCGTGCGGTTTGGTCCATGCCTTCGGCGAAGGAACTGAACAAGCCGCCGCCTTCCGCCTTCGCCCGGTACATCGCAAGATCGGCATTGCGCAACAGCGCCTCCGACGACGACCCGTCGGACGGATAGAGCGTGATACCGACGCTGGCGCTGATCTTCACTTCCTGGCCGTTGATGTAGAAAGGGTCTTCGAGTTCCTCAATGATCCGCCGCGCCAGCGTGAGGGCATCCTCAGGCCCGACGATGCCAACCTGCATCACCGCGAATTCGTCGCCGCCGAGGCGGGCGACGATATCCTTGTCGCGCACGCAGCCCTTGAGCCTGTCGGCCACGAACTCCAGTAAACGGTCGCCGGCCGTGTGTCCAAGCGCATCGTTGATGCCCTTGAAACGGTCGAGATCGAGGAAATGCAGGGCAAACAGATCGTCGCTGCCATGGCTGGCGATGATTTCCTCATCCAGCCGTTCCGCCAGAAGGACGCGGTTGGGAAGGTCGGTCAATCCGTCATGATGGGCGATATGATAGAGATGCGCTTCCGCGCGTTTGTTTTCGGTGATGTCGAGCGACGTGGACAAGACATTGAACACTTCGCCCGCCATGTCCTTCAATGGCACCTTTCGGGTCAGAAAAACCCGCGTATTGCCTTCGTGATCGACGAGTTCCTCTTCATAAGGAGCAAGCGGCTCTCCCGTTTCGAAAACCCGCTGATCGAGCATGCGCGCCTTTTCGATGGAGTCGGGAGCGTGCATGGCGCGATAAATCGAAACGCCGGTCATATCCGACGCTTCCTTGCCGAAGAGCGCTGCCTGATAGGCATTGACGAAAACGCATTTCCCGGCGCGGTCCACGGCGCTGATCATCACTTGCACCGTGTCGATGACCTGCAGCAGCCGTTCGCGGGAATCGCGCAATGCCTCATCGCGCAAACGTTCGGCGTTTTGAAGTTCCTGCTCAAGCACGCTGGCGCGGCTCTTTACCGCCAGCTGCCGCTTGCGAAGGGCAAGAAGATTACGCGCGCGCGTCTGGAATTCCGTGTGATCGACCGGACTTTGCAGGAAATCGGTCGCCCCCGCCTCCAGCGCCCGCATCCGGAAGCGGCGGTCGGAAAAGGCGGTGATCACCATGACCGGAATATCGGCGCAGCCCGGCAGATCGCGGAATCGGCGGGTGAATTCCGCACCGTCCATCTCCGGCATACGGTAGTCGGTTACGAGAAGGTCCGGGGTTTCGCTGCGGAAATGCTCAAGCGCATCGTAGGGATTGGCAAAGCTGCACGTGACGACGTCATCCTCCGTCCAGCGCGCAAGCCGGGAGAAGAAATTTCGGTTTATAATCCGGTCGTCGACCACCGCGATTACCGACATGCCATCCACTCACTTTCATCCCGCCGCCCCGGTATTCCTTGCCCCGACATCCCCCGCGCCATTGCCCGCCATTTGCCGTCAAATCAGGAAACAAGGCCTGCAGGCTTCTCGAAGGCTATATTCCTTGCGTGCGGAAACTTTGACGCAAATCCAAATCCCCTCGAAACTCCTCCAATATCCATCGAGGCCGGACGCTCAGCTTCAGTTCAGGGCTTGGCGCCAGGACCTGAAACCCATTGCCCGCATTGCTCTAAGTGAAGCCCACATTGTGTAAATTTTTCGCTAAGCTCTAAAATTAACGCAATAGTATTAAATATTTACATTCAACGTAAAAGTTGTGAATCACTCGTCCTGCGGGTGATAAAGAAATGCTACCTGATTGATACTAATCTACCAGAGTTTGATATTTTGCCTACAGAATTGCAGCTTATAATTACTGATCTCCAGTAGACGCACGCCCTGATTTACGGTCGAGCTGACATTGCCCCCAGGCTTTATCCAGATTGAAGTTCGTTTCCGGCGTTGATTTGAAGTGCCCAGCCCGTTTCGAAGTCCGAACGATATTTAGCCTCTCGCGTCAGCGACCGGAGAACTTTCGGAATTGGGGAACTCTCCGAATTAAAGGATTGCCCGGCCTGATTTTCCCGATTTGCGCGCATCGCTTGCGCACCGAAAACCCGCATCTGCCGGCAACGCTGTAGCGATGGTCGCGATCACGAAATCTTCCGTTACGTAATTTTTGATGAGACAAGTCGCGGTAATTCAATTATTTTTTGTCTGTTTCAACCTTCACGCATATCGGAATGAGGATTTTTTACCATGTCTAAAAAACATCATTGGGCCGGGATTATTACGGTTTGCGCTACTTTCGTGATCGCAACCCCGACGCTCTCCTATGCAGACTGCACATCCGACATTGACAAGGTGGAAGAAGCGCTCGGTCGACCCAGCGAAAACGGCATAGACACCACGACCGCCGATACGATGCGCCAACTTCTCGACCAGGCGGACGAACAACGCAAGGCAGGCGACGAGGCGAAGTGCCAGGAGTTGATCAACCAGGCCAAAGCCATGGGGAACGTGGAATAACCGCCGCGTCGTGACGGATATCGTCGGTGATGCGCCTGTTCAGGCGACCCGGACCGTTGCTTGAAAGCAATCCTGCCTCGGTGACGGCCGCCCGACCGGGCAAACAAGGCAATGCAGGTTGAAGGACCGGCGTGCAATTTTGGAGACGCCACGTAAAACCGGACCGCGAGGAACCTATGTTGTCCAGATCCATCGCAGGCATCACGTCCTTTCTCATCATCGCCTTGAGCCCAAGCCTGGGGATTGGCCAGAATGCGTCGCCGCCGGACCACGTTCCTTTGCAAAAGTCGATCGGGCAGGCGCAGGGCGATGTGGTGCCTTCGCTGATCGTCCTCAACAGCGAGGGCGCAAAGCTTGATGGCGACAAACTTGTCCTGACCGGCGTATCGCCGAACTCCATCGTATTTGCAGATCGGCCCGTGCGATCCGCCGGTCACGCCCTGACGGCGCAGATCATCAAGGAATGGGAACCGGGCAAGGACAGTTTCGGCGAAGTTCCCCCCAATGCGACCGTATCGGTCTTCAGCAAGGACGGTTCAGCCGTTCGCGATGCCGTCGTCGTGTTGAAATCGCCGCAGCTTGAAGGCAATACGCTGGCATTCGCCGTCGATGTGCTGGAAGGCAGTCTCGATGCAGCCGACGGACCCGCCGCCGTCTTCATCGACATCATCGGCATGCCGCTTACGCCTCGCTCATTCGCAGGGGCCGCGCGTCGGGCCTATCGCGGCGCATGGTACGCCGGCGCGCCGTACTACCATCCCTACGCGCCCTACTATCATCCCTACGCGCCCTACTACCACCCGTACTACCACCCGTACGCACCCTATATCCGACACTACGGGCCTTACTACCGGCACGACGCGCCTTATTGGCGCTGAGGAAGATATCCCGATCCGTCATGCTGTTAATTTCGGTGGGATTGGAAGGAATATCGCAAATACATCAAGTGTTCACGCAGTTTCATTATTGGTTTTCCGCAATGTACTTCCAAATGAAAAAGAGAAAAATACCGCGAATAAAGATAAATCGGTCACCATAAGGGAAAACAAATATGAAAGTCCCAGGGTTCCTAGTTCCGCTTTCGACACTTTTTCTCTTGTCTGCCGCCATATCTCCTGGAAATGCCCAGCAGGTCACTGGCGAGTTAGGCTCGCCAAGTGCGACAACGACGATCCCCGGCGACCAGCTGCCGGCACCCGATCCGAAATTCGGCGGCACAATCACCGAGGATGCCCTGTCATCGACGCCGTGGTGGGCGCCGCGTATCGTGCCGCCGAAGGACGCGCCCAATATCCTTCTCATCATCACGGATGACGCCGGCTTCGGGGTGCCGAGCACCTTTGGCGGCGTGATCCCGACCCCGACGATGGACCGCATCGCAAACAACGGTCTGCGCTACACGAACATTCACTCGACCGCGCTTTGCTCGCCTACGCGCGCCGCACTCATCACTGGGCGGAACCATCATTCGGCAGGTTTCGGCGTGATTTCCGAGCAGTCCACGGGCTTTCCAGGCTACGACAGCATCATCGCAGAAGACAAAGCCACGATCGGGCGGATCCTGCTCGACAATGGTTACGCCACATCGTGGTTCGGCAAGGACCACAATACTCCGGCATTTGCGGCCAGCCAGGTCGGCCCGTTCGATCAATGGCCAACAGGCATGGGTTTCGAATATTTCTACGGCTTCGTCGGTGGCGACGCCAATCAATGGGCGCCTAACCTGTTCCGCAATACCACGCAGATCTATCCATTCGAGGGTAAACCGGGATGGAATCTGATTACAGGGATGGCAGACGATGCGATCGACTATCTGAACCGCATCAACCAGACGATGCCCGACAAGCCCTTCTTCGTTAAATATGCGCCCGGCGCCACTCACGCTCCGCATCACCCGACGAAGGAATGGGTCGACAGGATCAGCGCCATGCACCTCTTCGACGAGGGCTGGAACAAGGTTCAGACGCAGATCTTCGAAAACCAGAAGCGTCTCGGCATTATCCCTGAGGATACACAGCTTGCGCCCTGGCCAACGGAAATCCTGAAGAACTGGGACGATCTGACAGCAGACGAGAAAAAACTCTATATCAAGCAGGTCGAGGTTTTCGCCGCATACGTCTCTTACAGCGACCACGAGATGGGCCGCATCGTCGATACGATCGAGGAAATGGGCAAGCTCGACAATACGCTGATCATCTATATCAACGGCGACAACGGAACCAGCGCCGAGGGCGGCCCGTTGGGCACTCCCAATGAAGTTGCGTTCTTCAATGGCGTCTCGGTGCCGGTCGACGTGCAGATGAAGTGGTACGACGTGTGGGGCACCGAGGAAACCTACAACCACATGTCGGCGGGTTGGTCCTGGGCCTTCGATGCGCCTTTCACCTGGTTCAAGCAGAACGCCTCCAAGCTTGGCGGGATTCGCCAAAACATGGCTGTTTCCTGGCCGGCGCGCATCAAGGACAAGGGTGGCATGCGCGATCAATTCATGCATGTGATCGATGTCGTGCCCACCCTTCTCGAAGTTACCGGAATCCCGGCGCCCGATACGGTTGACGGCATCAAGCAGGCGCCCATCGAAGGCACGAGCTTTGCCTATACGTTCGACGCTGAAAACGCCAAGGAACCCTCCAGGCACAAGATCCAGTATTTCGAAATGATGGGCCAATGGGCGCTCTATAACGAAGGCTGGCTGCTCAGCACGAAGGTGGACCGCGCACCGTGGGACGCTTTTGGCGTGGCGAATACCGATCCGCTTGAACAACCAGGTGCTTGAGCTTTACGACCTTACAAAGGACTATAGCCAATCGCAGGACATCGCCGCCCAGAACCCCGAAAAAGTAAAGGAAATGAAGGCGCTGTTCATCGAGGAAGCCAAGAAGTATCAGGTCTTTCCGATGGATGCCTCCGTTGCCGCGCGCGTCATCGCGCCCCGGCCCAATATCACCGCCGGACGTTCCGAATTCGTCTACACCCACCCGATGATCGGCCTGCCGCAGGGCGATTCGCCCTTGCTGCTGGATACGTCCTACACGATCACCGCCGAGATCGAGGTGCCGGAGGGTGGGGCTGAAGGAATGATCCTCACCTCGGGAGGGCGGTTCGCCGGATATGGCTTCTACCTGCTGGAGGGCAAACCGGTGTTCCTGTGGAACCTCATCGATCTGGAGCGCATCAAATGGGAAGGCCCCGACGCCCTTACGCCCGGCAAGCACACGCTGGAGTTCGACTTCAAGTATGACGGGCTGGGTATCGGCACTTTGCGCTTCAACAGCTTCAGCGGCCTCGGCCGAGGAGGCGTCGGCACCTTGAGCGTAGACGGCAAGGTCGTCGACACGAAGAAGATGGAAAAGACCCTGCCGATCATCCTGCAATGGGACGAAAGCTTCGACGTCGGTTCGGACACACTGACAGGCGTGAACGATGCCGACTACAAGCCGCCGTTCCCCCTGACGGCCAAGCTCGACAAGCTGACGGTCAAGATGGACCGGCCGCAGTTGTCGCCCGAAGACGTCAAGAAGCTTGAGGAAGCCATGCGCAACAACAAGTCGAGCGAGTAAGCGAGCGTCGAAGGAGATTTCCATCTTGAAAGCGTTCAGCATGACAATTGCGTTCACTTCGGCAGTTACGCTGATGGCTCAACTTGCCGTGGGTCATGCTGTCGCCGCGGAGCAAAATATCGCCGGGATGACGATCGTCGAGATTCCCGGCGGTTCATTCGAAATGGGTTCGGAGAAACACCACCCCGAGGAGGGGCCGGTTCACAAGGTATCTGTGGCGCCTTTCCGGATCGCCGCGACCGAGGTCACGAACGCCCAGTTTCGCGCCTTCGTCGAGGCAACCGGTTACATAACCACGGCCGAGCGCGCGCTCGACCCCTCCGAGCATCCCGATTGGCCACCCGAGTTTCTCAAGCCCGGTTCCATGGTGTTCAAGATGCCGAAAGAAGTCGCCGGGATGGCCGACATAACCCAGTGGTGGTCCTATGTGCCCGGCGCGAACTGGCGGGAGCCGGAAGGGCCGGAGAGTTCGATTTCGGGCCTGGACGACCGGCCCGTCGTGCAGGTTTCCCACGAAGATGCGATGGCTTTTGCCGAATGGGCCGGGGGGCGTCTTCCGACCGAAGCCGAGTGGGAATTCGCCGCGCGCGGCGGTTTGAATGGTGCTGCGTTCACCTGGGGCGACACCGACGATCCTTCAGACGGCTGGAAGGCCAATTCGTGGCAAGGCGTCTTCCCGGTGTATGATTCCTCCGATGACGGCTTCCACGGCGTGGCGCCCGTCGCCTCCTTTCCGCCGAACGGATACGGCCTCTACGACATGGCGGGCAATGTCTGGGAGCATGTAGCCGACTGGTACGTGCCAATGCATCCGTCGATCGAACAGGAAGACCCTCACGGTCCGCCGCAAATATTGGCGGCGCGGTTTTCCGACCCCTCCACCGGGCCGCAATGGGTCATCAAGGGTGGCTCATGGCTTTGCGCCACCAACTTCTGCTATCGCTACCGCCCGGCCGCGCGGCAGGGACAAGAACAAGGTCTTGGAACCAATCACATCGGCTTTCGCGTCGCATTCGACCCGATTGAGGAAGCCGGATCGCCCGGAAAGCCGCAATAGCGGCGCTGTTTGTTCTTGACCGGATTGACATGGCAATTGGAAATGAAGGTCCGGGCGTCCGGGCCTTTTTTCTTCTCAGGCAGATGACAAGAACCGCTGCGCTTTGCCGATATCCGCTTCATCGGTCGGTGAATTCCTTGGTACTTCCGCCAGGCAATTAATGGCAAATGGTCGCGCACCCTTCGGCTAAACCGATCGACGGTGGTCAAAAACAGTCGCGCCGATTATTGATTGGGGTTAATCCGGTCGGCCAGAAGTCCAGTATCGAAGAGTCCGGTATCGATATGCTCTAGCCACCCGAATCTGAAGTTCGTCTCATTTCGCAACCGGCTCTGAGCGAACTTCAGATTCAAAAGCGTGACTAGCAGGTCTATGTTTCCAGTGTGGTTTTTGAATTTGAAATACGCTCCGGCGGATGCTGCTGATATGAGGCGTATTTCAAATTCACCACACTAGGTCACGGACCCATAAATGTGGTGGAAATGGTATAAGCCGATTTGGTTGGATACAAGGAGCGAGAGCGCAGGAAATCATGATTATTTTCAAGCTCTTGCGACAAAGTAGTCAGCCAAATCGGCCATATCCTCCGGACACCGAAACGGCTTCGACCTGCCGCGTCGAAGAGCTTGACCGGGTGAATAACCCGCCCTGCGCTCTTCTCCTGGCATCTCTTTGCCGTTTCAGGTGCCATTCCCATCAGATTTATGGGTCCGTGACCTAGCCGCCAGTCTTTTCGGTACTCACGCCAATCGCCACCAACGGTCGAAGGTCCACGATGACAATACGCCTGCATAAAAACGATCTGCCCAACCTCGACAATTACAAAAACGCGAAGGCGGTTGCCATCGACACCGAAACGCTTGGCTTGAAGCCGCAACGCGACCGGCTTTGCGTCGTGCAGCTATCGCCCGGCGACGGGACGGCCGATGTCGTGCAGATCGAGCGCGGCCAGCGTGTCGCCCCAAATCTCGCCCGCCTGCTCGAAGACAGCTCAAAGCTCAAGATCTTTCACTTCGCCCGCTTCGATGTCGCCGTGCTTTTTCATGCGCTCGGCATCATGACGTCTCCCGTCTTCTGCACGAAAATCGCGTCAAAACTGGTTCGAACCTACACCGACCGGCACGGACTCAAGGATTTGACGAGGGAATTGATCGGCGTCGATCTGTCCAAACAGCAGCAGAGCTCCGACTGGGCGGCGGAAACGCTCACCGATGCGCAACTCGCCTATGCGGCATCCGACGTCCTTTATCTCCACCAGCTGCAGGCAAAGCTGGAGACCTTGCTGGAGCGCGAGGAGAGAGCGGAAATCGCGGAAGCGTGTTTCCGCTTTCTGCCGACAAGGGCAAGGCTCGATCTTGGCGGATACGAGGAAATGGATATTTTCGCGCATTCATGACACGTGAAGGCGCGCAGTTGCCGAGACATCCCGGCAAAGCTCGCCTATATACACTGGTCAAGGGAGCTGGGGTGAGGACAAGTCGACGCGTATGATGGACAAGAGTATCCACTCTCATTCCTACGTTTGCGATCATCATGCCCTGGACTCCTCCCAGCATGACGAATGGCATCGGGCGGAAGCAAGACGGAAATCCATCCGCCACAGCCGGAGCGTTCGCCTGTTGAAGATCGCCATTCCGGGGTTAAGCATCCTGATTGTCCTGGTGATGGCCGCAATGATCGCCATTTCAAGCTATCTCTCCAACCTCGGCCTCGGCACGATCAGCCTGACAAGCGATGGCCTCGTCATGGACAAACCGGAACTTTCGGGCCACGACGGCGACCGCTCCTACCGAGTCACGGCGACCCGCGCCATTCAAAGAATTTCCGACCCGAGGATCTTCGATCTTGAGGCGATCATCGCGGAACTGCATCTCGACAAGAAACAGCGCATATCGATAACGGCGAATGCGGGTACCTATCAAAGCCAGGATGAAAGTCTTGAATTGACCGGCGGCATAGATGTTACGACGAACGAGGACCAGTCCGCCCATTTCGAGGAACTTTTCGTCGATCTGAAGAGCGGTTCCCTCACCACCAACTCCCCCGTATCCATCACCACCGCTCATGGTACACTCAAGGCAACCAGAATGCGTTTCAATAAGGCCGACGGCACGCTCCAATTCACGGACGGGATCTCGATGACCCTGCAACCGCCGGCACGGGAGAATAATAAATGATCAGGACGACCACGCGCGCCGCGCGCCTTTTAGCCATGGCAGGCGCTCTTTCGTTTCTTATGGCGGCGACGGCATCCGCCCAGACCTTTTCCGACGCCTTCGCCGGTTTCGGCTCCAACGACCGGGAGCCGATCCAGATCGAGGCGAAAGAACTGCAGGTGCAGGACAAGACTCAAAGTGCCGTATTCAGCGGCGACGTCCTGGTGACCCAGGGCGATGCGGTCCTGAAGACCCAGCGCCTGATTGTCCACTACGACGGTTCGGCGGCCGGTGGCGTCCAGCAGCGGATTTCCAAGCTGGAAGCAAGCGGGCGCGTCTATATCGCCTCCAAGGACCAAACCGCGACCGGAGAAGAAGCAACCTTCGATATGGATCGCCAGATCATGGTGATGACTGGAAAGGAAGTGGTGCTTTCGCAAGGCCCGAACGTCGTCGTCGGCAATCGCCTCACCGTCAACCTGAAGACGGGCCAGGCAGATCTGGACGCCACCAGGACCGGTCGCGTAAAAGTGCTGATCCAGCCCAACAGCGTCAATCGGCCGGCGCCCGGCAACTGACAGCCATCCGCAAACCGGATAGCGACCCGCTCCAGGCTTTCCAGACACAGGATTTGGACATTTCGTGAAGATTTTCTCCGCCCTCACCCGCCGCAATGCCAACGGCACCCGCGCGCACGTTGAAAATACGGCCATGGCGGAAGACGGCTATCTGGTCGTTGAGGGAATCGGCAAAAGCTATCGCCGCCGGCATGTGGTTCGGCATGTGAGCCTTTATGTCCAGCGCGGGGAAGCCGTCGGCCTGCTCGGCCCGAACGGCGCCGGCAAGACCACCTGCTTTTACATGATCACCGGCTTGATCCAGCCCGATCACGGGTCCATCCGCCTGGATGGCTTCGATATCACCCGGCTGCCGATGTACCGGCGCGCGAGATTGGGGATCGGCTATCTGCCCCAGGAAGCCTCGATCTTTCGCGGTTTGACGGTTGAGGAGAACATTCGCGCCGTCCTGGAAATCGTGGAGCCCAACCGCCGCGCCGCGACGAGGAACTGGATGCGCTGCTTGACGAATTCGGCATTACGCATTTGCGCAAATCGCCCGCAATCGCACTGTCGGGCGGTGAAAGACGGCGTGTGGAGATCGCCCGCGCGCTTGCCAGCAGACCGTCGTTCATGCTTCTCGACGAACCTTTCGCCGGCATCGACCCGATCGCCGTGGGCGATATCCAGCAGCTCGTGCGCCATCTGACGCATCGCGGTATCGGCGTTTTGATCACCGATCACAACGTGCGCGAGACCCTTGGCCTCATCGATCGAGCCTATATCATCGCCGCAGGCGAGGTGCTGACCGAGGGAAGCCCGTATGAGATCGTTGCGAATCCCGACGTGCGTCGACTATATCTGGGAGAACAATTTACGCTTTGATGCAGAAATTTGCGGTAAGCTCGCAGGCGAGGAAGCAAGAACCGGACCACGTAATCGTAGCCGGCTTTAAAGAGCATAATCCGCAGGGACGCGTATGGCACTTTCCCCCAAGCTAGAGGTCAGACAAAGCCAGTCGCTGGTGATGACGCCGCAGCTGATGCAGGCGATCAAGCTGCTGCAGATGTCCAATATCGACCTCACGACCTATGTGGAAGCGGAACTGGAGCGCAACCCGCTGCTTGAGCGCCCGGAGGTGGAGCCGCAAGCGAACGACGACGCGCGAAGCGAGAGCGCCGATAGCGCCTTCGACGGCGATGAACCCGACTGGATGCAGACCACCCTGGAGGTGCGCGCCGACGACATAGCCGACCGAATGGGCACGGATCTGGGAAATGTTTTTCCCGACGACGCCAACCTGCGGGCCGAACCTGACCGCGACACTTTGAAGAACGATCTCTGGCAGGCGCCCGCCGGCGGTTCAGCCCATATATCCAGCAACGACTACAATCTTGAAGCCTTCATCGCTTCGGAAGAAACGCTGACGGAGTTTTTGACGCAACAGCTGCCGCTGGCGGTCACCGACCCGATCGACCGCATGATCGGCCAGCACCTCATCCAGTGCCTCGACAGCGCCGGCTATCTGCGCATCGGTCTCGATGAGACGGCCGATCAACTCGGAGTGTCGAAAGAGCGTCTCGACCACGTCGTCTCCATCTTGCAGACATTCGAGCCGACCGGAGTATTCGCCACCTCGCTCCAGCAGTGCCTTGAGCTTCAGCTCAGGGAGAAAAATCGGCTTGACCCCGCGATGGCGGCACTACTGGAAAACATGGAGCTCATCGCCCGGCACGATCATGCAGCACTTCGCCGGATATGCGGTGTCGATGACGAAGACCTCGTCGAGATGCTGGCCGAACTGCGAAACCTCGACCCGAAACCGGGAAGCCGGTTTGGCGAGACCGTGCTCCAGACGGTTGTCCCCGACGTCTTCGTGCGCGAGGCAAGCGACGGAGGCTGGGCCATCGAACTCAACAACGATAATTTGCCCAAAATATTGGTGAATCAGGGGTATTATTCCAAGGTTTCGAAGAACGCGAAAAACGAAACCGACAAGGCCTATCTGGTGGATTGCCTGCAAACCGCCAATTGGCTCGTCAAAAGCCTTGACCAGCGCGCCCGCACGATCCTGAAGGTCTCCTCCGAGATCGTTCGCCAGCAGGATGCGTTCCTGACCTATGGCATCCAGCATCTCAGGCCCTTGAACCTCAAGACGGTCGCCGATGCGATCAGCATGCATGAAAGCACCGTCAGCCGCGTCACATCGAACAAATACATGGCGACGCCGCGCGGCATTTTTGAGCTGAAGTTTTTCTTCACCGCCGCCATATCCTCGTCCGAAGGGGGTGAAGCCCATTCCGCAGAGGCTGTCCGGCACCGCATCAGACAGATGATCGACGCCGAAAGCCAATCCTCGATCCTTTCCGACGATACAATTGTGAAGGTTCTGCGCGGAGAGGGCATCGACATTGCGCGCAGAACAGTTGCAAAATACAGGGAGTTGATGCGCATCGCGTCATCTGTACAAAGACGGCGTGAAAAGCGCGCTCAACCGGGCCGACTTTGACGATGCCGGTCCGCGGCTGTCACAAGGTGCCGACAATGCCCTACCTTGCGGGTATATCAGGACTATCGGGCGAATTACCGCCGCCGGGATCGGCGACATCCGACCCGAAGTCGGTACGTTTGATTGACTTCGCAAGGCAGGGCGCTTATAGCACCCGCCGCAATCGCATTGCACGAAGTCGCAATCAAGCCGCCGCGTTTGAACCGTTCGCTCGGTATTCGAACCGCGGCATTTACCCGGAATCGGTTATAATTTGTATCACGGCAGTTTCCATGAACGGTCCAACAAAAACACCATGAGGGTCCGATGACATTACGGGTTTCGGGGAAGAACGTTGACGTGGGTGATGCTCTTCGCAGCCATATTGCGGAGCGTGTCGATGAAGCGCTTTCGAAGTATTTCGATGGCGGCTACACCGGCCACGTTACGATCGGCCGGGAAGGCTCGGGCTTTCGTACCGAATGCTCATTGCACCTCGATACCGGCATCAACCTTCAGGTTTCAGCCGACAGCCATGAGCCCCGCAACAGCTTCGACGCCGCCGCCGACCGCATAGAAAAGCGGCTCAGACGCTACAAGCGCAAGCTCAAGGACCACAAGAGCAACGGCGCCAATGGCCGTGATACGATCGAAGCTGCATCCTACATTCTCGCCTCGACCGAGGGCGAGGAGGAAGTCGCAGCCGATTTCGTGCCGGTCATCGTGGCCGAGACCTCTTCCAGGGTGAAGACCATGACCGTCGGAATGGCGGTAATGGAGCTTGATCTCAGCGAAGCGCCGGTGATCGTTTTCCGCAATGCGGGCAGCGGATCGGTAAATGTCGTATATCGACGCACGGACGGCAATGTCGGGTGGATCGACCCCGAGCTGGTCAAGAACGGCACATTGGGCTGATCGCGGCTGAGGCTGCGAGACGCCCAACGAAAGGGCCCCGAAATTGAAAGCAGAGACAGACTGATGGATCTCAGCGATCTGATCGCTCCGCAAGCCGTGGTTTCCGCGCTCAAGGCGACAAGCAAGAAGCAGGCGATCCAGGAGCTTGCGGCGAAAGCTGCGACGGTTACCGGGCTTCCACAGCGCGATATCTTCGATACTCTGCTTCAGCGGGAGCGGCTGGGTTCAACCGGTGTAGGCAACGGTATTGCCATTCCCCACGGCAAGCTCGTCGCTCTCGATAAACTGGTCGGCCTTTTCGCGCGTCTGGACAAGCCGATCGATTTCGACGCCCTTGACGATCAGCCGGTGGATTTGATCTTCATCCTGCTCGCGCCGGAAGGCGCCGGCGCCGATCATCTGAAGGCACTTGCCCGCATTGCGCGGCTGCTTCGGGATCAGGGAACGGCGGCGAAATTGAGAGCGACGTCCGATCCGGAAGCTCTCTATACCATCCTCATGCAACCGTCGACGTCTTCAAACGCGGCATGAAGCCGCTAGAGCGCTTGTCCTGTAAGCGGGAGCGCTTTCGTGAATCAAGAATTCGCTCCAGCATCAATATGATCTAGGTATCGCGGGAGATGCGGCGGCAGCCACGGTCGAGGCTTTATCCGCCAGTGTCCGCCAGTCAGTGCAGGCTGACGGTTTGCAATTCATGCTCCACCGCATTCGCCACCGCCGCCTCGCGCGTATCCGCTAGCAGGATAGGCGTTCCGTCCGCATTGAGCAGAACCCACAGCTTGAGGCCCGACTGCATTTTCGGTGCATCGGGAAAAAGCTCGTTGACGACTTCCGACGCCATTGGCTTAACGTAAGCGATGTGGCCGGTGCCGAGCGTTTCAAAGGCTTCGGGAGCCATGATCGGTTTCAACTGGTTACTGGTCATCACGCTACTCCTGTGGATTGGCCTGACACGATCTCCCGGCCAACCTTGCTTAAAGCCGCGGGTTCTAGCCGCGCGCCCCATTTTCCAAGGATTTCAGCAGTTGCGCCCTGAGGTATTTAATCCGGAGCGAATTCCGATCACGAAAATGAGCCTTTTTTCGTGGAAGCCGCTCTAGTCTCTCGTCGCAATCTCTATCCGCCGGACAACCCTTTCCGGTTCCGGGCGAAACAGGTCGATCGACAAAAGGCCATCCTTCAGTTCTGCTCCGAGGATCTCGATACCCTCAGCCAGGACAAAGGCGCGCTGGAACTGCCTTGCCGCGATCCCGCGATGCAGGAAATGGCGCGACTTGTCGTCCTCTTCCTGCCGGCCCCGGATTACGAGCTGGCTTTCTTCGACAGAAACATCCAACTGCTGTCGGGTAAATCCGGCCACCGCAAGCGTGATGCGAATGACATCGCCATGCTTGTCGTTCTTGGGCAGTCTCTCGATGTTGTAGGGGGGGTAGCCGTCATTGGCCGCCTTGCTCACACGGTCGAGCACCCGTTCGATATCATCGAAACCGAGCAGGAGCGGACTGGAGAACGCCGATACACGCGTCATGATCTAAGCCCTTTTCAAAGCGGCCCGTCGTCTGGAAGTCCTCTGCAGCCAACCGGTTGCAACTTTCTCCAGAAGACCATTCCCGCCCCTGTTCCCTTGGCAAACAGCGGCGGCACACATCAGCCGAACCCTATAAGCGGCGTCCGGTCGAGCCCCCTTCCCTCCAGCTAGCCGCAGGGAAAAAAAGGCTCTCATTTGTTTCCTTGAGCGGATTCGTCGTGGTGCACTGGCCTGTTGGCTGGCCGGAGCCCGATGCGACATCCCTCTTCTTTTGATGAATATGGCGGCTCTTACGCCCGGTTTCAAGAATAGGCAGTAGTTATTACCTTTTCGCCTAACAGACCCCTCAGCCCAGCGATTATCGCGCTTCTTTAAACTGAGGCGCGGTGTGATGATCTGCAATCCTCGCGTAACCCGCGCAATCAGCGGCTATGAGCGGGGCGCTTTTTCAGGATCATTGGCCATGCGCCTCCTTCTTTTGACAACAGGCATCGTCTTCACTTTATCCGCCACACTGACCGCCCAGGCGGATACGATCACGTCCCGCGTCGTTTCCTACGACCTCGCCAAGCGGCAACTTCTTTTGACCGACAAGACCGTGATCGAACTCGACGCGGCCAAACTGAAACTGACCGAATTGCCCAAGCCCGGAGATCAGGTTCGCATCGACTATGTCGGCAGCGAAAACGGCGTGGATTCCATCAAGAAAATTCAAATCGTCCAATAAAATGAAGGCCGGCAAGATACCATCGTCTTGCCGGCCATTATTCTCGCGCGCCATCAACCCGCATCCTTGCCGCGCGCGTGGGCGCCAATCGTAGTATCGGATCAGTCGCCGCTCTTTGGATCAATCGCCGATGCGCTGGCCGCTTTCCGCGTCGAAGAGATGCAGTTTCTCGCGCAAGGCCCGCACGGTAAGCGTCGCACCGGGGGCAAAATCAACCTTGGCGCCGGCGCGCAGGACGATATCGTCGCGCAAACCGTCTATTGTCCCATGGACGTAGCTTTCCGCGCCGACCGGCTCGACGGCGATCACCGTAAGCTCAAGCAGCAGCCCGTCGCCCGCCGAACCGCCCGCTGTATCGATTACCAGGTCTTCGGGCCGTATCCCCAGCAACGCATCCCCCGCACTATGGCCGAGCGGAACATCGAGCCTTGCGCCATTTTCAAGGTGAAGCTGGCCGCCTTCCGTTTTCACCGGTATCAGGTTCATCGCCGGCGAACCGATGAAACTTGCGACGAAACTGGTCGCCGGCTTCTCATAGACCTCGATCGGTGTGCCGATCTGTTCGATCTTGCCCTTGTTCAAAACGACGAGGCGATTTGCCAGCGTCATCGCTTCGAGCTGGTCATGGGTCACGTAAACGCTGGTGGTGCCCAGCGCTTTCTGCAGGCGCTTGATTTCGATGCGCATCTGCACGCGCAACTTGGCGTCCAGATTTGACAGTGGCTCGTCGAAGAGAAAAGCCGCCGGCTTGCGCACGATAGCCCGGCCCATGGCAACGCGCTGCCGCTGCCCGCCCGACAATTGCCGCGGCTTCCGGTTGAGAAAATCGCCGATTTCCAGGATCCGCGCCGCTTCGTTGACCCGCTCCTCGATCTCACCCTTGGGAACGCGGCGATTGCGCAGGCCGTAGGCGAGATTGTCGTAGACCGACATATGCGGATAGAGCGCGTAATTCTGAAACACCATGGCGATGTCGCGGTCGGCCGGCTCCACCTGATTGACCACGCGCTCGCCAATGCTGATTTCGCCTGTCGAAATCTCCTCCAGTCCCGCGATCATCCGCAGCAACGTCGACTTCCCGCAACCCGAAGGTCCGACGAGCACAATGAACTCGCCGTCGGCGATATCGATGGAAACACCTTTCACAGCTTCCACATTGCCCGCATAGACCTTGCGGACTTCGTCAAGTGAGATGGTTGCCATTTCTTGTTATTTCTCCGTCTCTACAAGACCTTTGATGAACAGGCGCTGCATGAACACCACCACAAGCACCGGCGGGATCATGGCGAGGATGACCGTACCCATGATGATGTGCCATAGCGGAGTGGAGTCGGGAACGCTGACCATGCGTTGAATACCCATGACGATGGTGTAGTAACTATCGTCCGTCGTGACCAAAAGCGGCCATAGATACTGGTTCCACCCAAATATGAAAAGAATGACGAAGAGGCCCGCGATATTGGTTTTGGACAGCGGCAGAAGAATATCGCGAAAGAACTTCATCGGCCCAGCTCCGTCAATGCGCGCTGCCTCCGACAGTTCTTCCGGTATCGTCATGAAGAACTGCCGAAACAGGAATGTTGCCGTCGCGCTGGCGATCAGGGGGAGTGTCAACCCGGAATAGCTGTTGAGAAGCCCCAGGCCCGCCGTTACCTCGAAGGTCGGCAGGATGCGAACCTCGACCGGAAGCATGAGCGTGATGAAGATCGTCCAGAAAGCCAAAACCCGAAAGGGGAAGCGAAAGTAGACGATGGCGAACGCGGAAATGATCGAAATCGCAATTTTCCCGATGGCGATCGCCATGGCCATGACCAAGCTGTTCATCATCATCAGCCCGATCGGCGGTGCTCCCGCGGACGCCAGTCCCTCAAAGAAGATCTGACCGTAATTTTCCAGGAAACGGTCGCCGGGCCAAAGAGGCACCACGCCGGAAAGCATCGTAGAGGGATCTTGCGTGGACGCCACGAATGCAACCCAGACGGGGAGCACGACGATGGCGAGGCCGATCAACAATATCAAGTGACTGAGGATCGTTAGCCAAGGGCGATTTTCAACCATGCCTCAACCTCAATATTCGACTTTGCGTTCGATGTAGCGGAACTGGACGACGGTCAGACTTATGACAATCAGCATCAGAATTACCGATTGGGCGGCCGATCCGCCGAGATCGAGCGTTTCGAAGGCGTCCCGCCACACCTTGTAGACGAGGATCGACGTGGATTGCCCGGGCCCCCCTTGCGTGGTGGCGTGAACGATGCCGAACGTATCGAAGAATGCGTAGACAACATTTACCACCAGCAGAAAAAAGCTCGTCGGCGACAACAACGGAAAGATGATCGTCCAGAACCGCTTTATTGGGCTGGCGCCGTCGATTGCAGCAGCCTCGATCAGGGAGCGGGGAATTGCCTGCAAGCCGGCCAGAAAAAACAGGAAATTATAGGATATCTGCTTCCAGGCGGCCGCGATGATGATCAGGAGAACCGCATCGTTTCCGCTCAGCGTATGGTTCCAGTCGTATCCCATTTGCCGAACCCAATAGGCGGCGATACCAATCGTCGGATTGAAAAGGAACCACCACAATACACCGGCAACAGCCGGGGCTACGGCATAGGGCCAGATCAGGAAGGTCCGGTAAGCAGTCGATCCGCGGATAACCCGATCAGCCATCACGGCGAGGAGCAGGGCTGCTCCCATCGACAAAATCGTGGTTCCGAGGCTGAAGACGATCGTCACCTTGAAGGAAGAAAGATAAAGTGGATCCGCAAACAGCGCCTCGAAGTTTTCAAGGCCGACGAATTCCGTTCTGAGACCAAAGGGATCCTGCCGAAGCACCGATTGATAAAGCGCCTGGGACGCCGGCCAGATAAAAAAGACCAGCGTAATAACAAGCTGCGGCGCGACGAGCAGATAAGGCAGCCAATTGTTCTTGAAGGTTATGCGCTTGGTTTGCATGCGTCATCCATCACGACCGGCAAGTGGAAAAGGCGTCGAAACTGACACCGGTTTCCGGAAGGCGAAACCGCCCCGATCAAAGGGGCGGTTCACATAAGTTCGCGGCGTGGGGCATCCCACGCCGCGCATTGATCAAAGTCAGTTATTGGCCTTCTCGAAATCGCGAAGCAGTTTGTTGCCACGTTCTACAGCGGTGTTCAAAGCGGCTTCCGCAGTCTTCTCACCAGACCAAACCAGTTCCAGCTCTTCGTTGATGATGTCGCGGATCTGGACGAAGTTACCGAGACGAAGACCCTTGGAATTTTCCGTCGGAGCCTTGCCGGTCATTTGCAGAATGCCGACATCAGCGCCGGGGTTCTTTTCATAGTAGCCCTGGCTCTTGGAAAGATCGTAGGCCGCCGTGGTGATCGGCAGGTAACCCGTGAACTGATGCCAATCGGCCTGGACTTCCGGCGAGGACAGGTAGGTGAAGAATTTCGCCACACCCTTGTATTCTTCCGCATCGCCGCCCTGAAGCACCCACAACGTCGCTCCGCCAATGATGGAGTTTTGCGGTGCGCCGGCCACGTCCGGCCAATAAGGCAGAGGCGCCACACCGACATTCACATCTTTCATATTGGCAACAACACCCGCCCGGCCGGCGGAGGAGTTCATATACATGGCGCATTCGCCGGAATAGAGCTTCGGCGCGGAGTCACTGCGGCGCCCGCCGTAGTCGAAGGCCTTGGTCTTTTGCCATTCGGCAAACTGGTTGATGTGCTTGACATGCAGCGGCGAATTGAAAACGAGTTCCGTGTCAAGACCGCCGAAACCGTTGGAGTTGGTCGCGAAAGGCACATCGTGCCAGGCTGAGAAATTCTCAAGCTGCACCCAGGACTGCCACGCGGTGGTAAATCCACAGGCAACGCCTGCTGCCTGGAGCTTTTTAGCGGCTTCGCCCATTTCCGGCCAGGTTTTCGGCGCTTCGGAAACGCCCGCCTTATCCAGCAGATCCTTGTTGTAATAGAGAACAGGCGTCGAGGAGTTGAACGGCATGGAGAGCAATTTGCCGTCGGAATCGGTGTAATAGCCGATCACCGGCTGCAGGAATGCAGACTGATCGAAGGGTTCGCCCGCGTCGGCCATCAACTGGTGAACCGGGTAGATCGCGCCCTTGGCGGCCATCATCGTTGCAGTGCCGACCTCGAACACCTGCACGATATGCGGCTGCTGCTTGGCGCGGAAAGCGGCGATTGCTGCCGTCATCGTTTCGGTATAATTGCCCTTATAGACCGCCTTGAGGACATAGTCCGACTGCGACTTGTTGAAATTCGCCGCGATCTCCTCGACCTTCTCGCCGAGCTCGCCACCCATGGCGTGCCACCATTCGATTTCGGTCGCCGCCAAAGCCGCCGACGAAACGCTCGCCATCGCCGCCAAGGCGATCAGACGAGCCACTGAATTGCGATATCCCATATCGTCCTCCCTTTTTTTAAAACACCACGCACTTGCTGGATGCGGAACTTCCACCGCACCCGATCCAACTCCAACCAGACCGGAGCCAGATCGCCAATGAACTTGAATAGCACCAAATCGTTTTCAGATGAAAGATTGATGGCGCTCAAATGAACATTCAGTGACACCCCGGCGTCCGGACAGGTGAGACGGCACGGATATCAGGGTCTCACGACTGCGGAAAATTCCAAAGCGGATGCATGATGAGCCGCTTTGAAAAATTCCTTGGCCGGACACGCAATGCGGGAAATACCGATTTGTCAAACATATCAATCACTCAGTCCTTCCCTGGCGAAATTCAATTCGATTCCTTCGGGTGAATCTCGCCAAACTGAACGGAAGCATAGCAATTCTTTAACAATCGAAATTCATAGTAATCTTAGCTTAAAAATTGCGGTGGAGAATATAAATGTCACTCTACGAAGAAATTGGTGGAAAACCAGCAGTTGACGCAGCGGTAGATATTTTTTACGCTAAAATATTGGCTGATGATTCTATAAATCACTTCTTCACTGGCATGGATATGCGCCAGCAAAGAATGAAAATGAAGCTTTTTCTTTATTATGCCTTAGGGGGAGAGAAGCAATATAATGGCAAGGATCTGCGAAGCTCTCATAAAGACCTCAAGTTGACGGGTGAGCACTTCGATAACGTCGGCATGCACCTGAAGGCGACGCTTGAGGAGCTATCCGTCGCGCCCTCGATTATCGACCAATTGCTCGCCGTGGTTAAATCAACGCGGGACGATATATTAAACCGCCCGCCCAGCCGCAAGATCGCCTGAGCCGCGCTCGGTCGCGGCTTGAAACCGCAGGCCTGGCGCGATCATGTTTTCGGTATCTGCGAGCGCCTTTCGTATCGCAAGAGCCGAGCCTGGTGCCCGGCCGGTCCCGTTTCCAAACGTCATCCGTCCGACGCACCGTATTCGCGGCGTCGAACGGGCGATGCCCCGGCAAGAACGACAATCTGCTGCAGCGATTGAACCAAGGTTTGTCACCGCATGACCACAGCGACAGGGCGTCAGTTTCACGCACTTGCCGATGGACAGTTGAGTGGCCCGATCTTTGCCGGGCTTATCAATCTGATCGGCCGTCAGCGCATGCTTTCCCAACGGGTGGGCCTCATCCTGCTCAACCTGCATATCGCGCGGCTGCAAGGGCTTGAAATCGGCGCGGCCGACCTCGCCGCTTATGCCAAGGCGGCGGAAGATTTCCGTTGCGCGCACCGCACGCTGATCAACGGCAACCGGGATACAAAGGTTCCAAGCCTATTCTCGGAAGGCGTGAGGGACGTTCTTTACGGTAAGCGCGACGGCAACCGCAAGATCGAAGGATTCATCGATGCCACCGGCTTTTACGAAGACGTATTCGCCAATGCCAAGGAATACGAAGCCGCCCGGTTGCTTGAATTCGTAACCTTCATCAAATCGGAACTTCTGGAGCTTCTGCAGGCCAATGTGGCGGAACTGGAAGCAGACTACATCAGCTTCCAGCGCGCCTGCGATCAACAACGCGAGGAAGAAACGCGGTCTGTGCTGGCTGCGCTCAGCCAGATCCAGAAATCGGCGCATCTGTCCCGTCTCGTGGCATTCAATGCCAAGATCTCGTCAATTCGCGCGGGCGAGTATGGCCGTGAATTCGGGGCATTGACTGACGAGCTGAAAAAAATCTCGGACGAAATCGGCGAGTCTTCGAAGCTTATCGTTCGCAACATCTCAAGGCAGGTCGCTTGATGCCGCAATCCGCCGTCCGGGTCATTCGCGTCGGGCTTCGGGGCGCGGTCGCTTCCGCCCTCTTCCTTGCGATTGCGCATTTTGCCGCACCCTTTATACCCGGAAATATCCTTTTCGGCTCCTATGGCGCGCTCGCCGTCGTCCTCATCGCGCTGGAAAAGGAATCGGTGGCGCGGCCGGCCGCGGTGATTGTCGCCCATCTTCTCGCTGCGCTCATTGGTTACGGCGTCTACAAGCTGTCCCCATTTCTTCCCGAAGCCCTTGTGATCCCGCTCGGCATCAGCCTCGTGCTTGCCGCCATGGCGCAAACCGACACCATTCATCCGCCGGCAGGCGGCCTTGTTTTCGTTGCCGTCGCTCCCGACTCTCCGGTAGGCGATCTGGGTTTGCTCTTCCTGCCGCTGTGCGGGGTTGCCGGCCCTCTCGTATTTTTGACGATCACCCGCATCGTTGCCTGGCTTACCAGAGCTCTGGACGCCTCGGAGGAGAACGTAGCCTCGCCCGCCAATGACCGGGACCGGCCGCGAAAGATCCCTGCACCGTACCAATAAGAATTTTATACAATTTAAGAATGATTTTTTCTACGGAAGCATCAGCAGAAAACTGCTATTTATGTAGCGATAACAAGGTATTAAAACTTCAAAATTTCCGACTACGTTAACTGACTGTATACGAGAACAACTTTTGATTGCAGAACTATTCGCAAAGGCATACAGGCTGCTACCCCAAAGAGTTAAGAATGCGCGCCCCATCCTTTGCAATTCCCGCCATGTCTTGCGAACTCGCCGTCGATGTGTTTGAGCGAATTCAGTCCCTGCGGAATTTGAACGGCCTTGCGGAAAATTCCCCTCCCGCGCTTCCGCCCGAACAGGCGACGCCGGGCCATGTCGTCGCGGTGCTTGAGGCCGCTGCAACCGATTTGGCCGAACTTGCGCCGGTCTACGGCATCGGTTTCGATACCGCATTGCCCCTGCGCGAGGAAAACCGCGGCCCACAGGACGTTCTGGCCCACCTGCGGGCGGTGAATGCATCGCTGGAGCGTCTCGGCGTGCCGCCTGTGCTTCCCAACGACGTCTACAGTACCGCGCTCAGCCTCGACGAACAGATGATGAAGACGGCGCAACTGCGGGGCGTCTCTGCCGATATCGAGGCGCCACAGGTATCCGAAGCCCTTCCCAAGGATGCCCTGGCCGAGGCGCTCGCCTTTATCGACGACCTGGCGCGCTTGTCGGCCGACCGTCCCGACCTCGCCCTGGCCCATCGGAGGCGCACCCGTCGCAGGCGTGCCCGTTGGAGGCATGAAGGAAGCGTACTGGCGTGAAATAGAAACAAACAATGGTGGAGCCGAGGGGAATCGAACCCCTGACCTCTTGAATGCCATTCAAGCGCTCTCCCAACTGAGCTACGGCCCCTGATAGTCTTGGCAGAGTCAGGCACAATAAAACCCCTTTGGGGCATCTGCCTGCCAGCCTTTTCACACTCGATGCATGCAATACGGAAGATGGTGGAGCCGAGGGGAATCGAACCCCTGACCTCTTGAATGCCATTCAAGCGCTCTCCCAACTGAGCTACGGCCCCGTCTCATCGATCCGCGAAAGCATCTGTCGATTGCTCTGCGAAGTAGCGACAACCAGCTTGGGAAACCAGCGTCGGTGCGGGCGGAACATAGATTGTCAGCCCGTTGTGTCAAGTAGAATGTCGGCTGCCGATTGGTGTTTCAGACAGCTTTCATCCGGTTGTGAACAGGCTATCGCCCAACTGCTTTTCAAAGCCAATTTCGAAACCGCGTCTCTGCGATTCTCCATCGCCCGAAAAAAGCTCCAAACATCGACAGGGCTTCGCCCGGCCACTTGCCGACGGTTGCCCGACCATCAAAAGCGCAGGCTGCAGCGGGTAGATTTTTTGCCGCCCGGTTGAATGCCGCAGAGCGCCGTAAAAACAGCACACCCGCGACCCGCCAATCATTTTGATCGATGCAGTCGTAGCGCTCCAGAATCACTATGCTGGAGCGTATCCTTGTCGCCAAATCAACTCTTTTTTTGGCGGGATATGCTCTAGCGATCCGTATCTTCGTCTTCGCGTTCGACCAGGATTCCGGGCACGTCTTCATCACCCTCGTCCTCGTCTTCGATGAAGACATCGTCGTCGTCATCGTCGTCGACGATATCATCGTCAGCATCATCATCGACGACGACCGCTGCCACATCGCCTTCAACTTCCGCGTCGGCGTCTTCCAGGCTGACGAGTTCAGCGCCTTCCAACTCCTCTTCGTCTACTTCTTCCTTGACGATAACTTTGGCGGCTTTGGCTGCCCGCACGGCCGTCGTCATCTCGAAAATAGTACCGCATTTCGGGCAGGTGATGGGATCGCGATTGAGGTCGTAATATTTCGCGCCACATCCGGTGCACAGCCGCTTTGTGCCGAGTTCGGGTTTTGCCACGGTTCTGACCCTTGTTTTAAATGAGCGGGGACCGCATAAACGCTGGCCGCCGTCGTGTCAAAGCCAAATCTTGCATTACGTCAAACAGTTTTCCGTTAGTTTGGCGAACAACGCAAAAACTCTTGTCCATCGACGCCCTGTTACCCCCTCTTTTCCGCCTGTAGCGGTGACTGAAAACTTCCTTCGTGATAGACGGGCGTCATTGCGCTGTTATCTCAACCCTCGGAAACGAAAATGTCTCACACTTCCTCGCCTTCTCCGCTGACGTCACGATCCGGCGCACCGCTGAAGGGCCGCATCCGCGTCCCCGGCGATAAATCGATTTCCCACCGCTCGGTCATGTTTTCTACCTTGGCGGTTGGGCGCAGCACGGTCAAAGGCATCCTTGAATCAGAAGACGTGATGAACACGATTGCCGCAATGCGGGCCGTGGGAGCGCAGGTCGAAAAATCCGGGGATACATGGAATATCGACGGAATTGGCCTCGGCACGCTGCTTGAGCCGGAAGGCGTCATCGATTTCGGCAATGCCGGCACCGGCGCGCGCTTGACAATGGGCATCGTCGGTTCGCACCCCATCGCCACGACTTTCGTCGGCGATGCATCCCTTTCCCGCCGGCCCATGGCCAGGGTACTCGATCCCTTGCGGATGATGGGAGCGCAAGTCGTCGCCCGCTCCGGCGACCGCCTGCCTTTGTCGATCCGCGGCCCCAGGACGCCCGCCCCGCTTATTTACAGGGTGCCGGTTCCCTCCGCGCAGGTAAAGTCCGCCGTGCTTTTGGCAGGGCTCAATGCCCCTGGCATTACGACCGTGGTCGAGCCGGTTGCGACCCGCGATCACACCGAAAAAATGCTCAAGGGCTTTGGCGCCGATTTGACCGTGGAGATAAACGAGGCGGGCGAGCGGGTGATTCGTCTCACCGGCCAGCCGGAGTTGAAGCCGCAGGACGTTATCGTGCCGGGAGATCCTTCTTCCGCGGCGTTCCCGATTGTAGCCGCGCTGATCACGCCCGGTTCCGATGTGGTGGTGGAGGGCGTGCTGCTCAATGAAAACCGCACAGGCCTTTTCACGACACTGAAGGAAATGGGCGCCGATCTGGAAATCGTCAATATTCGCGAAACCGGCGGCGAGCAGCTCGGCGACATCCGCGCCAGGCACAGCAAACTCACCGGCGTCACCGTACCGGCCGAACGCGCGCCATCCATGATCGACGAATATCCAGTATTGGCCGTTGCGGCTGCCTTTGCCAGCGGCGATACGATCATGCTTGGTCTGGAAGAACTGAGAGTGAAGGAATCCGATCGTCTGGCCGCTGTCGCACGGGGCCTGGAAGCCAACGGCATCGCCTGCCGCGAGGAAGAAACGACACTCACCGTGACCGGCAGCCAAAGCGCTGCAGGCGGGGGTCCACGAGGCGGGGGTACGGTCGTCACGCACCTCGATCACCGTATCGCCATGAGCTTCCTCGTTTTGGGCCTTGCCGCCGACAAGCCCGTCACGGTCGATGACGGCGCGGTCATCGCGACGAGCTTCCCCGCTTTTGGCGCGCTCATGGCCAAGCTCGGGGCCGATATCGCTGCCGCAGAACAAGGAGCGGCCACAGTATGATCATCGCCATCGATGGACCGGCCGCGTCGGGAAAGGGGACCCTTGCCCGCCGGCTGGCCGAACACCTGGGCTATGTGCATCTGGATACCGGCTTGACGTATCGGGCGGTGGCCGCCGCCCTGCTCGCCCGTGGCCTGCCGCTCGGCGACGAAGACGTTGCAATTAAGGTCGCCCACAATCTCGATCTCGCCCGCCTCGACCGCGACGTTCTTTCTTCGCACGAGATTGGCGAGGCCGCATCGAGGATCGCGGTGCTGCAGGGCCTACGCGATGAACTCGTGGCGCTTCAGCGCAAATTTGCCGAAACACAGCCCGGAGCCGTACTTGACGGCCGCGACATCGGCACGGTCGTTTGCCCCGATGCCCCGGTGAAGCTCTATGTCACAGCGGCTGCGAAAGAGCGCGCGCGCCGCCGAACGGGCGAACTTGCAGCCAAGGGAAAGCCCGCCGATTACGCCACCATCCTTGCCGATTTGAAGAAACGCGACGAGCGCGACAGCACGCGCGCGGTTGCCCCATTGCGGCGCGCGGACGATGCCCACTTGCTCGATACGAGTGAAATGGATATAGAAACGGCGTTCCAAGCGGCTTTGGACATCGTTGAAAAAGCGCAAAAGCGCCGGATCGGCCAAGAAATCCGAAAGCCGAAGATAACCTAGGGTAACAAAAGACGCCCGGTTGCCATGGAACACGCCGGGCCTTGCCATGAATTGAAGTGACAAGACTTCAACTGACAATGCCTTGGCAACAAACCTCGAGCCTATCCCGCCAAATCTGAACCGGATTTGTCGGCAGGGACAGGCTCAAGATACTGATGCTGGAGCGAATTCTGACCATGAAAGCGATCTCGCTTTCATGGAAAGCGCTCTAGAAAACGGATCATCGTCATCCGCCAGCGCCGGCCCGCGAAAGAACGAGTTTTCGCGGTAGTCTGCCCCAAGGCAAGACCGGGTGTTTGATGATCCATGTGCAACGCGAACCCGCCGGCGACGAGCCAGATATGGCTGCAGGAGCTTTGATGAACAATTTGAACCCCTCTCGCGAGGATTTTGCCGCTCTTCTCGAAGAGTCCTTCGTCACCCAGGAGCTTTACGAAGGCTCCGTCGTCAAGGGCACGGTCGTTGCCATTGAGAAGGACCTCGCGGTCATCGATGTCGGCCTCAAGACCGAAGGTCGCATTCCGCTCAAGGAATTCGGCGTCAAGGGACGTGACGAGGAAGCCGGCATTGCCGTCGGCGACGAAGTCGAGGTTTATCTCGAGCGCGTCGAAAACGCGCTCGGCGAAGCCGTGCTGTCGCGCGAGAAGGCACGCCGCGAGGAAAGCTGGGTCCGTCTCGAGGTGCGCTTCGAAACGAGCGAGAAGGTCACCGGCCAGATCTTCAACCAGGTCAAGGGCGGCTTCACCGTCGATCTCGATGGCGCCGTCGCCTTCCTGCCGCGCAGCCAGGTCGATATTCGCCCGGTGCGCGATGTCACGCCGCTGATGCACACGCCGCAGCCGTTCCAGATCCTCAAGATGGACAAGCGCCGCGGCAACATCGTCGTGTCGCGTCGGACGGTTCTGGAGGAAACCCGCGCCGAGCAGCGTTCGGAGCTGGTGCAGAGCCTCGAGGAAGGCCAGATCGTCGACGGCGTGGTCAAGAACATCACCGACTACGGTGCGTTCGTCGACCTCGGCGGCATCGACGGCCTGCTGCATGTCACCGACATCGCCTGGCGCCGCATCAACCACCCGACGCGAAGTCCTGTCGATCGGCCAGACCGTGCAAGGTCCAGATCATCCGCGTCAACCAGGAAACGCACCGCATCTCGCTCGGCATGAAGCAGCTCGAAGCCGATCCGTGGGAAGGCATCGACGCGAAATATCCGGTCGGCGCCAAGTTCACGGGCCGCGTCACCAACATCACCGACTACGGCGCCTTCGTGGAACTGGAGCCGGGCATCGAAGGCCTGATCCACGTCTCCGAAATGTCCTGGACCAAGAAGAACGTCCATCCGGGCAAGATCGTCGCCACCTCGCAGGAAGTCGAGGTGATGATCCTCGAGGTCGATCCGGTGAAGCGCCGCATTTCGCTCGGCCTCAAGCAGACGCTTCGACAATCCGTGGGAAGCCTTCGCCGAGCAATTACCCGGTCGGCAGCGAAGTCGAAGGCGAAGTCAAGAACAAGACCGAATTCGGTCTGTTCATCGGCCTCGAAGGCGATGTCGACGGCATGGTCCATCTCTCCGACCTCGACTGGAACCGTCCGGGCGAACAGGCGATCGAAGAGTTCAAGACGGGCGACGTCGTTCACGCTCAGGTGCTCGACGTCGATGTCGAGAAGGAGCGCATCTCGCTCGGCATCAAGCAGCTTGGTGGCGATCCGCTCGAATCCGCAGCCGCCGGCGAACTCCGCAAGGGTGCCGTCGTGACCTGCGAAGTGATCGAAGTCAAGGAAGCCGGCCTCGACGTCAAGATCGTCGATACCGATCTCATCGCCTTCGTCCGTCGCGCCGATCTTGCCCGCGACCGCGCCGAACAGCGCCCCGAGCGCTTCTCGGTCGGCGAGAAGTTCGACGCCCGCGTCACGCAGTTCGACAAGAAGACCCGTCAGCGTCACCGTTTCGATCAAGGCGCTTGAAATCGCCGAGGAGAAGGAAGCGGTCGCACAGTACGGATCGTCCGACAGCGGCGCATCGCTTGGCGACATTCTGGGCGCCGCCCTGAAAGCCCGCGAAGGCGACGAAGAATAATCCGAACGCTTTCGGATGTTCAAAAACAACAGAAAGCCCGGCCATTTTGGCCGGGCTTTTTATTGCTGACAGCGTCTCTTTGCGACACGTCTGTTTAATTGGGAAGCGCCCCGCGCCTCAGGTATAGCAATGCTCCGGCTGCGGATAGTTGCCGCACTCGACTTCCTCGGTGAATTGGCGAAGCGCTTCAGCGATGGTCGATCCGCCTTGCATGTAGTTCTTGACGAAGCGCGCATGCCGGCCCCTCGTGATGCCGAGCATATCCTGCAAGACCAGGACCTGCGCATCGACTGAAGGCCCCGCGCCAATGCCGATGACCGGTACCCCGGCCTCTTTCGCGACCCGTTCGCCTACCGCGCTCGGCACGCATTCCAGAAGCAGAATGCGGGCGCCGGCGCTTTCCAGCGCGCGAGCATCGTCTGCTATCCTCGCCGCAGCCTCTTCGCCCTTGCCTTGCACCTTGTAGCCTCCCAGCATGTCGGTTGTTTGCGGCGTCAGCCCCAGATGAGCGCAAACCGGGATGCCGTGGGCCGTCAGAAAAGCCACCACGCCCACCATGGCCGCTCCGCCTTCCACCTTGACGATATTGGCGCCGGCCTGCATCAGCCTTGCTGCCTCGCGCGCGGCCTGATCGGGCGAGAACGTGGTGCCGAACGGCATGTCGGCCATGATCAGCGGCTGGTCTCCCGGGCTTGCCGCAACACCGCGCGCCACGCATTTCGTGTGATAGATCATGTTGGACATCGTGACGGGAGCCGTCGAGGATCGACCCTGTATCACCATCCCGAGGCTGTCGCCCACCAGGATCACTGATATGCCGGCGTCCGCCATCATGCCGGCAAAGGTTGCGTCATAGGCGGTCAATACCGCGAAACGGCGTCCATCCGCCTTGCACTTGTCCAGGGTTGCGAGCGTTACGTGAGGCATTGCTGCCCTCCTTGATTGATCTTGGGGCGCTCGCGTCATCCCGGCTGGACTGGAGAAGATGGTTTGCTTCAACCGGTTTCAGCTGAACCGAGGGCCTAAGCGGGCTGATACAAGAAATGGCCGCCCCGTCGCAATGGCGATCAGTGCGTATCGGGCCGCCCTGCGGCCATTCTCTTCAACCTGACGGCACGCAAGGGCTTTCCTTCCGGAGCATGTGCATGTAGCGATAGACCTTCGATATCAGCCAACGGAGCTTTCTCTCCATGTCCTTCGATGCCGATGCGATCGTGGATCGCCGCCGCTTGCGCCGCAAGCTCACCTTCTGGCGGGTAGCGGCTTTCGTAATCGCCGCCGTTTTGCTGGTCGGTGCGTTCTTCAGCCTCACAGGCCTGGGCGGTCCAGGCAAAGGGTCTGCCCATATCGCCCGGATCGAAATCGGCGGCGTGATCGTCGACGATCGCAAGCGCGTCGAAATGATCGAGAAGATCGCCGAGAACGAGGCGGTCAAGGGCGTTGTCCTGTCGATCAATTCGCCAGGCGGCTCCACCACCGGCGGCGAAGCCCTTTACGACGCCTTGCGCAAGCTGGCCGAAAAAAAGCCGATGGCGACGATCATCGGCACATTGGGCGCATCGGCTGGATATATGACCGCGGTTGCCGCCGATCATGTGGTCGCGCGGCACAATTCGCTGACCGGCTCGATCGGCGTCTACATCCAATACGGCAACATCAAGGGGCTGCTTGACACGCTCGGCATCGAATTCGATGTCGTCAAGAGCGGCCCGTTGAAAGCGCAACCGAATTTCTTCCAACCTACCACAGACGCCGCCCGGCAAAATCTTCAGGCCGTCATCGACGACAGCTACGACTGGTTCGTGAAAATCGTCGCCGAGCGACGGAAAATGGATGAAGCCAAGGTCCGCAACCTTGCAAACGGCGGAATTTATTCCGGCATCCGCGCGCATTCGCTTGGCCTTGTCGATGCTGTCGGCGGCGAGGAAGTTGCGACGGACTGGCTGGTCAAGGAACGAGACGTTCCAGCCGACCTTCCGGTGATCACCTGGTCGCCTCGCTCGGAGCTGGAAAACCTCCCCTTTGCCTCGCGAATGGCCACCGCAATGGGCCAAGGCCTGTCCTACGGGCTTTTTAATAGCCTGGATGACGCCAAACACCTTGTTCCTGCGGGTGTTTCCCTTGACGGCCTCGTATCCGTTTGGCACGCTCCCGAGGCGTTGAACAATAATGACACGATAGGGGCGGATCGATGATCAAATCAGAACTGGTGCAGCGGATTGCCGAACAAAATCCACATCTCTACCAGCGTGATGTAGAAAACATCATCAACGCCATTCTCGACGAGGTGACCGAGGCCATGAAACGTGGCGATCGCGTCGAGCTGCGGGGTTTTGGCGCTTTTTCCGTCAAGAACCGCCCTGCCCGCGTCGGCCGCAATCCGCGTACCGGCCAGAAGGTCGAAGTGAACGAGAAAAACGTGCCCTTCTTCAAGACCGGTAAAGAAATGCGCGAACGGCTGAATGGCGGCGTGGACCACGGCGAAGACGAGTGATCTTTTCCATTGATTGTTTCAGGCAGCGCTACAGGAGGCGATTGTGACACGGTTTCTGAAAAGCCTCATATTCATTCCGTTGGCGATTGTGATGGTTGTTTTGGCCGTCGCCAATCGGCAGGACGTAACGCTGTCGCTCGATCCCTTCTCCAGCGAACAGCCGGCGCTCCTGGTCACCGCACCCTTGTTCTGGTTCCTCTTTGCCGCTGTCGCCCTTGGCGTGGCTATCGGCGGTGTCGCGGCCTGGACCAGACAAGGCAAATGGCGCAAGGAAGCGAGAGCGAAACGGCGTGAAGCCAATCGCTGGCATCAGGAGGCGGATCGTCTCAAGGCGGAGACCGACGACACGCCATCGCATCCGGCCCTTACCGGCCCGAACCACCGCAACGCCGCCTGACCTGCCACGACTGTTCCACCCGGATGCGCCGAGCCGATCTTGGCGGGCGTTATTTCCTGCGCGCTTTCCACGAAAGCGCCCCGGCATCGCTATGTTTGAGCATTTCCTTGTCGCCAAATCCAATTCCGATTTGGCGGGATATGCTCTAGCGCCTATTTTTCCGCTTCCGGCTTCTCCGCCTGCTTTCTTTTGGATGAGCCGTAACCCGGCAAAGACCAGCCGAATTGAATGGCGCCGCCACGCAGCGCGAATGCCGCAAGCGTTCCGGCAATCGCGGCCGGCCAGCTGCCCACCCCAAGCAAGGTCGACACGACGAAGACAATCGCTCCCGCGAATGCTGCCGTGAGATAAATCTCAGACTTCACCAGGGCCGACGGCTGACCGGCGATCATATCGCGGATGATGCCGCCGAACGTGGCTGTCGCAACGCCCAGCAAAACAGCGACAACAGGCGCATCGCCGTGGGCAAGGGTCTTGGCCGCCCCCATCACCGAATAAGCGGATACCCCGACCGCATCGGCCCAGCGAAGAGGTTTGCCCCAGGCTTCAAACCAGGGAGCGGCAAACCACATGGCAGCGCCCACCAGCAGGCAAACGACGAGATAGGCCTGATCTTCCACCCAAAAGACCGGAACGCCCAGCAGCACGTCGCGCAGGGTTCCGCCGCCAATCCCGGTGAATGTGGCAAAGAACAGGAAGGCGATCACATCAAGACGAAGCCTGGAGGCGACAATCGCCCCGGTGATGGCGAATATCGCCACTCCCGCGAAGTCGAAAAACTGAAGCATTCGATTTTTCCATACGGGAAGGCGATTTCTTGACCTGTGGTATGTGCGCCAAAGCTCGCAGGCTTTGGGCCTAGGTCACGGACTCATAAATGTGGTGGAAATGGTATGAGCCGATTTGGTTGGATACAAGGAGCAAGAGCGCAGGAAACCAAGCTGGTTTTCAAGTCCTTGCGACACAGTAGCCGGCCAAATCGGCCATATCCTCCGGACACCGAAACGGCTTCGATCTGCCGCGTCGAAGGGCTTGACCGGGTGAATAACCCGCCCTGCGCCCTTCTCCTTGCATCTCTTTGCCGTTTCAGGTGCCATTCCCATCAGATTTATGGGTCCGTGACCTAACCCTTTATGGCTAGGAAGATCGATCAAGGCAATCGCAGGCAGCTTTGATCGACATCATTGGAGGCGTGCCGGTTGGCTGGCTCAACAGCTCCGCCGGGCGTCGAAGAAAAGCCGCAGGCGTTCTTGCCTGCGGCTGGCGGCTTCACGCCGTCCTGTCGACCGTTGCACCGGGATTGCCGAAAGCCTCACTCTCCGAAGCCGATTTGGCCTCCTTCGGCCCGCCTTTCGACACACCGACGAGCGCAGGTCTCAGCACCCGATCGCCGATCGCATATCCCGCCTGCACCACCTGCACGACCGTATTGGCCGGAACGCTTGGGTCCGGCACTTCAAACATGGCCTGATGGAAGTTCGGATCGAACTTCTGACCTTCGGGTTCGAGCCTTTTGACGCCATGTTTTTCGAGCTGATTGAGCATCTCGCGCTCCGTCATTTCGACGCCCTGGATCAGGCCTTTCATGGCATCGTCGGCAGCATCGCGCGTTTCACCGGTCAGCGTATCGAGCGCCCGGCGCAAATTATCCGTCACCGACAGCATGTCCCTGGCGAAACTTGCCACCGAATACTGCTTGGCGTCACGCAATTCACGCTCCGTGCGACGGCGAAGATTTTCCATCTCGGCCATCACCCGAAGGCTGCGATCTTTCAACTCGGCATTCTCGGCAAGCAGCTCGACGGTCGGATCTCCATCCACCTGACCTTCCGAGGCTTTATCCGGATCTTGACCCGGAACTGCGGATTGCGCCATGTCAGCCGTGTCGGATTGCCGGGCATCACCGGCATCCTGCCGATTTTCCCTGGATTTGCGGTCTTCGTTCATAATTCGCTCAATTTAGTGTCGCTTGAAGGGAATGGGGCATATGGCTTTCGATCACATATGCGATCAAAGCTCCGTGATCGTCTGTTGGATCACCCTCATACACGCATTTTCCAGCGCGTAAAGTCCGGCGGACCGGACTTTTGATTCCGTTCAATGCCGACGAACCGATCAGGTCGAGCTTTTATCCACGTCCGACAGCTTGTTCTTCGGCGCTGCGCCAACCTGGATGGCGATGGCTCACCGCCCTTGAAGACGATCAGCGTCGGGATCGAGGCGCACGCCATACTTGATGGCGTATTCTGATTTTCATCGATATTGAGCTTGGCGATCTTCACCTGACCATTGAGCTCGGTCGAGATTTCCTCAAGCGCCGGAGCAATCATTTTGCACGGGCCGCACCATTCGGCCCAAAAGTCCACTACAACGGGTTCGGACGAGTTCAAGACATCTGCTTCGAATGTTGCATCGGTGACGACGTTAGTGGCCATGATTGCCTCACTGAATTCCGGGCGTGCCACCTGACACGCCGCTCAAGTTGGACCGAAGGTAGGAAGTGTTCCCGACCGCGTCAAGCGAGGGTTGGGCCAACATCGATATCAATGGACATCGGGCGCACTCGATCACCTTCGTTCACGACAAGTGCTTCAGCGCAGCTTATCCACGGCCTGATCCAGCAGATCCGCCGGAATTTCCATCAAGGAAGGTGCTGCCGTCCACAAAAGCGCGGCCCTGATAGGCCGACCGGCAGAAAACATCCTGAAGCAGCCGTCTATAGACGCCAAGCTGCGTTACATAATCGGCAGGAATGCCTTCGACACCAACTGGCACTGTCCGATTCGTCTTGTAGTCGACGATCAACACCTCGCCATCGGTAACGCATAGGCGGTCGATCTGGCCCGATACCGCGACAGGATCGCCAGTTTGGCGCAATCAACTGGCCGATGACGGGAACTTCGACCAGAGCTCTTTCAGAAAACACCGCAGCAAAGGCAGGGTCGTCCAGGGATGGCGCAGGCTTCTTCGACAAGCCATTGGCGATACTTGGCGAAATTAACCGGCAGCGACCGGTCGAGGTAGCGTAGCGCGGCAGCGCTGCGTTCATCGCGCGAACTTCCGGCAAGGTCTCGAGCATCTTGTGGACGAGACGTCCGCGTTCCAGCGGCCAATCCGTCGGTTGCCTTGCCGCGTCGAGGAACGTTTGCCCGGCCGGCGCTTCCGCCGCCTCCTTCTCCTCCATGGCCTCAAAAGCACGGGATGGCTGAAGACGCCTGATGCGCTCGGGCGGCGATACAGGCCTGCCCAGCCATTCGGGCCGGTCATTTGCATCAGATGGCGCAATCGTCCCGTCGCTAGCCTTTTGCCGCAAGGAAGGGCGATCCATCGACAGCCCCAGGCTTGCGCCAAAGAAGGCGGCGCAACGAACCATCCGCCTCGTTTTCCGCCACTGCACCCGGCTCCAGCGCGTCTCTCACCAGGCCGTACCAGGTTCCCTCCGGCAACCCGCGCCGTCCGGACCATCCGCAAACGACGAGCCGGTCTTTCGCCCGCGTCATCGCCACATAAAGCAGACGGCGGTATTCTTCCTCCGACCTTTCGCGCAATTCGGCAAGCGCGGCCTCATGCCATTCCGCCCTGTCGGCTTTTATCGGCAGCCACACGAGAGCTGGCGCGAGGTGGCCATCGGCGTCGCGCGGAAAATCAAGCATCACCGGATCATGCCTGGAAGATACCGGCGACGCACCTGGATCGGCGAGGATCACCACCGGCGCCTCCAGCCCCTTGGCGCCGTGAACGGTCATGATCCGAACCACGCCTTCCGCACTCGCCAGTTCGCGTTTGATTTCCGTCGGCGCCGCCGCGAGCCAGAGCAAGAACCTTCCAGGCCGGGCGTGCCGGTTTGCTCGAACGCGATTGTCAGCGCAGAAACTCGTCGATCACATCGTCGACTTCCGTACCCATGCGGGCCTTGAACTGCCTGCGCCCACCATCGGCCCCGAGAAGTCTGGCAAAAAACTCGAACAGCGGTATGAAATCCGCCCTCGAGCGCCATCCCTGCGGTCGGTTCCGACACGCAGCCCACCTTGATCGGTGGCGGCGTGTTTGACGAGATTGCCGAGCGTCCGGCTCTGGGCCTTTCCGCGCATCTCTTGCAATCTCGAACAGCTCGTCATCGTCGATGCCGAACAGCGGGCTCTCGAAACGGCAGCCAGAGACAGATCGTCTTCGGCCAGCAGCAGAAAGCGTCCGAGCACCACCAGGTCCTTGACGACGATATGATCGGTCGGCGCCAGCCGGTCGCTGCCGGCGACGGGAACGTCGCAACGCTTCAACTCCCGCGTCAAGGCATCGACGAAAGGCCCGCGCTTCGAACCAGCGCCGGCGCATCGCGCGGTAGCCCCCTGACGCCGCCAGCCATCGACGGTGGCGGCGATGCGCCTCGCCACGCGCATCATCGGGTCGCTTGCAGATACCCGGTCAATCAGTTCGCTCCAGTCCTCGGAAGCCTCTCGCTCCTCGGCTTCCTCCAACGGCCAGATTTCGACCAGCCCCGGATCGTTGCGGCGGATTGCCTGATGTGCGGGGGCTTCGCCGTCCTGAGACAGGCCTCGCGCCGCCAGGTTCTGGAAAACCTCGTCAACCGCGCCCAAAACGTCCTGCGGTAGAAGCGGAAGAAGCAACCGTCAGGTTGATCGCTTCGAAGGGCAGCCCGACGCCCGTTCGGCCTTCCGGGCAAGTCCTGGCGTATCTGGCGAAGTAAGCCGGCTCCGCACCCTGAAGCGATCGATCGACTGTCTCGTCGCCGACCCGCAAGAACCGTCGCTACGTCTTCTTCTCGCCCCTTCGCGGCGAAGAAATCCTCCCACAAGCGCTAATCACCTCCCGTGGCGCGGGCTTGTGTCCTGCGCTTCATCGACGGGATGATGATCGAGCCCCTGGTCAGGCTCTGACTGGACCCAAAGCGCTATCCGAGCGGGGCAAGCAGATTCCGTCCGCACAACCAGATCCTCGAAGTCGAGCACGCCACGGCGGATTTCTCCCGCTCGTAGCGGCAGCATGGCGTCCGAAATCCGCAGGATCGCGGATGTGCCCTCGATGGTAAGCACTTTGCGCCGCCGCTCGACCAACGCCAGCAGACGCGATTGTTCGTCTTCCAATGCAGCTAAAAGGTGCGGATGATTGTCCGCAATCGCCTTGGATACGAGCTTCTTGCGCGGCGCCAGTTCCTTGGTCAAAAAGATCTCAACCACGATCTTCGCAGAACGGGCCGCCGCTGCCTCTTACCGCCTGCTCAAGGGCTGCGGCAAGCTTGCGATCGGTCGCCCCGCCTGCAGCCAGCGCCTCGGCGAAGGCCTTTTTCTCGGTATCGGAAATTCCGCATCCGCGCTGAAACGCTTCATCGATCCCGGCCAGCGTATCACCGGGATCGACGCTAAAGTGGCGGGCAAGATCGGCCAGCGCTTCGTCCAGCGAACCGAAGTCGATCAGCCAGCGGCGCAAACGATCGCGCTTTCCCACCATTTCCTCGAGCGCCGTTTCAACGCCCGTGTCGGAAAGTTCAGTGATCAGAAACGCCAAAGCCCGTCCCGCAGGGCTTTCCGGCTCGTTTTCCGCTTTGGCGAGCACGCGTCCCCGCGCCTCGGCCAAAAGCTCGGCTGATATGCGGTCGTCGAGCACCATGAAATGGCCCGCGACATTCGCCTCGAGCGGAAATTGATGAAGAAGCGCCTCGCAAAAGGCGTGGATCGTCTGGATTTTCAGGCCGCCCGGCGTTTCCAGCGCCTTGGCAAAAAGATGACGCGCCCGCGCCAGACGTCTTGCGTCGGGCCTGACGCCTTCGATTTCCTGCAATTCATCGGCAAGGCTTGCGTCATCGAAATTCGTACAGGCGCCGAGCGTATCGAACACGCGGGTCGCCATTTCCGCCGCCGCAGCCTTGGTGAACGTCAGACAAAGGATGCGCGACGGCTCACTTCCGGCCGAAGCAACCGCACCACCCGCCGCGCCAGCACGAAGGTCTTGCCGGAGCCGCATTCGCGCTCACCCAGGCGGATTTTTCCGGGTCGCCGGCAAGCACCTGCCGCACCCTCGTTGCTTCTGGAATTCAGCCGGCTCATGCGTCCTCTCCCTCACTGAGCGACCATTCCTGAACGCGGGCCCAGATGATCGAAAGCACCGCCGTAGACCCGCTCTTCCATGATGCGCGCCCGCGAAAGGTAACCCTTGCTCTCGTTCTCATAGGCCGCAAGCAATTGCCTGAGCCGGGCGAGGGGCATCATCGGCGAGCTCATGGATTCGCGGTACTTCGGGTTCCTCGGTTGCGGTTGGCCAAGCGGCTTTGCGCCCGCCGGAAAGCCGCAGGTACAGCAGTTCGGAGACCGGTCTGTCGCCGTCGACGCCCTCGAAGGCCCCGATCCGCACGAGTGCGGCCTCAAGCGGCAGCTGCGGCACCAGAAGCGCCTCCACCTGCTTTTGCGTCGGCGCTTGACCCGTCTTGTAGTCGATAATCGACAGCGTTCCGTCGGAAAGCTCGTCGATCCGGTCAGCGCGCCCGACAAGGCGGATCGTCGTGCAGGCGAAAGATGATGCCGGTCCGCCACCATCTCAAGGTGCCGGTTGGCAACCGACGGCGCTCTTTCCGCCTCGAAATCGATGAAAGCCGCGCACCCCGCTGGAGAACGGGGCCACCCAGAGCACGCTCTGCGACGGCCGACGCCTGAGGGCCTGGAACCACCTGCGGCCTCTCTCCAGCAATAAGGTCCGCGGCTGCCACCGTAGAAGGACCACCGCCCATTCGGTCCGGAAATCCGCCCAGGCGATGCGTCGATGATCTTGCCCTTGTCGGGCACGTTCGCCGCCGATCGGATCGACCTCATCCAGCCGCAAGATCCGCCTGGCGTAGACGGCATAGGGATCGCGGATGGCGTTTCCATTCGGTTACCGACAGACGATCCGGACGGGCAGCGACCGGCGGTTTGGGCTCCGGCCGGAGAGCCGGTCTCGAAGGTGTGTCGATCCTGTCGAGAAGCCCCGCGAGTTGGCGATACCGCTCCCTCCGTCGCATGCCGGATGTGACATCCTTGCCGATCAACGTCGTCAGCCGTTGCAGCCAGCGGGACGCGACGGTCGGCGCTCCATCGGATCGTTCCGCGCGCGACAGGATAACCTCGGAAGCACCCAGCCCCTGACAGAAGTCGTGCGCCGCCGCGCCGATCCGCCGCTCGGGAGGATCAAGGCCGATATCGCGTTTCATTGGCCGGTTGAGCCAGGGATCGTTGCGGGTTCGCTGCGGCCAGGCGCCTTCGTTGAGGCCGCCGAGGATGACGATATCCGATCTGTGCAATCGTGCTTCCAGCGGTCCGAGAATTGCGATACGGGGATCGCCCGGCAGGCGGCGGCGTACATTCACCCGGAAATCAGTGCTGCGAAAACCGCCGGCCAATCGCCTGCGGCAACCGCAAAGCCGGTATCGCCGGCGGCAATCAGATCCGAAAAGGCGAGCGCCAGCGCATCCCCCGCCTCGCCGCTGTATAATTCGCCGTCAGACCCGTTTTCATCGAGCGCAATTCGCGACAGACATTCCACATGCGCCTTCACAAGCGTTTCGACTGGAATGTCCGCGCTTCCTCGCCAAGGCTTTCAAGCGGCTGCAGCGCGCGCGCCAGCCGTTCGGCCAGATCATCCACCGCCTGCCAGTCATCCTCAACCAGCTTCTTCCAGCGTGGCGTATGGCGATCCTCCACCTCTGCCTTTGCCGCCGCTATTGCGGCCTTCAATCCGGCCGTACCGGGTCTTGCGCGCGGGCCGCGCAGCACTCCGCGCTCCAGCGATCTTGCGGCGGAGCGGATATCCTTCACCGAAAGGCCAAGGCGTGCCAGCGGGTGCTTTAAAACAGCAAGCAATGCAACCGGATCGGCATCGCCAAGCGCGAGCCGCGCCGTCAAGGACGCCAGCACCGCCGGCGGGGTCTGGTCGAGCGGGCGTCCGGCGAAATCGTCGACGGCGATGCCCCAGCGGGCAAGATCGACGGCGACCCGGCGCGCAAGGGTTCGATCGGGTGAAATCAGCGCGGCACTCTTTTGCTGCTCGACCGCCTCACGCAGCGCAACCGCAACGCAAAGCGCTTCCTCCGCCTCGTTTCTCGCGTGGATCAGCGACACATTCTGGAACGCTGCGGCGCGGGCCGGCACAGGATGCTCGCGAAGCACGATCGGCCATTCATCGGTGGTATCGGCCGGGCGAAGCGCTTCGGCAATCAACCGGCCACGCCGCTTGATCGTCGCATCAGCCGGGCCGTCAATCGATACGACGCCTTGCCGCGAAACGCCGAGCGCTGCCAAAAGCTGTTTCAGGCTGTACTGCGGATGGCTGGGGGAAGCATTTTCCTCCCCCGGACCGCCGAGCATATCCCAGCTTCGTTGGTCGAGATCGAGATCGAGACCCGGCAGCACGATCGCGCCTCGCGGCAGATCGGCGACCGCCTTCAACAGCTCAGCCGTAGCCGGTACGGAGCCGGTGGTGCCGGCGGCAATCACCGGACCCCTTGGCGCAGTCGCCCTGATGCGCGCCGCCTCGCGTCGAATGAGCCTGGAACGCCGCTCCTTCGGGTCCATGGCCCCGCGTTCGGCCAAGAACGCCGGCCAGGCTTCCATGGCGATCTTCAGGAAATCCAGCGTGATCTGCCAATAGCGGGCGTGATCGTCAGGCACCAGCGACAAAAGCGAACCCCAATCCGCTTCCTCCGTCGCAACCTCGTCCATCAGCGCGATGAGATCGCCAGCAAGCCACGCGGCGTCAGCGGCAGACGCCGGCAGACCCAGCGGCTCGTCAGGTGAAAGCCCAAGCGCATCGCGCCTCAGCGCACCCTCCCAGGCCTGCACCAACCTTGCCATGGCGAGATGCCTCTCCATGGGGGGCAATGCGGGAGGCAGGTCGCCGGCGTCCGCTCCGCCAAGCAGCAGATGCTCGTCCTCGTCCACATCGCCAAGCGGGCGGATCACAGGCAAAAGCACCGTCCCGCCGCCAAGCCGGGCGCGAAAAAGCTCAGGCAGGGCGCGGGCGGCACGCCGCGTCGGCAAATAAAGCGTGATTTCCGCCAGCGCCATGGGATCGGTTTTCAGATCGACCCCCTCGACCAACTCTCCCGCAAGCAGTCGGTCGACGAGCGTATCGAGAAACGGCGACGACGGCGAAATGGTGAATATTCGGGGACGTTCGCTCATCTCACCTCTAAAAAATCGCAAAACCTTCAAATGAATGCGTTAGTGCGCTTTCCAAGAAACCAGGTTCGTTTTCGAGAAAAGAAATCGCTCAAGGTAAAAAATGACTTCAGTCCACGCTTTCAAGCACGGCGCGCTCGGCAGCGGCGATTGCGTCGGGCGTTCCAACGTGGAGCCATACCCCTTCCATCAGCACACCGTAAAGCCTGCCCGCTTCCAATGCCTCATCGAAAAGCCGATTGAGCGAGAAGGCGCCTTCGGGCGCGTTCCTGAAAAGGCGCGGATGCAGGATCGCGGCCCCCGCATAGGCGAAGGGCGAGACCGAACGTTCCTTGCGGCGGCTCAGCCTGCCCTCCTTGTCCATGTCGAAATCGCCGAGACCGTTGTACCCGATGCTGTCGACGAACTCCGACAACAGCAGAAGCGCGTCCATCCCCTCATCGTTCCAATGGCGGGAAAGCAGTTCCAAATTCGGAACGACACCCTCGATCCACGTGCTGTCGGAGTTCAGGAGAAAGAATGGATCCTCCCCAAGGAGAGGAAGCGCCTTGGTTATGCCGCCGCCGGTCTCCAGCAGTTTGGACCGCTCGTCCGAAATCACGACCTTCGGCATCACCTGGCGCGAAACGTGAACCTCCACCAGATCGGCAAGATAGTGGACATTGACCACACAGCGCTCCACGCCTGCGGCTTCAAGCTTGTCGAGCCCATGGTCTATCAAGGCCTTGCCGGCGATCTCGATCAGGGGTTTCGGCGTCGTCGCCGTGACCGGCCGCATCCGCTTACCCAGTCCCGCGGCAAGGATCATTGCGCTTTTGGGGCGAACGCCCGTCACCTTGACCATGGATGCTTTCCGTCTCCTGCTCTCGTCATTCATCAGTTCGACCGCTTAAGCGGTGCGCCTCGTACCAGGCTTTCAATTCCGCAAGGGCGGGGTGGGAAAGCGCCCGTTCCATATAGGCGAATATCCTGGGAAGATGAGCCAGGTACCGAGGTTTTCCGTCGCGTCGCGCCAGGCGCACGAAAATCCCCGTCACCTTGGAAAGGCGTTGCGCCGACAGGATCGCATAGTCGCGCGCAAACCTTTCCGCGTCAAAACCGGGTGTATTTTCCCGCCGCCGGTCGCAATAGCGGGCGAAAAGGGCGGTTTCGAGTTCAGCCGGGACCGTGACGCGGGCATCGAAAAGAAGAGAACCGACATCATAGGCGCCGGGCCCCCAAAGTGCGTCCTGAAAATCGATCAGGCCGATCCTCGCGTGGCCATGCTTTTCCCCGCGCCATATCAGATTGGGCGAATGATAGTCCCGCAATACCCAGGTTTTGTCGCTTCCAGCCAGATTGGCGAGCGCTGCTTTCCACAGTTCGACGAATTCTTCGCGCATCGCCTGATCGGGAACCAGCCCGTTTTCGGGAAGATACCAGTCGAGATAGAGCTCGGCCTCGATAAGAAGCGCCCGCTCGTCGTAACGTGGCAGCCGGTAGACCGTGCCATCTGGAAGCGCGGTCGCCTCGCGAAGATTGGCCGCATGCAGGTCCGCCAGCAAGTCGACCGCAGCCTCATACCGCTCAGTGATTGGCGATCCGTCGGCGACGATGCCCTCGCGGCCCAGATCTTCCAGCAGCAGTATCCCCTGCTTGAGATCGGCGGCATAAAGTTCAGGGGCGCTGAAGCCCGCCTTGCGCAACCCTTCGCCAATCGCCACGAAAGGCCGCACGTCTTCCGCCAGATGAACGAGACGGGAGTAGGGCAGTCCGTCGCGCACCGGCGGTCCGTCCGGCCGCTCCGGCGCATTCATCAAGATCGCCTTGCGCTCGCCCGATACTATCGTCTCATAAGCACGCGAGGACGCATCGCCTTGAAGAGGAATGCGCGTCGCCTGCTCCCACCCTGCGTCTTTAAGAAAAGCGCGGATAACCCGCGTCCGGTCGAGACGAGGTTCCCAATCATCATCCGTCCACGACAGCGTTATCTCGCGGCCGCAGACCTCGCTGCCCGGCGCGATGCGAACGACCAGCGAGCCTTTGGGCATTCTGTCTTCTGCCCGCTCGGGCCATTCGACAAGAACAGCTCCGGTTTCCAGAAGATCGTCGAGCCCGATCTCGTCGATCTCCTCCGCTTCTTCCAGCCGGTAGAGATCGATATGCGCGACGCCAAGTCGCGATAAATCGTAAGTCTGGACAAGCGTATAGGTCGGGCTTGGTACGTCCAGATCGCTGTCTCCGGCAAGCGCGCGCAACGCGGCCCGCGCGAAAGTCGATTTGCCGGCGCCCAGATCCCCGACCAGCAACAGGCAGTCGCCCGTCTTGAGGATCGTCGCCAGATCCTGCGCCAAAGCGATCGTCGCCTTTTCATCGGCACAGGCGATATGGAACGAAGCGGGATTTCCGGTCAAAGTGGCTCCGATAGTGATGGACAAGCGGCTTCGCCTCATTAGGCCGACCGGGGGAATCCTACTCAGCCGCATGCCTCATGGCCTGCGGAGAGAGCGGGAACCGGCAAATCACCGTGGTGCCGACACCTTCCTTCAATTCGATATCGACAGCACCGCCGTGCAATTCAACGAAACTCTTGACGATCGAAAGCCCAAGACCCGCTCCGCGCCGGCGCGCGCCGGCGTCATGACCGACGAAGCGGGCAAAAACCTGCTCAAGCAGATCCGCCGGGATGCCGCAGCCATGGTCGCTCACCCGGAATTCCACCGCATCGGTAAGTCTTTCGCAGGCGACGTCGATCAACCCGCCTTCGTCCGAATAGCGCAATGCGTTCGACAGGAGATTGAAGAGCACCTGGCGCAACCGCCGTTCGTCGGCCTGCAGCGATCCGATATCGTCTGGAACATGCGTGCGCAAGGTGATGCTGGATTCCGCCAGCCTGTCCTTCAGCCCTTCGGCTGCGGCGATGACGGTCTTGGCGATGTCGACGTCGGAAAGATCCAACTCCATAATACCGGCGTCTATTGTGGCCAGATCGAGAATATCGTTGATGATCGCCAATAGAGCGGAAGATGAAGAAAGGATATAGTCCGTATATTCCGACTGTTTCGGCGTCAACGCGCCAAACTTTGGATCGCAAAGCAACTGCGCGAAGCCGATGATATTGGTGAGTGGCGACCGCAGTTCATAAGAAATGTGCTGGATGAAGGCGTTCTTGAGCTGATCAGCCTGTTCCAGCGCCTCGTTCTTCTCAAGCAGCGCTCGTTCGACGTTCACCGAATCCGTTACATTGACGAAAGTCACCAGCGTGCCGCCGTCCGGCAGCGGCACGGTCGAATAATCGATCACATCGCCGCCCGCCCGCTCCATGCGGCCGGCTACAAGCTCGCGATTGTCGGCAAGGCCAGTCACCGCAAAGGCAAGCTCGCGCCAAGTACCGTCGGCAACTTCGTCGCCATCGATCCAATCGACGATCGAATTGATATGCGGGCTGTCGCCCAGCTGCTCTTCGCTGAGGTTCCAGATCGCGCCGAAAGTCGGATTCCACAGGCGCAGCCGGCCGTCGGAACCGAACACAGCCACGGCTTCCGACAAATGGTCGAGCGTTTCACCCTGGAACGCGGATCAAGGCGTTGTAGCGGCTTTCAAGATCCAGGCGCTCCGTCACGTTTTCGTAAATATAGGTCACGCCGCCTTGCGGATGCGGGTTGGCGATGACCCGAAGCGTCCTGCCGTCAGGCAGGTGCCACCAGAATTCCCGCGCGTCGAGCGAGCGATAGCTCTCCAGGTGCTTGGCGCGCCAGCTTCTGTAGTCGGCCTGCTCGGGCAGCTTGCGCGCTGCGCGCAATGCATCCAGCACGTCGCCTTCCTGAGGCTGGCTTTCCAGGAACGCCGGATCAAGGTCCCAAAGCCCGCGAAAAGCCGCGTTGTAAAATTGCAGCCGATGGTCGGAACTGAATATCGCCACCGCGGTAGCAAGCTGATCGAGCGTCCGGGCATGGAATTCGCCTGTGCGGGTCAGTTCCCGCTGCGCTTCCTCCAGCTCGGTCACGTCGATCGCCAGCCCGAAGCCGCCGCCTTCGGTGGAGGCCTCGGTAACATCGAAAATTCGCCGCTTGCCCGATGTCACGACAGGCAGGCGGGCGCGGGCGATGCTTTCGCCTTCGCGAAGACGGGCGATGGTCGTCCGGCCGCTGTCGTCGAGAAACTCCGTTCCCGCCTCGAGAGCCTGTTCTGCGACTGCGGCATCGACTGCCTCGGCATAGGCGCGATTGACCCAGACCAGGCGGCCTGAGGGGATCGCGTTGCCAGGCGGGAGCGCCTTGGCCGTCCAGCACCCGGCGCATCGCTTCAAGGTCGTTTGAAAGCGTCGCGTATTTTTCGTTGAGGATCGCTTGCGCCCGGCGTTCGCCGGTCAGATCCCTGAGCCGCAAAACGGCAGCGCCTGCAGAAAGGCGTCCGTTCGCCTCCACCATCCCGCCCAGGCGGGTCGTGAGTTTGGTCGTGAAGGCCTCGCCGTCGCTGCGCAGCTTGTCCACGGCGTGCTCCAGAATGACCGCCGAGTCCGGCTCCAGCCAGGATCCGAAAGCAAGCAGGGCGGCAGCGTTGCGTGGCACGCCGCTGGTCTCGGACAAGGCTCCCGCCACCATGGGCGCCTCGTCGGCGCCGCTCCAAAGGATCAGGCGATGATCCTCGCTGTCGATCAAGCCCTCGAGCCGATCCAGCCGCGCTTTCAATTTTCCGTTCTGGCTTTGAACATTGGAAAGGACATCGGCCGACTGACGACGGTTCACCACCATTACGGACGCCGTCGTCACCGCGAAAGCCACCGCCCCGCCCAGGGCTGCAAGCCATATCGCCTGAAAGGCATCAAAACCCGCATTCGCCGCGCCAGACGCCACATCCATCGCCGCGCCGGGTAGCGCACTCGCCATCAACGCCGCCGCGCTGACCCCGGCAAGGTTAAGAGCTCTCAGACTCCTCTCCCGCCATGACGCGCCAAAGCGCGCATGCTGCAAGCCGTCAGACGGCATTCTCTAGTCCCCTATCGCCGCATTCTCGCCCCATGAGAAGAGGCCCATCGGGTATTTCTGCCTCACGAAGCACCCGATTCGCAAAACCATACCGCGTTTGAGAATCGCGAAGAAGAGTCTCTTGACGAAAAGTAAACAAGGGCTGCGTCATCCACAGCCCTTGTCCTAAAACGGTACTCCAACGGCCAATCGCCGTAGAATACAATATGTAGTGCGTTGATTACGTCGGCATCAATACCTGTAGTGATCGGGCTTGAACGGACCTTCTGTTGTCACCCCGATATAGGCTGCCTGCTCATCGCTGAGCGTTGTCAATTCGGCATCGAGTTTTGCAAGGTGAAGGCGCGCCACTTTCTCATCCAGGTGCTTGGGCAGCACATAGACGTCCTTTTCGTATACGTCGTTCTTCGTCCACAACTCGATCTGGGCGAGCACCTGATTGGTAAAGCTCGCCGACATGACGAAGCTCGGATGGCCGGTGGCGTTGCCGAGGTTGAGCAGACGGCCTTCCGACAGGAGGATCATCCGTTTCCCGTCCGGGAATTCGATCATGTCCACCTGCGGCTTGATGTTCGTCCACTTGAAATTGCGCAGGGCCTCGACCTGGATTTCATTGTCGAAGTGCCCGATGTTGCCGACGATCGCCATATCCTTGAGCGCCCGCATGTCGTCAACGGTCACGACGTCGCGATTGCCCGTAGCGGTGATGACGATATCCACCCTGGGTGCGGCCTTTTCCAGCGTGACGACCTCAAAGCCGTCCATTGCCGCCTGAAGCGCACAGATCGGGTCGACTTCGGTAACGAGAACCCGGGCGCCGGCACCCTGCAGGGACAAAGCGGATCCCTTGCCGACATCGCCATAGCCGCAAACAAGCGCGATCTTGCCCGCCATCATCACGTCGGTGCCACGGCGGATACCGTCGACCAGGCTTTCCTTGCAGCCGTATTTGTTGTCGAACTTCGACTTGGTGACGCTGTCGTTGACGTTGATGGCCGGGAAGGGCAGCAACCCTTTCTTCTTCAGCTGATAAAGGCGGTTCACGCCCGTCGTCGTTTCCTCGGAGACGCCGCGGATGGCGTCGCGCTGCCTGGCAAACCAGCCCGGGCTCTTTTCAAGCCGCTTGCGGATCTGGGCGAACATCACCTTTTCTTCTTCGGAACCGGGCTTCGACAGCACGTCTTCGCCTGCTTCCGCCCTTGCGCCAAGCAGGATGTAGCCCGTCGCGTCGCCGCCATCGTCGAGGATCAGATTGGCCGTACCTTCCGGGAAATCGAAGATCCGGTCGCAATAGTCCCAATATTCTTCAAGCGTCTCGCCTTTTTCGGCAAAAACCGGAACGCCGGATTCGGCGATCGCTGCGGCGGCATGATCCTGCGTGGAAAAGATATTGCAGGACGCCCAGCGCACGCTCGCGCCAAGAGCCACCAGCGTTTCGATCAACACCGCCGTCTGGATGGTCATATGCAGCGACCCGGCAATGCGGGCGCCCTTGAGGGGCTGGGCCGCGCCGAACTCTTCGCGACATGCCATGAGGCCCGGCATTTCGGTTTCCGCGATATCGATTTCCTTGCGGCCGTAGCCGGCGAGCGCGATATCCTTGACGTAGTAGTCCTTGGCGATGGTCATGTCGGTCCTTCCGATGAATATCAGGCCAGCGTGTCGTCCGTTTCGCATTTCCGGTCAGCCCATGTACGGGCATCGATGTGGAACCGGATCTTTGGTCAGCACTCTGGCAGGAATTGTCTGGGCCGCAGGGAAGCGTTTATCCGTGCGGACGGCAGGCGGGTTATATCTTGCCATCCGCCGCAAAACAATAAGGATATAAGGATTTCTTTATATCGATGCGGCGCATTGCCGCGCCGGCTGTATAACACCCTTGAAATAGCAGGCGTTATTGCAAAAAAGGGCGCCACCGGCGCCCTTTCTTTCAGGTGTACCGCAGATGTACGGCAATCAGTTGGTCGGCAGGATCACTTTGTCGATGACGTGAATGACACCATTGCTGGCCTCGACGTCCGCCGTCACAACCTTCGCTCCGTCGACTGTCACGCCGGAAGCACCCTTTTCGACGGTGATCGTCTTGTCGCCGTCCGCCTTCAGCGTTCCGACTTCCGACGTCCCATCAGCGATCTCGCCCGCCATGATCTTCTGCGGCACGACGTGATAGCTCAAAATGGCAACGAGCTGCGCCTTGTTCTCCGGCTTAAGAAGAGTTTCCACCGTTCCCGCCGGAAGAGCGGCAAAGGCTGCATCCGTCGGCGCAAATACAGTCAAATTGTCGGTGCTTGCCAGCGCATCGGCAAGACCAGCCGCCTGGGCCGCAGCCAATAGCGTATTGAACGTACCGGCGCCCTGCGCGGTCTCCACGATATTGGCGGAATAAGCGGATGTTGCGGTCATCAACGCAAAAGCCGATGCCAATGCAAATTTACGCATGGATATCTCCCTGATGATTTCACGAACCATCAAGCAGCCAATTTTCCGAGCTGCCTGATGATGGGAAATACGCCAGCCGAGAAAAGAAGATCACATTTTCTCTTCACAGTATTTTGCGAGAATCATTCGTAGAAATATTGATCCGATTTTTCGCGTATTCGTACTGCATCACTTAAAACATTCAAATATTCACCGTTTATCGATTTTTTTGACTAACTCTTTAAGTGAACTGGATTTAAATATTGCCAATAAGACAACACCCCGAAAAATCCAGGGTAGCTGTCGCCCTGCCAGCCCCCAACATCGGCCTCGGGTGGTGGTCCACCGGAATGGTGGTTGACACTGCCCGGCCCGGTATCGCCAACTGTCACCGGATTTGCACTCTGCCACTGACGGAACCAAGAGGTCACGAATGAAACTTCGGCACTGCCACAATGCGCTTTCCGTGTCGGCATTTCTCGGCATCTTCGCTCTCGCGGCGACGGGCCCTGCGGGCGCGCAATCCTGTGGTGGCGACTTCCGGGCGTTTCTCGACGGCGTGCGGCAGGAGGCGCTGGCCAACGGCCGCTCAAGCGCTGCGGTCGAGGCGACCCTTTCCGGCGCCGGAATCGACAAGAAAGTGCTGGGGCTGGATCGGTCGCAGGGCGTGTTCAAGCAGACGTTCCTGGAGTTCTCCAAGCGCTCGGTCAACAGCTACCGGCTGAAGCACGGCGCTGCCAACATGAAAAAATACTCCGCCGTTTTTTCCCGGGCAGAGCAGGATTTCGGCGTACCGGCTCCCGTCATCACCGCGTTTTGGGCGCTTGAAACGGATTTCGGCGCCGTTCAGGGCGATTTCAACACCGTCAATGCGCTTGTCACGCTTTCGCATGACTGTCGGCGGCCCGATCTGTTTCGACGCCAATTGCTCGCGGCCATTGAAATGGTCGAGCATGGCGACCTCGATCCCCGCCGCACGACGGGCGCCTGGGCTGGCGAAATCGGCCAGGTCCAGATGCTTCCCGAGGACATCATCCGCTATGGCGCCGATGGCGACGGCGACGGGCATGTCACCCTCAAGACAAGTTCACCCGACGCGATCCTGACCGCTGCGCACTTCATCCAGTCGCTCGGCTGGCGGCGTGGCGAGCCGTGGCTGCAGGAAGTCGTCGTGCCGGACAACCTGCCATGGCAGGACACCGGCCTCGGTTCGACCAGGCGCGTTGACGAGTGGGCAGCCCTTGGCGTCAAGCCGCGAGCCGGCACTTTTCCCGATGCCGCCCTGCCCGCCGCGGTTATCCTGCCGCAAGGGCGCAATGGCCCGGTTTTCCTCGCCTATCCCAATTTCGATATCTATCTGAAATGGAACCAGTCGTTCATCTACACGACGAGCGCCGCCTATCTGGCGACACGCCTTGCCGGCGCGCCGGTCTACAATGCGGGCAATCCGGATCCTGGCCTTTCCGACAGCGCCATGAAACTTCTGCAAAAGAAGCTCCAGCAGCGGGGCCATGACGTCGGCAAGGTTGACGGAATTTTGGGCAGCGGCACGCGAACCGCCGTTCGCGCCGAGCAATTGCGCCTCGGACTGCCTGCCGACGGCTGGCCGACCAAATCCCTGCTTTCAAAGTTCTAAAGCGCTTTCCGATTTGGAAAAAATGCGATGAATATCAATCGGTTTCGCCGAATCCATCCGCGACCAGCGCCGTCAGCGCTTCGATCACAAGCTCGGCCTGCGGACCTTTGGCTTCGACCGAGATGCTGCATCCCGGCGAGGCCGCAAGCATCATCAACCCCATGATGGATGTGCCGCCGACGGTTTGACCGTCCTTCGAAATGTTCACTTCCGCGTCGAAGCCTTCGACAAGCTTGACGAACTTGGCCGATGCGCGGGCGTGAAGTCCGCGGCGGTTGACGATGGTCAGTTCGCGCATCAGCGCCGGAGGATTGCAAGTGTCCATGATATCGCGGCCTCACCCTTGTCCGGAGAGAACCTGGCTGGCGACGGAAATATACTTCTGCCCCGCCTTTCTCGCCTCGTCGACCGCTTCGGCGAGTTTGAGTTCCCCGCGGACGCTGGCCAACTTGATGAGCATGGGTAAATTGACCCCGGCGACCACTTCGATTGAGGTGCCGTCCATGACCGATATAGCGAGATTGGAGGGCGTTCCGCCAAACATATCGGTTAGCAGAACGACACCGTTTCCGTCGTTGACGGCTTCAACGGCGTTCAAGATATCCTGCCGCCTCTGCTCCATGTCGTCGTCCGGGCCGATGCAGATCGTGTCGATCTGCTGCTGCGGTCCGACCACATGCTCGAGCGCCGATTGAAACTCTTTCGCCAAATGGCCGTGGGTGACGAGTACCAGCCCTATCATGCCCTGTCCGTGGTTCATCCGCGCCTAAGACACCTTGTTCGGCACAATCGGAGCAATGCGTTTCACAGCGTCCAATTCTGCTTCCTTTTACCCGGTCTGGAGCGCCCAGCCCTCTGATGCATCATTCGGTAAACAGAAAACCGCACCGCAATCAAAGCCTTGAGCGCGATCTATACATCCCGATCAACTCGATCTGAACGCAAAATGCGCTGGCCCGCAACCGGGTCTTCCTTTTACCGTAGCGCACAATGTCGGCAAGCATGCGCGGCAAGGCAAGGAAAATCGGCAGCGAGTGATTGATTATCCATCAACAAGCGATGGCGGGCCCTCGCGCGACCACCGCAAAATACGCCGCGCAGCCAGGCCTTCCATCCCCTTCGGCAGTCGCATCAAGGGCAAAAGAACGCCCTCGATTTCGGTAAAAGCGCCACCTTCGGGCGGCATCCTCTCGATGTCTTCGGTAAGCGCCAGATCCACCGCAAGGCGAACGACTGCGAATGGTTCGAAAGGTACGCGTACGATCCCCTCACCGCGCCGTTCCCACAAGCCGGAGAGCGGGGCGGGCGCGGAGGCGAGAAGGCGGTTGCCGCAACGGTCCAAAACAACCCGGTCGTCCGCCACGAAAGCCGCGAATTCGCCGATCGCCTGCGCGCGGCGGACCAGTTCGCTGCCGAGCATGGATTTGCCGCTGCCCGAATCCCCGCGGATCAGCACGCCTTTCTCGCCCAGGAGGATGCAACTGGCGTGAGCGGCGATCTGGTTCATTTTGTCGTCTCGGCAGGCAGGGAAACGACGAACCTTGCGCCATTGACCAAGGTGGCTCCGCTCGCCTTGTCTTTTTCCTCCCGATTTTCCGCAATGATCGTGCCCCGGTGAGCTTCGATGATCTGGCGGGTGATCGACAGGCCGAGTCCTGAATTGTTGCCGAAGCCCTCATTATCCGGGCGGTCCGTGTAGAATCGCTCGAAAACGCGTTCGACAGCGTCCGGGCGAATGCCGGGTCCATCGTCATCGACGATTATGATGACGTGATGTGCGGTTCGCCTGGATGCGATGCGAACACTGCCGCCCTTCGGCGAGAACGATCGCGCATTGTCGATCAGGTTGTTGACCACCTGGGCAAGCCGGCTGTCGTGTCCGATGATGCGATACGGGTGCGGCTGACGGGAAGGCTCGATCGTGAGCTTTACAGAAGGAGCACCCTTGCCGCCCCGCTCATTGGCGAAATCCACGACCGTGCGCAGCAGTGTCGCCACATCGACGGGCGCCGCATCGGCGCGCGCAAGTTCCGCATCCAGCCTCGACGCGTCGGAAATATCGGTGATCAGACGGTCGAGCCGGCGCACATCGTGCTGAATCACCTCAAGAAGCCGCGCCTTTGAATTTTCGTTTCTTGCCAGAGGCAGCGTTTCAACAGCGCTTCGCAGCGACGTCAGCGGATTCTTGATCTCATGCGCGACATCGGCGGCGAATGTCTCAATTGCATCCATCCGGTTGTAGAGCGAATTCGTCATATCGCGAAGAGCGCTGGCAAGGTGACCGATTTCGTCCTGCCGATCGGAGAAATCCGGGATCTCCTCCCGCGACTTGATGCTGCGACGAACCCGTTCCGCGCTGGCGGCAAGCCGCCTGACCGGCCCGGCGATAGTGCCCGCAAGCAGGATCGACAAGACAACCGTTACCGTTGCGGCAAAGAGGAAGACCCGCATGATCGCAAGCCGTTCGGCGCGAACGATCGCGTCGATGTCGCCTCCTTGCGTGGAAAGCAGCAACGAACCCAATACCGCCCTGAAGCGTTGAACCGGCACGGCGACCGAAACAATCAGCTCGCCGCGTGGCGATACCCGCACCACACTGGCGGGCGAGCCGGCAAGCGCTGCCTCCACTTCCGGATAGGCTCGGCCGTTACCGGCGCCGACTTCCTCGTAAAGCGGCAAGTCGCCCCTGCGGAACCAAAGCTTCGTATCCGCCCAGATCTTGTCGATCAAACCTGGCTCTTCGGCGGCCGGTGGCGGCAGGTCGAAGCGCAGGATCTGGCCTCGAGCGTAGAGATGGCGCGAATCCAGGATGAGAATCCCCTCCGGATCGTAAATCCTGGCCCTCGTCTTGGTCGGCGATATCAGCCGGCGCAGCACCGGCGCCACCCTTTCAGGGTTGATCGGAAAATCGAGCAGCCGCGCGTCATCGGTGGGCGAAGTGCTCTCGCCGGCCTGCAATTGCAACAGCTTTTCCGGATCGACTGTCAACGCGTCCGTCTCGACTGTAGCGGAAGCGGCGATTGCGCCGGCGATAATCTCACCTTGCGTAAGGAGGCTTTGGACGCGGGCGTCGATCAGACCGGCGCGAAACTGGTTGAGATAGAGAATGCCGACGACGAGCGCGCAAAGTCCGGCAAGGTTGAGGACGACGATCCGACGGGTGAGCGAGGAAAAGACGTAGGTGCCCAGGAATATGCCCATGCGCTTGACGACACGGCGACGCAGGCGTGGATTGCCCAGGCTTCGCAGCCTTGCGGCACGCTCCGCCGCCGGGCCATCCCCGCGCCGGGCTTCACCCTGCATTTCCGTGTCAACTGCCATGCCTTTCTCCCGCGCCGCCGAAACCTGATGCGCAGAAGCAAAATTCACGCTTGCACCTGATCTCGCAATAACGCCCGACGGCGCGTCGCCGGATTGAATTTCCCTCACATATCGCGGAAGCGATAACCAACGCCATAGAGGGTTTCGATCATATCGAAGTCGTCATCGACGACCTTGAACTTCTTTCGAAGTCGCTTGATATGGCTGTCGATGGTGCGGTCGTCCACATAGACCTGGTCGTCATAGGCCGCATCCATCAGGGCGTTTCTGCTTTTCACGACGCCCGGGCGCTGCGCCAACGCAAAAAGAATGAGGAACTCCGTGACCGTCAGCGTCACCGGTTCGCCCTTCCAGGTGCAATTGTGGCGTTCCTGATCCATGACCAGCAGGCCGCGCTCGAGCACCTTGTCGCCCTGCGGCTTGGGCGCACTCGCGTCGCGAGGCTGGATCCGCCGCAGCACGGCGCGCACCCGTTCAACCAGAAGGCGCTGCGAAAAAGGTTTGCGGATGAAGTCGTCGGCCCCCATTTTCAGGCCGAAAAGCTCATCGATCTCATCATCCTTCGACGTCAGGAAGATCACCGGCAGGTCCGATTGCTGACGCAGCCTGCGAAGAAGTTCCATGCCGTCCATGCGCGGCATCTTGATGTCGAAAATGGCGAGATCGGGCGGACTGGCTGTCAACCCGTCGAGCGCGGATGCGCCGTCGGTATAGGACTGAACGCGGTAACCCTCGCTTTCCAGCGCGATGGAAACGGAGGTGAGAATATTGCGATCATCATCTACCAGGGCGATCGTCGGCATGGTGCGGGCCTTCGGTTTGTTTCCAGTCATCGTCTCAACGTTCGCTTGCCTTTGGCCCTTCAATTGCGCGCAAAATATGGCCGTGCGCTTTAGCCACACTATTCCCTCAACGCCAAAGCATCAACGTCGGCGTCACCCAAGAGCGCGTTTGCGATTGGAGATGACGAGGAAGCGCCACGCCAGGCCGGCAAGCGAAACGAAAACGCCGGCCATCAGACCGCCGATCAACCCACCCGAACCAAGGCCGAACCAGAGGCCGAAAACCCAGGCACAAGGCACCGCGACAAGCCAGAAAGCAGCGACCTGGAGAAGGGTCGGAATCCATACGTCGCCAAGGCCGCGAAGCGCGCCGATCGCAACCGCCATGGCGGCATCGGCCGACAACATGAAAGCCGCGACATGCAAGGCTGTAGCGGCAAAGTCTATCACGTTAGCATCGCTGGTGATGAGAGAAACTATTGATTCCGGAGCGGCAAGAAAGAGGAAACTGACGGGGATTGGCAATAGCGCGCCAAGGCCGATCGCAGCCCAGCCGGCGCGGCCGGCATTTACCGAATCGCCCGCCCCGATCGCCCTTCCGACGCGGATCGCGGCAGCGCCGCTGGTGCCGACAGCCATCATGAAGGTGAGCGTAACCAATGTCATGACCGTCTGATAGGCGGCGAGTTCGGCAGCGCCCAAAAGCCCGGCCAGCATGACCACGGCGGCGAAGGCAGCACTTTCCACCCCTTGAGCCAGTCCCATGGGAAGACCGAGGCGACGGAGCTGGCGGCCGGTTTCGCCGCCGAAATCCCGAAGCGTCGAACGCCACGCAAGGGTATCCAAAAGAGTACCAGTATGTCCGTTTGAGGCGCCGGAACGTCCTATAATGACGCCAATGGCAACCGCCGCCAGCGTCCGCAGGATCGAACTGGCGATCATCGCTCCCTCCGCCCCCATCGGCGCGAAAAATCCACCCCATCCGAGCGCAAGAATTCCATTCAGCGGGACGTTGGCGAAATTGGCGGCGAGCATGATCGCCATGCCGACTTTCGGCCGCCCGGTCGCCTCCAAAAAGAGATTGCCGGCGACGAAAAGCAGCATGCCCGGCAGGCCGAGGCCGAAGGCGAAGGTGATCCTGGCCGCACCCGCCGCCAGAAAAGGCGACTGACCGGTGGCGAGAAAGAAATCCCCGGCAAGAAGCGAGAGCAGTAAGATGACGAAGCCCAGAACAAGAGCATGAAGGAGCGATGCGCGAAGCACTTCACCCAATTGTTCGCCCCTGCCGCCGCCTGAGGCCTGCGCGGCAAGCACGGCGGTTGCCTGCAATGCGCCGATGGCGATCATCATCAAGCTCAGCTGCGGCGCGACGCCAAGCGCGAAAAAGGCCAGTTCATCCGCCCCCGCCCAACCGGTCATCACCGTATCGACGGTAAACATGACGATGAGCGCCGTGCGCGCCAGGATGATCGGGGCGGCAAGCTGGAAAGTGCGTTTGAAATGATGGCCGAGCGGGATCGCCTGCTCGCCTGTCGTCACTGTCATTGAGATCGGCCGATCCGCCCGGAATTGAATTCGCGTTTCGCGCAAAAGGGGTAGTGCGCAACGAGGCCACTGTCATCAAAAATGCGGTTTTCGGCAAAAAATCGCAGGCTTTCAAGAAAAATGATGAGGTACGTATAGCAATTGCATTGTCATACAAATGTCGTGAGAACATCCTTGATGTAATCCCACAAGTATAGTGAACTGGTAAACTCTTTAAATCGATTTAAACGGCTGAATCCGACCCGTCACGGCCTTGTTGCCGCCATCCGCTTCCACTACGGTTTCGCAACTTCGGGCAGCGGTCGCTTCAAAAGGCGGCGAAACGGCCTCGATTACCGAAGGCGGGTGGAAACGCAGGCCAATCGGCCGAATAGCAAGGGACTTGCGGGATCATGATAGAAAAAGGCGTTCGGAACCCTGCCATCAGCGCGGATACGGCAGGCTTCAAGGAACTGGCCAGCATTCATTTCAACCCCAGCGAGCCCGAACTTTACGAATATGCAGTCAGACGCGGCGAAGGCAGAATCGCCCCCGGCGGCGCGCTTGCGGTCGACACCGGCGCCCACACGGGACGCTCGCCCAAGGACAAATTCGTCGTGCGCGACGCGACCACCAACCATGCGGTCTGGTGGGACAATAACGGCGAAATGAGCCAGGACGCTTTCGAGACGCTCTACGCCGACATGATTGAACACGCCCGGGGAATGGAGCTTTTCGCCCAGGATCTTCGCGGCGGCGCGGACGACAACGAGCGGATCGACGTGCGCGTCTATACCGAATTCGCCTGGCATTCGCTGTTCATCCGAAACCTGTTGATTCGCCCAGACCGCAGCGAGCTTGAATCCTTCGTGCCTGCAATGACCATCATCGACCTGCCGAGCTTCAAGGGCGACCCGATCCGCCACGGCTGCCGCACCGAGACGGTGATCGCCTGCGACTTCACCCGCAAGATCGTGCTGATCGGCGGCACCTCCTACGCCGGCGAAATGAAGAAGTCGGTCTTCACCATGCTGAACTTCCTGCTGCCGCAGAGGAATGTGATGCCGATGCATTGCTCCGCCAATGTGAACGACGCTGGCGAGACGGCGATTTTCTTCGGACTGTCGCGGCACCGGCAAGACGACGCTTTCCGCCGACCCGGCGCGCACGCTGATCGGCGACGACGAACACGGCTGGGGCAAGGACGGCGTCTTCAATTTCGAGGGCGGCTGCTACGCCAAGATCATCCGCCTGTCACGCGAGGCGGAGCCGGAAATCTACGCCACGACCGAACGTTTCGGCACGGTGCTGGAAAACGTCGTTTTCGACGAGACCACAGGCCAGCCCGACTTCGACGACGGCTCGAAAACGGAAAACACCCGCTGCGCCTATCCGATCCACTTCATTTCCAACGCGAGTACGACCGGCAAGGCCCCGCAGCCGAAAAACATCATCATGCTGACGGCGGATGCCTTCGGCGTGATGCCGCCGATCGCCAGACTGACCCCGGCGCAGGCGATGTATCATTTCCTCTCCGGCTACACGGCAAAGGTCGCGGGCACGGAAAAAGGCGTCACCGAACCGCAGGCGACCTTCTCCACCTGCTTCGGCGCACCTTTCATGCCGCGCCACCCCTCCGAATACGGCAATTTGCTGCGCGATCTGATCGCCGAGCATGGCGTCGACTGCTGGCTGGTGAACACCGGCTGGACCGGCGGCGCCTTCGGCACCGGCCACCGCATGCCGATCAAGGCGACGCGGGCGCTTCTGACCGCAGCCCTCGACGGCTCGCTCAAGGACACGGAATTCCGCACCGATCCCAATTTCGGCTTCGCGGTTCCAGTTTCCGTGCCTGGCGTCGACAGCAGCATCCTCGATCCGCGCTCGACCTGGGCCGACAAGGCGGCCTACGACCGCCAGGCGGCGAAACTGGTCGATATGTTCGTGAAGAATTTCGCGATTTTCGAGACCCATGTGGACGGCACGGTGCTCAATGCCGCACCCGCCATTCGCGCTGCCGCCGAATAGGCTGAGGTCCATTCCAGCGAAGAGCGGCTCCGGAATTTCCGGGGCCGTTTTCGTTTTGGGCAGGTACGCGCATCCTTTTTCCGCCGCCATTCCGCACAAGCGAGGGCGGGAGCCGGACGTTGATGCGGGAGCCAGATATTCGGCATGCGGAGCGCTTCATTATCTGATTGGAGAGCGGGCTTTGCCCGCGATTATTTCTGGATACCGGATCGGCGGTCAGCTTCGCTTCCCTTGTCCGGTATGACGGCTGAGGGTTAGGTCGGCGCTTGCTCCACACACACCGGTCATCCCGGCCCGCGTGCGCGCCAGCGCATCGCGAGAGCAGGGATCCAGAAATCAGTCGCGCGTGAGCGCACCCGACCCCAAAGCGAAAAGGCGAAGTTGAAGAGTTGTTCAATGCATGATTGCATAACGCCATGGCCGCCTATGTCTATATTCTTGCCTCTAGCCGCAATGGAACGCTCTACATCGGGGTGACGAGCGATCTGTCGCGGCGGATCTTCGAGCACGTGCAAGGCCTGCAACCGGGCTTCACCCGGCGATACGACGTCACGCGGCTCGTCTACGCCGAAGCGTTCGACAGGATCGACGAGGCAATCGCGCAGGAAAAACGCCTAAAGAAGTGGAAGCGGGCGTGGAAGATCGAGCTGATCGAAAGATCAAATCCGATGTGGCTCGACCTGATGACGATCTGATCGACGAGCGGGCTTTCGCCCGCGATTATTTCTGGATACCGGATCGGCGGTCAGCTTCGCTTCCCTTGTCCGGTATGACGGCTGAGGGTTAGGTCGGCGCTTGCTCCACACACACCGGTCATCCCGGCCCGCGTGCGCGCCAGCGCATCGCGAGAGCAGGGATCCAGAAATCAGTCGCGCGTGAGCGCGTCCGGCCCTCTCAAGGATCACGAGCATAGTTGCTGCGTTATGCAATGCATGATTGCATAACGCATGCCTGCCTATGTCTATATTCTCGCCTCCAACCGCAATGGAACGCTCTACGTCGGCGTGACGAACGATCTGTCGCGACGGAGTCTTCGAGCACGCACAAAGTCTGCAACCGGGCTTCACCCAACGATACGGCGTCACGCGACTTGTTTACGCTGAAGCGTTCGACAGGATCGACGAGGCAATCGCGCAGGAAAAACGCCTGAAGAAGTGGAAGCGGGCGTGGAAGATCGAGCTGATTGAAAAGGCCAATCCCCAGTGGCTCGACCTGATGACGATCTGATCGACGAGCGGGCTTTCGCCCGCGCTGATGTCTGGATCCCGGATCGGCACTCGGCTACGCCTCGTTTGTCCGGGATGACGGGAGAGCGCGGCTAAAAACAATTTCAGGAGCAGGCTTCGCCTGCGCCGAATTCTGGATCCCGGGTCATCGTTCGGCTATGCCTCACTCGCCCGGGATGACGGCGGAGGGTCGAAAGGGTGGCGGGATGACGAAAAACACGCAAACGATTGTCTGCCCTGCGCCAAATCCCTGTAGATTCAACTCGCATCGCCCATCATCGGAGATCATCCCGCCTTGACCACCTTCCAGACCGACCGGCTTTTCCTGCGCCCTCGTGTTCTTGCCGATCTTGAGGATTGCCTTGAGATGGACCGCGATCCGCGCGTGACGACGCTTCGTTCCGGGGCCATGGAATGACCCGGAAAACCATCGCGCTTTCGTTTTGGAGCGAATGAACACTGCCTATCCGGACGGTTTGGGCTACTGGTCGATCCTCGAACGCAATGATACCGACCCCCCCGCTTTCGTTGGCTGGGTGCTGCTCCTCCCCTATGCCGAATTTGGCGATGAGGTGGAAATCGGCTGGCGGCTGAAACGCGATTTCCGGGGCAAGGGCTACGCGAGCGAGGCGGCCCAACCGATCCTGCGGCACGCATTCGAAACGCTGCGGCTTGAATCGGTCGTCGCCGACATTCATCCCGAAAATATCGGCTCCATTTCCGTTGCCGAAAAACTGGGAATGCGGCTTGCCGGGGAGCGACTGTCCGACGGCGAGCGAGCCATGTCGTATCGGCTGGAGCGTGGGGACTATTTTCGTATTTCCGGCACTCAGCGACCGGGCGAGTAAATGCTCGTTCAACATGCACGGGCTTCGCCCGCATCATTTCATCTGGATACCGGATCGGCGGTCAGCTTCGCTTCCCTTGTCCGGTATGACGTCTGAGGGTCAGGCTGGCGCTCGCTCCACACTCCGCCGTCATCCCGGCCCGCGTGCGCATCAGCGCATCGCGAGAGCCGGGATCCAGCAATCAGTCGCGCGAAGCGCGTCCTTACCTGATTAGAGAGCAGGCTTTGCCTGCGATTATTTCTGGATACCGGATCGGCGGTCAGCTTCGCTTCCCTTGTCCGGTATGACGAGGAGCATGAGGCAAGGCGCGCTGCTCGATAGTCACGGTTGCGAAAATCGATATACGCACTGTCGCGAGCCTGCTTTGACGCCTATATTCCGGGCATGAGACAGAGGCGAGGCTGACCATGCAGAGCATCGAGCAAAATGAAGGCGCACGCGGCGATACGATCCGCGACCCGCTGACCATTGCCGAAGAATGGACCGGAGCAGGCCGCAAGGTGGCGTTGGCGACGGTGGTGGAGACCTGGGGTTCCGCACCGCGCCCGGTCGGATCGCATCTGGTGATCGACGCGGACGGCGACTTCGAAGGCTCCGTCTCGGGCGGCTGCGTGGAAGGCGCTGTCGTCGCCGAGGCCCTCGACGTGATTGCAAGCGGCAAGCCGGCAATGCTGGAATTCGGCGTGGCGGATGAAACCGCATGGCGGGTCGGCCTTTCCTGCGGCGGCCGCATTCGCGTGTTCGTGGAGCCGGTGACGTAAACGATGGAAATTTCCCTTCTTCAAACCTTGAACGCCGACCGCGCCGCGCGCCGCGCCGCAATCCTCGTCACCGAGGTTAAGACCGGCGCGCAACGGCTGGTGCGACAGGGCGACGATCTCGCAACAGATCCTCTAGGCGAGGAACTGCAAAAGCGATTGCGCTCAGGCAAATCCGGCATGGTGGAAGATGCCTCCGGCAAGGCGCTGTTTTTGACAGTATCTGTGCCGCCGCCCCGCCTCGTCATCATCGGCGCGGTGCATATCTCGCAAGCGCTGGTGCCCATGGCGGAAATCGCCGGGTTCGATGTGACGGTGATCGATCCGCGCACGGCCTTCGCCACCGTCGAGCGCTTTCCCGAGCGGATATTGAAAGCCGATTGGCCGCAGGACGTGCTGAAAGAGACACCGCTCGACAGCTATACCGCGCTCGTCGCCGTGACCCACGACCCGAAGATCGACGATTTTCCGATCCAGACCGCGCTTGAAACCGGGTGCTTCTACGTCGGCGCGCTCGGCAGCCGCAAGACCCACGGCACGAGGGTGGACAGGCTGAAGGCGGCGGGTGTTAGCGAGGCGGCGCTTTCACGCATCCAGGCGCCGATAGGGCTGGACATTGGCGCTGCTTCGCCGGCGGAAATCGCCGTTGCGGTGCTCGGTGCGGTGATTTCCGCGCTCAGGAAAGGAAGCTGATGCGCTTTGGTCGCATGCCGCTTGATCTCGCTGAAGGGGCTCTGCTCGCCCATTCCCTTCGCCTGCCCGAAGGCACGCTGAAAAAGGGGCACGTGCTGACGCGGGCGGATATCGACCGGCTGGCACAGGCCGGGATTGCGGACGTCATCGCCGCCAAACTCGAGCTTGACGACCTGCATGAAGACGCCGCCGCCGAACGGCTGGCACGCGCCGCAGATGGTGGATTGCTGCACCTGGATCCGCCCTTCACCGGCAGGGTGAACCTTTTTGCCAGCGAGCCCGGCGTGCTGGTGATCGACGGGCAAGCGGTCGACGCGGTCAACCGCATCGACCCGGCGATCACCTTCGCTAGCCTACCGAATTTTGCCACTGTCAACCGGGGCCGCATGGTGGCGACCGCCAAGATCATTCCCTTCGCCGTCAGCGAGGCGCTGATCGCGGAAGCCGAAACCGCCGTGCGCGAGGCCGTGCGCGTCGCTCCCTATCCGGGCAAGGAAAGTGGGGATGATCGCGACCTCGCTCGACCACCTGAAACCATCCGTCATGGACAAGACCAGGCGCATCACCGAAGAGCGGCTTGCCGCCTCCGGCTCGGAGATTTTCGCCGAATTGCGCGTCGCGCATGATGAAGCGGCGATCGCCGGCGCGCTGGCGGAATTGCGCGAACGCGGCGCGGAGCTGATCCTCGCCTTCGGCGCATCGGCCATCGTCGATATCAAGGACGCGATCCCGGCGGCAATCGAGGCCGCAGGCGGCCGGATCGTCCATTTCGGCATGCCGGTCGATCCCGGCAACCTTTTGCTTCTGGCGGAACTCGACGACATACCGGTGATCGGCGCGCCGGGATGCGCCAGAAGCCCCAAGGAAAACGGCTTCGACTGGGTGCTCGCCCGATTGCTTGCCGATCTCACCGTCACGCCGCATGACATCACCGGGCTGGGCGTCGGCGGGCTATTGATGGAAATCGGCACCAGGCCGCAGCCGCGCGAGGGAAGACCCGAGGTCAAGCGGCGCGAACCGGTCGTCGCCGGCGTGTTGCTCGCCGCAGGCCGCTCCAGACGCATGGGGGTCGGCAACAAGCTGCTTGCCACACTCGACGGGCGTCCGCTGGTGAGAATCGCGGCGGAAAACGCGCTTGGCAGCCGGCTCGCCGGGCTTGTCGCGGTGACGGGCCACATGAAGGACGAAGTGGAGGCCGCCCTTTTTGGCCTCGACATCGACCTTGCCCACAATCCCGACTTTGCCGAAGGAATGGCGGGATCGATCCGCACCGGCATTCATGCGGTGGGGGACAAGGCGGATGCGGCGCTCGTGCTGCTTTCCGACATGCCGGGAATTTCAGCCGATGTCATCGACCGGCTGATTGCAGCCTTCGACCCGGCCAGCGGCAAAACCATCGTCGTGCCGACGGTCTCCGGCAAACGCGGCAACCCGGTTCTCTGGGACCGGCGGTTCTTCGACGAGCTTTCCCGCCTTGAAGGCGATATCGGCGCAAGGCACCTGATCGCCCATTACGACGACCAGGTGGCGGAGGTGGAGATCGGCGCAGCCGCGCGCCTCGACCTCGACACGCCGGAAGCGCTCGCCGCGGCGGGCGGGAAATTGCCATAGGCGGCAGAATGTTGCGAAATAGCAACAAGTCTGGCATTCCAGCAACAGACGGATTGACGTTAAGGAATTTTTAACCGTAAATACGGGTGCGGCTGGGGGGCAGCAAGTTTTCCTGAAATTGCCGGGAGGTGAAACCGGCCATGGATTTCACACGCCGATCGTTGATGTGGGGCGCGGGCGCCGTTGCCGCCTCATCGCTCCTGCCGAGACCCGCCGCCGCCGACGCCGCTTCCAAGTGGTTTTCAGGCGTCGCCGAGGACAATGGCTTTGCCTATCGCAAGACGAAATTCGACGTCATCAAGCCGCAATGGCGGCGGCAGATGGTCAAATATTTCAGCGAAGAACCGGCCGGCACCGTCGTCGTCGACACGCGCAATCACTACCTTTACTGGGTCTGGGAAAACAACACGGCGCTGCGCTACGGCGTAGGCGTCGGCAAGGAAGGTTTCCAGTGGTTCGGCCACGCCCGCATCGACCGCAAAGCGCTGTGGCCACGCTGGGTGCCGCCACCTGAAATGTTGCAGCGGCGCCCCGATCTGCCGCGCCTGGTGGAAGGTGGCGCAGCCGACAACCCGCTCGGCCCCCGCGCGCTTTATCTCTACCGGGACGGCTCAGACCTCGGCTACCGCCTGCACGGCACGCTGGAACCCTGGAGCATCGGCAACGACGTCTCCTCAGGCTGCGTCCGCATGTTCCCCGAAGACGTGATCGATCTCTATCAGCGCTGCCCGATCGGCACGCGGGTGCTGGTGCTTGAGCATTTAGGCGCAGGCAGCAATCAGGGCTGATTTTCACAACCGGACTTTCGGGGGACAGCATCGTGACACGTTCATTTTTCGCAGGTGCGACTTTCGCTGCGCCCTTTGCGGCCCTGGCGCTTTCGCTCACCCTTTCCGGCTGCAATTCACTGGAGGCTTCCACCCCGGATGTGACCAACGCGGCCGCTGCCGGATTCGGCACCATATCCACCGGCAGCGAAGAGGACTTCATCCTCAATGTCGGCCGGCGCACCTATTTCGCCGAAGGCTCGGCCCAGATCGACGACACAGCCAGAATGACCCTCGACAAACAGGCGGAATTCCTCCTCGCCAACCGCAACTGGTACGCCAAGATCCAGGGTTTTGCCGACGACCCCGGCAACTCGGCGGCGAATGAGCGGCTGTCGCGCCAGCGCGCGGATGCGGTGATGGCTTACCTTGAGTCAAAGGGCGTCGCCGGCAACCGCCTGTGGGCCAAGGGCTATGGCATCGACCGGAAAGTCCGCGATTGCAGCGAAATCGAATGCAAGGCGCAAAATCGCCGGACGGTTACAAATTTGCGCGAGGAGCGCGAGAGCTGATCGCGAGAACCTCCGAATATTGACGGTATCCCCTTTTATTTTAGCGCGAATCATCAATAGCTTACTTCTTTTTCGGCACTTCCCCGCCTAATCATGTTGCATTGCAGCAATCGCATGGCTACTATGCCGCCGCTGAGATTGAGTGCGGCCATTCGTGCAGCTATAGTGCCGCCCGTGACAATCTGGGTCACTTATCACGTAAACGGGACCGTTTTCGTGATAAGTGACCCAGGATCAATATGTTGGAGTATATCCTCGTCGCCAGATCCGATTCAGATTTGACGCCAAGGATATGCTCCAGGCCTTCGGGCCACGCACCAGAAACTATGCTTGAGCATATTCCTGTCGATCAGCGCGGCTGTCGCGGTTTGGAATATGCGCCAGGACGCTCCAGGACCGTAAGGTGGGAGCATTTTGCGACGGGATGGCAACATTTCCCGCATCATGCGCCAGCGCCGAGGCTTTCCCAGTTCGCGTTCAAGCCAAACACCCGCCGGGTCATGCCGATTCAATCGGCCGGCACCGGAAAAGAAGGAATTTGACATGAAGACTTTGAGCTTGCCCCGCACGGGCCAATGCAAATGGGCCGAAGGCACGGGCGGGAATTACACGTTCCCCTGCAAGAATGCGGTCGCACCGGGCATCTCCTACTGCACCGAACACCACGCGCTCGTCTATATTTCGCCTGAAGAACGCCGGCGCTCCCGCGCTCAGACGCCGCAAATCGCTGCGCCGAACCGCGTGGCAGCCTGATCAGCCGCGATATCTTTTGACGAAACAAAATACCCCGGTCGCAAGACCGGGGCTTTTTTTACGCGCTTCCGCCGCAAATGAAAACGCCCGGCTTTCGACCGGGCGTTTCTTGTTCGAAGTGTTGGCTGATTATGCTCAGGCGGCTTTAAGCGCCATCTGCACGTCGCGCAACTGGTTCAAGGTCGTCTCCGCGATCTGACGCATCTCCGCGTCCTTGGCGTCGGCGACATCTTCCTCGGCATCCCTGATCTGGGCCATGATCTCGCCGGCATCCAGATCCTTCACCGGGATGGCCTGTTCCGCCAAAACGGTGAGGCCGGTCGGAGCCGCATCGGCAAAACCGCCACGGACGAAATATTCATCCGTGCCGCCATCCACCCGGCGCACGACCAGTATTCCCGGCTTGATCGTCGACATGAAGGGAGCGTGCCCCTTCAATACGCCGAACTGACCCTCGACGCCCGGTACGACGACCTCCAACACCTCGCCCGACACGAGCAGACGCGCCGGAGAGACGAGCTCGAACTGGAATGGTTCCGCCATGGCTTATCTCGTCCCTTGCGTCGTTACGCGGCTTCGGCTGCGAGGCGCTGAGCCTTTTCGACGGCTTCTTCGATCGAACCGACCATGTAGAAGGCCGCTTCCGGCAGATGGTCGTAATCGCCGTTCACCAGACCCTGGAAGCCCTTGATGGTATCTTCCAGCGGCACCAGCTTGCCCGGCGAACCGGTGAAGACCTCGGCCACGAAGAAGGGCTGCGACAGGAAGCGCTCGATCTTGCGGGCGCGGGCAACCGTCAGGCGATCTTCTTCCGACAGTTCGTCCATGCCGAGGATGGCGATGATGTCCTGAAGCGCCTTGTAGCGCTGCAGCGTCTCCTGCACGGCGCGGGCGGTCTCGTAGTGCTCCTGACCCAAAATGCGCGGGTCGAGCATACGCGACGTGGAATCGAGCGGATCCACCGCCGGATAGATGCCCTTTTCGGCAATCGCGCGGTTCAACACCGTGGTGGCGTCAAGGTGGGCGAAGGTCGAAGCAGGCGCCGGATCGGTCAAATCGTCGGCGGGCACGTAAACGGCCTGCACCGAGGTGATCGAACCCTTGGTGGTGGTGGTGATGCGTTCCTGCATCGTGCCCATGTCGGTGGCCAGCGTCGGCTGATAACCCACGGCCGAAGGAATACGGCCGAGAAGCGCCGACACTTCCGAACCCGCCTGCGTGAAGCGGAAAATGTTGTCCACGAAGAAGAGCACGTCCTGGCCCTTGTCGCGGAAATCTTCAGCAACCGTCAGACCGGAAAGCGCAACACGGGCGCGGGCTCCGGGAGGCTCGTTCATCTGACCGTAAACGAGGGCAGCTTTAGAGCCTTCTCCGCCGCCTTCCTTGTTCACGCCGGATTCGATCATTTCCCAGTAAAGGTCGTTGCCTTCACGGGTCCGCTCGCCCACGCCGGCGAAAACGGAGTAACCGCCGTGCGCCTTGGCGACGTTGTTGATCAGTTCCATGATGAGAACGGTCTTGCCGACACCGGCGCCGCCGAACAGGCCGATCTTGCCGCCCTTCGCGTAGGGAGCGAGAAGGTCGACGACCTTGATGCCCGTCACGAGGATTTCGGCCTCGGTCGACTGCTCGATGAAGGAAGGCGCTTCCTGGTGGATGGCGCGCTTGGCGTCATGCGGGATCGGGCCGGCTTCATCCACCGGCTCGCCGATCACGTTCATGATGCGGCCGAGCGTGCCCTCGCCAACCGGCACGGCGATCGGTTCGCCCGTATCCCTGACTTCCTGACCGCGAACGAGACCTTCGGTCCCGTCCATGGCAATGGTGCGCACGGTGTTTTCGCCGAGGTGCTGGGCAACCTCGAGAACCAGGCGCGAACCCTGGTTATCCGCTTCAAGAGCGTTCAGAATCTTCGGCAGGTGCGCGTCGAACTGTACGTCGACGACGGCGCCAATGACCTGGGTGATCCGTCCGACTGTCTTTTCAGCCATGTTTCTATCCTCGTCTCGATCCGGTCAGAGCGCTTCAGCGCCCGAGATGATCTCGATCAGCTCTTTGGTGATCTGGGCCTGGCGCTGGCGATTGTAGGTAACCGACAATTTGTCGATCATCTCGCCGGCATTGCGCGTCGCACTGTCCATGGCCGTCATTTTGGCGCCCATTTCACCGGCAACATTTTCAAGCAACGCCCGGAAGATCTGCACCGAAATGTTGCGTGGCAACAGATCCGCCAGAATTTCAACCTCATCGGGCTCGTACTCGTAGCCGACCTTCTCACCTTCAGTGGCGCTGAAAACACCGGGGATCAGCTGATGTGCCGTCGGCACCTGGCTGATCACCGATTTGAACTGCGCGTAAATGAGAGTGCAGACGTCGAAGCCGCCGTCGGCAAACTGCTCGAGCACGTATTCGCCAATATCGACGACATTTTCGAAGCCGAGCTGCTTGACGCCGCGCAGTTCGAAAGTCTTGACGATATGCTGGCCAAGGTCGCGCCTGAGCGAATTCGAAGCCCTTCTTGCCGATGCAGACGATCTTCACCGTCTTGCCTTCGGCAATCAGCGCCCGCGCCCGCTGGCGGGCAAGCCTTGCGATCGACGAATTGAAGCCGCCGCAAAGGCCGCGTTCCGCCGTGGCGACGACCAGGAGATGCACCTGGTCGCGGCCATTGCCGGCAAGAAGCTTCGGCGCATCGTCACGCCCCTCGAAAGCGGAGGCAAGATTGGCCAGCACCGTCTCCATGCGCTCGGCATAGGGACGGGCAGCTTCCGCCGCCTCCTGGGCGCGACGCAGCTTCGCCGCCGCAACCATTTGCATGGCCTTGGTGATCTTCTGCGTCGCCTTAACCGAAGCGATGCGGTTTCGTAAGTCCTTCAGGCTCGCCATGGCAGCCCGTACTCCTTCGTCCGGTCAACCAACGGGCATCAAGCGAAGTTCTTGGCGAAAGCGTCGACCGCCGCCTTCAGCTTGCCTTCCAGCTCGCTGTCGAGCGCCTTCTTCTCCCAGATCTTTTCCAGGAGATCGGCATGCTCGCCGCGCAGGTTCAGCAACAGGCCTTCCTCGAAGTCCTTCACCCGGTTGACGGGCAATTTGTCGAGGTAGCCATTGACGCCGGCATAAATGACGGCGACCTGCTCCTGCGTCTTCAGCGGCGAAAACTGCGGCTGCTTCAAAAGCTCGGTCAGACGCGCGCCACGGTTCAGCAGACGCTGGGTCGTGGCATCGAGATCGGAACCGAACTGGGCGAAGGCCGCCATTTCGCGGTACTGGGCAAGCTCGCCCTTGATCTTGCCGGCAACCTGCTTCATCGCCTTGATCTGGGCCGAGGAGCCGACGCGCGACACCGACAGACCGACGTTCACCGCCGGACGGATACCCTGGTAGAAGAGATCCGTTTCAAGGAAGATCTGGCCGTCGGTGATCGAAATCACGTTGGTCGGAATATAGGCCGACACGTCGTTCGCCTGGGTTTCGATGACCGGCAGGGCGGTCAGCGAACCGCTGCCGTGGTTCTCGTTCAGCTTGGCCGAACGCTCCAGCAGGCGGGAGTGCAGGTAGAAGACGTCGCCCGGATAGGCTTCACGTCCCGGCGGGCGGCGAAGCAGCAGCGACATCTGGCGATAGGCCACAGCCTGCTTGGACAGATCGTCATAGGCGATCACGGCATGCATGCCGTTGTCGCGGAAGAACTCGCCCATGGCCGTACCGGCGAAGGGGGCGATGAACTGCAGCGGCGCCGGATCGGAAGCGGTCGCGGCGACGACGATGGAATATTCCAACGCGCCGGCGTCTTCCAGGATCTTGACGAACTGCGCCACCGTCGAGCGCTTCTGCCCGACCGCGACATAGATGCAGTAAAGCTTGGCATGCTCGTCGTCGCTGGCGTGAAGCGGCTTCTGGTTGAGGAACGTATCCAGAATGATCGCGGTCTTGCCGGTCTGACGGTCGCCGATGACCAGCTCGCGCTGGCCGCGGCCGATCGGGATCAGCGCGTCGATGGCCTTGAGGCCCGTCGACATCGGCTCATGCACCGACTTGCGCGGCAGGATGCCCGGCGCCTTGACGTCGACGCGGCGACGCTCGGTCGCCTCGATCGGGCCCTTGCCGTCGAGCGGATTGCCGAGCGGGTCGACAACACGTCCAAGCAGACCCTTGCCGACGGGAACTTCCACGATGGCGCCGGTCCGCTTGACCGTATCGCCTTCCTTGATGTCCCGGTCGGCGCCGAAGATCACGACGCCGACGTTGTCGGTTTCCAGATTGAGGGCCATGCCCTTGATGCCACCAGGGAACTCGACCATTTCGCCGGCCTGAACCTTGTCCAAACCGTAGATGCGGGCAATGCCGTCACCAACGGAGAGAACCTGGCCGACCTCGGAAACTTCGGCTTCCTGGCCGAAATTCTTGATCTGCTCCTTGAGGATGGCGGAGATTTCCGCGGCCCGAATATCCATCAGCCGACCTCTTTCATCGCGAACTTGAGGGAAGTGAGTTTTGTCTTCAGCGAAGTGTCGATCATCCGGCTGCCGATCTTGACGATCAGACCGCCGATCAGCTCGGGATCAACTTTCGCGGAAATATTCACAGTCTTTCCGGTCGTAGACTTGAGCGCCTTCTTCAGCGCCGCGATCTGGTCGTCCGAAAGCGGAGCCGCCGACGTGACATCGGCGGTGGTTTCGCCGCGCCTGATGGCGAGGGCCGCGCGGAAAGCCGCGATCATGCCCGGTACGGCAAAAAGACGGCGGTTCTTGGCCGCCAGCTTCAGAAAATTCGCAGCCAGGCCGGTAAGCCCGGCCTTGTCCAGTATCGCCGACAGAGCCTTGAGTTGCTCTTCGGCGGAAAACACGGGGCTCTTCACGAGACGATCCAGATCCCGGCTTTCGCCAAGCATCTTGTCGAATGCCGCGAGTTCCTTCTCGACAGCCGGGACGGAGCCTTGCTCCTCGGCCAAATCGAGGAGCGCCGTCGCGTATCGTGAGGCCACGCCTGAGATGGGAGTTACGTTGTCAGTCACCGGGTCCGTGCTCTCTGACGCAGATTGATGCCGGAGCTTTCAGCATAGCTGACAGCAAGGCCTTGAAAATTCACCGATATTGAGCGGATTTGAGGGCCGAAAGTCTGGTCCGTTCCCCCGAAGCCGCGCTTCGCATAGCACAGGCTTTCCGCCTGCGCAACAGCGCCCGAACCAAGCCTTGATGCTTCCGTATTGGGAAGGAAGACGCGGCTTTCGCTATCCCGGCTGCCGCAACGCCGCCGCCAGGGCGCCAGCATGCCACAGCCAGGCCGGATTCTCACAGAAAACTTTGCGGATCGATATCGACCTGGAGGCGGAGCCCGCCTTTCGCCGCCGGCGCCTGCTTTAGCCAGTGGCGAATATAGGATTGAAGGTCGAAGCTTCGTTCCGCCATCGCCAGAATGCGGAACCGGTGCCGGCCGCGCACCAGCGAAAGCGCCGCCTCGGCCGGGCCAAGCAGGGTGACATCGCCGCTATTGGGCGCGGCGCGCGCGACCGCGCGGGCAAACCCCGCCGCCGCAGTCTTGTCCGGACCGGAAACGATCAAGGCCGCCAGCCGGCCGAAGGGCGGCAGATGGGCGAGCCGCCGCGCATTGATCTCCGACGCATAGAAAGCCTCGCGATTGCCTGAACGCAGCGCCTGGATGACCGGGTGATCGGGCGAATAGGTCTGCAGGAATCCGCGCCCCTGGCCCGTCACGCGCCCTGCCCGCCCCGTGACCTGGGCCATGAGCTGGAACGTGCGCTCCGCCGCCCTCGGGTCGCCATGGGCAAGCCCCAGATCCGCATCGACCACGCCGACCAGCCGCATCAGCGGAAAATTATGCCCCTTGGCGACAAGCTGCGTGCCGATGACGATATCGACCTCGCCATCGGCTATGACCTTCATCTCCCGCCGCAAGCGCTCCTGTCCGCCCGGCAGATCGGACGACAGAACCAGCGTGCGCGCTTGCGGAATCAGGTCGGCGATTTCCTCGGCGATTCGCTCCACCCCCGGCCCGCAGGCGACCATCGTGTCGGCCTTGCCGCAGCTGGGGCAGACGGTGGGAATGGGCTCGTCGTGGCCGCAGTGATGGCACTGAAGGCGGTTGCGGAACCGGTGCTCGACCAGCCACGTCGAGCAATTGGGACATTGCACCCGGTGGCCGCAGGTGCGGCAAAGCGTCAGCGGCGCATATCCGCGACGATTGAGAAACAACAGCGCCTGCGCGCCGTCCGCCACCGTTTCGGCAATGGCAGACACGAGCTTGGGCGCAAGCCAGCGTCCCCGCTCCGGCCCGTCGCGGCGCATGTCGATGAGGTGGATATCGGGAAGGGCGGCGCCCGATGCGCGCTCCGGCAGTTCCAGCCGCACATATCGGCCCTGGGAAGCGTTGACCTGGCTTTCCACCGACGGGGTGGCCGACGCCAGCGCCACGGGAAAGCTGCTGATATGCGCCCGCACCACCGCCATGTCGCGGGCGCTGTAGGGCACCCGGTCGTCCTGCTTGTAGGCGGCGTCATGCTCCTCGTCGACGACGGCGAAACCCAGATCGCGAAACGGCAGGAAAAGCGCGGAGCGAGCGCCGACGACCACCTTGACCGCTCCCGTCGCAACCCCCCGCCACACCCGCGCGCGCCGCTTTGGCGGAACTTCGGAATGCCATTCTGCCGGCCTTGCGGCGAAGCGCGCCTCGAAACGGTCGAGAAACTGGCTGGTAAGGGAAATCTCCGGCAGGAGGATGAGCGCCTGCTTTCCCTGCCTGAGCGCCTCCGCCACCGCCTCGAAATAGACCTCCGTCTTGCCCGACCCGGTGACGCCGTCGATCAGGAAAACCTTGAAGCCCTTGCCGATGGCCGCGGTCAATTGCCTGACCGCCGCACCTTGCGCCGGCGTCAGAACCGGGCCTTCCCGCTCCGTCTCCGGTTCCGGCAGCGGCAGGCTCGCCGGTATCATCACGGTTTCCAGCACGCCTTGCGTGACCAGCCCCTCGATCACCGACGGGCTGACGCCGGCCGATCCGGCAAGGCCGCTCTTCGTCCAGGCCATACCGTCTTCCAGAAGCTCAAGCACGCGGGCACGCGCGGGCGTCATGCGCTCCGGCAGCATTCCCGCAATCCTTCGCAACGCAGGAACAGGCGGCTCGGGCGCGAGCGCCTCCGGCGAGCGCAGCACCATGCGAACCACCATGCCGGGCGGTGACAGCGTCCAGTTCGCGACCCAATCGATGAACCGGCGCAGATCGTCGCTGAGCGGCGGCACGTCGGCATAGACATGGAGGATCGGTTTCAGCTTCCGCCGTTCCACGCCCGGCTTCGCCTCGATATCCCACACGACGCCGATCACCTCGCGGGGGCCGAGCGGCACCGCGACGATCGAACCGGGGCGCACGCTCGCCCCGTCCGGGACGAGGTAGCTATAGGCGCCGGGCACGGCAACGGGCACCATCACGCTGGCGATCGTCGGCGTCTTGTCCTGCGGGAGATCGTCGAAAAGCAAGGAATTGTCTCTTTGAAGAGTTGGTGGAGCGAATTTGACGTTTGAAACCAACCTGCCGCAACCTCGCATTCAAACGTCAAATTCCAAAGCTCCACCAGAACAATATTATTGCTGGCGATCCTTTTGATTCCGGCATTTGCCCAAAGATTGCTGCAACGAAAAGCAAATGCCGGAATCGGACCGCCAGACGCGAATCAGGGGTGTTTCTCTGCGCCATCCTACGCTAAAGAGACGGAAAGGACGGCGCGTCGTCCAGGATCGCTCGCAAAGCGGTTATAAGACAGGCGCGCCGGTCAAGTGCATATCCCGCCAAATTTGAACCGAATTTGGCGACAAGACTATGCCCGGCATTCATATTCCGGCACAGGAGCCCGTTTTCGAGATGAAATTCTTTGTCGATACCGCCGACACCGCCGAGATCAGGGACCTTGCAGAAACAGGCCTCCTCGACGGCGTGACGACCAATCCCTCTCTGATCTTGAAGGCCAACCGGCCGATGAAAGAGGTGATCAAGGAAATCTGCGACCTGGTCGACGGCCCGGTTTCAGCCGAAGTGACCGCCACCGATTTCGCCGGCATGATGTCGGAGGCCGAATTGCTTTCAGCCATCGCCGACAATATCGCCATCAAGGTGCCACTGACGCTGGACGGGCTGAAGGCCTGCCGTCACCTCAGCGACAATGGCCAGATGGTCAATGTGACGCTTTGCTTCTCGGCCAATCAGGCGCTTTTGGCCGCCAAGGCGGGCGCGACCTTCATCTCGCCCTTCATCGGCCGCCTCGACGATATCAACCTCGACGGGCTGGAGCTGATCCGCGAGATCCGCCAGATCTACGACAACTACGGTTTCGAGACGGAAATCCTGGCCGCGTCGATCCGCAGCGCCAATCACGTCAAGGACTGCGCGCTGATCGGCGCCGATGTGGTGACCGTGCCGCCTCAGGTGCTCAAGGGCCTCGTCAAGCACCCGCTGACCGACAAGGGCCTGGAAGGCTTCCTCAGCCGATTGGGCGAAGACCGGACAGAGCATTACCTGAACAACTTCTCCAGCCAATCAGGTGCGGGCGAAAGCCCGCGCCGTCCTTGCGTGCTGCGCGATCCGCTGCCGGGCGCTACACTGACGCCATGAGCGACAGTGATTCGATCCTCGTCTCCGCCAGACCCGATCTGAACCGGGCCGTTTCCCACTGGCTCGACCACCTGGGCTCGGAGCGGCGGCTCGCCGACAAGACGCTGATCGCCTACGAGCGCGACGCGCGGCAGTTTCTCACTTTCCTCGCCGGACATCTGGGCGGCGCGCCGGGAATTGCCGACATCAAGGAGCTGAAGCCTGCCGATTTCCGCGCCTTCCTGGCCTACAGACGGCGCGAGGGCGTGCAAAGCCGCTCGATCGCCCGCTCGCTTGCCGGCATCCGCTCCCTGCTCGCTCATCTGGAGGAACGCGGCTTGGTGAATGCGGCCGCAGCCACCGTCATCCGCCCGCCACGCCAGCCCCGTTCGCTGCCAAAACCGCTCGCCAGCGCCGATGCGCGCCGGGTCGTCGATCCCGACATGGACCTTCAGGCCGAACCCTGGATTGCCGCCCGCAACGCTGCCGTGCTGACGCTGCTCTACGGCTGCGGATTGCGCATATCCGAAGCGCTGTCGCTCACCGGCGCCACCGCGCCGAAAAGCGGGACGAAAACGCTGCGCATCCGCGGCAAGGGCGGCAAGGAGCGGATCGTCCCCATCCTGCCGGTGGTGGTGGAAGCGGTGGAAGCCTATCTCGCGCTTAGCCCCTATGTGCCAGAGCGGGACGGTCCGCTGTTTCTTGGCGCACGCGGCGGGCCGCTCAGCCCGCGCATCGTGCAATATGCCATGCAGCGGCTGCGAGGCGCGCTTGGACTTGCCGACACGGCGACGCCGCATGCGCTGCGTCATTCCTTCGCCACGCACCTGCTCGCCGCCGGCGGGGACCTGCGCAGCATTCAGGAACTGCTCGGTCACGCCAGTCTTTCCACCACGCAGATCTATACCGAGATCGACACCGCCCGCCTGCTGGAGGCCTATGACAACGCCCATCCGCATGGCGCAAAGCCACGCGGGACAGTTGCCGGCGGCTCATAAACGACGTTACGTCAACGATCTAACCCTTCTTAACATCTGATTAACGCGACGGTGCCATTCTTGAGGTCGTAGCCTTAAGAAAGGGCTGACGTATGCGTGCGATGATACTGGCAATGATGATGACGCTCGCCGGCGCGACAGACGCCGTGGCGCAAGATGCCGTGGCGCTGAACGCCGGGCAGCAAGGCGCTGTTCCGCAAGCTGTCGCCTGCGACACCTATGAGGCTGGAGAGTGGCGCAACAATCGGCCTGCCATGCGGCAGCTCTCCCGTCTCGAGATTGAAGCCGACTGCATCGAAAACGCCGCCGTCATCCGGGTCCGCGCCCATATGCGCTGTGCGCCGCGAGACTGCAAATGGGGCTGGAGCGAAGGCGTCAGGATCGGCCATCGCATCGTCGCCGACTTCAACGGCTTCTTCGGCTCACGCAAGGTCAGCGTGACCGCCATGGGCGACCGGATGGAAGCGATGGTCAGCAATTTTCCACACGACCCTACGGCAAACGAAGAACATTACAGCGTCATTCTGGTGAGAAACTGAAATCCAAATAGAATTCGCAAATCTTCTACCAGAAGGCGAGTAACTATGGCCAATCCATCTTGGCGGGTTTTATGTTTGATTTTCGATAACTTTAGGGTACATTGTGTCTCGCTAGAGCATATTCCATTCAGATTGAATCGATCTGAATGACAAGAATATGCTCAAAGCATCAATCTTGGAGCGATTTATTGTCCTTCAGGTGATGCCACCTGAAGGGAAAGCGCTCTGGAGGCAAGAGCGTGACGCCCTGTCATGCTCGACCAACCCGCAAGGGAAAACGACATGCGGCTCATCAACGGATTGACGCTTGCGTTCGCCTTCCTGACTTTCTCCCCCGGAATGGCGATCGCCTGTGAAGGTGCAAAGAGCGCCAGTATGAGCGAAGCGAAGATCAAGGTAGCGACCATCGCTACCGAACCGTCTTCGCAGACAAGCAGCGAAATCGCAGCAAAAATCGTCGCCACGGAAAAAGCGAAACAGGCCCTGCGCCCCGGCGACCAACTAGTATCCCGCGCTAAAGTCGGCGGATACTTGATAACTGAAAACTCCTGGAACGTTACCTGCCCTTTCGGGAACGGAGCTATTCGGCCTCCGGTCCAGAGCGCTTTTCAACGAAAGCCAAGTCGCTTTCGTGGCAAGAAATCGCGCCAGCATTACTATAATGTAACCCGCCAAATCATATCTTTTCACGCAGATCTTGCCGGATCGTACTGCGACCGATAAGCCTGCCGCACGGACATCGAAGTCATTTGCGGCGAGGGCCATGACAAAGCAGCCGATCGATCTTTCTCTCTATCTCGTGCTGGGCCCGCAGGATTGCGCCGGGCGCAACCCGGTCGATATCGCTGTCGCGGCAGCGGAAAACGGGGCCACTCTCGTTCAGCTTCGCGACAAGACCGGAACCACGGCCACCCAGATCGATCTTGCCCGCGCGCTGAAGGCGCGGCTTGCGCCATTGAAAGTGCCGCTGATCGTCAACGACCGCATCGACGTGGCGCTTGCGGCGGGCGCCGACGGCGTTCATCTCGGTCAGGACGATATGAAACTTGCAGACGCGCGGCGGCAATCCGGCCCGGATTTTTTCATCGGCGTATCCATCGGATCGGAAGAGGAACGCGACGCCACCGATCAACGCCTTGCGGATTACGCAGGCGTCGGCGCCTGTTTTTCGACGAAAACCAAGCTTGATGCCGATAGTCTCGGCGTGGAGGGATTGCGGCGGTTGCGGCCAAGCCTGTCATTGCCCGTGGTGGGCATCGGCGGCATTACGGCGGACAATGCCGCCAAGGTGCTACAGGCGGGCGCGGACGGCATCGCCGTCGTCTCGGCGATCTGCCGGTCATCCGATCCGGCGGCGGCGACGAGACAGCTGGCGGAAATCGTCTGGCGACATCGGCGTTAGAGCTTATTGATCCTGGAGCGATTTCCAGTCACGAAAACGATGCCGTTTCGTGGAAACCGCTCTGGCACCCACGAACAAATTGCCTCAGGTGAAGTGAATGAAAAAGCGGCGGGCCGTCGCCGCCGCATTCCCATTTTTCGCTATCTATTCCAGATCGCTGGATCTGGGTCGATCTCTTAACGCTCAGATGTGAATCGGCTTGGCGAATGTGGCGAGCGCGGCTTCCTTGACCGCCTCGCTCATGGTCGGATGGGCATGGCAGGTGCGCCCCAGATCTTCCGACGAACCGCCGAATTCCATCAAGACAGCCGCTTCGTGGATCATCTCGCCAGCGCCGAAACCGACGATGTGAACGCCGAGCACCCGGTCGCTTTGCGCATCCGCAAGCACCTTCACGAAGCCGTCCGAATGCAGCATCGCCCTTGCCCTGCCATTGGCGGTGAAGGGAAATTTGCCGGTCTTGTACTTGACGCCGGCGGCTTTCAGTTCTTCCTCCGTCTTGCCGACGGAGGCGACCTCGGGCGAGGTATAGACCACGCCGGGAATGACGTCGTAATTCACATGGCCCGCCTGACCGGCGAGGATTTCGGCCAAAGCCACGCCCTCGTCCTCGGCCTTATGCGCCAGCATCGGCCCGGCGATCACATCGCCGATGGCGTAGATGCCGGAAACATTGGTCTGGTAATGCGCATCGGTCTGGACCCGGCCACGCCCGTCGAGCGCGACGCCCGCCTCTTCCAGTCCAAGGCCCGCGGTATAGGGCCGCCGGCCGATGGCAACGAGCACCACGTCGGCAGTCAGGGTTTCCGCAGCCGCCTCGCCGCCTGCGGCAGGTTCCACCGTCACCTCAAGCGACTTGCCCTTCTTTTCCACGGCCGTGACCTTGGAAGAAAGCTTGAAGGTGAGCCCCTGCTTTTTCAGCATGCGCTGGAACTGCTTGGAGACGTCCGCGTCCATCGGCCCCAGGATCTTGTCGAGGAATTCGACGAAAATCACCTCCGTGCCAAGCCGGGCATAGACCGAGCCAAGCTCCAGACCGATGACGCCCGCGCCGACGACGACCATTTTCGCCGGGATCTTCTCCAGCTCCAGCGCGCCGGTAGACGAAATCACCTGCTTCTCGTCGATCTCCACGCCGGGCAGCGGCATAACATCCGAACCAGTGGCGATGACGATGTTCTTCGTCTCAAGCACAGTGGTTGCGCCGTCATCCGCCTTCACTTCGACTTGGCCTGCGGCAAGAATGCGCCCGGTGCCGTGATGGGCGTCGATCTTGTTCTTCTTGAGCAGGAAGGCGATGCCGGTGACGTTGCTTTCGACCGTCTTGTCCTTATGGGTCAGCATCTTCGCCCAGTCGGCCTTGGGCTTGCCGATCTTGATGCCCAGTTCCTCGAAGGAATGTTCGGCCTCGGCAAACATTTCAGACGCATGCAGCAGCGCCTTGGAGGGAATGCAGCCGATATTCAGGCAGGTGCCGCCATGGGTCGCCCGCTTTTCGACGACCGCGACCTTGAGGCCAAGCTGAGCCGCCTTGATCGCGCAGACATAGCCGCCCGGGCCGGTGCCTATGACGACAAGATCGTATTGGGACATTTCGGTCGCCTCTTTTTTTCGGTACTTCGTGAAGGTTCGGATGAAGGGAGGTCGGTCAGGGCAGGATGGCGCGCGCTCCAGATACGTCGAGAATGGCGCCGGAGGAATAGGAAGCCTCATTGGATAGGAGCCAGAGAATGGCTTTCGCCACTTCCTCAGCCGTGCCTTCGCGCTTCATCGGCAACTGATCGCGCATTTGCGCCACGCGGTCCGGCAGACCGCCGGATGCATGAATGTCGGTATCGATAATGCCGGGCCGCACAGCGGTGACGCGGATGCCTTCTGCCGCCACTTCCTTGGCCAGGCCGACGGTGAATGTATCGATCGCACCCTTGGCGGCGGCATAATCGACATATTGGCCGGCAGCGCCGAGCTTGGCTGCTGCCGAAGAAAGGTTGACGATCGCGCCACCCTTGCCGCCATGCCGCGTCGACATGCGTTTCACCGCCTCGCGGGCACAGAGGAAGGAGCCGGTGATATTGATCGAAAACATGCGCGCAAGCCGCTCGACGGTCATTTCGTCAACGCGCTGAGGCCGGTCGACGACGCCGGCGTTATTGACGAGGCCTGCAAGCGGCCCGAGACGGTCTGCTGCCTCGAAAATCTTCAGGATATCAGCCTCGGAGGCAACGTCGCCCTGGACCGCCTCAGCTTTGCCGCCACCCGCCGCAATCTCGGCGACCAACGCCTCGGCGGCTTTCGCATTGGACACGTAGTTGACGAGAACCGTATAGCCCTCGCGTGCAGCAAGCCGACAGACGGCTGCACCGATGCCGCGGCTGCCGCCGGTTACGATCAAGACCCCTTTGCCACCTGCCATATGCTCAGCACCCCTGTATTTCTTGCCGGATGGGCCCGCCTTCAGCGATCCGCCGGAACCCAGGCCGGTAGCGGCGTGCCGCCGCAATAGTGATTTTCCGAAGGCGTTTCGCGGAAAAGCACGTAGAGATCGACCGGGGAAGCGCCGAGTTCCTGTTCCATGACCTCCGCAATCGCATCGACCAGCGCCTTCTTGCGCTCCGCTTCGCGCCCCGGCCTCAGATCGACCTCGACCAAAGGGACGCCATCGCCGATCTCGGCTACCGCCTCGCGCACCGCGACATAGTCGTATTTCGTTTCCTTCGGCGCCAGGGTCTTCAGCACAGCTTCCTTCACGGCGAGACGGATGCGCACCTGAGCATCCACCGCCGTTCCCCTTGGCACATCGATACGGATTACCGGCATCAATCGCTCCCCATTCTCGCCCCCGCTTGCCCGCGCCGGCTGCCGCTTGCGCGACGCCGGCACTGCAAAGCGAACAATTGCCTCAAAGATCCAGCACGAGACGCTGGATATCCTCAAGGCTTTCCTTGACGCGGACGAGGAAGGTCACCGCCTCCTTACCGTCAATGACGCGGTGATCGTAGGAAAGCGCCAGATACATCATCGGCCTTGCCACGATCTGCCCGTTCACGACCATCGGCCGTTCCTGGATCTTGTGCATGCCGAGAATGCCCGACTGCGGCGCATTGAGGATCGGCGAAGACATCAGCGAACCGTAGACGCCACCGTTGGAGATGGTGAAGGTGCCGCCCTGCATGTCGTCGAGGCCGAGCTTGCCGTCACGCGCCTTTCGGCCAAACTCGGCGATGGTCTTTTCGATCTCGGCGATCGACATCTGGTCGGCATCGCGCACCACCGGCACGACGAGGCCCTTTTCCGTGCCGACGGCAACGCCAATGTGGCAATAGTTCTTGTAGATGATGTCCGTGCCGTCGATTTCGGCGTTGACCGCCGGGATTTCCTTCAAGGCATGGCAGACCGCCTTGGTGAAGAAACCCATGAAGCCAAGCTTCACGCCGTGCTTCTTCTCGAAGAGATCCTTGTACTGCTTTCGCAGTTCCATCACCGGGCCCATGTCCACCTCGTTGTAGGTGGTCAGCATGGCGGCGGTGTTCTGGGCATCCTTCAAGCGGCGGGCGATGGTCTGGCGGAGCTTGGTCATGCGGACGCGCTCCTCGCGCGCCTCGTCGCCCGGAGCGGCATTGCCGCGCACGGTCATGGCCGGAGATGGGGCCGGAGCCGCAGGAGCAGAAGAAGCAGCCGATGCGCCGGCGGCAATCGCGGCGATCACGTCACCCTTCAGCACCTGCCCGCGCTTGCCGGAACCGGCGACCTGATCGGCCGATACGCCGGTTTCCGCCAGCATCTTGGCAGCCGAAGGCGCTGCCGGCATCACTGAGCCGCCATTTACAGCCGCGGGAGCGGCCTTGGCAGGGGCTTGCGGAGCAGAAGCAGGGGCCACTGCCGCAGCGCCCTCGCCAACGGCAATGCGGCACAAAAGTTCGCCCGGATGCACGGTAGCGCCGGTCTTGACCGAAATCTCCACCACCTTGCCGGCGGCGGGGGCCGGGATTTCCTGCGCCGCCTTGTCGGTTTCAAGCTCGACCAGGATATCGTCGGCCTGAACCATGTCGCCAATCTTCACCATCCATTCGCCGACATCGGCTTCCGTCACGCTTTCACCGGCGGAAGGAACGACGACATCCACCGTCTGGCTGGCGGCCTTGGCGGGCGCCGGGGCAGCAGCGGCAGGTTTGGCGGCGGCGGCAGGTTTGGCGGCAGGGGCAGCAGCGCCTTCCGCGATCTGACCGAGAAGCGCACCAACCTCCACGGTATCGCCCTCCTTGACCAGAATTTCCTGCAAGGTGCCGGAAGCCGGCGCCGGTACTTCCACCGTCACCTTGTCCGTTTCCAGTTCGACGATGGGCTCATCGACGGTGATCGCTTCGCCCGGCTTCTTGAACCATTGCGCGATGGTCGCTTCGGTCACGGATTCGCCCAGCGTGGGCACTCGGATTTCGGTCGCCATGATCGTTTCTCTTTGCCTTTTTCGGGGCCTTTATCGGGGGCCTTTTTCGGGGCCTTGCCCGTGCCTGCCTCCGTTTCGTGACTTGAAACGGAGGCTATGGCCAGGGCTCCTCATGCGTAAAAGATGGTGGGAGGTAACCCCCGCCTTATGCGGCGAAAGCGTCGTCGAGGAATGCCTGCAATTGCGCCAGGTGCTTGGACATCAAGCCGGTGGCGGTCGCCGCCGAAGCAGCCCGCCCGACATAGCGCGGTCGGTCGTGCCGGGCGCCGATCTGGGTGAGCACCCATTCGACATAGGGCTGGATGTGCGTCCAGGAACCCATGTTCTTCGGCTCCTCCTGGCACCACACCATATCAGCCGTCTTGAAGCGCGAAAGCTCCGTCACCAGCGCCTTGGTCGGGAACGGATAGAGCTGCTCGACGCGAAGCAGATAGACATCGTCGATGCCCCGCTTCTCGCGCTCCTCGTAAAGGTCGTAATAGACCTTGCCGGAACACATGACGACGCGACGGATCTTGTCGTCCGGCTTCAGCTTGATACCCTCACCCGGGTTTTGCTGTGCATCGTCCCAAAGCAACCGGTGGAAGGACGACCCTTCAGCGAATTCGGAAAGCTTGGAGACCGCCCGCTTGTGCCTGAGCAACGACTTCGGCGTCATCAGGATGAGCGGCTTGCGGAAATCGCGCTTCAGCTGACGCCGCAGGATATGGAAATAATTCGCCGGCGTCGTGCAGTTCGCCACCTGCATGTTGTCTTCCGCGCACATTTGCAGGAAGCGCTCCAGCCGGGCGGAGGAATGCTCCGGCCCCTGGCCTTCATAGCCATGCGGCAACAGGCAGACGAGGCCCGACATGCGCAACCACTTGCGCTCACCAGACGACAGGAACTGGTCGAAGACCACCTGCGCGCCGTTGGCGAAATCGCCGAACTGGGCTTCCCAGACCGTCAATGCATTGGGTTCCGCCAGCGTATAGCCGTATTCAAAGCCCAGCACCGCCTCTTCCGAGAGCATCGAGTTGATGACCTCGTAGCGGGACTGGCCCTCCTTCAGATGGTTCAGCGGGATGTAGCGGCTCTCGTTCTCCTGGTCGTAGAGAACCGAATGACGCTGCGAGAACGTGCCGCGCTCGCAATCCTGGCCCGACAGGCGGACCGCATGGCCCTCCATCAGCAGGGAGCCAATCGCCATCGCCTCGCCGGTCGCCCAGTCGATGCCTTCGCCGGAGGTGAACATCTTCTTGCGATTATCGAGGAAGCGACGGATCGTGCGGTGGACGTTGAATCCCTCCGGCACCTCGGTCAACCCCTTGCCGATGACGTCGATCTCTTCATCGGTGAGGCAGGTCATGCCACGGCGCGGATCGTCGGTTTCCTTGGCCTGCTTCATGCCGGCCCATTTGCCGTCGAGCCAATCGGCCTTGTTCGGCTTATAGGCCTGACCCTCGTCGAATTCCTCGTCCAGGCGGGCGCGGAAATCAGCCTTCATCTTCTCCACGTCGTCGGCGCTCAGAACCCCGTCCCTGACCAGCCTTTCGGAGTAGATCTGCAGCGTTGTCGGATGGCTGCGGATCTTGCGGTACATGATCGGCTGGGTAAACGCCGGCTCGTCGGACTCATTGTGCCCGAAACGGCGATAGCAGATCATGTCGATCACCACCGGCTTGCCGAAGGTCTGGCGGAACTCGGTCGCGATCTTGGCCGCAAAGACCACCGCTTCCGGATCGTCGCCGTTGCAGTGCAGGATCGGCGCCTCGATCATCTTCGCCACATCGGAAGGATAGGGCGAGGAACGCGAGAAGCGCGGATTGGTGGTGAACCCGATCTGGTTGTTGATGATCACATGGATCGAGCCGCCGACACGGTGGCCGCGCAGCGCCGACAGGCCGAAACATTCCGCAACTACACCTTGACCGGCGAAAGCCGCATCGCCGTGCAGGAGCAGCGGCAGCACCCTGGAACGGTCGACCTCGGTCGTATCGACCCAATGGCCGTCGACGGCGGAAAGCTGATCCTGCTTCGCGCGCGCCTTGCCAAGCACCACGGGATCGACGATCTCGAGATGCGAGGGGTTGGCAGTCAGCGACAGGTGAACGGTGTTATCGTCGAAGGAGCGGTCGGAAGACGCGCCAAGGTGATATTTGACGTCGCCGGAACCTTCCACTTCGTCGGGATGGAAGGAACCGCCCTTGAATTCGTGGAAGATCGCCCGGCGCGGCTTGCCCATGACCTGGGAAAGCACGTTGAGACGGCCGCGATGGGCCATGCCGAAGACGATTTCCTTCACGCCGAGCGCGCCGCCGCGCTTGATGATCTGCTCAAGCGCCGGGATCAGCGCTTCACTGCCATCAAGGCCGAAACGCTTGGTGCCGGTGTATTTGACGTCGAGGAATTTCTCGAAGCCCTCGGCCTCGATCAACTTGTTGAGAATCGCCTTCTTGCCTTCCGGCGTGAAGGTGACCTGCTTGTCCGGCCCTTCGATGCGCTCCTGGATCCAGGCCTTTTCGGTCGGATCGGAAATATGCATGAACTCCACGCCGAGGGTAGAGCAATAGGTCCGCTTCAGGATTTCCAGCATCTCGCGGATGGTCGCGAATTCAAGACCCAGCACATGATCGATGAAGATCTTGCGGTCCCAGTCAGAACTCCTTGAAGCCATAAGAGACCGGATGCAATTCCTCGTGATCGCCCGGCTCCTTGAGCTGCAGCGGGTCGAGGTCGGCATGCAGATGGCCGCGCATGCGATAGGCGCGGATCATCATCAGCGCCCTGACGGAATCGCGCGTCGCCTGCTGCACATCGGCGTCGCTCATATCGACGCCCTTGGCCCTGGCCTTTTCCTTGACCTTGTCGCCGAGACCCTTCTCGATCTGGCCCCAATCGCCATCCAGCGCGCTGACCAATTCGCCATTTGCCGGAATCGGCCAGTCGGCCCGCTTCCACGTCGCGCCGCGCGCCTCCTTCAGCACGTCGCCGCGATCGTCGTTCAAATTGGCGAAGAAGGTGCGCCAGCTCTCGTCGAGAGAGGCCGGATTTTCCTGATATTTTGCGTAAAGATCTTCGATATAGCCCGCGTTTGCGCCGTAAAGAAACGACGTCAGCGCGAAGACATTGTTAGCGTCTTGCCGTGCCATATTATCTAATGGCGGGGGTAATCCCGCCTGCTCCTGTCGAGGTGCCCTTTCACGCAGCGCCCCTAAAGCCAATATATGTAAAACCAGCACGGGGCGTGTCCCGCGCCAGTCCCGTCCTCAAAGTTCCATCCTCGAAATCGCGTTCCCGCGGCATCGCTCCAGAAAGCGTTGCCCCGAAGGCGCGCGGGCCTTACTTCCTTAACGGAAGGTTAGCCCGACGTACTATGGTATTCCCGACGCGGTTTAAAAAGGGAAAACCGCGTCGGGGCAAGGGATTTTATCCCTTCAAGACTTCAACCAGCGTGTCGCCGAGCTTTGCAGGCGACGGCGAAACGCGGATACCCGCCGATTCCATCGCCGCGATCTTGTCTTCCGCGCCGCCCTTGCCGCCGGAGATGACAGCACCGGCATGGCCCATAGTGCGGCCCGGAGGCGCCGTACGCCCGGCAATGAAGCCGACCATCGGCTTCGCTCCTGCCGCGCCTGGCTTCGTCCTTGATGAACTGAGCCGCTTCTTCCTCGGCCGATCCGCCGATCTCGCCGATCATGATGATCGACTTCGTATCGTCGTCCGCCAGGAACATCTCCAGCATGTCGATGAACTCGGTGCCCTTGACCGGATCGCCGCCGATGCCGACCGCCGTCGTCTGGCCAAGGCCGGCGTTGGTGGTCTGGAACACCGCTTCATAGGTGAGCGTGCCGGAGCGCGAGACGACGCCGACCGAACCCTTCTTGAAGATCGAGCCCGGCATGATGCCGATCTTGCATTCCTCGGGCGTCAGCACGCCCGGGCAGTTCGGCCCCAAAAGCCGCGACTTCGACTTCTCCAGCCGCGCCTTGACCTTGACCATATCCATCACCGGAATGCCTTCCGTGATGCAGACGATGAAGGGAACTTCCGCGTCGATCGCCTCGATGATGGCCGCGCCCGCGCCTGCCGGCGGCACGTAGATCACCGATGCATCGGCGCCCGTTGCTTGCCTGGCTTCGCCGACGGTGGCGAAGATCGGCAGTTCGGCATAGCCTTCCGAGCCGCTCATCCAGGTCTCGCCACCCTTTTTCGGGTGAACGCCGGCAACCATCTTCGTGCCGTAGTAGGCAAGCGCCTGTTCCGTATGGAAAGTGCCGGTCTTGCCCGTCAGGCCCTGAACGATGACCTTGGTGTCCTTGTTGACGAGAATGGACATCAGTTGCCCCCCTTCACAGCAGCGACGATCTTCTGGGCGGCATCGTCGAGGTCGTCGGCGGCGATCACATTCAGCCCCGAATTGTTGATGATCTCCTTGCCGAGCTGGACGTTGGTGCCTTCAAGGCGCACGACCAGCGGCACCTTGCAGACCGACCTCCTTGACCGCAGCGACAACGCCCTCGGCGATGACGTCGCAGTGCATGATCCCGCCGAAGATATTGACGAGAATGCCCTTCACGTTCGGATCGGCGGTGATGATCTTGAAGGCCGCGGTGACCTTTTCCTTGGAAGCGCCGCCGCCGACATCGAGGAAGTTCGCCGGCTCTGCGCCGTAGAGCTTGATGATGTCCATGGTCGCCATGGCAAGGCCCGCGCCATTGACCATGCAGCCGATGTCGCCGTCGAGCGCGACATAGGCGAGATCGTACTTGGAGGCCTCGATCTCCTTGGCGTCCTCTTCGGTCTCGTCGCGCAGCGCCATGATGTCGGGATGGCGGAAGAGCGCATTGCCGTCGAAGGACACCTTGGCATCGAGAACGCGCAGGTGGCCGTCCTTCATGACGATCAGCGGGTTGATCTCGAGCAGGCTCATGTCCTTTTCGACAAAAGCCTTGTAGAGGATCGGGAAAAGCTGCATGGCGTCCGCGCGCGCCTGGCCCTCAAGCTTCAGGGCATCGCAAAGCTTTGACGCATCGGCTTCGGTTACGCCGGTATCGGGATCGATCGCCATGGTGACGATCTTCTCCGGCGTGTCTTGCGCGACGGTCTCGATGTCCATGCCGCCTTCGGTCGAAACGACGAAGGCGACCCGCCCGACGGTGCGATCGACCAGCATCGAGAGATAGAGCTCGCGCTCGATGTCGGCGCCGTCTTCGATGTAGAGGCGGTTGACCTGCTTGCCGGCCGGGCCGGTCTGCTTGGTGACCAGCGTGTGGCCGAGCATCTCGCGGGCGTTCGTCGCAACATCCTCAAGCGAAAAGGCCAGCCTGACGCCGCCCTTGGCATCCGCCGGGAGTTCCTTGAACTTGCCCTTGCCGCGCCCGCCGGCGTGGATCTGGGATTTCACGACGTAGAGCGGGCCAGGAAGCTTCTTCGCTGCCGCTTCCGCTTCATCGGCGGAAAATATGGCGACGCCCTCGGCGACCGGGGCGCCGTAGTTCCTTCAGCACCTGCTTTCGCCTGATATTCGTGGATGTTCATGCGCAGGATCCTCCGAACTGGAGTGTGTTTCGCCAGAAAGCGGCAGCTGGCCGACCAACGCGCCCGCCCGCTCCGCTTTCTTCGAAACGGGACCGCAAGAGCGGCCCCGCGTATCGTTAAAGATCAGGCCAGAGCCGGCTGGATCTTCTTGCAGGCGGCAACCAGACCGTCGACGGACGCGACCGACTTGTCGAACATCGCCTTCTCGTCGCTGTTCATGTCGATCTCGATGACGCGTTCCACGCCACCGGCGCCGATTACCACCGGCACGCCGACATAGGTGTCGGACAAACCGTACTGGCCATTGAGATAGGCAGCGCAGGGAAGCACGCGCTTCTTGTCGCGCAGGTAGCTTTCCGCCATGGAAATGGCGGAGGCCGCCGGTGCGTAGAAGGCCGAGCCGGTCTTCAACAGGCCGACGATTTCCGCGCCGCCGTCGCGCGTGCGCTGGACGATCTCTTCCAGCCGCTCCTTGGTGCACCAGCCCATCTTCACCAGATCGGGAAGCGGAATGCCGGCAACCGTGGAATAGCGGGTCAGCGGCACCATCGTGTCGCCGTGGCCGCCGAGCACGAAGGCCGTCACATCCTCGACCGAGACATTGAATTCATCGGCGAGGAAATAGCGGAAGCGGGAGCTGTCCAGCACGCCGGCCATGCCGACCACCTTGTTCGCCGGCAGGCCGGAGAACTTCTGCAGCGCCCAGACCATCGCGTCGAGCGGGTTGGTGATGCAGATGACGAAGGCGTTGGGAGCGTGCTTGGCGATGCCCGCGCCAACCTGCTCCATGACCTTGAGGTTGATTTCAAGCAGATCGTCGCGGCTCATGCCGGGCTTGCGCGGCACGCCGGCGGTGACGATGACCACGTCGGAGCCTTCAATCGCCTCGTAGGAGTTGGCGCCTGAGAGTTTCGCGTCGAAGCCGTCGACGGGGGAGGATTCGGCGATATCCAGGGCCTTGCCCTGCGGAACGCCTTCGGCGATGTCGAACAGGACGATATCCCCGAGTTCCTTGAGACCAGCCAGGTGGGCGAGCGTGCCGCCGATCTGTCCTGAGCCGATCAATGCGATCTTGTTACGAGCCATGTCCGTAGGTTTCCCTTTACGTAAACTGGAGCATGCGCCATGCTATGATGACCGGGCATGGCACTACTCCCTTTGCCTGTCACGCGCAACCTGAACAAAAGATTATTGACCGGGTGCGCTTGTTTTTGATGGCGAGAAAGCACTATTTGCAAAAAACCGGCCTTGTGACCCGTCAAACGCCTGCCAACGTGCTGGAGCCGGCCAGCCAGCCTTGCGAGCGCATTTCGACAAGGCGAGAGGCCGTACGCGCGAATTCGAAGGATTCCGTGCCCGTCGTGGCAATGTAGAGTTCGTCCGGCTCGGTTTCCGCCGAAAGCACCAGCTTGATGCGGCGGTCATAAAGCGCATCGACAAGGTTGATGAACCGCTTGGCGGCATTTCGCTGCGGCAGCCCCATCACCGGCACGCCTTCCACCACCAGCGTATGATAGGCGTGAGCGATGCGGAGATAATCGGCAGCGCCAAGTGGCGTTTCACAAAGTTCCGCAAACGTAAAGCGCGCCACTCCGGCGGCCGTTCGCGGGATATGGATCTTGCGCCCCTGCGCCTCCAGGTCTTCCGAATGGGCAGGCATGCCGTGGGTGAGCTTGCGCCATAGCACGTCGATCGCCGCATCGGCTCCATCGCCGAGCGGTGTGACGTAAACCGACGCTCCGGCGAGTTTCTCCAGCCGGTAATCGGTCTTTGCGTCTAGCTTCAGCACGTCGACCCGAGACTGCAGCAAGTCGACAAAACCCATGAAATGACCGCGATTGAGGCCGTCCTTGTAGAGATCCGCCGGATCGACATTGGACGTCGCCACCACGACGACGCCAAGCTCGAACAGCCGGGTGAATAGCCTGCCGAGAATCATCGCATCCGCGATATCGGTGACAGTGAATTCATCGAAGCACAAAAGCCGGGTTTCATCGGCGATCTCGGCCGCAACGGGCGGAATTGGATCGTCGCCGTTCAGCGTTCCCGCCTTGAACGCCTGCCTCGTCCGGTGAATGCGCTCGTGCACGTCGGCCATGAATTCGTGAAAGTGAACCCGCCGCTTTCGCCTGGGCACGGCAACGGCAAAGAAAAGGTCCATCAGCATGGTCTTGCCACGCCCGACCGATCCCCAGATGTAGATCCCCTTGACGGGCGGGGCCGACGCCCGCTTCTTGCCGAACATCCAGCCGAGCGCGCTTTTCTTGGAGGCAAGGCGCATTTCGCCAAGCTGGACATTCAGATTGTCCAATTGTCTGACGACGGCCTGTTGCGCCGGATCGGCCTCGATCTCTCCGGCCTCCACCAGCGCCGCATAACGGCCGACTACCGTGGGCGCGACCGGCAGGCCGCTCATCCTGGAGCCGATTTCGCTCATCCGGTCCACTTTTCACTGAAACGCAACATGGATACCCCGGCGAGGAATTGACGCGAGGCTGTTCGGTCAATCGCATAGCGAAACCGACCCTCCAAGCGCAAGAGAAGAGGAAAACGATCCGGCATTCAATCGTGCTTTTCGCCGCCATCGGGATAGCCAGGCGCAAGAAATACCGGATCGACCGGAACCTGCAACCCGGTAGCCAGCCGGTTCGTCTCGCTCGCCATGCCGACGACAGCCAGAAGTTCGCCAAGCTGGGCTTCGCTCATGCCCTTGGCGCGCGCCGCCGCCGTATGCGAGCGGATGCAATAGTCGCAACTGTTTGAGATCGATACGGCGATATAGAGCATTTCCTTGACCAGCGGATCGAGGCTGCCCGGTCCCATGACCTCCTTCAGGCTTTCCCAGGTCCGGCGGAGAAGCGGCGGATCATTGGCGAGAACGCGCCAGAAATTATTGATGAATTCGGTGTTTCGCGTCGCCTTGATGTCGGCGATGACGGCATGCGCCGCCTCCGACATATCCTCATCCTGCAATATCGGCCAAACGGACATGATCCCCTCCCCCCTTGGCGGAAACCGGCGCCCTCACGCCAGATCCATACCCTGCAAGACGATAAACCGGTCGGCATCCACGTTCCTGCGATCAATGCTTAAAGCATATCCTTGTCGCCAAATCCGGTTCAGATTTGGCGGGATATGCTCTAGGTCACGGAACCATAAACCTGCTAGTCACCCTTTTGAATTTGAAGTTCGCTCAGAGCCAGTTGCGAAATGAGGCGAACTTCAGATTCGGGTGACTAGCGGAAAACCGATATCGGCTGACCAGATGACGTGCGGCCATTGAACTGCTCGCCGCCGGATGCGTAAAGCTGCGCGACCGTGGCGCCGGTATCGTCCTTCAGCACGATCTGCCGCCCGGCCAGATCCCAGGCCGAAATCTTCTGCAGGTCAGGCGATCCGCAACCGCGCGAATTGGCCCGGTAGCCACCGCTCCACGTCGTCAACGTCATGAAAAGCTTGCAATTGTCGGCACCGGACGCCATCGACCAGCCGCCGAGAAGATCGCTTCGGCCAACCTCGCGCGCATCCGCCGGCGCCTCAAGCGTGGTTGACGCCACTTGTTCGCCGGTCTGGGCTCCGGGCGCAACGCCATCCAGCGGAGCCTGTTCGACAACACCATCGGCGGGTGGCTCAAAACCCGGCACCGGCTCCAGCGATTGGCCGGTAACGGGAGGCGTCGGCGTCGCAGGCAGGGGCGCTGGCCGCGAGTTGCTCCAGCCGAGCCGCTGGCAGCCAGCCGCCGCAAGCGCGATGCAGACGACGATGGCGAGGGAATAATGGCGGTTCATCTGTTGCAGATCCTTCGAGTTTCGGCCGGTCTCAGCGCTTGCCTACGGTATCCGGTCAATCGCGCTTACCGTTGGTCATACCATTCCCGCTTCAATAATTGCAGTTATGGTGTCCAAATTATTGATAATCTCAAAACAGACAAAATCGTGATATGGAAATGTTGCATTGCACAATTATATAAGGACAAACAGCAGCGCTCGTCCAGCCGTCATTCAATCGCGGCAAGAAAGAGCGGATCTTTGAACACAAAAGAGTAGGCGGCTTTCCTGTCGCGGGCACGCCCCGGCAGGCTGGCGAAGGGAACCAAGGAGCGGCTCGCACCAACGGCCTATAGGCCTTCACGAGGAGCGAGACATGCCGCAAAACTTCGAAAACGGGCATATCAGGAAGCTTTCCTACGCGGATCAGGCCCAGTTCCGCGACCATTTGCTGCGCTTGACGCCGGAAGCGCGACGCAGCCGCTTTGCCATGAAGGCGAGCGACGCTTTCCTGCGAACCTACGCCGAGACGAGCACAGCGCTTGGAACGGTGATCCACGGCTATTTCGAGGACGGTATTTTGCGCGCCGTTGCCGAACTGCGCCCGATCGACGACCGGAAGATGGCCGAGGCGGCCTTTTCCGTCGAAGAAGCGTGGCAAAATTCCGGGATTGGCACGAAACTTATGGAGCTGACGCTGATTGCCGCCCGCAACCGGGGCATCGAACATATTTATGTCAACTGCCTCGCCAGCAATCGCGCCATGCAGATTTTGGCGCGCAAATTCGCCGCCGAACTGACCTTCGAAGCAGGCGATGTGGTCGGCCGCCTCCATCCTGCACACCCCTCCCTTTTCAGCCTGTTGCGCGAAAGCATATCGGACGGTTTCGCCATGATCGATGCGGCGGTGGACAAAGGACGAGGCAAGCTGGGCGCCCGTTGATTGCAAGGCTACACGGCGGCGCAGCGCGCCGACGCCAAGTCCGCCTCATTCAACCGGAAAGATCCCCTTTGCAGCGCTCCATCCACAGCGACCCTTATGCGCTTAAACTTTTCCCTCAACCGCGCCGGCGATATGCCCTCAGCCACCGCCTTTTCGACTGGCCAAACAAGCCGCTCCGGCTCATGAGGCCAGCACGGCAAAGCCGATTTCGGCCAGTTCTTCGGTCAAAAACACGACCCGGTCCGGCGCCGGCGCATGCGGCAGGGCGAAGAGATCCCAAGATTTCGGACCAAGGCCGCCAGCCCCTATTCCAAGTTCCGCGAGAAGGAGCGCGACTGCGGGATTAAGGTGTGCCGCCGGCTTCGGCCCGGCGGAAAAGGCCCTGAAAATTCCATCGGACACGTGATTGAAATAGGCCTCGGCAAGAGGGCTGAGGCTGGCATTGTCCTCGCAGAGGAACAGGATCGTCGTTGGCTTCACCGGCTGGTCTTTCCTCCCAAGCGCAGGCATATCCGGATCGATCTGTCCGAATGCCAGGCGCTATCGTCCCCGTAGACCACTTTCATGGCCCCAATCGCCACTAACCTTACGAGAGGTACGCTACGATTCGACCAATGAATACAACGTCGGCCCGACACCGATGTGACAGGAATGGGACGACTTTGGGGCACAGCCGCCGATTACGCGAATTCAAGCCTATGGTTTGCCACTGAAGCCGTCGAATGCAGCGAGCGCTTCCGCGCCATAAATCATCGACGGGCCGCCGCCCATATAGACGGCGACGCCGATTGCCTCCATGACCTCTTCGCGGCTTGCACCGAATTTTGCCGCAGCCCTGGCGTGATAGGCAAGGCAGCCGTCGCAGCGCACGGTGATGCCGATGGCGAGGGCGATCAGCTCCTTGGTTTTGGAATTGAGCGCGCCTTGCGCAATCGAGGCCTTCGCCACCTCATGGAAGCCATGGGCGACGCCGGGAATACCCTTGCGCAAGTCGGCCATTCGCTTGTCGGTCTGCTCGATGAACCCCTGCCAATCGGTGACGGACATCGGATATCTCCATCCTTGAGCGCCCGCGCGGCGGGCTTCCAGTCAAGCCAAAGTTTTGCCGCATAAGGTGCCGCTCGACCTTGAGGAGGATCAATTCGCAGCGCCGCCGCCCTGTTGCGCCAAACCGTTTGGGGCGCGCGTGCGTAATCATGGGAGAAACGACAACGGGCTTGCGCCGGCGAACGATCCGCTCTCTATGCTCGCACCAACGGTTCAAGAAACGGAAAAACTCATGCCGATTGCCATCTGGTGCATCCTGATCGCCGCCCTTCTTCCGATCCTGGCGGTTTTTCCAGCCAAGCTGAGCAGGTCCTACGACAATTCGAACCCGCGCAATCCGGAATTCTGGAAAGAGGGGTTCAGGTCCCGCGCGCAGGCAGCCCAAGCGAACGGTTTCGAGGCCTTTCCCTTTTTTGCGATTGCCGTGATCGTCGGCCTCGGACAGGGCGGCAGCGCCGAGTGGATCGACAAGCTCGCCGTGCTCTTCATCGGCCTCAGGATCATCTATGTGTTCTGCTACTGGACCGACCGCTCAACGCCGCGCTCGATCACCTGGGCGGCGGCGTTTATCTCGACAATCGCGATCTTCACCAGCCCGCTCTGGAGCTGACTTCCCGATCACTCCGGCTTGTGGCAGACCGCCTCGATATTGTGTCCCTGAAACGAAACAAGCCGCCCGTTGGGCGGCTTGCAAAATCTTCAAGACAATCAAGCGAGGCGGAAGGTCACACCCGCCGCTCGATCATCATCTTCTTGATCTCGGCGATGGCCTTGGCCGGGTTCAGCCCCTTGGGGCAAACCTGGGCGCAGTTCATGATAGTGTGGCAACGATAGAGGCGGAAGGGATCTTCCAGATTGTCCAGCCGCTCGCCGGTCGCCTCGTCGCGGCTGTCGATCAGCCAGCGATAGGCCTGCAGCAGCACGGCCGGGCCAAGGTAGCGGTCGCCGTTCCACCAGTAGCTCGGGCAGGAGGTGGAGCAGCAGGCGCAGAGGATGCACTCGTAAAGCCCGTCGAGCTTGGCGCGGTCCTCATGGCTTTGCCGCCATTCCTTTTCCGGCGCGGGCGACACGGTCTTGAGCCAGGGCTCGATCGAACGGTGCTGGGCGTAGAAACGGGTGAGATCGGGCACCAGATCCTTACCACCGGCATATGCGGCAGCGGATAGATCTTGACCACCTTGTCCTGCACCTCATCCATGCCGCGCGTGCAGGCAAGGGTGTTGGTGCCGTCGATATTCATCGCGCAGGAGCCGCAGATGCCTTCCCGGCAGGAGCGGCGGAAGGTCAGCGTCGGATCGACCTCGTTCTTGATCTTGATCAGCGCGTCGAGAACCATCGGACCGCAGTCGTCCAGATCGACGAAGAACGTGTCGACGCGGGGATTTCGGCCGTCATCCGGGTTCCAGCGGTAGATCTTGAATTCCCGGACGTTCGTTGCGCCCTCGGGTTTCTCCCAGACCTTGCCTTCGGTCATCTGGGAATTCCTGGGAAGCGTCAGCTGAACCATTTCTTTTTCGCTCCGCTTTTCTGCCGCCCCGCCTGTTTTCGGGAAGCGGCGAGATCGGCCGTCAACCCGCGCGGGTGACGATCACATTGTCATTGGTTTCAAGGATCGGGCGGTATCCCGCAGCCGCAAGCGCCGCGCGGCAGTCACCCGCCCATATGTCGCTGCAATTGGTCTCGCACATCACCGTCAAGGGCCGGTTCCCGGGGGCAAGCGCATCGAGAAAGGGAAGTAGCACCTGGTCTTCCAGCCCTTCAACGTCGACTTTCAGCACGTCCACCCGTGAAACGCCGGCGTCCTTCAGCATATCCGCCAACGGACGAACCTCGACGTCCACGGCCCGCCAGTCGCCAGCCCATTCTCCGCCCGTCAATTCCTCCGCCATGGTGGCGAAACCGCAGTTGGAGGGTTCCGACCAGAGCCTGGCTTTCGTGGTGCATTCGCCCGCCGCCTGGCGCATGACGCGGATATTGTTCCGGCACGGCTCAACATCCGCATTGGCGCGGATATTGAAGCTAAGCCTGTCGGCCGTCGACGGATTGGCCTCGATGGCGATCACGGTTGCACCCCTTGCCGCCGCGAACAGCGCATAGCTGCCGATATTGGCGCCGACATCGACGAAAACCGCTCCCGGCTTCAAAAAGGCGGCCAGTGCCTCGTGTTCCGCACGCTCGGGCAACCGCCGCCGGGCGATCATCTTTCGACAATCGTAGTTTTCGCCCGGATAAAGGCGGAACCTCAGACCTTCGACCTCGGCGTCATAGGGACCGCCGCAATGGCGGGCGGCAAACCGGCGCAACCCTTTGCGCAAAGGCTTCACCAGCCGGTGCTCGTCGGCAAGCCGCCACAACATACGGCCCAGCCCCTCGGCGCGGTAAGTGCCGAAGGGAGAGGTCGTATCCGCAGTCGAGAGCCGTGCCGCTGTCATCTGCATCCGCCGGTCAGTAAACGCGTTCCTTGGGCTCGATCTTCTTCGGGTCGATGCCGCCCTGATCGAGCGGAAGCATCGTCTCGGTGATGACCGGGCGATAGTCGAGGGTGACCTTGCCTTTCGCGTCGACCCAGGAAAGCGTGTGCTTGCGCCAGTCGACATCGTCGCGCTTGGAGAAATCCTCGCGCGCATGAGCGCCGCGGCTTTCCTTGCGGGCTTCCGCGCCATAAACGGTGGTGATCGCATTGGCCATCAGGTTGGTGAGTTCGATCGTCTCGACCAGATCGGAATTCCAGATCATCGAGCGGTCGGTGACCTTGAGGTCGCTCATATCCTTCCAGATGGCGCTGACGCTCTTGCAGCCCTGCTCCAGCGTTTCCTGGGTGCGGAACACCGCCGCATCCGCCTGCATGGCCTTTTGCATCCTGAGCCTGAGTTCCGCCGTCGGCGTCGATCCGTTCGCGTTACGCAGCTTGTCGAAGCGGGCCATGATCTCGTCGCAGGATTTCTCGTTCGGCGTCGGGATCGACGTCTTGCGGTCGATCACCTCGCCGGCGCGGATCGCGGCAGCGCGTCCGAAAACCACAAGATCGATCAGCGAATTGGAACCAAGCCGGTTGGCGCCGTGGACCGAGGCGCAACCCGCTTCGCCCACAGCCATCAGGCCCGGCTGCAGCGCTTGCGGATCGTCCTTGGTCGGGTTCAGCACCTCGCCCCAGTAGTTGGTCGGGATGCCGCCCATGTTGTAATGCACCGTCGGCAGAACCGGGATCGGCTCCTTGGTCAGATCGACGCCGGCGAAGATCTTGGCCGATTCGGAAATTCCAGGCAGGCGCTCGGCCAGAAGATCCGGATCGAGGTGATCGAGGTGCAGGAAGATGTGATCCTTGTCCTTGCCGACACCGCGGCCTTCGCGAATTTCGATGGTCATGCAGCGCGAAACCACGTCACGCGACGCAAGGTCCTTCGCTGAGGGCGCGTAACGCTCCATGAAGCGCTCGCCCTCGGAATTGACCAGATAACCGCCCTCGCCGCGCGCACCTTCGGTGATGAGGCAGCCCGAACCGTAGATGCCCGTCGGGTGGAACTGGACGAACTCCATGTCCTGCAGCGGCAGACCGGCGCGCGCCACCATGCCGCCGCCGTCGCCGGTGCAAGTGTGGGCGGATGTGGCGGAGAAATAGGCCCGGCCATAGCCGCCAGTCGCCAGAACCACCATTTTCGCCGAGAAACGATGGATCGTGCCGTCGTCGAGGTTCCAGGCGATCACGCCCTCGCAGACGCCGTCTTCCGACATGATCAGGTCGAGCGCGAAATACTCGATATAGAACTCGGCATTGTGGCGCAGCGCCTGGCCATAGAGCGTGTGCAGGATCGCGTGGCCGGTGCGGTCGGCAGCCGCGCAGGTGCGCTGAACCGGAGGACCGTCGCCGTAATTCTGCATATGTCCGCCGAAGGGGCGCTGATAGATGCGGCCATCCTCCGTCCGCGAGAACGGCACGCCGTAGTGCTCGAGCTCGTAGACCGCCTTAGGCGCTTCCCGCGTCATATATTCCATGGCGTCGACATCGCCGAGCCAGTCCGACCCCTTGACGGTATCGTACATATGCCACTGCCAGCTGTCGGGCGTCATGTTCTTCAAGCTGGCGGCAATCCCGCCCTGCGCCGCAACGGTATGGGAGCGGGTGGGAAACACCTTGGTGATGCAAGCCGTTCTGAGGCCCTGCTCGGCCATGCCGAGCGTGGCGCGTAACCCTGCGCCGCCGGCTCCGACCACCACCACGTCATGGGAGTGATCGACGAAGGAATAGGCCTTTGCGTTCGCCATTAATTCAGCCTCCGAAGCTGATCTTGAGAATCGCGAAAATCGCGCCGAAGCCGATGATCGCGCAGAAGAAGGAATTTCCGATCAGCGCGGCAACCTTCATGGCCTCGCCATGGATGTAATCCTCGATGATCACCTGCATGCCGAGCTTCATGTGATAGACGGAAGACGCCACAACGAGCAGCATCAGGATCGCCACAACCGGATGGGAAAGGGCAGATACGACCTCTGCATGGCTCTCGCCCTGCGTCGCGATGATGAAAATCACGAAGAAGCTGATCAAAAACACATTGGCCACCGCCGTGACCCGCTGGCGCCAGAAGTGTTCCGTGCCCTCTTTGGCCGAGCCCAGGCCGCGGACCTTCGCAAGTGGCGTGCGCATATCGCTCATGGTTATTTCTCCCGGATCGGCCCGCCTTGCAGCGCGCTGGCGCCGAGGCGGAAATTTCGATCGCTTCAAGTTAAAGGCAGCGCTTTAGCGAACCGCGTAACCAATGATCCACAGTACGATCGTGATTACGACCGAACCGATCAGATTGGCGCGCGCCAATCCGAAGCGCGCATCGTGATCGAAGCCGTAGCCAAGATCCCAGATAAAGTGGCGAAGCCCACCCAGCATGTGATGCACCAGCGCCCAGGTGAAACCAAGCAGGATCAGCCGGCCGATGAACGAGCCGTAGATCTCGTTGACGAAGTCGAAATACTCCGGTCCGCTGGCTGCCGCGATCAGCCACCAGGCGACCAGAACGGTGCCGAAATAAAGCGCGGCGCCCGTGACGCGATGCACGATCGACATGACCATGGTCAGGATCGGCTTGTAAATCTGCAGGTGAGGTGACAGCGGCCGGTTGGCCTTGCTCTCGGCGTTCGACATGGACCTTCTTCTCCCGTCGGCCCGTTTCGGTTTTCGTTTACGTAAACGTTAATCGAAACAAGGTGGTGTCTGAAGGCCTTCTAACCCCATTGCGACCCCTCGTCAAAGTATCCGGTGGAAGAATACCCATTGCGGCCTCCAAACAGGGCGTTGCTCAAACCGGCTCACAAAAATTACCCAGCGTACTCTCGATATCACTCAGGCATATTAAGTATAACATTCAATATTGTAATATCCATTATCAACGATATGCTCAATCGTCGTTGTAACTGCCGTACTTTAGAGAAATACCAGGAGTCTCGCCAATATGAAAAAAGCAACAGCGGAATTCATAGGCACTTTCACACTTGTATTCTTTGGTTGTGGCGCGGCTGTAATTGCCGGAATGGGAACAGGAGCAACGTCAATAGACGTGCTTGGCATCGCCTTCGCGTTTGGCCTTTCCATCGTCGCGATGGCCTATGGGATCGGGATGATATCCGGATGCCACATCAACCCGGCAGTGAGTTCCGGGAGTACTCGTCGCAGGGCGGATGTCGAAAAAGGATTTTATCACCTACGTCATAGCCCAGGTGCTTGGCGCCATCGCAGGCGCAATCGTCCTCTCTCTCATTCTTAGCGGCAAAGCTTCAGGCTGGGGCGGTGGGCTCGGCCAAAACGGTTGGGGCGCGGGCTATCTCGGCGAATACAATATGGTTGCCGCCTTCATATTCGAGGTTGTCGCAACTTTTCTGTTTCTGGTCTGTATCCTGGGCGTAACACAGCCTGAAGCGCCCTCAAACCTGGCCGGGCTTGCCATCGGGCTGACGCTGGTCGTCATCCACATCGTTGGCATCAATGTAACGGGCGTATCGGTAAACCCGGCGCGTTCGATCGGTCCGGCCTTGGTCGGTGCAGGTAGCAATCTCGCCGCTCTTGGGCAGCTTTGGCTGTTCATCATTGCACCGATGATAGGCGCCGCTATCGCAGGTTATCTCTTCAAGCCGGGTGGGGCGCTGGCTGCCGATGACACCTGATTCATAAAACGAACGGCTTGCGTTTGGTGGCCAATTCTACGTCCTGCGAGCGCGAGCCGTTTGCTTAAACAGATGCACCATGAAGATGGTGGCGAAGATCGGCGTGACCAGATTGAGGATCGGCACGGCCAATACGCCCGCGATGACAAGGCCAGCGACAAAGACCGTGCCTCCGCGCGCCTTGCGAAGCGCCCTTGCTTCCGCCGGCGTCATGAAGCGCATGGCGGCGAATTCGAAGAACTCCCGCCCGAGCAGGTAGCCATTCACCAGAAAGAAGGCGACGAGGTTGATGCCCGGCACCAGCAGAAGCATCAGCGCGAAGATATTTCCTAAAATGACGATGCCCGTGAATTTCACTGTGAGCGCGAGCGACTGCGCCAGAGGCATCGCCCTGCCGATGCCTTCTGAGGGGTAGTCCCGTTCTTCCACGATCGCCGCGATATCGTCCTGGAAAAACGCCGCGAACAACGCCGTTATCGGCGCGATGAGAAAGCCGAGACCGATAAGCGCGCCAATGCCGGTGAGGATCGAAAGCGCTGTTTCAAGCCAGGGATAAGGCAGCACCAGAAAGGTTGAGACCACGCCGTTCAGCAGGATCCAGATCAGAAGCAAAACCCCGAGCGTAAAGCCGAGAGACTTCCAGAATATCGCCCGAAACGGGGGCTCGAAGACCTGCGACATGGCGCGGAATGCGGCGGAAATCATCGTTTTGCGAAAACCTGCGGTTGGAGATTGCTGGAGCATCGTGACCTAGCCGGACAGGTAGGCGGGCAATCCCGCAAACGCAAGGCCGGCAAGCTCAGGCTTCGATATCCTCGATCCTGTGCCAGGGCATGGTGACCGCCCGTGGCGAGGCGAGCTGCGAGCTGTGAAAGCGGAAGAAATAACCGCCTCCCGCCGGTTGATCGTGGATGCGGTCGATAGCCATGGCGCCTGCATGGCATTTCAGCAAAGTGCCGACAGCGCCGTGACCGACGAAGAGAACGACGTCGCTTTGCGCCATTTCCTCAAGCGCAAGGGCGACCCGGCGAACAATTCGCGCTTGCGCCGCAATCGCCGTTTCCCACCCTGCGACGCTTTCCTCGGGCGACGCAAAAAAGGAATTCGCCATCTTCTCGAAGTCTTCCGGCGGCAGATAGCCGGTGGCGGAGCGGTCGTTCTCATGCATTTCAGGATCGATCCGGATCTCCAGGCCGAGATGGGCGGCGAATATCCTCGCCGTCTCCAGCGCCTTGCGCTCCCCGCTTGAAACGATATGCCGCACGAAGGGCAGGAAAGGCTGCTTCAAACCGGCGTGCGCCCGCGCCTTGCCCTTTGGCGACAGCCCCCATTCAGCAACAGGCACCAGCGGATCGACAAGAACTTCAGGGTGCGTGAGGTAGAGGCAGAATGTCATCGGCCACCAGTCTCCAGCACCCATTGCCTGATCAGCCAATGGGCGATGGAAAGTTTCGGCGGCACGATTATCCGATCCGGATGCGCGCCCGCCATCATCTGGACGACTTCGTCGCGGTGGAACCAGCGGCAGGCTTCCAGCTCCGTTTCATCCATATGGATTTCGGTGGAAAGCGCTTCGCCGCGGCAGCCGATCATCAAGGAGGCGGGAAAAGGCCAGGGCTGGCTGGCCATATAATCGACCTTGCCCACTGTGACGCCCGCCTCCTCAAAGACCTCCCTGCGAACCGCGTCCTCCACCGTTTCACCCGGTTCGATGAAGCCTGCGAGCGTCGAATATACGCCTTCGGCCAAACGCGGCGGACGGCCTAACAGACAGCGTTCGCCATGCGTGACGAGCATGATGGCGACCGGATCCGTACGGGGGAAATGCAGCCCACCGCAGCTCGGGCAGTCGCGCCGGTAGCCGCCCTGCGTCATTACGCTTTCATGGCCGCAACGCGAACAGAAGCGATGGGTCATATGCCAATGCGAAAGCGCCCGCGCCTGAGCAAGAATGCCAAGTTCATGCGCCGAAAGCGCGCCCTGGATGGCAAGCGAGCGAATATCGATGAGCTTCAACTCGCCCGAGGCTTCGATCTGCTCCTCGCCAGCTTTTACAAGCGCGGCGAAGACCGGCGTGCGGTCCTCATCGAAACCCAGAAGCACCGTTTCAGAAGGCGTGAAGCCGAAGCGTTCGCCAACCGTGCGGTCGAGCAAAACGAAAAGCGATTCTCCCGAGATATCGATGATGGGCTTCTCGCCCGAAAAGAAGACGAAACGAGCCTGTGGCGCGGCCATATGACCCGCCAGCCAATCGGCATCGCCACGGTGCTCGGACAGACGCTCCAGCCGATTGCCGGCATAGGCGAAGGGAACTTCGGCATCAAGTGAAGGGACTTCCAAAGGCATAAACCGTCTTTCGATAAAGGTGTCATTAATGGCAGCCGGGGCAGCCAAACAGATCAGACCGACAATCGGTCGGCAAGAGCGGCGATCAGATCGGCGCGGGTCTGCGGCTCATAGGCCACCGCATGCGCCGCCCCCCAAACCGGGTTGGGCCAGGCCGCGTCGTTGCGATTGCGGGCGACAATGTGGACGTGTAGCTGCGACACCTGATTGCCCAGCGCCCCGACATTGAGTTTTTCGCAGTCGGTCGTGGCGCGCAGCGCTTCGCTGGCCAGGGCGATTTCTTCTATCAGCTGAGCCCGGTCCGCCCGGTCGAGGTCGATGATTTCGATCAGGTCGGCCTTGCGGGGAACAAGCAGAAGCCAGGGGTAATTCGCGTCCTTCATCAGGCGGACGGCGCATAACGGCAGATCGGCGACATGAAGGCTGTCGCCGGCAAGACGCGCATTGAGATCGAAAGGAATCATGGCCGCAAACTCCGTGAACAAAGGGGACTATACTCTGCCTGCCGCTTTGCAAAAGCGAACCCGTGACTTTTTCGCCGGCAACGTCCAAAACATCAAAACAGGAAAGACCAACGGGAGGCATATGATGCTCAAGAAGACCGGCAGCTATGAGGCGCTTGCCGAAACGTTTTCCTGGGATGTGCCTGCCCGCTACAACATGGGCGTGGACGTCTGCGACAAATGGGCAAACAGGGAACCTGAGCGTCTTGCCCTGACTTTCGTGGAGGCCGACGGTAGGGCAAGCGACTATACGTTTGCCGATTTGAAGCGCTTGTCGAACCGTCTCGCCAACCTTCTTGGCAAAAGCGGCGTTGCGCGCGGCGACCGCGTCGGCATCCTTCTGCCGCAGGCGCTGGAGACAGCCTTCGGCCATATCGCCGTCCATAAGCTCGGCGCGATCTCCATTCCGCTTTTCATGCTGTTTGGCGAGGAAGCGCTGGAATACAGGCTCAGCGATTCCGGCGCCAAGGCCGTGATCACCAACGCCGACGGCGCGGCAAAACTGGCCGCAATCCGCGAAAAGCTGCCCGAACTGGCGAATATCTTCACTATCGATGGCGCACAAGCCGGCACCCGCGATCTGCACGGCGAAATGAACCGCCAATCGGAAGAGTTCACGCCCGTCGATACCGCCGCCGACGATCCGGCCGTGATCATCTATACCTCGGGCACCACGGGGCAGCCGAAAGGCGCGTTGCATGCCCACCGCGTGCTTCTCGGCCACCTTCCAGGCGTCGAGATGAGCCATGATTTCCTGCCTCAGGCGGGCGACAAGATCTGGACGCCGGCCGACTGGGCCTGGATCGGCGGACTTTTCGACGTGCTGATGCCGGCGCTGCATCACGGTGTGCCGGTCGTCGCAAGGCGGTTTGAGAAATTCACCGGCGAGGCGGCGTTCCAGCTCATTCAGGATCACGGCATCCGCAATGCCTTCATCCCGCCTACGGCGCTGAAAATGATGCGGCTGGTCGAAAGCCCGCAAAAGCGCTGGCGGCTCGACATGCGCTCGGTGGCAAGCGGCGGTGAAACGCTCGGCGCCGAACTCCTCGACTGGGGCAGGCGCGTCTTCGGCGTCACCATCAACGAATTCTACGGCCAGACCGAATGCAACATGATCGTCTCCTCCAGCAGCGCGATGATGGAGGCCCGGCCCGGCATCATGGGCAGGCCCGTGCCCGGCCACAAGCTGGCGATCGTATCAAGCGAGGGAGAGGAACTGACCGCGGGCACTTTGGGCAATATCGCCGTCCGGCGGCCCGACCCAGTGACGTTCCTCGGCTACTGGAACAATGATGCGGCAACGACGGCCAAATTCGCCGGCGACTGGCTTTTGACCGGCGATACGGGCGTTTTGGACGAAGACGGCTGGATCCGCTTCGTCGGGCGCGACGACGACGTCATCACTTCGGCCGGATATCGCATCGGGCCCGGTGAAATCGAGGATCGCCTGATCGGTCATCCAGCCGTGAAAATGGCCGGCGTAATCGGCAAGCCCGACCCGGCGCGCACGGAGATCGTCAAGGCTTATGTGGTTCTGGCCGATAAGGGCGCAGCCTCCGAAACGCTTGCCCGCGACATTCAGAACTGGGTCAAGATGCGGCTCGCCTGCCGCGAATACCCGCGCGAGGTGGAATTCGTCGACGAATTGCCGATGACGACCACCGGAAGTAATCATCCGCCGCGAGCTGTAGGCAAAGGGCCATAAGGGAGGCGGAAAACGAGGGAAACCGCGGCGGTTGAGTTAATCTTGCGGATCCCCCTTGCCAAAGCCCCTCACTATTCTGATATAGGGCCCTCGGGAGGTTGGTGGTGGACGAGCCACTCGCCAACCGGGTCAGGTCCGGAAGGAAGCAGCCCTAACGAGTTTCGGCACGGGTCGCGTGCCAGCCTCCCACCTTCCCCCATCCTCTCGCGTGGACGGCGGCATTGACGGCGCGAGTCGGCTGGCGAAGGTTGGCCCCGGAGCGGCCTGATCTGAGCAGCATGGACGGCACAGCGACGCACGGAAGCTCTGCCAGGCAGACGCGCGCGAGCGCGCCTATCGGGTCCTTGCGCGCAAATACCGGCCCGCGAGCTTCGCCGACCTGATCGGCCAGGAGCCGATGGTCCGCACCCTGCACCAACGCCTTCGCGCACCGGCCGCATCGCCCAGGCCTACATGCTGACCGGCGTTCGCGGCGTCGGCAAGACCACCACCGCCCGCATCCTCGCCCGGGCCCTCAATTACTCGATGCCCGGCAAGATCGACCAGCCGACCATCGACCTGACCGAGCTCGGCGAGCATTGCGCGGCGATCATGGAAGGCCGCCATGTCGACGTCATCGAGATGGACGCCGCCTCCAACACCGGCATCGACGACATCCGCGAGATCATCGAGGCGGTCGCGCTACGCGCCGGTCGATCGGCCCGCTACAAGGTCTACATCATCGACGAAGTGCACATGCTCTCGACGGCAGGCCTTCAACGGCCTGCTGAAGACGCTCGAAGAGCCGCCCGAGCATGTGAAGTTCATCTTCGCCACGACCGAGATCCGCAAGGTGCCGGTCACCGTCCTGTCGCGCTGCCAGCGCTTCGACCTGCGCCGCATCGATGCCGGACCGCTGGTCGACCTGATCAGCGCATCGTCGCGGCAAGGAAGGCATCGCGATCGACGACGAGGCGCTGGCGCATGATCGCCCGCGCCGCCGAGGGCTCGGTCCGCGACGCCTGTCGCTGCTCGATCAGGCGATCGCCCATGGCGCCGGCGCCGTCGACGGCCGAGGCAGGTGCGCGCCATGCTCGGCCTCGCCGACCGCGCGCGCGTCATCGACCTCTTCGAAGAGCTGATGGCGGGCGATGCCGCCGGCGCGCTGGCACGACTTGCAAGTGCGCTGTACGACGTCGGCGCCGACCCGGCCGTCGGTGCTCGACCGATCTTGCCGAATTCACCCATCTCGTCACCCGGCTGAAGCTCGTGCCGACGGCGGCCGAGGACGCCTGCGCTGACCGAGGAAGAGCGCGACGCGCGGCCGCGACTTCGCCGAGAAGCTCTCGGTGCGCGCGCTGTCGCGCGCCTGGCAGATGCTGCTCAAGGGCATCGAGGAGGTGCAGGCGGCGCGACCGATCGCCGCCGCCGAGATGGTGCTGGTCCGGCTTGCCTACGCCGCCGACCTGCCGACCCGGACGAGGCGCTGCCGGCGCTGCGCGACGGCAGCCTTGGCCCGGGCCGTACCCATTGCCTCGACGCCAGCCGCTGGTCCGGCCGGCTTCGACTGCAGGACAATCTTCACCCGGATCGTCTGCGGCCAGCGCTCTTTCGAGCCGCCCCGGCAAGCGAGACAAGGCCGCAGGCGGATGCCTCAACTCTTCCCGCCATGGAGACCAATACACCAGTGCGGCAAGCGCCAGGTTCTGCCGGTGCCGCAAGCTCTGGCGGTCCACGCCTGCAGGCCGTGCAGCGCGACCCGGAAGCCGGGAAAGACCCGCGCCGGCGCAAAAGCCGGTGCGAGTGGGCGAAGCGCCGCCGCTGCCGGCCCGCGCAATCTGGCCGAATGCGCCGCCCTTGCCGTCGAAAAGCGCGATATTCCGCTTAAGGTTTCCATCGAACGGCAGATCGCGGCTCGTCAACTTCGAGCCGGGCCGCATCGAATTCCAGCCGACGCCCGACGCCGACAAGGATCTTGCCGGAATGCTCGGGCGCAAGCTCAGCGACTGGACCGGCACGCGCTGGATCGTCGCCGTCAGCCGCACGCAGGGACGCCCGACGCTCCACGAGGAGCGCGAGGCGAACCAGCGGCAAATGCGTTGGATGCACGCGCGGAACCGGTCGTCGCCAGCCTGCTTGCCGCCTTTCCCGGAGCGGAAGTGGTCGACGTCCGCCTGAATGCGCCGGAAGGCGAAATGCCCGCCGCCGATCCCCTGCTTGCCGAAGCGCTTGGCGAAGCACAGGATTCCGACGAGAGCTGAACACCGGACCTGAACGAACTGATCGACGACCGCCTCAGGGCGGCTCTCGGCAAATGGAGACCTTCGATGGACTTTTTGAAAATGATGAAGCAGGCAAAGCAGCTTCAGGAAAAAATGGGTTCGCTGCAGGAAGAAGTGGCGCAGATCGAGGTCACCGGCACGTCCGGCGGCGGTCTCGTTACCATGACGCTTTCCGGCAAGGGCGACATGAAATCGCTCAGGATCGATCCTTCGCTCGCCAAGGAAGACGAAATCGAGATCCTGGAGGATCTGATCCTCGCCGCCCATAACGACGCCAAGGCCAAGGCGGAAGCCGCCATGCAGGAAAAGACCCAGGAGCTGATGGGCGGCCTCGGTCTTCCCGCCGGCATGAAGGCCGTTCTGGGCGGGATGAGGAAAAGTGGGCACCGGTTCTGCGCGCAGCATCCCGGCGTCCGACATATGCCGTGGCTAATCGATCACGATGATACTGGATCAATTCGATCCAGTATCATCGTGATCTAATAGAAATCGACAATGGCAAACCGCACCATCGCCGGACCGGAAATCGAACGGCTGATTCAACTGCTGGCGAAATTGCCGGGGCTGGGACCACGCTCCGCGCGCCGCGCCGCGCTGCATCTGATCAAGCAAGAAGGATCAGCTTCTCATTCCGCTCGCCGAATCCATGGGCGTGGCGGTTGAGAAGGTCGGGCTTTGCTCGGTCTGCGGCACGGTCGACACCAAGGACCCTTGCACGATCTGCAGCGATCCGCGCCGCGACGGTTCTACGATTGTCGTGGTGGAGGATGTCGCCGATCTCTGGGCGCTGGAACGGGCGGCGGCCCTCAATTGCCGCTATCACGTACTGGGCGGCACATTGTCGCCGCTCGATGGCGTCGGGCCGGACGATCTGGGCATCGACGGGCTTGTCGACCGGGTGGCGGAAGGCGGCGTGAACGAGGTGATCCTCGCCATGAACGCGACCGTCGAGGGTCAGACGACAGCCCATTTCGTCACCGATCGGCTGGCGGGTTTCGAGGTCAAGGTGACCCGGCTTGCCCATGGCGTGCCGGTAGGCGGCGAACTCGACTATCTCGACGAAGGCACATTGACCCAGGCGCTGAAGGCCCGCACGGCGTTTTAGCGGTAACCCGTGGGGAATCAGGGTTTGGAGCCCCGACAGACCCTGATCAAGGCTGGACAACGGGTGCTGTGTTACTCGCTGACGATCCCCTCGCCCGCCGTCTCCAGATGGAAGGCTGCCGCCATCAGCGCGCGGGTATAGTCGGTCTTCGGATCGTCGAAGATTTCAGCCGCCGATCCTGCCTCAACCACCTTGCCCGCCCGCATGACGATGACATCATTGGCGAGCGCCCGCACGACCTTGAGATCGTGGGAGATGAACAGATAGGCAAGGCCGTGCCGGATCTGCAGGTCGCGCAGGAGATCCACCACCTGCGCCTGGACGCTCATATCGAGCGCGGAAGTCGGCTCATCCAGCATGACGAATTTCGGTTCCAGCACCATGGCGCGGGCAATCGAGATACGCTGGCGCTGGCCGCCGGAAAACTCATGCGGATAGCGGAAACGGGTTGAGGAATCGAGGCCGACCTCCTCCAGCGCATCCGCCACCCGCTTGTCGCGTTCAGCGTCGGTGATGCCGGGGAAATGCACCGCCAGCCCCTCGCCGACGATATCGGCAACCGACATGCGCGGCGAAAGCGAGCCGAACGGATCCTGAAAGACGATCTGCATGTCGCGGCGAAGCGGGCGCATATCCTTCCAGGAGAAATTCTCGATCTCCTGGCCGGCAAAGCGAATCTGGCCGGTGGAGGAAATCATCCTGAGCAGCGCCAGCCCAAGCGTCGTCTTGCCGGAGCCGCTTTCGCCGACGATACCAAGCGTCTGGCCCTGGCGGACCACCACGTCGACGCCGTCCACCGCCTTGATGTGATCGACCGTGCGGCGGAAAAAGCCGCGTTTGACCGGAAACCAGACCTTCACATCGTCCGCCTCGACGACGATCGGCCTGGAAAGATCCGTGGTCGGGGGAGAGCCTTTCGGCTCCGCCGCCAGAAGCTTTTGGGTATATTCGTGCTCGGGATGATCGAATATCCGCTTGACGGGCCCTTTTCGACGATCTTGCCGTCGGTCATGACGCAGACCCGGTCGGCGATCTTTCGCACGATGCCGAGGTCATGGGTGATGAAGAGCATCGCCATGCCGACCTCGGGCTGCAGAGTCCTTGATCAGCGTGAGGATCTGGGCCTGGATCGTGACATCGAGCGCGTCGTCGGTTCGTCCGCGATCAACAGGTCCGGCTCATTGGCGAGCGCCATGGCGATCATGACGCGCTGGCGCTGACCGCCGGAAAGCTCGTGCGGATAGGCGTCCAGCCGCTTTTCCGCCTCGCGCATGCCGACCGATCGAGCAGCTCGAGTACGCCGCGCACGCGCCGCAGTCTCGCCCATCGGTGGACTGCAGAGATCTCCGCCGACCTGCTCTTCGACCGTGTGCAGCGGATTGAGCGACGTCATCGGCTCCTGGAAAATCATCGAGATCTCGTTGCCGCGAACCTTGCGCAGGAGGTTCGTCGGCAGCAAGCATGTCCTTGCCCTTGAACAGCATTCC
>CAVOQM010000020.1:0-40271 GCA_963698365.1 uncultured Alphaproteobacteria bacterium
CATGTTGCCCACCCCGGAGGGCGAAGCTACGAAACGTTTCCGGTCAATGGCAATGAAGCGGAGGCGCGAAGGCTTGCGCGATTTGAACCGCACGGGCACTCTCCCGGGCTCTATGAACCAAAAATCGAGTTGCCGCATCCGGAGTTTCCGATGACACTCGACCTCAGGCGGCCCGCAGGGATCTGATCAATGACGATGGACTCGGCCCGGCAGGATGATGGGCTGATCGAACTGCTTCAATCTTACCGCCCGCCGGCGGGTGTCTCAGACGAGCTTCTCGACCCATCAGGCGCCATTCGTCCGGTGTGGGAAAAGTTCATTCGGCATTTTGCCGCGATGTCTGCCGACGACATTACCAACCGGTTTGCGCATGGAGATCAATATCTGCGCGATACCGGAGTTTTTTTTCGCCAATATGGCGAGCCGGACGCGAGCGAGCGGGATTGGCCTTTGAGCCATATTCCCGTGATCGTCGATGAGGACGAATGGAAGGGCATCGCCGAGGGATTGGTGCAACGCGCCGACCTCCTGGAAAAAGTCGTTGCGGATCTTTATGGCCCCAATCAACTGATTGCCGACGGTTATCTTCCCGCCACCTTGATCGGCCGGAGCCCCGAATGGTTGCGCCCGCTTGTCGGCGTTCCGCCGCGATCCGATTACTTTCTGCATTTTGTTGCGTTTGAAATCGGCCGGGGTCCGGACGGGAACTGGTGGGTGCTCGGAGATCGGACACAGGCGCCCTCAGGCGCCGGGTTTGCGCTGGAAAACCGCGTCGCCACAAGACGGGTCTTCAGCGAATTCTTCGCGAAAGCCAATGTGCATCGTCAGGCGAGCTTTTTCCGCAAGTTTCGCGATGCCTTGCTCAATATGCGCGACAATCCGGGCAGCCGCGTCGGCATCCTGACGCCTGGCCCGCTCAATGACACCTATTTCGAGCATGCCTATATCGCGCGCTACCTGGGCTTCATGCTTTTGGAAGGCGAGGATCTGACGGTGGAAGACGGCGCGCTGATGGTGCGGACCGTCGCCGGTCTGAGCCCTGTCAGCGTGTTGTGGCGGCGTCTCGACGCTGCATGGACCGATCCCTTGGAGCTGATGGAAGGATCGCGGCTGGGAACCCCAGGCATGACGGAGGCCGTGCGCCAGGGGCATGTGACGATGGTCAATGCTCTGGGAGCGGGGATACTGGAAACCCGGGCTCTGCTTGCATTTCTGCCCCGCATCAGCGAGGCTTTGCTCGGCGCGCCGCTTGCATTGCCGAATATCGCGACCTGGTGGTGCGGTCAGGCTACGGCGCGAAGCTACGTCTCGAAAAACGCCGACAAAATGATCATCGGCAGTGCATTGTCGACGGGCTCTTCCCTTCGATGCGGCGGAAACTACGGTAATCGGCGGCGCCTTTCGCGATCAAAGCAAGGCATCGCTCGCCGAGTGGATCGAAAGCGAAGGAGCTTCACTCGTCGGTCAGGAAGCGATCACCCTTTCCACGACGCCGGCCTTTGTGGATGGTGCATTGGTGCCCCGGCCTATGACACTGAGAGTGTTTCTTGCGCGCACGCCGGGTGGCTGGGAGGTCATGAGCGGAGGCTTTGCGCGGATCGGCCGGTCGCAAGATCCAACAGCAATCGCGATGCAATCCGGCGGGTCTGCTGCAGACGTCTGGGTTATCGGCAAGTCTCCCGTGACCGATGAGACGATGCTCGATGACGAGAAGGAAACTTATCTCAGGAGCCAACCGGGCATTTTGCCGAGCCGGGCCGCCGACAATCTTTTGTGGCTGGGCCGATATGTCGAGCGAGCGGAAGGCTACATCCGGATCCTGAGAGCCTATCACGCACGGCTGGCGGAAACCGCCGACCCGGACACTCCGCTGGCTCTGGCGATTCGGACCATCTCGAATGGGTCGGGATCGGTGTAAGCGATTGCATCCCCGAAGGCTTGCTGCAGACCCTGGATGCTGCGGTCAAAAGCGCCAGCAAGGTCCGCGACCGGTTCTCCGTCGACGGCTGGATGGCTTCGAACTATCTTGCCCGAACAGCGCGAAGGCCGGGAGAAAAGCTGTCCGAGGGCGATGACACCGCACGGGCGATGGGCGTTTTGCTGCGCAAGATCAACGGCTTTTCCGGGCTCGTTCATGAAAACATGTACCGGTTTACCGGTTGGCGGTTTCTCTGCATCGGCCGGTCGCTGGAACGGGTGATGGCAATAACGTCGGTTCTTGCCTCCTTGCCGACCCAAATGCCCCTCCTGGATCTCTGGATCTCGCTTTGGAAGTTGCCGACAGCGCGATGTCGATGCGCCAGCGCTATGCCGTCGCCACCAATCATGTGACTGTCGTGGACCTGCTGGCGCTGGATGCGCAAAATCCGCGCTCAATTCTCTACCAGCTGACGGAAATGAAGTGTCACATGGATGTTCTGCCCGGTGCGCACGTCCACGGACAGTTGTCGCAGCTTTCGCGCGATATGATCAAGACCCACACCTCGCTTGCCGTGGCAACGCCCGAAACCTTGACGACACAAGCGCTTATGGAATTGACGCGGAGTATCAACGGCCTCTCCGAGGGTCTCGCAGCCGCCTATGTCAGCTAAGGATCCGGCACATTGCTTTACGATATCGGTCTGAAGATTGCCTATGAATACACAAACCTCGCGGCTGCGGGGCGGCATTGTCTTCGGCTTTTGCCGGCCGATTTGCCGGGCGAGCAGCGCTTGATCGCCGGACGTCTCAATATCTCTCCCACTCCGGACGAGCGGATCGAAAAAACCGACTTCTTTCAAAACATGATGACAGACGTGGCCTATCGCACGGAATATCGGAACATCACCTTTTCGATCCAGGCGCGGGTGGAACGAACCATGGGTTTCCCCAGCTTCGACATCTCTCCCCGGCTGGATGTATCTGGCCAACGAGATCGGCGCGATCAGGTCGGTGGCCCCTTCATCTCCAGTGCATTTTCTTGGCAACTCGCCCAGAATTGACCTCCTGCCGGTGTTTTCCGACTACACGCGGGCTATCGTGACGTCAGACATGACATCAATCGGCGCCATCGAGGCAATCGGTTTGGCCCTCCACAACGATATGCGCTTCGACGCCGATGCCACGACAGTGGACACTTTGCCTGCAGAAGCCTTCGAGCGTCGTCACGGGGTTTGTCAGGATTTCAGTCATATCATGATCAGTTGCCTGAGAACGTTCGGAATTCCGGCCGGATATGTCAGCGGGTTCCTGCGCACCATCCCCCCGCAGGGCGAGGCACGGCTTGAGGGGGCGGACGCCATGCATGCCTGGGTGCGAGCCTGGTGCGGAAACGAGATCGGCTGGATCGAATATGATCCGACCAATGCCGTTCAAGTAGGACTTGACCACATTGTCGTGGCTCGCGGGCGGGATTATTCCGATGTCGCACCGGTCAAAGGTGTTTTGCGAACCTCCGGCGGACAAACTAGCAAACAAATGGTCGATGTCATTCCGCATCAAGGCGTATGAAAAGATACCGAAGTCAATTGACCCAACGCCTTCGGAAATGAGAGGAACTCGAAAAAATCTATTTGACTATACGTTAAGCCAACCTGCGACTTGAGCCTTCTTTTTGAAATCGATACCTGCATCCACTCAAACCTGATAAGGCGCAATCATGACATTGAATGTTATTGGAACGGGGGTAGGCCGGACGGGAACCTATTCGCTCAAGCTTGCAATCAATCAACTTGGGTTCGGGCCTTGCCACCACATGGAAGAGGTATTGTTCAACCTTCCTGTGCAAGTGCCGCTTTGGGCAGCGGCGGTGAAAGGGCATCCGGATTGGAGCGCAATCTACGAAGGCTATAGAAGCGCCGTCGACTGGCCAACCGCAGGCTTCCACAAGGAGCTCTACGCCGCCTACCCTTCTGCCAAATTCGTTCTCACGTTGAGAAGCCCGGAAAGTTGGGCGGACAGCTTTTCGGAAACAATTTACAAGCTCATCGCCGGAAGGGATCAGGCTCCGAAGGAAATGCAGGCCTGGCTTGACATGGGCACCGGGGTGATCAGCAAGACCGGATTTCCAGCCGGTCTCGACCGGGCGGGGCTGATCCAAGCCTTCACCGCTCACAACGAGGCTGTCAAGGCAACGATCCCTCCGCAGCAGCTTCTGGTTTATCAGGTCAAGGAAGGTTGGGGTCCGCTTTGCGAATTCCTCGGCACGCCCGTACCTGCCGATCCCTTTCCCCGCACGAACGATCGCGGCGAATTCTGGGACCGCGTATCCGGCAAGAAATAGCGGCTTTCGAGCGGCAGTCTCTCATTCCGCCAGTAAAGAATCCAGACGTGGCGCGGCCTTGGCCGGAATTCCGGCCGCGATTGGCCGAAGGGCCCGCGACCCCAACCGGGGCCGCGGAATAAGGGTCAACGGCCACCCATGCTCGCTTTGATCTGTGCCTCGATTTTGGTCAGGTTGAAGGAGCCCGGCGACTGGCTCGGCGGATAGTCCTTCATGGTTGTCAGGAACTGCCCGGCCAGAACCTGAAGCGGCGCAAGCACGAAGACCCGGTCGAGGAACCAGTCGTTGTAGATAGTGGCGTTATGCTGAGCCCGCTCAAACGGGTCGCGCCGCAGGTTGAAGAGCAGCGGTACCCGAAGCTCGGTAAAGGGCTCGCGCCAGACGCCGAAGGCCTGGCCGCGATTTTCTAGGAACACGGCTTTCCATGCATCGTAACGGGCCGCAACGACCTGGCCGTCGTCATTGACGTACCAGAATTCGTGGCGCGGCGATGCATCGACGTCGCCTTCCAGATAGCCAAGCTGATTGTAGCCGTCGATATAATTGCGGAAATTACGCCCGTTCAACTCCACCCCTTCACTCAGCTGCTGCTTGATTTCCGGATTGCCGCCGATTGCGGCGAAGGTCGGCAGCCAGTCCTCATGCGCGACGATACCGTTCAGCGTCTTGCCGGCCGGGAAACGATTGGGCCAGCGCACGAATGCAGGAACCCGGTAGGCGCCCTCCCAGTTCGAGTTCTTCTCGCTACGGAACGGCGTCGTGCCGGCGTCCGGCCATGTGTTGTAGTGGGGACCGTTGTCGGTCGAATACATCACGACGGTGTTGTCGGCGATGCCGAGATCGTCGATCTGCTGCAGCAATTCGCCTACCATCATGTCGTGCTCGACCATGCCGTCCTGATACTCGTCGCCATCGGGACCGGCGAGGCCCGTGTGCTCATCCTTCACATGGGTGCGGAAGTGCATGCGCGTCGCATTCCACCAGACGAAGAAGGGCTTGCCCTCGTCATGCTGGCGCTTGATGAAATCCTTGGCGGCGGCAAGCGTTTCTTCATCCACCGTTTCCATCCGCTTTTTCGTCAGCGGCCCGGTATCTTCGATACGCTGCGTGCCGTCCCCGTTGGCCCAGGTGTGAAGGACGCCGCGGGGCCCGAATTGCTCACCGAACGTCTTGCCGTTGGCAAGCACCATATCGCCCGGATAGTCGCGATTTTCCGGCTCTTCCTCGGCATTCAGGTGATAAAGATTGCCCATGAATTCGTCAAAACCGTGCATGGTCGGTAGATGCTCGTCGCGGTCGCCCTGGTGGTTCTTGCCGAACTGACCAGTAGCGTAGCCCAGGCTTTTCATGACCGTCGCCATGGTGACATCGCTCGCCTGCCATCCCTCTGCAGCGCCCGGCAAACCGACCTTGGTCATGCCGGTGCGAACCGGAACGTTGCCACCGATGAACGCTGCTCTGCCAGCCGTGCAGCTTTGCTGGGCATAGTAGTCGGTGAAGGACACACCTTCTTTGGCGATACGGTCGATGTTTGGCGTCTGGTAGCCCATCATGCCGCGATTGTTGAAGCTGATGTTCCAGGTTCCGATATCGTCACCCCAGATCACAAGGATATTGGGCTTCGCCTGCTCTTGGGCATGGGCCGCCCCGGCTATCGCCACCAGCACACCACCGGTTGCGAGCAATTTCGATATAAAATGCATAACAACTCCTCCTGTCTCCCCATTGTGTTCTTGGCATTGCTCCCGCTGACATCGGGAACATCATCGCCCCGCTGGCGCGCCAGATTGGCGAAGCTTGGACCCGCTCCCCTTGGAAGCGGAAACATCGTTGGGCAGTTCGACGCTGCCCCTCATGTCGTAGAAGAGAGCATTGCGAGACAGTTTCTCACCGTTCGAGTGTGCAGTTCATTCGAGCCCGAAAATGACGCCGAATATCGCTACGAGCCTTCTCAGCGCTATTTTTTCGCGACCACGCCGGCAAGACTCCGCCTCTCGATCTTGACGATTTATTTCGAGATTCATCCAATTTATCGCGCAGCATGTTCTTTTATTTTCGTATTACGTGACAGCATCAAAGAAAATGGCCAATGAAAAAGAATAGGTAGAAGTTCCCTTTGGTCAAGTATCGCGACCTTCAAAAATTTGATCGCGCCAGACACGTGCGGAAGCGGCAACTTGATTGGCCACTTTGTATAAAAAATGGCGCAAGCCATAAGTGTATCAGAATATATCTGCGTAATTTCAAAGTATAAATGAACTATATCACATGATACATGCGACCGTACCTATTAATATATTGTCGGAGGCGATATCATATGTCCCTACAAAACGTCAATCTGTTTGGAAGATTGCAAAACTCTGGAATTTTTCGATAGACTAAAACAGAATCAAGAGAAGTCAAATTCGCCTTTTACTTTAAACATTCAGGGTTGGAGACGTCCAACCCGCACCCTTCGCAGCCCCTCCGCCGATCGACCGTGCGTTGTCAAAAGCGATAGGAAACGCGGGCAAGCGGGCCTTGCTCGACAACATCGATAGCAAATCTTTGCGTGCCCGGATCATTGTTATCGAAGTCGACCGCCAAAGCCTTGTATTGAAGATCGATCGCCCAGCCGTTGTCGAATGCGTATTGCACGCCGCCTTGTACATTCCAGCTGAAATCAGAACCGACGCCAAAACCGCCGATATCGCCGCGACCGATCAAGGCCCAGTTTGCGTTCAACGCATATCTGCCGCGCAACCCGATAATCGGATCGACCCACCGGTCGCCGGCGGTTCCCGACACGGAGCCGATGATCGGGCCGTTCAGGCTTAGCGTCGTTTCAATATCCCAGTATCGCGCACCGGCATAGACCTCGAGCCATGTCAGCCGGTCGCCAAGGACTTTATAGCCCAGCCGGCCCTCAAGCACTGTCTGCTTGAGCGTAATGCCCACTTTTCTGGAACCCCGAAAATCTTCGGATGTGCCCAGGTTGGAATAGAAAATATCGACGGCGGCCGAATAGCGATCCTTATAGATGGCCTCGCCATCGGCCATGACGGCAAACTTCAGATTGTTCAAAACGTCGGAGGCCGTGATGTCGAAGCTGCTGGTGACATTTCCGACTTGCGTATCGCCGCTGATCCAGGGAAGGAAACCATATGCGCCAAGAATGAACTCCCAATCCTTCGCAGCAGGCTCTTCATTGAAAGGCAAAGGCGCCGGTTCGACGGGCAAATCCGCTGCAGCAGCAGGCGCAGTCAAACCAATCGTTGCGACTATAGCTGCGCAGATCGACTGACAGGACCAAACTCCGATTGACCGTCCTTGCAACATATTCGCCAACTCCAACTTCGCTTTGGGTAGTGCGGAACTCAGGGCAACCTCAACCTGAAAACATTGAGATGCCGAGACATTGTCATCCCGAACTTTCAACGCCCCCGTTTATCTCGACGATCACGCCTAATACCTGCGAGGACCCAAACGAGAGAGAGGACAACCGTGATTCCATTTGCGATATTTCCATTAAACTACCGCAGCGGAAGAAATCTTTAAGCAAAAATCATTCAAGCATTTACGTATTCACGACCCTGTGCTCTATCAGCCACATCTTGCGCCCATAGGTAGATATCTCTGGGCAACGAGGAGGACGGCAACCGGAAAACACCCGGTCCATGTGCCTATCTTTGGCTATCCCACAACTCGATCCGGAAGACATAGTGAACATTGATTTTATTTTCCGCACCCTCTTGCCGTAGAGAAATTTTTGAATAAATAACATTGCTATCAATAAATCTTCATATTAAACTAAAGGAAATACGCTTCTGTAAGAATATTAATTGAGTAAATTGTTAAAATATATAGACTAACAAACATAAATATTCATTATTTTGGAAATGATAGAACTTATTCGCTTTTGCTCTTGTATTAAATGAATTAATACATGGTAATTTTTTCGAAAAACAATTAAAAGATGACGGCGAAGTATAGGATTATTTACTAGATACAAAAACAAGGCTCAGGGAGCGACGCTGATGACTTTATCCTCATTTTGGCGGAACGTAGCCACGGTCTGCCTTGGCGCGCAACTGGCGTTTATCGGGGCAGTCTCTGCGTTCGCACAGACCCAGACCGCGGCGACGGATCAGGCAGCCGCCCCGCAAGACGAACAACCGCTCACCGATGAAGAGCTTGAGGTTCTCGTCGCCCGTATCGCCCTTTATCCTGACGAACTGGTTGCCGTAATCTCGGGCGCGTCGCTGTTTCCTCTGCAGATCGTCGAGGCCGCCAGATATCTGGACGATTACGCAAAGGACAATACGCTTGAGCCGAAAGATTCCTGGGACGGCAGCGTGATCTCGCTGCTCAACTACCCCGAGATCGTCAAGATGATGAGTGAGGATCTCGACTGGACTCAGTCGCTTGCGGATGCGCTGACATATCAGCAGAAGGACGTTTTGGTCGCCATTCAGCAGTTGCGCGAAGAAGCGGTCGCCAAAGGCATCATTCAGACCGACGACAAAATGACGGTGAGCGAGGAAGGCGAGAATGTCGTCATCCAGTCCACCAACAAGGAAACGGTCTATATTCCACAATACGCTCCGGAAATGCTGTATGAGCCAAATTACGTTCCTGCTCCCATCAGCTACTATCCGGAACCCTATCCTAACTATTTCTGGCCGACGGCAACATTCTTTGCCGCAACCGTCACGGGCGCGATTTGGGCGGCCTCCGTCGATTGGGACGATTGGGGTGTCTATGGCGGGCGATGGAACGGCGGAGACGTCAATGTCGGTTGCAATAATTGCTTCAACAACAATTTCAACGGTAGGGTCAATATCAACGATGTCGATTGGAAGAACGTCGATCGCAGCAAGATCAATCTTGATCGAAATCAGATCAACAATCTCGACAGGACAAATATCAAGAACAACCTGAAGACAGACAGAAACAATAACCTCCGCGACAAATCCGCTAACTTGAGGAAAGATCGCCCGGCGACGCGACCGGCAGGGGGAGCAGGAACGCGCGACGTGCGCAAAAGCACGCTCGAAGGTCTGCAAAAGCAGCCCCGTGCAAATGCCGCTACAAGGCCGGCTGCCGCCAACAGACCGGCCGCTGCTCAAAAGCCCGCAGGAACCCGGCCGCAAGCGAAAAAGGCATCCGCCAAAACGCGGCCCGCCGGCAAGAAGAAACCTGCCGCGAAGGTCGACAACCGTCCCAAGAAAGCGTCCGGGCTTGGCAACGTCAGCCATGGCAAGAAGCAAAAAGTCTCGTCGAAACGCGGCGGTAAAAGCATGGGCGGTGGCCAGCGGGGCGGCGGCAAGCAATTCAAGGGCGGCGGCGGCGGTCGTGGTGGCGGCGGCGGTGGCGGTCGGCGGCGCTAAGGCAAAATTCGATTGGATGCAATTATCCAGGCAGCAGGAAATCGACCTGAAATCAACCTCTTACGTATATTCTGCCGGAATATGCACATAGGCGGGTTCAGGACAGAGGACAAAGACAATGACCACGACCTGTCACGGTAAATTTCTTGGCTCGATCCTCGGCGCCGCGCTGCTCGCGGGGACGCTGGCAATCATTCCCGCACCTTCTCTGGCCCAGAAAGAAAGCATTGCTTCATTCGTAGGGGCAGAAGAACCGCCGGCATTCGATAGCGTAAGTGCGGCGGCCGATGCTTTCAAGGCCGCCCTTGCTGCCAATGATGTCGATGCCGTGGCAAAGCTTCTCGGTCTCGATGCCGACAGGGTCAAAGCCGATCCGGACACAATGGAAAGCTACAATCAGATCCGGGAAGGCGCTGCCAAATTGATTATAGTCGAAGAACTTGACGGCCAGCAGATCGTGGAAATCGGAGACAAACTCTGGCCGCTTCCGTTCCCGATAAAGAAATTCGAGGACGGCAAATGGGCCTTCGACACATTTGCAGGCTTCGAAGAAATCATCAATCGCCGGGTCGGGGAAAATGAACTCGAGACGATCGAGACCATGCGCGCCTATGTCGACGCGCAAAACGAATACGGTTCGGCAGATCGTGACGATGACGGGGTGCTCGAATTCGCCCAGGCCCTGATCAGCAGCGAAGGTCAGAACGACGGACTTTTCTGGGAAGGTGAAGGAAGCCCGGCCGGCGAAATGATTCAGCAGGCCGCCCTCGACAAGGCAAAGGCTGGAGAAGGCTACTTCGGCTATCGCTATCGCATCCTGAAGGGCCAGGGCGACCGGGTCGCCGGCGGAGCCCACGACTATGTCATCAACGGCAATATGATCGCCGGTTTCGCGCTCATTGCCTGGCCGGTGAATTACGCGGAAACCGGCGTTCAGACCTTCATGGTCAGCCAGCATGGCGTCGTTTATCAAACCGACCTCGGCGAGGCCACCGAGCAAATCGTCAAATATATCGAGCGGTTCGATCCGGACGACACCTGGTCGGTGGTCGAGGAATAACTGCCGTTACGGGCATTCGGCATCAAGCGGTAAATTCGCCCACGCATCGAGGGGAACCGCCAAGGTCGCGGTTTTGGCCAGAATGCCGACCAGGACGCCGGTGACTTTCAAACGCCCGTCTTCTTCGATCAATATCGGCCCGCCCGAGCTTCCCGGGTGGCTGTCGCAGCTGGTTGCCAATAGCGTTCCCCGCCGGTCAATCACCATGCAACTGCGGTCGATCATCAGCTGAAACCGTCTGTCGCCGGGATAGGCCGCATGTGAAACAGTGCGCCCTTTCGACATCGCGCTATCTGGATCGATCTCCAAAATCGCGGCGCCGGGGATGGCGTCCTCAAGCACGATCACGGCCAGATCGAGATTGAAATGTTCCAGCGGCATCGGCTGGAACGGTGCGTCGGGGAGATGCTTTTTCGGTCCAATATATTGATAATCCGACGGAAGCTTCACGCATTTGGCAACCGAATGCCCCACATAGGTATTTCCGGGGCGCACGCCGGCGAGAAAATGAATGCGCTCGACCCTAAAAGGTTGCCCCTTGGCCGGATCGGTGACGCAATGGGCCGCAGTAAGGACCACTTTTGTCCCGATCAGTGTGCCAGTGCAGGTCGATCGTGTCCTGTAACCGCCAATATTGACCTGCCCGATCCCGGACCAGCGCGACGAGTCGTCGTCGCCGACAGGTTGTCTGTCGTCGCTGCCGATGATACCCGGCAGCAGATCCGTATCCGTCTCCGCCGATGCCGCCATGACCCCGGGGACAAGCAGAAGCCAGATCGCAGCCGATGCGGCCCTTGAGCGGATTTTCGCCTCCCGGCTTGCGAACAATCGAAACATGGTGAGACGTTACTCTTCGAACAGGTGCCTCGAAACAGAAGAAAGGTGTTGCTGCATTTTTTCCTGCGCCACGCTTCCGTTGCGATCGATGATGGCACTCAGAATTGCTTCATGTTCCGCAAAACTGTGATGGTCGCTCGGCGGTACTTCATATTCGCGCCTGAGCCGCCCCCAGGCAACCGTGCGCCGCAGGGCGTTGAGATGATCGAAGATCGCCAGTAGCGGCCTATTTTGCGTCGCATCGGCAATCAGCCTGTGGAACTGATTGTCCAGCGCCTCGTATTCACGCCAGGTCTGGGCCTGACGTGCCTTCCTGCAGATCGAGCGCAATTGATCCATCTGCTCGCTTGAGGCATGGAGCGCGGCTTCGCGAGCCATCATCGGCTCGATCAGCCGGCGCGCCTGCATGACCTCGCGCGGCGGCGTGCGCTTGGCGATATCGTTGACCGATTGAATGACAGGGTCGGCCGCCCCGTCGCCGACGAATGTACCACGACCCACATGCCGCCAGATCGCACCTTCCGCCTCAAGCAGGGCGAATGCCTTGCGCAACTCCGCCCGGCTCACGCCCAATTCCTGACAAAGAGCGCGCTCCGCAGGCAAGCGGTCGTTCGCCTGGAACTCGCCCTGCGCCAGAAACGCGCGCAATTGCACCAGGGCACCGCTTTTTGCATTCATCCCGGCCGGTTCTTTCGATTGATCCGAGTAAAATATGCAATTGGTTTAACCAATTTTACTATTGGCCGCAACGTAAGATTTAATCTTCCTCTAGGAAATTCAATTGAGATATCCCGGAAATTGGATTACCAATACTCGCCAAGAACAAAAAACGACATTGGGCGGAATTTGGTTTCGCAATCTGAAACCTCAATCCGAAACCACAGTCCGGGAGGAAACCAACGATGACAAGAGCACTGAAAGCATTCGCTTCTGCTATCGCGATTTGCGCGATGGCACTCTCCCTTGTCTCGCCGGCAGCGGCGGCGGAAAAGGTGCGCGTTGCCCTGGGCGATGTCGCGTCCGTCGAGACGCTGGCCTTTCTGGTTGCGCTCGAACGGGCCAAGGAGCGCGGCGTCGAATACGAACTGACCACATTCGCCAAGGAAGAACTGGCGATCCAGACGATCATCAGCGGGCAGATGGACGTCGGTATCGGCACGCCCTATTCGGTGATCCAGAAAGCCAAGGCGCCGATCCGTAACTTCTTCCAATTGTCGAAGCTTGTTTTCTATCCAGTGGTTGAAAAGCGCTATACCAGCTGGGCGGATATGAACGGCGAGCCGATCACCCTGCACTCGCGCGGCGGCGGCACCGACGCCATCGCCAATATCATCGAGAAGCGCGAAGGCATCAAATTCGGCGACCGCTCCTATGTTCCAGGTTCTGAGAACCGCATCATCGCCATGATGAAAGGGCAGGTGGCCGCTTCCATCGTCGATCTTTCCAACAAGAACATCCTGATGGAAAAAGCGGGCGACAAATTCGCCGTACTGCCGATGTTCGACGTTCTGGCGAGCGATGAAGTTCTCTTCGCCAACAAGGACTGGATGGACGCCAACGCGGAAACGGTCGCGATCCTTGTTGAATCCCTGCTCGGCACCTGGCGCGACATGACGGCCGATCCGACCATCATCAGCAAGGAGCGGGAGAAATACGGCCTTTTGTCGGACCTGCCACCGGAGCTTTTGTCAGGCATCGACGCCTATTACGAAGAGGCGGTCAGCGGCGGCCTTTATGACCGTAACGGCGGCGGCGAAGCCGCAGCGCTCGCCGATTTCGAGTTCTATTCGGAAGCTGGCCAGCTCACCGGCGCGATCGACAGTTTCAAGGTCGAGGATTTCTGGGACCTTGGCCCGCTTGACGCTGCCAAGGCGAAACTGGGCAGCTAAAGCGGTTTCTATGAAAAGGGGCGCCGAGGCCTGCAGGCCGGGCTTCGCGCCCCTCACTTGTTTTTCCTGAACCGGATCGGCGGCAAATGATAAACGCTCTCACGAGTGCGCGGGCGCTGAAATATCTGTCCTTCATCATCGTCTTCAGCGCCTGGGAAATCGTTGGCCGAATTCCGATCAGCCCCGCCTTTCCGACCTTTCTGCAAACCATGTCCGCGCTATGGGAAATGCTTGCGGACGGGTCCTTGCTGCGAGCCTATCCCGAGACCCTCAAACCGCTCTTTCTCGGCCTCATCATATCAGGCGTGCTGGGCGTAGGCCTTGGCGTTGCCATGGGGCTCAGCCGCAAGACGGAGTGGTTCGGAGCGCCGATCTTTATCGTCGCCCAGTCCGCGCCGCTTGCCGCCTTGATCCCGCTTCTCGTGCTGGCCTACGGCATCGGGCTGACAGCGAAAGTCATGGTCGTCTGCATCATGGCCATGCCGGTTATCGTGTTGAATGCAACGAATGCCGTCTCCTATACGCCGCATTCCCTGAAGGAGATGGGGCATTCCTTCCTTGGAAGCCGGCGGGACGTGATCTTCAAGATCATTCTGCCTTCGGCGTCACCGATCATTTTCGCAGGCCTCAGACTGGGAGCATCCGCCGGGTTCATCGGCGCTATCCTGGCTGAATTGCTGATCACGCCGACCGGGGTCGGCGATCTCATCACCTACAACCAGTCGATTGCGGATTACGCCAAGATGTATGCGGCGATTTTCTCGGTGATTGTGATTGCCGTTGCGTTTCTCGACCTCCTCGAAAAGGTCGAATTCGCCCTGTTTCGACCGGACAAGAGAGTTGTGCAATGACCGCGATTGCCTCGACGAGCAAGCCTGCAAAGATCAATGCTGCAGAAACGCCTGCCGTGTCGGTGAAGGGCGTCTCGAAAATCTACGGCGGCGGGATCGAGGCCTTGAGCGGCATGTCGCTCGACTTCCCGAAAGGACAGCTAACGTCGCTGCTCGGTCCGTCAGGCTGCGGAAAAACGACGCTGCTCAAGATCATCGCCGGGCTATTGGAGCCGACCTCGGGCGAGGTCGAAGTCAACGGCAAACCGGTAACGGGCCCTGGACCCGACCGAGCCTTCGTCTTTCAGGATTTCGCGCTGATGCCTTGGGCATCCGTGCTCAGGAATGTCGCCTTCGGTCTGGAACTGCGCCATGTCGCCAGGTCCGAGCGCGAAGACATCGCGCGAAAATACATCGCCGAGGTTGGCCTGACCGGCTTTGAAAAGCGATATCCGCACGAATTGTCCGGCGGCATGCGACAGCGCGTCGGACTGGCGCGCGCACTGGCGGTAAACGCCGATGTTCTGCTCATGGATGAACCCTTTTCGGCGGTCGACGAGCAAACGCGACGGAAATTCCAGGAGGATCTGCTGCAGCTTATCGAGGTGGAGAAGAAGACCTTCATCTTCGTCACCCACTCGATCGAGGAGGCGGTATACGTGTCGGATCGGATCGCGCTGCTTCTGGCCCGGCCGAGCCGCGTTTCCGAGATCATCGAACCGCATATCAGGCGGGATATCGCGCCGGACGCCATACGGCGCGATCCGGTCTATCTCGATACGGTTGAACGGATCTGGTCTTCCCTGCGCAGCTATGTCGATTGACGGATCAAGGGTGGGATAAATGAAACTCTTTGGCCTGCAATTGCCGATGATGACGTCGCTCCTGATCTGGGCGGTATTATGGGAGATCGTCGGCCAGCTCGATCTGACGATCCTGCTGCCGCCGTTAAGCTCGGTGCTGGTCAAGATGGTCGAGATCGTCCCCACGCCCTCGTTTCTCTCCGCTTTCGGCGTCACGGCGCGCGCCTTTCTCGTGGGAACCGGCGTTGCCGTAGCGATAGGCATTCCACTCGGCATCGCGATGGGAAAAAGCGTGCTGATGGACCGCCTTTTCCTGCCATGGGTGAACATGTTCCTCAGCGCGCCGCTGACCGCTCTCGTGCCCGTGCTGATGGTTTTATTCGGCATCGGCGAGCAGACCGTGATCATCACCACGACGCTTTTTGCAATCTGGATCATCGTCTTGAACGCCAGGGCCGGCGTAAAACAAATCTCCCCGTCGCTGGTTGAAATGGCCAGGTCCTTCGGCGCGGGGCCCTTTTCGGCCTTCGCCAAGATCTACATCTGGGCGGCGCTGCCCGAGATCCTCGCCGGCGTGCGCATCGGCTTCATTCGCGCGGTCAAGGGCGTCATCATCGGCCAGTTGCTTGTCTCCATCGTCGGATTCGGCAGGTTGTTCGAGCTTTACTCGTCGAATTTCCTTATGGAGCACTTCTGGGCCCTGCTATTGGTCCTTTTCTTCTTCGCTTTCACCCTCGCCGAACTGCTGGCGGCGCTCGAGCGGCGCTTCGACTATTACGCATCCAGCCGATGAACAATTCCCGATAATGCGAATTCAACCTCGAAAAGGAACGAGAGATGAGCCACTACGTGATCGATCCACCCAAACAGGCCGCCTTGCCGGTCGAAGGCGATGATGGATTGTTTCCGGTGCGAAGGATCTATTGCATCGGCCGAAACTACGCCGACCATGCAATCGAGATGGGACACGACCCGAACAAGGAAGCGCCATTCTTTTTCCAGAAAAACGCGGACAATATCGATACCTCGGGCGAGTTTCCCTATCCGCCGAAAACCAGCGATGTCCATCACGAGATGGAGCTGGTGGTGGCGCTGAAAAGCGGCGGGCGCAATATTTCGCAAGAAGACGCGCTGAGCCACGTCTATGGCTATGGCCTCGGCCTCGACATGACCCGCCGCGATCTGCAGGGCGAGGCGAAGAAAATGGGCCGCCCGTGGGAGATCGGCAAGGCGTTCGAACGCTCCGCGCCGATGGGTCCGCTGGTTCCGACCTCAAAAACCGGCCACCCTTCCGCAGGTAAAGTCACGCTTCATGTCAATGGCGCGCTTCGCCAGGATGGCGATCTCAATCAGATGATCTGGAAAGTGCCGGAGATGATCGCCTATCTGTCGCAATATTACGATATCGCCGCCGGCGATCTGATCATGTCGGGTACGCCCGCGGGCGTCGGCCCTGTGAAGCAAGGCGACGTGCTGACGGGCGAAATCGAAGGCATCGGCAAGCTGGAGGTTAAGGTGGTCTGACCGGGGCGCAATGCGCTCAATCGTATCCAGCCGTTCGGGACTACGGACGGCTGGAAATCGGCTGCTATTTCAATCGGAAGGCAGGGCTGGTTTTTTCTTTTCATGAATGAACTGAAGGCCGGCTTCGTTTTCTTCCTGCCAGACGAGCTTCGCCTTCAGCCTGATATTCCTCTTCACGAAGATGAACTCAAGCGAATGAGATAAAAACACGCGATGCTGGATTTGAACCCGACAGCCGACCACGCTCATATCCAGGACAGTGCAGGGATATTTACTACCGCCATCGACGATCAATCCGGGAAGCCTGCAAGTGGCGCGGGGCGCCTTGCGAAGTCCGGCTCTCAATTTCGGCTTCGGCAGCATGGGAAATCCTCAGGGCAAAATCTTAAGGGCATAGTTTAACAAGCAAAATTTAAATGTAGATTACCTGGCGTAATAAAACGCCCCTCCTCGCTGCGCCAGCGCGTTCACCGGCGTCTTCAACCTGATGGAGGCGGTCGGCATTGCGCCGCTCACCATGCCGATTTTCGTGCCGGTCATCATCAAGCCGGGCTATGATCCGGTGTGGTTCGGCGTGTTGTTTTGCATGAATATGCAGGTATCATTCCCGTTCCCGCCCTTCGGACCGGCAGGTAGCGACAATGAAAATCACCGGCTTGGAGACGATCCGCCTCGACGAGTTTCCCAATCTCGTCTGGGTTCGGATTGCAACCGACGCCGGAGTGACGGGCTTTGGCGAAACCTTCTTCGGCGCTTCCGCCGTCGAGGCATATCTGCACGACTGGTGCGCACCGAGACTGATCGGCCGCGACGCACTCGCCATCCAGGCCCGGCGAAACGAAATGACGGATTATCTCGGCTGGCGGGGTGCAGGTGTCGAGACCCGCGCCTATTCGGCCATCGACATCGCGCTTTGGGATCTCTTCGCCAAGGCGCATGGACGCCCGGTCGCCGATATGCTCGGCGGCCGCTCGCGCGATCGGGTGCGCACCTACAACACTTGCGCCGGCTACAAATACGTCCGCGATGCGAGCGCGCAGCGCGTCTCCAACTGGCATGCGGGAGAAACTGAAGGGCCCTATGAGGATCTCGAGGCCTTTTTGAGCGATGCGGGCGCGCTGGCCAAATCCCTGCTCGATCAGGGCATCACCGCCATGAAGGTCTGGCCGTTCGACATAGCCGCCGAACGAAGCGGCGGCTGGGACATTTCTCCAGACGAATTGCGCAAGGCGCTGCGCCCCTTCGAACAGATCCGCGAGGCAGTGGGCGACGCCATGGACATCATGGTCGAGTTCCATTCGCTCTGGTCGCTGCCGATGGCGAAAAAGCTTGCGCGGGAACTCAAGCCCTTCAAGACCTATTGGCACGAGGACCCTTTCCGTCTCGACAATATCGGCGATCTCAAGGGTTACGCCGCATCGAGCGACGCCTTCGTCTGCGCATCCGAGACGCTGGCCTATACGCATGCCTTCCGCGACTATCTGGAAACCGGGGCCGCCGGCGTCGTCATGCTGGATCTTTCGTGGTGTGGCGGGCTGACGGAGGCGCGCAAGATCGCCGCAATGGCGGAGGCCTACAAGGTTCCGATCGCGCCGCATGATTGCACCGGGCCGGTGGTCTATGCCGCCTCCTGCCACCTGTCGCTTCATGCCGCGAACACATTGATTCAGGAGTTGGTCCGGGCGTTCTACACCGGTTGGTATCCTGATATCGTCGATGGATTGCCAAAGGTCGAAAACGGTTTCATTTCCGTTGCCGACAAGCCCGGCCACGGCGTGGATTTCCTGCCGGAAGTATTCGCAAGGCCGGATATCCGGCGGCGGCAAACCGGCACTATTGCCGGAAAGTAGCACCCACCTGGATCGCGCTACCGCGCGGTCACGCCGCCATCGATCACGAATTCAGCGCCCGTCACGAATGCGGCCTCGTCGCTCAGCAGATAGGCGACCATGGCCGCCACTTCATCGGCGCGGGCAATGCGCCCGAGCGGGATTTGCCGCGCCAAAGATTCACGCACTTGCTCGGGATCGGCGCCGGCCGCGACAAGTCCATTCATCATGGGGGTCTCGACAAAAGTCGGGTGAACCGAATTGCACCGCACGGCGTTTTTCTTTTTCGCGCAGTGAAGCCCTACCGACTTCGTCAACAAGCGCACAGCACCCTTGGACGCATTATAGGCTGCAAGATTATGCCCGCCCACAATGCCGGATACCGAAGCAAGGTTGACGATCGAACCGCCGCCGCCTTCCTGCATTGGCGCAATCGCGTGTTTGCAACCCAAAAACGTACCGTCGAGATTGACCGCCATGACCTCCCGCCAGGTCTCCAGCGACGTTTCTTCCACGGAGCCAAGCCTGAGAATGCCGGCGGCATTGACCAGCCCGTCGAGCCTGCCATGGCTCTCGTCGATATCTTCAAGAACCTTTATCCAATCCGCCTCGAGGCGCACATCGAGCCTTGCGCCAACCGCCTGCGGCCCGATGCCGAGAGCTTCGGCCTCCGCCCTCTCCGCGTCGATATCGGCAAGCACGACGAAGGCGCCTTCCGCCGCGCACCGTTCAGCGCACGCCTTGCCTATTCCCGACGCACCGCCGGTTATCAGGATAACCTTGCCCGTGAGGCGATCTTGCATTCTTCCCTGCTCCAGCGCCCCCGCATGACGAGATCAATTGCTGCCAATAGCCTGCGGCAACATCAGGGCGTGGCTTGCGCTGCCGCAATGCACCTGCATCTTTTCCCCATCATCATGACTGTTCGTTGCCAAATCATGGACCGGATGATGCCAGGATGAAAAATGAACGCGGCAATTCGGCCAAAAAGCCTGAAATCGCGACTTTGTGGCATGCGCTCAGCCCAAAACAGGTGGCCAGCGCCCTTGATGTCGACCCGCACTACGGGCTTTCCAGCGTCGAGGCTGAACGGCGGCTAGCGACCGGTGGCGCCAATGAAATAACGACGACAGGCGGCCCTTCACCTCTCAAAATCCTGGTTAGGCAGTTTTCCGGCGCATTGACCTACATCCTTTTTGCGGCGGCGATCCTTGCCGCATTGGCGGGAGAAGTCATCGACGCGTCGGTCATCGTTGCGATCGTGGTGCTGAACGCAGCCCTTTCCTTTGCGCAGGAGTGGCGGGCGGAACAGGCAATCGCCGCACTCAAGAAAATGCTTGCTCCCAGCGCCAGGCTCGTGCGCGACGGCCATCAGATGGAATGCCCTGCACGGGAATTGGTGCCGGGCGATATCGTCGAACTGGGAACCGGAGACAAGGCGCCCGCCGACCTCAGGCTGATCGAGGCTATCGACCTGAAGATGGACGAATCGCTTTTGACCGGCGAATCCGATTCCGTGTCGAAAGACGCCCGCCAATTGCCGGAAGATGCGGCTTTATCCGAGCGGCTTTGCATTGCCTACGCGGGAGCGACCGTCACCAACGGCAGGGCGAGCGGGATCGTGGTTGCAACGGCGATGGAGACCGAATTCGGCCGCATAGCAGCCCTTACCGCTGCCGCCGACGACGATGAAACACCGCTGCAAAGGCAACTTGGCGCGCTTGGCCGCAAGCTCGGGGCAGCCGCCGTCGGCATTGCCGCGCTTATCGTGTTTTTCGGGCTTCTTGCCGGGAAGCCCTGGCTCGACATGGTCATGACCGGCATTTCGCTCGCGGTTGCCGCAGTGCCCGAAGGGTTGCCGGCGGTGCTCACCATCACGCTGGCCCTGGGCGTAAAGGCGATGTCGCGGAAGCGTGCGGTCCTGCGGCGTCTTCAGGCGGCGGAAACGCTTGGAGCGGCATCCATCATCTGCACCGACAAGACCGGCACGCTGACCCAGAACGAAATGACCGCAGTCCGGCTGTGGACACTGGACGGCGATATCGCAATTTCCGGTGTCGGCTACGAGCCGAATGGCACCTTCAACACAGGTGGCCGAGCGCTTGAACCCGGAAACGAGCCATGCCTTGTCGCCTTGCTGAGGACGGCTGTGACCTGCAATCACGCAAGGCTTGTTGAAACCGGTGAAGGCTGGAAAAGGATCGGGGAACCGACCGAGGCGGCGCTCCTCGTCGCCGCCCGAAAGGCCGGGCTTCAACCAACGGAAGCTGGATGCATAGCCGGCGAAATATCGTTCAATTCCTCCCGCAAGCGGATGACCATTCTGGAAGACCGCGGCCAATGCGTCATCGCCCATGTCAAAGGAGCGCCGGAGGTCATTTTAAGCCGCTCAACCCGCATTTTCGATGGCGAGGGCGAAAGACCCCTGACCGCCGACGACCGCACGCGCATCGAGGCTGCGCTTGCCGCCATGCAGGAAGACGGGCTGAGGGTGCTTGCGCTCGCCCGGCGCGAAATCAGTCGGGATACTGCTAGCGACGAGCATACCGAGAGCGAAGACATCGAAGCAGATCTCACGTTTCTCGGCCTCGCCGGCCTCATCGACCCGCCGCGCCCGGAAGCGAAACCCGCGCTGGAAACAGCGCGCGCCGCCGGCATCAAGGTGATCATGATTACCGGCGATGCGGCCGGCACCGCGCTTTCGATAGCCCGCCGCATCGGCCTGGAAGCGCATGAGGCGCTGACCGGCAATGAAATCGACGCGCTGGACGATCCATCGCTTGCGGCGGCGATCGAAAGAGGCGCACTTTTCGCCCGCACCACGCCCGAACACAAGATCCGTATCGTATCGCTGCTCCGCTCTGACGGCGCCATCGTCGCGATGACTGGCGACGGGGTAAACGATGCGCCGGCGCTCAAGGCGGCCGACATCGGCATCGCCATGGGATTGCGGGGCACGGACGTTGCGCGCGGCGCGGCCGACATGGTGCTCATGGACGACAATTTCGCCACCATCGTCGGCGCGATCGAGGAAGGCCGCCGTCAGTTCGACAACATCCGCAAGTTCATCGGCTTCCTCGTGTCGTCGAACGTTGGCGAAATCCTGGCGATCGCGCTGAACATTCTGCTCGGCGGGCCGCTGATCCTGTTGCCGGCGCAAATTTTATGGATGAACCTTTTGACCGACGGCGTCTCGGCGCTGGCGCTGGGGCTGGAGCCGCTGGAGGCGGAAGCAATGCGCCAGCCGCCCCGCGCGCCAAACGCCCGCCTTCTCGACCGGCAAACCGGCGGAGGCATCCTGCTGCTTGGCGGCTATATCGGGCTTGCAACGGTTGCCATTTACTATTGGTATCTCGGCGCGTCGGGCCTCGATAGCCTCAATGGAGCACTCGCCCAAACGATGGCTTTCACGGCCATCGTCGCCATGGAAAAAACCAATGTCTTCAATTTCCGCAGCCTGCGCCAGCCGCTTCTGGCAAAGGGCCGGCAGAAAAACCCGTGGCTTTACGTTGCTGTTTTCTCAATGCTTTCGCTTCAGGCGGCAGCCGTCTACCTGCCGCCCTTGCAGATCGTTTTTCATACAGTGCCGCTGGGGCTGGGAGACCTGGCGTTGATTGCAGCCGTCTGCGCCCCGATCCTCGTCATCCCTGAAATCATCCGCCAGGTGCGGTGACGCCTTGTTCCTCGCCCGGCGAGGACGTTCGCCGATATCAATGCTCAGCCGAGCATGGTTTGCTCCAGCACTCGCACATCGGCGGGCTTTGCGCATTTGACGAGATGCGAATAGGCGGCGATCGGTTGCGGCGCGCCGATCAGATAGCCTTGAATCAGGTCGCAGTTTCTATCGCGGAGGAAAGCGGCCTGTTCGGCCGTTTCGACACCTTCGGCCACCACCTTCAGATCAAGCGCCTCGCCAAGCTTGATGATGGTTTCGACGATCGCGCTCGAATGAGCTTCCTTGCCGACCTTCGCCAGAAAAGACTTGTCGATCTTCAGGGTATCAAAGGGAAAGGTTTGCAGGTAGCTCAGCGACGAATAGCCGGTTCCAAAGTCGTCCATGGCGATTTTCACACCCAACTCATGCAGGCGCACAAGCGTCCTGCCCGCCGATTCCTTGTCATCCAGCAGAACGGATTCGGTGACTTCGAGCTCAAGCCGCTCCGGGGGAAGACGCGATTCCCGCAGCACGCTTTCGACGATTTCAACAAGGTCACCTTGTTGAAACTGAACGGATGACAGGTTGACGCAAACAATCAACGGTTCGTCCCAGGAGGCAGCTTCCCGGCACGCGGCCGCAAGCACCCACGCCCCGATCGGGATGATCGCGCCGCATGCTTCCGCCACTGGAATAAAGCGATCTGGTCCGACATTGCCGAACTCGCTCGACCGCCACCGCAATAGCGCCTCGAAGGCCGAGATCCGCCCCGTTTTCGGATCACCAATGGGTTGATAAACCAGATGAAGCTCCCCGCGCACGACCGCAAGCTGCAACTCCCTCTCCAGGCCCTGTCGCTCCTTGAGCACATCTTCCATCGCCTGGTCGAACAGCCGAAAGGTGCTCCGCCCCTCGGATTTGGCGCAATATAAGGCGATGTCGGCGTGGCGCAGCAATTCCTCGGCGTCATCAGCATCCCGGGCGAGAATGCTTATGCCGATGCTTGCGCCGACGGACATGAACCGCCCGCCGACGAAATAGGGTTTCGAAACTTCCCTGATAATCATTGCCGCGAAAGCCGCGATCTCATCGGGTTCCCGGGCGTTTGGTTTGACGATCACGAACTCGTCGCCGCCGTGTCTGTATGCCATCGTCGGGGCGAGCCGCTTCAAACGCTCCGCCAGCGCTGAAAGCAGCCCGTCGCCGGCCTGATGACCGAAGACGTCGTTGACTTCCTTGAAGCGGTCGAGATCGAGATAGAGCAGCCCGAGCGACGAATGCCCGCTTCCGCCCAGACGCGCCACCATGCGCGGAAGATCCTCACGAAGCGATGCAAGATTGCGCAGCCCGGTGAGCGAATCGTTATGCGCGAGAAACTGGATCCGCTCCTCCGCGCGGGTTCGCTCACGCAGATCGCGAACCGCGACCACGGTCTTCTCGCCATCACGAAACGACACCCGCTTCAAGAAACATTCGACCGGCAGGCGGTTACCGGCGGCGTCGATGAGTTCGGTCCTGAATGGACCGGACGTATCGCCAACTCCCCCGGACGGCAAACCGAAAATCCCGTCCTGGATCACCAGCGCGCCGAAACCGCCGCCGATGAGATCTTCCCGCGTCCGTCCGGCCAGCGAAGCAAGGCTCGCGTTGACATCTGCAATCGTCCATCCGTCAAGGACGGCAATGCCCTCAACCACCGCGTCGGCAAGCGCGTTCAGCCGTGCCGCCTCGTCCTTCGCGGCTTTCAACCGTTCGTCGGCGACCAGCGCGCAAACCGCGATGCTGACCACGACGAACATGACGCCGGCAACCCCAACGGCGAGGACATCGTTTTCAAGCACACCGCCGGTAACGACGACGCTCGGATCGGGGATCATCGTCGCCGCCGTCATCGACATGAAATGCAGCGCATTGATTGCCAGCGCCATCATGAGGCCCGCGGCCACAAGCCCGCGTTTATGGTCGCCGTAAGTCTTGCAGGCATAGGCCGACAAAACGGCGAAGGTCGAGCCGGTTGCAACCGCGGCGCCCAGATACGCCGGATCGTAGGTGAAATGCCCGGGTACGAGCACCCCTCCCATACCGACATTATGCATCACGGCAATCGCGGCGACGATCAGCGCTCCGCCGGCAGGAACGCCGTACAGGCGATCCTTGTCCCTGATCACGACGAGGGCGGGGTAAGCGAGCACGACCGCAACGGCCAGCGACAGGACCGTCAACAGGACATCGTAGGAAATCAGCGCAAAGCCCGGCGGCTCATAGGCAAGCATGCCGATGAAATGGGTCGACCAAATGCCTGCTCCGGCTGTGAAAGCCGCAGCCAGGGTCCAGATGGCAATGCGATCCGGCGTTCGCCTGGAGCGAGCGAGAAGGCCGAATGTCGCAAGGCTCGACGATATGCTGATCAACACCGCCACGCCAAGGAGCCAGGTAACATGGCCTTCAGACAGGCAACTGATGAGGCGATACATACGGCCTATCTCTTCGACACACAGCGATCGCAGGCCTGAACGCCGGAACCCTGATCGGCCAAGGCGTTTCACTCAGTAATCGCTCAGAAAACTTTCACGGCCATATTGAATGATAATTATTTCTCTTTAGTTTATGCACTCGAGAAAATGCGATGGAACAATAAATCACAACGTATACGCCGCCAACATAAGCAATAATTCTCTTTTAATATTTGCCGAATGCGTTATTTAATTCTTACGTAAAGGAATTTACATTAATACCCAGCGTTGATAGCGAAAATATAACCACATATAGTTATGATAACATTGCTGCCATAATTGGAATTATGCAACGCCCGCCGATCTTCGAGCGATCGACACCCGCAGAGCCTCGAATATTCGGCTGTCCTGACACTGCGAGACATTAAATCTCAAAAACCCGGTTGCCGACTGCGACACGCTGAAGGCATTGCCCGGCGCGAGAACAATTCGATCTTTCAGGGCATCCCTGGCAACGTCTGCCGCGTCAATCCCGTCCGGTAGCCGGCTCCATAAAAACATTCCGGCTTGCGGTTCGAGCCATGGTTCGAGGCCCAGGGATTTCAGGCGCAAATTCACCTCGCTCATGGCATGCGACAATCGAAGCTTCAGTGCGTCAATGTGCTTGCGGTAGCTGCCATCGCGGAGAACATTGAAGACCAGTTCGGCGGCAAGATGACCGCCTCCGAAGGAGGTGGCGATCTTCATATCGATCAGGCCCTCTATCCAGTCCGCCCGCGCAGCGACATACCCGCACCTGGCCGAAGCGGACAGCGTCTTGGAGAAGCTGCCGATGTGGATCACACGGTCGAGCCCGTCGAAGGCGGCCAGCCGCGGAGCTGCGGCATGTTCGAAATCAGCGAAAATATCGTCCTCGATGATGGTCAGGTCATGCTGCTCGGCGAGCTTCAGGACGCGATGCGCCGTCACCGGCGACAGGATCGCGCCGGTCGGATTGTGAATGCCCGAATTCGTGATGTAGAGCCGGGGCCGATGCTTTGTCAGAGCCTGTTCGAACAGCGCCAGATCCGGTCCGCAAGGCGTATAGGGAACGCTGACGATATGGGCCCGATGGGCGCGCAGGAGAGCCTGGAAATTGAAATAGCAGGGATCGTCCACCAGCACGGCATCGCCCGGCTCAAGCAGCAACCGGCACAACACATCGATTGCCTGCGTCCCCGATTCCGTCAGCATGATTTGATCCATCGAGACTTCCATGCCCCGATCTGCCATCCGCCGCGCGATGAATTGCCGCAAAGGCAGCAGCCCAAGCGGCGCGCCATAGTCAACCAGGCTCGAGGCATCGGCGCGCGACAGCGTTCGAAGCGCCCGGCGCACACCCTCCTGCGGTAGCCACGACGGAGGAAGCCAGCCGCAACCCGGCTTGAGATCGGAGCCGCCCGCCTCAAGAGACTGGCGGGAAATCCAGAACGGATCGATGGCCCGGTCAAGTTTCGGTCCGACCTCGGCCAGGGAAAGAGGAGCCGTCTGGTTTGCGACATAAAATCCCGAACCCGGCCGGGACAGGATGACGCCCTCAGCCGCCAGCCGGTCGTAGGCTTCTACGACCGTCGAAGTGGACATCTGCATCAGGCCAGCAAGAGACCGGATGGAGGGGAGCCTGTCGCCGGAGTTCAGGTTGCGGCCATCGATACGCTGCCTGACAGCGGCCATCACCGCTTCAATTCGCGTCATGCTCTTTGGTTCCTGCGCCACTGTACTTTATCCGATACCATAACAGTTTTGCTGAATTGTACTGGATTGTAGCTGGAACTTCCACCTACGCCATCGATAGTGGCCCTGGAAACGAAAGGCATTTGAGATGGACAGAACGGCGAACGGGTGGATTTACGGATTTATCGGCGTGGTGATCTTCAGCGGGTCGCTCCCGGCCACCCGCGTGGCGGTCATGCAATTCGACCCGGTCTTTCTCACCATGGCGCGCGCGGCGATCGCCAGCGTGCTTGCGCTTTGCCTTTTGCTTGCGTTCAGGCAAAAACGTCCCTCGCGCGGCGACATCGTTTCACTTGCGATCGTTGCCTTTGGCGTCGTAATCGGCTTTCCGCTGCTGACGGCGCTGGCGCTGCAGCACATCACCTCCGCCCACTCCATCGTCTTTATCGGCTTGCTGCCCTTGGCGACGGCGATCTTCGGCGTGGTGCGCGGCGGTGAGCGGCCGAAGCTTGCATTTTGGATATTCTCCGCCCTCGGTAGCGCGCTTGTGGCCGGCTTCGCCCTCATGCAGGGGCTGACGGCCTCGCCCGTTGGCGACGCACTAATGCTTGCCGCCATTATCGTTTGCGGACTCGGCTATGCCGAAGGCGCCAAGCTGTCGCGCACGCTTGGCGGCTGGCAAGTTATTTCCTGGGCGCTCGTTCTTTCGGCTCCGGTCATGATTGCGCTATCGATATTCTACAGGCCGGCGACCTTCTCCGGCATTGCATTGCCTGCCTGGCTCAGCCTTGCCTATGTATCGCTCTTCAGCATGTTGATCGGCTTCGTTTTCTGGTATCGCGGCCTTGCGCAGGGCGGCATCGCCGCCGTCGGCCAATTGCAATTGCTGCAGCCGTTCTTCGGCCTGGCGCTCGCTGCAACGCTTCTGCACGAGCCCGTTACCTGGCTCATGCTGGCGGTAACCGTCGCCGTGATCCTGTGCGTGGCAGGGGCGCGAAAATTCGCCAGATAGATCGCGGGGTAGGCCCGGCGCGTTTCGCGCACTCCGGGACGGCGATGCCACGGGGGCCGACGCCGTTCACACGATCAACGAACCATCAGTGCGGCAGTCCGAACCCACGCACGTCTTGCACTGCGCAATGGGCCCCGCTGCCTGCGCGGCGCCGCCAGGTAAGCTTGAACCAGCGGTTCCATCATCGCGGATGAAGCGTTCCGACATCCGAGCCATATCGGCTTAGCAAGGAATGAACCTGGCATGCAGGGTTGAGAGAATGGTGCCGCTTAGGTGACTCGAACACCTGACCCCATCATTACGAATGATGTGCTCTACCAACTGAGCTAAAGCGGCTTACCGCGTCGCCGAACTCTGTTTCGTCCGGCGCGGAACCTCGCGGATACGGGTAACGTCCAAAGACGGCCAGCCCGGATCGCATCGAGATGAGCCGCTTGATAGCGGAGACGGGAGGCGGATGCAAGAGGGTATTGCACCTCTACTCCCCCTCGATTTCCCATCGCCCGCAGCATTTGCACAAGCCTGCCGCTCCGGATTTCCAGCCTGGAGCATAGTTCGTCAGAACGACCCCGTTTTCGTGGAAAGCGCTCTGGATTCCGGAAATATCCGGCAACGCGAATTGCAGGCGCGTTGCCGCACCGACGACCTGCGCCCGGCCAATCGCAACATGGCCCGCAAGCGCTCAGTTGAAGAAGCGGAAGCCCGGCTTCGTCACCGCTTCCTCGTCCTCGACGCCGCTAGGCCCCGGATCGTCCGGCATATGTTTCAGCGGAAATTCGATAGGATGGGCGGCGGAATCGTCCTCTTTCGAGGCTTCAAGCTTTTCCACCGCGCCAGCCGAAAGCGCTGCCGCTTGTCCCGCCTTGGCGACGCCGTTTTCAGCCGGTTTCGCCACTGCGGCTGCAGGCATTGCAGCAGCCGGCTTGGCATCCGCGGGCTTGCTCGCAGGCGTCTCGCTGACTTCGGGCTTTGCTGCAGGCTTTGCTGCGGGCGGTTCCGGCGCCTGCTTCTCGGCCTGAACGACCGCCGGCTTTTCCTCAACGTCCACCATCCCGGCATCCGAGGAAGGGCGATCCTGCCGGGCAGCGCTTTCCTTCTCTTTCGGTTGCACCATGGAGGGTTTAACCTGAACCGACGGCTGCGCGGAGACCGACGCAGCTTCCAGCGTAAGGTCTTCCGCCGTTTTATCGACCGTCAAAGCCGGCAGATCGGCAATCAGATCTTCGTCGATCGCCTCCAGTTCCTCGCCCGGATGGATATCGCCCGGTGTTTTCCATTCATAGGCATCCAGACGGCCGGTGACCGGAGAAACCGGCTTCCACTCCTGTGAGACGACGCCGTCGGCGATCCACGCCGGATCGGAAGGCGCGTGGACAGCGCGCGACAGCCACTCGCGCACCCTGCCCCGGTCGCCATGTTCGGCATCTTCAAGCTCCGCCATCATCAGGCAGGCGCGCCGCGTGGGCGAATTGCGCAAGGGGCCAGCCAGATATTCGCGCGCCAACGCCCAGTCCCGCGCCTCGATCGCCGCCGCTGCAACGGCAAATGCGCCCTCGTTGCTATTGGGGCGAAGGGCGGCAAGGGCGCGCACCCGTTTCAGCCGATCCTGCGCGGAATCGCCAGTACGCGCATGGGCATAAGCTTCCGCCAGATCCGGGTGCGGAGCGATCTTCCATGTCGCCTCCACCACCTTCAGCGTCTTGCGGATATCGCCGCGCCTGGTGGAAAGCCGTGCGGCAACGACGGCAGCGGGAACCAGATCCACCGCCAGGCCATGCGCGTCAAGCGCCAGCGTGCGCGCGACATCCGGGTCGTGGTCTTCAAGCTGCAACGCCCGCGCCGTCAGCAATACGGCCTTGTGGCGACGGTAGGTTTTCTTGTCGATAAGCTTGGCCGCGTAATTGCGCTCCAGCGTGGCGCGGGCCGCCTCCCAGTCTTCCGCCATCGCCTGATAGCCGAGAACGGCGCGCCCGGCCCACGGCAGCCCCGGGGCGACCCTTGCCGCTTCTTCGGCGTAATGGCGGGCCGCCGACGGTTCCTGCAGCCGCTCCGCCTCGATGAAAAGACCGTGGAGGGCAACCGCCTTCAGGCTCGGATCGTCCAGCATATCCTCAAAGCGCCTGCGCGCCTCGGCGCGGTCGCCGGTCAATTGCGCGGCCTGAGCCAGCAGCAGACGGGCCGCCGGCTCGTCTTTCAGCAGTTTGGCAGCCTCATGACCGTAGCGGCGGGCGGATGCGGCATCGCCCACACCCAGCGCCACGAGACCCTTCGACAGCGAATCGAAACCACGCTCCCTGCGGCGGCGGCGAAAGAATCGGGAGGCGAGTTGCGGAGATCGCATCGCCGCGCGAAACGCACCCCATATGACCATGACCACGACGATCAAGGCGGCAACCGCCACGATGGTGGTCATCAAGCCGGTTTCGATCCGGTATCCCTGCCAGTCGAGCGTGACGATGCCGGGGCGTTCCGCCACCCAGGCGGCGCCCAGCGCAATGGCAAAAACGACGGCAATATAGACCAATACGCGGATCATGACGTCGCTCTCCTACACTCTACCTGAAACGCTTTGGCCCAATCGCTTTGCCGCATCGCGTTTCCGACACCTGTCACTATTTGGCTCATACTATTCGGCTGACGAGCGCTCGTCGCCCCGCCGTTTTCTCAACTTCCCGAACCGGCAAGACCTTTCAGGACTGCATCCGTCACCTCGCCGACGAGCTTGTCCGCCTCGACGCGCGCGCGCGCCTGATCCGCCCATTCTGCACCAGCGGCACGCGCCGGTTCGGGCAGCGAAGCAAAGGCCTCCAATGCGCCGGCGAGATCGCCCGCATCGACATGCGCTTCCATCTGGCCGAGACCGGCGTCGGGCACGATACTTTCGCCGCCGCCTTCGCCAACGCGCCGGACGCTGACGAGCGAGCGGGCATTGGACAGGAACGACCCCACAAGATCGTTTTCAGCCGGGCGGTCGAGCGCCGCCGACATGGCGCGAACCGTTGACGGGAATGCCCCGATAAGCGCGGCTTTCGCCGGAATTCCCTTGTCGGCATGCGCTGCAAGGCTCGTCAGGTCCGTATCCTGCGGAACGGCGGCGCGAACCGCCGCAAGCTCCGTTTCATAGGGACGACCGGCATCAAGCGCCGACCGCAATGCCGAAACCGAAAGGGCACGGGCCGCGACTTCCCGCGAACTGATGTCGCCCAGGCTTTTCTCAAGCGGCTCAAAACGTCCTTCGAGGGTAGCCAGTTTGTCTCCCAATGTCGCCAGTGTGGCCGCATTGGTATCCACCTTGGCCGTCAACTCGCTTGAAAGGCCGGCGATGCTGCCATCGACCTTCTCGAGGCTGGTTTTAAGCTCCGAGACCGCCGAATCGACCTCAGTGAGCGAATTGCGCAAGCCCCCCAATTCATCGCCAAGTGCGGATACCGTCCCCGCCGCTTCCTCAACCTTCGTGACGCGGGTGTCGATATCCCCGAGCGCTGCCTGAGTGGCCTCCTGGGTTTTCTGGAGGCTGGCGAGGCCGGCATTTTCGCCCGCGTTTCCCGAGGAGACAAAGCGGCGCAGTTCCGCAAGACCGGAATTCAAGGCATCCACCTCCGGCCTGATCGCCGATGCCGCTTCGGAAGCAGCCTCTCCTGTGGATTTTTCAACGGCTGCGACGCGATTTTCCAGCGCCGTCAGATCGGGAACGCCCTGCTGCGGGGCAGACTTGGCAATTTCCGCAAGCCGGCTTTCCAGCGTGGCAATCCGCGACTGCGAAGCCTCCAGCGCCGCGCTGAGATCGCTATTCGCAGTGGCGGGAGCCATCGGCATATAACCTGACTTCAGCAGGCCGTAGCCGCCGCCCGCGACGATCGCAGCTCCCAGCAGGCCGGCGAAAAACACGCTGCCCATGCCTGCGCCGCCGCGCTCGACCGGAGGCGGCGGGGCTTTGCGTTCCTCACGCCCGGCTTTCGGAGCTACTGTTGCCGGTTTTTCCTTTGCCGAGACAGTTTCAGCGGCTTTATCGGATGCTTTATCTCCAGGCTTCGACTGCGGGGAAGAAGAAGCGGATTTCCCCACGCCCAGCGAGCCCACGCCCGGCGAGCCCGCGCCCGACTTCGCGTCCTTCAGTGAATCGCTTGCCGATTTGGCGCTTTCAGCAATGGGCGCGGAAGGCTTCGGCGAAGAAGATACGGCGGACGGCTTTGCCGACGCAGCCGACGACGTTTCCGGCTTGTCGGACTTGGCAGACTGAGACGTGGCAGACTGGGACGTGGAAGCTGCACCGGCGGCCCCGGCTTTCGCGCTATCGCCCGATGGAGTGCCGACCGTCGAAGCCGCGGCTTTGGCGTCTGAGGCGGCAGTCATACCAGGCTGATCCGATTTGCCAATATCCGCAGGCTTACCTGTATCCGCAGGCTTGCCGGTATCGACGGTCTTGTTCACCGGTTTGGCTTCCAGGTCGATGGTGACCGGCTTGCGCTCGCTGCCCGGTGCAGCGCTTGCGCCGCGAGAACCCGGCTTGGCTCCGGCAGCACTTTCGCCAGCCGGTTTGTCCTTGTCGGTCGCCATAGCCTCGTTCTCCCTCATCACTCACCGCCTGGCGGATAGAGCATACCGCTCCAGGCGGGCCAAAACATTGACCCTCATACTCTTACAGGTCATCCGCGCGCGGTCAAAGCAGCGCGAGAAGCGCCTCTTCGTCCGGCCTTCCGGCAATTTCCACCCTGCCACGGCCCGCGAGCGGCGCACCGGCATTTTGCGAGAGGCACGCGAAACGCAGCCCGGACGGTGGTTCTATCCTGTCCAAAGCGGCAGCGAGAGCGTCCGCCGTCCGCCTTGAATAAACGAGGATACAGTCAATTTGCCCTGCCTTCAAAAGCTTAACGGCATCACCCGGCAGATCGGTGACCGTACGGGAATTGTAGACTTCCACCATCCAACAATCCAAGCCCCGTCTCTTCATATCGCCGACAAGATCGCCGGAACGTTCGCTGCCGGCGAGATAAAGCACTTTTGCCGCGCATCCTTCGGCCGCAATCCTGTCCGCCAGCGTCTCAATCGTGCCGCCGCCGGCGATAACGCGAAGCGCACCCGCAAGCCGCGCCCGTTCCGCCGATTTTTCGCCCACCGCAAAAAGCGGAAGCTTGCGAAGCGTCTCCCACTGCGGCCGGCCTACCACCGCATCGACCGACCGTGCGCTGGTGATCGCGACCGCGCCTATGCCCTTCACCGGAATTTCGGCGGCAAGCACCGGCTCGACCCTGAGCATCGGCGCGATGTGAACCTCATGTCCGAGCCCCCGCAAACGATGCGCGGTCGCTTCGGCTTCAGGCAGTGGACGCGTGACAAGAAGCCGCACTTAGCCCGCCCTCTCAAATCGCGAAGAAACCGGAGCCGCCACGACGCTTGAGTTCCTGCCCCGCATCCGCGCCGATCAGCGCCGCATCCCCGGCCGACCCCTCGCGCATGGTCCCGTGAACCTCGCTGCCATCCGCCTTCAGGATAAGGCCACGAAACGACAGCCGCTCGCCATCGAGCGTTGCCAGACCGCCGATCGGCGTGCGGCAGGAACCGTCGAGTTCACGCAGGAATGCGCGCTCCGCCAGGAGGCAGGTTTCGGTTTCAAGGTGATGGATCGGCCGCAGCAGCTCAATCGTGGCGGCATCGTCTGCCCGCGTTTCGATGCAGATCGCCCCCTGGCCGACAGCCGGCAGGAAATCCGAAGTCTCCAAAACCGCGGTGACAACATCGCCAAGGTTGAGGCGCTTCAAGCCGGCATAGGCGAGCAGCGTCGCATCAACCACACCATCGGCAAGCTTCTTCAACCGGGTCTGCACATTGCCGCGATAAGTCACGACCTCGATATCGGGCCTCAACTTGCGGATCATCGCCTGTCGGCGCAGCGACGACGAACCGACGATGGCACCCTTTGGAAGATCTTCAAGCCTCGCCGCCTTGTGGGAGATGAAGGCGTCGCGAACATCCTCACGCGGCAAAAAGGCACTTATCGCCAGCCCGTCCGGCAGCAGCGTCGGCATGTCCTTGGCGGAATGCACGGCAAGATCGATGGAGCCGTCGAACAAGGCTTCCTCGATCTCCTTGGTGAAAAGCCCCTTGCCGCCGGCCTCCGACAGCGGGCGATCCTGAATCTGGTCGCCCGAGGTCTTGATTATGACGATTTCAAACGCATCCTCGGCAAGTCCATGGGCGCTCATCAGCCTCTGGCGCGTTTCATGGGCCTGCGCCAGCGCAAGCGCACTACCGCGCGTGCCGATTCGGATCGTTTTGTCAGGATGTTTCAATTGCAAGAACGAGGATCCCGATGTTAGAGCGCGATAGCGGGCGCATAAGATGGAATTGGCATCCTTTGCTGAAAAAGATACCGCTTGTGTCCTAATGCATCCAGGCGAAGGCCGTTTCAAGGGTGATACAAGCCGGACACGATGATAGACAGTCCTGAGAAGATGGCCAATGCGGCCGAACCCGGACCCGGAAGAGACATGCACCGCCCGCTCACCGTACTCGGTATTGAAACGAGCTGCGACGAAACCGCCGCCGCGATCGTCAGCATGGACGCGGAAGGAAACAGCCGGATCGCATCCAACGTTATCCGCTCGCAGATCGCGGAACATACCGAATTCGGCGGGGTAGTGCCGGAAATCGCCGCGCGCGCCCATATCGAGATTCTGGACGAGATCGTGGACCTTGCCCGCGAGCAGGCGGGCGTCGACTGGCAGGATATCGACGCAGTCGCGGCAACCGCCGGTCCGGGCCTGATCGGCGGGGTGATCGTCGGGCTGTTGACGGCGCGCGCAATCGCCGCCGCCGCCGGCAAGCCGCTGATCGCGGTCAACCACCTCGAAGGCCATGCACTGACGGCAAGGCTGACCGACGATCTCGACTTTCCCTATCTGCTGCTGCTTGTTTCGGGAGGCCATACCCAGTTCCTCATGGTCAACGGCGTCGGCGACTATCAGCGCCTGGGCAGCACCATCGACGATGCCATCGGCGAAGCTTTCGACAAGACGGCCAAGCTCCTGGAACTCGGCTTCCCCGGCGGACCTGCGGTCGAAAAAGCCGCCGCCGGAGGCGATCCCCGCCGATTTTCGCTGCCGCGACCGCTGCTCGACCGTCCGGGCCTCGACATGTCCTTTGCCGGGCTAAAGACGGCGGTCAGGAACGCCGCCTATGCAGCCGCCCCGCTTGACGACCAGGCGGTGAGCGATCTCTGCGCCGCGTTTCCAGCAGGCGGTCGCCGATGTGGTCTTTGAAAAAAGCCGCCGCGCGCTTGCCCATTTCGTGGAAATCCATCCCGGCACGAAGCCGGTTCTGGTCATTGCCGGCGGCGTCGCCGCCAATGGCGCTATCCGCGCGAAACTCGCCGCACTCGCGCAGGAAACCGGCGCTCGTCTCGTCGCGCCGCCGCATGCGCTTTGCACCGACAACGCGGCGATGATCGCCTGGGCCGGTATCGAACGGCTCAGCCTCGGTCCCGTCGACGACCGCCATGTGGCGCCGCGCCCGCGCTGGCCGCTCGACACGCTTTCGCAAGGTATTCTCGGTTCCGGACGCAAGGGAGCCAAGGCCTGATGGATGAACGCTATCGAAACGGCGTCGTTTGCGACGTGGAGCCTTGTGCGCCTTTCGGCTTGAAGCACAAGGCCTATATTTATTTGACCTGCGGCAGCCGGTTGCTGGTTTTCCTGGAAGCGGACGACCCCGAAATCGGCCTGCAGGTGCCCGGTGGCACGCTGGATCCGGGCGAAAGCTATATCCACGGCGCCAGGCGAGAATTTCGTCGAGGAAACCGGGCTTCAATTGCCGCTCGCACTCGATCACCTCGGCGATCAGGACGTGCTTTTCGACAACAAGGCCGGACGCGATCTTCACCGCCGCCGGTTTTTCCACGCCCGCACGTCGCGGATCGAAAGGCAGGAATGGGAACATTTCGAGATGACGCCGTCGGCAGGTGGCGATCCGATCCGTTTCCGGCTGTTCTGGATCGACCTGTTCAGCGAGATGGCCGGCGATGAGACGCAGTTCTTTGCCGGTTTCGGCGCGCCTATTTCGCTTCTGCGCAGCCGGCTTGGGAGAATGTGATGGCGGAAATCCAGCGCATTGCAGTTATCGGCGGCGGCGCATGGGGTACGGCGCTGGCGCTCGTTGCCGCGCGTGCCGGGCGCGAGGTGACGCTTTGGGCGCGCGAGGGCGCGACGGTCGACGCCATCAACGACACCCGTTCAAACCCTGCCTACCTTCCCGGAATTACCTTTGACGCTCCCTTCGCCGCGACAACAGGCCTCGCGAATGCCGTGAACGGCGCGGATGCCGTTCTGCTGGTGACGCCCGCGCAGACGACGCGCACGATTGCGACGCTGCTTGCACCGCTCGTTCACGCAGGCGCGCCGCTTATCCTTTGCGCCAAGGGGATCGAGAAGGAGACCGGCCTGCTTTTGTCGGATGTCTTGAAGGAAGTCATACCGCAGGCGCGCCCGGCCGCACTTTCCGGGCCGAGTTTCGCCACCGATGTGGCGCGCAACCTGCCGACCGCCGTCACCATCGCCGCCGAAGAAGCAGCCCTTGCGGATCAACTGACGAATGCGCTCGCCTCTGGCACGTTCCGCCCCTATGCCTCAGCCGATATGACCGGCGTTCAGCTTGGCGGCGCGCTGAAAAACGTGCTGGCGATCGCCTGCGGCGTCGTGGAGGGCCGCGGCTGGGGCGCAAGTGCGAGGGCGGCGGTCACCGCGCGCGGCTTTCAGGAACTTTCCCGCCTGGGCGCGGCCCTTGGCGCGAAGCCGCGAACCTTGATCGGCCTGTCGGGACTGGGCGATCTGGTGCTCACCTGCTCGTCCGCCCAGTCGCGGAATTTCTCCTTCGGCCTCGAACTGGGGCAAGGAAAGTCGCTCGATGAACTAAGCCGCTCGGGCAAACTCGCGGAGGGCGTGTTCAGCGCCGCCATCGCCGTCGATCTCGCACGCCGATGCGAGGTGGAACTGCCGATCTCCGCCACCGTCGCCGCCGTGCTTGAAGGGGCAATCGACCTCGACGAAGCCCTTGTGAAACTGATGACCCGCCCGCTGAGACGCGAAACGGATCTGAACTCATCCCCTTGAAACAAACCAACACCAACGAACGTGATCGAACCGGCGATTGAGTTTCGGCGAGCCGCATCCTAATTTCGCCGGTCAACAGGAGGACCCTTATGCTTTACGCCGTTATCTGCACCGACAAGCCGCATGCCCTTCAAACCCGCCTCGACAATCGCCCCGCCCACATCGAATTTCTGAAAGCCATGGGCGACAAGCTCAAGGCCGGCGGACCCTTTCAGGATGACGACGGCAATATGACCGGCTCCATGCTGGTGATCGAGGCCGCGAACCGCGACGAAATCCTGGCGATTTCGCAGGAAGACCCCTACGCCCGCGCCGGCTTGTTCGACAGCGTCGAAATCCGCCCGTGGAACTGGATCATCAAGAACCCGGAGGCGTGAGGCCTTGAAATACTGGCTGTTCAAGTCCGAGCCCTTCAAATGGTCCTGGGAAATGCAGAAGGCGAAGGGCGACGCCGGCGAGCAGTGGGACGGAGTTCGCAACTACCTGGCGCGCAACAACATGCGCGCCATGGAAATCGGCGATCTGGGCTTCTTCTACCATTCCAACGAGGGCAAGGAGATCGTCGGCATCGTCGAGGTTTGCGCCCTTGCCCACCCGGACACAACGACCGACGACCCCCGCTGGGAATGCGTGGATATCCGCGCCGTGCGGGACGTTCCAAAGCCGGTGACGCTGGCGGACGTGAAGAACGAACCACGTCTCCAGGACATGGCGCTGGTGACCAGCATGCGGCTTTCCGTTCAGCCGGTCACAGAAGAAGAATGGAAGATCGTCTGCGAGATGGGCGGGGTCGAACCTTGAACGATCCCGCGGACGACCGCAGCGCTTTCATTTTGGCGCAGACGGTCGTCCACACCGTGCCGCATGCACCGGAAATCAGGCTCCATCTCGCCGACGAGGCGATGGAGCTTTGGGAAAAGACCGAGGAAGAACTGGGCGAAATCGGCCTTCCGCCGCCGTTTTGGGCCTTCGCCTGGGCAGGCGGACAGGCGCTTGCCCGCTATATTCTCGACAATCCAGCGCTTGTCGCCGGCAAGCGCGTCGTCGATTTCGCCGCCGGGTCCGGCCTTGTCGCCATCGCCGCCGCGAAATCGGGTGCCACCGCAGTCACCGCTACCGAGATCGACGCATTCGCGCTGGCGGCAATCGCCATGAACGCCGAATTGAACGCCGTTGCCATCGCGATTACCGGCGAAGACGTGACGAAGGGCGGAGCGCCGGACGCCGATGTGCTTTTCTGCGGCGATGTCTTTTATGAAAAACGCATGGCCGACGCAGTGCTTGCATGGCTCGACCAGGCGCTTGCAGCCGGTGTCGAGGTTTTCATCGGCGATCCGGGACGATCCTACCTGCCGAGGGAGCGACTTTCGCCAATCATCTCCTACGAAGTGCCGGTGATCCGCGTGCTGGAGGATGCGGCGGTGAAAAAAACCTGCGTCTACAGGCTGCTCAGCCAGAATTGATGCTTCGACCGGCAATGCCGTCAAAAAATCATTCGCGACGGCTTGCGCACGCCGCCGGTTCAGCGTGAGATACACCCCGCCGAGAGGGTGCAAATCCTCTCTTCTCCCTTGCCATCTTTTCGAGGATCACCATGCCGATCGTCAACCGTTTCGCCGACCTTGCCGAGGAAATCACCGAGTGGCGCCGTGACATTCACGCCAATCCGGAACTGCTTTACGACGTGCATCGCACCGCAGCCTTCGTCGCCGAAAGGCTGAAGTCCTTCGGGCTGGACGAGGTTGCGACCGGCATCGGGCGCACGGGCGTCGTCGGTGTGATCAAGGGCAAAAGCGGTGGTGGCGGAAAGACCGTCGGCCTTCGCGCCGACATGGACGCGCTGCCGCTTGAGGAAATCACCGGCAAGCCCTACGCCTCCACCGTGCCTGGAAAAATGCATGCCTGCGGCCACGACGGCCACACGGCGATGCTTCTTGGAGCGGCCAAATATCTCGCCGACACCCGCAACTTCGACGGCACGGTGGTGGTGATCTTCCAGCCGGCGGAAGAAGGCGGCGGCGGCGCCAAGGCGATGATCGACGACGGCATGATGGAGCGCTTCGGCATTCAGGAAGTCTACGGCATGCACAATGTGCCCGGCATGCCGGTCGGCACTTTCGCCATTCGACCCGGCCCGGTGATGGCGGCAGCCGACCGCATCACAATCGAGATCGATGGAAAGGGCTGTCATGCCGCCCATCCGCATGAGGGCATCGACGTTATTCTGGTCGGCAGCCAGATCGTCAGCACGCTGCAGTCCATCGCCAGCCGCAACACCGACCCGCTGGAATCGCTGGTGGTTTCCATCACCATGTTCAACGCCGGCTTCACCGATAATGTGATCCCGCAGACGGCGACGCTGCAAGGCACGGTGCGTACATTAAGCCCGCAACTGCGCGACATGGCCGAAGAGCGGATCGGCAAAATCGTCGAAATGACGGCGGCGGCTTTTGGTGCGACGGCAAAGCTTACCTACAATCGCGACTATCCCGTCACCGTCAACAATGCGGAGAAAACCCTGTTTGCGGCCGAGATCGCGGCCCAGATCGCCGGGTCGGACAATGTGGCGACCGATATCCCGCCAACCATGGGCGCGGAGGATTTCTCCTTCATGCTGGAAGAACGTCCGGGAGCCTTCATCTTCGCCGGCAATGGCGACACCGCCATGCTTCATCATCCAGCCTACGATTTCAACGACGAGCTTATCCCCGTAGGCTGTTCATACTGGGTGAAGCTGGTTGAAACCGCGATGCCTGCGAAGTGACGCTTCCCCGGCAATGAACGAGAGCGGCCCCTTTTTCACGACCCGGCGGCTTGCCAACGTGAGCGAGCAGGATCAGGACTTCATCCTGAGCCTGTCGCCACGGCTGGCCGGGGTCGCCGACCTGCCATGGTACACGAGTGGCGACATCCTCACCTTTCAGCACCGCTACACCAGTGGACTATTTCAAAACCAAAGCCCCGACCGCTTGCTCGTGGTGGCGGAAGGCCACGACGGCACGGGGCTGGGCGTCGTTGAAGCGGCGGAACGACCGGACGAGGTTACCGGCGAACCCATTGCCCATCTCGGACTGTTGGCGGTGACGAGCGGCGCGGAAGGCAAGGGCGTGGCGAAGGCGCTGCTGCGCGAGGTCGAGGCATGGGCGCGCGAGCGCGGCTACCGGCTTTTGAATCTCGCCGTATTCGCCACCAACAGCCGGGGCCGCGCTTTTTATGAAGCGGCCGGTTTTGCCGACGACACGCTCACCATGACGAAACCGCTATGATGGAGCTTCCTGAATGGAGTGGCTGTTCCCGGCGGAGATTTCCAGTCTTACCGCCTCGATCCTGATTGCCGCCAGTTTCCTCACCTCCGCCTTGACCGCAGCTGTCGGCCTTGGCGGCGGAGTGGCGCTCATCGCGCTGATGGCCAATCTCATGCCGATTTCAGCACTCGTTCCCGTGCACGGCGTGGTGCAGCTCGGCTCCAATGCAGGCCGGGCAATCGTTCAGTTTCGCCATGTGGACTGGACCATTTTGATGTGGTTCACGCTAGGCGCCGTCGCCGGCGCAGCCCTTGGCGGATCGATTGCCGTCACGCTGCCGGGTCCCGTGCTGCGGCTGGGCATTGCACTGTTCGTGCTGTGGATCATCTGGGGAAAAGTGCCTAAGTTCCATGAAGCGCCCAAACGGGTGATGGCGGCGACGGGATTTGCGGCAACGGCACTCAGCATGTTTTTCGGAGCGGCGGGGCCAATCGGCGGCGCGGTTCTTCAACGCTTGGCCTCAGCCGTCACGGGTTCGTCGCCACACAGGCGGTCACCGCCCTTGTCATGCATGCACTCAAGATCGTGGTTTTCGGGCTCCTCGGCTTCGCCTCGCGCCATGGCTCGGGCTGATCATCGCGATGGTCGCCAGCGGAATCCTGGGCACGCTTGCCGGTAGCCAACTGC
>CAVOQM010000021.1:0-33256 GCA_963698365.1 uncultured Alphaproteobacteria bacterium
ATACGTCTTTTGACTTCTCTCCGGTAATAGGTTGCTCAAGCCTGAATAGGCTCGAAGTTCCAAATGAAGTTGGTCTAAATAGCAAAATCGGAAAAAATCCCTAAAACTAAGTCGATGTAATTCTAAGATCGTCGTCAGATTTTCTTTTTTTTTACCTTAATTGGCGCGACGCCCATCGAAGAAAAAGTTGGAGATCGCTCAGGTTGTAAATATCGCTGCCTATGACAGGTACTTCACCGGCTTGGATCGGCAAGGTTTCGAAAAATACTTCACTTGCCGTTTTCCAACTCACATCAACGCTTGTGGAGGAAAGTGCTCGCTCGATCAGAACCTCTTTGTCATGAAAGCCTAGTGCTAACTGCACCCTCATGATCTCCGAGGATACGGCTGGAGTTTTGACCAACTTTCCACCCAAGCAAAATTTGATCATCTCCACGATTGTGGATTTTCCACTGGACATACGCCCGTGAAAGAAGGACACCCTTGACCCAAATTTAATAAACTCTTCGGAGTGCTTGCACAGTAGTTTTAATGAAACAATTTTGATTTTCACTTTATTAGCCCCGTTGCATCAATTTCATCATTAAATTGCATATCGTTGAGCTCAGGAAATTTGTCGTAGATGAAGTTCATTAGTTTGGTAGCACCAATATCTAGGTGTTTATAAAGCATATCTGATCTAAATTTTAGTTGCTTAAACTCGCTTTGACTAGATAATTTTTCTGCTAGTACGATCCCCATATCAGTCAAATCTATAGAAATCTTCCTACCTGTAATGGTAATGGTGACGAGCCCTTTGGCGGCGAGGTTGTTGAGAAGCGCCTATATCTATGGTCCCAGGGGCCAAATCGGTAACGAACCATTGTCGCTTCGATTGTATTTCGTTCATTCTCGGTTACTTGGAGTTTGTCCTTGGAAACTCCACGGGCTACCAAGGCAGCTTCAAAGTAGGATGGATAGCGCAGGAGAAAATCGAGCTTGGCAAGCTTTGTTATCCCTTCAACCGCACTCTTGTCCTCCTTCACAAACGCACGAAGAAGCACCAATATTCTGGCCAAGTGAAGTTCTTCGTTTTCCTCCAATGAAGAGACGATGTCGATAATATCCATCGTCAAATGTCTTCGTCTAAAAGGGCAAATTTCTCAGACCACCAAACTTTGCAATTTTGTGTTAGAATGCCCGCTGCTCCAATCAAATGATCAGGTTTACAGCCATATCGAGAATCGCGTTCACGCGAGTAACGCTCTTCGAGATTACGCTTCAAAATCGCAAATTGATTTGATCCGTATGGTGAGCTTGTGGACTCGGCTTGCACTTGGGCCTCAACACATTCTGTCAAGGTCCGCGCGAGCAGGTCATTGACCATCGCCCTTGCCTTATCACGACCAAATCTAATAGCCCACCTGATTTCTAACCCCTCAAAGCTCCTCACCAAGTCGCCAGTATGGTTGATGCGAATTGATTGAACACCTCCAGCGGCCATCTTTTGGACCATACGAGATAGGCCCACAGGTAGGCGTTTTTGTGTGACTAAATCACCAATTATCAGAGGCTCATCGCTTGGGACCAAGCGCTTTGCAATGATCTCTTCGACGACAGTGCGGTTGATCTTCTTTCCTGTCAAAGCGGCTTCGTCAAAGACAGCATTGATGTCAGCATCTGCCGCGTATAGTGCCGGGGCAAACGTATTTCGACCTTTGGTGGACGCTTGGAATGCAGCGGATATGAAGTCTTCCGCAAGCAGTATCACTGTTTTGTGCTGTAGTTCCTTGCAAGGCTCGCACTCCACTACAGCGTGTTCGACGGCGCGTTCAATCGTCTTGATGTCCTCGCGCCGCGATTTGCATGATGTCTTCTTCAGGGCCGCCAGAACGCTATCGGTGTCGGCTGCAGCTGTGTCGCAAAGTTTCTCTATTGCTTTGCGCTTTGCGTTTGTTTTTCTTAGATTTCTTATTGTTGGAGCTGATTTAACTTGTTCCAATAACCATTCTATATTGCGCTCGTCATCTTTTTCTGTCCACATTTCGTGGTTTGTAGCGAACACAAACTCTGCAAACTTCCCTGGGAATATGCGGTTAAGTTTAATGAACCTAGCAAGGGATTTCTCGACAGCTTCATCAGTCAACTTGAAAGGAGAAAGGTGGCGTTCTCGGGATTTTACTTGGAACGCGACAAAGCTCCCGTCATGCCTTTCCAAAATAAAGTCTTCAAAATTTTCGCAGATAATAAATTCCGCCCACTCTGGCTCGGCAAGTAATTTTAGCGCATTTATAGCCACGTGGCAGAATTGATACCTGAAACGAGCAATTACATCGTCGCCTGGGTCACTTTTATCTAGCAATGTAGACGGAGATATATCGGTCAAATTTCAACCCATAAATTCAACTCTCGGCTGCAGCATCGACTGTTGGGTCGCTCATGTCAATGTCGCTGCGCATGACGGCGGGGCTCGCTCATCAAGAGCCATCCTCGACCAACTGTATTGAGCTGGGTCATTGGCGCTGCTCTGCTAACTGCAACATCCTTTGAAGATTAACATTCGGTTCTGGTTGGACCTTGCTGTCTTTATCGCTCCTAGCATGCGGCTAAAGGTGTATTGGGACTAAAACTAAAGTATCTTAGGATAGCTTGTAGTGCCTCGCCGCAATCACTGTGGGTGGCACTTAGAGTGTTTGAAATGGAAGCCTATGTTTAGGGCTAGTATCCCTCTTATTATATTTGGGCTCCTTGTGCTAAGCATCCTGTCAATGGCACTTCAGCGTCTGCATCAATGATGATGGGGGGGATTGATCACCTCATCCCCCATACACTCAGGGGAAGAGCTCTGAGCTATATACCTTATGCTGCTACCTCCTCTTTAGCATAGGTCATAAGGGGTGAAATCCGCAGAAATCAGCCGGATATTCGATCTTCACCAGCCCGCGAGATTGCTCCGGGTCTATATCCCTGAAGCCCTGAAACTCATTGAAGGCCTTAAGCATAGCGTTCTTTGCCGTCTCTGCGCGGGGAGTTGCCACCATCACTGCGTCGTGGATTGGGAGGGCGGTGATCTTTTGAGCGAACAGGCTCCTAAGGACACTCAGGAGCATTGCGCTTTCAACTGCCATGAGGGTGAACCCGAAGCCGGTTCCGAACCGATGCGCGATGGCAGGGTGCAATTCGCCAACGGCGTCGATGATGTCCGCAAGCTTGCTCCCTTCCGGGAAGAGATCCAGCGTATCCGAAGGCCAGCGCTTGAGCGGTGTCTCGGCGAAGAGCATGGCGTTGAAGAGCTTCTTTATGCCAGCACGATGCTTCTCAAAGCCGGGGATCGCATAGAGGTCGCCTAGGGGCTGGGGAAGGGCTTCCAAGGCGTAGCAGAGGCGCGGGTAGAGCTGGCCATAGTCAACATCGGCCACGCGCTCGCCATCGATCCTGAGCCTGCGCAGCCGATCCTCGCGGCCCATCTGCTGCCAGAAGCCGCCGAACAATCGACCCCCTTGCTGAAGGCTTCCATTGCTGAAATGCCGCTTGAGGCTGCGTTGGGTCGGGTCCAGAGGCCTGCCTTCCCGGTCAAGGCCAAACCTTGGCCCGCCATCATGGCTATCGATCAGCGGATATCCGCTTTAAAGAGCCGCGCGTTGAGCCGCGTTACCTCATTCCTCATGGATTTGACGTGACGAGTGTCCGGCAAAGGCAGCTGCGGCCTGCTCCTCCCTTCCAACTCGTCTCCATCCCCGCTTCGCCTGGACTTGGGGCCCTTCAGTACGAGAACTTCCTCCTCCAGCGGTTGCCCAAGGTCGCTTGGGTTAAACGAAGCGAGGGGGAGGCAATGCCATAGAAAAGGCTTGGGGCTGAGCGTCGATGGCTGCCCAGCGCCGGTCTCAAAGCGGTGACCTTGTGTTTGCTCTGCCAGGCCGACATCCGGATGGGACATCAAGTCCAGCGCATCGAGAAACGGCACGCCGTAAACCTCGGGCCGATGCGGATCTGCACAGGCGATGCGAGATAAGCCGCGATAAATCTCCACAATAGGCCCAGGCACGGCGGCTCCATCGTTGGCGAGCCACTTTGCCATCAGAAGGTTGCATCCGATGGCATCGACCGCCAGCCGGAACTTTCTCCGGTCCGCTTCCTTCCGGGCACGGGTTCGCAGACCCAACTCGGCCTCTCTGGCTTCAAGGTGCGTGGCCAATTCCGACAGGGCGGAACGAAGCGCAGGGCTTTTAGCGCGTCGCATGGGGTCGAACTTCATGCCCCGTGCATGTCCAGGCGTGAAGTTCATCAGCGATAATATGGGAGGCAAGCGCTAAACATATGACAACCGTCCTGCCTCACCGTATCACTCGATTGAATGGCCTTTCGCATGCTCTTGTCATTTGCGGGCCCAACGCGTACGCCATCCGGGAAGATGGGAGGGATGAGGGCCATACCGTGCCGCCTTTTCCTTGATCACATCCGGCACAGCTCTCTCGGTGGCTAATTCGCAATCGCTCTCGATGGTCTGTCCGATGATGCGAAGCACACGCCCGGCGGACTTCGGGTAATTGTGGACCGTCAGCGTGTAGGTCGAGCCATCGATCCGTTCCCGTTCCCAACTGTTATGGGTCCCGGACGCGAGGCGGTGGGCAGCCTTTGCGACCTGCACGAGGCGAAACTCCGTGACATTGTGGCTGCCCCGGTCGTCTTCGATGGTGGCGGATACCGCAATGTGAATGGCGAGCAAGCGCTGTGGCTCAATCTCCGCTTCGCGGAGCCTTGCGAAGGCGACCTTCGCTCTTGCGGCTGCCGACATCCCGCGAAGCCGGGTGGCAATCTCCGCCCTGCCCGCCAACTCCATTGTACCGCGTAAGCGTGATATGGCATTGGCAACGTAGAGATTGGTCCGGTTTGCTTCGATCCAAGTCTAGCGGCCCTCAGGTAGGGTTTCAGGTCGCCCGCACGATAAGTCGGGACACCAGTGCGAGCCGTGGCGGGAGCGGAATTGAACGTGGTAGCGGCAATGAAACTCCGCCAATCCATTTCCCGCCTTGCGCATCGTCTCGCGCTTACATCCGGGAATGGCACAACGCCCCGGCAAGTTATCTGCCGGGGACGCCATGCGGGAAATCAGGTCTTTTCGACGAGCTCTTTGCCGCATCATGTAAATCATCAGTATTCAGGACAGTTTTTTATCTAGGTGCGCTTTTGCACGGGCTTTCAAACGCTGAATTTCAGCGTAGTGATGGCTATCCCCTGCCTTAATGTGGACCGCGCTGACCTTCAGGTTCCGGTCACGAATGACGTCAAGCATAATTCGATAAATGTCCGCGTTCGGTTGGGGTTTGCCTTTGGCATCTTTCCAACCTCTATCTTTCCATTTCGAGAGACCGCCCTTTAAGCCGTCCACGAGATATTCGAGCTGGCAGTAAATCGTGACTTCGGAATTATTCTGAAGGTCTTCGAGAACACCCAATGCCGCAGCGCTTTCACCACGGTTGTTGGTGCTGCAATCGTTTGAGGACGCCGCGACGAACTCATGCACTTTGTGCGGTGGGGAGCAATCCCGGATTTTCCAGGCAGCGGCAGAGCGCCCACTTTGGGCAGCCCCACCAATCCAAGCCTCAAAGCTGCCAGCTTTGCCGAACTTGGGTTGCGCTTCGGGTCGGGTCCATTCTTTCGGTTTTATGTGATTTCCTTTCGCTGTGTCTAATCGTTGACGTTTAAGTTGCGCCGAATTTCAGCACATAGAATATCTGCTTCAACTATAATTATTTTGCAAGAATAAAATCATTATAAATCAAATTTGTGAGAAAATCCACCGCACAATGAGGCATTGGTCGGCAATGTCACAAGTTTAGACATGGGGGAAACATGGGGTTGTTAATGTGTCTACACCTTGGTGCGCCATGGGGGTGTATGTCATGATCGCACACATGTAGTGAGAACTATGGTGTGCATGGAGGTTACTGGGGTGAGGTTGCCAAGTGCTATATCAAGTAGTTTCATATGGTACATGCAAGGGGCGATGCCCCACCTCAAGCCAGAGACGTGAACCTGAGTGCAAGGAGTGTGCGATCTGGCGTACCTGAGGGTTGTGCTGGGGTAGTGCCCACAGGGTGTTATGCGGGCTGCTACTCTTGCCCTGTGGCCGCTGACCACTGTGTATTGCCGGGCCTTAGGGAGCTTGCCACACGTACTGCGAAGGACGCTGCTGACCCTACAGGGATAATATGCTGGAGATAGAGGCAGTCCACTTGCCTCAGGGCATGTGGAGGGCGTCGAGATTTATAGCCATGAACCTGATGGATGATAGTCGCAGGAACTAGGTTAGGGGCCTTCGCCCAATAGCCGTGGCTAGATCAGCACCCGCTCGACCTCATCAAGGGTGACCTCGTCGCTGCGCCGGTCGTAGAGTTGCGTGGTGCGGGTGGAGGCGTGGTTTGCCATCGCAGCCGCCTTTTCCAGCGTGCCGCCGTTCTTTAGGTAGGCCGTGATGCCGGTGGCGCGGAATGTGTGATTGCCGATCTTGGTCTCTATCCCCGCCGCCTTCGTTCGCCGCTGGATCATGGCATAGGCGTTGGCTTGGGGGAGGGGAGTGAAGGTCAGCTGTTTGGTGCCACGCCCGACAGTCCGGAAAGAGCGGAGCCTTCGGGTCGTCTGCCAAGCCGCAGCCGTCGATATAGGCATGGAGGTAGGCTTCAAGGTTGTGGTGGCAGGGCATCTCGTGCCGCTTGCCGCCTTTCTCGTGAAGCCGGACCCAAAGCCGCCGCTGCTGCACATAGACATCCTCAACCTTCATCGCCGAGGCCGCGCCGATGCGGGCGAAGGAATAGACCATCAGGCCGATGAGCGCGCGGTCGCGAAGTCCAACCGGGGTCGATATGTCGATGCTATCGATGAGCTCACGCGCTTCCTCGGGCGAAAGCACAGGGGTCTTGCCGCGCCTTACCTTGTGCGATGGACCCCGAACGGATGCGGCGGGATTGGTCGGGATGATTTGGCCCGTCACCAGCCAGTCGAACAAATGCCGGATGGCGGCAAGGCGCTGCTTCACGGTCGGAGCCGAGCGGGTTGCTCCAAGCTCTTCGATCCAAGCCGCGACATGGATGGGCTTTATGGCGGGGAGGCTGGCTACACCCCGATCCTCGCACCACGTCAAAAACTCGGTTGCAGCCCGCAGATAGGCCCGCCGCGTATTGGGGTTTCGATATTGGCGGTGAAGAATTCGAGGAAGCGTATCGAACTCCTCGTCCTCGGCGAAATCTGAACCGTTCAGGTAAGTCTACTGGGGAGGCTAGCAGTGTAATCTTGACTACGATATCGTGACATTGGCCATAATCTTTAACCGCCGTGGCTGCGCTTGAACTGTGGTCGTATCGCGCTCGTTCATTGCGGGAGTTATTTTCGCCACTGAAGAGTATATCCGGCATAGCGATAGCGCTCTGGATAGCACTCATTTCACTATTGCCATAATCTGTTAAGTTGTTTATTGCTCCGAGCGATCAACTGACCGCGTCATGATCTCTCGTACGCGAGCGATGATTCGGGGCGCTCCGTTCTCATGATGTCTAGCGCGGAATGACAGATACGCACCCGTGCGGGAGGTTGTAAGACCCACCTGGCCATCTGTGGTGGAGTTGAAGTCCGATCGAATGCCGAGTGCCAGGCACACTTGCATAAACGGCAGATGTTCTGCTCTGATTTATATCGTTCCAGATCATTCGATGTCGCGTAACCCGCAATAGCCGATGAAATCCACCACCTCGAACTATCGTACTGCATCGACGTATGTCGAGAACAGTCGAGATTGTCGCGCAACAACCCAGCTGGTCGTGCGAGTAACTGCGCGTATGCAGGAAATCGCCTCCGCCTATTAAGGTCATCTGGCGCGCCAATTGTTGCGCAGTGCATGCTCGATGAGGTTGATCAGGCTTTCCATGGGATGACACTCTCGCAATTATCAATGTGTGATAAAGGACATTATCATACATATAGGTCGTTTGTTGGCAATGTGTGTTTACCCTCCTTTTCCACAATCTGGTGTTGTTTCCGGTGGACGCCTACAGTGCTTGCTCAGGAATAATGATGGCTGGGCGAAATTTGGCGCTATTCGTGGGTGCAGAGGCCAAAGGTGGGGGCTTGATGAATATCGGCAAATTGCTTGGCGTTGCGATTGTGTTGACGATGACTGGCAATAACAGTGCATTAGGCTACTGCTCTCAACCATCATTCTACGGAACTACTCCAAGCGCCCCTGGAACCTATGCGCGACCTAGCGTGCCGTATTGCTTGCAAGGTTTTTCCTATACGCGGCGACACTCGTGCGAACCCTATGAGATCGATAGCTTTATCAATGAAATGAACGATTACATCCGCAAGCTGAATGCCTTCGCAAACGAAAGCCGCTCTTTCGCCGAAGAGGCAATAGACTTTGCAAATAGTGCGTCAGAATATGCGAAATGCGAGCGCGATGAATTGGTAAAGGAAGTGGAGTAATTGCGGCTTTTAGAAAACGTTTGTCAAAAATAGCCCGCCCCATGGGGGGAAATTCCGATCAGCCGACACGTAAGGTAGCCACTGAGATGTGCGACCCCTTGGGTAGTTGGGGCGGCAATTCGGTCAGTTTATATTTATGCACGCAGGCACCGACACACTTGCGGTCCATCAAGCTCTCATTCAACGCCGACTGCAATCCTCAGCCCTTAAACACGGCTTCCCGATGATACTTCAGGAACTGTGGATGCGGTCTGTCTTCAGGCCTTAAAGGCAAGATCAATCGCCGGTCCGCATTTATGAGCCTGGACACTGTGTCTGGAACCGAGCTCCCGGCAGTGAGCACGCGGAAGTCATCATCGATAGAGATCAAGCCGCGATCAAACATCCAATGCACTGTGCCTGAGAGAGCGATACCGTTGCGCACACTGTCGGGTCCAAGATCGGCAACCGGGCGAATATGCGCCGCTTGAACTTCGGAGCGACCGCCGCCGTTGATAATCTTCAAGCCTGTTACGGCGCATGTGTCGCGATAGGCGGTCTTGATCGCGACAGCGAATGCCCGGTCGCGGAACGGTCGCTTTGAAAGCGTCTCTACCAAATAGCGATGCTGAATTTCCGGTTCGAATGGTGATTGCCCCTCTTCGGCGAAGCCGGCAAAGGCGAGCGGTTCTTCGGCGCGGTCTGGCAGGGGGCGTGCCCGTTCCTGCTGGCCAAGGACGTGTGCAAAGCCAGCGTGAAGGATGAGGTCATATTCCTTATCCGAAAGGTTGCGAACAGCGCGGCCAAACGCTCCTTTGTTGGTCGTCCCATCCGCTTTTTTCAAAGAACCTTCGTAGTAGAAATCGCCATCCTTGAACGGCACCGGTCTGTCGAATTCCAGATAGTCGGCCACGAGTGCATAGAAGTGGTCAGGCGTACTTGGATCGGGGATGATTTTTGTCAGACGGGCCGTGGCGAAATAAGATTGTCGACCGCCCATGCTCGCCAGATCGCCGCTTCTGCGTCGCGGTTCGTAATAGAGGACCCAATCGCCCAGAGCCGCCTCGACCTGGCGTAGATAGGTGCGTGGAAAGTGATATCGCTCTTCCGGCAGATCGTCGTACGTAGGATCGATTTTGGTGATCAAAACCGCCTTCGCCATTTGCCGAACTTCCCCTTTCCGATACCCAAAAATAAAAGCTTGTCTGAACCGCCAAGAACGATGCGAGTCCCCCCGCGCGATATCGCAATGGCTTCAATCTTATACGTCTAATTGCAATTCAAACAATCATCACCGCTTGTGTGTCGAGTGCAGTCGCCAGCAATGACGTTTGGGAGCGTGTGCTTGATATGCGTTGCGAACCATTATCAGGTGAGAAACTATTGCTCGTGGCACATCAAGGTGATACACAAAGTTTACGAAGCGCCGCGAAAAGGCTAAATAAATCAATGGTGAAGTGGCCGGGGAGTGAAATCCGGCCCTGGCACCATTCTCCAATCCTAGATAGTTCAATTCAGCCAGAAATTTGAAAAATAGGATCGTTGTTGCGGGCCTTATTGTCTGCTGCGCGGCTCCAAACCTGCGGAAGTCCCACCGGCCCCGGGGCGGACGTCCGGAAGCCAAGGTCTCAAGGGTGCCGGGCGATGGCCGGCGGATCAGCCGACCGCCTGCCAGTCGCCACTTTTGCCGGCGTTGAAAATCGCGTCGATGACCTTCTGGTTGAGAACAGACTCCTCAAGCGTGAAGACCCGCTCAGTGCCGCCGTTGGCCGCGCGCACGAAGGCTTCGGCCTCAAGCTGGTATTGCCGGACGCCTGGAAAACGAAATACGGTCGCCTCTGTGTGGGCGTTGTTATGCAATTCGACGCGGTGGTGCTCGTAAAGACCCGCATTGAACGGCGCATGCACCTCAATGAAGCCCTTCTCGCCGTGAAAAACCATGAACTGGCGAAGCGCCATCTGGGTCGAGACGTAGAAGGTCAGGTCGAAGTCGCCGAAATCGGCCCAGATATTCGAATAGATGTCGGTTTTGAAGGTCTTGTCGAATTCCACGCGGGCGCGGATTCGCGTCGGCTCGCGTCCGGTTACGAAGCGCGCGGTGACGGTCGGATAGACACCGATGTCGGGCAGCGCGCCGCCACCCAGTTCCGGATGGTTGCGCATGTTGTCGGGATCCACGTTGAAGTAGCTGAACGCGCCCTGGACGTGGCGAAGACGGCCGATCGCGCCGCCTTGAACAAGGTCGCGCACCTTCATCCACTGCGGATGGTAGACGACCATGAAGGCCTCGCAGATCTGCACCTTGTTGCGGTCGCGCGCGGCGATGACGTCAGCGATCTCGCCGGCCTTCAGGCCGAGCGGCTTTTCGACCAGCACATGCTTTCCGGCATCTGCAGCCTTGACCGCCCATTCGACGTGCTGCGAGGTTGGCAGTGGAATATAGACCCCGTCGACTTCGGGGCTGGCGAGGAGATCCTCGTAAGAACCAAAGGCGTGCGGTATGCCGAAGCGTGCGGCCAGATCGCGCGCCCGCGACACGTCGCGGCTGGATATGGCGGATACCACGCCATTGCCGGATTCCAGCAGCGCCGGAATCATATGCTCGCGCGCTATCCGCGCGGTCGAAAGAATTCCCCAACGAAACACCGCATCCTCCCCTTCGTGCCTTGCCGCTACGGTTTCAATTCCACTCTATGGCATGGAGACCGCCGTCACCAGCGCCCGCGCCAGAGCATGTTCCATTCAGATTGAGCCGATCTGAATGACAAACGTTGCTCAAGACATTGAATCCGGAGCGATGATGGCTAGCCGATCTCTTCCCCAATAGCCGGCCCCAATAGCCGGCCCCAATAGTTGGTCGCTGTGGTAAAAAGCAGACAGAGTGGAACTCGCCCGATGATTTTCTACGGATTTTAATCGAGTCCACCGCGCCCCGACACGGCTTTGCCGCCGGGACGATCTCAGACTAGTGGATCGAATTCGACATTTGATACCCGCTTGCGGCTCGTCTCACAATCAAATGTCAAATTCAAAAGATCCACTAGAAACAAATATTTGATTAGTGGTTTTACAGATTCCGACATTTGCAGAAAAGCTCGCAGCACGCGGATGCAAATGTCGGGATCAAACCACTAGATGGGAGGGCACCTTCATGCGACTGCTCGTCACCGGCGCCACCGGCAAGGTGGGAACAAACTTCCTGCCGGCATTTACGCACGATACCCGATTTGCCGGTTGGCAAGTGCGGGCGCTTTGCCACAATCGCGCGGTCGAGGCCGAGGGCATCGAGGTGGTGAAGGGGTCGCTCGCCGATGCGGGCACGGTGGCGGCTGCGATGGAGGGCGTCACCCACGTGCTGCATATGGCGGCGGTGAAGGAGTCTCCCGATCTGGCGATGGACGTGGGCGTGAAGGGGATGTTCCACCTGTTGGAGGCATTTCGCGCCGAAGCGGGAGCGCGGCAGTTCATCCTGATCGGCGGCGACTGTTCGGTCGGCCACATCTTCCACGACTATGGCGCGCCGGTCACCGAGACATCGCCGCGCCGTGCCTATCCAGGCTGCTACGCGCTGACCAAGGTGATCGAAGAGGTGATGCTTGAGCAGTACCGTATCCAGTACGGCTTGAACACCTGCTGCCTGCGCGCGCCCTGGATCATGGAAAAGGACGACTTTCGCCATGTGCTGAGCTTCACCGAGCAATTCGGTGGGCCGGCGTGGGGCGAGGTTTTGTCAAAGGCCGAGATCGGGCAATACGGCCGGGGAAAGGTGCTTCCGCTTTTACTCGACCACCAGGGTGCGCCTTTGCGGCGCAACTTCGTCCATGTCAGCGACCTGGTGACGGCGATCCTTGCCGCGCTCGACAATCCGGCTGCAGACGGCGAGCTTTTCAACATCGCCATGGACGCACCGGTCGATTACGCCCGCGTCGCCGCCTACCTCGGCGAAACGCGAGGGTATGAGGCGGTGGCGATCCCGACGCCCTGGTTCAGCAACTGGCTGAGCAACGCCAAGGCGCGGCTTCGGCTTGGCTGGCAGCCGACGGTCGATCTAAAGGCTCTGATCGATGGCGCGTGGGACTATCAGCGTGCGCCCGACGACCCGCGCAAGATCTGGTATCCGGGCTGAGCGGGACGACCGCAGAGGTGCTATTGCCGATTGGCCCGTCTCGGGCGAGGCATTTTCGTTGAAACCGGCAAACTGCCGCCACCTGCCCGGTCGGCGCCTCCCTAACGTGAGGTTGGTTCAATATCGGCATCAGGCGGTCACTTATCGCAGTGGCGGCAATCTATTTGTCAATCGAGTGGGTCCCGTCTCAGAAAATTCATTCCGCTAGGTCATGCAGAATTGGCTTTAGTAATATTATTTGCTAATGTTTAGCAGCGCGGGCGATGCAACGCCCGTACATGCGGACCTGGGGAGGAACCATGAAAAAGACACTTGCTGTCGCACTTGCGACGATTGCTGCCGTGGCCGTCACAACGGCTGAGGCGCAGGAGAAAACGCAAATGGCGTTCATCGTGAACGCCGCTTCCGACTTCTGGAAGCTGGCCGAGGCCGGCGTTGCAAAGGCGCAGGGCGAACTCGGCGACAGCTACGAGCTGCAGTTCCGCTATCCCGCGCAGGGCACCGCGGCGCTGCAAAACGCGTTGATGGACGATCTTGTCGCCGCCGGCACCGACGCGATCATGATCTCTTCAGTCGATCCCAAAACCTCGATCGACGCCTTCAATCGCATTGCTGCTCAAGTGCCGCTGTTCACGACGGATTCCGATGCGCCGCAGTCGAACCGCATCGCCTATCTTGGATCGTCCAACACGCTTGCGGGCGAACAGGCCGGCGGGGAGATGATCAAGGCGCTGAACGGCGCGGAGGGCAAGTGCATGGGCTTTGTCGGCTTCCTCGACGCCGACAACGCCAGGGAGCGCATCGAGGGCTTCAAGTCGGCGGTGGAAGGTCACAAGATCGAGCTGTTGGATGTTCGCGGCGACGATGTGGACTTCGCCCGCGCCCGCTCGAACGTCGACGACGTTTTAGCCGCCATGCCCGAGGTCAACTGCATGGTCGGCTTCTATTCCTATAACCCGCCGAAGATCTACGAGGCGCTGCAGGCCGCCGGCAAACTGGGCGAGATCACCGTCGTCGCTTTCGACGAGGACCCGATCACGCTCGGCGCGGTGCGCGAGGGCACGTTCTTTTCCACCGTGGTGCAGCAACCCTTCGAATGGGGCTATCAGGGCATGAAGCTGATGGCCGCCTACCTGAAGGGCGACAAGTCGGGGATTCCGGCTGACGGCCTCATCATCGTGCCGACCAAGGTCATCGACAAGGGCAACGTCGACGAGTTCGAAGCCAATCTGAAAGCCACGCTCGGCAAATAGGACGAGGCCTTTTGCGGACCGGCGCGGCAAGGCCCGTGCCGGCCGCTTTACAGGCACACTGGGCCCGGCCCATTATTTGCGTCCAGCTGGGCCATTGCGTATGTCTGATCCTTTCCTGATCCTCGACAAGATCACCAAGCACTATCCGGGCGTGAAGGCGCTGGACGGCGTGTCCCTCAGCGTCAGCCCCGGCGAGGTCATCGGGCTCGTGGGCGAGAACGGCGCTGGAAAATCGACACTGATGAAGGTGCTCGGCGGCGTCACCGCGCCGACCTCGGGACGGATCGTGCTTGACGGCAAGGAACGCTCCGCCCTGACGGTGCCCGACGCCATCGCCGCCGGCATCGCATTCGTGCATCAGGAGCTGAACCTTTTCGACAATCTCGACGTTGCGGCCAATGTCTATATTGGCCGCGAGCCGCTCCTGCCCGGACCATTCCGCCTCATCGACCGCAAGAAACTCCATGCGATGGTGCAGCCGGTGCTGGACATGCTCGGCTGCGACTTTCGCGCCGACACGCCGGTGACGGATCTTTCGATTGCAGAGCGCCAGCTTCTGGAGATCTGCAAGGCGCTGTCGCAAAACGCCCGACTCGTCATCATGGACGAGCCGACCTCGTCGCTGACGCTGGCGGAAACCGACCGGCTGCTCACGGTCGTCGAAAGCCTCAAGGCCGACGGCGTGGCGGTCATTTTCATCACTCACCGGCTGAACGAACTGGCCCGCTCAGCCGACCGTGTGGTGGTGCTGCGCGACGGCAAGAACGTCGGCGCCCTGCCGAAAGAGCGGATTACCCACACCGAGATGATCCAGCTGATGATCGGCCGTGACCTGAAGTCGATCTACAATCAGCCTGCAGCGCCTCCCGGTCCGCCGGTGCTTGAGCTTGACGCCCTGCGCACCAAGGCCTGGCCCAGGCATGAGGTCTCGCTTGGCCTGCATGGCGGCGAGATCCTGGGTCTTGCCGGCCTTGTGGGGTCGGGGCGTACCGAGCTCGCACGCGCGATCTTCGGCATCGACCCGCTCCTCGGCGGCCGGATCACCGTGAACGGCGAGGCGCTTGCTCTCAGCCCCAAGGCGGCGATTGTCGCAGGTATTTTCCTCGTTCCCGAGGATCGCAAGCGGTCGGGCCTGCTGCTCGACCTTTCGATCGCCGAAAACATCGCGCTGCCGGACCTGCCGGCCCATGCGCCGGGAGGCTTCGTCAGCGCCGCCGCAGTGAGGCGCACGGCCTTGCGGATGAAGGAGGAGATGGACATCCGCACGGCCAACTTAGAGGTCGACGCCGGAACGCTGTCGGGCGGCAACCAGCAGAAACTGGTGCTGGCCAAGTGGCTGGCCTTAAAGCCGAAGGTGCTGATCTGCGACGAGCCGACGCGCGGCATCGACGTGGGTGCGAAGGCGGAGATCTACCGGCTGCTGCGGGTGTTGGCGGATGCGGGCGTGGCGATCTTGATGATCTCGAGCGATATGGAAGAGGTGATCGGCGTTTCGGATCGTGTCGCGGTCATGCACGAAGGCCGGATCGGCGGGGTGCTTGAGCGGGACGAATTGAGCGAACACGCGGTTCTCTTGCTGGCCACTGGAACTGGATCAACCGACGAAGACCGAAAGAGGATCACCGCATGAACAAGAAGGACCTCGGCCTTTTGATCCTGATCCTGATGGTCGGTACGCTGGTTGCTGTGCTGAACCCGAGGTTCCTGTCCGCGATCAACCTTGCCAATACCGCGAACCTCGTCGGGCTCTTCGCGATCTTCGCCATCGGCCAGGCATTCGTCATCATCACCGGCGGGATCGAACTCAGCGTCGGTTCGGTGATAGCGCTACTCGGCGTACTCTTCGTCGACCTCATCGCCAACATGGGCGTGCCCTGGCCGGCGGCCCTGCTCCTGATGCTCCTTGCCGGCATGCTGATCGGCCTCGTCCACGGCCTTCTCATCACCCGGCTGGGGCTTCAGCCCTTCATCGTCACGCTCTGCGGTCTCCTGATCTACCGCGGTGCTGCGCGCTTCTACACCGCCGACGCCACGGCGGGCTTCAGCTTCGGCCAGTCCTTCCCCTGGCTCGAATACCTGACTGTCGGCCGTCTTGCGGGGGTTCCTATCTCGTTCATCGCCATGCTGGTGATCGCGGCAATCATGTGGGTCGTGCTGCACCGTTCGGTATTCGGCCGTTACCTCTTTGCGGTCGGGCGCAACGAGGAGGCGGCGCGTTACTCCGGCATCCCGACGCAGCGCGTGATCGTTTCGGCCTATGTCATCTGCGGGCTTCTCACCGCGATCTCGGCGATCTTCTTCGCCATGTACACAAGATCGATCTCGCCCTCTTCGCACGGTAACTTCTACGAGCTCTATGCCATCGCCGCCTCGGTGCTTGGCGGCTGCTCGCTGCGCGGCGGGGAGGGGTCTATCCTCGGCGTCGTGCTTGGGGCGATGCTCCTGCAGGTGCTGCAGAACCTCGTCAACCTGCTCGGTATCCCGTCATCGCTGAACTTCGCGGTCACCGGATCGGTGATCCTGCTGGGCGTTCTGGCCGATAACCAGTTCAACGCCTACCGCCGCCGCAAGCAATCGGCCAAAGGCGTCAGCTGACGAGGGTCTTTCGCGCCCGGTGCGGAGGGGGCGCAACGGAGCTGCGCTCGACAAGCGGGCATTCCACCTTGATCTGGGTCGGCCCCGCCTTCAGCCCGCCGGCACTGTCGATGAGGATCTCGGCCGCAATTGCGCCCATTTCCCGCTGTGGCAGCAGGAGCGTGGTCAGAGGCGGATGAAGGAATTGGGCGATATCCCGGTCGTCGTAGCCGATCACAGCGACATCGTCGGACACATGGAGGCCGAGTTCGCGCAGCGCGTCGTAACATCCAACCGCCATCAGGTCGTTGGCGCAGAAGATAGCGTCGGGAGGATTATCCATCGCCATCAGGACCTTCGTCATCTCGTAGCCCGACGACGGCTCCCAGTTGCCGGGTTGCACCAGGTCGGGATCGAAGGGGATGTCATGGCTGGCGAGTGCCTGGCGATAGCCCTTAAGCCGGTCGCGCGTGGCGTCCAGGCCATGCTCGCCGTTGATGAGCCCGATCCGCTTGCGCCCGGCGCGGATCAACCGTTCGGTCGCCGAGCGTCCCCCGACCAGATCTCCCGGCACCACCGACGGCAGCCCACGCTCCGCAGTATAGCAGTTGAGCAGCACGGTATGGTGCTTGAGCACGGTTGCGGAAAGTTCGACCCGGCGCGTCAGCACGGTGCCGTAGATGATGCCGAGCAGCGGCAGCCGGTCGAGCTGGTCGAGCGCCAGGACTTCGGCCTCCGGGTCGCCACGCGACATCGCCAGACAGACGGTATAGCCGTATTCCATCGCCTTCTCGCGCGCGCCCTCGAAGGCAAGCGCCATCCAGGGGTCGGTTGTCACCTCGTCCGCGACGAAGCCAATGACGGTCTGGTCGGCCGGCGTGCGCCGCTTGCCCCGGCTCGCCAGCGAATATCCGAGCTCGGCTGCGATGTGCTTGACCCGGTTTCGCGTCCCCGCGCTGAACCTTGCGCCCGGACTTCCGTTCAGGATGAGCGAGACGGTCGCCTGCGAAACGCCTGCGTGTCTTGCGACATCCATCATTGTCGGGTGCTGGCGCCGGTTTGCATCAACGCGTCGTTCGTCTGATTTCACGTTCTTTTTCCGACTTTTAAGCTTCTTGCCTCGAGCGTTACTAGAGAGATTCCAAAGTTGTTGCAACGAACGTCGCGTCATCCATTCTTCCGGTGGGCATAGGCAAAACCCTAATTTTGGCTACGAAGTTTCTTCAGCCCGTCCAGTGAAACGACCAACACGATGAAGCTGCCGATGAAGGCGCCTTGCCAGAAGGTGGATATGCCGAGGAGGATCAGCGAGTTTCGGATGACCTCGATCAGCAGCGCGCCGAGAATCGCGCCCAGCACCGTGCCCTCGCCGCCGCTGAGGTTCGCTCCGCCGATCACGGCGGCTGCAATCACCGTCAACTCCATCGCGGTGCCGAGGTTCGTCGTCACGCTGCCTAACCAGCCGACCATCAGGATGCCCGCCACGCCGGCGGTAAATGCGGAAAACAGATAGACCGAGATTTTCATCAGCGGCACGGGAATGCCGGTGAGCACCGCCGCGTTCTCATTCCCGCCGATCGCGAATACGTACTGGCCCCATTTCGTCCAGTTGTAGACAAAGCTCATGACGAGCGCGAGCCCGGCGAGCACAATCAGCGGATTGGGAATCCCTGCAAGGTTGCCGCCGCCGATAGCCAACAGCAGGTCATGGTCGGGCCCGAACTGGTAGATCATCTTGTTGTTGGACAGCACCAGCGCCATCGAGCGCGCGAAGGAAAGCATCCCCAGCGTCACAACGAAGGGTGGAAGGCCGATATAGGCAATGAGCACGCCGTTGACGAGGCCAACGATCAGCACCGCGCCGATCGCGCAGAGCGCGGAGAACCAGAACGGATAGCCGTCCGCCATGAAAATGCCGACTACGACCGCCGAAAGCACCACCGAGGCGCCGACCGACAGGTCGATCCCCCCGGATGCGATCACGGTGGTCATGCCGATGGCGATAATCGCAACGAAGGCGAAGTTGCGCGTAACGTTGAAGAGGTTGCGTTCCGTAGCGAATGTGTCCGTCACCAGGGAAAGCGCGACACAGGCGATCACCGCGGCGACAAATACCCAAAAGACCTGCAAACCCACGATGCGGGACAAGAGAGAGCGATGCTGGCTTTGTTCGATTGCCTCTTCTAGCGTCGTTGTCATGCCGCACTCCCAAGCCGGGTTTCGATCGCACCGGTGATCAGGCCGGTAACTTCTTCGGGCGAGGTCCTGGAGGCCGGCATATCGGCTACCAACTGGCCACGCCTGAGGACCGCGATGCGGTCGCAGACGGAAAAAACGTCCGGCATCCTGTGGCTGACCAGGATCACCGCGATCCCCCGGTCCCGCAGCCGGCGAATGAGTTGGAGAACCTCCGCCACCTGGCGCACCGAGATCGCCGCCGTCGGCTCGTCCATCAGCACGACCTTCGGCTCCGCCAGCAGCGTGCGGGCAATCGCGACAGCCTGCCGCTGGCCACCCGACATTCTGCGGACCATATCGCGTGGCCGCGTCTCGGACTTGAGCTGGGCGAAGAGCTCGCCCGCGCGCTTGCGCATCGATGCATAGTCGATGACGCTGAGCGGACCGACGCGCTTCATCTGCTCCCGGCCTAAAAACACGTTCGAGGCGGCGCTCAGGTTGTCGCAAAGCGCAAGGTCCTGGTAGACGACTTCGATGCCGGCCCGTTGCGCGTCCCTCGGGTGATGGAAGGAGCAGGGCTGGCCATCGAGAAAAATCTCGCCCTTCGACGGCCCGAAGTTTCCCGCGATGATCTTGACCAGCGTCGATTTGCCCGCGCCATTGTCGCCCATGAGGCCGAGCGCCTGCCCGGGCTCCACCGACAACGATACGCCGCCGAGTGCATGGATCGCCCCGAAATGCTTGCTTATCCCGGTCAGTTTCAGCCTTTCCAAACCCTGTCCTCCCGTTTGTAGGCTAATGGATTAGCTAAACATAGTTGACTAAATATTATCAGTAAATATTATCAACGCTCCAGTATCGAGAAAAAGGGGGAAGCAAGAGTTTGCGAACTCACGCCCACGGGCGGCTCCGGTCCAATGAACTGGCTCACTGAAGATTCACTCACGACAACCGGACAGCCCCGATTGCTGGATAAGCGGCCTTGCAAGTGGCCCCGGCATGATGCGCCGGCGGCCGGGATCGGATCCGGGAGCATATTCCGATCAGGCTAAACCCGCCCGATCGACAAGATTATGCTCAAGCCATTGTATCTGAAGCAATTTCTCATAGACCGGATGGTTCGACCCGGTCGAAAGCGCGTAAGGGGAGGAAAACATGTCGAAATTGACGTTGTTGTTGGCTGCGGGCGCACTTGTGCTGACCTCTGGAGTTGGTCTCGCCCAGGAAAAGAAAACCCTGGCCATCGTGGTCAAGGGCCTGGACAACCCGTTCTTCGAGCAGATCAACCTCGGCTGCAAGAAATGGATGGAAGAGAATGCAGACAGCGAATACCAGTGCCTTTATACCGGTCCCGCCTCCTCGGCGGATGAATCCGGCGAGGTCCAGATCGTCGATGATCTTTTGACCAAGGGCGTCGCGGCAATCGCAATCTCGCCATCGAACGCGCCCGCCATGGCCAACCGGGTCCGGCAGATCGCGCCGAATATTCCGGTGATGACCATCGACGCCGACTTCCTGGAAGCCGACCGCGACCTGCGCAAGACCTATCTGGGCACCGACAACTACCTGATGGGCGTCAAGATGGCCGAAGAAGCGGCCGCGCTGAAGCCGGAAGGCGGCACGGTGTGCCTGCAGCTCGGCAACGTCGCAGCCGACAACATCAACGCCCGCGCTCAAGGTTTCCGCGATACCGCCAGCGGCGAGAAGGGGATCGAGCGGCTGACGGGGCAAAAGGGCTGGACCGAGATCGACGGCTGTCCGGTCTTCACCAACGACCAGGCCGACCTCGCTAATCAGCAGATGGCCGACACTTTCATCGCCAATCCCGAGCTCGACGCCTTCATCCTGATCGGCGGTTGGGCGCAATTCGCGCCGCAGGCCTATAACCAGGTCACCGACCAGGTGATGGACAAGCTGAAGTCGAAAGATCTGATCATCATCGCCGGCGACACGCTGCCGCCGCAAACGAAAGCCTTCCGCGACGGGCGCAGCCACGCACAGGTGGGCCAGCGGCCCTTCGAGATGGGCTACCGGGCGCCTGACGTGATGATCCAGCTCATCAACGGCGAGACGGTCGACGATCCGCTCTATACGGGCCTCGATGTCTGCAACACCGAGGATCCGGGCTTTTGCGCCGATAATTGACGCATAGCTTCCGCAACGCCCCGCGCGCGCCTGCCGTTTCGCTGCGGCCCGCGCGGGGCGATTTTTTGCGTCTTACGGTACGGGCCAGACCGGCATTTTCTGAAGTCATTGCCAACAGTGCGAACCGCTGTCGCGCGCCGGTTGCGATTGCCTTGCTGACGGGCATAGGCGACGACGCAAGAACCCTGCTTTCAACTCGCCATGCCGATCCCGAAAGGCGGACTGCCTTCCCGGAGGCGCGAAGCGCGCGCCAAACCCGCAAGACCGCCGCGTCCTGGAACCGGAACGATCAGGCTGTTTTGCAACTTTCTTCCAGAGCCACATAATTTGTCCATGATCACCTTAAGTTGTTCAATCTGAGATTGATAAATCTGAAATTATCGAGCCTCGATTCCAAATTTTCGGGCTCCGTGATTTGAGATTTTTATGATTGATCAAGTAGATGAGTTCATTGCCCGCTGGCGGCCGTCCAGCGGTAGCGAGATGGCGAATTTCCAGAGTTTCGCATCGGAATTGACCCAGCTTCTCGGTGTTGAACAGCCGAAGGTTGCCACTGGCGACGGGCAGAACAACGACTATCGGTTCGAACGTCCGGTGACCTTTACCCATACGGGCAGGCCGAGCCGGGGACGCATCGATCTTTATCGAAAAGGCTGCTTCATCCTGGAGGCCAAGCAGGGCGCGAACCGCGTGAAAGCGGCGGAAAATGACCGGCTGTCCCAGCTCGCGGGCAACGCCGCGCCCAAAGCGCAGCAAGGCCATGGAGAGCGCGGCACGGCCAAATGGGACGACACCATGCTGAAGGCGCGAAACCAGGCCGATGGCTACGCCCGCGCCGTTTCCAAGGAAGACGGCTGGCCGCCTTTCCTTTTGATCGTGGATGTGGGTCATGTCATCGAGGTCTACGCGGATTTTTCCCGCGCCGGGCAGGGATACAATCAGTTTCCCGACGGCAATCGCTACCGCATCAAGCTGGAAGATCTGCGCGACGAGAAAACCCGTGACCTTCTGCGCACTATCTGGACCGACCCGCAGTCGCTGGACCCATCGCTGAGGGCTGCGGAAGTCACCCGCGAAATCGCCGCGCATCTGGCCGAACTCGGCAAGAGCTTCGAGGGGCAGGGCCACAACAGCGAAGAGGTCGCCCGCTTTTTGATGCGCTGCCTCTTCTCCATGTTCGCCGAAGATGTGGAACTGATCCCCAAAGGCAGCTTCACCGATCTTCTGGTCAAGCTGCGCAGTCATCCCGAACATGCCGCGCCGTCCCTCAAAGGTCTTTGGGGGACGATGAACACCGGCGGCTTTTCGCAGGTCTTGATGCAGGACCTGAAGCGCTTCAACGGCGGGCTGTTCAGGGAAGCCGAAGCGCTGCCGCTGAACGGCCTTCAACTGGGTCTTTTGATCGAGGCGGCGGAAGCGGACTGGAGGCAGGTGGAGCCGGCAATCTTTCGGCACGCTGCTGGAACGCGCGCTGGACAAGCGCCAGCGCCACAAGCTGGGCGCGCATTACACACCGCGCGCCTATGTGGAACGGCTGGTGATGCCGACGATCATGGAGCCCTTGCGCGCCGACTGGAAAGACGTGCAGACCGCCGTGCAGCGGCTGACGACGGACGGCGAGGCGGCCGAGGCCCGCACGCTGGTGCATGAATTTCACCGCAAGCTTTGCGAAGTCCGGGTGCTGGACCCGGCCTGCGGCTCGGGCAACTTTCTTTATGTCGCGATGGAACATGATGAAGCGGCTGGAAGGCGAGGTGACGGCGCTGCTTGAGGAGTTGGGCGAGGATCAGGCCTCGCTTGGCCTTTCCGGCCACACGGTCGATCCGCACCAGTTTTTGGGGATCGAGCTCAACCCCTGGGCGGCGGCGGTGGCCGAACTGGTGCTGTGGATCGGCTATCTGCAATGGCACTTCCGCACCCATGGCATGGCGGCGCCAAGCGAGCCGGTGCTGAAGGACTTCAAGAACATCGAAAACCGCGACGCCGTGCTGGAATGGTCGGAGCGCAAGCCGCGTCTGGACGAGGCGGGCAATCCGGTCACCCGCTGGGATGGCGTCACCACCCTGCGCCATCCGGTGACGGGCGAGGAAGTGCCGGACCCGGAGGCTCGCATTCAGGTCTATGACTACGCCAAACCGAAACCGGCGGCATGGCCCGAGGCGACCTTTATCGTCGGCAATCCGCCGTTTATCGGCACAAGCCGGATGCGCGAAGCTCTGGGCGACGGCTATGTCGAGGCGCTGTGGCAAGCCTACTCCGAAGATGCCGCAAAGCGCCGATCTGGTCATGTTCTGGTGGGACAAGGCGGCGCTGGCCGCCCGCGCCTTGGACGCGAAGACGGCAAAGGCACCCGCCGCTTTGGCCTGATCACCACCAATTCCCTGCGCCAGACCTTCAACCGCCGAGTGCTTGAGCCGCATCTGAACGACCAGAAAAAGCCGCTGTCGCTGCTCTTCGCCATTCCCGACCACCCCTGGGTGGACACCCAATTCGGCGCGGCGGTGCGGATTGCCATGACCGTGGGCGCGGTGGGTAATCGTTCTGGGCAACTTCTCACGATTGCGTCGGAGAGCAAGGAAAGCTCGGAAGCGGAGGGGCAAAAAGTCTCCTTCAACGTCCAGACTGGGAAACTCCATAGCAACTTGAGAATAGGAGCCGATCTGGGATCCACAGTTGCGATGAACGCAAACGAAAGTATCGCTTACCAAGGCGTAATCCCCGGGGGAGAAGGCTTCAGGATTGGTTTAGTAGAGGCTCAAGCCAAGTATCCTGGTTACTTGGATGCGGGTTTATTGAAACGCTACCTAAACGGCCAACAGTTGATCAACGGTGATGAACCCGGTTGCGTGATTGACTTCTTTGACCTTAGCAAAGACGAGGCAAAAAAGGCAGCGCCAGAATTGTTTCAGCAAGTTCTTGATAAAGTTAAGCCATACCGCGATACAGTAAAACGTAAAACTCGACGGGAAAAATGGTGGCTTTATGCAGAGGCCAATAGCACCATGCGGCCTATGTTCAAGGGCGTAAACCGCTACATTGCGACCTGCCGCACTGCCAAACATCGAATATTTGTTTTCTTGGACGCAGATATACTGCCAGATGCCAAGTTGATCGCAATCGGCCTACAAGAAGGTAGTAATCTCGCTGTTCTTAGCTCTAGATTTCATGTAACTTGGGCGATGGCAACCGGTGCAAATTTGGGGGTTGGTAACGATTCCAACTATAACCACGCTCGAGTGCTTCTATAAATTCCCTTTTCCCAACCTTACCGAAGCCCAAGGAACGACACTCCGCGCGCTTGGCGAGGAACTGGACGCCCATCGCAAGCGGCAGCAGGCGGCGCATCCCAAGCTGACGCTGACCCAGATGTACAACGTTTTGGAAAAGCTTCGCGCCGGCGAAAGGATCGAGGGCAAGGACAAGGAAATCTACGACCAGGGCCTGGTCGGCATCCTGAGGGACATTCACGACCAGATCGACGCTGCCGTCGCCGAGGCCTATGGCTGGCCGGTCGATCTTTCCGACGAGGAAATCCTCTTCCGCCTCGTGGCGCTCAACAAGGAACGCGCCGCTGAAGAAGCCGCCGGCCATATCCGCTGGCTGCGTCCGGACTATCAAAACCCGCAAGGCAAGCAGGCGCAAGCAAAGGGCGCTCAGGCCCAGCTCGATGTCGGCGCGGCGATAATGCTGGAAAAGGAATCCTGGCCCAAGGCCCTGCCGGAGCAGATCGCCGCCGTGCGCGAAGCCTTGCAGGATCTGGGCGAAGCCACGCCGGAGCAGGTCGCCCGCCGCTTCCAGCGCGTCCGCACGTCGAGCGTCGAACCGCTTCTCGCCAGCCTTGCCGCCCTTGGGCAGGCGCAAGTCATGGAAAGTGGCCGCTACGCCGCATAGACGTCTACGCAAAGCAGAGTTTTACGTAGCGGTTTCAATGGTTGGCCTTTCAATGACGCCGGGCATGTGTTCCTATCGGGAAAGGACCACAGCCTGGGGAGCGACGAATGGGCGAACGGGCGTTTTCCGCCACCGCATTGCCGCCTTGCCCGATTTGCGGGGGAAGGCAATACGGCCCCGGGCCGCTCAACCGGATTGCCCATACCGGGGTGCCGCCATGCTGTACGTCCTGCGGCTCGCTTGAGCGCCATCGCATCTTGCGCGGGATCTACGACGCGCTTCCCGACGATATGTTCAATGGCCGCAAGGCCCTGCAGTTTTCCAAAGATCCGGCGGCTCCGGCCGAACGGTTCGGCAGCGTTGAAACCTCGCAGTTCGGCGGCGAAAACGCGCTCGATATCATGGCGATCGACCGCCCCTCCAACAGCTATGACTGGGTGATCGCCAATCATGTCATCGAGCATGTGGAAGACGATGCCCGCGCCATGAAGGAAATGCTGCGCGTGTCGAAGGCGGACGGGATCGTGCAGATAATGGCGCCGACGCCATCGACCCAATTGGCGACGCAGGATTGGGGGTTTGCCGATCCGAATGCCTATATGCATTGGCGTGGCTACGGCTCGGACCTGCCGTATTGTCTGGCCGCCGGCACCAGGGGCGCGGTGGGCGTGCAGGTGATCGGTTTCGACGCCGTGACAGGCCGGTGGGACGTCGCCTATTTCTTCTCCCGCACCCGTGCGCCCATCGAGCGCCTGTTCCAGGCCTTGCGGCTGACCTTCCCCGTGCTTGCGGCAACGCCAATGCGCTAATATCGCTTGCGTATCAGGTTGAATCGATTTGAGCGGAAATCGCTGCAAGGTTTTGCAATAGCGGCAGTTTCCCCTGCGCAAAGGTCAAGGCGCCAGCTGTTTCCAGCCTTGCCAGTCGTGAATGGCTGCGCCGGAAAGACTGCCGAAGCCGCTCAGTTCGGCTGAAATACCATCAATATCGGCAAGCACCGCCCGTCTGTTGTTCCTGGGAGGGGCGTCGGCATAGCTCACCGCCGGTCCGGGGCCTGGATGGGTTTCGACCCCGAAGAGAATTCGCGGCGGGGCAGGGAGGCTTTGCGCATAGGCGAGTTCGCCGCGCATACGCTCGATGGTTCTGCTCGTCTGGGTGGCGTAGGACATCACCACGAACTCATCGACAAGCGGCATGATTTCGCCGATCACCTGGCTGCGCTCGCCTTTCACCAGCATGGTGACGGGCTCGCCGAAATAATCGTCGAGCCAGCTCGGCATCGCCGCGCCGTATTTTATTCCGGCAGCGCGGGTCCTTTCGCGTAGCGCAGAATGAATGGCGACCCAATCCGCCATCAAGGCGTCGCGGTCCGCTCTTTGCTCTGGATCGAGCCGGCTGTCGGACAGGCCGTTGTGAAAGAGCGGCTGGCCCGCGCCCTGGCCGTCCTGCGGCTCCAGATCGGAATGGAAGCCTGCGAAGGCCGCAGTCGGATGGCGGGCGTTGAAGGCGATCATGGCATCGAGCGTTGCATAGAGCTGCTCAGGCCCGTCGCCATCGCTGAAATACCCGCGCCAACCGTCGAGACCCCAGGTTCGCGCCCCTTGCGCCTTGAGGCCGGATACAAGCTGAAGGAGGGCTGTCTCGCGGGTCACGAGATCGCGGGGCTGGAGGTAGAGGTAGACATCGCAAAGGCCAATGGCGCGGGCATCCGCGAGAAACCGGTCGATGCTTTCAGGCGTCGAAACGACATCGTCCGTCCGCCAGACCCACATGGAAAGATCGTGCGCGGCTGCACTTCCCCGGCCAAAGACAGAGCCGGGGAATGCAAAGCAAAGAACCAGAAGCAGGACGGCCGCAAACCTCACTGCAGGACGGTTTTCTTGGAAACCTGAGCCGTATGGGAGTTGGGCGACGCCTCCTGGATGAGATCCACCACTGCTGAAGCGGCCCGCGATATTGCGGAGGTAATACGCGTTGTGGTGATCGTATCGTTGCCGGGGATCAGCTTGTCTCCGGTGACGGTAATCTTCGTCGAAAGCGGGAATGCGGAGGGATTGTCCAGCGATATCCGGGCGACCTGCCCTCGCGCCGTCGGCCTGAAGGTCTTCTGGAATTCAGCCGGAAGCTGAACGGTGAGGGGGAGAATCTGGACGATGGTGCCGGTGGATTTCGCAAATCCGCCCGTAACCTTCACAGGTTCCCCGACCTTGACCGAGTAAAGCGTGCCGGTTTCCAGATAGGCCAGCACGAATTTGCCGCCAACGAACATTTCGGCAAGCGGCGCGCCGGGGCGCACGACATCGCCTTGCCGGGCCACGGTGTTGGTGATGACACCATCGGCCGGCGCCGTGATCGCTCCGTCGCTGTAGCGGTTGCGAATGTCGTTCATGGCGGCCGCGGCTTCGGCCTGCGCCGCCTCCAGCTTTTCCAGCTGAGCCAGCGACGAGCGGCGTTCGGCTTCGCGCATCGCCAGTTCCTGTGCGGCGAGGTAATGTTCGCGCATGGCGCTGCTGTAGGACGCATCCGTGATCAGGGAACGCGCGCCGGTCTTCTTGCGCAGGCTGTTTTCCGCTTCGGCCAGACGCTCCTTAGCCGACTGCATGACCGTGTCGGCCACTTCGACCTTGATCGACAGCTCTGCCTGACGGGCGACGGTGGCCGCGTTTTGCGAGGCAAGATCGGCTAGCACACTGGCAACTTGCGGCGAATGCACCTTGCCGAGCACCTGGCCCTTGTGGACGATCTGTCCCGGCTGGACTGAGATCTCGAGCACCTGCGATTCATAGGGCGAGGCGATGACCATGTTTTCGGCCGTTACCAGGCCCTCCGCCTGCAGCCAGATCATGGGGCCAATGAGCAGGTTTCCAAGATATGCGAAGAAACCCAGAACACAGGCGAGGTAGATGTAACGGCCCCACTTCGGCTTGCTGGCGCGCACGTCGTTTTCGAAACGATCGGCCTTGGTGCGCGTTCTTATCTGTCGGATCATGATTTACCCTCAGTAAATTGCAGCGATGCGCTGGACGCGGCTCGGCGAATAACGGTCATCCTTCGAGGCGTGGAAAACCCACTCCTCGAAATAGGCGTAGAGCCGAACCAGCCGCATGAAGACCCCGTTGAAGAGGCCGCTGGTGAACAGGAATGGGAGGAGTTCGATTACCGTTCTGGCGCTGAAGCGGCCAGACACGAAAACAGCGAGGAAGAATGCGCAGAAATCCAGGAAGATATAGACGATGGCCACTGCGCCGATGATGTAGAAAGCGCCGGAACCGAAAAAGAGAAACATCGCGCCGATGTAAAACGGGAAGACGAGGGTCGCCATGAAGGTCATGACGACGAATTCGACCTGTTCCCACGTCTCCAGCGCTCTCCAGCTCCGGTTTGTCGGGACGAAGGAACTGCGGAATTTACGCAGGCGTATCCTCAGCGTGTCGCGATCCCAGCGCCGGCGCTGGCGGATCAGGCCTTTGAGCGTCGGCAGCCCATCCGTGAAGCACCATGCGTCGGCGACGAACCGCACACTCCAGCCGGCTCGCCGAATTCGCAAGGTCATGTCGAAGTCCTCGCCTGACGCAGGTTCGTTGCCTCCGATCTGGTGGAAGCATTCGCGCCGAAATGCACCGAAGGCGCCGGAAACGCACATGACGATGTTGAAGAAATCCTGAACCCGTTTCCCCAGACCGATGCTGATGATGTATTCGATCGCCTGGTAGGAGGCTATGATCGAAGCGGTATGGTTGCGAACGCCGATCGAGCCGCAGGTCGCGCCAACCTTCGGATCGACGAAGGGCTCAAGCAGGAGTTCGACCGCATCTCGATCGTAGGAACAATCCGCGTCGAGGTTGATGATGATGTCGCCTGTGGCCATCATCATTCCAAAGTTGGCGCCAGCCACCTTGCCGCAGCGATCCTGGTTGCATAGCGCGACGTCAATCAAACCCTCGGCGCGCATTTGCGCAAGAACTTCACGCATGCCGTCGGTCGAGCCGTCGTCGACGCAGATGATTTCATCGATCTTGCGGGTTTGCTCGGCCAGCGAGCGGATACATGCCCGCATCGCGCCGGCTTCATTGTGTCCCGCGATGACGACGCTGACCTTCAGGCTTTTCAAAAAGAGTTCGTCGCCCAGAGCGCGTGCAGGAGTTGGCCGGAACATTTTTGCCAGCTTTTGCCCCGTGACGATCAGGAAGGCGAAGGAATAGCGGGGCACTTCAAGCAGCACCATGAACCAGAACATCGCCAGGCTGGTTTGCCAGTCGAGCGAGCGAAGGACATCCGTTGCGCCGTCGATCGCGCCCATCACGCCTCCTCTAGCAGCTGCTCTGCTTCCAGCCGGGAAAGGGCATCGAACCGCAGGCCGGGATCATGGAGGACGACCTCGGACATTCTTCGCTCGATTTCCGCGATCACTTTGCCAGCGTCGGCTTCCCTCATGTGAGGCAGCAGAATGAGGACGCCATTCTCGCAAGGCGTGACCGTATCGACGGGCCGCAACGCGCTTCGAAGCACGTCGATGACGAGATCCTCTGTCTGCTTTGCGGCTCGTATGCTGCGCGACCGGATCGACTCGCTGTTTTCAAAAACACCTTTCAACACCTGAAAAGGCGTTCCAAAGGCTTCTTCATGCTGGATGGATTGCTGGAGGACGAGCTTGAAGTTGTCGGGTCCGTTCGTCGGATTTTGTGTCGCAACGCCGCCTGCGAACAAAATTTGCGAGCCAAGCGACGTCATTTGATAGGAATACCAGTCGAGTACGGGCACCTGTGCAGCGTCGTGTTTGGCCTTGCAGTGCATGCAAACGAAGCCGACGGCGGTGCCATCGTTGGCGGCGCTGCACGACATGCATACGACGACCGATCCCGGCTTGTCATAGTCGAGCCCGATGTGACGCAGTTTGTCGTTGCACTTGGGGCATTGCAGGTCGCCGTTGCTGCGCTTGAATTTCTTTTCAAGTCCTTCGTAGCCGCAGCGGAAATGGTGGACGATCACCTCCTCATTGATGTGAGGAGAGCGGCATTTGTGACATTCCTCGCGAATGTTCAGTGCAGACGACCGGCATTGGGGGCAGATGTGGAAGCGATCGAAGAAGTCGCGGCTCAGGCAGCCGCGCCGGGTCAGCGCATTGGCGGCCTCCGCAGGATTGCCGATGCTGCCGCCAAGGACGTCGTAACTCACCATGCTTTGCCGCGTCGGGCGAATACGTCGCCGTCATTTCGGCGTCGCGGGAAAACATACGCGCAAGGATGATATCCTCGGCGTTGGTCGAACTGCGGATCGAACCCGGCAACTCCTTGAGCCGCTCGACGATCGTTCGGGCCCTGTCCCAGCAATCGTGGCCGGAGGCATCGAACCAATGCCTGTCATCCGGCAGCAGGCTGACAAGCGGAATGAGGGGATCGTTCACTCTTTTGAGCAGGCGTTCGATCAGCTGGTCCGCCAAAAGCGTCGTCATGACGATCGCATAGGGCCAACCCGCATCCTCGATCCCGCCTCTCACCCAGCCATTCGGGTTGGCGACGTGATTGGCGCTTGGAAAGAGGACATAGCGAATATCTTCAGCAGCAGGAAGCAGACGCAGAACTGTATTCATTGGTAATCGCCCGATGCCAGACGTTAAAATTCAGTCATCGAGAGTCCAGGACGCTTTCATGAGCGCCTGTACTTCGAGCCGGGCCTGTTCGGCCGTGTGGCCGGCGGCGATAAATACGTTTGTGGCATGGCCCATGCCCTCGGCCCCGTCGAATGCGCATTCGAGAATGCCTCGGGCAAGGGCTTTGACGGGATTGGGGCTGAGAGATGCTTCGACCGCGACAGAGCCCGGGATATGGATGCGTCCAAGCTTCGCAACTGCAACGGCGCCGTTGTCGCTTGAATGCGAAAAAAAGTCTGACATACGGATACAGTCCTCACGAAAAACTACGCAACCGCAAAAACCTGCGCGCAAGGCCAGGAGCATTGCACGGTCAAAGCGTTTTGATTTGGCGGGCGATTGCCCGCGTATTGGCAATAGCGTCCGATTTCGACGACGTAGCGGAATTTACCTGTGGATAGCCATCAAAGCCGTAACGTTAACTATTTCTACATTATTTAAAATTCATAGCAATAGGTTTCGCCATATAATTTATAAATAGTTAATTTGTAAGGTAATATTGATTTCGTCGTTATTCTTTTGCTCTGGTGTCAAGTGAGAAAATTTTCTCACTTTCCGTTAGGTGGTTTGTAAAATTTTGCTTTTGCAATTTGGGGTTTATAATGAAATTATACAGTACTTATCGCTGTGTAATGGATCTGATTGCATGCAATGCGCCCACAATTCGCGTAATACGTGAGGCGCGATTGCATCTTCGGTGGCGCGCTCAGCGGCTGGCATTCCCGACCTGGAATCTAGCCGCCGAATACCACTGCGTCGGGAATTTCGTAGCGTTCCACGCCGCCGATGCGGATCAAAAACAGGTCGCCCAGGCGCTCGAATGACAGCGCCAGACCGGGGTCGGTGCCAATCGGGTCGCCGGAGCTGAATTCAATGTAGCGCTCATCGCCGGCCGGCAATTCGATCCACACACTCGCATTGCCATTGCCGCCGCGCGTCACCCGGAAAGGACAATTCGTCGTGGGTTGGCCGGCAACGGTGGAGCAGGGCACTTCGCCTGTCGCCTGGGAGTTCACGACGCCGTTTTGCGGCGCCCACGACAATTCAACGAGATAGCGGCCGTTCACCCATCCGGTGAATTTCTGATCGGCGCCGGCCTCGATCTGGCACCATCGCGCGTTGCCGGCCATCCGGCAGCCGAGATTGCGAGCCCGGTCGCCATTCGCGAGTTTGCCGACGACGGGATTGCCAGTGCCGGGTCCGGCGCGCACGTTCAATGTGTCATTTGCAGCAAGATTGGCGACATCCCAATAGTCGGGACCGCCCGACAGTCCGTCGGCAAAGTCGGGATTGCGGCTACCGCCCGCTTGTGAGGCGTCGCCCGTTATATCGACCGAAAGCGTATAGTTCGCGACCTCGTTTCGCCGCGCCGCATTGCGCATCAGATAGACCCGGATGCGGTAGTCACCGTTGCCTGGAAGAGTGCCTGCGTAGGTGTTTCCGTCGACCGATCCGGTGTGGATCGCGGTTTCGCTACCGGCGGGAAGAAGGTTGAAATAACTGGAGAGATTGCTGGTTTCAAGATCGATCGATATGCGCTGTCCGGCGCTTGCGCCCAGTAGATAATCTACGGTTTCGGAACCCTTTATGCGGCCGCTGATCGTCGCGCCGCTCCGCCCTGCCTCGAATTGCACCCGCTCTTGCCGAATGTCCTGCGCGTATGCGGGGATTGAAACCGCAGTTGCCAGCAAGGCAATGGCTATCAAAAGTCGCATCGCGATCGCTCCTTCAATCAATTTTTCCGTAAAGGTAGTCGTGGGCATTCAAGTGATTGTTCCAGCGGAAGGCGCGCATGCCTCGGTTTTTTAGGGGGGGTGAATTCGCCATACGGTGATCCCTCGAGAAAAGACATAAGGCGTCTGGCTTGCCGGTCAACGCTTCAGGGCGATCATTGAAATGATTTATTCAAGTCTTGGATGGGATCGGGATTCTCATCCTGGAATTTTGAAGGAGCCTTCGAGCATGACCAGGCTGCTTGCATCTCGTTACTGTAAATGGGCGGTGTAGTGGCGGTCTGTATGCGGCGATAAGAGCCGACGCCGCAATGCAAAATCGGATGATGCGGCGCATAACGGTCATTGAAATGTGATTAATGTCAGTGCAAAATTTACTTGTAAGGAATCGCAATGCCATCGCCTTGGCGCTTGACTGAGGGTGCGGGGCTGGCGTGGAGCAGGATAATCAAACTGGTGCCAACCTCACAATCATCCCTCGTCCAGTCGCGAACGGATCTCTTGTTGAAAATCGCGGAGAGTATTTCCGGCGAGGTTGGCAGCGACTTTCTGAAGGCTCTTGTGATCGCCCTCAAGGAGACGATGGATGTTTCCATTGCCTTGATCACCGAAGGGGAGGGAGATCCATTACGGCTCGCCCGGGCGATTTACGCCATCCAGGACGGCGAGCCCGCCAAGGATATCGTCTACGATCTGAAAGGGACGCCCTGCTCCGTGGTCTATACGGGGCAGCGTGTCGTCATTCCGTGTGACCTTGCCCTGCGGTTTCCGACGGAAGAAGGCTTGTCAAGTTATGTAGGGGTGCCATTGTTCGCCGAAAACGGAGAGGTGAGCGGGCATCTGGCTGTTTTCTCCGAACATCCGATCGAAGACCCGGATTTTGCCGAAAGTCTGGTGCGGATTTTCGGGCAGCGCGTGGAAGCGGAGCGCAGCAAGCCGAAGCCGCCATGATGCGCGAGAAGCTGATCGAGGACCTTCAACTCGGATCGCTCAAGCTGCGCCGGCGCTATCAGTCCCTGCGGGTGGCCAATGCCTTCAAGACCAGGCTGCTCGGCATGATCGCTCATGACCTTCGCAATCCGCTCGCCGCAATCACCACCCAGGCGGAACTGATCGAGGCCCTGCTTGGCGAGGAGCCGCCCAGGGTCGAACGCGCTTTGAAGGGATGCAGGCGGATCGTCGACAACGCGGATCGCATGGGCGCTCGCATTCGCACCACGCTTGAAGAGGTGAAGACCGAAACGGCGGCACTGAAGGTTATGCCGACCGT
>CAVOQM010000022.1:0-67263 GCA_963698365.1 uncultured Alphaproteobacteria bacterium
CCCTTGAGGCCACCGCGATAATTGCGGTCCCCGCCCGGTCGCTCGACGGTCAGTCCGGCGCGCGAGAAGAAGGCGTGGGTGTTTTCCTGCAGGCGGCCCTTGGAGGGAATGGCGATGGTCAGTTTCGTCATGTCGCCCTCAGATGCGGTCGAGCCAGATGGAAAAACCCACTGCCGGAACGCTTCCGTCAGCGCCCAGAAGGTCGAGCAGCCGGTCGTAGCGCCCGCCGCCGATGATCTGGCCTGCACCGGGGCGCTTGCTGTCGTGGATTTCGAAAACGAAGCCGGTGTAATAGTCGAGACGGCGGCCGAATTCGGCGGAAAACGTCATCGGCGCCAGATCGATCCCTGCCGCTTTCAGCGCGTCCAATCGCTTGCGGAAGTTGCCGAGCGGCACCGCAAGATCGATGCCGGTATCTGCGGCAAAGGCTTCCAGCTTGTCGGCTGCTTGTTCAGGTGCGCCGGAAATATCGAGAAAGCGGGTAAGGGTGCTGGCGGCTTCATCGCCGACGCCGGCACCACTTGAAAGGGCGGCCTGTTCCAGAAAGCGCTCGGCGATTTCGCCTGCCGTGCGGCCGCCGACCGTCTCGATCCCGGCGATAGAGAGAAGATCCTCCACGATCGCTTGTGCAGCTTGCGGGTCGGAACCTTCGAGCGCGGCGAGAAAGCCCACGCGCGCGGCATTAGGCCCGTTGCCGTTTTCCGCTGCCTGCTTGCCGCCCATGCGGGCGATAGCCTGGTCGAGCTGCGCCCGCTCGCCAAAGAGATCGCGCAGCCGCCGTTTCCACACGGCGGGAAGCTTAAGCCCGTCAAGCACTGCGGTGAATAGCGCTTCGTCGCCGATGCGCACGCTGAGGTTCTTCGAGCCGAGTTTATCAAGCGCTTCAAGCGCCAGCGCCAGGATATCCGCATCCGCCGCCTCGCAGTCGCTGCGGCCTATGCTTTCAACGCCGGCTTGCAGGAACTCGCCCGTTTCGCCGGGCCGTTGGCGAAATACCGGGCCTGCATAGCAATAGGCAGCACGTCGTGCCGGATTGCCGCTTTCCACGTGCTGGCGGCAGACGGGAATGGTGAAATCCGGCCTCAGGCAAAGCTCGCGCCCGTCCTGATCGGCGCTCAGATAAAGACGGCGGCGGATATCCTCGCCGGTCAGGTCCAGAAACACGTCGGCGGGCTGCAGGATCGGCGGCGAGACGCGGGCATAGCCACGGGCGGTGAAAAGCGCCTGCACTGCGATGAGCCGATCTTCCGCCGTCGTCATCTCATGCTCCCTTTTCGCCGGCGTTTGTATTCTTGCGGTCGTCGTCTTGCGCTGCGAGCATCGCACGAACCGTCTCCACAAGCGCGTCCTGCTTGACGGTGACCTGCGCCGGGCGGCTTTCCCGCCAGGTGACGTTATCGGTGATTTCGCCGGAAAGCCGCTTGCCCTCGATCAGGTCCTTGATCTGGATTTCGCCCGCCTCGCGCTCGTCCGAACCCTGGATGATGGCCAGCGGACAACCGCGACGGTCGGCGTATTTCAGCTGATTGCCGAATTTCTTCCAGTTGCCCTGATACATCTCGGCGCGGATGCCGGCGGCGCGAAGCTGCTGCGTCATCTGCTGGTAGCGGCCAAGCGCTTCCGTGTCGCCATCCATGACGGTGACGAGGACGGGGGCAAGCACCTCGTCCTGGCCGAGCTTGCCGAGGTTCTTCAGCGCCGTCATCAGCCGCGACACGCCGATGGAAAAGCCGGTGGACGGCACGTCGCGCCCGGTAAAGCGCTTCACCAGCCCGTCGTAGCGCCCGCCGCCGCCGACGGAGCCGAACTGCACGACCTCGCCCTTCTCGTTGGTGACGTCGAAGAGCAATTCCGCCTCGAACACCGGGCCGGTGTAATATTCCAGCCCGCGCACGACGGAGGGGTCGATGCGGATGCGGTCGGGGCCGTAGCCGGCGGCTTCTACAAGTCTCGCTATTTGTTAGAGTTCTTCGAGCCCTTGCATTTGCCAAGAGTGATCTCGAACGCGCTCAGCGAGCTAGACAGCTGTCCAATTGTCATGAAATATCGCTACCGTCGCCATAGACATGACTTCGTATCTTTGAGATGTCGATCTGATTACTGGCTTTTGGTCAAGCCGTGCGGTACCTCGGCCATGAAGCGTGCGACCATTTTGATCTGCTCCATGCATCCAGCCCCGCACCCTTGGTGAAGTCGCCGCTTTCATCCTTGCGGCCTTCGCCGAGCAGCAGCGCCACGCCTTCCGGGCCGAACTTGTCGAGCTTGTCGATGGCGCGCAGCACGGTCAGCCGGCGTTCGGCGTTTTCCTCGCCGCCGAGGCCGATCGCCTCCATCACCCCGTCCAGCACCTTGCGGTTGTTGACGCGGATGACATATTGGCCGCGCGGAATGCCGAGCGCTTCCATCGTGTCGGCCATCATCATGCACATTTCCGCGTCCGCCTGGACGCCCGGCGCGCCGACCGTATCGGCGTCGAACTGCATGAACTGGCGGAAGCGCCCCGGCCCCGGCTTTTCGTTGCGAAACACCCAGCCGGCGCGATAGGTGCGGTAGGGCAGCTGGATTTCGTTGATGTTTTCAGCAACATGCCGGGCGAGCGGCGCGGTGAGATCGTAGCGCAGGCTCATCCATTGCTCGTCGTCGTCCTGAACGGAGAAGACGCCGGCGTTCGGCCTGTCGGTGTCGGGCAGGAACTTGCCGAGGCAATCGGTATATTCAAAAGCGGGCGTTTCCACCGGATCGAAGCCATATTGCTCAAAAACCGCCTTAATGCTGGTGATCATGGCGTCAGTCGCGCGGATGTCAGCCGCCGACCGGTCGGCGAAACCGCGTGGAAGGCGCGCCCTGAGCTTGTCTTTCTTGTCTTTGGCCATTGGCTGAAGGTGTCCGTTCCGGCAGGCAAAACCCGATAATCTGTTGCCTGCATGCTCTAGACGAAACGGCAATGCGGGGCAAGGTTGGCGGGCGGAGCGAATTTCAGGAGGCTTGCATTGCGGGCGGTTCGCATTATGGTCCGCGCGGATTGATGGCCGGGCCGCGTTTGCGGCATTGCGCCACTGAGGGAAACGTGGCGAAAACGGGAGCATTCATGCTGTTGAGCGCTGAAAGCGCGGCCAAAGCGGTGGGCGAGGTTACAGCCGAGCGCGGCATCATTCCGGCGCTCAGCATCGTGCTGCCCACCTATAACGAACGCGAAAACATTCCCGAACTGGTTGCCCGGCTTGACCGTACGCTCAGCGATGTCGCCTGGGAGGTGATCGTCGTCGATGACAATTCCCCCGACGGCACCGCCGATGTCGCCCGCAAGATCGCAATGCACGATCCGCGCGTGCGCGTCATCCGCCGTATCGGCAGGCGCGGGCTTTCCGGCGCCTGCATCGAGGGAATGCTTGCGTCTTCCGCGCGTTTCGTCGCGGTGATGGATGCCGATCTGCAGCACGATGAAACGCTCTTGCCGCGCATGTACGACATTCTGCATACGGATGAAGCCGATCTCGTCGTCGCCAGCCGGCATATCGAGGGCGGCGACGTGGGCTCTGGCCTGTCGCGCATCCGCTCGCTCGGGTCGGATGTGGCCAACGGCCTTGCCCGGAAACTGCTGAACGTCACGCTCTCTGATCCGATGAGCGGCTTCTTCATGATGAGCCGCGCCGAGGTGGAGCGGCTGGCCCCCAGGCTCTCCATCCAGGGCTTCAAGATCCTGCTCGATATCGTGGCAAGCGCGGCGGGAAGCCTGCGCATCGCCGAACTTCCCTTCATCTTCCGCGAGCGCCTGCACGGCGAAAGCAAGCTCGATACGCTCGTCACGCTCGATTACCTGGGGCTGCTTGTGTCCAAATTCTTCGGCGATTTCATCTCGATCCGCTTCCTCATGTTCGGTCTCGTCGGCGCATCGGGCGTCGTGGTGCATTTGTTATCGCTCAAGGTCGTGCTGGATATGCTTGGCGCGCCCTTCAACGCGGCGCAGACGATCGCGACCTTCGTGGCGATGACCTGGAATTTCTATCTCAACAACCGCCTGACCTATCGCGACCGCCGTCTGCGCGGGATGGCTGCGTTGCGCGGCCTGTTGACCTTCTACGCGGTGTGCAGCGTCGGCGTGCTCGCCAATGTCGGCGTCGCCAATCTCATCTACGAGAGCCAGCCGGTCTGGTGGTTTGCGGGTGCGGCGGGTGCGGCCATGGGGGCAGTCTGGAATTACGCGGCAAGTTCCGCCCTGACCTGGCGGAAGGCTTAAATCTTGGCATTCTCGTCGCAGCCCCATGGTGGCGTTGGCGGCGGCGGTGGCGTTGGGGGCATGGCGCGGAAAGCGTCCGTTTCCCGCTGGCTGCAGCCGTCCTCTCTCATCCTCATTGTTGCGATCCTGACCGTGTTGCGGCTTCTGGCTGCGGCGAACTCCGGTCTTGCCGAGGATGAAGCCTATTACCGGCTGTGGGGTCTCTCGCCTGCGCTTGGCTATTACGATCATCCGCCCATGGTCGGCTGGTGGATCTGGCTTGGCCAGGCGCTTTTCGGCGATACGGTGCTCGCCATCCGCTTTACCGGGGTTTTGTCGGTCGCCACAGGCTCTGTGATGCTCTGGCGCATGGCCGAAAACCTCTTCGGGAGGCCGGTCGCCGGCTGGTCGGTGCTCTTCTTCAACGCCACGATTCTCATCGGCGTCGGCAGCGTTATTGCCACGCCCGACGCGCCATCCGTCTTCTTCTGGGGCATGGCGCTTTGGGCCGTATCGGAGGTCATTCGCTCCAGCAACGCGAACTGGTGGCTTGTCGTCGGCATTGCCGCCGGTCTCGGGCTGGCGTCGAAATATTCGGTGCTTTTTCTCGGCGCCGGGATCGTTCTTTGGCTGATCTTCATCCCGCAGGCGCGGCGCTGGTGGGGCGCGTGGCAGCTTTGGGCCGGCGGCGCGCTGGCGCTTGCCATCTTTTCCCCGGTTCTCCTGTGGAACGCGGGGCACGAATGGGCGTCCTTCTACAAACAGTTCGGAAGGGCGGTGCCGCAGGCTTGGACGTTGAAATACATCGGCGAATTCGCCGGAGCGCTCATCGGCCTGCTCAATCCGTTGATCGCCGTTCTGGCGGCGGCAGGCTTTGCGCGTTTCCTGAGACGCACATGGCGGGGCGAGGCAGGTGCGGGGCTCCTGATCTTCACTTGCCTGCCGTTTATTGCCTATCTTTGCTTTCACGCGCTGCATGACCGGGTGCAGGCCAATTGGCCGGCGCCGGTCTTTCCGGCTCTCGTGATAATGGCGGCTTCTGTCGCGTGCGAGCCGCCGCTGAGGGCAAGACGGTTTTTGCGATGGCTTGCCGTTTTTTCCGTGCCGCTTGGCGTCGGCCTGTCGCTCCTGGTCCTCCTGCATGCGGTCGATCCGTTCACAGGGCGGCTTGCCCGCAAGGACCCGACGTTCCAGACACGCGGCTGGGATGATGTTCGCGCTGAAATCGCCGGGATCGCCAGGGAAAATGGCGCGAAGTGGATTGCCACCAACGGCTACGGCCTCAACGGTCAACTCGCCTTTGCTTTTCGGGGTGAGTTGCCGGTGGAGCAGTTGAACGAGCGCATTCGCTATGTCATGCAGCCGCCGCTGGACAATGCGACCATTGCAATGCCTGCGCTTTTCGTAACTGAAACGCGGCGCGATCCCGGCATCGACTGGCTGAAGCAGCGTTTCGGCACGGTTGAAAAGCTTGGCCCGGTTACGCGGCGGGTCGAAGGGGTGAAGCTTGAGGACCTCGCGGTCTACATCGTGGCGGCGCCTGATGGCGATCCGCGCGATCCCGTCTATCCGCTGCCGCAATAGAGCGCTTTCCGCGAAAGCGGGATCGATTTCGTGATGAGAGATCGCTCCCGGATCAAAATGCGCTCGGCGTAGTTTGGCATCGCCTGTCGCCGCTTTCTTTCGTTGCGAAAGGCGGTGGATGGCGTAAAAGTCCGCTTATGAAGCGAATTATCCTGGCATCGGCTGAATATGGGTTGGCCTTCGGCGTCAATCGCGCGATCCGCGATCTTGCGGCGGGCGGTATTTTGTCGGCCGTCGGCTGCCTGACCGTTTCCGATTTGTGGTCGCGGGAATATCTGCCGCTTCGCGACGCCATCGATGCCGCCGGCCATGCGACGATGGTCGGGGTCATCGTGTCGCTGACCCAGCCCTGGAGGGCGGTTTCCATCGAAGGGCAGCGCTATTTTCCGGAAGGTTTTCCAAAGCGTCGGTGGTATGGCCGGCGGAATTTCCTCCGCCTTCTGCCGGAAGATACGCTTTATGCGGAAATTTCCGCCCAGCTTGACCGCTTCGAGGAATATTACGGGAGGCCGGCCGATTTCGTTACGATCGAAGACGATCTGCTCAACCTCCGGCAGGTCGCGCAAACGATGATCAAAGTCGCCGACTCGCGCAAATACAGGCCGCAGGTCGTCAATCCCTTCCTGGAAGACCGGCCGGCGAAGCGCTTTCGCAAACGCTTCGAAAAGCAGGGTCTCACCACTTTACCGCGCGGACGGGATTTGCCCTTGTCGGTGGATCCGGCAAAACTGAAGGATCATGTGTGGAGCGGCTTCGACGGATTGAGCGACCAATCCGTTGCCTATTGTTTCCCCGCCGAGGCGGACGACAGGCTGCGCCGCATGGAGCCTGCGCCCATCATCGAGGCGCGGCGGCTGCAGCGTGAATTTCTCGCCAGCGACCAGTTCAACATCCTGCTGCTGAACAAGGATATCTTCCTTTTTTAGCTCACGATCCCGGGCCGCTTCCGCTTAATTGGGATTCGTCGGCTGCTCCATCGCTTCTGCTGAACGGCAATGCGTTCCGGTCGACGAAAAAAAGACCCCGCGGGGAGGGGGCCTTTTCTGCAGGATGCGGGCGGCTTTGGAGGACCGGTGATCCGATTTATTCAATTTAGTTGACGTTGCGGTTATTTTAAGTGACGACGATCACGGTTTGGGGTTTTCGCATATGGAAAGCGGCTTAGGATGGCTATCCATATAGGGCTGAAGATTCTTTCAGCGGCACAATCCGCAGGTTCGACCTTGGATGCGGGCCCTGCATTCGGATCGGGTCGTTGCCGAAAAGGGCGGGATCGATGGTCGAACTGAAGCAGTTTCTGGAAAACAGCTTTTCCCTTGAAGGCCTTGATCACAATCTGGCGGAGCCATTGGCCGCTTTGTCGCGGCCCGTCTCCATCAAGGCGGGAGCCACTCTTTTTTCCGCAGGCGACCCGGGCAACGGCTGTTACGCCGTCCTTGAGGGGTCGCTCAAGGTTTCAATCATGGGTGTGGAGGGCGACGAGCAGCTTCTCGCCGTCATGGGACCGGACAATATCGTCGGCGAGCTGGCGCTGTTGGACGGACGCGCGCGTTCGGCGACGGTAACCGCCTTGAAGCCATCGCGGCTCGCCTTCATTGAAAAACACGCCTTTCAGCGCTTTGCCGATGAAAATCCGGCTGTGTACCGGCATATGTTGTCGATTGTCGGTAAGCGGCTGCGTCAGGCGAACGACGTTCTTGCCGCGCGCACTTTCCTGCCGCTTCCCGGCCGTGTCGCCCAGACGTTGCTGCAGCTTGCGGAAAGCTTTGGCAAGCCGATCGACAATGGCCGCATCCTCATTCACTACAAGCTTTCGCAGGCCGATATCGCCAATATGGCGGGTGCAGCGCGTGAAAATGTCAGCCGGGTTTTAAATGACTGGAAGCGTTCCGGCACCATCAGCCGGATTTCGGGTTACTACTGCCTTGAGCGGCCCGGCCTGCTTGAGCAGGCGGCAACGCTTTAAAAATTCGAGATTTAAACCGCTTTTTGGCTTTTTTGGCTTCGCGCCGATTGGGCCTCGAAAACAAGGCTGGCCAAAGTGTGGGTGTTGAGGCTGTCGAGGAATGCCTCGCCTGCCTGGCGCATGGCCGGCTTCAGGGCGCATCTGGGCAAAAAGGAACAGGCAACCGGACCCGATCGCAGGCAATCGACAAGGCTGAGATCCGGCTCCATGTCGCGCACCACATCGCCGATGCGGATATCTTCCGCGTTTCTGCCAAGTTTTATCCCGCCGCCACGGCCACGGCTGGCTTCAACCAGTCCGAGACGGCTGAGTTTGGCGACGATTTTCATGATGTGGGATTTCGCGAGGCCCAGGTGCGTGCTGACCATTTCCACGGTTTGCGGCGTATCTGCTTGCGCAAGAAACATGAGCACTCGCAAGGAAAAATCGCTGGCTTGATTGAGACGCATGCCAAACTCCCGATGAAATTTCGTGCTCTGCCTCAGTTTACGTCGCGCAATCCCATTATAAAAGATGCCTGCCGGATAAATATTATTATTTGCCGGCCGGCAAGTGAACCGGAAGCCAAGACTCCATGTCGTGCGTGAGTTGCGGCTGGAGAGCATGAATAGCAGTTGAGGCGGCACGGTTGGATCATCCACAAGAGCATGAGCGATCACGTCTGTTTTGCGGCTATCATCGCGAATGCGCAGCTTCTATTCTTGTCGTTCGATGCGCGATGTGGCGCAGAACCGAAGGGGGAGCCGGGTGAACCAGGGCAAGCAGACGGAAGACGAACAACCGAGCGGTTATCTGACCCTTCGCACCATGGCCATGCCGGCCGATACCAATGCCGCTGGAGATATTTTCGGCGGTTGGGTCCTGTCGCAGATGGATCTTGCAGGCGGCATCGCTGCCGGGGAACGGGCGAGAGGGAGGGTGGTAACGATCGCCGTCGATACGATGACGTTTATTCGACCGGTAAAGGTTGGCGATGTCTTGTGCGTTTACTGCGAAGTCGGCGCGGTTGGCCGCACTTCGATGAAGATCCAGATCGAGGCCTGGGCCCTGCGTCACCGTTTCGGCGGCCGTGAAAAAGTCACCGAGGCTACATTCACCTTCGTTGCTGTCGATGATGAGGGACGGCCCCAAGCGATATCCTTTAGCGATCCCGTCAGGCAATAAGGTCATTCTCGGGCATTTCGAGCGCGAATTCGGTATGCCTTTGCCTCGCTTGGGTAGCGGTGCAGGAGGTCGGAAAAGAGCCGTTCGTCTATCGCCCGGCGGCAGCCGCTAGTCCATAACGCCAGGAGGGTTGCAAGCCTTTCCCGCCGGTCGTCGGGCGCCAGCGGCACTGTGCTTTCGGGAAGTCCACCGTAATAGGGCAGGGCAAGCAATTCCGCGAGAACGCAAAGTTCGACCGCCTCGCTGAGGCCGATTCCCACATTGCCTGCAGCGCGGTTGCCGAGCGGAGATGCGGCTCCATCCGCAAGAGCGGCAAGTGACTGCACAGACATAAAAAATCCTCCATCGGTTTCCCGAGGAGGACTGGCGCAATTCAGGCGAAGTGCCCATAAAAACCGCTTGGTTGCCGACGATGCGGCCACATCCCTGTGCGGAAACCACCTTGCCCGGTCAGGCAGGTTGGCGAGGGCGCCAGCCCTTCTCTTGATGATGGGGGCGATATGCCACATCGCCTGCCGGCAGGCAAGGGCCAATCACGGATCCTGCCTTGCCGCCTGGTTTTCTTCCTCAACCGTACGCGGATCGAGCGCCAGCGTTTCCGGCGTCGAGAAGCGCACCACCGACGGCATGGCGACGAAATCCTCCCGGTCGCGGGGAGCGACCGATTTCCGCTGGGTCATGCGCCATAGCGCGAAGAGGATGATGGCGACATGCGCCATCGACGTGACGCCGAACAATCCGCCGGGGGAGGTTATGCTCATCAGCAAGGCGGCGGCGAGGGGGCCGATAATACTCCCCACTCCATAGAGAAGCAGCAGTCCGCCGCTTGTCTTCAGGAATTCTCCCGGCGGCGAGTGGTCGTTCGCGTGCGCGACGATCACCGGATACATCGAATAGATCATGCCGCCGAAGGCGGCGACCACCGACGTGACCACAAGGGGGGGCAGGCTGCCGCCCAGGGAAAGCGTCATCCCGAGCGCACCGGCGACCACAGCGATACCGATCAGCACGATACGTCTGTCCATCTTGTCAGAGATTGTTCCAACCGGGATCTGGACAAGGGCGCCGACAAGGACGGAAAGGGACATCATGGTAGCGATATTGGTCACGGAAAGACCAATCTGGCGCCCATAAACGGCGCCAAGCGTACCGAAGGAACTGTTTGAGATACCGACGAGAAAAACACTGATGACGGCGACCGGAGAATTCCGCCACAGCCCCTTAATATCCAGCCGAGCCTTGGCAAGCGGGGTGGGCGCCGCCGCCGTCGAGAGCGCGGTCGGCAAAAGTGCTGTGGAATAGACGATGGAGCCGATGATGAAGAACACGAAGCCGGCCGGATCGCCAAGCGTAAGCAGCATTTGCCCTGCCGTCGTGGCGCCGAGGTTCACCATTGTGTAGACGCCGAATATCCGCCCCCGCGTCGACGGCGTGGCTCTTTCATTGAGCCAGCTCTCGACCACCATGGCCGCTCCCGCAAAGCAGAAGCCGGAGAGCGCGCGCAACGGTATCCACGCGAAGGGTGAAATGATCAAAAGGTTGAGTAGCACGACGATGGCTGCAAGCGAACACAAAACGCCGAAGGTGCGGATATGCCCCACCCGCTTCACGATCACCGGCGTCAGCAGGCAGCCGGTGACATATCCGATTGCCCACCCGGTTCCGAGCAAGCCGAGGGACGTATCGGAAAACCCTTCTATCGAGCCGCGCAGCGGCAAAAGCAGGCCATGCAGACCGCCAGCCATCAGCAAAAGGGCTGAGCCAAGCAAAAGAGCGGCGATTGGAACGAGTTGTGTCATGAGGTGGAGCGGATCAATGCCAAGGGAGGGGTCAATATTGGTGAAACGAGTTAAGGATGAATTCTCGCCGTTCGTCGATATGCAAACTGACGAAATCAGGGGGCTTCTGCAATATCGCTTCGCGACAAAATCCGGAAAACGGGAAAAGCTCTGTTTCCGCGGTGCAATTTTCTACGCCTCGACTCCAGCCGCTTGAATGCAAAGCCCTTAATAATGAGGTGGGCGGGTCACGGGATGGCCGGGATTTACGAGTTCCCCCAACTCTTCCACGCCATCCACCAGGGTGTCGAGCCTGCGCTGGAGGCGGTCGATTAGGGCGGCTTGCGCCGTCACGACTTCATTGAGTTCCTCGACCATTCGCGTTTGATGCGCGATTTGCGTCTCCAGATCGATGATCCGGCTTTCGAGCGGTTCGGACATGATCGTCGCCTTTCAATGGAGTTTTGATCCTATACGCAAAAAGGGCGGCCACTCGACCGCCCTTCCTGGTAATTCGAGATGGCTTATGGACTTTTTGAAGTCCATGCCGCCACTGAAGTCGGCTGTTGCCGACTTCAGCATTGAAGTGCTGGGCGGCTTCTATGGACTTCTTAGAAGTCCATGCCGCCACTGAAGTCGGCTGTTGCCGACTTCAGCATTGAAGTGCTGGGCGGCTTCTATGGACTTCTTAGAAGTCCATGCCGCCCATGCCGCCGCCCGGCATCGCCGGAGCCAATTCTTTCCTCGGCAGTTCGGCAACCATGGCTTCCGTGGTGATCAGGAGGCCAGCAACGGAGGCTGCGTCCTGGATCGCCGTGCGGACGACCTTGGTCGGGTCGATGATGCCGGCTTCCACCATGTTGACGAATTCTTCCGTCTGGGCGTTGAAGCCGAATTTGGCATCGTTGTTTTCCAGGATCTTGCCGACCACGATCGAACCTTCAACGCCGGAGTTTTCGGCGATCTGGCGGATCGGAGCTTCAAGGGCGCGCAAAACGATCTTGATGCCGGCAGCGATGTCCGGATTGTCGGAGGAGAGGGCCTGAACCGCCTTCTTGGCGCGCAGCAGAGCAACGCCGCCACCCGGGACGATGCCTTCTTCAACAGCAGCGCGGGTCGCATTCAGTGCGTCGTCGACGCGGTCCTTCTTTTCCTTGACTTCAACCTCGGTCGCGCCGCCGACGCGGATCACGGCAACGCCACCGGCGAGCTTGGCGAGACGCTCCTGCAGCTTTTCGCGGTCGTAGTCGGAAGTGGTTTCTTCGATCTGGGCCTTGATCTGGGCAACGCGAGCCTGGATCGCTTCCTTGTCGCCTGCACCGTCGACGATGGTGGTGTTCTCCTTGGAGATATTCACCTTCTCGGCGCGGCCAAGCATTTCGAGCGTGACGCTCTCCAGCTTGATGCCGAGATCGTCGGAGATCACGGTGCCGCCGGTCAGGACGGCGAGATCTTCAAGCATGGCCTTGCGGCGATCGCCGAAGCCGGGAGCCTTGACGGCAGCGATCTTCAGGCCGCCACGCAGCTTGTTGACGACGAGCGTGGCAAGAGCTTCGCCCTCGACGTCCTCGGCGATGATGAGGAGCGGCTTGCCGCTCTGCACGACGGCTTCCAGAACCGGCAGCATAGCCTGCAGGTTGGAGAGCTTCTTCTCGTGGAGCAGGATGTACGGCTTCTCGAGGTCGGCGATCATCTTTTCGGCGTTGGTCACGAAGTACGGCGACAGGTAGCCGCGATCGAACTGCATGCCTTCCACAACTTCGAGCTCGGTGTCGAGAGACTTGGCTTCCTCAACGGTGATGACGCCCTCGTTGCCGACCTTCTGCATCGCTTCGGCGATCATGTTGCCGATTTCAGCTTCGCCATTGGCGGAAATCGTTCCGACCTGGGCCACTTCTTCCGAAGTGTTGATGGTCTTGGAGCGAGCCACCAGATCCTTGACGACAGTGGCGACCGCCATGTCGACGCCGCGCTTCAGATCCATCGGGTTCATGCCGGCGGCGACATACTTGGCGCCTTCCTTGACGATGGACTGGGCGAGAACGGTTGCGGTGGTCGTGCCGTCGCCAGCGATGTCGTTGGTCTTGGAGGCGACTTCGCGCACCATCTGCGCGCCCATGTTTTCGAACTTGTCCTCAAGTTCGATTTCCTTGGCGACGGTGACGCCGTCCTTGGTGATGCGGGGCGCACCGAAGGCCTTGTCGATGACGACGTTGCGGCCCTTCGGACCAAGCGTCACCTTGACGGCATTGGCCAGAATATCGACGCCACGCAGCATGCGGTCGCGTGCGTCGGTCGAAAACTTAACTTCCTTGGCAGCCATGTTCAAAATCTCCTGATGTTTCGTCGTTCCGGGCCGCCGCCGCGCCGACTGGCGAAGCTATCTGGCAGCGCTGTCGATTTCCGAACTTGCCCCCTGCATAGTCACGTTTCGAACGCTCACTTGCGGGACAAAGGGGCGGGCGACCCGGGCCTGGGGTCAAACCGGCGTCAGCCGATCACGCCCATGATGTCGCTTTCCTTCATGATCAGAAGGTCCTGGCCATCGATCTTGACCTCGGTCCCGGACCACTTGCCGAACAGGACGCGGTCGCCGACCTTCACGTCGAGGGCGATAAGCTCGCCGCTGTCCTTGCGGCCACCGGGGCCGACGCCAACAACTTCGCCTTCCTGCGGCTTTTCCTTGGCGGTGTCCGGAATGATGATCCCGCCGGCGGTCTTTTCCTCCGACTCGACGCGGCGGACAACGACGCGGTCGTGCAACGGGCGAAACGTCATGACTAGCTCTTTCCTCTCAAGGACGTGCGCCTTCTTGAGGCCGCACGTGCGTTGCAATTCCGTTTGTGGAACAAATACGGATTTTTGGCTCGATTAGCACTCGCACTAGGTGAGTGCTAACGGTGACAGGGATGTAAGATGGGCGCCTTTAAGAGTCAATGCTGCACGCGCCAATTTGGTCTTCGTTGCGAAAATTGCGTGGACGGTGGATGTGGGCCAAGTGCCGGTGGCGCCTCTGAAAATGCCTTTGGATTTCCGACTTCTTATTTACCATGATTTACCAGTATAAGATTCTCTTCCTAATAAGGGCGATGCATAGGGTTTGTTTGGCAACTGTTTAAACGCATTTGAAAGGCATTTTACGCAAAGTAGCCCGTAAAGAGGGTGATGCAATGTTCAGAAAATTTATTTGCGGACAATCGTGGAAGTCTTGCGATCGTCTTTGGTTTGCTTGCCTTGGTGATGATCATGTCGGCAGGATTCGCTGTCGATTTCATGCGCGCCATCCATATCAAGGCAAAGGTACAGACGGTGGTGGATGCGACCGCACTGGCCGCGAACTACGATTCCAATGGCCTGTCCAATGACAAGATCATCGAAAATGCCAAAAACTACTTCAGTTCGGTCCTCGAAATCCCGCCAGGCTACACGATTGAGCCGGAACCGTGGCTGTGGACCAGGGCAAGATCACGGTCTCGGCCGCGATCAACATGCCGACCTATTTTGGCGGCTTTGCGGGCGTGGACTATCTGGATATCGGCGTCAGTTCGGAAACGGTGGTCGGAAAAACTTCATTCGACGTGGTCATGGTGCTCGACAATTCCGGCTCGATGGCCGGCAGCAAGATCAGCTCGCTGAAAACCGCGGCAAAGGCACTTTCGGAAACTTTGCTCGATATCAATGATGTCAGCGAGAAGAAGGACAGGGTGAAACTCGGCCTCGTGCCCTTCACCTCCTTCGTCAATGTCGGGGCAGGAAACAAAACGGCATCCTGGATGGATCGCGAGGGGCGTTCTCCCATTCACTGGACGAATTTCGAGACCCGCGCCGACGGCACGATGGACCCGGCCGAATTCGATGCCAGCGCCCTGTACAATGGCCGCCCGAGCCGCTTCTCGCTTTATGAGCAGATTGAGCAAACGAATTGGCTTGGTTGCGTCGAATCCCGCCCGATGCCCTACGATGTGACCGATACACCCGCTTCGGCGGCTAATCCCGCCACGTTGTTCGTGCCGGAATTTGCGCCGGATGAGCCGGACGGCGCAAGCAAAAAATATGGCAGATAGACGATGATCACACCAATCACTATCTCGACGACGATGCGGGCGCTTGTAAGAAAGACGCCAGACAAAGAATATTCAACGTCAGGCATGCCGCTGCACGAATATGCGCAAAAGCGGCTTTGCAAATACCGCAATCAGCCGAAGACGATCATCAGGCTGGAACAATGGGCCAAACTACTGGTGCAAGACCAAGCCGATCATTCCGCTGACGACGGATCGCAACACGATCCTGGGCGCGATCAACAATATGGTGGCGGATGGCCACACCAATATCCATCAGGGCGTGGTGTGGGGGTGGCGGGTCCTGTCGCCGCAAGAGCCTTTCGTCGGTGGCCGCGAAAAGCCGTCGAATGACTATACCGACGAAGCGCACACCCGCATTCTCATCGTCATGACCGACGGCGACAACACCTATCAGCAACAGAGGTATCGTTCAACCAGACCCAGATCAACGCTTATGGCTATGGCCCGGAAGAACGTCTTGGCAACGGGGTCGATACCTACAGCGAAATCGAAGGAAAAATGGACGATCGCACGGCGCTCGCTTGTTCGAACGCCAAGAAGGACGGCGAGGTCGAAGTCTTCACCGTGGCTTTCCAGATTTCCAACCAGGCAACGCTCAACTTGATGAAAAACTGTGCGACGCGGCCGGATATGGCGTTCAACGCCAGCTCCAACAGCGCGTTGATCGAGACCTTCGAGCGGATTGCCGAGGAAATCTCGAAGCTCCGGCTTAATCGCTGAGGCTGTACCGACAAACCAAACAAAAACGGCGACCCGCAGATGGTGGATCGCCGTTTTTCGTTTCGATGAAGATCAGTCAGTACAGGCGGACGAATTACTCGGTTTCCGCTTCCACGGTAAAGGGCAGCCGCAATTCGCCGCTTTTATCGCTGGCGCCATCGCGAAAGCGGGCCATCAACACATACTCTCCAGCCTGCAGGCCTTCAAAAGTGAAGCTGAGGCTCGTCTGAAATTCGCGCAGCTTGTCGCGGCTTGCCGCTCCGACCTTGGCGAAATCGTTTTGCGCGGCAAGGACCTGCCCCGTTGTCGTGAGGATTTCGAAGTCGACTGCGAGCTCGATCCGGTACTCCTCGCCATGGGAAGCGTAATCGTAGCCAACCGGCTCCGCGTAGACGACGATCGCGTCGCCCGGCTTGAACACATTGCTCGCGCGTGGTGCATAGGCACCATAACCGGAGGCAGGCGCATCAACGAAGAGAGCCTTGGTGAAGGCGAGCGGACCTGCTTTCCAAGCGGAATCGAGGCTCTGCAATGCAGCTGCAAGGTCGCTTGATGGTTCGGGCACGCTGGCGCTGGCATTTCCAGCGGTGGCGATGCTCATGCAGATCATGCCCACACCGGCGCCTGTCGCGAGCCGCTGCCGCCAGCTTTTCTTGTTATTGGTCATATAAGGACGCCCTGTTGCCCGCAAAATAAATCTTGAGGATTTTTCCTCTTGCGGCGGACCATATAGACCGGACGTGGGAAAACCACAATATCGAGCGCGCATTGGGTGAAACATACATTAACGCGTAGTTTCATGGGCTTTGCCCACGCAACCAAGTTTTTGCCGCGTGCGGCCTAACGCAATTGCCAAATGAGCGATGGCGGGATCGATCAACCAGAGACCGGTTAACCGCGATCGACGAAGGCCCTTTGCCGGCTCTGTCGGTGCGAAATGTCTGAAGGCAAAAGTGGCCGCGATGCCGTTAATTTCAGAATTCAGCCGAGCAGGCGGTCGGCCCAGGATTGCTTTTTGCGGTAGATTGTCGAGGGGCTGATTTCGAGTGCCGCCGCTGCCTGCGAGATATTGCCGTCAAATGTATTGAGGGCATGCTCGATGATTCGCCGTTCCTGCGCCCACAAGGGTTCGACGGCCTCGACCTGACGAGCGGAAAGGCGTGAGGGTGGGTGGCGCGAAGTTATAGCGGCCGGTTCCGGGTCAAAGGTATTTTCACCAATCGTTGCGGCCGATTCCGCCAAGACCGCATGGTTCGCCTCGGCGGTTTCGTTGGCCTGCTGAAGCGCTTGAGCTGCGTGTGGTCGCTGGAGCCTCGCGGATTGGCTCAATAGTCCGTCGATTTTGACGGCAAGTCTTTCCGCATCGAATGGCAGCGTGATGAAATCATGCGCCCCCGCAGCCAATACGGAAAGCATGCGCGAAACCGACCCTTGCCGTCCGAATACGATGAGGATCGCCTGCGGATGCTGGGCCGCAAGACGCGCAAGATGTTCATCGCTTCCGATCAGATCGATATCGACAATGAAGATATCCGGGCGGGCCTGGGCGCTCACAGCAAAGAGGGAGCCCTTTTCGGCAAAGGTCATGGGTTTTGCGCAAGGATGGCTCATGGCCTCCGCAACCGATTCCCCTATCGAAAATGCGGTGTCGTCCTTTTCCAGAACGGCCAAGCGGGTAAACCGCTTCGCGCCTTGCATAAGTTCCATGCCAGCGCTTCCCCTTCGTTTTCGCCACCGTGTCGCAGGCGGTATCAATTTGATGTCGTGAGAGAATCTGGAACGAACATGGTAAAGAAAGCGTTGATTGTTGCTATTATGGCACTGGAAAGTCCGAAATAATTCCGTGGCGGGAGTATTTTCGGATCGCCGTTCGGTACGCTGCGCGGATTGGTGCATGAAAACCGCGCAGCAAAATTACTGAGAGATCAACCGGGCCGTGGAGCGCCTTTTACGAAAACGAGGTCGTTTTCGTGACAAGAAATCGCTCCAGCATCAATGCTTTGAGCATATCCTTGTCGCCAAATCCGATTCAGATTTGGCGGGATAGGCTCCGGCCCGCACAAGTTGTTGGAGAGACGCGGCAAATGTCCAAATGGACGAGACGCTTGGTGGGTTTGGCCGTGGTGGCTGCAGGCGTGTCGGCAGTCTGGTTTTGGGTAAATCGGCCTATCGAAGTGGTGGTGGTACGGCCGCTAATGGGGAGTGCCGCAGAGGTCGTCTATGCCACCGGCGTGATAGAGCCGGTGCGCTGGGCCAAGGTGACGAGCATTTTTCGCGAGCGAATCGTCGAGCTTTGCAATTGTGAAGGGCAAACCGTTTCAAGCGGCGAGGTTCTCGGGCGGCTTGACGATTCGGAGGCGCGGGCAACCCTCGCGGAACTGCAGGCGCGCGCCGATCTTGCGGAACAGGATCTGAAACGGGCGTCCGGCCTGATGGAGCGGCGGGTGATCAGCCGACAGGCGTTTGAGCGGGTTGAAAACGAACATAGCCGGGCCGTGGCGCTTGTTGCCGCGCAAAAGGCGCGGTTGGTGGACTACCGCTTGCACGCGCCCATGGACGGGGTGGTGTTGCGTCGGGACGGCGAGGTGGGCGAGGTGGCGGAGCCGGGCGAAGTTCTGTTTTGGGTCGGCCAACCCAAGCCCTTGCAAATCGTCGCTGACGTCAATGAGGAAGACATTCCGCTGATTAGGCCAGGGCAGACGGCAAAGGTACGCGCCGATGCCTTTGCGAGCACGGTATTTGACGCGACTGTCGACCGGATCACTCCAAAGGGCGATCCGGTATTGAAGACCTATCGTGTCTATTTGTCCTTTCCGCAGGAAACGCCGCTCCTTATCGGCATGACTTCGGACGTGAATATCGTCGTGCGTCAGGTAGAAAGAACGATGCTGGTGCCTTCTTCCGCGCTTGATGGCGATGTGCTTTTCACGCTCGGGGCCGATGGTCGATTGGAGCGCAGGCGCGTGACACCGGGCATAAGAGGCACGGACCAAGTGGAGATTCTGGAAGGACTGTCAACGGATGCCCTCGTTGTTTCCCCTTGGGTCGATGGTTTGCGGAAAGGGGAGAAGGCAAGACCGCTGAAACAGTGACCTAAATCTGGTCGATCCTCGCCGCGCAGAATTTGAACTCCGGAAATCTTGCCGAAGGGATCGAGCTGCGGGTTGGTCAGCCGGTTGGCCGGCGCTTCCACGAAGCAGAAGGGCACGAAGATCATGCCGTCAGCGACCTCGCGGTCTTCCCGCAACATTGCGGTGATCGCTCCGCGCCGGGTCGTAACCGTGATCGGGGCGCCCACGTGCAAGCCGCGCTTGCGGATTTCAGACGCGTTCATCGCTGCGATCGGCTCCGGCTCCAAGGCCGAAAGAGCGGCGGAGCGTCGGGTCATTGCGCCTGTATGCCAATGTTCCAGCAGGCGTCCTGTGGTCAGTACCAGCGGATAGGTGGCATCCGGCAATTCGTCCGGTGGCACGAGGTCGGCCGGAACGATCTTGCCCCTGCCGGTCTTCGTCGGGAAGCCTTGCGCGAAGAGGATCTCCGAACTCGGCCCGTTGTCGGGCGCGGCAGGATAGGTGACGGAGCCCTCCGTCTCGATCCGCTCCCAACTGATATTGTCGAGCGACGGCATCATCGATGCCATTTCCGCATAGACTTCGCTGACATGGGCGTAATTCCAGTCAAGGCCGATACGGCGGGCAAGCTCGGCGATCAGCTCCCAGTCCTGCCGCGCTTGGCCTGGAAGATCGAGCGCCGGGCGGCCAAGCTGAACCTGGCGGTTGGTGTTGGTATAGGTGCCGAGTTTTTCCGCATGCGCCGAAGCCGGCAGCACCACATCCGCATGCCAGGCGGTCTCGGTGAGGAAGATATCCTGCACCACCAGATGGTCGAGCATGGCAAGGGCCGCGCGCGCATGGATCTGGTCGGGATCGGACATGGCCGGATTTTCGCCCATGACATACATGGAGCGAATTTCGCCGGCGTGGATGGCATCCATGATTTCAACGACCGTCAGCCCTCGCGCCGGATCGAGCGAACGGCCCCAGGCGTCTTCGTACCTGGCGCGGACATCTACGTCCTCGACGGATTTGTAATCGGGATAGACCATCGGGATGAGGCCGGCGTCGGACGCGCCCTGAACGTTGTTTTGACCGCGAAGCGGATGCAGCCCGGTGCCGGGACGGCCGATCTGGCCGGTGATGAGCGACAGCGCAATCAGGCATCGGGCATTATCCGTGCCGTGGACATGCTGCGATATGCCCATGCCCCAGAAGATGATCGAACGGGGTGCTGTGGCATATTCGCGCGCAACGGCACGAATCGTATCGGCGTCAATGCCGCAGACCTCCGCCATGGCATCGGCGGAAAAGCCTTCCACCTTCTGCTTCAGCGCATCAAAACCGTCCACATTGGCCTGGATATACTGTTTGTCGTAGAGGTCCTCGGCAATGATCGTATGGATCATGGCGTTCAGCAGCGCGACGTCGGTGCCGGGTTTGAAGCGCAAGCCGTAGGAGGCATGACGCATGAGGCCCTGGCCGCGCGGGTCCATGATGATCAGCTTAGCGCCGCGTTTGGCCGCCTGTTTGAAATAGGTCGCGGCGACGGGGTGATTCTGACCCGGACGCGCGCCGATGATGATGATGCAATCGGCATCCTCAGCGGCGCGGAAGGGTGCGGAGACCGCGCCTGAACCAACGCCCTCCATAAGGGCTGCGACCGACGAGGCATGGCAAAGCCGGGTGCAATGGTCGACGTTATTGGTGCCGAAACCCTGGCGTACGAACTTTTGGAAAAGATAGGCTTCCTCGTTCGATCCCTTGGCCGATCCGAAACCGGCGAAGGCCTTGCCGCCATGTTCGTTCAGCGTGCGGCACAAGACCGAGGGCCGCCCGGTCGAGCGCTTCTTCCCAGCTCGCTTCGCGAAAGACCTCCCATGGGTTGGAGGGATCGACCATCGCTTCGGCATTTCTTCGGCGCGTCGTCCCGGCGAACCAGCGGCTTGGTCAGCCGATGGGGGTGGCGCACGTAGTCGAAGCCGAAGCGGCCCTTGACGCAAAGCCGGTTTTCGTTGGCGGTGCCGTCGCGGCCATCGACCTGGACGATACGATCGTCCTTGACGTAGACGCGCGTCTGGCAGCCGACGCCGCAGAAGGGGCAAAGCGTATCCACAACCTTGTCGGCATGGACGGTGCGCCGGCGGGCGGCGGGGTCCATGAGGCTTTTTTCAAACAGTGCGCCAGTCGGACAGGCCTGCACGCATTCGCCGCAGGCCACGCAGGTGGAACCGCCCATCGGATCGGAGAGATCGAAGATCGGTCGGGCCTCGCCACCGCGATAGCCCATGCCGATCACGTCGTTGACCTGAACTTCGCGGCAGGCGCGTTCGCATAGCCCGCAGGCAATGCAGGCGTCGAGATTGACGGCGATGGCCGGATGGCTTGTGTCGATTCGAGCCTCGCGCGAGGGCGTGGCGTGGTCCTCGCCATGATCACCGGCGTGGGCGCTGCCGTTGTAGCGGCTGGGGAAGCGTGAGGCGTGAACGCTGACCATTTTCGACCATTGCCAGAAATCGGCGTCTGGATCGGGAGCATTGCTGCGGGCGGGCATATCGGCCAGAAGCAATTCGAACACCATTTCGCGGGACTTCCGCGCTCGTTCGCTTTCGCTCTTGACCACCATGCCCTCAGCGGCCTTGCGCTGGCAGGAGGCGGCAAGAACGCGCTCGCCGTCGATTTCCACCATGCAGGCGCGGCAATTGCCGTCGGAGCGATAGCCCGAAGCGTCCTTGTGGCAGAGATGAGGAATGGCGATGCCTTCGCGCTTTGCAACTGTCCAGATGCTCTCGCCTTTATTGGCCTCGACCTCGCGCCCGTCGAGGGTGAAACGAATGGTCTCCGTCATTGTGCGGCCTCCTGCTGGAGGATATTCAGAACCGAGCGCACCGGATTGGGCGCGGCCTGCCCGAGCCCGCAGATCGAGGCGTCGCGCATCACCTGCTCAAGGTCGCCGAGAAGACGCTCGTCCCAATTATTCGCTTCCAGAAGGGCCACCATCTTCTCCGTACCGGCGCGGCAGGGCGTGCACTGACCGCAGCTTTCGTGTTTGAAAAATCTGAGCAGGTTGAGCGCCGCAGCCTTCAGGTCGTCCTGGTCGGAAAGAATGATCACCGCATGGGAGCCGACGAAGCCGCCGTGTTTCTCAAAAGTGCCGAAATCGAGCGGCAGGTCGGCCATGGAAGTCGGCAATATGCCGCCCGACGCGCCGCCGGGCAAAAAGGCGCGAAGCGCATGGCCTTCCGCCATGCCGCCGCAGGCCTCGATCAACTCGTGGACGCTGGTTCCCGCCGGCATGAGCCTGACGCCGGGTTCCGCCACGCGGCCGGAAACCGAATAGGAGCGAAGCCCCTTGTGACCGTCCTTGCCCTGATCGGCGAACCAGTCGGCGCCCTTTTCGACGATGGTCGCGGATCCAGTAGAGCGTCTCGACATTGTGATTGAGTGTCGGGCGGCCGAACAGGCCCCTCTCGGCGATATAGGGCGGGCGGTGACGCGGAAGGCCGCGCTTGCCTTCGATCGATTCGATCATCGCGCTTTCCTCGCCGCAGATATAGGCGCCGGCGCCGCGGCGGATTTCGATCGGGCAGGTGGCGGTCAGGCCGGCTTTCGCGAGCGCCTTGATTTCGCGGTCGAGGATTTCCAGCACGGCTGGATATTCGTCGCGCATGTAGATGTAGATGTGTTCTGCTTCCACCGCCCAGGCGGCAATGAGCGCGCCTTCGAGCAGGCGGTGCGGATCGTGCTCGAGGTAATGCCGGTCCTTGAAGGTGCCGGGCTCGCCTTCGTCGCCGTTTACCGTCATCAGCCGTGGGCCGGGGTAGGCCCGGACGATCTCCATTTTGTCCCTGCCGGGAAACCCGCGCCGCCAGACCGCGCAGCCCCGCGTCGGAAAGCATGGCGATAACGTCTTCAACCTTCCGCTTGCCCGACCGGCATGCGGCGAGCAGTTCGTAACCACCCTCCGCCCGATACTGTTTCAGGTTGATGTATTTCGGCGGTGTCGGCGCGGTGGCGCGGTCCGCCGAATCGTGGATACCACGATCCGGTCAGCCGTTCGCGTGGCCGATCTCCCGGCGTCCGAGGCAGGCGGAAGGCGCCTCGCCGCAACGTCCCTGGCAGGCGCGCGCACCACGCGAACCAGTTGCGGATCGAAATCGGTTTCGAGCGCGGCTATAAGCTCTTCGGCTCCTGCCAGCTGGCAGGAAAGCAGAATCGCAGACCCTGAGGGTTAGCGGCGCAGGCGGCGCGTCGCCTTCCTTCACGATGTCGAAATGGTGGTAGAAACTGGCCACCTCGAAGATTTCTGCCTCCGCCAACCGCATATCCTCAGCCAGCGCCTTGAGATGCGCGGCTCTCAAATGGCCGTAATGATCCTGGATGGCGTGAAGGTGTTCGATCAGAAGGTCGCGCCGGCGCGGGGCATCGCCAAGCAGGGCGCGGACCTCGTCGAGTGCCTCCTCGTCAGGGCGCGCCCCCTCGGCCTGGCGGCCTTCTTCTTCACTTCGGCGCGGCTTCCTCCAAGCATGCTTCCAATCCCTTCGGTGACTCACGGTGAGCGAAGGAAATCCACCTCTTCGATCTTATAGCAAATGGCGAATCGATCGCCTGATTACTCTGGATTATCAACCTCAAGGCCCGGCTCGGCAAGGGAAGCGGCGGCGCGGGACCAAAGAGCCGCCGCAAGCGGGGCAACCGGTTCTCGGCGTGGCATGATGAGGCCGATGACCGGCTGGAGAGGCAAATCGGCAAGAGGGCGGGCGTGAAGCGTCTCGACGCCGATCATATCGACGATGAGCTGCGGCAGGATCGCCGCTATGTCGCCCGCTGATGTGCGGCCGACGATGGCGAGAAAGCTGTTCGCTTCGAAGGATACCGTCGGCTCCACTCCTGCGGTGGCCATAGCACGGTCGAGAATGCGGCGATTTTGCATGTCCGGCGTGAGCAGGGCGAGAGGCAGGGACGCAAGATCGCGCCAGCCGAGTACGCTCTTTTCGTCGCCGATCAGTTCTCTTGCGCGATCAGGCAATAGCGCTCGCGTGCAAGAGGAAGCGTGCGCAGGTCCGCCACCGGCTCGCGGTTGAGATAGGTTAGCCCGGCATCGAGCGCGAAGTCGGCAAGGCCTTGTTCTATGGCCCGCGACGACAGGCTGTGGCATTGCAGGTGAACCGCCGGGTGCATCGACGCCATCTCTGCCGCAAGCCGGCCGGCGAGCGGCGTTGCCGTTGGAATGCGCGCCAAGGCGCAGGCGGCCTGATAGTCCGCTGCCACCGGAAGCGCTCCTCACCAATTCATGCATGTCGGCGAGGATTTGCCTTGCGCGCAGGAGCATTTGTTCGCCGGCGGCGGTAAAGCCCTGAAAGCGTTGGTCGCGCGTTACCAGCGGGGTGCCAAGCGCCTGTTCCATTCGCCGAATGCGGGCGGAAAGCGCCGGCTGGGACAGATTGCAGGCCTTGGCCGCCTTGGCGAAGTGGCGGGCCTCGGCGAGAGCAACGAGCACCCGGAGATCGGCCAGATCGATCGGAGGAATGGCGTTCACGTCGGTGTCCCAAATGGCGTCAAAATTTTGTACCCGCGCAGCGATGCCCGATCGCGGGCAGTGCGGGACCATTTATTAGGGACTTCTGGCGCGAATGACAAAGGCAGGGAAGAAAACCGGCTGCCAGCGAATAGCCATCCATGGGCACGATGCTCGCAGCACCCATGGATGGCAAAGGTTTTGAAATTTTAGAAAATAGCCTTAGGTGCTGAAATTACAGAAGTTTTTGCTTTTGCCACTCCCTTTGGCAAAGGCTGCGGGAAAAAGCGGGCCGGGTTCAATCGCGACCCGGCCCAGTTGGGTCACCTGCGCTCCGGTGTGGGCAAAATTGCGTCTGCCGGAGCGCGTGTGCGGGGAAGGGCGAAAGGTGAGGCAATTAGAGAACCGGAATATCTCATGTTGCCTGATCTTGCGCCGTTCCCAGGCACTTCGTTGGCCGTGAACGACGATTTGCCGATCAATGGCCGGATTTATCCCCCGCCGAGTCCGGTACCGCCGGAAGCGGAACATCTCGGCAAGGCAATCTATTTTCCAAATTGCGCATCGCGCGACTGCACGTTTGCTGGAGCACTCATTTTCCGGTTGCGCCAAGCAGCCAGAACGGCGGAAAAAGTGACAAGTGCAGCGAAGCACTGAAAGCGTTATATGTCCGTGATTTATTTGAGAAGATCATCGCCGGGGGGATCGGTGGCGCAAGCGGAGAGTACGGTGGCATTCATTTGACGCCTGCAACCTTTTGGAATGGTGCAAAAGGTCATGGATTATTCCTGTGGTTGCACTTGACGCAGGCCGGTATCGAAGGGCAACTGTGGGCGGGGACACGCGCAACGGGAACGCGAAAGGGGGGCGGCGCATGGCACTGAAAGGCGAAACGATACAATCGCTTGGCGATGCCGCTGACCGCATTTGCGGAGTTGTGCCCGGTGGAAAAACAGATAGCCGCCAGCGAGACAACGAAGCGGCGGCTCTGCTTGCCTGGCTGGGAGCGGAAAACTCCCTGTCCGCACCCGACGCAGCCGACCTTGCCAATCTTCTGAGAATTCGCGCGCAATCTGGACCGGCTCTTCGAACTCCCGGTTCCCGACGCTCCGGGACTCTTCTGCTTCGGCGCGGAGGTGGCGAGTTCGTCTTTCGGCGCCCTTGTCGACGATAAAGCATCCGTATCGGGCGTTGGCGGCGACCGCCTTTCGGCGTTTCGAGCCTGTGTGGCCGAAGCGGTGGAATACGTCTGCCAATTCGAGATGGAGGCCGATGAGCGGGTATTCGCCGAATCCGACGCCGCTGACCTCGGCAGATGGACATCGTTGCTTGGAAACACATCGGGCGATGTCGTGAATTCTTATGGCCGGCGATGGGTGGAGGCTCGTAATCCTGCAACAGGGGAGCGCGATCTCATTCCCGCGGCGCTTTGTTTTCGGCGGAGCAAGGGCCGGCGGCCCAATGGTTTGCCCTATGCGATGGGGCTTGGGGTCGGCGCCGGGCAGAACCGGGAGGAGGCTGCGCTTCACGCCATACTGGAGTGGGTGGAGCGCGACGCGGTCGCTCTTTGGTGGCGCGGCGGAGGCGAGCCCTCGGCGATTTCGGCTAAATCCCTTGCCGCAAGCGGTGTGGTCGAGCAACTGAGACGCTACCGGCAGGGGGCGACCGGCCGAAAGACCTGGTTCCTCGATTTGACTTCCGACCTCGGCATTCCCGTCGTGGCTGCCTTGTCGGTGAACAATGATAACGGCGGTTTCGCCTATGGATTTTCTGCCGGAATGACGGTGGAAACCGCACTTGCCGGCGCGCTCGCGGAACTTCTCCAGATCGAATTGGCCGACCATCTGGTCGCCGCCAAACGCGAGGAAGGGGGCGAGGCGAGGCTGAACGAAACGGATCACGGACATCTTGCAAGGGCTGGCACGGTTTCGCCCGGCTGGCCCGGCTTGCAGCCATGCGCAATGGCTGCGGGCAAACGGGCATGGGCGATGCCACAAGGCGCCGAAACCGCGGCCGGGCGACTTCGTGCCCTTGCCAAAAGCCTCGTGGAACATGGTCATCCCGTACACCTCGTCGAACTGACAAGGGCGGACATCGGCGTGGCGGTTATGCGAGCGGTCATTCCGGGCTTGCAGCCCGATCCGGCTGATCTGGTGACACGGCGTTTGGCTGAACGGCGGCGTATGTCGCGCATGTCGCAGATTCCGGGAGATCAAGTTGCGCTTTATTGAGATGACGGAGCAGGTGCCGCCGTGCACGAAAACAGGGATCGGAAGGCGGGGGATGTGACCCCGGCCGGGTCCAGGCAGGAAATCCACCTTGTGGCTGAACTGCTTGGGCATCCGACTTACAAGATCAAGGGCCACAACCTGAAGTTCCGTTCTCGCAAGGCCGATGCCTTGCTGGGCTATCTGTGCCTTGCGCCGGATGGACGAATGACGCGTGAACTCGCGGCGGGTCTGCTATGGGGCGAAAGCCCGGAGACGCAGGCGCGGTCTTCGTTGCGCCAGAACTCTCCTGATCGTCCGGCGGGAATTGGATGCGGCAGGCTTCGATGCTCTCGATTCCGACCGGCTGAGCCTTTTCATCGACAAGTCGCGGGTAAGGATCGATGTCGAAAGCCTGCTGAGCGATCTCGCGCGCGGAGAGGCGGTGCCGGCTCGGCTGTTAAGCGAAAAGCGCCTGCCTGAACGCCTGTTCGACCGTTTCGACGGGCTGGACGAAAGCTTCACCGCCTGGTTGCGGGGCCGCCGACAGCAGTTGCACGATCGGCTGCGTGCTGTGCTGGAGGAAAGGCTGTCGCCACTGGGCGGCGGGCCGGACGTCGAGGATGCGGCGATTGCTTTGCTCAATCTCGATCCAACGCATGAGCCTGCCTGCCGGGCCTTCATTCACGCTCGAGCCCGCAGCGGAGACTTTTCCAGTGCGGTCAGGGCTTATGACGATCTCTGGCGGGTACTGGAAGAGGAGTTCGATACCCAGCCCTCGGCAGATACCCAGGATCTGATCGTGGAGATCAAGGCGGGGCGATATCAGCAACCCGTGCCGTCAAAAGCTGGCTATGAGACAGGTTTTGAAGAACAGCGAAGCAACCGGATGACCGTCACCGGGGGGGCGAGGCAAATCTCCCTCAGACCGGACGAAGTCTGGCCGGTGGTTCTGGTCGAACCCGTGCTACAACTCGACGGGACCGGCCAGAACATGCGGCTTGCCCAGGTGTTTCGCCACGATCTGATCTCCCGCCTGGTGCGATTTCGGGAATGGTCGGTCATCGACAGCGAAACCGACCAATTGGCCGAGGCCAATTTGCCGATCTACAAGGTTTCGATCAGCAGCGTCAGCACCGATGCCGAGACATCCTTGTCGGTTGCGGTAAAAAATGCGCGTTCCAACGCTTATATCTGGGGATACGACTACACAATCGGCCCGGACGATTTCCTCAAACACCAGTCTCAACTCGTCGGCCAGATAGCAATGGCGATGAATGTCAATATATCCGCGGAAAGACTTACCCAATTATCGCAGGCTTCGGTAACGTCGCTGACGCTCTACGACCGCTTGCTGCGCGGGCAGCAGCTGCACTTCACCTGGCGGCTGGAAGAATTCCAGACGAGCACAGGAAATCCTTAAATCGATTATCGAAACAGATCCCGGTTTCGAGCCGGCCTATTGTATCCTGGCCCAGATCCTCAATTCCCGGCACATCATTTTTCCCGGTAAAATAAGAACTGCGGAAAACATGAAACGAGCCGATGAACTGGCGCGGGCGGCCATCGAACTGGATCCCTTCGATTCAAGGGCTTATCTCTGCTCCGGATGGACAGAAGCGCTTCAAGGCAACTTCGAGGCTGCGGAAAGGCAACACAAGCAGGCGCTCGAACTGAACAACAATGACCCCTGGACGGTAATTTCCGTTGCGCACGGACTGGCATTTTACGGACGCCGCGCAGAGGCGCTTCGGCATGCAATGCAATTGCGCGAGTTGGGTATGATCACGTCGCCGATATACTGGAGCTATTATATCGGCATCATGTTCCTATGCGGAGACTACCAAGGTGTCATCGAGGCCTATCCTCACTTCACTTCGGGGTACCCGGGAGCGGAAGTGTGGTATATCGCCTCGCTTGCCCATCAAGGCAAACTGGAGGAAGCCGGCAAGCAGTTGCGGGTAATGGAGCAATATATATCCGATCGCTGGGTTGGAATGAACGATCCCTCGCGCGGTGAAATTGCAAGCTGGTTGGGGCAGTGTTTTCCAATCAACGATCCGGAAGGCTGGATGCGATTGCGGGACGGGTTGAGCCGGGCGGGATTGCTTCTGCCTTTGCAGCCTTTGGGCCGGTAGAACCAAATTCTCCAGCGCGCCCCCAGGCAAGTGATCGATGCGCCGGAGCGGGGCGTGGGCAGGCATGAAGACCTCGTGTTTCCGCCCCCCGCCCCGAAAGCTGGCGGATCGATCGCCGAACTTGCCCGAAACTCAGGAGCAGACCGAAATCGTATAGTCCGCGACCCGGCTCAGAAAGAAGTCCGTATGGGTGAGGCGCGGTTCGTTGCAGACCATGTCAGAATAGAAAGGGGGAGCCGGATAGGGTTCCAGATTGCCGTCTTCATCGTTTTTGGCATAGCGCTCAAGGGACTGGGAAAACAGCGTGCGTGGCGGCAGACGCAGGAAGAAAACCTCGTCGGACGGTTGAACGACCTGGATCGCCTTCATATGCGGCGGAATCCTGGCAATGTTCCTGCCCTCGACTTCCTGCTTGAATTCATCCATCGAAGCTGGCCAGGGCTTGGCGCCGGTCGCATAGTCCGCGATCAGACGCCCGAAAGACTTGTGGTCGAAGATCGCAATTCTTTCCAATTTTTCAGTCATGCAGCAACCTCTAGTGGTTATATTCCCGTTCAGGTGCGTTCACCTGGATAGGCGAGAATGAAAGCTTTCGATCTGGCGGAACGGCTGTGCTCGCAGCTTTGGCGATGCAGCCGGTTCAATCGACTTTCGGCTCGAATTTGCAGCCGTCAGATCAATGGAATTTCCGTTGCGAAATGCATCTTGTCTTCTTGTGGCATCCTCTCATTCACCCAGCGGATCAACTCAGGCATCGTGTGCGGGATCTCTCGGCCGAAAATCATTTCAGCCGCCTGAGACGGGGTGATGCCGCCCGCGCTGATTGTCCGATCGTGGTCGAGCGCGCGGTAGAAGGTTTCCGCCAGCACCACCGAACCGATTGGCCCGAGGCGAAAGCCGTTTTCGGCAGCGGCCGCCTCCACCAGGAAATAGAGCATCGGCGGAGGGTTCATTATCGTTTCCTCCTTGAGATCGCCGAGGTCGATTGTTGTGTCGGCCTCGATCCAGCGCCTAACCGCGTCTTGCCGCAGGCGGGCGTCGCTCAGCCAGGAGCTCGTAAGGGAAACCTCTGGCCGCCATGCGGCGATCTGCTCGCAGAGCGTATCGATCTTGCGCAGTTCCATGGTCGCGCAGCGGACAAGATCGCGATAGGCAAGGCCAGCCGGGCTGTCCGCCTCCATGGAGGGAAAGAGCGTGCTGTCCAATAAGGGCGTTTCATATCGCGGCTCCAGCCGCCCTGAAGGACGGGCTTCACGCACCCCCAGATCGAAAAAATTCGACCAGGCGATGATCCAGTCGCGGTTGTGCGGCGTCTTTGGCGGATTGCGCTCGGAGTTTCGGCGAAGTACATCCGTAAGGGAATGTTCCACCGGGGGTTCGCCGCAAAAGGCATAGGCTTCGCGGATCATCGCGTGGCCGACCCGATAGGCTGCGTGCGCGAACTCCCTTGTGACAAGGTCATTCGTCTCCAACCGGTCGAAATAGCGCTGATCCGGCGGCGTGGTTTCATAGTGTTCGCGGATGGCGGGAGACAGGAGGCGGGGCAGGAGGTCGTGGCGGACGATTTGCCGGTAGACCATCGTCATCGCCATGCGCGCAGCGGTGAAATGGCGGAAGCTTTCTTCGGGCGTACGAGGCTCTCTACCCTTCTCAAGCACATCCATGGCGGTGTTGTGGGCAAGCTGAAAAAGCGCGGTCAATTGCGAGATCACAGCGTTATCGTCGTTGCGGGCGTCGGCGACCAGGGCGACGCCCACGGTATAGCTGCCGCGTTTCTGGACAAGGCGGCCGATATCGCGGCGCGGGCATTGGGAAGAGTTCCGCGGGCGCCACGAATTTTTCATCGGCAATGCCGTCCAGCCTGAACCGGGTCTTGGGCCAGCCGATGCGCTGGGCAATCGGGCGCATGGTGGCGATTTCATAACACGCCGGTTCGATTGACGGACCATAGCCATAGACGCAATCCAGATGCAGCGGATGGGCGCGCAGGTTGATATGCCGCGTCTCCAACCCCAGCCCCTCGTCGAGGCCGCTGTTGATCGAAAGGTCGTGAGCCACAAGCTGCGCGAGATAAGTGTAGCCGGCGGGGATGTGCGGATTGAGAGGGCCGAATGTATCGGCGAAGGGAAAACGCGTCCGCCCCATCTTGGCCGAAAGCAGCGAAAAGAGGCGTTGAGTGCGTTCCACATCCGTTTCGCCGGGGGCGTGCTGAATCTCGACGCCAATGTAACGGTCGTCGCCTACCAGCGGCGGTGTTGTTTCGGCAAAGCCGGATGGGAGATCGGCAAGCCTGCGATCGTTGCGGCGCTTGGCCCACTCGACAAGAGTGCGGGCGGATTGTGCGCTGTGCATCAATGGTATCCTACTTGAACGATGGCTTGAACGATGATTTAAACGGTGGCGCCATACAGGCATTCCCATCGTCAAACGTGCGTTATGACATTGACAATTCATGCGCGCCCATCGCATGCCTTCGCGACCTTACGAAGGGGACTCCTTGGGAATTGCCGACGCAAGGCGTGGGTCATTGGCACTTTGGCCAATCGCAATCGCCGAGTTTCGCGATTAGCCTATGACTTAGCGCCGGGATAGGGGCACCGGGATAGGGGCGCCGGATTCGCGATTCAAATGCCGGAAAGCGTGGATTGAATTCGCTGCGGTGACCAGGACGTCGTTGATTTACAGGACCGTTTGGCGGATATACGGCCCAGTCGCGAGACGGAACCGGTGAGATCGATAGGGTGGAAAGGCGCGGGAATGGCTGGCAGAGATCCTAAAATCCTGCTTGTTGAAGACACGCCAACGCTTGCCGAGACCTATAAGGCCTATCTGGAGCCTGAGGGCGCGGCGGTCGGCACAGCCGGTACCGGAGAGGTGGCATGGGAGGCAATCGTCAATGCCATCCCTGATGTCATCGTGCTTGACGTCAACCTGCCGGATATCAATGGCATCGATTTGCTGAGGCGGATCAAGGCGGAGGGGCTGCCTATCGAAGTGGTGGTCATCACCGGGCAGGCATCTGTTTCGATGGCTGTCGAGGCCATGCGCGAAGGCGCCTTCGATTTCATCATGAAACCCTTTACCGCCGAACGGCTTCGCGTGACAACACGCAACGCGCTGGAACGCCGGTGTTTGACCCGGCGGATCGAAGTGATCGACGAGGAATTCGCGCGGGATCGCTTTCAGGGTTTCATTGGCGGTTCCTACGCCATGCAGACCGTTTACCGCGTGCTGCAAAGTGCAGCGCCGACGAATGCAACGGTTTTCGTGACCGGAGAAAGCGGCACCGGCAAGGAGCTTTCGCGCTCGGTGCTTCATGATCTCTCCAAACGGGCGGGCGGCCCCTTTATTTCGCTCAATTGCGCGGCCATTCCCCGCGATCTGCTGGAAAGCGAGATTTTCGGCCATTCTAGCGCTTTCACAGGAGCGATCGCGGAACGGCGAGGGGCGGCGCTATGCGCCGACAAGGGGACGCTTTTCCTCGACGAAGTTTGCGAAATGGACTTGTCGCTTCAGTCCAAGATGTTGCGCTTCCTGCAGGAAAAAACCGTTCGGCGCGTGGGAGAAGATATCGCAAGGCCCGCGGATGTGCGCATCGTTTGCGCCACCAATCGCGATCCGTTGAAGGAAGTCGAAGCCGGGCGCCTGCGCGAAGATCTCTACTACCGCCTGCATGTGGTGCCGGTGGAATTGCCGCCCCTGCGGGAGCGCGACGATGACGTCCTCTTGATCGCACGGCACTTTCTAGACGTCTATTCGCGCGAAGACGGCAAGGTTTTCAATGAAATCTCGCCGGCTGCTGCGTCGCTCTCTCGCCTATTCTGGCCCGGCAATATCCGTCAGCTTCAAAACATGATCCGCACGGCGATAGTCCTGAACGACGGCAAGGTGCTCGATATCGATATGTTGCCGGCAGATCTTCGAGCGATCGATCCGGCAGCGAAAGGGTTTGGCAGGGAAATTACGCCGGCTGGAACGACGTATTTCCCATCGCTGAACGGGCTGCCGGGAGAACTGGAAAGTGCCGGGCGCGGTGGCCGGGATCAGTCCACTCGATTTGGTGATCCGCGAGGCAATCGAAAATGCCATCGAACAATGCGGCGGCAGCATTCCAAAGGCCGCGGCCGCGCTGGAGGTCAGTCCCTCCACGATTTACCGAAGGCTTCAGGCCTGGCAGGAGCAAGGATAGCCCCCAGCCGCCGGTTCAGGAACCGGCCCGCGAAGCGGCGGTAATTTCCGGTGGTTCGGCTTGTTGCCGGCTCTTTTCTGCATCTGGCCGATTGGCGTCGTTCATGTCGAGACGTTTCTTGAACGACGGCATCGATATGCTCCCGAATATGAGGGTCCTTGTCAAGCAGTGCTTTGAAATCATAGGTGGAAAGCACGAGGAGATGGCGATCACGCCAAGGGCCACCACATCGGCGGTCCTGGGCGTGCCTTTCGACAAGGCGATTTCACCGAGACATCGCCGCGACCTAGCGTGATATCCATCGTGTCGTTTTCACTTTACCGCGCCCGACGAAATGAAATAGGCCGCATCGCCGCGCTCGCCCTTGCGGGATCAGCTCTTCGCCGGGAACGGCGAATTGCGGGTGCATCAGGCGGGCAATGGCTTTGATCGTCTCGTTCGGTAGCTGGCTGAAAAGAGGAAGCTGCGTGACGAGAGCCTCCGTGCGAAGCCCAAGGTCGAGCCGGGGCCGCCGTGGTCGGCTTCAAGCCGGCTTTCGCTGACTGCCTTTTGCAGATCGGAATGAAGTTCGGAGCCGATCAGATTTTGCTGCTGAAGTGATCGGTAGGCGTTTTCCTCCCGGCGCAACGCCGCCTTCAAGAGGAAGCGCTGCTCCAGCTTGTCGGCGTAATCGGGATATTGCAGGCGCACCGCCTTAAGCGCCAATTCGTGGCGTGGCGGCGATGATCCAGAATCTCGGCCAGGATTTCCCCGACCCGCTCGCCCAGAAGCGGGGTAATCTTTTGAGGCACGAATTCAATCAATTCGTCGAGAACGATGCGGCTCAACAACAGGGTTTCGTAACGGTCGGCGATGAGGGCGGCGAGCCAGCGATCGTATTTGACCCAGCGCTGCAGGTTTTGCGCAAGGCGGAAGGCGAGGTTGAAATCCAGGATCTGGCGGGCGGCGCGATTGTATTCGACCCTGCCGCCGGCGCGGGCCCGATCCGCCAGCCGGCCAATCTGCGCGACAAGCGTTTGAACCGACCGAATGGAGGCGGTGCGCTCCCGAAAGTGCCTGAGCACGACCTCCCGCTCACGATTGGAAACGGCAACCAGGCCGAGGGTGATGCGGTCGCGGTCGTGGATGCCTTCAGCCAGCGCGTTCGCCTGAGCGGCGGCTTCAGCGCGCAAGTGATAGGGACCCGCCACGTGATCGACCAGCGCGGGGGCTATGTGATAGGTCCCGGCCGCGTCGGAGACACCCTCACGCACGTCCTCCAGCGCCAGCGCCAGCACTTGATTGCGCAACGCCGCATCGATTGGTGAGAGTTTGTCGAGCTTCAGGATGCGGATCAGTGTTTTCAGCGTCGTGCCATAGACAAGAAGCGTGAAGAGCACGAAGCCTGTGGCGCAGACGGCGACAAAGCTCTTGATTTCCGGGGAGATCAGATCGTGTTCGGTGACGCCAAGCGCCAGCGTTAGAGTGACAGCGCCGCGCATGCCGCCCCACAAGATAACGGCCTTATAGGGCGTGCTGACACCTTGGCTGACCCTGAGCAGGCTAAGCAACGGCAGGAAGCCGAAGAAAATCACGGCTCTGGCGATCAACGCCGCCAATACGACGACGCCGACGAGGGCGAGATCGAACCAGCTCACATCGACCATCAGCTTAGGAACGACGATGGAAGCGAGCACGAAGATCAGTGAGGAGGCCCAAAAGGAAATCTGTTCCCAGACGTCGTGGAGGTAGGCCCAGCCATCGGGCGATACCCGTGACGGGCCCATCAAATTGATGACCATGCCGGCTACGACCACAGCGACGACGCCGGAAACGCCAAACAATTGCTCGGCGGCCACATAAATTAAATAGGGAAAGGCAACGCTCAACGTCATCAGCGCCAAGCGGAACTCGCGAACCGGGGCAAAGAGGCGCACAAGGATCTGCCCGCTGACATAGCCAAGCAGGACGCCGCCGCCGAGATCGCCCAGGAACTCGAGAATCACCATGCCGGGGCCAGAGGACGCGGTGCCGGTAACAAGGGCGAGCAGAACTCCGAAGATGGCGATGGCGGCTGCGTCGTTGAGCAGGCTTTCCCCCTCAACCAGCCGGCCAAGGCGAGAAGGAGCGCCGATATCGCGGAAAATCGCGACGACTGCGACCGGGTCCGTGGTCGCGACGATGGCGCCAAGCAGCAGGCACGCGACCAAGGGCACGCCCGAAAGCGGATAAAGCGCAAGCCCGATGAAGGCTGTCGCCACCAAAACGGCGACGACGGCCAGCACGAAAACGACACCGGCATCTTCCGCCAGCCGCCGCACATCCAGCGTCAGCGTCGTCTGGAAAAGCAAGAGGGGCAGGAAGACATAGAGAATTGTTTGTAAATCGACAGGAAGATAGACGAATACGCTGGCGATCTCGTTGAAGGCGTCGGTGCGGGTGGTGTAGAGGAGTTGAGCCGACAGGATGCCGATGCCCGTTCCCACGATTGCGAGCATGACCGATGGCGCAAGGCCAAGGCGCGCCGCAAGCGGCTGGATCAGGCTGATCACCACCAGCAATCCGGCTATCGCCGAAACGATGAGAGGCGCTTCCATGGTATCCGTCTTCTCCTGCCTTGAAGGCAAACGCAAGGCGCAATTAGAAGAATGCGCGCGGAATTGGTCTTTGGGCCATCAAAATTTACCGCGCAGGGATGGCTTCATTGCTCAAAAATAGTGTCATTTTCGCGGTGCAGCAAAAGTAGCGGGCAACCGCAGCCGGAGATATCAGGCGGTGACGGATTTTCGCTCCGACAGCCAAATGCCTGCAAGCACCAGCACCAGTGCGGCTGCGTGATAGAGGTGGAAGGGTTCGGAGAGAAGCACAACCGCCATGATCGATGAAAAGATCGGTACGAGATTGATGAAAACGCCCGCCCGGCCCGGGCCGATCAGTTCGACGCCGCGCATGAAGAAGATCTGCGACAGCAAAGAAGGGCCAAGGGCGATATAGCCAACGATTGCCCAACCGAAGGGCGTGGGCCATTGCAACGTGCCTTGTGCCATTTCGAAGGATAAGGCGGGAATGGACGTGATAGCGGCAATAACCGAAAGCATCGTGAAAAAGACGATCCCGGGCACCTTCGGCCGGTTGCGCAAGGTAATCGCATAGGCGGCATAGAAGACGCAGGCGATGATCATCAAGCCGTCGCCGGGATTGATCTGCAGTTCGGCGAGGCGGGTCAGGTCGCCGTGGACGGAAATCAGCAGCACGCCCAGCATGGTGAGGATGACGCCGGAGAACTGCAGAGGACCGACGGGCGTGCGATGAAATACCAGCGCGCCGACGAGCACGAACATCGGCATCGAGCCCTGAATGATGCCCATGTTCAAGGCGGTGGTGGAATAAGCCGCCACGTAAAACAGCGAGTTGAAGGCCGTCAGCCCGAAAAAGGCCATCAGCGCGAGCGCGATGAGATGGTTCCGCAGCGTCGACCAATGCGCGACGACTTCACGCCCGAAAAAGGCGAGAAGCAGAGGGGAGACGATCGCCCAGCGCAAAAAGACCACGGCGAAGGGGGATACTTGGTCGATGGCCAGCCGTCCGGCAATTGTGTTTCCCGCCCAGAAGAATGTGGTGAGCACAAGCAGAAGGATCGGCCGGGAATAGAGCTGCAAATTCATAAAAGGTCCGTAAGGCGGGAGAATAGAGATTGGCAGGCTGCAGGATAATCAGAAGAGTTTACTCGCAGCGGAATTCAGGCACGGCGACATTTGAGCCGTAGCGGTGGATCGATTTCCCGTTGAACAATGTCACTTTTCCTGATCCCGCGGTACCGTGTATAGACGGGCACATTCGTATGATCAATTGAGGGGCTGCACAGCAATTGCCGCGATTGTTGCCACTTTGGAGAAAGTCCTTTGGATTTATGACCAATTGACGCGTATCGGGCTCATCTGAGAGGGTGCGCGCTGAGCAAAGCAGCCTGGAAAAGCGATGGCTGTGTAATCGATGCAATCAGGATTGTTGGATATTGAAACCGGGAGAAATCGCCGCCATGGAACGGGTTGAAATCGCGGGCCTCAAGGTCGCAGCCGAACTCCATGAATTCGTCAACAAGGACGTCCTGCCGGGAACGGGTTTGACCGAAGAGGCTTTCTGGCAGGGATTTTCGGCTATCGTTCACGATATGGCGGGCGAAAACCGGGCGCTGCTTGCCAAGCGTGACGCGCTGCAGGCGAAGATCGACGCATGGCACCGGGAAAACCGCGGGCCGGCTGATCTCGTGGCCTACAAGGCTTTTCTCACGGAAATCGGTTACCTGGTGCCCGAAGGCGCGCCCTTCCAGGTCGACGACGGCGAATGTCGACCCGGAGATCTCCTCCATCGCCGGGCCGCAGCTTGTCGTGCCGATCATGAATGCGCGCTATGCACTGAACGCCGCGAATGCGCGCTGGGGATCGCTCTACGATGCGCTCTACGGCACCGATGCGATACGGTACGCTTCCCGCCGGCGGCGGCTATGATCCGGCGCGCGGCGCTGAGGTTATCGCATTTGCCCGCAAGGTGCTGAACGAAAGCGCGCCGCTGGCCAAGGGCCGCTGGGAAGACGCAATCGGGCTCGATGTTTCCGGCGAAGCGCTTGTCGTGACGCTTGACGGCGGTGAGGGTGTCGGCCTGAGCGATCCGGCGCAATTTGCAGGCTTCAGCGGTGACGGCTTCCAACCCGGACAAGGTGCTGCTGAAAAAGAACGGTCTGCATATTGAAGTTGTCGTCGACCGCAGTCATCCGATCGGCAAGACCGACAAGGCCGGCATCGCCGATCTGGTGCTCGAATCGGCGCTTTCGACCATCATGGACTGCGAGGATTCGGTTGCTGCCGTCGACGCGGAAGACAAGGTCGTCGCCTATCGCAATTGGCTCGGCCTCGTCAAAGGCGACCTTTCCGACAGCATTCGAGAAGGGCGGCAAGACGGTCACCCGCGCACTCAACGCCGACCATGTGCATACCGCTCCCAACGGCAAGGACGAGGTGAAGCTGCACGGCCGCTCGCTGATGCTCGTTCGCAACGTCGGCCACCTGATGACCAACCCGGCGATCCTGGACCGTGACGGCAATGAGGTTCCGGAAGGCATTCTCGATGCGATGGTGACGTCGACCATCGCCATGCACGATGTCGGCAAGGGCGGACGGATGGCGGCGGGCGCAGGGCCAACAGCCGCGCCGGCTCGATCTATATCGTCAAGCCGAAGATGCACGGCCCGGAGGAAGTCGCCTTCGCCAACCGTCTGTTCGGCCGGGTCGAGGACGCGCTCGGTCTTGCGCGCAACACGATCAAGATGGGCATCATGGACGAGGAGCGGCGCACCACCGTCAACCTCAAGGAATGCATCCGCGCCGCCAGCGAGCGCGTGTTCTTCATCAATACCGGCTTCCTCGACCGCACGGGCGACGAAATCCACACCTCGATGGAAGCGGGGCCGATGATCCGCAAGGGCGACATGAAGGCGCGCCTGGATCCAGGCCTATGAAGACTGGAACGTCGATATCGGCCTTGAATGCGGTTTGCCGGGCACACGCGCAGATCGGCAAGGGCATGTGGGCGATGCCCGACCTGATGGCAGGCAATGCTGGAGACAGAAGATCGCCCATCCGAATGGCCGGCGCCAATACCGCCTGGGTTCCGTCGCCGACGGCGGCGACGCTGCATGCGCTGCACTATCACAAGGTCGACGTGAAGGCGCGTCAGGCCGAACTGGAAAGCCGCGGCCGCGCCAAGCTCGACGATATTCTGTCGATTCCCGTCGCCGAGCGGCCGAACTGGTCGGCCGGAGGAAATCCAGGCAGGAGCTCGACAACAACGCGCAGGGCATTCTCGGCTATGTGGTGCGCTGGATCGAGCAGGGCGTCGGTTGCTCCAAGGTGCCGGACATCAACAATGTCGGGCTGATGGAAGACCGCGCGACCCTGCGCATCTCCAGCCAGCATATCGCCAACTGGCTGCATCACGGCGTCTGCAACGAGGCGCAGGTGATGGAGACGATGAAGCGGATGGCCGACGGTGGTCGACGGGCAGAACGCCGGCGATCCGCTCTACCGGCCGATGGCGCCCGATTTCGACGGTTCCATCGCCTTCAAGGCGGCTTGCGATCTCGTCTTCAAGGGCCGCGAGCAGCCGATCGGCTATACCGAGCCGGTGCTGCACAAGCGCCGTCTGGAAGCGAAGGCCGCATACGGTCAATAGAGCCAGAGGCTCAAAAAAACAAAATAGGCAAGCGCCCGGAAATTTTCCGGGCGTTTTGTTTTGCCCGAAAGGCAATTAACCGGGGAAGAACGAGGTCTTACTTGAATCATTTTCTGAAGATCGTCCGCCTGCCGTTCAATGGAATGGGATAGGCGGAAATCAAATTGGCAAGTTCAAGGTCTATTACCTTAAATCCGAAGCCATGAAGAGTTTCGAACTCCTTGAGTTTCAAGATTATGGGAATTGTGAGGAATTTTATCGGGCGGAGGCGTCGAGCGGCAGTGCGACCGTCGCGGTGAGGCCATTGCCCTCGTTGTTTAAGAGGATCAAATTGCCGCCATGGGCGTGGACGATGGAGCGGGCGATGGCAAGGCCGAGCCCGATGCCCCCGGTTTCGTCGCTACGCGATTCCTCAAGCCGGACAAAAGGTTCAAACACATTCGCCAGCATGTCCTCCGGAATGCCTGGGCCGTCGTCGGAAATGGAAATAACCGCCTCGCCCGATACCGCAGCCAGGTGAATGGTGGCGCGCTCGCCGTAACGCAGAGCATTGTCTAGAAGGTTTCGCAACGCGCGTTTGAGGCTGAGCGCGCGACAGGTGAGAACCACGCGAGCCTCGGGCGGGGTAAAGGTCACGTCCTCGCCCATAGCGCGATAATCCTCGGCGATGGCATCCAGATATTCGCCAAGGTCGATCGTGTCATGGGTTTCCTTCGATGCTTCATCGCGGGCGAAAGCGAGCGTCGCCTCCGTCATGCGCTGCATTTCGTCCAGCGTCGCGATGATCTTCTCCCGGTTCTCTTCGTCTTCGACGAACTCGGCGCGAATGCGCAGCGATGTGATCGGCGTTCTGAGATCGTGACTGATTGCGGCAAGCATCCTCGTACGGTCGCGCACAAAACGCGACAGCCGGTCCTGCATGACGTTGAAAGCGTGGATCGCCCCCCGGATTTCGGTGGGCCCCATTTCCTCAAGGCTCACGACATCGTCGCCACGGCCAAGGCGGTCGGCGGCGCTCGCAAGTTCGCGAAGGGGCCGGGTGAGCCTGCGGACGGAAAACACGACGATCAGCACAATGGCGAGCGCCATGCCGGCGACATAGACGAGAAGCGGCAGGATGGAGCGGAATGGCAGGCGGAAACGGCCGGCGATATTGAGCCAATTGCCGTCGGCAAGGGCTACGGAAGCGTTCAGCGCCAGCGAATGCCGGGGTTCGCGCCAGCGGGAGGACCAGCCGCGCGGCGCGCCATCAGTTCGCGATGTCTCCGCCGCTTCTTCTGTCTCGTCCTCACGGTGATGGCCGCGTTCGTGTCGATAACGCGGTGGCGGCAATGCCTGGCGGGCCACATCCGCGTGGATTTCACGAGCGCCTTGAAGTTCCTCGGCGATGAGGGATGCAAGCTGACGGTCGGCCCGGTCGTCGCCGCTTTCTGCTACTGCCGGTTCGCTCGATATCCAATAGGAGAGGAAGGGACTGGAGACCGTTTGCGTGATGCGCTCATGCAGCGGCTCGGGCGTCGCCTCGATCAATTCGACAAGGGAGGCCGTGCGCTGGGCAAGACCCTGGCGCGCCAGGGCAAAGAGTGCACCCCGTCGCTCATCGGCAAACAGCCAGAAGCTGATGATCTGGGCGACGGCAAGGGCAACGAGCAGCAGGGCGATTAACTGTCCACCAAGGCTTTGCGGCCAAAACCGGGAGAGACGGTTGCTCATTCGCCTGGTACCTTGACGTCGGCGGTGAACGTATAGCCACCGCCCCAGACTGTCTTGATCAACTCGGGTGTTTTCGGATCTGCCTCGATCTTTCGTCTCAGCCGGCTGACCTGATTGTCGATCGAGCGGTCGAAAATATTGGGCGTACGCCCGGAGGTCAGATCCATAAGCTGGTCGCGCGAAAGCACCATTCTCGGGCGTTTCAGGAAAGCGACGAGAAGCTGGTATTCGCCCGTCGACAGCGGCATGGCTACGCCGTCGTCGCCGATCAGATGGCGGCGGCCGACATCAAGCGTCCAGCGATCGAAGGCGAGCTTGCCGCTTTCCACGGGGTCGCGATCCTTTGGCGCAAGGGCGGTACGACGAAGAACTGCGCGGATACGGGCAAGCAGCTCGCGCGGATTGAAAGGCTTCGTCACATAATCGTCGGCGCCTATTTCAAGCCCCACGACACGGTCGGTATCTTCCGCCATGGCGGTGAGAAGGATCACCGGCGTTGTCGCCGTCTCCACGAGGTGACGACAGAGCGACAGGCCATCTTCACCCGGCATCATGACGTCGAGCACCACGAGATCGACAGCAGCGGCCTTCAGCGCTTTTCGAGCCTGCGCGGCATTTTCCGCCGCGCTCGCGCGCATGCCGTTCTTGACCAGATAGCGTGCAAGCGTCTCGCGAATGTCGCGGTGATCGTCGACGACGAGAATATGGGGGCTGGGTTCGCTCATGGATAAGCCGGCTGTTCCTCTGCTCTACAGGATGAGAAGTAATATGTCTTTCGTGCCGCTCCCAGAGAAGTTTGTAACCAATTGTATCTGGATGGCGGTCTGGGACAGGTTGAGACAGTAACGAGGGATTTCAGGCGTAGTTCTGCGACAAGCGCCCCTTATCTCAGGAGCATCGTATTGAGGACCCGAGGAGATTCCACGATGAAGACCTGGAAAATCGCTACCGCTACCGCCCTTGCCGCAGCGCTTGCCGGTACAGTTGCAATGCCGGCCTTTGCCGACCGGGGAGAAGGCCATGGCTGGCGGGGAGAAGGCGGCCACCATCGTGGCGGCATGATGCGGGCCGCCGCAATGTTCATGGACAAGTTCGACCAGGACAAGGACGGCAAGGTCACCCAAACGGAGATCGACGCGGTCGTGGCAGAACGGTTCACCGACGCGGATTTAAATGGTGACGGAACAGTGACGCTGGATGAATTCAAGATCGCTTTCGCCGAGGAATTCTCGGAGCGGCGCGTTCGAGAGTTTCAACGTCTCGACCGCGACGGCGACGGCAAAGTGACCAAAGCGGAATTCGACCGCGCCGGCGAAAGGATGTTCAGCCGTCTCGACCGTAACGATGACGATGCGATCGGCAGTGACGATCGCAAGGGGCGCAGAGGCGGCGAGGGCCGTAGGGCTATGCGCGATGGCCATCATGGCTTTGGCCACGGTATGGGCGGTGGCGCGATGATGCGCGAGTTTTTCGATGCCGATACCGATGCTGATGGCACCCTGACGAAAGAGGAATTCACTGCCGCGAAATCCGATCTCTTCGCCAAGGCGGACAAGGACGGCGACGGGGCCGTGACGCTGGTGGAATTCCAGGAAATCTGGCTTTCGCTTGGCGACCGGCGGATCGTGCGGGCTTTCCAGCGTCTCGACACGAACGGCGATCTTAAGATCACCAGGGAAGAAGCGGATAAGCCCCTTTCGGCAATCGTCAGCCGCATGGACCGCAACGGTGATGGGGCGTTGTCCATCGCCGACCGTCCAAAGCGTGGCGAGGGCCGCCACGGTGACCGCGACGGCAGACGCTGGCGCGGTGATGGCGATGGTCCCGGCAAGAGCGCAGACAGGGAAGGTGACGACGAATCGAACGAGTGAAGGTGCTGATTCCCACCCTTTCCGGGTGTTGGAACTGGTCGAAAAAAACAGGGCGGCGCCGTAGCGTCGCCCTCATGTTTTCAACCAATTAGCCACATATCGAAAAAAAATTTCAGGGGGGCGTATTTTTTCTTGATCATGACGGCGAATTGAGCGAATACACCCTTGCCCAAATTCGCACGTGCCCGTGGTCGTCCAGAATTCAGTGGCAGCCGTCTAGCGGTCTTTTTGCAGGAAGCATCCTGTAAAAAGAAATGGCGGCAAAACAGGACGACTTAAAGCAACGACGTAAGAGGGCTTTTTTGGTCTCTGCCGGGGTTTCCAACCTCCGGGGTCACTAAAGAGGCACTTGTTACATCTTGCCGGCCGTGCGGTTCGGAATTTCCGATCCAATCCAAGGCGCTACATGCGGGAATGCTCGTCGGCCATCGTGTCGGCTCGCTTACCCGTTCGCTCAGATCTGTCCGAGCCTCCGTCTCCACCGCGGGGAGGCCTCGACTGTCTGCGCGGTCCTGCGACGTGAATTGGAACGGGAGAAGCCCGATGACTGATCGTATCCGCGAATTCCTGCGCAACCGACGAGGCGAAGGCCCTTGCGTCGTCGTTGACCTCGACGTCGTGCGCGACAACTACCACACATTCTCCCATGCGCTGCCGGATACCCGCGTCTATTATGCGGTGAAGGCCAATCCCGCGCCGGAAATCCTGAACCTGCTCGCGGAGCTGGGGTCATCTTTCGATTGCGCTTCGGTCGCCGAGATCGAAATGGTGCTGGCGACGGGCGCCGGCCCAGAGCGTATCTCTTTCGGCAACACCATCAAGAAGGAACGCGACATCGCCCGCGCCCATGCGCTCGGCGTGCGGCTTTTCGCCGTCGACTGCGAGGAAGAGGTGGAGAAGATCGCGCGCGTCGCCGCAGGATCGCGCGTTTTCTGCCGCATCCTTTGCGATGGTGCCGGCGCTGACTGGCCGCTTTCGCGCAAGTTCGGCTGCGCACCCGAAATGGCGCCGCGCGTGCTGGAAAACGCCCATCGTCTCGGCCTTGCCGCTTACGGCATTTCTTTCCACGTCGGTTCGCAGCAGGGCAATGTGGACGCATGGGATAGCGCGCTTGCCTCTGCCGCCGCGATCTTCCAGGAGATGGCGGAGCGCGGCATCACCCTTTCCATGGTCAACATGGGCGGCGGTTTTCCGGCCAAGTATCTTAAGGAAATGCCCGGCGTTCCCGCCTATGGCGAGGCGATTTTCCACTCGCTCACGCGCCATTTCGGCAATCGCCTGCCGGAGACGATCATCGAACCGGGCCGTGGCATGGTCGGCAACGCCGGCCTGATCGAGGCCGAGGTGGTGCTTATTTCCCGGAAGTCGGATGACGCAGATGATCTGCGCTGGGTGTTCCTCGATATCGGCAAGTTCAACGGCCTGGCCGAGACCATGGACGAGGCGATCCGCTATCCGATCCGCACAACCAAGGATCATGACCGCATGACGCCTTGCGTCATCGCGGGTCCGACCTGCGACAGCGTCGATGTGCTTTACGAAAAGGCGCCCTACGAATTGCCGGTGTCGCTGGCGATCGGCGACAAGGTGCTGATCGAAGCTTGCGGCGCCTATACGACGACCTATTCCACGGTCGCCTTCAACGGCTTCGAGCCTCTCGAGTCCTTCGTGATCTGACGGCGGGTGCCATGATCGAAATTCGTGACGAAGTGCCATGGGATTCCGATGCACGCGAGGCCTTGCTCGACCGGTCTTTCGGCCCGGCGCGGTTTGAAAAGCCGTCTGAGCGGCTACGCGAAGGGCGTGAGGCGACGATCGCGCTCACGGCCTTGGAAATAATGGGCGACGACGATGCGTCTCTCGTTGGCAGCATCCGGCTCTGGAACGTGGAAACCGGCGACGGCAGGCCGGCGCTCCTGCTTGGCCCGCTTGCCGTGGACAGCGGCTTTCGGAGCCTTGGCCTCGGCGCGCGGCTTATCCGCCAGGCGTTGAACCGGGCGGCGGCTGCCGGACATTCCGCTGTGATCCTGGTCGGAGACGCACCCTATTACCAGAGGTTCGGCTTTGAGGCGGCTCTTACGCGCGATCTCGAAATGCCGGGACCTGTTTCGAGGGACCGATTTCTGGCGCTCGAATTCGTCTCCGGCGCCCTACGAAACGCTCATGGCTTGCTGAAGCCAAGCGGGCGGCTTGCCGATCCCTGTCCATTCGCCCATGACTATAGCGAGGAGATGCTCATGAAACCGTGGCCTCCGGTCCGCTGAAAATCCATTCGCCAGACGGCGACCCAATCCAATGGCCAATCAAACAGTGCTTTATTGTGAGTGCGTCCGGCCGAATAAAATAAAAGGATATCCCGATGACCGAAGAGACCTCGAAAAAGGCAGCTCATTCAGCCGTCGCCAAATCCGACAAGAAGGCCGAAAAATCGGCAGCCGGAAAATCCTATCCCAACTATGGCACGATCACCGGTCCGATCGTTATGATAGGCCTCGGTTCAATCGGTAAAGGCACGCTGCCGCTCATCGAGCGTCATTTCAACTTCGATCCTTCGCGCGTTACCGTGATCGATCCGCTCGACACGGATCGCAAGCTCGTCGATGAGCGTGGCTACAAGTTTCAAAAGCTGGCGATCACCCGCGATAATTACCGCGAAGTCCTGACGCCGCTCTTGAGCGAGGGCGAGGGTCAAGGGTTCTGCGTGAACCTTTCCGTCGATACGTCGTCGCTCGATCTGATGAAGCTCTGCCGCGAGCTTGGCGTGCTTTATATCGATACGGTGGTCGAGCCTTGGCTCGGCTTCTACTACGACACGTCGGTCGATAACGCCGAGCGCACCAACTACGCGCTACGTGAAACCGTACGCAAGGAAAAGCGCAAGCACCCCGGCGGCACGACGGCTGTTTCCTGCTGCGGCGCCAATCCGGGCATGGTGTCGTGGTTCGTCAAGCAGGCGCTCGTCGATATCGTCCGCGATACGGGGCTTGAGTTCGATGAACCGGCAAGACCAAGCCGCGAGGACTGGGCGAAGCTGATGAAGAAAGTGGGCGTCAAGGGCGTCCATATCGCCGAACGCGACACCCAGCGCGCCAAGAAGCCCAAACCCATGGGTGTGTTCTGGAACACGTGGTCGGTGGAAGGGTTCCTTTCGGAAGGTATGCAGCCGGCGGAACTGGGCTGGGGTACGCATGAGAAATGGATGCCGAAGAACGCCCATGAATTCAAGAAGGGCTGCAAGGCGGCGATCTATCTCGATCAGCCTGGCGCCGACACGCGGGTGCGGACCTGGTGTCCGACGCCAGGACCCCAGTTCGGCTTTCTGGTGACGCACAACGAGGCGATCTCAATCGCCGACTATTACACGGTGGAGAAGGACGACAAGGTCGTCTATCGGCCGACGTGCCACTATGCCTATCGCCCGGCCAATGACGCCGTGCTTTCGCTGCACGAACTCTTCGGAGCGGCATGCAAGGTGCAGAGCGAACTGCATGTGCTGGGAGAAGATGAAATTCTCGATGGCAGGGACGAACTCGGCGTGCTGCTCTTCGGCCACAAGAAGAATGCTTACTGGTACGGCTCGCACCTTTCCATCGAGGAAGCGCGCGAATTGGTGCCCTACCAGAATGCTACCGGTCTGCAGGTAACCTCCGCCGTTCTGGCCGGCATGGTCTGGGCGCTGGAAAATCCGGAAGCCGGCATCGTCGAAACCGACGAGATGGACTACAGGCGCTGCCTTGAGGTGCAATTGCCTTACCTTGGCGAAGTGCGGGGCCACTATACGGACTGGACGCCGCTTGAAGGCCGCCCGGGGCTTTTCCCGGAAGACATCGACGAAAGCGATCCCTGGCAATTCCGCAATATCCTGGTGCGGTGAATGCAAAAAGGGCCATCAACGATGGCCCTTTTTCTCTGGCGGGCGATGCGGCGGATAGGGCTTATCCCTGATTTTGCAGCAGGTAGACGCCGAAACGTTCGCCGTTGTCGGTCCAGCTCCTGACCGGCTCAAACTTGGCAGCCCGTGCCAACAGCCGGAATTCATCCGGCGCGTATTTATACGAGTTTTCGGTGTGGATCGTCTCGCCCGCTTCAAAGTCGAACTGGCAGGTTCCGATCGTAATCCGCTGCTCCCGCTCGCTTTTCACATGCATCTCGATGCGACCGTGATCAGCGTTGTAGCGTGCTTCATGCGAGAAGGCGTTAAGGTCGAAATCGGCATCAAGCTCGCGATTGGCGCGCTCAAGCAGGTTGAGATTGAAGGCGGCCGTCACCTTCTGTGGATCGTCATAAGCGCGGACGAGCGTGTCCACGTCTTTCTTGCGGTCGACGCCGATGAGCAGGTGGCCACCTGGTCCAACAGTATCACGCACGCGACCAAGGAATTGCAGCGCTTCATGCGGTTCCAGATTGCCGATGGTGGAACCGGGGAAGAAGGCGAGCTTGCGGGCTCGGCTCACTCGCGATGGAAGCTCGACGGCGCTCATGAAGTCGGCATGGATCGGTGCGACTTCGAGAGCCGGGAAATCGGCCGAAAGGGTTTGGGCTTCGGCTGAAAGCATGTCCTGTGAAATATCGATGGGCGCATAAACCTTCAGATGCGGCAGAGCATCGAGCAGCGCGCGGATCTTGCGGCTGGAGCCGGAGCCGAATTCGACCAGAGCCTCAACGTCGGGGATGAGTTCGGCGATTTCCGCACTGCGCGTGTTGAAGATCTCCATCTCCGAACGGGTCGGATAATAGGCTTCAAGCCGCGTGATATCTTCAAACAGGTCGGAGCCGCGCTTGTCGTAGAAGAAGCGGCTTGGAATGGCCTTCTGCGGCAAAGACAAACCCTTGAGCACCGCTTCGCGAAAACCGCCTTCCTCCGTTCCGTCGATTGCCTCAAAAGCGGTACTGCGAAGTTTTGTTATTGTTGCCGACACTTTATGCATCCTCAGCGAGACGAAGGCCCATGAACTGCCAGCGCAGCTGGGGATAGAAGAAATTACGGTAGGTCGCGCGGATGTGGCCTTCAGCCGTCACGCAGGAGCCACCGCGCAGCACCATCTGGTTGATCATGAATTTGCCGTTGTATTCGCCAACCGCGCCGGCCTCGGGCTTGAAACCGGGATAGGCGACGTAGGGCGACGACGTCCACTCCCATACATCGCCGATCATCTGGCGGGCGCCGGAAGCTGCATGACCGGCGGGAAGCGGGCGGAGCTGACCGGTAACGACCGTATTTCCAGCAAGCGGCAGGCCGCGTGCGGCGATCTCCCATTCCGCCTCACTTGGCAACCGCTTGCCGGCCCAACGGGCAAAGGCATCCGCCTCATAGTAGCTGACGTGGCAGACCGGAGCGTCCAAATCGACGGGCTTCAGCCCGTGCAATGTCATCTGGTGCCATTGATCGTCGCGCTTCAGCCAATACATGGGCGCGCGCCAGCCTTCGCGATTGACCGTGCCCCAGCCATCGGAAAGCCACAGCGTTGCTTTGGCATAGGCATCGTCGGCCATAAATTCCAGCCACTCGCGGTTCGTCACCAGACGGTCGGAAAGGCGGAACGGGTGCAGCAAAACGTCATGGGCCGGGCCTTCGTTATCGAAGGAAAAGCCGTCGCCGTCATGGCCGATCCGTAAAATGCCGCCGTCGAAAGACGACCAGCTGTCGGACGGCGCGGCATGAGGCTGAGGCTTCGGTTCCTCGGGCGCATAGGCAGGTTTCAGCGGGTTCTGCGGCAAAAAGATGCAGGATGTCGGTCAGCAGAAGTTCCTGGTGCTGCTGCTCGTGATGGATGCCGAGTTCGACGAGCGGCGCGAGCTTCGCCGTCAGCGCCGCATCGGCGGTATCACACAGCCGCCGCAACGCCTCATCCACGTGGGCGCGATAGTCGCGCACTTCGTCTGCCGAAGGCCGCGTGATCATGCCGCGATAAGGGCGGGATGCCGCTCGCCCTCGTTTTCATAGTAGGAATTGAACAGATAGAAGAACCGGTCGTCATAGGGACGGTAGCCGGGCATATGGTCGCGCAGGATGAAGGCTTCGAAAAACCAGGTGGTATGCGCAAGGTGCCATTTCGCCGGGCTGGCATCATCCATCGATTGTACGGTCTGATCCGCATCGGAAAGATGAGCGGTGAGCGCAAGGCTCTGCTCGCGCATGGCAAAGAGCCTCTCGACCGGGAAGCCGGTCTGCGTGTTTTCCTTCAGTGCCGTCTTGGGGCCTGTCATCGTCTGTTCGCGCTCCAGAATCGTAAAAATACCGCTGGAAAAGTGTCCGCTTCCATCAGCGCGGTGCAGGGCGCGCGCTGATTTCCGATCTTCGTTTCCGCAATCGCGCCGCTGCCACGCCCGAATTCGGCGATTTCCCGCAGCGCAGCATGCGCAGTCTTTTATTTTCGTTATGTGATTGCCGGAAAGCGATAGGTGGTGCGGTCAACAATTTTTGATCGCAGCCCGATCGTGCTGAAGCAGCGTGCGCTCAGGCAGAGATCATGCGCCAGTTCGATTGATGCTCTCCAATATCCAGTCTCGAAACGCCCTGATTTTCGGCACATTCCGCCGGCTTTCGGGATAAACCAGCCAATAGGCGCGGCCGTTGTCGCCCAGGATATCGAAAGGTTGGATCAGCCGACCGGATGCAAGTTCTGCCTTGTAGAAGGCCGGTGTCAGGATGGCGACGCCTTGGCTGGCGATGGCTGCCGCTGCTTCAAGCGTTTGAGCGCCGAATTGGCTGCCTCTTTGCCCCGAAAGGTCGGGCGGAGGATAGCCGGCCGTCTCAAACCAGCGGCCCCACCAATAATCGTTAGGGTCGAGGATTGGTAGACGGAGCAGATCGGTCGGCTCTTTCACGCCGCCGATGCTTGCGGCCAGATCCGGGCTCAGCATGGGCGTGAAATTTGCCGCGAGAAGGCGATGGGAGATCAAGCCGGGCCATTTGCCTTCGCCTGACCGGATCGCGACATCGACCTCCTGCCGGGCGAAGTCCACCAGCGCCAGAGATGGATCGAGCCTGACGGCGAGTTCCGGATGTTCAAGCTGGAACGATCCGAGCCGCTGCGCGAGCCACTGCGCGGCAAAGGTTTGCACGACGCTTATGGCCAGCGTCCCTTCCACATCTTGCCGCAAGGATGCGAAGGCGTCGGCCAATTGCTCGAAGACGGCGCTGATTGTCGGAGCGAGCCTTTGGCCTGTCTCCGTCAAAGTGACCTGCCGGGGACGGCGGAGGAAAAGCGGCGTGCCGACGCGCTCCTCAAGCAGTTTGATTTGATAACTGACGGCCGCCTGGGTCATGCCCAATTCTTCGCCCGCTTTCGTGAAGCTCAAAAGACGCGCGGCGGCTTCAAAGACCCTCACGGCCTGAAGCGGGGGAAGCTGGTGCGCCATTATGGATTAACAGGCCTTATCTATCGCGTCTGACGTTCGATTGGAAATACAAGGGTAAATCAAGCATATGGTTTGAACAAGGATCAAAAGGAGCCTGTCTTTAAGTCGGGCAGGAATGGGACAATGGACCATGTTACGAGCTGGACATTTTCATTATCTGAAAAACTGAAATCGCTACTCGTATTGTTCCCTTCGGCAGGGTCTCGCGAAAAAAGACGGCGCGCTCGCATTGATCCGCGCACTCTGTCCGATCATTTGAAAAGGGATACCGGGTTTCTCGACGGTCGCGGGAACGGCAGCAAGCGGCAGTAGTGCCTGCCCGAAAGCCGGAGGAATGCGCGCAAATACGCGGGCTCCCGACGATACGCAACGCATCGGGAGCCCGCGAACCGATGTCTCCGTCCTGCTATTCTGCGGCGGGAACGAAGGCGCCGATCAAGATTGAAGGGTATCTCGTTCATGATAACGGCGATGTGACAGCTGTCACAAAGCGGATGTTCCCCGGTTATTTCTTAGCAAGCCCAAGATTCCGCAGCGATAAGCATTCTTTCTCGACGCCACGCATGCGAAAGACTACAACCGCCCTGCCGCCGGAAGGCGGGGCAGTTGAGTTGAAGTGCGAGGCGAGAGCTGAGATGAAGCCGACCAATCCGGTCTTCACAGGACTGGCAACCACCATATTCGAAACCATGTCGCGTTTGGCCATGGCGCATGGCGCGCTCAATCTCGGTCAGGGCTTTCCCGACGTCGACGGGCCGGAAGACGTGCGCCGCGCCGCCGCCGATGCGCTGATGGAGGGCCCTAATCAATATCCTCCCATGCTTGGCCTGCCGGAATTGCGCCAGGCAGTGGCGAAGGCTACTCGCCGCTTCTATGATTTCGAGGTGGATTGGCAAAGCGAAGTCATGATCACCTCAGGCGCGACGGAAGCGCTCGCCGATACGCTCATGGCGCTGCTGGAGCCGGGCGACGAGGTGATCCTGATCGAGCCGCTTTACGATTGTTATCTGCCGCTGGTGAAACGCGCCGGCGGCATTCCCGTGCGTGTGCGGGTGACGCCGCCCGAATGGCGGCTGAACCTGAGGGCGCTGAGGGCCGCCTTCACGGAAAACACCAAGGCCATTCTCATAAACAACCCGATGAATCCGGCCGGCAAGGTCTTCGCCGAGGATGAATTGGCGGAGATTGCGCGGCTTTGCCGTGAGTTTTCCGTTTTTGCGATTTGCGATGAGGTCTATGAACACCTGCTATTCGATGGTCGGCGCCACCGGCCACTGATCGCCTTCCCCGGTATGCGGGACCTGGCCGTCAGGATCGGCTCCGCCGGCAAGACCTTTTCGCTGACAGGATGGAAGGTCGGCTATGTAACCGCTTCCGCCAAGCTGCTCGATCCGATCGCCAAGGCGCATCAGTTCGTAACCTTCACCACGCCGCCAAACCTGCAAAAGGCGGTCGCCTATGGGCTTGGCAAGGAAGATGCTTATTTCACCGGCCTTGCATCGGAAATGCAGGCCAAGCGCGACCGCATCACCGCTGGTCTGAAGCGGATTGGTTTCGATGTGCTGCCTTGCGAAGGTACCTATTTCGTCACTTGCGACATCACTTCGCTTGGCCTCAATGCCGGCGATGTGGAAGTTTGCCGCAGGATGGTTGAGGAAGCCGGGGTTGCCGCTGTGCCGGTTTCGGCATTTTACCTTGCCGATGCGCCAACGGCCTATATCCGCTTTTGTTTCTGCAAGAAGGACGAAGTGCTGGATGGCGCGGTGGAACGCCTCGGCGCATGGATCGATAAACTGGGCCTGAGGCCACGCGCTTGAGCGCCGTCGACCGTATCAGGGCCATCTGGAGAAGACTGAATGACTAACCCCATCCTGGTGGAAGCAACCCGCGGCTCGCTCGTGGAAAGCAGGCATCGCGGCTCTATCGCCATTGTAGACGCCGACGGCAAGATCATGGCCGCAGTTGGCGATGTCAAGACGCCGGTGTTTCCGAGATCGGCGATCAAGGCGCTGCAGTCTCTGCCGCTGGTAGAATCGGGGGCCGCCGAAGCGCTCGGTCTGGATGCGCCGGAAATTGCACTCGCATGCGCATCCCACAACGGCGAGGAGCGCCACGTCAGCGCGGCGCGCGTCATGCTGATGAAAGCAGGACTCGACGAAGATGCGCTGGAGTGCGGCGCTCACTGGCCTTCACGAATGGAAGATGTCGCCAGGCTCCACCGCGCGGACGAGCAACCTTGTCCGCTCCACAACAATTGTTCGGGAAAACACGCCGGCTTCCTTGGACTTGCCAAAGTGATGGGCGTGCCGACGCAGGGCTATGTGGAGGCTGATCACCCGGTGCAGCGCGAAGTCAAGGCGGCGGTTGAAAGCATGACGGGCACGGTGCTCGGCATGGATGTTTGCGGCATCGATGGGTGCGCCATTCCCACCTATGCGGTGCCGCTGGATCGCCTTGCGCATGCTTTCGCATGTTTCGGCACGGGTCATGGCCTCGAACCCTCACGGGCAGCGGCGGCGAAGACGATATATGACGCCTGCGTCGATCATTCCTTCATGGTGGCGGGGAGCGACCGTTTCTGCACCGGGGTGATGACGCTGTTCGATGGCCGTGTTTTCGTCAAGACCGGCGCGGAAGGCGTGTTTTGCGCCGCAATTCCTGAACTCGGGCTTGGCATTGCGTTAAAATGCGATGACGGGGCGACAAGAGCATCGGAAGTGATGATGGCGGCTGTGGTCGATGCGCTGGTCGACCAGGACGAGGTGGAAGCGGCGGAACTCTCTCCCCATCTCAAGCCGCAGATTTTGACCCGCCGCGGAGTTCACGCCGGCAGTTTGAGGCCCGTGGAGGGTTTCGCCGGGCTGCTCAAGCGCAGCTGACAGCGGCGCGCGCGGAGACTTTAAGGGAGGCTCAGGCGCGCACCACGTTGCCCTGGATGTCGAGATGGGGCCAGGCCTGCGCTTCCGCATCCAGGACCGAGAGGTCTTTTGTTGCTGCCTCGCGCCAGCGGTAGCCGACGATGGCTCCGTTTTGAGCGCCTCGAATGAGATTGCCGGAGATGATCGCCGGGCCAGCGCCTTCCACCACGCTGACGGCGATGCCCGTGCCGCAATCGCGAATAATGTTTTGGCTGGCGATGACGTCTCTCAGGTAAGGACCCCAGCCAAGCATCATGCCGAATAGCGGCGCGTTTTCGATTACATTACCGGTGACGCTTGCGTCGGCTTCAACCGCGATGCCAATGCCAAAGCCCTGCACATCCTGCGGATAGGGCGCAATGGTGGAGAGGTTTCGAATGAGATTGCCGGAGCAGACGGCGAGCCTTCCTCCCTGCTGGAAATTGGCGATGGAAACGCCCATGGTCGCGCCATCGACCAGATTGTCGGCGATGACGGCGCCCTGAAATCCAAATTCCGAATAGATCGCCGTTTCGCCCGACCTCAGGCAGGAGTTTCCCTGGATGACGATATTCGATCCCGCATTGGACCGGATGGCGGAAAAGGCGCAATCGGCCAGCCTGTTGCCTTTGACGATTACGCCTGCTGCCCGGAAAATATTGATTCCGTTACCGTTTTGACCGGTGCCGCCGGCCCGGGCCGCGATCCGCTCGACCCGATTGCCGGAGACGATGGTGCCGTCTTCGCCGTCCTGCCAGCGGTAGACGAGGATTCCGGCGTTGGCGCAATCGCTGACCGTATTGTCGGCGATTGAAAGGCCGGTTGCCTCGATCGAGCGAATGCCGGCTTCAGCGGACCCGGATATGGCGTTTTTTTCGACCCGTCCGGAACAGCGGTCGAGGGCGATTGCGTTCTTCGAACTGCCGGTGACGACGCAATCGTCGAGCGACAGGCGCTTCACGTTGGAAAAATGCAGAAGGCCGGGGGTATATTCGCCGAGCGATTTGTTGTCTCCGTCGAAATGAATGCCTTCAAGTCCGACGCTTTCAGCGTTTTCCGAGAAAATCAGATGCCCGCCGCCGCCCTGATAGACGAAATGGGTCTGACCGGGAAGGCCGACGAGGCGCGCGCCGGAAGGCAGGCGAAGATTGGCAACCGGATAACGTCCGCCAGGCAGGAAAAGCGCGCGACCGCGCTCGACGGCGGCATCGATCGCCTGCTGCATTACCGAACTCTGATCGTCATGGGCACCGGGCCTGAGGCCAAATTCGGCGCCATCGATCGTGCCGCGCAGATCGGCGATGCGTGTTGCGGCTTGCGCAGGCATGGTGGCGGCCAGGCTGGCGCCGCCGAATACCAGAGCACGGCGGGAAAGCCGCTTGGAATTGCGCAAGACAGGGCGTGAGGTATCGTCGTGAGGCATCCGGGCCATTGGTCTGTTGATCCTGACCAGGCACCGCAAACCTCATGCCGGACGCGTTGTCCCGCCTTGGGACAATAAGTGCCGATCTTGACCCTGATCATGGCGAGGCGGGATAAATTGGCTAGTCTTCGGCAAACCGACAAGAAAACACTGCAGGAGATGCCCCATGATCAGCATTGAAGACTGCATTGCGCTGAGCGGCCTGAACGAAAGCGAAATCCTGGCGCTGGCCGAACATGAGCATATTCCCGAGATCGTGGCGGCGGCGCTCGGCAACTATCTGCTTCATCGCGACAAAGGTGCTTTGGCCATCCAGAAGATGATCGAGGACGATATCCGCAGTGCTGTGGCGCGCGGCGACAAGGGGCATGCCAAGGATCTTCTCGTCGTATTGCGCCACTTCCTGCGGGAATATCGTGAAGAGCTAAGGCGGGAAGCCGAAATGCGCTGATCGGTAGCGGGTCAAAGCCCGAAAAGCGCGGCCAATTCCTCGACAGCGCTGGAGGCCGGAAGCTTTCCTTCGCGCACGGCTTGCGTGATGCCGCCAAGGCGCAATTTCACGTCCGGATGCGATTTCAACGCTTCCAGCAGGCGCTCTTCCAGCATCGCCCACATCCACGCCACCTGCTGACGGGCGCGTTTTTCGGAAAATTCGCCTGTTGCCGTCAACTTGTCGCGGTAAAGTTCGATCGTGCGCCAAAGGTCGTCCAGTCCCTGATTGGCAAAACCTGAAATGGTGACGACCGGCGGTGTCCATGTGGGGGAACGAGGGGCAAGGATATGAAGCGCTGCGCGATATTCGGCAGCGGCCGCCCGTGCTCTTGTGGCGCCTTCGCCGTCTGCCTTGTTGACGGCGATCATGTCGGCAATTTCCAGCACGCCCTTCTTGATGCCCTGCAGTTCGTCGCCTGCTCCGGGCAGCATCAGGACCAGGAAAAAATCCACCATGTCGGCGACCGTCGTCTCCGACTGGCCGATGCCGACGGTTTCCACCAGCACGATATCAAACCCCGCTGCCTCGCAAAGCAGCATCGTCTCCCGGGTTTTCGAGGCAACGCCGCCGAGAGTCCCGGATGTGGGCGAGGGGCGGATGAAAGCGTTCGGATCGACGGCAAGGCTTGCCATGCGGGTCTTGTCACCGAGGATCGAACCGCCGGTGCGAGTAGAGGATGGGTCGACGGCAAGAACCGCGATCTTGTGACCTGCCGCCGTCAGATTGGACCCCAACGTATCGATCATGGTCGACTTGCCGACGCCGGGAACGCCGGTGATACCGACCCTTAGCGCTTTTCCGGTATGTGGCATGAGATCGCGCAGGAGTGCGCGCGCCTTGGCGCGGTGGTCTTCCTTGCGCGATTCCACCAGTGTGATCGCGCGGGCGAGTGAGGCGCGGTCGCCGGCAAGGATCCTTTTGCCAAGCTCGGCAACATCGATTTCGCGGCGGCTGGTGGGCTGATGCGGGGTCATGATCCTGAAATAGCGTAATTTCCGGTCAGGGTCATCGTAGGCTTTGGAGCCAATTGACCGTTTCCGTCACGCATTGGGCGATGGCGGGGTCCAGATGATGCGCTGGAGGGCCGCATTCCTCAGTTCACTCTCCGGCGCCAGTTCGTCGAACGGACCGTCGTATTGCGAAATGGCGAAGAGAAGAGTGACATTGGGCGTGCCCCGCGCCGGGCAAATGGCGATGCCGCTCCAAAGGTTGCGGCCAACCCGGCAATTGGACCGCGACATTCCTGCCTCGGCGAAAGTCATGCCGATGCGCTCGCCGTTCGGTCCTGTGAGATGATGGGTCACGCCATGCACTTCGCGCACCTTGCCATTATCGCCTTTGTAGACCTGAAGAACCTGAAACCCGTCCGAGTTGAAAGCGCCGATCACCCATTCGGTGTTGTCCTCGGTGGCAGATTGCAAGCCTTCGGTGGCGAAGCCGGGAAGAGCCGCCTCGATCGCCTTTTGCGAGTAAGGTGTTGAGGAGTTTATCCCGCCAACCCCGTTGCGAGCGATTTCGACCAGCGTTACATCGGATGTTCGGGATACGAACACAGGGCCGCTGTCGAGTGTCGGCGAGCAGGCGCTCAAACCCAGGCTAAGCGCGAGAGTGGCGGCGGCAATCGAGCATCGGCGCATTGCGGTTCCTTATTTGACCGTTCGTTCTAAATCCCGCGTCCCGGATAGCAAACCCGAAGCCGATTAGAAAGAGGAGCCTCTTTGCCGCTGGCCTTGTCACCATTCTTATTACGAATGCAATTAAGGTTGAATTAACCTTATTGGGTGGCGCGCGTGATAATTGACGCCCTGTCATGATTGACGAATTCGGGGCGGGCAGGATCTTGGCTCCTCGCGGCTGGTCAAGTCCGGGGCGCGAGGCCTAAGCTTGCAAAGGTAGGGGGCGTTACCGGGATTACTGAGCCGCTTGAGCCGGATCGTAGCCGTGTTGCAGGTTCAGCTTGGCGATGAGATCCTCCGCCGCCGAGGCGATGACTGTGCCGGGAGGGAAGATCGCCGAAGCGCCGGCTTTGTAGAGTGCGTCATAGTCCTGCGGCGGGATGACACCGCCGACGACGATCATGATGTCGTCGCGGCCTTCCTGGGCCAGTGCGTGTTTCAGTGCGGGAACCAGCGTCAGATGGCCCGCCGCCAGCGACGATACACCGACGATGTGAACGTCGTTTTCCACCGCCTGGCGGGCGGCTTCTTCCGGCGTCGCAAACAAGGGACCTATATCCACGTCGAAACCGAGATCGGCGAAGGAGGACGCGATGACCTTCTGCCCCCGGTCATGGCCGTCCTGACCCATCTTGGCCACTAGAATTCGGGGCCGGCGGCCTTCGTGTTCCGCGAAAGTTTCCACCTGCTTCTGCACCTTGGCGATTTGATCTGACATGGTGCCCGCCTCCCGCTTGTAGACACCCGAGATTGTACGAATTTCCGCCTTGTGGCGCCCGAATACCTTTTCCATGGCAAGCGATATCTCGCCCACCGTCGCCTTGGCGCGGGCGGCCTTCACGCTGAGATCGAGCAGATTTCCCTCGCCAGACCCTGCGCACCGCGTCAATGCGTCAAGCGCTTGCTCAGTCGCCGCCTCACTCCGTTCGGCCTTCAGCGCCCTCAGTTTCTCGATCTGCTTGGCGCGAACGTCGGCATTGTCGACCTTGAGAATGTCGATCGCGTCCTCGGTCACGGGTTTGTATTTGTTGACGCCGACGACCGTCTGCCGGCCGCTGTCGATGCGAGCCTGGGTCTTGGCCGCGGCCTCTTCGATGCGGAGCTTGGGAATGCCTTTTTCGATGGCTTTGGCCATTCCGCCCAGCGCCTCGACTTCGGCAATATGGGAAAGCGCCTTTTGCGCAAGATCGGCGGTCAGTCGCTCCACATAAAAGGACCCGCCCCACAGATCGATCGTCTGGGTGGTGCCGCTTTCCTGTTGCAGGAAAAGCTGGGTGTTGCGGGCGATACGGGCGGAAAAATCGCCGGGCAACGCGAGCGCTTCGTCGAGTGCATTGGTATGCAGCGACTGGGTGTGGCCCTGGGTTGCGGCCATGGCCTCGACATTGGTGCGCATCACGTTGTTGAACACATCCTGCGCCGTAAGCGACCAGCCGGAGGTTTGCGAATGGGTGCGCAGGGATAGCGACTTGTCGCTCTTCGGCGTGAAATGCTCCTTCATGAGGATGGCCCAGACGAGCCGCGCGGCGCGCAGTTTCGCAACCTCCATGAAGAAATTCATGCCGATCGCCCAGAAAAACGAAAGGCGCGGAGCGAAGGCGTCGATGTCCATGCCAGCTGCGACGCCGGCGCGGGCGTATTCGATGCCGTCGGCGATCGTATAGGCAAGCTCCAGATCGGCGGTCGCGCCCGCTTCCTGCATGTGATAGCCGGAAATCGAAATGGAGTTGAACTTCGGCATATGGCTCGAGGTGTAGCCGAATATGTCGGAAATGATCCGCATCGAAGGAGCGGGCGGATAGATATAGGTATTGCGGACCATGAACTCCTTCAGGATGTCGTTCTGGATGGTCCCCGATAATTTCTCCTGAGCGACGCCTTGTTCTTCGGCAGCAACGATATAAAGCGCCATGACGGGCAAGACGGCGCCGTTCATGGTCATGGACACGCTCATCTTGTCGAGCGGGATTCCGGAAAACAGCGTTCGCATATCGAAAATTGAGTTCGATTGCCACGCCGGCCATGCCGACATCGCCTGCCACGCGCGGATGGTCGCTGTCATAACCGCGATGGGTTGCAAGATCGAAGGCGACCGAAAGACCTTTTTGACCGGCCGCGAGATTACGCCGGTAGAAGGCGTTGGAATCCTCCGCTGTCGAGAACCCCGCATATTGGCGGATCGTCCAGGGTTGCTGGACATACATCGTCGGATAGGGGCCGCGCAGAAACGGCGGCAGGCCCGGCCAAGTATCGAGATGGGTCAGACCCTCGACGGCGCTGGCATCATAGACGGGATCGACGACGATGCCCTCGGGCGTCTCCCAGGGTTCGGCACCTTTAGCGGATGCGCGCCGGACAGTAGCCTTGTAGGGCACCTTGGAGAAATCGGGAATTCGGCTCATCGCATGGGCTCCGTTCGCATCTGTCAAAGGGCCAGCGACGCCAGGCCGAGGCGATCGTGGGCAGCGTTCAAAATGGCGAGCGCATCGCAGCCTTCGTAAAGAAAGGTTGTAACCCCGGCTTGAGCCAACCCACCCGCCAGATCTCCAGGTTTACCAGCTATATAGAGCGCTTGGGCGCCTTCAGCCGCGAAGCGTTTCGCCGCTTCGACCGCCATTTCACTATACACCGCATCGGAGGAGCACAGGCATACAAGCGTGCTGCCCGAGGATTTCCAGGCGGCAATCGCTTCATCGAGATCGCCGAAGCCCTCGCCGCCTTGCGCCTCGATTCCTCCAATCTCGAAGAAATTTTTCGTCCAGGCGGCGCGTGCGGCGAATTGCGCAAGGGGGCCTAACGTCGCCAGGAAGACGGTCGGGTGACCCGCAGCCCCGTCGGCTGCATCGCGAAGCGCTTCAAACCCCTCAGCGTCGCGAAACCCCTTTATCGGCGTTGTCTCAAGCGGATCGCCGAAAGGACGGGAGACCAGGATGTCGTAGAGAGATGCGCCATCCTTGAGGGCGCTTTCGATGGTCGCCATCAATTCGCCCTTTCCGGGCAAGGGCAGTTCGAGCCGGCGGCCAGCGCTGCCCAGATCGTCCACAACAGGGGTGAGCACCTCAACCTGCTTTTCCCTTATGTCGGGAAAAGCACTGGTACCGGTGATCCTTTGACGCCGTGTTGCTATGGCATTGAGGCGCGCCGCTTTCACCGTAGCAATTCTGTTTTGGACGGTACCTGCGATCAGTGACGCCATGATACCGCCTTCCCCCTCAATTTGCTGCATCAGGCCCCAGGCTGCTTCCGCCAGATCGTTCGTTCGCGCCTCGATCGCACCTGAACCGGCAGAGGGGTCGGCAACGCGGTGAAGGTTGGACTCCTCCATCAGGATCAACTGGGTATTGCGGGCAATCCGGCGGGCAAAGGCATCCGGCAGGCCTAATGGCAAGGTGAAGGGCAAGACGGTGACGCTGTCGGCGCCGCCAATTCCTGCGGCAAAGGCCGCGACGCCGCTTCGCAGGATATTCACCCAGGGATCGCGCCGGCTCATCATCCGCCAGGACGTTTCCATATGCAGCCGCATGGCAACGTCGGAAAACCCGCATTCGGCGAGAATAGATGACCATATGCGGCGGGCGGCGCGGGCCTTGGCGATCGTGGCGATCTGGTCCGCGCCTGCTACGAAGGTAAAGCCAATCAACTGCGGCAAAACCTCCGCTGCCAGTCCACAGGGTTCCAGCTTGCGCATATATTCCAGCGCGGCGGCAAACGTGTAGGCAAGTTCCTGCGCGTCGGAGGCGCCACCATCGTGCCAATGCCTGCCGTCGCAGCTAAGGATGGGTATCGCCATGCCCCTATCATGGCAATAGTGTGCAAGGTCACCCATGCGTGCCTCAAGCATAGGCAGCGACGCACGCAAAAGGCCTGTCGTGGCGAATTTACCGATATAATCGGCGGAACAAACGAGATCGAGCCGCGACGGGTCATAGCCGCGCTTTTCAGCGAGCGATACGAAAAGTGCGAGCGAGGCCGCGGTCTCGTAGCCCGCATCGAGGCGTATCTTGACGAGATCGAGAACGACGCCGTCAAGGCTTCGCTCCAGCTTTTCAAGCGTATCGGCCGCCAGACCGTAGCCGCGCGAGCGGGTCGACGTGGCAAACACAAGCTCGATGCCGTTTGCCCCGCCTTCAAGATCGGCAAGCAGCAACGCATTGGCCTCGTGGGGGGATGGATGGTCGACCCGCTGCACGAGGGTCCAGGGCACGCCCGCCTCCCGGCCCGGCTGCGGCACGGCTTCACGGTTCCGAGGGTAAATAGGCTCTATCGTCAGTCCGTCGGGCGTAGTGGCGCGCAGCCGATCGAAGGAAGCGCCCTTCAGCGCTTTTTCGGCTGCGGCGACCCAGTCGGCGCGCTCCATCAACGGAAAGTCGAGCGGTATTGTCACTTTGGCCTCAGGCATTGAAAATCTCCTGGCCGATTTATACGGGCCGCTGGTTCCTTGAGGCAAGCTAGGCAAAAGACGGTCTCTGGAAAAGGTGCGCGGATCGGCTCTGCTTGAGCGGATATTCCCAAGGATTGGAAGTTTGATGGGCCCAATGCGTCAGGCGATTGAAACGTGAAGGAAACAGGCATAGCGGTAGCAACGCGACATCACGGGAACTATGCCACGATTTAGAAGAGTGTCCATGTAGAGTGCAACGACAAGGATTGCGCGAAGCTTCCGTTAATTTGTCTCATCTACGGCATTTCAAATTGATTTTCCCGTTTTCGCTACACTCCATTTTCACTTTTTCCACACTCAAAAAGCGACCAACATGATGAATGCGCAACCGGATTCCGTAAAATGCAGGGATATTCACTACAATCATGACGGGACGGATGAAAAAAAGCACGAATAACGCTGGAAAGTAGAAATGACACTGGTTATGGTAACAGTATAAAGTCTATTGGGAGTATTTTCGTTTCGTATCTCGTATCGCTGGCTGCGAGCGACTACATCATGAGCGGGACGGTGGGGACAAGCACTCGGCCGGGCTTATCGTCTCAATTGGCTCGGAACACTTGCAAGGCTCGGTTTTTACGCCGGCATGGCGGCCGCTGCCGCCGGCGGAATCATGTGGATTGTCGATACTGGTCCCGAACGAAGAAATCGGTAGAGCCACGTGGCGAGTCTTCCCCTCAAAGTTCTGAATTTCGACCGTTGTGAGACAATCGCACCGCCGATGTAAACTGTTCGATATCATGGTGGCTGAAGATCCATCGTCTTGCACGTTCAAATAAGGGGAGGTTCGATGTCCGACGAACTGGTGGCTGTCGAAACATTTTGGAATGTGAGCGAAGCACACTTGGCAAAGGCTGCCCTCCAAGAAGCAGGAATACAGACTTGCCTTGAGAATGAACATTCCGTGATGATGACACCTCACTTGGCAAGCCCATGTGGCGTAAGACTGCTCGTGAAACAAACGGATGCAGAAAGGGCGATCGAAGTCCTAAGGCCCAGGACATAGTCGTTCGTACGTCGCGTGTGAAATCCTGCCTAACTCGCGCCCGCGAGCGTGCTGCGGCGTCATGACAGATCAGTCCAGTTAAACGACCGTTTTGCGGGGCGTACTGTTCATTCTGCAGTCGTTGGTGCGGCCAAGGGTAAGACCAGGTTACGACGACGGGACGGTGTCGATGAACCGGTTGGGGCTCCGGGTAATCCGGATTCACGTGAGTTGCTTTCAAAGTCGATTCCGCTCCGGCATTGAATTCGATCTGGGTTCTTTCGAGAAAAAGCAATGCAACCTACGCCCAGGAGACAAACTCAATCACTCGCTCAAACGTATCCGAAGTCCCGGCGAGTGAAGCTAGGTTGCTTGGTCGTCGCGTTCGGCGTTGTTTTGGTGGTGATCTTTTTGTTCATCAACCCAAGTGCCCTGTTTGACGGCAAGTCGACGGCACGCGAGAGCGACTTTGGTCCTCATGCCACACACCTTGGCTGTTGCACGTCCTCCAAGTCAATCGCGTCGCCGCTGTTCAAGTCAAACATCGTCGTGGGCAACCAATCCGGATCTACCCAGCCATTGCGAATTCTGAACTGCGTGACGAATCCAGACGGTCTACCTTCCGCTTGGCGTGCCGGGTGTCGCCGGTTCCTGGGACGACGCCGGTATCCGCCGTGTGCGATTGGGGCGTGTGGGGAGCGTGTTTTGCCGTGACGCGTCGCGCCGTAATCAAGGTCGCACGGTCGGTTGTGTCGGACGATTGCGACAGGGATACTCGCTGGTGCAGAAGGATCATCGCCCAGGTACGAGGAGTCATCATCCCATGCCGAGCTGTGTGCGCGGTACGGTCGTCCCCCGACGGGGAAGTGGGGACTATCACGGCTGGACCCGCTGCGTGACCGCCTGTGCCATGGCCTTGGCTTGACCGCCGACCGGGCCCGCCCGCTCATCATCGCCCTGATGTTGCGATCCGGCCCGTTCCCTGCGCCACGTGATCTGACCGGGCGTCCCCGCCTCCCCCGCAGCTCACACCTGCTTCGCCCACGTCCGCTCGTCGTCCCAACCCCATCGCTCGGGCGACACAATCACGATACGCGGCACCTCCCGGCCGCCCGAAATCGTCGACCGAGATGTAGACCGTCTGGAGATGTTTTCGACAACTACGTCCGCCGATTCCTCGGCTTAGACCGAGGAAATCCCGCAGGCGACGACTGACCGGTGTGAGCGCCGATGAGTGAATCGACATCGTTCGCATCCAACTGGGTTGTGGTCGAACCTCGCGAAACCGAAGTGGACGGGTTGGGCGCCGGTTGTGGCAGGATCCTCGCGGCATTCGCGTGCTCGTAGCGACCGAATTGAAACGCGTAGACGAAGTCCGTCGTGTCAAAATAACCATCGCCGTTCCAATCGCCCGTCTCCCGCGTCGCGTGCGTGTCTTGTTCGTAAAGGCCTGCTTGAAGAACTAAAACCAAGTCGGCGCGATTGAACTGGCCATCGCCGTTGCCGTCACCGGCCAACTCGGTCGTCGTGGGGGCCAATTCGTTTTCCGTCTGCGTCCTGGCATCGCTGACACGTCCCATGACAAAGATCGTTGATGTTGTGTTGTCCCGGATTAGAAAATGAAATGTGTGATTCAGATAGAAGCACTGCCCAGCCGAACAGTTGTGAACCCAAACACCAAATCCCCAACGCTTACTGCCCACAAAATACGTGTGATGATCCGCAATTCGGAGATTGAAGACAGGTTCGGTTGAGGTGGCGTGCTCGATGCGAGTTACCGCGATCCAGGACTGGTCAGTTTCCGTCGAAAGCAAATCTCCTTCGCGCAATTCACCAGCGGGCGTCCAGCCGCGGTGTTTCACGTAGACGGGATGCCGTGTGGTCACTCGTATCGGCTGACCTCCCACGTGGAGTTCGATGACTTCGCCCTCCGTGCGGTAAATTTCTTCAACCCGTTTCGGTTCGACACGACCTGTCGCATCCTGTTCCGCACGGGCCAATACGTAGTCACCCACCTGAATCTGTTCGATGGACTTTTCGCCGTCGGAGGTCCGGATGGCGTGCTCGCGGCAAAGCACGCTCCCATCTCGATGATCGTTGCTCCCGCCGCCTCTGCCCCCTCTTCCGTGACTTCAAAAAAGGCCTTGTGCCGCACTTGCTCGATGTACAGCGATGGGTTGCTCATGGCCGAAAAATCAGCACTCGGCCCAAACGCTAATGGCATTCCCATGTTGGGTAGCAAGTCCTCTAAGTCGGTGCCGACGGAGACGGAGAACTTGGGCAATGCCAATTGCATTCCGACTGTTTCACGTGGGCCGGCCAGCCATTGGTCGATCTGTGCGATTTGCCAAGGTTCGAGCTCGTTGCTGAGGCCGTCGACTCATATGGCAACACGAATACTACCGACGCCCGGCCTCCCTGCAACGGCATCTCCAACGCTCGAAAGGAATCGCCCTGCAAGACGGCAAAATCTTCTTCCATGTGCATCGTTGGGACCGAGACCGACGAGCCGTCATCGAACGCGAAGTCGTTGTCAGTTGTTTGCTTTGGGTCAAAGAAATTGGCCCACGCCGACTTGAGATAGATGGCATTCGTCAGTGACATGAGCGTATTCGCTGGTAATTGTTTGATCAAATCCGGGATCCGATCGTGTGTCTTCTCCTTCACCCAGGCGTTGATCGTCTGCTTCGCTTGCTCTAGATTGCCGTAATCGATACTTTGTGCTTCGCCTTCGTATAGATCGTGGACTGTCCGCACAAATGTATCGTGCAGCGGAAAGCCGGTTTGCGGCCAAATCGCATTGGCCAATTCCAGGGTAAAGGCGTTATTGCTCAGTGTCGTATCAGACAACGACCCGAGGAGCGCCGCAAACGATTCATGAATTCCGGGTTCCGTGCCGTAGTGCAAGACACGGGCCGATCTGCGCTGCGGTCTCGACCTGCGGCACCCGCATAGGTCATGGCGAACGCCGTCGAGACACTTAACGGCGAGAAAAAGACGTTGCCCGTTTCCTGCTGCAAGTTGTTATACAGGTCAATCGCAAAACAATTGACGGCGTGCACGGCGCGCGCCGTCGCTTCCTCCGCGGCAACCTCGAGCAAGCACGGTGTCTCATCGCCACCCACCGTGTCGCCGGCCAAGCACACGCGACTTTCGAGCTGTTCCCACGCGTCGAGTTTCGCTGCACACGTCGAGAACCACCGTTTGGTGTGCATGTGACAATCCTTCTTTGAATGATTTGTTAACGATGAAGCAGGTCCACTGACACGCCGGGCCACGAGAAGGTCGACCGCGACGGATTAAACCTCGCTGGCGGTGCTGCCGCTCAGTGGAATCCTTCGTGTCGGCTGTTACTTCGCCGAGGGGCGAAGGGTTGCATTGGAATCGTTATTCGAACGAATGCAAGGGCGAGCGGCTGACACGAGCCGCCCGTCGGAAGCTCGTTTCAGGAGGCGTTGGCATGCCCAGCCCCCTCCACATCAGCCGCTCTGCGATTTTTGGTCGCCGACGTCGTAGACCCAGCGACAGGCCGCCGACCAGCAGCAGCGCGAGTACCTGTCGGCTCCGGTACGACGGCCGCGACGGCGACATCGGGTTCGTAGCCACCCGTGGCCAGCGCCGTGACTAGATCGCCCGAGCTCGAACTCGGGTCGTTGTTCCAGTCTCCTTCGCTCCAGGTCGAATTACTCACCACCTGTCTATACTCGCCGTTGGCCAGCACCTCGATAGGTCGCTCGAGTTGAACACGCCGTCGATGTTGGCATCGCCCGGGGCGGCAAAGCGGAGCGAGACGTTGTCCAGGCCGAAGACGACGGTTCGCCGAGCGGTGTCGGTCGAGATCCAACGCACCCGTAGCGTCGCATCCTGCTCGGCACGTCGAGATCGAGCGGGCCACTGTCATAGTTGACGCGGTACATGGGATCGTTGCCGTCGACCAGCGAACCGGTCGAGGGCCGCGTCAGTGTCGGACCGGTGGTGACCAGTCCCAGATCGGCCACCTGCGAGAATCCGTCACCTGTGTCGGCCTCGAGCACAACGTGAAAGGCCGCTTCCGCTTGATCCGCGCCGACCAACAGTTGCCATGCTTCCAGATCAAATCCTAATCGCAACGCCTGCACCGGAGCATCCGCGACGACGGCTCGGAAATCCAGTTCGCCCCCTTCCTCGAGCGAAACGTCGGTCACCAGCGCGCGGTCCGAGTCACCATTGACACCGCCATTGTAGACGCCGGCGTAGTTGCGGCGCGAGGCCGGGAACTTGTCCGTCGTGGCATTGCTGAAGATGATGTCGTTGGCGGTGAAGGTCCAGCCACTGGGCAGCGGCGTGCCCGCGGCGTCAGACTCTGCGCCGAGAACGTCGAAATCCTGTGAGTAACCGCCGCCAGCCCCGGAGAGCCCCACGGCTTCGAAGGGGAGAACCGACGACTGCCAAATGTCAGCCGAGTTGTACCACGAAGGATCGTCCGGCGCCGACACATCACGGCGATCGAAGTACAATGTATGGCCATCCGGAGCAAGTCTCGCGAAATCCTCGTAATCCTTCGTGTTAATGGCACTGCCTAGATTGACCGGCGCCGACCACGGTGCTTCGACCGACGGTCGCACCATCACGGCCAGATCGGCCCTCCTCCCGGTCGTGCCCCAGCCTTGTCGATGTCGTAGTTATCATAAAAGAAGAATGACAGACTGTCGGCCGAAAGGAATGGACGGCTTTGCCAATGGTTCGGATCGGAGAGTTCCGGTACGGGCTCAAGTTCTCCCCAGGGCTGCGTGATACGCTCTCGCGGCGCGATACGTAGACGTCAGTTTCCCTGCGGGAGAGGTTGCTATATTGCACATACAGTGAGAGTTCATCCGACGAGACGCTGGGTGCGTAAAGGCCCCATCCAGGCTCCGGAGAAAAAAGCAACGTCGGATGGCCAAAGGGCTCATTCCGAGATGGGCGAGTGGTGCCGAAACCTCACCCGCGATATCGATATCGTTATCGTTTGGCTCACCGCTAATGTAATAGAGCGTCAGGGCGTCGATCGAGATACTTGGTTGGATCTCCTTACGTCTGTTCAGTGTGTCGAGACGTACAGGCTGGTCGAAGGGGGCATCCTTCGATTCTCGCCGTGCCACGAAAAGTTCTTTAGTTTTCACCCCCTGGCCGGAATTCGAGCCAAAGAATAGTTCAAGTTCATCGGGTGTCGGTGACGGAGCGTCCTCACCCACGCCCGGAGTGCTGATACCCTCGACGAGTTGGGCCGGGCCGAACAGAAATCGCGCGTATTTCGGCGCCAAGGGAATTCTGTGGGGCCATGAGTGCGGTGAAAACCAACACCAAGGTTGTCGGGTAACAAACGGATCGCATGGATCTCGTCTCCTGTAAAATGAACATTCGTTCTTCGTGGTAAACGGGGGTCGGTGGCGGCGTTCTGTTCAACATCGACTACTTAGCAGAGGCGACTTGCGGACGACATGCGGCGAATTCTTCCAGAAAACTTGCCGGAAGTGTTCGGCATGGCCGTTTAAGGGAGACGCGATGAAAAATGTGTTGTGAGCCTTACGCGGCCTACGAATCCATACTACGAATCCT